>CAWBVG010000001.1:0-100088 GCA_963792175.1 uncultured Acidobacteriota bacterium
CGACTAGCGCAGCCGCCGCGACATCTCGCGCACGAGCGGCGGGGAATCCACGGCCGATCGTGTCCGCGAATCGCTCGACAGCAACCGCGGCGGTGAGACAGAGAAATGGAACGATGGGAATCATGTAGCGGACGAACACGGTCAGGCCCGATCCCAGGACCAGGTAATACGGAATCGGAAACGCCAGCACAAACACCGCGGCCCGCGGTTGCCGCGCCAGGAGCCAGCAGCCGCCGACGATTGCGGTGACGACCAACGGAATTCCCAAGCCGTAGCGGAGTGTGAACATCGCGTGATACGTCCATCCCCGCGCCATCACGACGTGCCCGTTCGCCAGATGGTGCCGGACGCCAGTCACCGCCGCCAGGAATGTCTGATGATCGAGCACTGCGTAAGGCGTCCCGACGAGGAAAGCCATCGTGGCGCAAACCAGCAGAAGAGCGAGTGCGCGAACGGCCAAACCGATCGACCGCGGCGGATTCCAGATGGTCTGGGAAAGAATCGCCAGGACGGCGGGCAGCAGCACCAGGACCGTGTTGTATTTCGTCGATGCCGACAGTCCACAGAGCGCGCCGGCAATCGCCACGCGGCCCGTCGTAAGGCCGCGGGTGGCGCATCTAAGGCCCGCCCAGAACGCGCACACGGCAAATGTCGCCGGAACATCCGTCACGCCGAAATGTGAGTCGCGCACATGCAGGAAGGCGACCGCGAGAAACGCGGCCGCAATCAGCGCCACGCGTCTCGAAAACAGCTCTCTGGCGGCGCCGAACAGCACGGCGATCAGTCGCAACACCGGCGCTCACGGATAGCGCGCGCGGGATCAGGACCAGGAGCGGCTCGAACGAAGATTTGGCAGCGGCCGGGTTCGTGATCGTGCCACCGATCGCGCGCTCGATCCCGAACATGACCGCATACCCGATCGACGTCAGGTAGATGAACAGAGTCGGCCAGTCGAAGAAATGCGGGTTCCGATCGGAGAGGGCGCCGAGCGCGACGTCGACAATCACTTCCTCGTCGGGGCGGGTGAACGGGTGGGGAAGGCCGAATGCCAGCCCCCACACTCGCAGCAGCGCTCCTCCCGCGATCACCAGCACGAGGAGCGTACGGGTTGTGCGGTCCGACAGGCTCTCAGCTGGAGATTCGCTCACCGACCAAAATCCGGCTGCCAATAGTTCGTTCTGGGCGACGCGAGGGCGCGGTCAAGCGCGGCCTGCGTTCCCGGCAACGCCGCTCGATCCGTTCGTCCTGCAGCAGCGCCCTCACCACTCTCGCCTGAAATGTCTCCTCTGCATGGAAGCCGTCGCTCATGGCGCGGTCGTCGAGGCCGACCGAGGCTGTCGCCGACGCATCGAACAGCGGAAAGCCATGCTTGCGGAACAACTCGGGATCGCGCGCCGGAAGTCTGCCCAGAAGAATCGATGCCGCGGATCGGACTCGAGCTGCGCGAGCACTTCGGACGAAAACGGTGGCAGATAGCCGATGACCAACACGTGTCTGGTCTGATATGCGGCGAGAACCGCGTCGAGCAACGCCACGCGGTCCCGTGAAAGGCTGGTCGGCGGGCGGAAAGTTGCCAGTGCCGCTTCTCACGCGCTCGATGACCGGCGGCGTCTCACGGTCGACGAACGCCCATTCCTGTTCGGTTCGAGGCGTTGGCAGGCGCGACTTGTGGCTGCCATCGAACCTGAACCCACCGCCTGTCTCACGGGCGGCAATCCCAATCGCCCGATTGTCGTCGGGCCGGAGCGCGAGCCGCGCCTGATGCGCCGCCACCTGCGGATTGATGAACAGCCATCGAAGTGCCATGACGTGTTCATCGAAGCTGAATCCCGCGCCTTTCGCAATTTCGTCAGCAAAGCTGAATGCCGGCGCCACCTGTTCGTTGAACCACCACGGATCGAGGCCAATCAGGAGGACGGCTGGCGTGACCGACGACGGGAGCGTCACGCTGAAGTCGTGGAGGTCGCGAAGGCTGTTCAGGATGCCGCCGGCGTTGTAGAACGAATCGCCCGATCGCCGAACATCGGCGCTCGAAACTTCATGGTTCTCGACGAACCGGCGACGAGAATGGTCGGACGCGATTCGAGGATGCGGCGGTATTTGTACGCGTAAAACAGCTGATCGACGCTGCGCAGGAACAGTGAATCGGGGTGCGCACGCTGATACGCGGTGACGCGAGGCAGGGGCCATACCTCGCCCGAAGTCCTGCAGTACCGCCTCCCCGGCAAGGAGCAGGAGGCCGGGAATGAGGAAAAGAGCAACAGATGGAGCAGGAATGGCCGCCAGATGTTCCTACGATCCCTGGACGGCCGGAACGGGAGAGACCCTCGGTATCAAGGCGCGTGCGTCACGTTCAGAACTGGAAATAGATGAACGGCGTGTAGTTCATCGGCGCGAACATGAAGATCGTGCCGGCAAGAGCATAATACACGCTCCATCGCACGGGGCGCGGAAGCGCTTCGAGGTGAAGCGGGTTTGCGTATTCGCGCTGGATCCATTCGATCGCGAACAGCAGCACGATCCAGACAGCCGCGCTGCTTGTAAGTCAACACAGGCGACGTTGTCGTGACGTCGACCGCGATCTTCTGCAAGATAATGAGGCGTCGCCAACCGAGGCCGCGCGAAAGAAGACCCAGCCGAGACACGTCAACGAGAACGTCAGCGCGATCTGAAGCAACGACGGACCGAAGGAACGGCGAGTCGCCCCCGGGCGTCTCGGCCGCCAGCCGCTGCGAATCGGGCCACGACGAGCGAATAGGCGAGGTACAGCAGCGCCGTGGAGAAGGCCCCAGACGAGAAAGGTCCAGTTCGCTCCATGCCAGAACCCGCTCGCCAGAAAGACGATGATGATGTTCAGCATCCACCGGCGATATGGCACGCGGTTGCCGCCAAGCGGCAGGTAGACGTAGTCGCGGAACCACCTGGTCAGCGAGATGTGCCACCGTCCCCAGAACTCCGGGATGCTCCCGAGAAATACGGATAGGCGAAATTCCTCATGAGCTCGATGCCGAGGAGCTTCGCGATGCCGATCGCGATGTGCGTGTAGCCGGCGAAGTCGCAGTAGATCTGAATCGCGAAACAGACCGTCGCGTACAGCAGCTGCCACCCGGACGTCGACCCGACGTGATCGTACGACTGGGACACGACGCGGGCCAGGTTGTCGGCGATCACGACCTTGATGAAGTATCCCCACAGCATCTGGCGAAGCGCGTCCGGCGCCGTCGCGGGGTTGAACACGCGGCGCCTGTTGAACTGGTCGAGCAGGTCCCTGGCCCGCACGATCGGTCCGGCGACGAGATGGGGGAAAAAGAGGATGAACGAAAAATAGCGCACCGGATCGTGGACGGTCTCGAGCTCCCGGCGATAGACGTCGATCGTGTAGCTGAGCGCCTGGAAGGTGTAGAAGCTGATGCCCATCGGCAGGAGGATCTTGAGCGTCAAGATGGAAGGGTGCATGCCGAAAGCGCAGCTGAAACGGACAAACGAATCGCGAAGAAGTTGAAGTACTTGAAGAACGCCGAGAACGCCCAGGTTCGTCACCAGGGACAGCACCAGCCAGGCCCGGCGCTTCCGCGGCGCTTCCTCCTCCTCGAGCGCGAGGCCGACGCCGAAATCGATGCCGGTCGTGCCAGGAGCAGCACGGCGAACCGCCAGTCCCACCAGCCGTAGAACACCAGGCCCGAGAGGACAATCAGCCGGTTCTGGCCGTCCTTGCCGAGCGGCCAATACAGCGCGAAGACGATGATGTAGAAGACAATGAAAGGGAGCGCCGTAAAACCATACCGGGAGGGAGTCTCCTGACCGGTCAGACAGATGCACGAATTGGTCGGCGTCCCCCGATACACAGCCCGGCCGTGTACACCTCGACAGACGAATTCTCGTGTTGTCACGCGATTATCGGGGCAGTCGAAAGCTTGTCAATGGGAAAAGTTGGCCGAACGCCAGTCGATCGAACGCGCGACCAGGCAGGAGAGTTGCGACCTCACCGTCGAAGGCGGTCCACTACGATTGGATCTCGCGGGCCACGGCACTGATGTGGCTCGTCGTCATGTTGTCCTCGCCTCCATGGTGTGGTCGCGGAGTGTGTCTTCGCACCTTTGGCTACCGGACTGTGAAGCGCTCTTCGTGGAGCATGGTGCCATCCGCGCTCCGCAGCTCGACTCGCCAGTCGCCGGCGCGCTCCCTGCTGATGGTGTTGCGGCTGTACGTGCGGTAACCGGTGCCGGGACTGGCCTCGATGCGGAGCTGCACCACCCGGCGCATGCGATTGCCCTGATACCAGCGGTGCTCAATCGTGGTGGCGGTTGCGGATTTTATCTGCGTGTAGAAGAACATCGGCCCGGGCGGAACCTGGCCGTCCGCAGCCGCGCATCGCCAGTCCCTGAGGGCGGTGCAGAGCTGCGCCGTAGCCACCGTTGGCATCACCTCCGGGCTTGCGGGCCTGGTTGGCCTGGCGCCAATCGCGTCTGCCTCGTCTCGAGTGGGCTGAGTGGGCTTCGGAGTGCGTTGCGGTTGCGCGAGCGGCTCGGCAGGCGGAGCCGTTGGCGTCGGGGCCGGAGTCTGGCGCGCTGGAGCGATCGCGGTCGCCGGCGCCGATTTGGTCTCCTCAACCGGACTGCCCCAAGGGGGGCCCATGTAAGAATCGCGATCAGCAGGGCAGCTCCGCTCAACGTGCCAAGAGCGAGCGGGCGTAGGAATCTCTTCCGAGGGATCGGCGTCACGTCCTGCGTCTTCGCTGACGGCGACGACTCGCGCAGTGGCGCTGCAGGCGCGGGCGCATCCAGCCAGGCTGCAACGCCCGGTGGTGACGGCGGCAACTCCGCCGGCCGTCCGCGGGCCGCGCAGAAATCGTGAAGGTTTTTCCGACTCGTGGCGACGAACGGATGGTCAGGCGCCAGCGTCGCGGTCGCGATGGTGTACGCCCGGCGGAAGTAGTGCTCCGCGTCGATCGGATTGTCTGTGATCTCGCAGACGACGCCGAGGTTGTTCAGCGTGTTGGCGAGGTCTGGATGGTTCGGGCCAAGCGTCTGCTCCTGAAGGCCGGCCGCCTCGAGCAGGAGCTCCTCGGCGGAGGCGTAGTCGCCGGCCGCAGCCGCCTGTTCGGCGTTTTCGATGATCGAGCGGGCTCCGTGCGGTTCCGGCATCCGGTATCCAGACGCGTTTCGTGATTCGAGCGCGGACCTTCGCGCCTGATCGTTCTTCGTTCACTGCTACGGGTTCTGAGACACCTTGACCACCGCCTTGGCTGTGCTGTTGCTGCCGTCTTCGAAGATCTATGTTGCCGGAACGGGGCAGCGGGACGTTCGGCTGCTGCTGCGCGGACAAGACGTTGAAGTTCATCGATCCCGATCCGGTGACCGTGCCTCCGGCGACCTTGACCCAGTCTTCGGCGTGGCTGTCTTCGTCCGCGTTCCATTTGCAACCAGGCTTGTTGGTGGTGACGGTGAAGGTGCCGCTACCGCCGTTCGGCCCGAAGGTGCTCGGTTGTGTGCTGCTGGTCTGATACGTGCAGCCACAACCCGCCGTGCCGATCGCGACGACCAAGAATCCGACCACTGCCACGAGTCCAGATCCGCGCACGCGACACCTCCTCATTGAGAGAGGATGCCATCCTACTACCAGTGCAGTCTCCGTCGACCATTCGGCTCGCAGCCGGGGGACCTCTGCCTTTCGCTCACCCAGCGGCACAGTTTTATCAACACGGGGAGCGCGCAGCTGGATGTCCTGATCAAGCAGGCGCTTGGTCAAGCAAACGCGTTCAATCGGTAAACTTGTTGGAACGACTCGTTTCGCCAGCTCACCCCATGTAACCCTTTACCGGCGCAGGAAGGTCTGCCTCCGCCGGAATGAGAGCTGACAGTTCGACGATGGTCCCGCTGCTGCTGACACGAACTCCGAATTTCACGCGGGTTGAGGATGTCTGAGGCGTCGGCTCGAAGCTGCAAACGAAATCCCAAGGTGCAGGCGCTTGCTCGCACGCCAGCTTTGTCTGGGCATCCCCCACACGCCCAAACACATTCTGCTCTTTCAATCGAGATTCAAGGCTGCGACGCTGATCGTCGGTTGCGACCGAGCCCCCTGAACGATCAGGCTCCCGAAACTCACGAGTTTCCCGGCGAGCGCCAACAGAATGCACACCAAGGCCAAGCCAAGAACGGTTCGCTTTGCGCCTTCCACATCGGTTTGCGCGAGCAATTGAGAGACCAATAGACGCCAACGGATTTCACAAGGGGACGCGCCAACAGACGAGGCTAGCCAGACAGATTGGTTCACGTGATTACAAATTCGCTGGCCCCATCATGGCACTTGACACCTACGCGCACGTCCTGCCGGAGATGCAGCGCGACGCCGCGGCGCTGCTCGGCGGGCTGCTGCACGGTCGCTAGAAAAGTTCGTTAGCAGGGCGTTAGCAAAACCGCACAGTCACCGCGGTTTTGCTGGCAATTTAGAGAATGGTGCGGAAGAGAGGATTCGAACCTCCACGGGGTTGCCCCCGCCAGCCCCTCAAGCTGGTGCGTCTGCCGTTCCGCCACTTCCGCGAAGCAGAATCAAGAATTATATCCGAACACCACGCCGGTGCGTACCGTCAGCGTGCGGCTACGACGCCAACCCGGCGACCATGGCGGCGTGCACACCCAGCAGGTGATCGATCAACCGCTGGGTGTCGGCGCCTTTGACGAAGAAGCCCGACGCGCCGGCGTTCTCGATCGGATGGTGCGTCTCCGTTCGAACCTGCATGGACAGCCCCAGGATCTGGATGGCTGGCAGTTCGCCGTGAATGCGCCGCGTGGCGTCGACGCCATCCATCCGGGGCATCGAGATGTCCATCAGGATCACATGCGGCCGGAGCGCGTGCGCCTGCGCGATCGCCTCGAGTCCGTTGGACGCCTCGCCGACGACGCACAGCTCGAGCCGCTCCTGTAGCACGTCGCGGAACACCCTGCGCACCGCGGCGTGATCGTCGACGATCAGAATCTTGAGCGCGTGCGCGGCCGCAAGGCTCGCGGCGCTCGACGACGCCGGCCCGATCGCCGCGTGGCTCTGCGGATCCTGTGCGACGGTGGTGTCCGGCGCGCCGATCGGCGCGATCAAACGGAACCGCGCCCCCTGTCCCGGGCTGCTCTCGATGTCGAACCGCCCACCCAACAACGTCAGTCGTTCGCGGATGCTGAACAGGCCCCATCCGGCGTGGCCGCCCTTCGCTGGTTCGCTGACCTCCGCCGGTTCGAATCCGATGCCCTGATCCGTCACGGTAATGCACAGCATGCCGTCCGCGTCGACCGCCAGATCCACGCTGACCCGTTCGGCGTGCGCGTGCTTGACCGCGTTCAAGAGCAGCTCGCGCACCGACTCGAACAACAGCGTGCGGACGTCCTTTCGCGCGGAATTGGCGAGCGGCGAGGCCGACACCTGGACCTCGATCCCGTACTTGGTCCGCGTCCAGTCTGCCAGCCAGCTGAGGGCGGCGGGCAGCCCCGAGCTTTGCAGGGCAGGCGGATACAACTCGAAGCTCAGGGAGCGTGCCGCGGCAATCGCTTCTTCGACGTGACTTTTCGCTTGTACGAGGTGTTCGGCTGGCGCGGTTCTGGTCTCCGCGTCATGTTTCATCTGCTGATCGAGATTCAACGCCGCGATGAGCAGCAACTGCTGGAGACCGTCGTGGAGTGTCTTGGCGAGCTGCTCGCGCGCGTGCTGCTCGGCGAGCGTCAAGTCGGAGGCGAGGTGGCTCAGTTGGGCGGTCCGGCGTTCCAATTCGACGGTTCGTTCTTCAAGCACCGCGGCGGCGCGCCGGCGTTCCGTGATGTCCGTCACGAACGCGAAGGCGTGTCCGCCGTCAAGGCCGGGGACGTGATTCAAACTGGTTTCGATTGGAAACGTCGAACCATCCTTGCGTCGGCCAACCAGGTCCTTGTTGCGGCCAATCAGACGAGGATCCGGTGCCGCGAAGTCATCGATCCGATGCTGGGCGTGGACGTCAACCAGCGACCAGGGCAGCAGCTGCTCGATGGGCTGACCGATAAGCTCGCCGGGCTCCCAGCCGAACATCGCCTCGAACGCACGGTTGGCTGTCACAATCCTGCCGCGGGCATCCACCGAGACGATGCCTTGCGCGGCGGTTTCCAGCAGCAGCCGCAGTTCGCGATCTCGTTCCTCGTCGCGGCGTGCCTGGACAGCCTCTTCAGCACGCCGGTGATGGGTGATGTCCAGATCGAGTCCGGTGAGCCGTGACAGTTGTCCGTTGACATCGCGGTCCGCGCGTCCACGACTCTGCATCCACGCGACAGTGCCGTCCGGCCGAACGATGCGAAAGGTGTTGTCCCAGGCATCCAGCGTCGTCGTCTGCTGCACCTGGTTGAGGAAGCTGATCATCCGCGGGCGGTCTTCCTCGTGTATTCGGGACACCCAGGCCTCGAACGTCGGCGGTTCCTCGGGAGAGAAGCCGTATCGCATGCGGAAGCCCTCATCCCAATCAATGCGATTGGTACTCGCCTCCCACGTCCATGAGCCGCCTCCCGAGGCATCGAGCGCCAGACGCAGCCGATGCTCGCGTTCCCGAAGCGCCGCCTCCGCACGGGTACGTTCAACCGCATCCCAGGTCCGTTCGGCGACGTCGCGGACAAGCTCGACCTCCATCGGCGACCAGATGCGCGCCATCGCGTGATTGACGCCAAAGGCGGCCACCACACGGCCGCCTTTCAGCAGCGTCACGCCGATGAACGCCGCGATCTGCCTGCTTTGCATCCGGAGCCGCTCGACCTCGGTGAACCTCGGATCCGTTTGCACGTCGGTCACGACGACCGTCTCGCCACGCAGGTACGCTTCGCGCAGCGCCGCGCCAAAGGTGCCGATGGGGCCTTGTCCCACCAGCGGTGCGACACCTGATTTGTACTCCCGGCGAATGATGTACTCGCGGCCATCGACCTCCGCGTAGCCGGCGCGGGTCACTCGCAGGTGCTCCCCCAGCATTCGCGCCGCGGTCTCCTGCACGTCGGACGGATCGCTCATCGGCCGGAGCGCATCGTTGAGCGTCACCAGGAATTGCAGCCGCTGTTCGCTGCGGCGATGCACCTCCTCCAGCCGTTTACGCTCGGTGATGACAATGTTGCTGCCGAACACGCGCAGCAGGCGACCGCCCTCATCCCAGACGCCGCGCCCGACCATCAACAGCCATCGGATTTCGCCTGACGGCAGCACGATCCGGAACTCGATATCGAACGGCTGGTGATTGCGGATGGCCGCTTCGTGCCTGGCTTCCATCCTGTCGAGATCGTCCGGATGTACTCGTGCCCTGAGTTCCTGGTAGGTGCGTACGGTCCCCGGTTCCAGGCCGTGGAAGGCTTCGAGTTCCGGCGACCACGTGAGCTGGCTGGTAGCGACATCCCACTCCCAGGTGGCGACGACGCCGTTGAACTGCGAATCGGGCATGGGTCGGAAAACGCTGAATCCGAGTGCTCGTCGACGGCTCGGCGGGAGAACCTCTGCAGGGAGGATATATCGTCCGCCGACCGAATGGCGGGACGATTTGGGGGCTGCTGCTGTTTTACAGGTGACTACTTCGGCGGCTGACTCGGCGCCGCCGGAGGTGTGGCTGGCGGCGTGCCGGGGGCAGTCGCCGGAGCGGCTGGCTTCGGCCCCTGTGCGCCGCTGAGCAGCGAGCCCGGGCCACGCTGACCCATGATGGCCAGCGCCAGCGCGCCGACCATGAACAGCACCGCGAGTATCGCCGTCGCCTTGGAGAGCACGGTCGCGCCGGCGCGCGCGCCGAACGCCGACTGGCTGCTGCCGCCGCCAAAGGCCGCCGCCATGTCGCCTTTACCCTGCTGCAGCAGGATGACCATCAGCAACAGCAGGCAAACGAGCACGTAAATCGTCGAAAACAGATAGTAGAGAATCATGGCAATCGCGTGACGTGGAACAGGAAACCCCGATTATACCGCACGCGGCCGGCTCCTGGTCACCAGCTCTGCGAAGCTCCGCACTTCCAAGCTCGCACCGCCCACCAGTGCGCCGTCGACATCAGGCTCGGCAATCAGCTCGCTGATATTGTCCGGTTTCACGCTGCCGCCGTAGATCAGGTGGCACCGATCGGCCGCATCGCCGCCGAACCACTGACGGATCCGCTTGCGAATATGGGCGTGCGCATCGCCAGCCTGTGCCGCCGTCGCCGTACGTCCGGTCCCAATCGCCCAGACCGGTTCGTAGGCCACGATGAGCTCGGCGATCTGCTCGGCCGTCAGGCGATCGAGGCCGTCCTTGATCTGCCGATCGAGCACGGTGAACGTCTCGTCGCGTTCCCGTTCCTCCAGCGTCTCGCCGATGCAGACGATCGGCATCAGCCCGGCGCCGATGGCCGCCGCGGTCTTGCGATTGACGATGGCGTCGGTCTCCCCGAACAGCCGCCGCCGTTCTGAGTGGCCGATAATGACGTACTCCGCGCCCGCTTCCTTCACCATCACCGGCGACACCTCGCCGGTGAACGCGCCCTCACGCTCCCAGTAGATGTCCTGCGCCGCCACGCCGATGTTCGAATTGCGCGCAGCCTCGGCGGCCGCGTGGACCGCGGTGAACGGGGGCGCCACGACGATTTCGACGTCGATGATGTCCTTCACGGCGCTCTTCAGCTCTTTGACGAACACGACCGCTTCCTGCACGGTCTTGTACATCTTCCAATTGCCGGCGATGAACGGAATGCGCATCAGAGGATGTTACGGCAGGAAGGGCAGGAAGGGCACCCATCCAGCCTATCCCGCCTTCTCCGTCAGCGCGGCCACACCGGGAAGCGTTCGTCCGCCCAGAAACTCCAGCGAAGCGCCGCCACCGGTGGAAATGTGCGTGATCCGATCGGCCATCCCCGACTGCTTCACCGCCGCAATCGAGTCGCCGCCGCCGACGATCGTCGTGCCCGTGGTGCCCGCGACGGCGCGCGCGACGGCGTTGGTGCCGATCGCGAACGCCTCGATCTCGAAAACGCCCATCGGTCCGTTCCACACCACGGTCTTCGCGTCCGCGATCGCCTGCTCGTACGCCGCGATCGTCGCCGGTCCGATGTCGACGCCAAGCCGATCGCCGATCCGGGAGTCGGTCACCTCGAGCACCTCGTTTGCCGTGCCGGGTTCGATCCGATCGGTGACGACGTGGTCGATCGGAAGCAGCAGGGTGACGCCGCGCTTCGCCGCCTCGGCCTCGATCGCCCTGGCGGCGTCGAGCTTGTCGTCCTCGACCAGCGACCGCCCGACCGGCAGGCCGCGGGACTTGAGAAACGTGTAGGCCATCGCACCGCCGATCAGCAGGCGATTCACCCGGCCGAGCAGGTTCTGGATGACTTCGATCTTGTCCGACACCTTGGCGCCGCCGAGGATGGCGACGAACGGGCGCTCGGGCGATTCGAGGACGTGACCGAGATACTTCAGCTCCCGTTCCATCAGGAGCCCGGCCGCGGCGCGCCGGACGTGGTGCGTGATTCCCTCGACCGACGCGTGCGCGCGATGCGCGGCGCCGAACGCGTCGTTCACGTACTCGTCCGCGAGAGCGGCGAGCGCTTTGGCGAACGCCGGGTCGTTCTTTTCTTCCTCCGCATGGAAGCGGAGGTTCTCGAGCAGGACGATGCCGCCGCCAGAGGCGTGCACCCCGGCCACGGCGCGGACCGGATCCTCGCCGACGCAATCGTTCGTGAACGTCACGGGCAGATCGACGAGATCCGCCAGCCGATCGGCGACCGGGCGGAGACTCATCTGCGGATTGACCTTGCCCTTCGGCCGGCCCAGATGGCTGGCGAGGACGACGGTGGCGCCTTGCTTCAGGGCGAGTTGGATGGTGGGCAGCGACGCTTGAATGCGAGTGTCGTCGGAAATCCGGCCGTCTTTCAGCGGGACGTTGAAGTCCACGCGCACGAAGACGCGCTTGCCCTTCAGATCGAGATCGCGAATCGACAGCTTTGCCATGTTTATCGCGACCCTGCCGCCTTCGCGCCTCGCGCTACAAACCTTTCGCGACGAGCTTGCGCAGGAGATCGACGCAGCGGTTCGAATAGCCCCACTCGTTGTCGTACCACGAGAGGATCTTGACGAAATCGCCGTCCATCACCTTCGTGTACGGCATGTCGACGATCGAGGAGTGCGGGTTGCCCTTGAAATCGATCGACACCAGCTCCTCGGTCGAGCAGGCCAGGAATCCCTTGAGCGGGCCGTCGGCGGCCGCTTTGAACGCGGCATTCACTTCCTCCGCGGTGACCTTCCGTTCGAGCAGCGCGACGAGGTCCACGCACGACACGTTCGGAGTCGGCACGCGAATCGAGATGCCGTCCAGCCGGCCTTTCAGCTCCGGCAGCACTTCGCCGACCGCCACCGCCGCGCCGGTGGTCGTCGGAATCATCGACAGCGCGGCGGCACGGGCGCGCCGCAGGTCCTTGTGCGGGAGATCGAGCAGCTGCTGATCGTTGGTGTACGAATGGATCGTCGTCATCCAGCCCTTCTTGATCCCGAAGGTCTGGTGCAGCACTTTGGCGAGCGGCGCGAGGCAGTTGGTCGTGCACGAGGCGTTCGAGATGATGTGATGCTTGGCGGGATCGTACTGCTCGTCGTTCACGCCGAGGACCACCGACACGTCGGGCTTCTTCGCCGGCGCCGTGATGACGACCTTCTTCGCGCCGGCGGCCAGGTGCTTCGCGGCGGCGTCGCGATCGGTGAACAGCCCGGTCGACTCGAACACCACGTCGACGCCGAGCTCCTTCCACGGCAGCTGTGCCGGGTCGCGCATCGACAGCACCTTGAACTCGTCGCCGTCGACGGAGATGCTGTCCGGCTTCGCGTCGACCTTCGCGTGCAGGTTGCCGAGCACCGAATCGTATTTGAGCAGGTGTGCGAGCGTGTGCGCGCTGGTCAAATCGTTGACGGCGACGAAGTCGATGTTCCGGTCGCCGAGCGCCGCACGCATGATGTTCCGGCCGATGCGGCCGAAACCGTTGATACCAACCTTCACGGGCATCGAGAGCCTCCAGACAAACGTTTCATTCTACAATAGCCGGACCGCGATGTATGCCGTCTACAGCCTGCTGACGCTCGCCGTCTTCGTCGTGGTGTCGCCGTACTTCGTGTATCAGGCGATCCGCTACCAGAAGTACATCGGCAGCCTGCGACAGCGTCTCGGCTTCCTGCCGATCTCGTTCAACATCGACGGCGAGGATTCGATCTGGATCCACGCCGTGTCGGTTGGCGAGGCGCTGACGGCACGCGCGCTCGCGGCCGATCTCAAGGCGCGCTATCCGCGGCTGCGCCTCTTCGTCTCCACGACCACCATCGCCGGGCAGCAGGTCGCGCGGCGCAGCCTGTCGAACGCCGAGGCGGTGTTCTATTTCCCGTTCGACTGGACCTTCATCGTCCGCCGCATCCTGACGCTGGTGCGGCCGCGGCTCTTCATCATGATGGAGACCGAGATCTGGCCGAACCTCCTGCGCGAGTGCCGCCGCCGCGGGGTGAAGACGGTGATGATCAACGGCCGGATCTCGTCGCGATCGTATCCGCGTTATCGCCTGATCCGGCCGTTTTTCCGCCGCGTCCTCGCCGATGTCGATCGCTTCTGCATGCAGAGCGACGAATCGGCCCGCCGGCTGGTGGATCTGGGCGCCGACCCGGCCCGGGTCACGGTGACCGGCAGCCTGAAATTCGATTCGCTCGAATTGCCGGCGGGCGTGGCGCACGGCAAGCCGCGCGAACGCGTGATGCGCTTCTTCCGTCTGTCGCCCAACCGCACGGTGATCGTCGCCGGCAGCACGATGCGCGGCGAAGAAGCCGCGGTGCTGCGCGCGTTTGCTCGCATCAAGACCGCGATGCCGGGCGCGCTGGCGATTCTGGCGCCGCGTCACCCCGAACGGTTCGTCGAGGTCGAGCGGCTCGCGCGCGACGCCGGCTTCATCACCAGCCGCCGCTCCGAGCTGCCGATCGACGCCGAGCCGCGCGCCGACGTGGTGGTGCTCGATTCGATCGGCGAGCTGGCGCAGATCTATCAGGTCGCCACTGCGGTGTTCGTCGGCGGCAGCCTGGTCGATCACGGCGGCCACAACATCCTCGAGCCGGCGGTGTTCGGCAAGCCGATCGTCTTCGGGCCGTACATGCACAACTTCCGGGAGATCGCCGACGCCTTCGTGAGCAACGGCGCGGCCGTGCCGGTGGCGTCCGATCGCGAGCTCGAAAGCGCGCTGCTGGAACTCGTCACCGACCCGGTGCGCCGCGCCGGCCTCGGCGCCGCGGCGCGCGCCCTGGTCGAAGCCAACCGTGGCGCGAAGACGAAAACGCTCGAGGTCATCACCGAGCTGATGCCGGAGGCCGTCGGCGGCCGCGGCCGGGCGGTGGTGCGGCCTTTCCGACTGGTCCATTGATCGAGACGTTGAGCGCGGCCTACAGCGCGGCGGCCGCCTGGCGCCGCCAGTGGTACGCACGCGATCCCTCACGCCGCCGGTCGCTGGCGCGTCCGGTCGTCAGCGTCGGCAACCTGCGCGTGGGCGGCACTGGCAAGACGCCGATGGTGGCGTATATCGCGCGTCTCCTCCTCGACAGCGGCGAACGGCCCGCGATCCTGACGCGGGGGTACGCCCGGCGCCGCGCGCTCGATGGCGTCACGATCGTGTCGGACGGCGCGACGGTGCACGCCGATCTCGATACCGCCGGCGACGAGCCGCTGATGCTGGCGCGCGCCCTTCCGGGCGTGGCCGTCCTGGTTGGCGCCGACCGTCACCTCTCCGGCGTCCTCGCCGAACGCCAGCTCGGCGTCACCGTCCATCTCCTGGACGATGGATTTCAGCACTTCGAGCTGGCGCGCGACGTCGATCTGCTGCTCGCGTCGGAAGACGACCTCGCGGATCGGCCGCTGCCGGTTGGACGGCTCCGCGAAGGGATCGCGGCGGCCGCCGCCGCGGATGCCGCGCTCGTCACCGCCGGCTACGACGCGGCCGCGGAACGGATCGGGCGCGCGCTCGGCGTCGCGACCGTCTTTCGCGTCACGCGCGCCATCGCGCCGCCGCATGCGTTGACCGGCAGCCGCGAATCGGTCGTGGTGCCGCCCAATTCGCGCGTGTTCGTCGTCACCGGCATCGCGCGGCCGGATCGGTTCGTGGCCGACGTCTCCGCCGCCGGTTGGGAGATCGCGGGCGCACTGGACTTCCGCGATCACCACCCGTTCGACGCCCGCGACATCCGGCGCATCACTGACGCCGCGCGGGCGGCCGCGGCGGCGATCGTGCTCACCACGGAGAAGGATGCCGTTCGATTGACCGCCTGCGACCTCGGCGACCTGCCGATTGCCGCCGTCCCGCTCGTCGTCGGCGTCGAGCCGGCGGAGCCGTTCCGTTCCTGGCTCCTCGCGCGTCTGTCCAGCGCCCGGGCCGCGCGCCCCGAGCTTGAACCCTCGGCCGACGAGCCCTGATGAAGCATCGGCTCGAGTACGCGATCGTGCGTGCGCTGGTCGCGATCGTCCGCGTCATGCCGGACGCGGTCGTGCGCGCCTGGGGGACGGCGCTCGGGTTGACGTTTTACACGATCGATCGCGCGCACCGGCGGATCGCCGAGCGCAACCTCGAGGCGGCGTTTCCGGCGCGGCCGGCGGCGGAACGGCGCGCGATCGCACGAGCCGCCTTCGTCCATTTCGGCCGGCTGCTCTTCGAGCTGCTCAAGTTCAGCACGCTCAGCCCGGCCTCGATGCTCGCGCGCGTGGAGTTCGACGGCGAGGAGCGCGCGCGGCTGGCCTACGCGCAAGGTAAGGGCGTGCTGTTCGTCACCGGCCACTTCGGCTTCTGGGAGCTGCACGCGATCGTGCACGCGATTCAGATCGCGCCGATCGGCCTGTTGGCCCGCGCGCTCGACAACCCGCAGCTGAATCAACTGCTCGAGGAGATCCGCCAGCGCACCGGCAACACGGTGATCTATCGCCGCGGCACCATCCGGCGCGTCATGCGCGCGCTGCAGGAGGGGCAGGGCGTCGCGGTGCTGATCGATCAGCACATCATGGGCCGCGATGCCATCTACGTCGACTTCTTCGACCGTCCGGCGGCGACCACGTCCGCGGTGGCGGCGCTCGCGCTGCGGACCGGGGCGCCGGTGGTGCCGGTGTTCGCGTTGCCGATTGGCGGCGGACGGATCCGGGTGATCTACGAGCATCCGATCGCGCCGCCGGACGCCGACGCCGACAACGCCGTCCGCGATTTCACGCAGCGGTGCACGGACGTCCTCGAGATGTACGTGCGGCGGCATCCCGAGCTGTGGCTGTGGATGCATCGCCGGTGGCGGGACGATTCGACGCTGACCGACGGGGTGCCGGGGATGTTTCCGTCGGCGGACGGCGAGGGGTAGGTGGCAGAATCTGCCCACATCCCGGGCCCCTGCGATCGCACCCCGGGGTCAGACACCGGGTCTGACCCCGGCGTCCGTCTACGGGTCTAGCTTCGCGGCGATCGGCATGCGCCAGCCGGTGCCGAACGCCCGATCGGTCACCTTCAGGCCCGGCGCCGCCTGTTTCCGCTTGAACTCGGCGACGCGCACCAGGTGCAGCACCCGCGTGACCGTCGCCTCGTCGAAGCCCGCCTCGACGATTTCTTCCGCCGTCTGATGCCGCTCGATGTGGCGCTTCAGGATGTCGTCGAGGACGTCGTACGGCGGCAGTGAATCCTGATCCGTCTGTCCCGGCCGCAACTCCGCAGAGGGCGCCTTGGTCAGGCTCGACTCCGGAATTTCGGCGCGCCCCGCGGTCTGATTCCGCCACTGCGCCACGCGATAGACCATCGTCTTCGGCACGTCGGCGATGACCGCGAGGCCGCCGGACATGTCGCCGTACAGCGTGCAGTAACCGACCGAGAGCTCGGACTTGTTGCCGGTGGTCAGCAGCAGCGCGCCGCGCTGGTTGGACAGCGCCATCAGGAGATTGCCGCGAATCCGCGCCTGCAGGTTCTCCTCGACGATGCCGGCGGGCCGGCCCGCCGCGGATCCGGCCAGCGTGTCCGCGAACGCACGCATCGGAATCTCGATCGGCAGCGTCATCGTGTCGATCCCCAGGTTCTCGGCCAGCTGCCGCGCATCGTCGACGCTTCCGGGGCTCGAATAGGGCGACGGCATCAGCACCCCGAGGACGTTCGGCGCGCCGACGGCTTCCGCGGCAATGGCGGCGGTGAGCGCCGAGTCGATTCCGCCCGAAAGACCCAGCACGACGCGTGTAAAGCCGCACTTGCGCACGTAGTCCCGAGTTCCGAGCACCAGCGCGCGCCAGATTTCAGACTCCACTTCCACGTCCGCCGGCGGCGCGATCGTGGCTCCGCCGTCGAGATCGCAGATGACGACGTCGGCGTCGAACGATCGTCCGCGCGCGATCGGGGCGCCGGCGGTATTGAACGCGCAGCTGCGCCCGTCGAATACGAGATCGTCGTTGCCGCCGAACTGATTCACGTAGACCACGGGTACACGGTGCTTGCGCGCCATGTTGCCGAGCATCTCTTCACGCCGCTGGTGCTTGCCGGCGGTGAAAGGCGATGCCGACAGGTTGACGACGGCGGTCGCGCCGGCGCCGACGAGCTCCTCGATCGGATCGTGGTGATAGCGGCGGCGCTTCCAGTAATCGCGATCGTTCCAGATGTCCTCGCAGACGCTGATGCCCAGCCGCCGGCCGCCGATGTCGAGCACCTGGGCGCCGTGAAACGGCTCGAAGTAGCGGTCTTCGTCGAAGACGTCGTAGGTGGGGAGCAGCGCTTTCCGGAATCGCAGATCGACGCGGCCGTCGCGCAGCAGAACCGCGGTGTTGAAGAGCGGCCGTCCTTCGTCGGACGCGTTGGGTTCCGGCACGCCGACCAGCACCGGCGGCAGCGCCTTCGCCTGGCGCGCCAGGCCGGCGAGCACGTCCCAGCTCCGTCGCACGAAGCCGGCGTTCAGCAACAGGTCGCGCGGCAGGTAGCCGACCAGCGACAGCTCCGGGGTCACGGCCAGCGCGGCGCCCGAGGCGCGCGCGGCTTCGAGTGCTTCGAGGATGAGGCGGGCGTTGCCCGCGAGGTCGCCGACGGTGGGATTGATCTGAAGAAGCGCGATCTTCATTCGACGAAGCGGTATTTCAGCAGCACCCACAACGCCACGAAGCCGGCGGCCCAGGTGATCTTCTTGCCCTGCTCGTAGCCGCGGCCCTCATAGGTGATCGGCACTTCGTAGACGCGGTAGCCGCGCTTGAAGATCTTCGCCGTCAGCTCGGGCTCGATGCCGAAGCCGTTCGACTGGAGCGTCATCGAGCGCAGCACCTCGACCTTCATCACCTTGTAGCACGTCTCCATGTCGGTGAGCATCGTGTTGTAGAGGATGTTGGTCGCGAGCGTGAGCAGCCGGTTGCCGAGATAGTGGCGTGAACATGAACGCGCGATGGCGGCCGAGAAACCGCGATCCGTAGACGACGTCGGCCTTGTCCTTGACGATCAGATCGAGGAGCTGCGGGTATTCTTCCGGCGAGTACTCGAGGTCGGCATCCTGAATCACGACGATGTCGCCGGTGACGGCGGCGAAGCCGCGCCGCAGCGCCGCGCCCTTGCCGGCGTTCGGCCTGCCGAAGCAGCGTGAACTTCAGCTCGCGCTGCAGGGTGTCGAGGATCTCCGACGACCCGTCGCTGAATCCGTCGTCAACGACGATGAGCTCGAGGCGAAGCGTGAGGGCCAGCACCCGGCGGACAATCACTTCAATCGTGGTACGCTCGTTGTACACGGGCATCACCACTGACAGAAGCGGGTCGGTGTTGATCATCGAAAGCTTCACCGTACCATACATGAACCGTCTGGTCATCCTCGCGCCGAACTGGCTGGGCGACGCTGTGATGGCGTTGCCGGCGATCGCGGACGTGCGCCGCGCGGCGCCCGCGGCGTCAATCACGGTGGCGGCCCGCGCGTCGATTGCGCCGCTCTTCGCGATGGCGCCGGATGTCGACGAGACGCTGACTCTCGGCGGTGCCGAGGCGGAGACGCTCGCGGCGCAGCGGTTCGATACCGCGCTGCTTCTGCCGAACTCCACGCGAGCGGCGATCGTGGCGCGCCGCGCCGGCGTTGCCGCACGCTGGGGCTATCGCACCGGCTGGCGCGGCTCGCTGCTGACGCGCGCGATTCCGGCGCCGCGCGGCGTTCACCAGATCGAGTACTACCAGCACCTCGTGCGCGCCCTCGGCTTCCCGAGCGGCCCGACCGAACCGCGTCTGACGGTGTCACGCGAGGCGCGGCAAGCTGGCCTGAATCTGCTGATGGAAGCCGGATGGAACGGACAGCAGCCGCTCGTGGCGCTTGCGCCCGGCGCCGCCTACGGCGGGGCGAAGCGCTGGCCGCCCAGGTACTTTGCGGAGCTCGCCGATGGCCTCGCGGCGGACGGCGTGCAGTGCGTGATGGTCGGTACAGCCGCGGATGCCGGGGCGGCGCACGATGTCGAACGCTCGGCTACATCCTCGCGTTCGATCGTCAGTCTCGTCGGGCGCACCGACCTGCCAACGCTTGCGGGTGTCCTCGCCAACAGTCGCGCGCTCGTCACCAACGACTCGGGCGCCATGCATCTGGCGGCGGCCGTCGGCATCGCGGTGACGGCGATGTTCGGACCGACCAACGAGCAGGCGACCTCTCCCCGAACCCGGAACTCCGAACCCCGAATGCCGAACCCCGAATCCCGAACCACGATCCTGACGCACTCCGTCTGGTGCCGGCCGTGCATGCTGCGGGAGTGTCCGCTCGATCATCGGTGCATGCGCGGCATCGAGGTCGCGACGGTCCTCGCGGCGGCGCGAAGCAGTTTGTGAAACCCGCAGTCTTTCTGGATCGCGACGGCACGCTGATCGAAGACGTCGGCTATCTCGATCGCCTGGATCGGATCGCGCTGTTTCCATGGACCGTCGACGCCATCCGCGCCCTCAATCGCGCCGGATTCATCGTCGTCGTCATCACCAATCAGTCGGGGGTGGCGAGGGGGTTCTTCACGGAAGCGTTCGTCGAGGAGACGCACCGCCACCTCAGCGCGCGTCTCGCCGCCGGCGGGGCGCGCATCGACGCGTATTACTATTGTCCGCACCATCCGGACGGCACCGTCGCGGCCTACCGTCGCCACATGCGATTGCCGCAAGCCGGCGAGCGGACTGGTGGACCGGGCGGTTCGCGAGCTGGACCTCGATCCGGCGCGCTCCTTCGTCGTCGGAGACAAGTGGCTGGATGTGGGACTGGCGCGCGCGGCGGGGGCGCGTGGCATCCTGGTCCGCACGGGAACCGGC
The DNA here is from genome assembly GCA_963792175.1 of uncultured Acidobacteriota bacterium. GTDB lineage: Bacteria > Acidobacteriota > Vicinamibacteria > Vicinamibacterales > CAVVIG01 > CAWBVG01. The sequence goes on from CAWBVG010000001.1 coordinate 20,252, forward strand.
GCTGCCGAAGAGGCGCGGCCCATGCCCGGCGTCAGCGCCGACGTGATCGTGGACAATCTGGCTGGCGCAGCGAGCTGGATCCTGATGAATCTCCAATCCGACATGCCGCTCTCCGCTGTCCGAGATCCGCGATGCTCTTAGCCCGTTCTGTTCATCCGCTGCCCGGCGAGGCCGAGCGCAAGGCACGCCTGCTCGGTCTCGTCGACGGCTTTTCGAGCCGGCGCGTGCTGGTCGTTGGCGATCTCATCGCGGACGAGTTCGTCTACGGCGAGGTGGCCCGGGTATCGCGTGAGGCGCCGGTCCTGATTTTGAAATACGACGCGACGGCAATGGTGGCGGGCGGAGCCGGAAACGCCGCCAACAACGTCGCCGTCGCTCGGCGGCCGCGCCCGGCTGGTCGGACTCGTCGGCGCCGATCCCGAAGGCCGCCGCCTGCTCGGCAGCTTTCATCGCGGCGTCGATCGCCGGCACGTGGTGCGGTCGCGCGGGTACCGCACGCCGGTCAAGACCCGTATCCTCGCCGGCGGCATCCACGCGGCACGGCAACAGGTTGTTCGGATCGATCGCGAGCCGGGGTGGCCGCTGGACGAGTCGGTGAGCGCCGTGCTCGAGAAGAAGATCGCGCCGGCGCTCGACGATTGCGATGCCGTGCTGCTGTCGGACTACGGATCGGGACTCGTGACGCCTGCGCTGGCGCAGGTCATTCGCCGGACGGTGGTTCGTCGCGCACGTCGCCGCCCGATTCCGGTGCTGCTCGATTCCCGCTATCGTCTGCTCGATTATCGCGGGCTGACGACCTGCACCCCCAACGAATCCGAGGTCGAGCAGGTGCTCGGGCATCCGCATCAACGACAACGGCGCGGCGCTCGAGCGCGCGGGCCGGCTGCTGCTGCGCCGCACCGGGATGCAGGCGGTGCTCATCACGAGGGGCAGCCGCGGGATGGCGCTGTTTCAGCCGCGGCAGCCGGCGATTCATCTGCCGATCTTCGGGTCCGACGAAGTGACGGACGTGACGGGCGCGGGCGACACGGTCAACGCCACGTTCGGCCTGGCGCTCGCCGCGGGCGCATCGTTCTACGAAGCCGCCCGGCTCGCCAACTATGCCGGCGGACTCGTGGTCATGAAGCGAGGCACCGCCACCGTCTCGTCGCGCGAGCTGGCCGACGCCGTTTCGAGCGATCACGACACGACAACTGAAAACTGGTCTCAGGAGGGACCGCCGCAGGGGCGTCGTCAAAGTTAAAAGTTAAAAGTTAAAAGTCAAAAGTTAAAGTTCGAAAAGACAGAAAGTGAAGAGATCCCAGACTAGCCATCAAACGAGCAAAGAGCCTTCCAACTTTTAAACTTTCGAACTTTGACTTTTAACTTTTAACTTTTCTCTTTTAACTTTAAACGTGGTGCTCTCCGAACCCGAACTCATCGACGCCGTCGCTCGTGACAAGGCCGCGGGCCGCACCATCGCGCTGGCGAACGGCTGCTTCGACCTCCTGCACGTCGGCCACGTTCGCTATCTCCAGAGCGCGGCGGCTGAAGCCGACCGGCTGGTGGTCGCCGTGAACGACGATCAGTCCGTGGCCGCGCTGAAGGGGCTGGGCCGGCCGGTGCAGCCGGCGGCGGATCGAGCAGAGCTGGTGGCCGCGTTGCGCGGCGTGGACTATGTCGTCGTCTTCAGCGACCTGACCGTGGAGCGGCTGCTGATCCTGCTGAAACCCGACGTGCACTGCAAAGGGACCGATTACACGATCGACTCGGTGCCCGAGCGCGCCGTCGTCCTCAGCTACGGTGGGCGCACCGCCATCGTCGGCGATCCCAAGCAGCACAACACGCGGGAGCTGTTGGCTCGCATCCGCGAAACTGAAGACTGAGACCGACGCCTGATGACTGGCGACTGTCGACGGCTGTGACGCGTTTCCTGATCGTCAGACTTGGCGCGCTCGGCGACGTCGTCCACGCCATTCCGGTCGCGGCCGCCCTGCGCCGCGCGTATCCCGATGCGCGGATCGACTGGCTCGTCAGCGCCAAGCATCGCGAGATTCTGGATTTCGTCCCGGTGATCGACCGGCGGCTCGCGATCAACGATCGAGGCGGCTCGTCGAGCGGCCCGTCGCTGCTGCACGCGATTCGCGAGCTTCGCCGCAACCGCTACGACGTCGCGATCGATCTGCAAGGGCTGATCAAGTCCGCGCTCCTGTCGCGCGCCTCCGGCGCGCCGCGCGTGATCGGCTTTTCGTCCAACTACGCGCGCGAGCGCTTGGCACGGGTGTTCTACACGGAAGCGCACGATCCGGGACGCGGCGGGCTCTACAATCCCGCCGAGACCCGGCACGTCGTCGAGATGAATCTCGGACTCCTCGAACCGCTGGGCGTGACGCCCGGCCGGCCGGAATTCCCGATCGAAGACGTCGACTCGAACGTCGCGCGCTGGGCGCTGTCGCAGACCGGCGGCGCGTACGTATTGCTCAATCCCGGCGCCGCCTGGCCCAACAAGCGCTGGCCGCCCGATCGGTTCGCCGCGTTGGCCGTGGCGCTGCGCAACCGCCGCGGGCTGATGTCCGTGATCCTGTGGGGGCCCGGCGAGGAAGTTCTCGCCAAAGCGACCGCCGCGGCCGCGGACGGCGCCGCGCTCGCATCGCCGAAAACGACGATTGCCGACGTGATCGCTCTCGCGCGCGGCGCGGCGGTGATGGTGTCGGGCGACACCGGCCCCACGCACCTGGCCTCGGCGGTCGGCACGCCGATCGTCGGCCTCTACGGACCGACGCGGCCGTCGCGCAACGGCCCGCTGTCGCCGGACGATGCCATCGTCACACGCGACGCGATCTGTCAGTGCCATCATCTGCGACGATGTCGAATGAGCCGGATGTGTCTGCTCGACATCGAAGTCGCGGAGGTCGTCGACGCGGTGGAGCGGCGGCTGTCCGCCGGGCGTCCGCGTGTCTGATCGATTCCGCGGCGTCCTGGTTGCGGGGCTCGCACGCCTCCGGGTCGCGCTGGGGTTCGTGATCGGCGCGCTGGTGTTCGTGCTGGCGCGCCCGAGTCAGGCGACCGTCGCCGCCGGCATGACGCTGGCGGCGTGCGGCGAGGCGATTCGCTTCTGGGCGGCCGGCCATCTCCAGAAGTCGCGGGAAGTCACCGTGTCCGGGCCGTATCGTTGGACGGCGCACCCGCTCTACCTCGGGTCGACCATCATGGGGATCGGCCTCGCGATCGCGTGCGCCAGTGTCGTCGTGGCGCTGCTCATCGGCGTCTATCTGGCGACCACGGTGACGGCGGCGATCACCAGCGAGGAGGCGTATCTGCGACGGATGTTCGGCGAGCAGTACGACCTGTATCGTCACGGCGTGGCGCTCAAGCGCGCCAGCGGATCGCGACGGCGGTTCAGTCTCGCGCAAGCGATGGCGAATCGCGAGTACCGCGCGGTCGTCGGCCTCGTCGTCGCGGTGTTGCTGCTGCTCTTGAAGGCAAGGTATACTGGATTGTTTTGGCAGACAGCCGGACCGTAGAAGGGCGGTTAGCTCAGTGGTAGAGCACCGGCTTTACACGCCGGCTGTCACAGGTTCGAATCCTGTACCGCCCAAGCCTTCGCTCGCGGCGCGAGCTTCGGCGTGCAAGCCGAACACGTTTCGGTGAATTGGTGAATTCAGTCGACTCAACGTTCACCAAATCACCAATTCACCAATTGCGAGCATCGCAGTATTGGGGTCGTAGTTCAGTTGGTTAGAACGCTGCCCTGTCACGGCAGAGGCCGCGGGTTCGAGTCCCGTCGACCCCGCCATCCTTCGCTCGCCCTTCAGGCGAGCTTCGGATGGCAGGCCAAGCGAGTTTCATTGACAGTCGCGAAGGATGCCCACCGTAGCTGCGTAGCAGCGAAGGTGGGCCACTTCAACCCCAATTTCGCCTTCCACGCCTTCGATTTCCGAGCCCAGAAGCCGACGCGAGAGGAGAGGGCGGCGGTTCCGCCCTCGGCCCTTAGCGCGTCAGTGTGCCCTGATACGGGATCACCTGCCCTGCGATAATGTCCACGTCGAACCTCAACGTCTGATACCCAGAGGCGCGCACTTCGACGCGATGATGTCCGGCCTCCAAGCCAAGCGGTTGTGTCGTCGGTGTGAATTGACCAACCGTCCCGACGAGCGTGTCGTCCACGAACAGCTCCGCGGTGCTTGGTGTGACGTCGAAGCTCACACCGCCCATGTTCGCGTCGCTGGAGGGCTGTGCTTCAAGCGAACTCGTGACAGCCGGTGGATACGCTGCCGCTGGCGAATACGGCGCGTCGTCGTACGGACTCACGTAGGTATCGGGATAGTAGAACGGATAGTAGAACGCGTACGGGTATGCGACGGGGTAGCCCGCCCACAGGCCAAAGCCCAGACTCAGAAGGGGCTGGAACGTGTAGTACGGGTGAAAGAAGTGCACCGGCGCGATCGGGAACCGTCGGCCAGCCACGAACGCTCCGCCGTTGACGAAGCCGCCGTTGTGCACGAAGCCGCCGCCGTTAGCAACGAAAGGACCGCGGTGGTCGAAGGAACCGACATGTGCGAAGCCGCCGCCCCCCACGAACGGCCCACGCATGCCGCCGAATTGGCGCGGCCCCGTCATCGGGCCAGAGCCCATGCCTCGGATGGCTCCTCCGCGACTCATTGACCCACCTGCCCAGCCACCGCCTCGACTCATTGCTGCGCCACCGCCGTGCCCGCCGCCCCCACCACCTCCGCCACCGTGGCCGCCCCCGCCGCGTTGTGCGAAAGCCACTGGCGCGGTGCCCAACAATACGACCGCACAACCAGCAGCCACCAGCATTCTTGTAGGTTTCATGGCAGTTCTCCTGACCAAAGGCAGCGCAAGTACTTCGCCAATGGAGGGCGTGATTAACAGGCGCGTTCTCGTCGAATTCGCGGTCCGTTCGTGATCTCGAGGTGACAGCTGGATTCTTCAAGGGTCATCAACGCCGGCGGCTGTAACGGCAGACGTGGCAGGACGGGCGCCGAAGAGCAAGCGGATGAGCCGTTCTATATGGGGTCGTCGTGCAGCGGCCAGGTCAAGAGGCGATCATGAGAAAGACAATCGATGAGCCGCACTGCGAGGTGGTACGGACGTCGAGTAACTCACCATAGGAGTTTCAGACATGAGAACGAGAGCTCTCACCTGCTCGGTGCTGCTCGCCCTTGGGTCCGCGTGTCGCCGCGCGCCTCAGGTGGAACCGTACACGCCAGGCCTCGGCGAGATGATGACGCTCCAGCAGATGCGACATACCAAGCTCTGGCTGGCAGGCGAAGCCGGCAACTGGGACCTCGCCGCCTATGAAATCAAGGAGCTTGGCGAAGGCTTCGACGACATCGTCAAGTACCACCCCACCCATGAAGAATCGCCAGTTGCACCGAGGGACGTCATCCCGCGGATGGTGACGGCGCCGGTCGAAGGCCTGCGGGCAGCGATCAGAAGAAAGACGCACAGGGGTTCGAAGCGGCGTTCGACGCGCTCACCAACGGCGTGCAACAACTGCCATCAGGCCACCAACTTCGGCTTCAACGTCGTTCAGCGGCCCGCGACCAATCCTTATCCGAATCAGGTCTTCACGCTCGCTGTGAAGTGAACGACTAGAGTGAGAGGGCGCCTTCTCCGGGCCATGGCAGTCACTCCCTCGGTATAATCCGCTCCGTCATCGCCGCGCCGCCGGTTCGACTGTTCACTGGCAGTTTCGCAATGGACGTCAGCGTGACGCAGACGATGGCGAATTACGGCATTGCGCGCGACGGAAAGCGTCTACTGATGCTCAAACGGGCCGCGGGCGCTAAGAGTCTCTCTCAAAGCTGCGTCTGATAATCACGGTTACCCGACGTTGCAAGGCGAGAGTGGGTTTCCTGTTCATGATCCCGCAAAGCGGCCGGGCGCGAGCCACGACGACGTAGTTCAACCACACTACCGTCTTGATGTAGAGTGCGCGCGTACCCGCAACATGACTGACCAACGCCGACAGGCTGAAAGCCTGATGCCGTCTGGCCGATAACGTGACTCATCCTCGCCGCTGGCCCATCTTTCTGCTCTTTGCCGCCTTCGCCGTCGTTCATACGTGGCCTCTTGCGACGGCGCCGGGATCGCTGTCGCGTAACGACAACGCGGACACGATTCTGAACGAGTGGACAATCGCGTGGGTGGCTCACCAGGCGATCGCCGATCTGCCGCATTTGTTCGACGCCAACATCTTCTATCCTGAACGGCGAACGCTCGCCTACTCGGAATATCTGATCGTGCCGGCGGCGATGGGCGCCCCGCTGCTCTGGGCAGGCGCATCGCCCGTGCTGGTCTACAACCTGCTGCTGCTGGCCGGTTTCACGCTGACCGGCTGGACGACGTGGTACGTCGTGTCGCGGTGGACGGGCGACTCCGCCGCAGGCATCCTTTCCGGCGTGCTGGTCGCGTTCAACGCCCACACGCTGACGCGTCTCCCCCACCTGCAAGCGCAGCACGCGGAGTTCCTGCCACTCGCGCTCCTCGCGTTCGACGCGCTGCTGACGACGCCCCGGTTGAGGCACGCGCTGCTGTTAGCCTGCTGGTTCGCCCTGCAGTCGCTCGTCTCGTTCTACCTGTTGGTGTTCACGGCGACGGCGCTCGTCGTCGGATTCCTGGTGCGACCGGAAGGATGGTGGGGGACGCGTGCCAGACGCGTGCTGCCGCTCGTGGCGATCGCGGGCGCGCTGACTGCTGCCGCGGTCGTCCCGGCGTTGTTGCCCTACAAACACCTCGGCGTGGTGCGGTCGCTGCGCGAGGTGGCTCGCTATTCGGCACAGGGGCGCGACTATCTGGCCACGCCCGCGCGTCTGCATTATCGACTCTGGAGCGCGCGCTTCTTCGGCGGCACGGCGCTATTTCCCGGAGTCGTCGGGTTGGTGCTCGCCGCCGTCGCCATCGGCCGCGGCGTGGCGTTCCGCGATCCGCGCGCGAGGATGGCCCTGGCGTTCGGCACCGTCGCGGTCGCGCTGTCGTTCGGCCCCGCGATGCCGGGCTACGCGACTCTTTACGTCTGGGTGCCACTACTCCAGGGCATCCGCGGCGCGGCGCGATTCGGGTATCTGGCGATTGTGGCGTCCGCACTGCTGGCGGGGTTCGGTCTCGCGGCGCTGCGCGCACGCTGGCGCAATGCGCGCTGGTTACCCGCGGCGACCGTCGCGGTGCTGGCGCTCGCCAACCTTGACGCGCTGGCGGCGCCGGTCGGCTATGTGAGGCCCGAGCCGGTGTCCGTGCTCTACAGCCGTCTCCCGTCGAGCGCCGTCGTCGTGGAGTTTCCTTTCTATCCGCCGGATCGCATCTTCCACAGTGCCCAGTATCTGCTCGAGTCGACCTTGTGCTGGCGCCCGATGCTCAACGGCTACAGCGGTCTCGTGCCCGCAAGCTACGTGGATCACTATCGCGAGCTGCAGGGGTTTCCCGACGCGCGCGCCATCGCCGCATTGCGCGCGTCCGGTGTGACGCATGTGTTCGTGCACTACGACAACATGCGGCGCTGGGCCGGTGCTGACGCGGTGGACGCCCTGAGCCACACGGTGGATCTCCGACTCGTCGAGACCGATGGCGCCGTCGGCCTGTATCGCGCTGACGAAGGACGGGACTAGGTGACGTGATCGAGCCGGGCCTTTAGAAGATCGGATGGGTGGTCGTGTACAAGGCGAGAGAGAGCGTGTACCACATCGCGAATAGCACCACCAGCGACGTCGCTACGGCGCGCGAGCGAAGACTAGCCAGCCAGATGAAGCAGGGGAACAGGACGGAACAATAGCGCCCCATTCCTTCGTATTGGCCCGACGACAGGGGCAGCCAGAGATTGGCGAGCATGAACAGTCCGTACGCGGCGCCAAAGCGCCGCCAGACGAACGGCACCGCGGCCACGAACGCGAACGCCGCGACGCCGTTCAGCGCGTCGTACGGTGCGCTGCGTTCGCCGGCGAGAAACGCGTACGGCCTCGTGATGAGCGCCTGCGCGAGGCGGAACAGCGCGAGCCATGGCGCCCCGCCGGGGTGATAGCCCCAGCGCTTGATCGACGCGACCCATTCCAGCGGGTCGCCGGTCAACTGGTACACGTAAAGCGAGTACAACCCGATGCCGCTGCACACGAGCACCAGGCCGATGAGCGCACGCAACTGCTCGCGGCGATCCGCCGCCGTGCGCCAGGCGATCCACACCAGTGCGGGCAGCATCATGATGCCGTTGACGCGCGTCGCCGTCGCGAGGCCGCCACAGACGCCGCCGAGCATCCACCGTCGCGTGCGGAAGCCATAGAAGCTCGCAACCGTGAACAGCAGGAACACGCTCTCCGTGTAGACGACGCCGTAGAAGAAGGCGAAGGGAAAGATGGCCGTCAGCAGCACGGCGCGATTGGCCAGCCGTCGCGGTAGATCGAGCCGCGCGAGGGCGCCGAGGGCGATCATCGCGAGCACGAAGGCGACCCACGACACGAGGATGCCGCCGCGGACGTAGTCGAACGGGCGCGGGCCGAACAAGCGCCCGACACCGCGCATCAGGAGCGGGTAAACCGGGAAGAACGCGAGGTTGTTGCGGCCGCCCGCGACGTAGTGATACCCGTTCCTGGCGATCGGATAGGTACCAACCGGCGTCGAACCGCGTGAACGTGTCCCAGAACGGGCTGCCTGCCCCCGCCATAATGGACGGCTGTCGCTCATAGGGGGGAAATGCAACGTTCGCGTAGAACGCCAGCACGGCCGAGACAACGCGGACGCCCAGCGCGAACAGAGCCGTGCGTAGCACGGCACGCGGCAAGGGGGTGCGGACGGGTACGGCGCTGGGCGTCTCCATGATGCGTCATAGGCGCGTCGGGGAGGCGCATTGCGCCTGCGTCAGCGGGCGCCTGATTCAGATGCGCAGATTATATGTGCGGACGCCGATCGCGCGCCAGACCGCCGCGCTCAACCATCCGAAAATTTGCACCGTCCATGAAGTCAGTGAAGGTGGCGAGCAGAAGAAATGATTCAAAGCGAAATCGAGGCCGTTCGCGCGCTCTTGAGTTCCAAGCCACGACCCGTCGGATGGGCCGAGCGGCGCCAGCGCCTCGACGAGGTGGGTTCGCTTTGGCCGGTAGCCGACGACGTCGAGCTCGCCCAGGTCGATGTCAACGGAGTACCAGGGGAGTGGTCAATCGTTCCCGGGAGTGATCCCTCCCGCATCCTGCTATACCTGCATGGTGGCGGTTATTGCTCTGGGTCGATTCTGAGCCATCGACGTCTGGTGAGCGAAGCAGGACGCGCGGCCGGTATGCGCACACTCGCCATTGCCTACAGGCTTGCCCCTGAGCATCCGTTTCCGGCCGCCGTCACCGACGTGATGACGGCGTGGCAGTTCTTGCAGAGTCAGGGCATCCCGGCTGCCCGTATTGCCATCGGCGGCGATAGCGCGGGCGGCGGGCTGACAGTCGCGTCGATCATTCGGCTCCGCGACGCTCGAGAAGGCCTTCCGGCTTGTGCGTGGCTCATATCACCCTGGACGGATCTGACGATGTCCGGGTCGACGCTTGCCACCAAGGACGCCGCCGATCCCCTCATTCACAAGGGCTACCTGGAGGAACTGGCCGCCGCCTACCTCGACGCCCGCACGGACAGGAAGGACCCGCGCGTATCCCCTCTCTATGCAGACCTGAGGAGTTTCCCTCCCATGCTGATCCAGGTGGGGTCAGCCGAGGTGTTGCTCGAGGACGCCACTCGTTTTGCGGCGGTGGCGGGCGCTGCCGACGTTCCGGTGACCCTGGAAATCTGGCCGCATATGATTCACGCGTGGCATCTGTGGAATGCTCATTTGGAGCCCGGTCGTCGCGCACTCATCAATGCCGGCGCCTTCATCCAGAGGCATCTCTAAGTCACGGTGACACTAGACCGTTGCAGCCTGAAGGATGGTTCGAAATGGACGACTGGAACATGAACCCCGAGAGTGGCAAACCGTGGCGGCTATACGTCGTAGTCGGAATACTCGCTCTGGTGACGATGGTGACAGTCGTCGCTTATGTCTTGTCGCATATTGCGCGATCAAACTAAGCGTTTCCCAGCGTTGGCGCTCGCGGCGCCGGCGCTGCTCGCGCACGATTTCGGCGTCGGCTAGAGATACCTGCTTGGTGTCACGAGGCTTTGCGCGGGGGACGCTGAGGTCAGAAGGCTCCGGGCGATCTCGTGAAGGTCTTCGATCGACAGCGGCTTGTGCCAGACCCGCGCTCCGAGCGCGGTCAAGTCATCAGCGGTCGCGTCGTCCACCTCGATTTCGCCCGTGATGATCCCGACCCGGATGTCGTGATTCGCGGGATCGGCCCTCAGTCGATACAGAAAGCCAACGCCGTTGACGAGCGGCATTTTCAGATCGACGAGGATCGCATCGGGTCGCTGTAGCGCGATCTGATAGAGGGCCTCGCGCGCCGACCCCGCAGCCTTGACAATGTAGCCTTGGAGCGCCAGCGCCTGGGCAAACGTCAGGCGGACGCCCTCGTCATCATCAAGGATCAGGAACCGTGCGGGTGCCATCCACATATGTATCGGCTTCAGCGGTGTCGAAATTCAAGCAGCAGCCGAAAGTAAATATCCCGTTCGTCACCCACGCCCAGAACGCTGAGCGAGCGCAGCATTTCCGGACACTTTCACACTCTACGACGTCGTTCACGCCTGCGCGAGAATTGCGCTGCAAAAACATCGAGCGTCGATGCTACTATCCGCCTCCGTCAAAGTGCCCTTGGAGACCGATATCCTCGCCACGCGTCTCACACGCATCAAGACCCTGCTCGACGCCCTTGAACCGGCGTGCCTCGAAAGCGAGGGGTCACGCGATACCTTCCAGAAGCTGAAACTGGAACTCGAGGCGGCGCGAATCGCGGTCAGGCTCGACCGGGCAGCCCGTAGATGACATAGCTCGATTGGAAACGTGCTGGGAGTCGGTGGTAAGGCTCTCCGGCGGTTGACCCGATCTATGCCTTCGGGATCGTGCCATTCGGTGTCAGCTTGTCGACGGCTTGTGGCAATACATGCGATAGCTTCTGAACGAGATCTTGCTCGGACAGGCCGGACTTCTCAGCCAGTTGGCGCAGGAGGTCAGGACCAAGCGCCTTGTGAACGTCTTCGGGCGAGATCGGTTGATTGGGTCCAGTCCCGACCCACGACCTGACGGTGGGACCCAGACCATTCTTCTCGAATTCGCCGACCACGCCCTGAAGCCCACCGTGCTGTTCAAGGATGCTGTTCACAACTGACACCATCCCGGCACCGACGATGCCCCCGAGTATTCCGTCAAACATCCCCATAGGTGTTCCTTTGTGCAGGCCAGGACGTGAAACGTAGCGAGGCTCGATGCCCGTTCAGTCTACTCGTCAAGGTCTGTCGGCTCAACCGGCGATGCTTTTCCGAACACCCAGGCGATGCCGATGCTGAGGAGGTAGAGGCCCACCATCGGCGCCGCAAAAATCGTCTGCGTGACCATGTCGCCGGTCGGGGTAATGACAGCCGCCGCGACGAAGATCAGCAGAAACGCATAGCGAAAACTTCGCCAGAGAAACCCCGCCGTCATCAGGCCCATCTTCGCGAGAAAGAACACGACCGTGGGCATCTGAAAGACGACGGCCATGCCAAGGACCATCTTCGTGTAGAGATCGAAGACGTCATCGAGCCGCGGTCGGAACAGCAAGTCCGGCGTGTTGAATGACGCGAAGAACGCCATCATGTATGGGAACGCGATGTAGTGCGTGAACGCAGCGCCCGCGACGAAGCCCACCGTCGTGAATCCGATGAATGGAATGGCAAATCGGCGTGCGGCAGGGGGCACCAGCGGTGCGATCAACCGCCACAGCTGGTACATGATGAACGGCATCGCGAACACGACTCCGGCCAGGAGCGCGATCTGGACGTAGAAGCCGAATGCTTCGCCGGGTTGCGTGTAAATGAGCCTGCGTGTCGGGTGGAAGAACGCGACGAATCGGCGCGAGGAGAAATCTGACTATGCTATCGATGAAGACGAATCCGACGAGCGCTCCTCCTGCGACGGCGAGCAACGCGCGCACAATCCGCTTTCGGAAGTCGTCGAGGCGCTCCAGGATCGAGATGTCGTCGAAGAGGCCCGTATCGCCGACCATCTGACGAGCTCGCCGCGCGAACGGTACCAACGCCATCGACTTAGGCTACTCCATTCCCCAACGCCTCCTCCCACGCCGTCGATTTCCCTCACAGCTATCTGCGAGCGATGATGGTCACGCACGTGACACAGTCGTGCCGAACTGCGGGCAGTCCGACGTCCCGGCAGAACGCGGTTTGGGTGGAGTTGCGCGAAAGCTTGCGAAGATCAGGTCGTCGGCGCCGAACAACTGCCGACGAATCTCGAAGACGCCAGCCACTTCTGATCGGGATAGTAGGCGAAGAGCAGCCCGTTGCCCTTGATGGTATCGATGACCTCGTGCGCCACCGCCTGGCGCAGTGCAGGGCAGCCCCAGCTCCGGCCCAGACGTCCCAGAGATTTGGCGACCTGTTCGCTGACGTAGGGCGCGCCGTGCATGACAATCGCCCGCTCGAGCGCCTTGTCGTTGAACCCGGCATCCAGTCCCTTCAGTCGCAGCGAGTAACCGTTCTTGCCGCTGTACGTATCTGTGGTTTCAAACAGGCCGAGGCTCGATTGATGGCTCTCCGGATTGTTTGAGAAGGCCGTCGCAAACCGGTCGCCGCTGCCCTTGCCGTGCGCGACCAGCTCCTCGTACAGGAGCGCGTGAGAGTGAAGGTCGAACACCCACAACCGCTTCTCGGCCGACGCCTTCGAGTAATCAATCACCGTGAGCGTGGACGGATTGGGCACGGCACCCGACTGCACGGCGCAGTTCGCGGCGCCGAGCGCCAGATCGAACACGCGCCGGTCAATCGCTCCCAGAGATGCCTGATTCCAGGTGCTCGCGGCGAACGCCCCGGAGGCCGCTTTTGGGGCGCGTGCATTGAGCGCGACCGCCGGACACGCTGCGAGCGCGCAGATCACCAGCCCGGCACGAACATTACGTGCACGCAGAGATGCAAATGGCTTCAACGCAGAAATCCTGTTCAATTGTTGGGGTTAGAGCGCACGGAACTTACGGCGACGCTGATCAATAGTAACGCAGCGGCCAGGAATTGCAACTCGACGACTGGTCAGAAACTTGCGGCTACGTGAAAGCATGCAATCAAATCGCAAACAATCGCAAGTGGAAAGGCGCCCGCCGCTCGCGGGCTGAGGGGCAACCTCCCGAATCTCGTGATCGTCGCGTTGCTGAGCTTGGTCGAGCTCAACGGCCAGGTGGCGATGGCCAGTCAACAGGCGGAGGAAAAACCGAGTCCGAGCCTGACCGTGACGTCACTGACGAAACCATCGGCCATCCGCAAACTTCACGGGGCTCGCGCGGGCCCGCCTACTGTCGCACCGCGCGAGACCGGATATCGCGCACGTAGAAGTCGATCTCAGCCAGCAGCGATTGTCTGTCGTGGACGGCTCTGGCGACGTGGTGAAAACCTTACGCGTCTCCTCCGGTAGCGGAAAATGGTTCACCAGCGAAGGCAGCACGAGAAGAGCCATTACGCCCAGGGGGCGATTCATCGTCGATCGCAAAATCGCGGGATGGCACAAGAGTCCGTTGGGAATGTTGTACTACCCGATCTACGTCACTCGAGGCGTGGCCATTCACGGCAGTCAGTCGGTGCCCTCCAGGCCGGCGAGCCACGGGTGCATCCGTATCCCGATGTCTGCCGCGAAGGAATTCTTTGAGGAGACGCCGATCGGAACGGTCGTGCTTGTTTATTGACGCTGTACGTGCGAGCGGGCCCCGAGAGTTGGTGACTATGCGTTGGCCGGCGGCTCTGCGGTTTGCAGGGGTACCGGTTCACCGTCTTCCGGCACGATGTCCAACTCCACCTGGAATGTGCCCTCGAAGCCGGTGCCGCCGACGTCGAACATCCAGCCCGCCGGAACGACCGTCGTCGTCCCTGGCGGCCGGCTGTCCGCCATGAAGCTCTCGTTGTTCAGCAGGTAGAGTTGCGGTGGGACTTCGTCGATCAGGGTGCGCAGGTAGTACTGTTTGCGGAACACGACGTTGTCCGAGAAGCCGATGCCGAACAGGTCGCGCTCGCCGACATAGAAGTCGAGGCGGAACACCAGGTCGCGCACGCCTGTGCTTGGATCGGGCATCACGTGGCTGGTGTCGAGATATCCTTCCCAGATCAGCCGCTTCGCGTCGGCCCACCCGAACGCCAGCTTGTCGAGCGGTTCGCTGAAGTCGACGGCGCCCTCCGCGTCGGTCGCCGAGAATGGACCGTAGCAGTTCTCGGCTTCGACACTCTGGTGGAACAGATCGAAGTCCACTCGCCTCGGCTTGATCGATACACCAAAGAAGAACTCGCTCTTGCCGAAAAAGTCCTTGCCACGCGTGATGCGGCCGTCGACCATGCGCAGCCGCACTCGAAGATTGCCGAAGAAGAAGCGTGTCGAGATCTCGAACGCCTCGCGCGAGGTGACCAGCGAATCGTCGCCGCCGTGGCATTTGTGGACGAACGTGCGCGGTGCGCCGGGGATCTGCGCGTACAGCTGCTTCACCAGTCCGTCGCTCCGGTTGTAGTTCGGGCCGAACTCCTCCGCGACCGAGAACAGGCGGTTCGCCCACGTCGAGATCTTCACGCCGTAGGTCTTGTAATTTGTGCCAACCACTGTCAGGAATCGCCGCGGATCGAAATGGTCGCCGAGTTTCGCGTAGGCCACTGGGTTGTCCGGGGCTTCCTGGAAATCTGGCGAGAAGTGCTCGAGTTCCTCCTTCGCATCGATGCCGATCCAGTGGCTCAGCACCTGGAACGCGATCCCGCGGTGTGGCGTGCCAAGCGTCACCACCTTGTTGATGTAGTCGTCCGCTCTCCGCCCGGCCTCCGGATAGCTGCGCTGGATCGCTTCGCGGACGATCAGCCCGCCCATTGAATGCGCGATGATGTTGACCTTGGGGATCGCGCGATCGGGACTGCCGCCATCGCCGGCGAGTCCGCGGATGAAATCGATCAGCCGCACCAGCACGCGTCCATACAGCTGGAACGTGCGATCGTTCAGGTCGTAATACCGGAACACCCAGAGCGTGCGCGTCGGATCGCGCGTCTTCTGTCGGTCGCGGATGGTGAGCGCCATCCCCGGATCGATCACGACCTTGTAGAGCGGCTCCACCGATGCGTCCGATCCCGCCGGCTGGTAGAAGAAGTCGTCTGGAAGATCGCGAAGGCTGTGCGGCACGCCGGACGAATCGACGATTGGCGTCGGAAAGTATCCGACGACGTTGGTCGCATCCTGGTACTGCCACGCAGACTTCATGAACTTGATGATCATGCCCTCGTAGATGTAGTTGTCGCCGCGCTTCTTCGGGTACACCGTGCCGTCGTTGAAACCTTGATACGCGACACGCTTTTCGTCTTCGATGCCGAGGCCCCCGAAGCCGCGGATCAGGATGAGCGGCAACGGTCGGCGGGTTGGCGGAGACCATTTCGCGTCAGACATGGGAACTTCGCTCTCCTCGCGGCGTCAAGCCATCTTCCGCGGACTGTCGGGTGTGAACCACAAGAGGGTTTGCGGCCTTCATCAGCGCGCCTTCGCAATGTAGCTCAGAGCGCGCAGCCCCGGCAGGAAGAAGTAGGCGCCGCCGCGAACCGTCACGAACTGCGGAAGAGCGGAGACTTGCGTTCGCACCCTTCCGTCGTTCTGCACGACGAACGAGTCGGTGACCGGGCAGCCGGGCCTGGGCTCGCGCGTGCCAATCAGCGGATCGCTCTCGCCCGACAACGCGGAGAACTTGGTGTTGATCATCCAGGCATTCTGCAGGAACTCGAACTGGCGCGCGATGTTCGCGTTGAGGCAGATGAAATGCAGACCGCGCTCCGGATCGTCGGCCGGCGCCGCCGACAGCGCGTCGCGGGTCGGAATCGACGGACCGTATTCACGCCCGCGCCGCAGGATCCGGTGAAAGCGGACCGACGATATCAAATCGTCTCGGAATCCCTTCGACGCGAAACCGAGAGCCGCGAGAAGCCGCGCCAGGCCGGTCGGACGTCCGGGATAATCCGCATTCCGCGGGTTCGCGCGCCGCACATGCGCGCCGAAGGGGCAGCGCACTCCCGCCGGATCCGCATCGAACGTGAAGCGATTCTGGCGAATCTCCTCGGGATCCGATCCAATGCCCTCGATCGGATGATCGGCAATCGGCACCAGCGGGACGCCGTCTCTCGTGCGTCCGACGAACGCCGCCGCCAGCGCCTCGGCTTGCGCGAGATCGCCGCCGGCTGCGCGATAGGCAAATTGCCAGAAGCCGCGCACGTCCTGGCGGAGCTGTCGCATGACGAGGTACGAGCCGTTCCTGCCAAGATCTTTTTTCTCCGGCGCGTCCTCAGCCATCGGCAGGTCCGCGCTGCGGGCGTCGGCGTCGAGTAACGGACGATCGGTGTACTTGCCGTATTCGTTTCGATAGCCGAGGAGAAACTCGCCGAGCGCGGTCAAGTTGCTGTAATCGTTGCCGCGATCCTTGGAGCGTGTGCGGGTGTCGTTCCAGTCGATCACGGGTTGGCTGATGCCGTCGGCGAAGCCAAACGGCTCGATGCCGTCGAGGTCGGCCGTGTTCAGCCGTCTGACCGTCTCGAACCCCGCGTCCCACGCCGGTCCCGTGCTGCGCTGCATGAAGCTCGCGAGGCCGCCGGGCTCCGCGAAGAACATGACGAGCAGGTGCGGAACGGTGGCGGCACCACCGCCCCATTCCCAATGGTCGGGCGCGTTGCTGCCGATGTCGCCCAGACGCCGCGAACGGCTGGCCTCTGTCATGCCGCCCAGGAAGTCGGGAGCGAACGCGGCCAGCACCGCCGCCGGCACGCCGAACCTATCCAAGCCCACTGGTGTGAACGCGACGTGGAGCGCGGTTGGTGGAGGCGAATCCTGCGTCGCCGCGTTCGTCACGGGCGCGGATCCCAGCCACGATCGGGCGGCAGCCGCGTCCTTGACACGCGCCAGGACGTACGACGCCTCCGTCATCCGCTTGTAGCCGAAACGGACCAGGCCCTGAACGTCGGCGTAATCGATCGGGCTGGCCGTCATAGGAGCGCCACCCAGTCGCGGGCGTCGCGGTCGGTCAGCGACGCCGATTCCAGTCCTTCGCGAATGCGCACGTTTCGTTCGAGATCCGCCGCGGTCAGGCCCGGGTAGGCCTTGTACCACACCTGCGTCGGCATCTGATGACGGCGCAGATACTCCTTGAATTTGCGCTCGTCGTCGCAGCCGTCGAGAATCAGCCAGCGAGCCCTCGGGTAGCCGATGCCGTTGCTGAAGACGACGTTGAGTCCGAAGCCAACCCGGTTGATGAAGTCGTCCATGTAGCTTTCGAGACTGCCGTCGTAGTTGCTCGCGAACAGAATTCGCTTCGTGCCGTCGAGAAACGTCCATCGCGCGAAGTGGATGGTACGCACGCGCGCAAGCCGGCCGCGCGTGTAGACGTGCCGCGCGGCGTAATCGATCGCCAGCAACACGAATCTCGTCGTCCACAAGCGCACGAATCCTGGCTTGAGGCTCCCCATCGCGCTGAACTGATTGCTGACGTCGTGATCCTCGATGAGCGCCAGTTCGGCGCCGAGCACCGGATCGTGCCGCTGGCAGAGCTCGGGATCGGTCTTCTCGAGCTGACGCACACGGAACGCGAAGACGATCGCGGCCACGAGAAGTAGCGGCGACAGCAGCAGGAGGAGCAACGGTACACCCAGCAGGTGCAGCAGATTACGGATGCGCCAGCCGAACGGCGTCGGTTCTTCGGGCGACAACGTGACGCGGCCAGCCGCCACGTCGCCATTAACCAGCTCGCGGAGCTTGGCGTGAACGCCGGCGGGCGGCATGCTTCGGAGCTCGGATGCGGCACGCTCGATGTGCGACTGCAGCGCATCGTGGAGAGCGGCCTCCTCGCGGATCCGTGCGTACCGGTGCGGCCGCGCCAATTGACGTAGCTCGCGGCAGGCTGGCGCGCCATGCGCCTTCATCCACGACACCAGATCGATCTCAGGTGCAAATCCCTCGCAGCAGGAGAAGAGCGCTCGCAGGCCCGCCGGCGCCCGTGCCGCGAGCTCGGCGAGAAACGCATCGGCGTCGCCGTCGACGTCGCCAAGGAATCCGAGATACAGCGGGTACTCGGCGGGAGTGATGTTGTACACCTGATTGTCGCCAACGGTCTTGTCATCGATGATGAGCACGCGGGCGACGTGGAGCCGGTCGAACTGCGCAAACGGGATCACGCCGTTGTCGGACTTGAGACGTCCGGGCGCCTCGTTCATCGATGCGAGCAGCCGTCGCAGGTCGGCTTCGCGCGCCGGAATGATCGGCGCCAGGACAAAGAATTCGGCCTGCGGTGTCATCGTGTGATTCGGCGCGCTCTACGAGAACACCTCGTCCCCCGTCGGCTCGTAGTGCGGCACGTTGTTCATCGTGTGCCGAAGCTTCGAGAGCTCGTAATACATCCGACGGCGGGCGCGGCTCTGATTGCCGAGCGGGCGATGTTCGGCAATCGAGTGCCACGGGTTGTACGACAGGCGCTTCGCGAATTCCATCTGCGCCGGCGAGTTGAACGTCTGCTGCGGCAGGCGCAGCGTGGCCACCGAAACTCGCGGCGACAGCCGCTCGGGCCAGAGCACGCCGTTGTTCTCGATCGGCATCAGATGCGGATCGGTCTGCAGCTGCAGCCGCAAGTCGAGCTCGACGTCGCTCCGCGCCAGCGCTGCCACCATCGCGTCGCGAAGATAGTCGTCGGGCGGCCGAAGCGGCAGCCGCGGAATCGGCGTCCGCCGTCCGGACGTCGGCCAGACCGAGTACTGCATCGCCTGCCCGTCGCCCAACAGATACGGCACGCAGCTGAAGTACGGTGCTTCGAACGGGCTGCTCTGCGCTTTGATCCACAGGCCCTGCATGATCAGGTCGAGGACGTGCGGGCGATGGAGGTTGAGGAAATAGAGGATCTGCGCGTTCTTATTGCTCTCGATCTGCAGCTGCGCGTTGGCCTTGGTGTCGGGCGTGACGAACGTCGGCGTCGAGACGCCGATGAAGTCCTGCGTGTACTGTCTCCTCGTCCATCAGCTTCGGTCCGGGCACGCCCATCAGCTTGATGCTGATGCTCATGAAGCCGACGTCTTCGATGTCCGGCGTGACGTACGGCCCAGGACCCGAGAACCTCACCCACGCGCGGTAGGTCTGCGGCTCGGCGAAGATGCCGCGCCGAAGCTGCTCGGGCAGGCCGTCGTGCACGATGAACTCGCCGCGGACGATGCCGTGCGTCTTCGTGTTGCCGCCGCGCTCGAATCCGCCCGGCTTCCAGAGCGATCGCATCTGCTTCGTCGAAGCTGTCGATGATCGACTGCGAGGTGCTGCCTCTTCGTCCGGGAATCAGTCGCTCCTCGGCGATCGCGCAGCCCTTCGTTCCGCCGCGGCAGTTGATCAGCGCCGTCGTCAGCCGCGGCCAGCGGGTCGCGCAGCAGCGCGTCGAACAGCGGCCGGATGAACGGGTCGAACCGGCGCTCCAGATGCACGAGCGACGTCGGACGGCATTGACCAGGAGATCCAGGAACGCCGAGCCGGTGTTGGCGCGCGGGGCCGGAGCGGCTCGGTTCGAGTGACGTCGGCATGCATGGGTCTCGCCGGCATCAGAACGTTTTCAGGAACTCGATCAGCGCCGCCTTGTCGTCGTTCGGCAAGTCGGTGCCGAAGAGGTGACCGCGATTCACGACGAAGTCCGGGCACTTGCTGACCTCGAGCAGCGGCTCGACGAGGTCGGCGAACACCGCCCGGGCCTGATCGTTCGGTGGCGTTGCCGCCGAGCTCGTGCAAACGCGCGAGGAGCTTGCACCAGCACCGCGCCGACCTTCACGGACTGCTGCGCGCGCTGCAGCGGATCGGCGATCGTCGGACAGCAGATTCAGGTTCGCGAGCAGCCCGATCGGCGTGCCCTGCGGGATCGGTCCGAGCCGCACGCCCTCGTCGGTGAACAGTGCCGGGAACAGCGTCCGTCTGCGCCGAAGCGTCTTTTGCAGGAAGTCGGGCAGGTAGCCCGCGCCGACACTGTCAGGTACGACCGGCCGCGTCGTCGTGGCCCGCCGGGCGCCCGATCGCCGACGCGGTCGATGACGCCGGGAATCCTCGCGCCCAGCAGCGAGTCCTTGTCGCGATCGCTCGGGCCAGAGCATCTTGTGGATCGAGTCGTCGAACGATCGCAGCCGTGCCTCGACCGACGGGCTCTCCTCGAAACGGCCCATCGTGTTGTTCAGCAGGAACGGCGCCGTCGACCACAGGCTGACGAGCGACGGCGGCCGCGTGTAGCCGCGCCCGCCGGCGGGCATCGTGTACGTGCGCGGCTCGCCGGTATACGGGTGGTAATACGTGATCTCGCCGACCGATGGCAGGTCCTTGTACGACTGCGACGAGAAGTTGTCCCAGATGTTGCCGCCGAGCGCGTTGGTCGCGAGCGGGCTGCACGCGTTGGTCTGAAGCAGCGTGACCGGCACCCTGAATTCGGTCGACAGGTAGTTGTCCTGCGAGGAAATCGGGCGCCATGACGATGTCGCGCATCTGCTGTTTGAATGCGGCGTCTGCGTCGACGTCCCAGTACTTGTTCCAGCACGCCAGATAGTCGCTTACCCGCGCAGCCGTCGGGATCGAGTGCCGGTAGGGCCGCTCGGCAGCTTGCTCGAGTGGCATCGCGCGCAGTTCTCCGCGAATGCCACCTTGCCGCGCGTCAGCACCTGCTGGTCGGTGGTCAGGTAGTGCTGCCCGCCAGGCGCGTCCGCGAGGTGATGGGCGCCGGTCGTCTTCAGGAAGAACCGCGCCATGTCGAACGTCTGCGCTTCGGTGGCCTTGAAGTACGCCGAGTTCTCGCGCGCGACCGCGATCTTGATCGGCGTGATCGGCTGTGCCGCCGACGAGCGGGTTGAAGTGCGTCAGCCATTCTTCGCTGAACGTGCCGATGTTCAGGTAGACGCGGTTCAGCGCGCCCATGGCGCCGACCGAATCGGAGCCATCCTTCAGCACGCGCGGCGTCCAGACCGATGTCGGGGCGCTGGAACAGCTGCGCGAGCGGCCCTCGTTCAGGTAGTCGTTGAACTGGCGGTTGTCGAGGTTGCCGCCCTTGAGCGTTTCCTTGCCCCAGCGCTTCGCGTGAAGCAGCCGCGGACCGAGCAGATACACCGCGTTCATCGTCCGCGGATTGTTGATGTTGTCGGTGGAGACGAATGACGTGTCGAGCGAGCCCGGCCGCGAGGCGTGAAACAGCTGAAACGCGAAGTTTTCGAAAGTCGGCTGCCTGGAAGAAGATGCGATCGACCCAGAAGTACTGCGCGCCGACGTTCGAGCTCAGGTTGGCCCACTCCGGGTTGTTCGGATCGGCCGGCGGCTTGATCGGGTTCGGTCCGACATGACAGAACCCGCACGACATGCCCGACGCGGTACGGACGAATCAGCGTCTTGTCTTCCGCGTAGGTCGGGATCCGGTGTAGTACCTCTCGGCGTCCCAACGCGCCGCCGCGCCGATCGTCGAACTGCCGGATTCGGGAAGAGGCGGAAGCCGACGATCCCCGTCGCATAGCCGTAGTAGGATCCCGTGTCGAACGGCTTGCCGTTCACCGTGCGGCCCCGCGAGCCGAGCTGCACACCGGGATACTTCGCCGCGTTCTCGAACGGATCGGGCGCGCACCCGGCCTTCCGCGTGTCGAGCCAGAGATTCCAGCGCTGCGGATCGGGCCCGGTGGCTTTCTCGAAGCACGGCTCGTTGACGAGACCGAAATACTCCCAGCGGTTCTGCGGCGGCCGTTCGCCGGTTGCAGACCGGCTGTACTGCGACGGATGCGAGGACGACCTTCAGAAAATCGACCGCGCCCGCGCTGCTGTCGCCGAGCACTTCCCAGAGCCGGTCGTTCCCGCCGGTCCAGACGAGCCACGTATTGCGGCCTTGAATCTCTTCGCGTGACAACGCGACCGGACCGTTCCGGTCCTGATCCATGTCGTGGAAGTAGTCCTCGTCGGCGGCCTGGAAGGACGCTGCGTCGCGGGCCGGGGAGGCCGCGCAGCGCTTCGTCGAGAATGTGGCCCGACCGTCCATAGACGTACCAGAGCACGCCGGCCGCAATGACCAGCGCGAGCAGGGCGGCGGCTCCCAGAATGGTGATACGGCCGTTCTCTCGATTCACGGTCTGATACCTCGCGATCTGCGCCTCGACCCGAGGCACAAGTGAGTGACGCCGCGCCATGAATCGTGTCACCGGCGCTGCTCGCCGGATCGGATCAGTCAAATTGCAGCGCGAAATGCAGGACCGGCTTGTTGCTCCAATAGACTCGCCCGAGATAGAGCTTGGGCGCGACGAGACGAATTTCGTCGCGAATCCATTTGGCGACCAGCGATGTCTTCGAGTAGTCGAGCACGATGCATTCCTTGCCGTCGAGCAGACTCGGACCCTTGTAGACTTCGGCCACGATCGCGTTCACGCCCAGCACGGTAATCCGGTTCCTCAGCACGCCATGAGGACCGTCGAAGGTTTTGCCTTGCCACACGAACACGCTCACCGCTTCCGCCACTTCGGGCGTGAACGTGGTGCCGGGCGCAACGATGGCGGTGCCTTTGGCCTGCCCGTCGGGAATGGGGCCGCTCTCCGCCTTGCTGAACAGATCGTCGAGTTGTGCATTGGACAACTTGAGCAGTGACGGGAACATCAATCGACATAGTGCGTGCCCCGAGATGAGTCAGTTGAGCCTGCCTGGCGGAAACTGCTCGCGATCTTTCGCGAAAGCATCTCGCTTGTCAATCGCCTTCTGGACCCTTCGTGCATGCGGACGCCTGCCGGCAGCGCGCGTCGGCAATGGCATCAGTCGCGGGCATCAGCAAGGATCACGTCGGCCGCCTTCTCCGCAACGAGATAGACGGCGCTGGCGATGAAGAATCCCGGAATCCGCGGAAACACCGATGCGTCGACCACTCGAAGACCGGTCGTGTGATGGACGCGAAACGCGCTGTCGAGCACACCACCGTTCTCCGGAGGCCGATCGCGCACGTCCCGCACCCGTGATGGCCCCATGCGCTTCGACGCACGTGATCCTCGAGCTCGGCATCGCTCCGCAGCAGCTCGCCCGGTAGTACTTCGGTCGAGCCGATGCCGCGCGCACGCAGGCGCTCGATTCAGCTGCCGCACGAATCGCATCCCCTCGACGACGGCCCTCACATCTTCCTCTCCGCCTTCCTGGAACTGGTTGAAGGTGATGGTCGGCGGTTCCAGCGGGTCGTCGTTCTTGAGCGTCACGCGGCCGGCGGCGTTTTTCGTGTGCGCCTTGAGGATCACCCAGGTGAGATAGTTCTTGTCGGTTCCCAGGCTCGCCGAGTATCCAGGCTCGTAGCCTTCGAATCGAGCCACCAGCGCCATGCAGAACAGATCCGGCAGCGTTCCCGCTGCTGACGATCGCGTGAACACCGTGAGCACGGCTCCGTTCGTCGCGTACAGGCCCTTGCCATGCGCCTGCCATTTCTCGTACGCGGCGTCGCCAGCGCAGAACGATGCGCCTCGGTAGATGTCCCACTCCGAAAAGTCCATGCGCGACACGACGCTGACCTCGTAACGGTCCTGGAGGTTCCGTCCGACGCCAGGCAGCGCCACCCGTTCCGTGATGCGCTGCGCGCGAAGTACGTCAGGAGGGCCGATGCCCGACAGCATCAGCAGCTGCGGGGTGTTGAACACGCCACCGCAGAGGATCACCTCGCGCGAGGCATAGGCCGTTCCTGCCTCACCGGGCTCGACGCTCGGCGCGACGTGCGCGCGATACAGTCGCACACCCTTCCGGTACTCCACGCCGTACGCGTGACGCTGCTCGTCGAGCAGGACCCGAGTGGCGACCGTGTTCAGACTGATCGTGAGTCGATCCGGATAACGACGCGCGACGTCGAGCACGCGCTCCCGTGTCCCGTAGCGGCGGTGGCGATCGGTGGTGAGCGGCAGGTAGCGAATGCCCGTCGCGTCGTCTTTGACCAGGCGCCAGTCGTTCGGATCGAACGCCCCGATGAAAAACCAGCGCAGGCGTTGCCGAAGATTCGGCGCCTGACGCATGGCGGCGAGGCCCGCTTCGATGACGACGCGGCGCAGATGACGATCGGTCAAGGCCTCGATTGGAATCGTCGTTTCGACGGGCAGCCACCCACGCCAGCCATGTCGCGTTGGATTGATTCCGAGCCGCGCCAGCCAGCGATGGATCGGGCGATGCCGGCAGTTCTCGAGACGCTCGAAGTACCGCCGCATCGAGGACGCCGACCAGCTGCGATCCCCGGTAAGCCGGGCGATGTCGTCCCAGTCCGCGTTCTGCGGATAGACGAAGATCATCGCGTTGTGCGCGGTGCAGCCGCCAAGCGTGCCAGCACGAGGATAGAGAAAGCCTCCGGCGTCGCGACCGGGCGGCAACGCGTACGTACTTGGGGTCGCGCCGGTCCAGGGCGGCGTCGGTCTGATGCTGTACGAAGAAGTTCCAGGACAACCCATCGTTTTCGGACGCGAGCGAATGAAACGCCGGGACGTCGTAGTCGTCCGGCAGCCGCGACCGCGCGCGATCCAACCTGTCCCCTCCGCTCAGCTGGTGTGCGTCTCCACCGGCTTCGAGGAGCAGCACCCGGCGGCCGGCTTCCGCCAGGCGCGCGGCCAGTGTTCCGCCGCCAGCGCCGGATCCGACGACGATGTACTCGTACGGGTTGTCGAGTGAAGGAGCCATGGGAACGCGACGTGCGCCGATCCTATCGCAGTCGCTTCGTTCACGTGCGCATCAGCCATGCCCGGTTCCGCTCGGCGAACGCTTCCGCGCTCGCGCGGCCAATCGCGAACGCCTCGAGCGACCGCGCGACATCGAAATCGTAGGCGCCGAGCGCGAGCGGCTCGATTGGAGACAGCACGCGGTAGTCGGCCTTTGGCGAGGACTCGACAGTTCGAAGAGCGCCCTTGAGCAAACGCCCGTCTCCGTTGCTCGAGCACGCGATGACTTTTCCGGCGCCCAACCGTTCCACATCGTCCACCGGGACGCGCTCGAGCCACGCGCCGTCGAACGTCGGACAACCCTCCACCGGCACCATCTGCCAGTAGGGGCCGGGGACAAAACACGACGCCTGAACGACCGACGCGATGCGCAGCTGGTGACGTCCGGTGATCACACGGCGTTCGAAATGCCAGTGGTCCCAGACAGTCACCGCGATGCCGAGCGGGACAACCGCGTCGGTCATCTTCGCATCGCCGAAATGACGCTGCGCCGCTCCGGCGACGATTTCGGTCATGCGGAAGGGCCAGCGTGCGCGGAGCACCCGCCGCCAATCGCACACCGCACTGCCGACCAGCTCCATCCACGCCTCTCGGAGCCGGTCGTCTCGGTTCGTCGCAAGTGCCGCGGCGACGAGCGACCCGGAGCTGGCGCCGGCGACGGCCGCCGGCCGGAAGCCGTTCTCAGTAAGCCATTCGACGGCGCCGACGTGAAACGCCGCGCGACAGGCGCAGCCTTCGAACGCGATGCCCAATGCCGGATCAAACGAGGGAATCGCGAATCTGTTCACCTCCACCGATCATCCAAGCAACTCGGCGAAGAACGGATTCAGCATCCGGCCATCCGGATCGACCGAGCGGACCCAGTCGCGGAATTGGGTCCAGCGTGCGCCGTACGCCTGCTCGCATTGCTCACGTGTGATGAACGGGCTTTGGTTGAGCAGCGGAATGCCGTTTCGTTTCGCGGCGAACTCGTTGAACTCGCGCAGGAATCGGTCCCACGCGGCCTGGTCGGTCGGTGCGTGAATGGGATCGAGCGAGAAGGTATCGCCGTCGTTGGAATATGACAACAGCGAGCCGGCATCCTGCCTCACGTAGTACGAACCGAGCGGCATGTTGCAGCGAAAGCCGTAGCGACGGTGGTGAGCCTCGGCGAACTCCAGATAGCCGCGTAGCGCCGCCAGCCACTCGTCGCGCGGGAACGCCCAGAAGGTAAACGCGTAGCGGCCCTTGGCTTCGGTATGCCGGTAATCGATCGTCTTGTCGGGGTCGAGAAACTGGAGGCCGCCCGTCAGGTCGAGCGCGTAGAACAGCATGCGGGTGAGGCGACTCGCCTGATCTTGCGCGAGATCTTCGATCGGCCCGTCGAGATGTTGGTCAATGGCGCGCGCCCAGAACGCTGCGGTGTTGTTCCAGACTCGCCGCCGAATCTGCGCTTGCAGCCGGCCCACCAGGAGCGGATCGTCCAGCGGTTTCTTGGTCTGGAAACATGCTGTCCTGCCCACGGTCCAACAGACCAGACCTTCGCTGCGGTCAAGGATGTCGGCCACCTCAGCATCGGTCAATTCGTCGACAGGCCGCGGCAGGTACGCGGTACTGCCCAGCCTCGATCGGCTTCACGCGAAGCGTCACTTCGTAAATGATTCCGCAGAGCCCATAGCTCGATCGGACGAGTCGCAGAAGCTCGGGATTGGTGTCCGTGCTGACCTCTTCGAGCTCACCGGCCGGGTTGACCCATTTGATGGCGGTGACATAGGAGCTCACCTGGCCCCACTCACGGCCGTCGAGGCCGTCTTTCGTGTGGCAGCACGCCGCCGATCCCAGAGTCATGTTCCCGATTTCGATGTTCAGCATGAACTGAAGGTTCTTCTGCCTGAGCGCCGACGCCGCGTCGATGTACTGGAGGCCCGCCTCAGCGGTCATCGTCTGACGGGTCTCGTCGATCCCGACCACGCGGGTCATGCGGGACAGATTGACGATGGTGCCGTCGGAGGTGGCGCAGGGCGTCAGCGAATGATGACTCCCCATCGCGCGCACCGGGCTGGGATAACCGGCCTTGTCTTTGAGGACCGCCTGGATCTCAGCGACAGTCGTGGGATAAACCAGCCGCTGCGGCGTGGTCGTGATGCTGCCGTCGTAGTTCCTGAGCGTAGTGCCCATCTCGATCCTCTTGTTGGCGTCACACTCCGCGCGCGGTGATTTGGCGAATCAACCGGCCGGGCGCAGCGAAATTACGTCAAGCCGTTGCTCGGGCCACTGTAATATGAGAAATTCTAGTGGGCCAGCGTCAATAGGTGGCGTTATACTCCGCCCGCTCAATCGTTAATACAACTGCATCCGTCGGATTCTCGTTGTTTGCCGCGTCGTACTCGCGACGTACGCGTGCGGCGGCGTGTCGATGGCATCCTCCCTGGGTATCGATCCGATGCTCTCAGCCGGTCGAGGCGCAGATTGCCTCGGCAGGTGCGCGGCTGGCGAACGTGATGAATACGAACCTACGGTGAACCGATGAGCACAAAAGCGCCCGCCAAAAGGCCGCAGCCGGTGGACGGCCGCGAGCTGCCGGGAAGCGTCGTGACCCCGCAAAGCAAATCAATCATCCTCTTCTCCGACGGCACGGGGAACAGCAGCGCCAAATTGTTCAAGACCAATGTCTGGCGAATGTACGAGGCGGTTGATTTGGGACCTGCGGCAGAGGGCAAGCGGCCGCAAATTTCTTATTACGACGACGGTGTCGGCACATCGTCGTTCAAGCCGCTGGCGGCGATCGGTGGTGCATTCGGGTGGGGCCTGAAACGAAATGTCCTGGACATCTATCGATACGCCTGCCGCAATTACCGGGAAGGAGACGAGATCTTCGCTTTCGGTTTCAGCCGTGGCGCCTTTACCACCCGCGTGGTCGTTGCCCTGATCGCGGCGGAAGGTCTCGTGCGCGCGGAGACCGAAGCCGATCTCCGGCGGAAGACGGCCGCTGCCTACCGTGAATTTCGCAAGGCGTTCCTCCCGCGGCGCCTCCAATGGCCGACCAGACTAGCCAGGAGCCTCCACCGCCGAATTGTCGGTTGGCTCGATGGCCTTCGCCGTCGCACGCCATATGATTCGGCCGACAACTTTCGCCCCTACATACGGTTCGTCGGCGTCTGGGACACGGTCTCCGCGTACGGCGGACCAATCACCGAAGTGACTCGGGCGATCGACAACTGGTTTTTTCCGCTCAGCATGCCGGACTATCACCTGAACGAACGCGTGCTGTGCGCGCGTCACGCCCTGGCGATCGATGACGAGCGAGATGCGTTTCACCCGCTGTTGTGGGATGAGGTCCACGAGCACAAGCTGATTCAATCGGGACGAGTGGATGAGAATCGGCTGGAACAAGTCTGGTTCACCGGCATGCACGCGGATGTGGGTGGCGGCTACCCGGATGAAAGTCTCAGCTACGTCTCGTTGCTATGGATGATGGCAGAAGCCGAGCGCGCTGGATTACGAACGTTGACGGTCATCAAGGACCTATTCGTGGCACTTGCGAGCAGCTTTGGTCCGATTCATGACAGCCGGGCGGGCGTGAGTGCCTACTACCGGTATCAGCCGCGCAAAATTGCGGCGTGGCTGGATCCGGTTGACGCGCGGACCCTCAGCCTGCGCGATCCCGCAATCACCGACGATCGTGGCAAATCTCGCGGGTTGTTGCGCTCCGTCAGAGTGCATGAGAGCGTCATCAACAGAATTGCAACCGGCACTGACCACTACGCGCCGATCACGCTGCCGAAAAGGTTCGACATCGTCCCGCCACAAGTTCACGGGGAGAACGCTCCCCAAGCAGACAGTCAGACGGCCGACCCAGCTCATGTCGGCAGCATTTCGAGAATCATGATCCCTCCCGCCGTTCGCGCGCGATTGGCGGATCATTCAGTTGCCGACACTCGCGCGGCGGCATTCGAGCCGATTTGGGACCTCGTCTGGTGGCGGCGGATCATCTATTTCGTCACCTTGGCTGCCGCGTTGCTTCTCCTGAGCCTGCCGTTAACCGGCGTTCGCTGGCTTCCTCGTCCACCCATTCTGACCGACGGCCGCACCTGGATCGGTGGAGTGATCCGTTTACTGACAGTTGTCCTTCCCTCGTTCGCCGGCCATTGGGTGGAAGTCTATGCGGACAACCCGTTCTACTTTCTCGTCTTGACCGGAGTGATCGGCGTGCTTCTCGCGTTCGGGACGCGGATTGAACGACGGCTTCGCGATGACGCCCTGCGCGTGTGGTCGCTCGCGCTGGCGGGTACGGTCACGGCACCTCGTCCGTCTTGGCTGGAGAAGTTCAGGAACAACCGTCGTTATCAGCGCTTCGCTCAGCGATTCAAGTGGTACTTCCTGCCAGACTGGGTCGTGACTCCGATGACGATTGTCCTGTTCGGCTGGATCGCCTTCGCGGCGTATACGCAGGCGGCTTTGCCGTTCCTGGAGAATGGCACCGTCTTGTGCAAGCCGTCACTCGTGGCGGTCCAGGAAATTAGCCGCGTGGCGCATGATTTTCGCACGCGCGACCTCTGCAGCGAGAGCTTCGGCCTGGTGCACGAGGGGCATCGCTACATTGTCACCTTCGATGTCGTTGATCCGTGGTACGACGGCGGCCTGGCCGCGAGTCCCGAAGGAATCCCCGCCGGGGAGTTCCCCGCCGGGCTCGGATATGTAGCGGGACCCTTCAAGAGGGTGATCGATGCCCACTACCTGCAGCCACTGATCGAAATTCGACAAGTCGACGCACGCGGTCTGGCGGCCAGCGGAAACATCCAGATCTATCCATTGTCGCTCCGACAGGTCGGAGAGATGGGCACGCTGTTTCGCGGCGACTTTACCGCCGCGCGTGAAGGCGATCTGTTTCTTTTCGTCAATGACGCCATGATTCCGTTGACCAGCTCTCAGGGGGGCCAGTACAACTACCGCTACTTCTACGAAGCCTCGGGCGGAGGACCGCTGAATGAACGCGGGAACCGCGGCACCGCCTGTGTCACCGTCGAATCGGCAGACGCGACGAAACGCCCGATGGTGCAGGCGCCGGCCGGTTCGATCTGCGAAAAGGCGGCCCTGCGCAACAGTGGTCAGATGTAAGATCGGCGCCATTCCATGGCGCTCACGCCGGGCGTGCGGCTCGGTCCCTACGAGATCAGGTCACCGCTCGGAGCGGGCGGAATGGGCGAGGTCTATCGCGCCGTCGACACGCGACTCGATCGAATTGTTGCCATCAAGGTCCTCGGCGCAAGCGTGGCGAGCGACGCAGGATTGCGCGAACGCTTCGAACGCGAGGCGCGAACGGTGTCCGCGCTCAATCATCCGAATATCTGTGCCCTGTACGATCTCGGGCGCGACCGCGACACCGACTATCTCGTCCTCGAATACCTGGAAGGCGACACCCTCGCCGCGCGGCTGGAGAAGGGCCCGCTGCCGGTCGAGCAGGCTATTCGGGTGGCCATTCAAATCGCGGCTGCTCTGGCCAGGGCGCACGGAGCGGGCGTCGTCCATCGCGATCTGAAACCGGCCAACATCATTCTGGCCAGGCCGGGCGCAGGCTCGACGGGCTCGCTGCAGGCGAAGCTGCTGGATTTCGGGTTGGCGAAGATCCGCCCGGCCGCGGCGCAAGCGGCCGGTCTCACCGCGCTCGCCACGGCACCCCCCGAATTGACCGGTCATGGGTCGATTCTCGGCACGTTCCAATACATGGCGCCCGAGCAGCTCGAGGGGCAGGATGCGGATGCGCGGACCGACATCTTCGCCTTCGGGGCGGTGCTGTACGAAATGCTCACCGCTCGAAAGGCGTTCGAGGGCAAGACGCAGGCAAGCCTGATCGCGTCGATTCTGGATCGCCAGCCGCCGTCGGTGTCGTCGCTGCAGCCGACGACGCCCATCGCGCTCGACCGGTTGCTGCGCGCCTGTCTGATGAAAGATCCGGCCGACCGTATTCAGAGCGCGCACGACATCGCGATGCAGCTGCAGTGGATCGCGGAGACGCCCGACACGGCGGCGACCACCGCACCCCAACGGACGCGACCGCTACTGTTGATGGCGGCGACCGCGGTTCTCGCCGCGACGACCATCGCGCTCGCGGTCAGCGCCCTGCGCGGCGCTCGTGCGCCAGCCGCCGCCGAACCGATCCGCTTTTCAGTCGCGGCGCCGCCGCGCATGTTGACCAGCCAGATCGAGCTGTCTCCCGATGGCCGTCAACTCGCGTTCACCGCCTTCGAGCGCGGCGCCCGCCCGACGCTCTGGATTCGCCGCCTCGATTCGCTCTCGCTCCAGCAGATTCGCGGGACCGAAGGGGCGTTGCTTCCGTTCTGGTCGCCCGACAGCCGCACCGTGGCGTTCTTCGCGGATCGGAAACTCAAGAAGGTGTCGATCGACGGTGCCGGCGAAGCGCAGGTGATCGCCGATGCGGCCGGGGGAGGAGGCGGAACCTGGACGGCCGGTGACGTCATCCTGTTCGCGAGCGGAATCGAAGGGCCGCTCAGCCGCGTGCTGGCATCGGGCGGGGGCCTGGCCGGGGTCACGACGCTCGATCCGGCGCATCGTGAATCGGGCCATTTCTGGCCCCAATTCCTGCCCGGCGGCCGTCACTATCTGTACGAACAACTCGCCGCCGACAACAGCGGCCTGTATGTCGGCGCGCTCGATTCGAAGGATCGCACGCGGCTCGTGGGTTGGACGTCGATGGTCGACAACACGATGCCGCGCTACGCCAACGGGTATCTCTTCTACACACAGAAGCAGTCGCTGGTGGCTCAGCGATTCGATGCCCGTCAGTTGAAAACAGACGGCGAACCGGTCCGCCTCGCCGACGGCCTCGATGTCTCCGGTCCGGGCTACTCCACGTTTTCGGTCACCGACACGACCCTCGCGTACCGCGAGTCGCTACGCGTTCCCAGCCAGCTGACCTGGATCGACAGACACGGCCAAACCGTCGGCACGCTCGGTGGTCCCGCCGTGACGGAAGGGCACGCGATCTCGCCTGATGGCCGCCAGGTCGTTGTCACCAGCCTCGACGAAAAGGATCGGCGGGACCCGCCCTCCATCTGGCTGATTGACGTCGACCGCGGCGTCTCGACGCGGCTCACGTCGGGCGAATATACCGAGAGTCCGGTGTGGTCGCCGGATCGGAAGCGGATCGCGTTCGCGGCCGCGATCGATTCACCGCCGAACATCTACGTGAGAAACGCGGATGGGACCGGCGCGGCGGAACGCCTGTTCGTCTCTCCGAATCAGTCGTATCCGACGGATTGGTCCCGGGACGGCGCGTTCATCGTCGGCTACACGGTAACCCCTGAGACGGGCACAGACATCTGGAAGATCGAAGTCGCCACGCGAAAGCTGACGCCGCTCTTTCAATCCAAATTCAACGAGAACAATCCGCGAATCTCGCCAGACGGACGCTGGCTCTCGTACATCTCGAACGAAACCGGCCGCTCCGAGGTGTATGTGACGCGATTTCCCGAGACCGGCGGCAAATGGCGTGTATCGAGTGCCGGCGGTCAGGCGCCGAAATGGGGAAGCGACGGCCGGGAATTGTTCTACAGGGACGCCACCGGCGCGATGTGGGGCGCCCGCATCACCGCGGACGGGGCCGAACTGCGCCCTGGAGCGCCCGAGCGGTTGTTCACGCTCGACGCGCTGCGTCTCGGTATCGTGAGTTGGGTCCCTGCGCCTGACGGCCGATTCCTGGTCAACCTCCCGGTCGGCGACACCACCACGCCGCCCATCACCGTGATCGTCAACTGGCGCGCGACCCTGAAAGAATAGCGTTCTGTCAGCGTGAGCCGAAGGCGAACGCGCCGACGAGTGCCGCTGCCAGGATCAGGAAGGCGGGGTTGATCTTGCTTCGGAGCAGGATCGCGAACACCGTCGCCGCGATGAGCGCCGTGACCCAGCCGGTCACGGCCCCCTTGGCAAAGGTGAGACAGCCGGCAAGCAGCAGGCCGATCGATACCGGTGCAAAGGCTCGCTGCATCGCGACGATCCAGGGCCGCCCCTGAAACCGTTTCCAGAGTCGGCCGACAATCAATGCCAGTATCGCTGTCGGCCCGAAAAAGGCCAGGAACGCGACCAGCGCTCCGGGAACGCCGGCCTTCAGCGAGCCGATTGAAACGATCATCATCATGTTGGGGCCGGGGGCGACCTGACCCATTCCGTACAGGTAGTCGAGCTGAGCGAGAGTCAGCCAGCGGTGCACGTCGACGATCTGGACCTTCAGTTCAGGATACGCGGCCATACCGCCGCCCACGGTCAGCAGTGAGAGACCGGCGAACACGCGAGCCAGAGCGGGGATGTCGTTCATCGATGGATCGCAGCACGACCCCATCCGTACCACACGACGGCCGCGGTCCCGACGATGATCAGGACGCGCGGTACGGAGAGATGCAGCTGATTGACACAGAGGACAGTGATCAACAGAAAGACCACATCGTCGATGCGGGAGAGCGATTTCCGACCAAGCTGCAACGTGGTGACAAGAAGGAGGCCTGCGGCTGCCGCTCCCACACCCCTGAGAGCGGCCTCGACCAGCCGCCGGTCACGCTCAATTTGATAGACGACGCCGACTGCGGCCATCAGCACCGCCCCGGGCAGACAGACGCCGATGAGTGCCGCAACGGCCCCCACGGTGCCGCGCAGCCGATTGCCGACCAGGACGGCCATGTTCGTGGTATTCAGGCCAGGAAGCGTCTGGCTGATCCCGAGCAGCTCGACGAAGGTCGCGTCGTCCACCCAGCTGTGTTTGTCGACCAGGCTGCTCCTGAGATAGCCGACGATGCCACCACCGAAACTGGTTGCGCCGACGATGAAGAACGCAGCGAATATCTCGCCGACTCCGACGTGCTGCCGCAGCGATGGTGCTTCCGCGCGGCTGACGGCAAGGACAGGGACTGGCCTTGCGAACGCCACGTTATTTGTGTCCCTCGCGCCAGCTGCCCTTGAGTTGGTAGACGATCCGAGTCTTGGTCGTACCGAGCCAAACCCAGTCGCTGATGTCGCGTTGCAACGTGACAAAGAACTGCTTGACGAGGTTTTCGGCCTTGCGGGACACGTCTTCTCTCCGATCGAACTTCGTCTCGAAGGAAAACTCGCCGACCAACGGCCGGTGCTCGCCGCGGGTTCGCCAGAGCGCGACGTTCGACTTCGCAACCAGTCCCTTGCCGAAATCCAGCTTGCCGAGCGGCAGCTGAAGCTCCTCGACAATGCCTTCGTTGACGAGCCTGACTCGGTCCTCGTTTGATCGCTTCAAGGCTGCGAGCGCCGGAAAGACACGAACCAGAGTCGGCATGGCCAGGCGATCGTCCTCGTGCACTTGACTGACGCCGAACTTGCAGTTGTGGGAGTACAGCATGCGGTACCCGCCCAGGTGGTTCTTGTGCGGTAGCGCCTGCGCCTTGAACTTGAGGCGATATCGCCCGGAGATTCTGGGCCGCACGTCGAGGGCTGCCGCACGCCGCAGGTCTGGGTAACGAAACTTGAAGACGATTTCGGGATCGCCCGTCGGAAAACCATCAACATACGCAATGCGCCGCCGGAGGATGAAGCCGTTCTGGTAGAGACGGAAGTCTGGCGTGTCGACGAAGATGATCTCCCGTACGCGCGGGGCCTCGTCAGCCTCCGGATCCTCGCTGAACCCCACGTTCAACGACTTGGCTGTTCGCCGCGTCAGCTTCCCAAGCTCGCGAAAACGATCGAGGGACGAGAGGCGATCCGGCTTGACCAGGAGTTTGCCCTGCAGGTATCGCAGGGTGTCGAAAGGCGTGCCGTCGGCATACGACTGCTTGCCCGCTTTCACTCCTGTTTTCCGGCTGTCATGCTGTGTGGCCACGTTGGGATGTCAGGCCCGCACCTCGCAGGTGCGCGAAAGCCTCGCCGGACTGTCGTTCGTGCAAGAGTCGTGACAGCTGGGATTAGCAAGCGGCCGACGATCCGGCTGGCCGCGTCACCGCCGTCGGTGGAGGCTCCTCACCAGATGCCGTGATCGTTGAACGAGTTGCGGGGGAACCTGGAGGCCTTCGTTAGTGCGATGCCGCGCGCAGCGGCGTCGCTGACGGCGCGCCGTCTTCCGGAATCTGCTCGTCAGGCGGTTCGCGTCTTTGAACCAGGTGGATCAGATCGCGCGCGCGGGCCGACGCCGCACCGGCCGTCGAGCGGCGTGGGCGCCGGGTGGGAAGACCATGCTCCAGGCACCACGACCCGGGGCTGCGGCCGAGGCACGCGGCGCTCACCGCGTAATACGTCAGCGCCAGCACCGCGGAGACGGACCAGACATTGGCGGCTGCCAGCCACGCCGTGAGTAACGCGAGCGCGACGATCGCTCCAGCCTCGACGAGCGCGACGGCGACGTTCGTGACAGCCGCCATGCCACGCCGCCACGGGTCGACGACCAGCGTCAGGCGCAGCTCGTGTTTGGCCTCCGCGCCACCGCGCGGAGCGCCATCCGGGAACACCTGTGTGAATTCTTCGACTACAGACTCGGGCGGGAGTCCGATGGCGGACGCGTACGCGCGCACGAACGCGCGGCGAAAAATGCCGCCCGGCCATTGCCGATACGTCGCCACGCTCGAGCTCTTCGAGCAACGAGCGCTTGATCTTCGTCGCCTCCGCGATTTCGCTGAGCGCGATCTGTGCGCGTTCCCGCTGATCTCTGAGGCGGCGGCCGAAGTTCCGCTGCGCCGCGTTCACCAACGGTCGGCCCGATGCAGCGTCAGCCACTCGTCGCTCACGACACCGAGCGGAGGAAGGCGACGCCGACGAACATGCCGCACGATCGCGACGGCGAACCAGACCAGCGACACGATCCCCACAGCCAGCAAACTCGTGATCATCACCGTGCTCATGTGAGGGACGAACGATACGACTCTCGCGAAAGGGTCAGCAAGAGTTTTTTGACTTATTGCTCAGTTCGAAACACCAATCTCTGTGATGTGGCGTACAGACCTAACGACGGGAAGCGGCGATGGTCCGAAGCTTGCCGGTGTCGGTCATGGACATCTCCGTCGAGTGGTAGGGACCACCCGATGCTTTTCGAGTCGAGGTTGCACATGGTTGAGCTGATTCCTGGTCACTCGGTTGACGTTCGTACTCGGCTGGTCGAGGTGCGGCAATGCGTATCGCGTTGATCGGCCCGCCATTCATCGAGATCCCGCCGCGACGCTACGGCGGAACGGAGCTGTTCATCGGGAACCTGGCTCGCGAGCTGTGCCGGCGCGGCGAGGATGTCGTCGTGTACGGCAACGGCGACTCCTCGCTGCCATGCCCCGTCAGGTGGCGCTACCCGCACGGCGACTGGCCGTGCGACTCCTCGGTGCGCGCGCAACTGAAGAACGCGGATCACACCGCGTGGGCCGTCCGGGACGCGCTCGAATTCGCCGACGTCATTCATCTCAACGACATCGTCGGACTGCCGTTCACCATGTTCACCGACGCGCCGACGGTGCTGACGATTCACCATCCGCATGAACCGGAGCTCTCCGAGCAATACATGCGGTATCCGGAGACGCTCTACGTGGCGATCGCGCGGTGGCTCCGGCGCTCGGAGCCGATGCCGCGCGTCGAGGTCGTGCATCACGGCATTCCCGTATCCGATTACACGTGGTCGGACGAGAAAGACGACTACGTCGCGTTTCTCGGGCGGATGGCGCCCTGCAAGGGGCCGCACCTGGCCATCGAGGCGGCGCGGCGTGCCGGAATCCGCCTGAAGCTCGCCGGCGAGATCCAGCCGTATTTCAACGACTACTGGGAGCAGCAGATCCGCCCGCTCGTCGACGGCGATCAGGTCGAATACGTCGGCGAGGCGGACTTTGCGGTGAAGAACGCGCTGCTGTCGAAGGCGCGGGCGGTGCTGTTCCCGATTCAATGGGAAGAGCCGTTCGGGCTGGTGATGGTCGAGGCGATGGCCTGCGGCACGCCGGTCCTCGCGTTTGCCGGCGGCTCCGTCGAAGAGGTCGTGGTCGACGGTGTGAACGGCTGGATCTGCCGGGACGTCGACGAGATGGCGCGGCGGATCGCGGCGCCCGGTGTCGCGGCGTCCTCGTGCCGGACGTTCGTCGAGGATCACTTTTCAGTGGCGAAGATGACGGAGCGATACCTCGACGTCTATCGATGCGCGCTCGGACGTGTCCGATCCGCTGCCAGCCTGGAGGCCTGAATGGAAGACGTGATTCAGGTCCACGACCAGTTCTACATTCTGGCGACCGCTTCCAGAGCCGCCGCAGCCCACGGCGGTCCTGAAGCACGACGACACCTTTGCCCTCTTCGACACCGTCGGCGATGTCGGCGCGTTCGTGGCGGGCGAGCAGGGGCTGTACCACGAGGGCACCAGGTACCTGTCCCGATTCCAGCTGCGCATGAATGGGCAGCGGCCGCTGCTGTTGAGCGCGCGCGTCAAGGACGACAACGAATTGTTCGGCGCCGACCTGACGAATCCGGATATTCCGCTCGGCGACGGCGATCGCGTGCTCGCCCGCGATGTCGTCCACCTGTTCCGTGGACGATTCCTGTGGGATGCGACGTGGCACGAGCGGCTTCGGCTGTGGAACTACAGTCGCCAGCCGGTGCGGGTGTCGCTCACCTTCGACATCGACGCGGACTTCGCCGACATCTTCGAGGTCCGCGGCATGTCGCGCGAGCGCCGCGGCACGCGCTGCGCGCCGGTGATCGACGGCGCGACGCTGCGGCTCGACTATCGCGGCCTGGATGGCGAGCGCCGATCGACCGTTCTCGAGTGGAGCGAGGTGCCGGCGGCCGCGACGCCTGGCATGGCTCGATTCGAGTACGAGCTCGCACCGCGCACACCGACGGTGCTGACGCTCGCGATTCGCTGCGATCGGGAGCGGCGTCCGGCCCCCATCAAGGCGCTGGAACGCGCGGAATCGGAGGCCGCGGCGTCGCTCGACCACGCCCGCGGCGGCTACGCGATGGTCGAAAGCTCCAGCGAACGCTTCAATCACTGGCTTCGCCGATCGGCCGCCGATCTGCGGATGCTGGTGTCAACGACGCCGTACGGCGAGTATCCCTATGCGGGCGTGCCCTGGTTCAGCACGCCGTTCGGCCGCGACGGCATCGTCACCGCGTTCCAGACGCTGTGGATCAACCCGCGCATCGCGCGCGGCGTGCTCGAATACCTGGCGGCGACGCAGGCCGATCACGTGGACCCGCAGCAGGACGCCGAACCGGGAAAGATCCTGCACGAGACGCGCAGCAGCGAGATGGCCCGCCTCGGCGAAGTGCCATTCGGCCGCTACTACGGCAGCGTGGACGCGACGCCGCTGTTCGTCATGCTGGCCGGCGCGTACTTCGATCGAACCGGCGATCGCGAGTTCCTGATCCGGCTGTGGCCGCACGTCGTGCGGGCGCTCGCCTGGATTGACGAGTGCGGCGACCGCGACGGCGACGGGTTCGTGGAGTACGCGCGCCACTCGCCGACCGGGCTGGTCCACCAGGGATGGAAGGACTCGCAGGATTCCGTGTTTCACGCCGACGGCTCGCTGGCGGAGCCGCCGATCGCGCTGTGCGAAGTGCAGGCCTACGTCTACGACGCGCGCCGCCGCGCCGCCGCGCTGGCGGACGCGCTGGGCGATGGCGCGCGCGCCACGGCGCTGCGCGACAGCGCGGAGCGGTTGCGCGCGAGCGTTCGAGGATCGCTTCTGGCTCGACGATCTCGGAACCTACGCGCTGGCGCTCGACGGACACAAGAAACCCTGCGCGGTACGGAGCTCGAACGCCGGCCACTGCCTGTTCGGCGGGATTGCGTCGCCGGAACGCGCGCGGCGCGTCGCCGAGCAGCTGGTCGGGCCGGAAATGTTTTCGGGGTGGGGCATCCGCACCATCGCGTCGACGGAGCCGAGATACAACCCGATGTCGTATCACAACGGCTCGGTATGGCCGCACGACAACGGCATCATCGCGACCGGTCTGTCGCGATATGGACTCGACGATCTGATCGGCGCGCCGTTCTCAGCGCTCTTCGAGGCGAGTCTCTCGATGGACGCGCATCGGCTGCCGGAGCTGTTCTGCGGCTTTCATCGCCGGCCGGGCGAAGGGCCGACGCTATATCCGGTGGCGTGCTCGCCGCAGGCGTGGTCGTCAGGCGTGGTCTTCGGTCTGCTTCAGGCCTGCCTGCGGCTGTCGGTCGATGTGCCGGCGCGGAGGCTCTCGATCGAGCGCGCGATGCTGCCGCCGTTTCTCTATTCACTCCGGCTCGAGAACCTCGATCTCTCGCTCGGCACGGTGGACCTGCTGTTCGAGCGGCATCCGCTCGACGTGAGCGTTACCGTGCTGCGACGGCAGGGCGACTTCGAGGTCCGCGTGGTGAAGTGATCCACGGTCTTGCTTTCAGCCGCCGTAGCGGGCGCGATTCGCGTCGAACCGCTTGCTCAATTGCTTCATGAATTCCTGAAAAGCCGGATCGGATTTGAGCGGTTGCATCAGCGGATCGCGGTCGTACCACGGGTAACAGGGAAATCCTTCCGCTGCCGCACGGGTCAGCCAACGTCGAGCCTCGGCAAGATCTCCAACCTGCGCGAACGCCACCCCCAGACCGTAGGCGACGTGGTGATCCACGTATGTGCCGGAAAGCACGTCGGTGATGAGCGCCCGCGCCTTCACGTGTTCGTTTCTCGCGGCGAGGTAGCTGGCCAGCATGGCCTGGGCGCGTCTTCGCGCCTGCGCGCTCTTGCTCGCGGCGACCACCGTCAGAATCTCTTCGCCCTCGGTCTTCTTCCCTTGGTGGTACAGCGCCTGCGCCAGATAGGTGCTGGCGCTTTCGCTGATGGTCAACCCCTGCGCGCTTCGGAGCGCCGACTCCGCTTCTGCAAACTGGCCACCGAGCAGCGCCGTCGTGCCGAGCAGCCGCAACGGCTCGCTACCACTCACCGGATTGTTCTCCATGCCCAGCCGGATTTCGGCCCGCGCGCGGTCGAACAATCCGAAATGGTAAAACGCCGCTGCCCGATAGAAATGCGGATTCTCGAGGCTCGGGTTGAGCGCGAGCGCGCGGTCGCTCTCGTTGATCACCAGATCCCAGTCGAACTCGAGGTTGCGGGCGACCGCGGCCTTGGCCTCGTGCGCCTGGGCCAGATTCGGATCCAGCGCCAGCGCAGCAGCGGCCTCTTTTTGCGCGCGATCGACCCAGCCTTGCAGCTCCGGCTCCGGCGCAAACCTGATGCGCATCTGGGCGGACGCCGTCGCCAGGCCGGCGTGCGCCAGGGCGTCACGCGGATCGATCTCAACGGCCTTTTCGAAACTGGCGACCGCATAGCGCGTGCTCTCCGCCGTGTTCTGCACCAGCGCGGCGCGACCCCGGAGGTAGAGCTCGAACGCCTCGGTGTTCCTCGGTTGCGGGCGGGTGAGCCGATCGCGATCGGCGGTCGACATGCGAATCGGCAATGCCGCGGCCACTTCCGCGGCGATGCGATCCTGCAGCGTCAGGAGATCCTTCCGGTCGATGTCGTAGTGATCGCCCCAGAGGGAGGTGTCGTCCGCGGCACGCACGAGTTGAACGCTGACGCGCAGCAGCGCCCCGGTCGGCTGCAGCGTACCGGTCAGGACGTATTCCGCCGCCAGCGTCTTTGCCGCTTCGCGCGGACTGACGGCCTGCCCCACGAATCTGAGGATCGCATCGGTCGGGCGAACACGCACCTGACTCGCTCTCGACGAGCTTGTTGATGATCGCGTCGGGAATCCCGACCTCGAGAAACTTCAGATCGTCTCGCGGGGCCAGGCTGTGAAACGGGAGGACGGCGATCGACGCCAGCTGCGGGCTCGCGCGCGACAGCGGGCGGCACGAGTTCGAGTGGCCACCCACAGGCCGGCAATCCCAAGGGCCGACACGATCGCCGCGCCCGCCATCCAACCGGCGCGCCGCGCACTGACCCGAGCGGTTGCCGCTGGTCCTGTCGCGGAGGTCGGCGGCGCCTGCAGCGCAAGCATCAGGTCCCGCGCCGATGTCCAGCGTTGCCGCGGATCCTTCGCGAGACAGCGTCCGACGACCCCGTCGAGCCAGGGCGGCACGAGCGGCTGCAGCGCGGTGAGTCGCGTGGGCTCGCGGTCGAGGATCGCGACCATCAGCGCGGCGTGGCTGTCCGCTTCGAATGCTTTCCGTCCCGTGAGCATCTCGAACAACACGGCGCCGAAAGCAAAGATGTCCGTCCGCGCGTCCGTGTCCTTGCCTTCAATCTGCTCGGGCGCCATGTACTGCATCGTCCCGAGAATCATCCCCGGTGTCGTCAGCTCCTTCGCCCCGTCCGCCCATCCCGAGTGTTGCTTCGCGAGGCCGAAGTCGAGGAGCTTGGTGTCGGCCGCCGGCGACGCGCCGCTGCGGGGCACCAGGAAGACGTTGCCAGGTTTCAGATCGCGATGAACGATGCCGGCGCTGTGCGCTTTGTCGAGCGCCGACGCGATCTGCGTGGCATATCGGAGCGCTTCGTCGAGAGGGAGCGGTCCGCGGGCGAGCCGCGCCGCCAGCGTTTCGCCTTCGAGGAGCTCCATGACCAGGTACTGCACGGTGAGGGGAGGCTGAGCGCTGGGAGCGCCGCTGTCCGGGCTCGACACCGTCGCTTCGCCGACGTCGTGGAGAACGCAGATATGCGGGTGGTTCAGGCTGGCGATCGCGCGCCCTTCACGATCGAACCGATCGCGCGCCTGCTGATCGTTGGCGACGTGCGACGGCAGGACCTTGATCGCGACCGTCCGATCGAGCCGGGTATCGCGCGCCTTGTACACCTCGCCCATGCCGCCAGTGCCGACACGCACGGACAGCAGGTACGGACCGATCCGCTGGCCTTCGAGCGATCGCACCGCAATCGTCTCGTCAAGCACCGCCGCGAGCGGTGCTTCGAGAAAGGCGTCAGCCTTTCCGTGCGATTCGAGCAGCCGCTCGACGTGCTGCCGCAGCTCGTCGCGGCCGACGCAGGCGTCGGCCACATACCGGCGGCGCGCCGAGTCGGGAAGGGTCAGTGCATGCTCGAACACCGCCCGCGCACGCGGCCAATCGTCGGGACGGATCGACATAATCGAGGGCAGGCCATTCTAAACCCAGCAGCTTCGGCGAGGCAGTCCCTTCAAGGGTGCGGGAGCATCGCCGGCGGTGGCAGTGCTCTGATGTAGTGTCCGGCGGCCAGGTCGTCGAATGTGCCGCCGAAATAGCTGCTGTTCCAGTACGCCTTCCCCGCGATCTCGGTGGCCACCACCTTTGCTTGCTCGTCCGTCCGGCCGAAGACGACGATGCGCGTGCCCTTGTCGGTCAGGGGAAGCCGGCCGTCGTCGTTGGCGGCGGCCGCTTCTCCTTTCTGAATGTTGACGGCGCCGGCGACCGTTCCCCTCGCGTATTCCGCCGGCGTCCGCGCGTCGACGAAGACCGCCGTGTGATCGCCCGTGTAGATGTAGTCGAAACCGGGCAGGTCGGTCTGGACGGTGTGGCTCAATGCTCGCCACACCGATATCCCGAGCTGATAGCGCCGCACCCGTGTGTAGCCGAAGGCCACGAGCTGTTCCGACGTCCGCTTGCTCTTTCCGCACGACGGACCGTTGCAATACAGGATCATCCGCGTTCCTCGATCGGGATAGAGCTCGGAGATCCGTTGCACTTCCAGCTCGGAGACGTTGATCGTGCCGGGGATGTGCCCAATCGCGTATTCCTTCGGGCTTCGCACGTCGAAGACCGGCTCGCTCTTCGCCGCCAGGATGGCCACCAGTTCCTCAGTCGTGATTTCCGGCGTGACCTGATTCGGCTCTTCGAGCGTCGTCTGATACACGCTCGGCCGCAACCGCGCCTGAGCCGTCGCCCCGACGTGCGACCCCAAGACGATCGCCGCACACACGACGCCGGCGACCAGATGTGCTCGGCGCATCGGTCACCGCCCCAGGTTCAGCCGCGCGCTCAGCATGGCTCGTCTCGGGTTCATGAACACGTTCGGCTGTCCGAACGTGGAGCTGAAACGGTTGTCCGTCACCAGTCCTTCTTCCGCGGTGTCGTTGAGCAGATTGAGCACGTCCATCAGCAGCTCGACGCGTGCGGCTGCGCCGAATCGGAGCGTTCTCGACACGCGGAAGTCGAGCAGCGACTGCGACGACAGCCGGCGCGACCCCGGCGGCTCGAGCAGAATGCGCCGGCTGCCCTGCGACCCGAGCGAGACCTGCGTGGTCGCGGCCCACGGCTTGCCGCTGAAGTACCGGTAGTTGGCGGCCAGAACGAAGCCGGTCCTGGGCACGTCGACGCTGCCCATGACGCGAAACATGTGCGGCCGATCGTTCGCGAGCCGTCCGCGCGCGTTCTGGAGATCGTTCGGATCACGCCCGAACACACCCGGAAGACGTCAGCGTGCTCAGTTGTTCAGCCGCTGCTGTCGTTCCGCTGGATACCTGCAGTCCTTCCGCTCGCGAGAAGGTATACGAGCCGAACGCCTGCCACCCGTGGGACGGACGCTTCTCAATCGTCGTCACGAGACCGTTGTAGGCCAGCGAGTACCCATCGGGATTGGTGAGTTGGAAGCGACGAGCGGACGCAGCGTTGACGAGCACCAGCACCGGCAGAGTGCTGCCGTCCGCCAGCGTCCGCGTTTCCTGCCGATACTGACCGCCCACTTCCGACCACCCGATGAAGTTGGTGCCGTCCTTGTGGACGTATGCCGCGGCGACCCCGAGGCGGTGGCCGAGTTCTCGATCCACTCCGACGGAGTACTCATCCGAATACGGGGCGCGGATCTCGGAATCGAGCTGGAGCTGGACTTTCGGATCGACGACCGAGACGAGCGTCGTGTATCCGCCGGTTGCCGCGTCGAAGGCCCGCGTCGTGATCGGCGAGACACCGGTGTGAAACGAGCCGAACTCTCCGGTCAGCACGCCCTGACTGAATCTCCCGTAGCTCGCCCTCAGCATCGTGCGGCCGTCGGCGCTGAGCTTCGTGGCGACGCCGAGCCGTGGCGACACGATGTTCCAGGTGTACAGCGTGCCCAGGCCGGCAATCATCGTGTCGGTTTCGTGCCCCTGCGGATCGAGCGCGGGCAGGTCCTGACTGATGGCGCGGCTGTGATCGAAGCGCAGCCGAGATTCAGCGTCAGCCGATCCCCAAACGTGATCGCGTCGCTCGCGAACGCCGACGAGGTGAGGGAGAGACCGCCGTCGGGGAATGGGTCGCGCGAGATCGACTGAAACGGCCGTCCGTTGCTGTCGACGAACCCGACGCCCGTCGGGAGGACCGTGGAATGGCGATGCTCGCCCCGTTCGAAGGAGCCGCCAACCTTCCATTCGTGGTCGGCGTGCGCGAGCTCCGGTCCGGTAGTGCGTGAGGGTGGCCTTCGTCGTCGTGCGCAGATAATGCCGCTCGCCGAACACTTCCGGAGCGCCCGTCCTGATGCCGGTCACGTTGTCCAGATGGCTCGCAGTCGTCAGAACGCCGGTGCTCGGCGGGCGTTTCTCAGAGACGACGAACCGTCCGACGCGCACGTCCCACACCGTGTTGGGGGACA
Organism: uncultured Acidobacteriota bacterium; assembly: GCA_963792175.1. Taxonomy (GTDB): domain Bacteria; phylum Acidobacteriota; class Vicinamibacteria; order Vicinamibacterales; family CAVVIG01; genus CAWBVG01. Next base: position 64,528 of record CAWBVG010000001.1, read on the forward strand.
GCGTGTGCGTCAGATGGCCGAAGGTGATCGCCGGGACCGTACGCCTGGTTCCGTGTGGTTGCCTCGAACGGTGTCGCGGTCGTCGGGGGCGGAGGATTGACCCACGACTCCTCGTGAACGCTCTGCAGCAATTGCAGACTCGGTGTGAGCCGCCAGGTGAGCTTCGCGAAACCCTTGTCCTGCTCGTAGGTCCTCGGGAAGCTTCGGGTCGACGCCAGGCTGGCTGTCGTAGTCGCGCACGTACTGGTATCCGCCAAAGAACCACAGCCGATCGCGCATCGCGGGTCCGCCGACATTCGTCGTGAAGTCGCGGTACTTGATTCGCGTGTACCCGCTGGTCGGTTGGCTGCCGGCCGTGACGGCGCGCACAACCGGCTGGCTCGTCAGGCCGGCCGTTTGTCCATAGTACGAAGCGTCGTACTGAAACCTCTCGCTCGCCTTGCCGGGTGATGACATTGATCACCGCGCCCTGCAGGTTGCCGAATTCCGCGGACGCGCCGACAGACTGGACCTGGACTTCCTGAATGAAGTCGATGCCCGGCTCCGAGCGCGCGACGCCGCTGCACGGGCACGTGAAGTTCGTACCGTCGATCAGAAACTGGTTCTCGTTGACGCTCGAACCGAGCGCCGACACGCTGGTGGCGGAGACGGTGGTCGTCGTGCCGCTCGCCGAGGTCGGCGAAATCCCTGGAGCCGTCCTGACCAGATCGAACATGCTGAAACGCCCGGTTGGGATCGCCCTGAGGTCCTCGGATCGCAATCGCGTCTCGAGTCCGCTGATCCCCGCGCTTCGATGCGCGAGCCCGCGCCTTGCACCGTCAGCGACTCGGCCATCCCGGCCAGCTTCAACACCACCGTTCGCTCGATGGTCGCGCCCGCGCCGATGCTGATGTCTTCCTCGTGATACGTCGCGAACCCCGGCATCTCGATGTCGAGCGCAGTACGACCCTGGAGGCAGGGCCGGGAACCGCAGCTGTCCCTTTTCGTTCGTCGTCGTCTTCAGCTCGCGCCCGATCAGCGCCGGCGACGTGATGCGCATCACGGCACCGGGAAGGACGCCGCCTTCACCGTCCTTGACCGTGCCGATGAGCGCCCCGGTCAGTCCCTGGGCAGCCGCAGACACGAGCGAGCACGACGCATGTCATGAGCACGAACAGGCATGCGACCCGCGATGTGGCGCACGACTTGGACATAACCCGCTCCTTCTGGTCCCGCCGGCGGAGCCGCGCCCATCGCGGTCATCGCCATCAGGGGGCGGCCGCTCGGGCCGCTCAGGAGCAGAGGCGCAAAGGAGTGGGGTTTTCCCTCACGGTGGTTCGGAAAGGACCTTACTATTCGTGCAAGGCCTCCTCAGATGTCGCAGCGCGAGACCGGACCAGGACGTTACGGCGCTCCTGCACCAATGGCAGCAGGGCGATGCGAGCGCGCTCGAGCGTCTGTTGCCGATCGTGTACGACGAGCTGCGGCGGGTGGCTCGCGCCCGGCTGCGGGCCGAGCGCCCGGGACACACGCTCCAGGCCACGGCGCTCGTCCACGAGGCATATCTGCGGCTGACGGGCCCGGCGGGCGCGTCGCCCGCAAACCCGGACCCAGCTCTTCGCCATGGCGGCGAGGCTGATGCGCGAGATCCTGGTCGATCACGCGCGGAAGAAGTACGCGCGAAAGCGCGGTGGCGACATCACGATCGTGCGCGCTCGACGAGGCGTTCCCGAACCGCGGGAGTCGCCGGTCGACGTGCTGGCGCTGGACGAGGCGCTCACGGAATTGACCGCGCTCGACCCGCGCCTGTGCCGTGTCGTGGAACTGAAGTTCTTCGCCGGCCTGACGATCGACGAAACGGCGATGGCGCTCGATGTCTCGACGGCGACGGTCGAACGCGATTGGACCGTCGCCAAGGCCTGGCTCCATCAGCGGCTGTCGCCTTCGTAGTTCCCGCAAACCTCTTGCGGCCGGATTCCGTCAAAGGTATTACTCGCGACATGCGCTTCACCATCTGGCTCGAAGAGCGCCGCGACGATTTGAAGTTCGCGTTTCGGCAGCTGAAGAGCTCGCCGGCCTTCACCCTCGTCGCGACGTTGACGCTGGCGCTCGGCATCGGCGCCAACAGCGCGATCTTCGCGCTCGTCGACGCCACGCTGCTGCGGCCGCTGCCGTATCGCACACCCGATCGCCTCGTCACGATCTGGGAGCAGCAGCGCGAAGACGGCGCGCGGCTACGTGTCGCCGCTCAACATGCTCGACTGGAACACACGCAGCCGCACGTTCGAGAAGATTGCCGGCTTCACGCCCAGTGTCGGTCAGATGGTGATGGCCGGAGCGGACGGCAACGCCGAAACCGTGACGCGGCAGTGGGTCACGGCCGGAATCTTCGACGTCCTCGGCGTCACGGCCGATCGCCGGCCGCACGTTTTCCGCTGACGACGAGGCGAGGCGCGCCGAACGTCGTCGTCATGAGCGAGCCGTTCTGGCGCACGCGATACAACGCCGATCCGTCTGTGATTGGACGCGAGATCCGACTCGACGGATCGCTGTGGACGGTGATCGGCGTTCTTCCCAAGGATTTTCAGCTGCTGGGACAGACCAGCCTGTGGGCCATGAGGCCGCTGGTCAATCTCCCGCCGAGGGCCCGCGGCTTCTATTGTTCCAGGTGGTCGGGCGATTGAAGCCTGGCGTCTCGATCGCGGCCGCCGAGACGGACCTGGCCGCCGTCGCGGACAGCCTCGCGCGTGAATTCCCGCAGACCAACAAGGGCCGCGGCGTGGCGCTCGAAGGCATGCACGACTCGATGATCGGCAGCGATCTGCGGCTCACATCGATGCTGTTTCTCGGCGTCGTCGGGATTCGTGCTCCTCATCTGCTGCGCGAACGTCGCCAATCTGCTGCTCGCGCGCGCGACCGTGCGCACGCGCGAACTGGCAGTCCGATCCGGCGCTCGGCGCCGGCCGGCGCCGAATCATCCGTCAGCTGTTGACCGAAAGCGTCGTGCTTTCGCTGATTGGCGGCGCGCTCGGGGATCGTCGTTGGCGCGGCCATCCTGAGCGTGGCGCCGTCGCTGATTCCGCGAGGGGCTGCTGCCGGCCACGGTCACGCTCGCGTTCAACATGCGCGTCATCGGCTTCTGTGCCGTCGCCGCGCTGGTCGTGGGGCTGTTTCGGCGTGATGCCGGCCTGGAAAGCACCGACTTCTCGTCGGCGCAGGTCGATCACCTCCGACAGCCGTACCACGACGGGCGGTGGCGACGCTTCGCGGACTTCTGGTCATCGGCGAGGTGGCGACGGCGGTTCTCCTGCTGTTCGGCGCCGGCCTGTTGCTCCGGACGCTGGTGGCCGTCGACGCATTCGACCGCGGGTTTCGCGCTGAAAGCGTGCTTGACGATGCTCGTCGATCCGCTGGGCTCGAAGTACCCGACTCCGCAATCGCTGCAGCAGTTCTTCGATCAGGTCGAGGCTGAGATTGCTACCGTTCCTGGCGTCGCCGGCGTCGCGTGGGCCAGCGAGCTGCCGCTCGACTTCTTCGATTCCGGTGGGCTGTCGTTCGAAATCGTCGGCGATCCTCCGGTCGACGAAAGCCAGCGGCCGAGCACGAGCGATCAAATCGTCAGTGCGACGTACTTCTCGACACTCGACTTGCCGATCCTGGCCGGACGCGCGTTCGACCGGCGCGATACCCGCGACGGCGTGCCCGTCTGCATCGTCAACGAAGCGTTCGCGCGCAGTTTTGAGCGGCCGATCGCCAATCGGCCAGCGGGTCGCGTTACGCCCGACCGTCGTCGCCACAGGCAAAACCGGTCGTGCGCGAGATCGTCGGCGTGGCGCGGCAGGTGAAGGGCCGCCCCGACGAGGCCGAAGGACTTCGTGCAGCTCTACGTACCGATGGCCAGGATCTCACCGACGACATGTTCGTGGTCGTGCGGCCGAAGTCCGGCCGCGGCGGAAGCGTTGGCGCCTGCGGTCCGCGCCGCCATTTCTCGAATCGACAAGGAGCAGCTGGTCGGGGTGACGAGCGTCATGACGCTCGAAGACATCGCGTGGGCGGCGACCGGCCGCCACCGCTTCCGAGCCGTGATGGTGGTGGCCTTTGCGGCGCTGGCACTGGTCCTGGCGATGGTCGGCGTCTTCGGCATGCTCGCCTACTCGGTTCAGCAGCGCGTGCGCGACATCGGCGTGCGGCGCGCGCTCGGCGCGACGACGAACGACGTGCTTCGGCTCGTCATCGCGAACGCCGCCCGCGTCATCGCAACGGGCGCGGCCATTGGGCTGGCGCTCTCGGCTGTCTCCGGCCGTCTGATCGAGACGATGCTGTTTGGCGTGCGGCCGCTGGATCTGGCGACGTTCGCCTTCGTGACGGTCGTCCTGGCTATCACCGCCGCGCTATCGATCGCGGGACCCGCATGGCGCGCGGCGCGCATCGATCCAGCGGTGCGCGCTGCGAAACCAGTGAGTCGTCGGTGTCACCGCACTCTGACACGCGGGCCGGACATGTTGGCAATCGCCGCCATCTGGTTGATGGTCGAGTTGTAACCCGAGTTCAGCATCGACGCCGTCGCCGCGTAATTCGCGTTCGACTTCGCGATCTGGGCGCTCACGTCGACGGCCGCGTCGGCTTGCGGCGCCGCAGGCTGCCGGGACGACGCCGACAACGCAGCGGCGGCCTGTTGCCTCGCCGAGACGAAATCTGAACGCAGGGCCCGGACGACGTCCATCTGCGCGTAGGTGGCCTTGACCTGCTCGCGAACCGCCGGAATCATGTCCGTCCACACCGCGAGTGTCAGCGCCCACGTCACCGGCATCGCGGCGATCGCCTTCCGCGTTTCGGCGGGGAGCGTGGGCCATGTTCGCGCCAGATTGCCGGCCCACAGCTTTTTCGCGGCGTCGTTCGGTGTGGCCTGCACGCCTTCGAGCTGCCCGGCCATGAAATAGAACAGCTCCAGCGCCGCGTCCGCCTGCTGACGGGTGAGGGCTGGAGCGCCGGCTGCAATCGGCGGATGCGCCGAGTCGTAGATCGCGAGGAGCAGCGTCGAGACGCTGTCCTGTTCCGTTCGCAGCGCGCCGATCAGCTCCACCTCGTTCTGCCTGCGGACAAGGTTCTGCTGCGCCGCGGGCAGCTTGACCACCTGGCTTCGAAAATCGAGGAGTCGTCCGACGGTCGCGATGGTTCCCGCGTCGTGCTTTCGCCAGTCGTCGACAATGCTGGACCGGATGATGTCGCGCTGCGCGGTGTTGAGCGGCGCGTCGATCAGCCATTGAAGCGTGTCGATCGTCTCTTCCACGTCATAGACCGTCAGCGGTGGCTTTCCGGAGACGAGTACTTGTGTATGCGCCAGGCGACAGCCGTCGATGAAGGCGGCCATCTGCTGGATGGCCTGCGGCGACTGCGCGTTGGCGGCGACGAACTCGATGACGGCGGCCCGCGTGCCGCTCTTCAGGACGCCCACCAGCACGGATGCGACGCGGCCGTCCGCGCTGCCGAGGAAGAACGTCCGCAGCGCGACATCGAATCCGTTGGCGTGACGAAACGATGCCGGTGCGCTCGCCGGCTGAACGCGGAATGCCGTCGCCATCCAGCGCGCGTGCATCTCGACGGCGTCGGCGGCGCTGCCCCAGGTTTCGAACGGCGGACGGATTCGGATTTCGTAGGTGTCTGAGAGCCCGAACGGCTTCAGGGCGGTATATCCCATTTCCTCGACCCGTTGCCGATCGGCCGGCAGGGTAAAGAGCACGATGCCGGACCGCGACGTGGGCAGCTGCTGGGCGGTCGCCCCGGGCACCGCTGAGAGGCACGCGATCGCGGCGAATATGCACATCTTCACGCTGGGTCGGGTGTCGTCTGCTCGCATGGTGCCCTCGCTGGTTAGGCGCCGTTCACGGTCGTTGACGGGAAAGCAACAGCGATGCCCGGTCGCGATCGACGCAAAACGGGCCGCGCTCATCACACGCGGAGGCCGCCCGCTCCTGTCTTCACTATCCGAATGGATGGTGTCCCACACATTCGGATAGCGAACGCGGCTCGTGACCCGGCAACGTGGCGTCGCTTCTCAACGCGTCGAATCGGTCGAAGGTGTTCGCCGCTCTCGACTTCCCGACCATGGCGTTCTCGCGCGGGACTCGACACCCGGTGGCACGGCAAGTGCGTGTGGCTCCTTCAACGGGTGACCGAATGAACATGTGCAGGATCCTCAGAACCGCTGCTGCCGCCGCGATGCTCGGCGTGCTTCATGTGCCGTCGTCTCACGCGCAGACGCCTGTCGGCGTGCCGGACGCGGCCGGAATCAACTACGAACAGGAAGTCCGGCCGATTCTCGCGAATCGGTGTTTTGGCTGCCACGGTCCACGGCAGCAGCAGTCCGGTCTGCGGCTCGACCTGCGGCAGAACGCGCTCCGCGGCGGCGACTACGGCGTCGTCATCGTTCCCGGCAGATCGGCGGACAGCAAACTGATCCAGCGTCTGATCGGATCCGACGCGGGCCTGCAGATGCCGCCGACGGGCGAGCTGCCGGCCGAAGAAATCGCGGTGCTCAGAAAGTGGATCGACGCGGGCGCCGACATGCCGGGGCGTGCCGCCGAAGCCGCGGCCGCCGAACGGCCGACCGAGCCGCGCGTGCAGAACTTCTTCGACGCGATTGCCGGGCACGATCTCGCCGCGGTCCGGAGAATGCTCGCGAAGGATCAGTCGCTGGCTCGCGCGGCGGACTCGGCTGGGTCGACGGCATTGATGCAGAGTGCCTACGCCGGCACGCTCGAGATCATGGAAGCGCTGCTCGAGGCGGGCGCCGACGTCAAGGCGAGGAACCGGCGCAGGGCGACGGCGCTTCACTGGGCGATCTCGGATCCGATGAAGGCGAAGCTGCTCCTGCTGCATGGCGCGGACGTCGACGCCAGAACCGTTGACGGCCGGACGGCGCTCCACGCCGCGACCATGCAGCCGTCGGGCGCGCGCGTCGTCAAGCTGCTGCTCGAGGTCGGCGCGGATGTCGATGCCAGGACCATGACCGGTAATACGCCGCTGTTCGGTGCGGCGGCCGCTGGCCTCGACAACACGCTGCTTCTGCTCGACCACGGCGCGGATCCCAACCTGCCGTCCCAGAACGGCGCGACGCCGCTGATGGTCGCGCGCACCGCGGACGTGGTCTGGCTGCTGGTCGCGAAAGGCGCCCGCATCAACGCGCGATCGAAGCGTGGCGAGACGGCGCTGGCCGCTGCGGCGGACCGCGGCGACGACGAGTCGGTCAAGCTCTTGCTTTCCAAAGGCGCGGACGTCAACGCGGCCGACTATCGCGGCTACACGCCGTTGATGCACGCGGCGCAGTACGACCGCGACGCGCCAGACGTCATTCGCCTGCTGCTGGCCTATGGCGCCGACGCCAACGTGACCGCCGAGGGCCAGACCGCCGCGAGCATCGCGGCGCGACGCGGCGACACCGCGCTGGCGTGCCTGCTGCGGGAAGCGGCGGCTCATGCCACCGGTTCGCGGCAACAACCGTAGGAGAACCACCATGCGACTTGCGTTCACTCTTGTCGCGGTCTCGTTGTTGGGTCCGGCGGTCGTCGCGAACGACGATCCGTCGCCCGCCGCGTTGAAGTCGGCCGTGAAGAACGGGCTCGATCTGCTCGAGAAGACGAGCCCGACATTCGTCAAAAAAGGCGGCTGCAACTCCTGTCACAACCAGATGCTGCCGGCCGCCGCGCAGGCATTTGCGCGAGGCCGCGGGATCGCAACCGGCGAGACCCTCATGCAGCTGCCGCCCGAAGCGTCGGAGGCAACCGCCGAACGGTACGTGGAGTACTCGATTGGCGGTGGCGCCGGTATCACGGCACTCGGGTTCGAACTCTTCGCCGCCGCCATGGATCACAAGCCGGCGGACGCGCGCATTCGCGCGAAGCTCTATTTCATCAAGGGCATGCAGCAGCCCGAAGGCCACTGGGTCGGAGGCGGAAGCCGTCCGCCGCTCACCTTCGACGACTTCACGACCACGGCCTACATGATTCACGCGCTGCGCACCTACGCAGCGCCCGGCGGAGGCAGCCGATACCAACGCGCGCATCGATCGCGCGCGGTCCTGGCTCCTGAGCAACGTGCCCGATCGCACGCAGGAGCGGGCTTTCAAGGCCCTTGGTCTCGCCTGGTCGCATGCGGACGAGGCGGCGATCGCCGAGGCCGTCAAGAGCCTGCAGGCGTCGCAGCGGACCGATGGCGGCTGGTCGCAGCTTCCCGCTCTCGAGTCGGACGCGTACGCGACCGGCATCGCGCTCTTTGCGCTGCACGAGGCGCGGATGCCGCCGACGCATCCGACTTACCGCGCGGGCGTGAAGTACCTGCTGTCGACTCAGGCCGCGGACGGCACGTGGCACGTCAAGACGCGGGCGCTGCCATTTCAGCCGTACTTCGAGAGCGGCTATCCCTACGGACCCGATCAGTGGATCTCCGCCGCGGCCGCCGCGTACGCGACCCTCGCGCTCTCGGCCGCCGTTGACGCCTCCGAGCCGGCGTCCCGATAGAACTCTTGTGAGCGCGTTTCAGAATTGAATGTAGCCCGCCGTGAATTCTGAAACGCGCTTCTTTGTGTTCGTTGTCAGGCATCGCTCCGTGGACGCCATAAGCACGCTTACCGAAAAAGGTCCGTGCTTCCCTCTGTCGGGAACGCAGGAATGAGGCGTATTTCGCCGTTCCACACCTGGGCGGCGAATGGCCGCAGTCGCTTCACCTGCTCCTCGGTAAATTGAGTTCGATGGCAGATCATCGCCTGTTGCGCGGCGTCGAAGTCTCGCTGCGTAAATGAAACCCGCACGGTGAAGTATTTGGCCTCGGGGATGAGCAACGGTGGCGCCCCACGCTGCGGATTCATGGCGCGCATGGCTTCGGCCGGCAGATTCATGTAAAACAGCCGGTCCGGAACGCCTGGCGCGCCCGCACGCGCCAGCTGCGTCGCAATATTGCTGACGAGCCGATGGTCGGGGTGACCGGTGCCGCCATCGGGTCCCCAGGTGAGCACGGCATCGGGATGGAGCCGCTGCAACTCTCCGGCGATGCGATCCGTCAGCCGATAGAGCAGCGAGCGATCGCCGATGTAGTCGCCGAGTTTTCCATCGGGAAAGCCCAGGAGGATCGGCGGCCGAACACCAAGGGCATCCGCCGCGCACCGCGCTTCTTCGCCGCGCGCCCGCGCGAGTTCGTCCCCTCGCAATCCGGAGTCCGGCCGCAAGGAGCCGCCGGCCGATCCAGCGCCCTGCGAGCCATCCGTCGCGATGATCAGATGGACCTGGACGCCTTCGCGGGCGTATCGGGCGAGAATCGGTCCAACCGCCGACTCGTCGTCCGCGTGAGCCAGGAGCACGGCCAGCGTTTTCGTTGAGGCTCCGGTCTGGACGTCTTGAGACGACGCGGCGGACACTTTGGGGAACACCGTCGATTCGACCGCCGGCACGACCACCGTGATCAGTTGATACAGCAGGGCCGCAATCGCGATTCCGGCGGCGAGCACCGCGCACGTCGCGGTCGTCTCCAACACCACGTGTTCAGAATGTCTGCTGTCCATGATCGCCTCCTGAAACGACGATAACGCCGCTCGAGGCGATGTGGGCTTGAGGAAACCTTGAGGTTTCCCTGATCAGGCGTGACCCGCGGGTTCGACCCCGCGAAGGAGGCCGCCAAACATGGGGCGGCCCGCGAGCGCGGTGTGCCAGCCGTAGGCGGCCAGGGCGATCACCGTCAGCACGATCAAACGGGAGGACGAGGCGTAGGGGACGGACGAGTCAATGGCGATCGGCAGCAGCGTCAACAGCACGCTCACACATTGCGCGACCAGTATCGTGAGCAGGCCAAACCGGACAGCCGCGAGCACGACCGCCGTCTGGACCGCCACGAACACCGCGACGTCGGCGACCGACGGCGCGAAGTGATCGGCCGGGGTGTTGGCGAGCACCCAGCCGGTGTGGAACCTGATGTAGAGCGCCGTCAAAACCAGGGTCAGCGCCGCGATCGCGAGCCAGCGCCGCCGGAGGAGCACGAAGAACACCAACAGCAATAGAAAGATCAGCATCGTCGTCGCCCAGAGCGGGATGCTCATCACCGAGCCGATGATCTGCGAGAGCGCAAAGCGCCCGCCGAGGAGCAGGTTGCTCGAGGCGGCGATGCCGTCCCACGGATTGCTCGAGGCGCCCACCGGAAACGACGGCGGCCGGCCCGACCAGCGTCGCGCCAGCGTGTGAAGTCCGAGCATCAATCCATCGCCAATCGCAATGAGCACGCCGATCAGCACGTCGCGTCCAACCAGCGGGTCGCGGACGCTGCCCGCCAGCAGGCGGCTCCATCCGATCATGGTCTCAGGCCACACGCGGCGGAGCTGCGGTTCGAGGGCGATATACAGCAGCCACACCAATGCCGGAACGACGAACATGAGCGCCGGTCCGTTGCTCAGGACCTGGAGATCGCCTGTCGCGAGCGCGTTGCTCACGGCGCCCGCTGCGAAGAGGCAGAGGCTCAGCCGCGTCGCGCCGCGTCGATCGCCGCGGCCCAGACGTAAATTGCGGAATGCCAGCAACGCGGCGACCACCAGGACGGACGGCACCACCAACGTGCGGATCAGGAGACCGATGCGCTCTCCCGACGTGCTGCCCGGCACCGGGCCTTCATTCCGGGGCCGCGTCCATGGAGCGGCGATCTCGAAGTACACGGGCTTCCCCCGTGCCGCCGCCGCCTCGATCCGAATGGGCACATCGGGACGATCGGGATAGGTGCCCTCCCATGCGGCCCGCTCGTCAGCGAAGATCGGTGGGATCCATCGAGGTTGCGCGGGCGTGAACCGCGCGATCGACAGACCAGCTTCTGCGAAGAGCGGGTTCCAATCAGCTGCAGTCGCCGCCGACGCCCCGGAGTCCTGCGACGACTCGACTTGTGCCGGAACGGCCAGGAGGCTGACGAGGCGACCTGTTCGATCGAGCGTGACGGACCGCATCCCGGAACGCGTGTTGGGCGGATTCAGCTGCGAGACGATGTTGGCGCCGCCAATCGGTACCAGCCGCCGCGGACTCTGGCGGTGCCAGAAGAGGAGCGCGGGCGGTTGAGGCGTGGCGAGCGCACGCCACCGCGCGCCGGATCGATCGTTCTCGTCGATGTACCTCAGGTAATCGACATCGGTCGTGTAGCCGTTCGCTTCATCGGCGGGCGAGTCCGCGTAGCCCAGGTTTCGCAGCGCGGTGTGGGCGCGTTCGGTGAGCGCCTGCGGGCTGCGCTCGATGTTCGTCAAGCCGATCAGACTGACATCGTCGCGCGTCAGCGGGGCGAGAGCCAGCAGGCCTGCCAGCACGCCCGCGAAACAGAGGGCGCCAATCGCGGGCGACAGCGTGCCGGCTTCTCCCGCCGCCGCCACCATGCTCGGGTGACGGCGTCTCGCCGGCGGCCAGCGCCGCCGCCAGCGGATCTCCTCCCGGCAGTGCAGCCGCGACCGCGATGGCCGATGATGGGCGGCGAGCCGGATCGGGCTCGAGACAACGCATGATCACGCGTTCGATCGCGGGATCCAGCTCGGGTATGTGCGTCGATGGCCTGACGTGCGGTTCGCCGGTCGGCGGACGCCCGCCAAGGAACGCGCCGTCGATGGTGAGCGCGCGTTTGCCCGTGAACATTTCGTACAGGACGAGACCGAGCGCGTAGACATCGGTCCGCGTGGTGACTTCGCGCCCCGCCAGTTGTTCCGGCGCCATGTAGCCTGGCGTCCCCGCGATCTCGGGTGCGCCGCGGCGACCTTCAGTGAGATCCGCGAGGCCAAAGTCCACGAGGTGCGCCCGGCCCCGCCCGTCGATCAGCACGTTCGCGGGTTTCAAGTCGCGGTGCAGGACCTTGCGCTCGTGTGCGGCCGCGAGACCGGCGCAGAGCTGGCGGGCGAGCTCGAGCGCCTTGTCCGATGGCAACCGGCCGATGCGCCGCAGCAGCGACGCGAGATCCTCGCCGTCGATGTATTCCATCGAGAGGAAGTGCTGGCCGCCGGCTTCCGCGATGTCGTGCACGCGGCAGACGTTCGGATGAGAGACCTGCCGCGCCAGCCGGACTTCCTGATGGAAGCGCGCCAGCCGGTCGGCGCGATGCGTGAGCTGCTTCGGCAGGAACTTCAGCGCGACCGCTTGTCCGAGCTTCAGGTCGTCCGCACGATACACCTCGCCCATGCCACCGCGGCCCAGCAGTCCGACGATGCGGTAGCGGCCGGACAGCATCGTGCCGGGAATGAACTGCGCGCCGTCGAGGGCGTCAGACGACAGCAGCCCATCGGTTCCGTCGACGGTCAGCGTGGGCGCGCGCGATGCGTCCGCGCGCACGCCGCAGGACGGGCAGTAGCGGCTCGCCTCAGGAATGTCGTGTCGACATGCAGGACACTGCATCGGCCCGGCACGATTCTAGTCATCGAGTGACGCTATCGCCAGCGCCAGCGTGCAGACCGGCTCTCGTATAATCCGGCCGGAGTGCAGGCGGAAAGCGCGATTGTCGTCGACGTCGGCGCGCGCGTCGTGCGGCGGGCGGGGATCGACGTCCAGCTCGCGCCGAAGGCGTTCGACCTGCTGTTGACCCTCGTCAGGCATCGGCCGAATGCGGTCTCACACGAGCAGTTGCATGCGGTGCTGTGGCCTGGCGTCCATGTCTCCGAGACGAGCCTGGCCGCGCTTGTCACGCAGCTTCGCAAGGCGCTCGGCGACACGGCGGATGGCGCGCGCGTGATTCGCACGCTGCACCGTGTGGGCTACGCGTTCGTCGGGGAGGCGGTCGTCGCCGGCCACTCGCCGATCGCCGGCGCGTCGGATCTGCCGGCTGATCTGGCGCGGCGAGACATTCGCGTGCCAGCGGGCGAAGTCGGTGATCGGTCGCGACAGCGGTTGTGCGGTTCGTATCGACGCCGACTCGATCTCTCGCCATCACGCCCGGATCAGCGTGGCTGGGCCTGACGTCTCGATTGAGGATCTCGGGAGCAAGAACGGGACATGGGTCGGCGGTGAACGCATCGGCGGTTCCGTGCCGCTGACCGACGGCACGTCCTTCCGGCTGGGATCCGAAGCCGTCCGCTTCGAGATCGCCGTCGACGATCGGCCGACGCGAACCGCCAGCGACCTCCGTTCCCGCTAGCCACCTCTGTCTTCGCCACACTCATCAGAAGGACGCCATCCGCCGATAACCCGGGAAGCGACGGCACCATCTATCGGGAGGCGTTATGTATCTGCTTCTCTTGCTGCTGTTTCCGCTTCTCTATCTCGTCAACCCCTATCTGGCGATGGGCGGCCTGATCGCGGGAATCGTCGGGATGTACTTCCAGCGCACACAGGCCGCGAAGCGCCCGCCACAGAAGCGGCCGGCCGAACCGGAGTACAAGGCCGGCTACGAATAGCTGAGTCCGGAAAAGCGAGCGCCACCGATGGGATCACTGAACGCAGGGTCATGGTGACGTCCTTTCTGCGGCGTGTCGCGAGCACCTTCAGGTCCAGAGAATGAGACCGGAATTCGAGCGAGTGTTCTCGAAGGGATCACGTGGAAGCTATCCGATTGGTGTAGAGGCCAGCCAATCGGATAGCACCATGGACAACATCACCGCGACCACAACGGCGTCTTTCATCAAGGATTCGGTGACGTCGGGCGGCGCGACATTCGTGTCGCGGGTTGTCGCGAGAATTGCATACGGAATTCGCCAGACCGCGATCGAGCGTTGAAAGGCTCCTCCGCAGAGCCATAATCGCTATACGACCAGGCAAGGAGGTCGTGATGTTCCGTCTCTGCGTTCTGCTTTTGGTCGCCGCAGTTTCTTCGGTTGCGCATGCGCAGCCTGAGTCGTCGTTCGTCGATCTCGTTCGCCGCTCCGGTTTCATTTTTCAGGGAACAGTGAAGGCGATCGGCGAATCGACTCCCGGCATCGTCCGCGAACCCAATTCCGCCATCGTCTCGGTCGATCGCGTCCTCGAATCGCAGCCGCCGGCAGGCACCAAAACCGGCCGGGATGTGACCGTGCGGCTCCGCGGACCCAATACCGTCCGTGCTGGCCAGACCGCGACGTTTTTCACCTTCGTCTACGCCGGTGGTCCATCGCTGGGCGTTGAAGAAGTCGGAACGCTGCCGGCAGACGACCCACGAAGCCTCGAGGATCGGATTCGCGCGGCGCGGCAGACGATCGCGGACGAGGCGCTGACGCGCCGCCTCCAGAGCGCGCAGCTCGTGGTCGTTGGCACGGTCACTGCCGTCAGACCGGGCCCACGCAACCCCGAGAGCGAGCACGATCCGCTGTGGTCGAGCGCCACGATCAGGGTCACGTCTGCGGTGAAAGGTCCGGCGAGCGGGCCGGTGGTCGTCAATTTTGCGACGAACTTCGATTACTTGTGGGCGCTGGCGCCCAAGCCGAAAGTCGGCGATACGGGAATCTTCCTCCTCCAACCGGACCGCGAGAAGAAATATCGCGCCTCCGGCTATTTCCTCATCGATCCGCTCGATGCGCTCCCGGTCAGCGAGCTGGAGCGTGTCCGCCGGCTCTTACGCTAATCGCGATTCACCTCAGCGAGGAGAACACCATGCGACGCACCATGACGACCAGGTGGGTGTTGTGCGTGTTTTTGACGTTGATGTTTGGCATCGTGCCGAGGGCACATGGCCAGGTGAAGGTTGTCGACATCATCCCGAATGACTTCAGCGACGAGACTCGCCACAACAGCGAGCCGTACATCGCCGTCAACCCCGCCAACCGGAACATCATGGCGGTGAGCGTCTTCATGCCGACGCCCGCGGCTTCGCCGAACGGCCCGCTGCTCGTGTCGTTCGACGGCGGGACGACCTGGGCGTGGAGGAACATCATTCCTTCCAGTCCGGGTGCGTTCTTCAACACCGGCGACATCACCATCCGGTTCAACACCACGGGCACCAGGCTGTACGCAGGGATCCTCCGCGCCGGAGGCGGAGGTCTGCAGATCATCCAGACCAACGACATGAACCTCAACACGCCGATGACGCTGCTCAATACACCGCGGCCAACCGACCAGCCCTACATCTTCGCGCGGACCGCCGCCGGACTCGACCGCGTGTGGGTAGCGAACAACGATGCCGGAAACAACCCGCGGAGCGCCACGGTGGATCAGACGCTCGATGCGGCGGCCGCGACGCCGGCGTTCACGCAGATCCGAATCGATGCCGGCGCGGTCGTCGGCAGGGACAACTATCAGGTGCGGACGATTGGCGCAGCCGATGGCCGCACCTACGCCGCGTTTTACCGGCGCCGGGGGGCTATCGCCGGCGGCTACAACGCCGACGTCGTTGTCGTGCGCGACAACGCCGGCGGGACGACGAGTGCCGCCATTCCAGAATCTGGTCGACACGGTCACGCTGCTGTCCGGGCAGAATGTCGTCGCCTCGACACCGGTCTCGGACACCGCTGGCAGCGACGCGACGCTCGGCAACGACTGGTGGGGCGGCGACCTCTATCTGACCGTCGATCCGACAGTGTCGTCGCGAGTCTACATCTCGTATTCCGATAGCCTGGCCGCCAGTCCGAGGACGCTCCATCTCCGCCGATCCACGACGTCGGGTCAGACGTGGGACCCGGACCTGCTGACGATCCCGAGCGCAAAGAACGCCGCGATTGCCGTGAACAGCGAGGGAAAGATTGCGTACCTCTACCAGCAACTGACCGGGACCGGAGCCAACATCCGTTGGGAAACGCATCTTCGCCGCTCCAGCAACGGAACCACGTGGGACGATCTGTTGCTGGCTGATTTTCCGGCGGCTGGCCCGGCCGCGCCGACCGGCAGTCGCATCATCGGCGACTACCTCAATATGGTCGCGGTCGGGAAGGACTTCTACGGCACTTTCACTTCGTTCAACGACCTGGTCAACGCGAACTTCCCGCAGGGCGTCACCTACCTGAGGAACCGGACGCCAATTGGCGACCCATCGCCGCGCTTCCTTGGCAACGACGGCGTCACGACCGTGATGCCGTCGATCGATCCGTTCTTCTTCTTTGTGTCTGGAGAGCGGCAAGATTCAGGTTCCGTCGAGCGTCGGCTTCGGGACCGTCTGCGCGGGCAGCGTCGGCCATGCGACGCTCACCATCTGCAATACCGGGGTTGGCCCACTGTCGATCAGCGGAATCGCTTCGTCGAATCCGTTGTTTTCCATCACACCGCCGTCCGGCGGTTTCCCGGTGACGATTGCGCCCGGCTCTTGTTTCCCCGTCGACGTCACCTTCAACCCGACGAGTATCGGACCGCAGACCGCGACCCTGACGATTGCGAGCGACGATCCGATGAATCCTTCAGTGGGCGTCCAGGCGACGGCTACTGGCGGAGCAGGCACGCTCGGTCTGTCGCCGAACCAGTCGTTCCCGCCGACGGTCATCCAGAGCGTTGGCATGTGTCATTCGCCGAAGCCGTTCGTCATCTCCAACACCGGTAGCTGCAACCTGACGATCACCAACATCGCAATCGGCGGCGCCAATGCCGGCGACTATTCCCTTTCGGGAGTTCCGGCGTTTCCGATCATTCTGCAGCCGGGACACATCGCCGGCTCAGGAGACTTGAACGTGGTCTTCGCGCCAACGGCGGTGGCCCGCGAGCGCACCGCAAACATCGCCGTGACATCTGATCCGGGAACCGGGACGACGAGCGTTCAAACGCGCGAGCTGTGTGGCGAAGGGGTCAGGACCGGCGCGCGTGTGCTGGTCACTCAGGGAGGTGTGCCCATGCCCCAAGTCCACGAGATCGAGCTCAAGCGGGTCCATGGTGGCTGGTTTGGATTCAGCAAAGAAGTCGACGAGATCGATAACGCGCTGCTGCATTCATTCACGCCGACGGCGGGCACGGCGTGTACGCCGTTCCAGTTCCATCGTGAGTACGGCGGGGTCAGCAACCAGCCGCAATTGGTCCCTGGTGTCTACCGGCTCAAGGTCGAAGCGATCGTCGCCGGCAAGGAAGTGCGAAAAACGGTCTGGTTCAACGTGGACACGTGCGGGTTCAACGGCACGATCGTCGTCGACTTCTAGGACACTGGCAGATACCGGAGTCCGTATTTCCGCATGTGCGGCGAGCATCCGATCGACCGGCATCGCGTAGATCCGCAGGTCGTTGGCGCCCGTCGTCGTCTCGGCGGCCAGCAGCGCGTTGGTGATCGCGGCTTCCGTCGCTTGCGCCGTCGCCTGGAACAGCGGTGAAATGCGATCGTTTGGCAGCATCTGCACGCTCGTCACCGGCTGGTCGTTGAACCAGGCGCGGGGATTCGCGGTGGAGAAGGCGATGAAGATGTCGCCCGAGCTGTTGCCGCCGAATCCTCCCTGTCGTCCGATTCCGAGCGAGACGCGTGTGACGATCCGTTTGAGCTGATGAGGCAGCAGCGGCGCATCCGTCGCCACGACGACGATGATCGAGCCTTGTTCGGGCGCGTCGTCTCTGACGCTGGGACGTTCGTCGCAATGGCGGCGGACGGCATTCGGCGGCAGCGGATCGTTGTTGGCGATGCAGCCGGCCAGATCCGGAATTTCCTCGCCGACCGGGACACCGGCGATCCGCAGGTCGCGGCGCGAGCCGTAGTTGCATTGCACGAGTACGCCGACCGTGTATCCGCCCTGGTCCGCCGGCAGTGTTCGCGACGCCGTGCCGATGCCGCCCTTGAAGCCGTGGCAGACCATCCCGGTCCCGCCGCCCACCGCGCCTTCCTTCGGTACGCCGGCTGAGGCGCCGTCGAGCGCCGCCAGCACGTGCTCCGGCTTCACGTGAAAGCCGTTGATGTCGTTCAACCCGCCGTCATAGGTTTCGGCGACGACCGGCAGCCACCACGGCTGCAGCGCGTTCTTCTGCGACACCTCCCACTGGATGATGGCGTCGCGCACGACGCCGACGCTGTGCGTGTTGGTGATGGCCACCGGACCTTCGAGCAGCCCGCTCTCCTGCACCCACGTCGTGCCCGTCATCTCGCCGTTGCCGTTGAGCGTGAACCACGCGGCGAAGACCGGATCCGGGTTGGCTTTCCCACGCGGGTGAACGACGGTCACACCCGTGCGCACCGGCCCCTTCCCGACGACCAGCTTGCCACTGCCGGTGTTCAGCGTGGTGTGGCCGACTTCGACGCCGGCGACGTCGGTGATCGCATCGAGCGGACCGGCGGTCCCGCCAATCGGCAGCTTGAGATCACGTTCTCGCGGCTTTTGCGCGTGAAGACCTGCCACCGGCAGAACGCACAGCGCGCCAAGAACGCAAACCACATTGAGAGTTCTGTGCATGGTCGGCCTCGGTGCGGCGATCTTCATCGGATCGCCGTCGTTCGTCAACGTACCGAGGCCGACCGCGTCCTACGGGGCGACCGGGTGCAATCGACGTCGATCTTGGCCGCGCACGAGCGCCATTGCGGCGGGAATCGTCGTGGCGGCGCCAAGGCCAATCAGGGTCAGCGCGATCCGGCGGCGCCGGGACTCGGGAATGCGATCCGCCAGCAGAAGTCCTACGCCGAACGCCAAGGCCGCGCGGGTGCCGACGATGAAGCCGAGCAGTGGGGGATTCAGGACGAGGTTCATGCCAGTCTCTCCATGATTGATGTCGGCTCGGCCGACGAACTCTTTGACTTCTCTGCAAGCGGTACGCCCGTCGCCGGCTACGGGCCTGAAAGCCTGCGCGACGAGTGCGCTCAGCCGGGCAACCGCGCGACGGCGCGATCCGTCCAATGACCATTCATGCTGAGCCTTGTCGCCGACATCCGGTTCGCGTGTCGACTACTCCGTAAGACGCCTGGTTTTTCCGTGGCGGTCCTTGCGGTCCTCGCGCTTGGCATTGGCGCCAACGCCGCGCTCTTCAGCACGCTGGACCAGACGGTCATTCGGCCGCTTCCGTACGCCGAACCCGATCGGCTGGCGATGGTGTTCGAAGACTTCTCGGCCTTCGGGACGGCGAAGGCCCGTGTGTCGCCCGGCACGTTCTTCGACTGGCGGCGCCGCACCCGGACGTTCGAGGGGTTGGCGGCGCTGCGACTGGCCGGCATGAATCTCGCTGAGTCCGGCGCTCCCGAGGAGGTGACCGGCGCCGCGGTCACCGCCAACCTGCTGCCGCTCCTGGGCGTGCAGCCGCTCGCCGGGCGTGTGTTGTCCGTCGAGGAGGAACCACCGGGGCACCGCGTGGTCGTGCTCAGCGAGCGCCTCTGGCGCCGGCGCTTCAATCGGGACCCGTCGCTCGTCGGCCGCTCGATTGTCATGAGCGGCGAGCCCTATTCGGTCGTGGGCATCATGCCGGCCGGGTTTCATTTCCCAACGGCGAGGACCGACTTCTGGGTTCCCATCGGCCTGCGTCCGCAGATGCTGACGGCGCGCAACAGCCACTTCCTGCACGTGGTCGGACGCGTGCGCCGGGACGCCGGCTGGAGCGCGGTCCGCGACGACATGCGCGACGTGGCTCGTCAGCTCGCCCGGGAATTCCCCGCAACCAACGACCGCGTCGGCATCACCGTGACGCCGCTGAAGGAGGAGGTCACCCACGACGCGGGTCGTGCGCTGTTGCTGCTCTTTGGCGCCGCGGCCGCGGTGCTCCTGATCGCCTGCGCCAACGTTGCCAACCTGCTCCTCGCGCGTGGATCGCGACGGCGCCGTGAAATCGCCGTGCGTCTCGCGCTCGGGGCGAGCCGGGGCCGCGTGGTTGGTCAGCTGATCAGCGAAAGTCTCGTATTGTCCGTCGCGGGTGGCGCCGCCGGCCTGATCGTCGCGCGCTGGTGTCTTCAGGTGCTGACGCGGTTCGTGCCGCCGGCGCTGTCGTCGTCGATCGAGTTGCATCTCGATGCCCGGGCCCTGATGTTCACGACGATCGCGACCGTCGCGACCGCGCTGCTGTTCGGCATGGCGCCCGCGCTGCAGAGTGTTTCCCGCAGCCTTGTGGACAACCTGAAGGCGAACGTCGCGTCAGGAGAGGATCGCCGCGGTGTGCGGCTGCGGGATGGCCTCGTCGTCGCCGAGATCGCGATGGCGCTCGTGCTGGTCGTTTGCGCCGGGCTGCTGATCGACACGCTCGTTCACCTGCGGGCTGTCGATCCCGGATTTCGCGCCGATCACGTCCTGACCGCGCAGATTGCCGTGCCGTATCCGAAATACGCGGATGCGGCCCGCCGGCAGGGTTTCTACAGCAGCCTCGAGGCGCGCGTGAAGGAGCTGCCCGGCGTCACGCAGGTCGGCCTGACGTCGGATTTGCCCTACACGTCGCGCGGGAACACCATGAGCCTGAAGATCGAGAACCAGACCACGCCGCGCGGATTGGCGCAGGATGCGTTGTTCCGCCTGGTCAGCCCCGATTACCTCCAGACGATCGGCGCGCGCCTCCGCGCGGGGCGCTTCCTCGACGAGCGTGATCGTCAGACCGCGGCGCCTTCTGTCGTGATCAACGACGCGCTGGCGCGCGAGTACTGGCCGGGGGAGAGTCCGTTGGGCCATCGGATCGACACGGGTACCGGCGACGGCGCGCCGCTCTGGATGACGATCGTCGGCGTGGTCGACGACATCAAGGAACGCGGCCTCGATTTCGGACCCAGGCCGGCCGTCTACGTGCCTTATCCGCAGACCACGATCGCGTTCTTTCAGCCGTCGGAGATCGCGATACGCACGTCCGGACGGCCCGAGGACGTGGCGGGCGCGCTCCAACGCGCGGTGTGGTCCATCGATTCGGAGCAACCGGTCTCCGCGATACAGACCATGGAGGAGATCGTCGACACGGAGCTGGCGGACCGCAGCCAGATGCTGGCGCTGCTCGGCATCTTTGCCGCGCTCGCGCTGCTGCTCGCCGCGCTCGGCATCTACAGCGTGCTCTCGTATCTCGTGGTGCAGAACCGGCGTGAGATCGGATTGCGGATCGCCATCGGCGCCAGCCCTCCAGTCGTCGTCCGAGAAATTCTTGCGCGGTCCGCGGGCCTGACGGCGGTGGGGATCGCAACCGGGCTGGCGGCGGCGTTGGTCACGACTCGATGGCTGGGATCGCTCTTGTTCAATGTCTCGCCGGTCGATCCATTGATTCTCACGAGCGTCTCCGCGTTGATTGCCGGAGTGTCGCTCCTGGCGTCGTTCCTGCCGGCGCGCCGGGCGGCGGCGATGGACCCGATGCAGGTTCTGCGGAGCGAATAAGCAGCACTTACGATCCTGGCTCCCCGGTGACCCTTCCTGTCGGAAGCGCGGTCGCGTCGCCGTCGTCGCCTTCCTCAAGTCGTTGTGTATGCATCGTTTGCGTTTCCTGCGAGTGGCAGGCTCTTTGCGCCACCTCGATCCGTCCCGACATGCGGAACCGGGAGGAGGAAGGCAGATGATTCGTCTTGCTGCGGCCGTCGGCGTCGCCCTTTGCGTGAGCCAGGCCACACTGCACGCGCAGGCTCCCGTGTTCACGGTGCAGGCGGTGTCTGCTGACGTGTACAAAGCGCCGAGCACTGGCAGCGCGGTCATCGGCCACGCGCCACGCGGTACCGCGCTTCCGGTTACACGCGAGCTCGGAAGCTGGGTCAAGGTTTCGTGGCCTCGCGCTGAGGATGGCGTCGGTTACGTCCACGTGAGCATGGGATCGCTCGGCCAATCAGAAACCGGTCGACCGGTTGCCGCGGCGCGTTCGCCGCAGCCGACGCCCGAAGCAGCGTCGTCCACTTCCGCCGCGGTCCGAAGCCAGGCCGCCACGCCGCAAGGTGCGCCGACGCACGTGGTTTACCTGCAGGCGCCTGGGCACCTCGTCGGATTTGGAGGCCGCGCCGGCGGCTCGAACGTCGGCTTCGGCGCGAGTGCGCGCGCGTGGAGCCACGATCGATTCGGCGTTCAATTCGACCTGACGCGTGTTGCCATGGCCGGCCTGGCGCCGACCGAGCGCGTGACCTCGATGCAGTTCGAGCCAGGCGTGTTGTACACGCTGGCGGATCACGTCGCGGACTACATCTGGGTGCGGCCCTATGCCGGATCGGGACTGACGATCAGTCGCCGGTCGTTGAGCAGCACGATTCCCGGTGCGGTCCCGGTCGCATCCCAGAGCCAGGTTGGCGTTCAGGCTTTCGGAGGCACCGAGCTCACGTTTGCCAGCGTGCCGCGATTCGCCATGAGCGTGGACGTCGCGTACCGCTGGGGCACGATGAAATTCGCCGGCATCGATCTCGGGCGCGTCGGCGTGTCGGTCGCGGGACGCTGGTACGTGAAGTAAGGGCAGGGAGTCCGCGCGTCCCGGTGCCGGGATCGGTGCCGGGATCGGTGCCGGGATCGGTGCCGGGATCGGTGCCGGGATCGGTGCCGGGATCGGGGCCGGCCTTTTCTAGGTTTTCGACGCGAGCCCGGCGACGATCTCCACGAGCGCCTGCGGATCGATCGGCTTGACGGCGATTTGCTGGAACCGTTCCGGCCGCACCGCGTCGGAGCCCTGCCGTCTGCTCATAGCCGGTGAGGGCGAGGGCCGGGATCTTCGCGATCGCTCCGTCGAGGTTCCTGATCTTGCGAATCAGCGCGAACCCATCTTCGCCGGGCATCCCGATATCGCTCACGAGAACATCAAGCTGGCATGTCGTGACCGTGTCCATCGCGTCGCGAACCGACGATGCCGAGGTGACCTGCGCTCCGGCGCTTTCCAGGATCACTTGCAGCAGCTCGCGGCACTCGCGATCGTCTTCGACGACCAGTACACGCACGCCGTCCAGACGCACGCCACCGACGTCCTGCGCTCGTTCCGGCTTGTCTTTCACCTCTGCAGGTTCACCTGTTGCGGCCGGCAACCGAACGATGAAGGTGGCGCCCAGGCCCAGGCCCCGGCTTTCCGCGCGAACGGTTCCGCCATGGAGGTGCACGAGGTGGCGGACGATGGCGAGTCCGAGGCCGAGTCCGGCGTCAGTGCGCGTCGTGCCGGCGCTGGCCTGGCGGAATGGCTCGAACACGTAGGGCAGAAACCCGGGGGCGATGCCCTGGCCAGTGTCGCTGACCCGAATCTCGAGCTCGCCGTCGGTCCGTGTGGTCCGCAATGACACGGTGCCGCCTGGCCCGGTGTACTTCACGGCGTTGGACAACAGGTTCCAGACGACCTGCTGCAGTCGCGTCGCGTCCCCGTGCACCGATCCGGTATCCGACGCGAACCGGCTTTCAATCACCACGCCCTTCGCCTCTGCACTCGGACGCAGACTTTCGACCGAGCTCTCGAGCACGTCGGCGACCGGGACGGTGGCGAGGTCCAGCGCGTAGCGCCCCGAGCTCAGCCGCGAAATGTCGAGGAGATCGTTGACGAGCCGCGCCAGCGTGTCGGCGTTCCGTCCGATGCGCTCGATCAGCTCGGCCTGACGGTCCTTCGACACCTGTCCCGCCTGCGCGAGTCGCACCCAGCCGAGAATCACGGTCAGCGGCGTCCGGAGCTCGTGCGAGACGGCGGCCAGGAATTCGTCCTTCAGGCGGTTCGCCGTCTCCGCGTCCTCGCGCGCCTGGCGCTCGCGGCGCAGCAGCTCCACTCGATCCCGCTCGGCCTGCTGGCGGCTCGTCGCTTCCGCGCGCAGGCGATCGTTGGCGTCGCGCAGCTGCGCGGTGCGTTCCTGCACGCGCCGTTCGAGGTCGTCGTGCGCCCGCTTGAGATTCTGTTCGCTCGCCCGGAGCGCTTCCTCCGCCCTGATGCGATCCGTGATGTCGAGGGCGTGCCCCACCACGTGCGGCGCAGTGTTGGCATCCGTGATGCGCACGTTGCGATACATCCAGATCCGCTCGGCG
Source organism: uncultured Acidobacteriota bacterium (assembly GCA_963792175.1). GTDB lineage: Bacteria > Acidobacteriota > Vicinamibacteria > Vicinamibacterales > CAVVIG01 > CAWBVG01. The sequence continues at coordinate 88,205 of CAWBVG010000001.1, forward strand.
CCGTCCTTGGTGACGACGCGCATCAATCCCGCGTCGATCGTCTTCTGCCGGATGCGCTGCAGGTACTTGTCGAAGAGGTGCCGCGTGCTCGGCGCCAGGAACTCGCGAAGGTTCACGCCGATCCCCTCGTCCGGGTGATAGCCGAGAGCATGCGCCGCCGCCGGGTTGATCGACAGGAGCACTCCGTCCAGGTTGTGCGTGCAGATCAGGCCCAGGCTCTGTTCCACCAAATCGCGGAATCGGATCTCGATTCGATGGAGCGCATCTTCGGCGCGGCGGCGGGCGTCTTCCGAGTCGCGCTGCTGTTCGAGCTGTCCGCGCAGCCCGCGCAGCTCGTCGAGCAGTTCGACCACCGTCTTCTCGGCCATCAGTGAACAGCCTATCGCGGGACGCGCGGCTTTTCTTGCGGGGGGTTCACAGATTGTCGCATCGCCGATCGGCGTAACCAGACGATGACACGGCGAAGCGTGCAGGCATGTCCGATGCGCAGCGGTGCGTCCGGGATTTCGCACGCCCGAGTGCGCCGGGAATCCAGAAGGCACGAGAACGTAAAAGACCAAAGGGCTTCGTGATTTCGTGTTTTCGCGGCAGGCCACAACTGGTCCCGATTCAGCGTAGACGCTCCACTGGCGTCCGGACCTGGGAGGCGAAACGCGGCGCCTCCGGGGACAGCGCGGCAACGACGCGCGCTGATTTGCCCGGTACCGATTCTGAATTCCTTCTCCAGCGTGATGAATGCGTCGCGCTTCACGCGCACCAGGTACAGTCCGGCCTTCAGCTCGTTGAAGGTGACGCATCCGGCGGCGTTGGTCTCGCCCTCGCGTTGGGCGACACCGTGAACCTTGATGTGGGCGAAGCCGAGTGGCTTACCGGCCCGATCGGTGACGCGAATCTGGAGAGCTCCGGGTTGACATGTCGAGGACACGCCACGGCTGTGCGGAGCCGCCGTGAAAAGAAGAAGCAACAGCGTTGCGACCATGTGTGCTCTGGACCTCCCGAGGGACTGTGCGAGCAGTGTGCCAAACGCGCGCGCGCGAGCAGTTTCGTGACAACCTGCGCACGTAACGATCGATTCGAGTCGCATTTGGACCGGCGGCGGGATCGGTCGGCGCCCGTCGGAGGTGCCGCGAATGTCCGAGATGCTCGACGGATCACAGATTCGTTCGCGCATCGCGCACCGATCCCCTGGTTGCCCGCAGCATGAACAGGGCGCCGGTCGCATCATCAGCAGTGTTGAGGAACCCAAGGAACGCACGCGATTGCCGGAGTCATCGTGCAGGACTCTTCGCGAACCTGCGCACGATCGCCTCCAGGTCGGCGCATTCGAACGGCTTGCCGAGCCAGCCGTCGGCGTGCACCTCGGCGGCCCGGCCTGCCGGATCGGGAGCGGCGGTAAGCACGACGATGGGAGGGTGCGTGTCGCGGCCCTCGAGGGCGCGGCAGAACTCCCAACCGTTCATGACCGGCATCTTCATGTCGAGGAGGATCAGGTCGGGGTCGTGACCTTCCATGTCGTCGAGTGCCTCTTGGCCGTTCGCCGCGCTGGTCACCTCGAAGCCCAGCGACGTGAGCATGAGCCGGAGGAACTCGCGCAGATCGGGGTCGTCATCGACGACGAGAATCCCGCCCGCGTTCTTCACGGCGCCTCCGCGCGAGGAAGGCGCATGTAGAACGTGCTGCCCCTTCCTTCCTCGCTCTCGAACCACATCGCTCCCCCGTGACGGACCGTGATCTCGCGCGCCATGAAGAGCCCGATCCCGAGCCCCCCGACGTCGTGTGGGGTCCCGGCGTGGGCGCGAAAAAACAGCTCGAAGATGCGGTGCTGTTGATCCGCCGGAATTCCGATGCCGCGGTCGCGAACCGAAATCACGACGTCATTGTCCGACTGCGCGACGGCGATTTCGACGTCGCCACCGGGAGGTGAATACCGAATCGCATTGTCCACGAGCCGGCGGACGGCCTGCTCCAGGCGGACGCGATCCGCGGACACCGCCACTGCCTCGGGCGCGTTCACGACCAGCCGGTGGTGAGTCGCCATCGGCGCTGCCCAGCGCGCCACGGAGCACAGCATCGCGGTGAGCTCGACCGGCTCCTGGTAGAGCACCAGCCGCCCGAGCGAGATGCCCGACACTTCGACCAGATCGTCGATCAGCTTTTGCAGCCGGTTCGACGCGCGCTCGATGGCAGCCACCATCGGACGCTCCGCCGGGCTGGTGTCGGGGCGCTTGCTCATGTGTTGGGCGTATCCCTTGACGATCGCGACCGGCGTCTTGAACTCGTGCGCCAGCGCGGCCAACACTTCGCGCTTCAGACGATCGAAGGCCACCTCCTCGGTCACGTCCGCCAGCACGACCACGACGCTGTGAATGCGATCCCCGTCCCGCATCGGCGCGGTCGTGATGCGATAGGACCTTCGCTCGCCGGTGCGTTTGAAGACGAGATGGTTGATCTCCCCGCGGACGATCTCCCCGCTCAACGAACGTCTTCCGCCTGTCCGATCGGCTGGGATTTCGCGCCCCTGCTCGTCTCGGAACTCGATCAGCTCCATCCGTTCGGCCAGGGTTATGCCCCCGCCGGCGAGTTCGATCATGCGTGCCGCCAACGGGTTGGCCTGCACGATGGTCCCTTCGCCGTCCAAGACGAACACCGCCTCTTGGATGGTATTCACCACCGCGTCCCAGCGTCGCTCCGCCTTGCGCCGCTCGCCTTCCTCGAGCGAAAGCGACGCGAGGTCGGCCAGGTTGGCGGCGAAGGTCTCGTCGTCGCTCGTCCAACGCCGTGTGGGTCCGACGTGCTCATGACAGAGAACCCCGTAGGGCCGCCCCTTGTGCCAGATCGGCACGTCCATCATCGACGTGATGCCGTGCACCTCGAGATAGGCTTTGCTCAGCTCGCGGGTGCAGCCGTCGGTGCGCGCCTCGTGCGCCGCGATGACACGGTTTTCGGCGATGGCGGAAAAATAGCTCGGGTAGTCGCGAGCCCACAGGATTTCGCCGGCCGTGTGTCGACCTTGGGCGCGAACGAAGTTGTCGTCACACACGATCGCATTTCCGTCGGGGAGCAACCGCCAGATGCTGGTCCGCTCGACGTCGAGGGCGACGGCGGTCGCCTCGGTGATGGCGCGGAACGTCTCGGCTACATCGGCCTTGTTGCGCTTGGCCAGCTCGAAGAGCACCTGCTCTCGACGGCGAGCGACCCCGCCGTCGCCGTCATCGGGCCTGCGCACGTGGGCCTCGGGCTTCGCTGTCCCTCATCGCGACGCCTCCGAAAAATCTTTGCACGGGCGCCGTCGCGCCAACGAGCTGCGCTCTCCAGCGCGCCTCAGTGCTCGCGCTCACAATCTCCCATCTTCTCACGAGCCTGGCGAGCCAGGGCTTCATGATAAGTCGATACACAATGGCCACCCAGAACGCATTTTCATCAGCGGGGCAAGCCAACCTTCCTCATGACGTGGCGGTCGTCACAAGCGACCGCCCGAATCCTCGATAGTTGCCATCGTGGAACTGAGCGCACATCAGCGGGCATGCCGCATGCTCGGTGAGTGCCACTGATTTCCGAGCCCGCGGAATCTTTGAGGCGAACACGTCATGTGCTATTCGCGGTCACGGTATTTGGTGACCATCGCGACGAGTGGCGGGCAGGAGTGTGGCGACCGGGTGCAGCGAAGAGGTCATTCATGCCCCGGTCGAACGACCGAGACGGCACCATCGTCATGAGCGCAACCAAAACGTCCACGATTACTCGAGAGGAGAACACGAAGACCCAACCGAACGCGATACAACAAGGCAGCGGGCAGCCAGCTGACAAGACCGCGATGCGACCGTTCCGTGTGAATGTTCCGGAAGCAGAATTGACCGAATTGCGCCGGCGTATCGTGGCGACACGCTTCCCGGAGCAGGAAACCGTCACGGATTTTTCGCAGGGCGTGCAACTCGCCTTCATTCAAACGCTCGCGCGGTATTGGGCGACCGATTACAACTGGCGGAGGTGCGAGGCGCAACTGAACGCTCATCCCCAATTCATCACCGAGATCGATGGGTTGGACATCCACTTCATTCACGTCCGGTCGAGACATGAAGATGCCATGCCGCTCATCGTCACCCACGGCTGGCCTGGCTCGCCCATCGAGCAGCTGAAGATCATCGAATCCACTGACCAACCCCACGGCTCATGGCGCCAGCGCGTCGGACGCCTTCCACGTGGTGATTCCGTCGATGGCCGGCTACGGGTTTTCAGGCAAGCCCACGAAGCCCGGTTGGGACCCCGCTCGCATGGCGCGGGCGTGGGTGGAGCCGAAACTCTTTGCCGATGGGGAGCCCTACGGCGACCTCACACGGGACGACATCCTCGACAACATCACGCTGTCCTGGTTGACGAACACGGGCGTGTCCAGCGCTCGTCTCTATCGGGAATACAAGGGCGCCTATATCAATGACTTCAACATCTCCGTTCCGGCCGCCGTCAGCGTTTTCCTTGAAGAGGTCTACCAAGCTCCGCGGAGTTGGGCCGAGCGCGCCTACCACAATCTCATCCATTTCAATGCCGTCGCCAAAGGCGGGCACTTTGCCGCCTGGGAACAGCCGCAGCTCTTCTCAGAAGAAGTACGTACTGGCTTCAGGTCGCTGCGCGGATAGCCAGTAGCAAAGCCCCAGCACTCGTGCAGCCCTTCTACCGCACGCGCTTCTTCGCCGCCTCGCGGCACTGCCGCATCACCTCTTCCTTCTTGTCCTTGGGAGCGCCCCACTGCTCGAGCAGCGCGGCAATCGCCTCGCACCCTTTGTCGATCGCCGTGTCCACGATGTCCTTGCAGCGGCGTCCGAATACCGGCGCGCAGAGATCCATCAGGACCTCCTGGACCGTCTTGCCCCCCAGCGGACCCTCGGGGAAACCACCACGCTTGAACCAATACGGATCCCACGGCTCTCCGTGATCGGGATCGGGAATGTCCGGAGGCCATTTGATCTTCTTCGGCGGCTTGCCCGGCCACGGCGGTGCGGGCGGAATCGGCCCCTCGATATAGATGTCGACGCGCCGGTTCCGCGCGCGTCCGGCAGCGGTCCGGTTGTCGGCGATCGGCTGCGCCTTGCCGGGGCTCGGCTCGATCTCGACCAACACCCGATTGATGAAGGGCCCGAGCAATCCGACGATCTCTTGCTTCACCGCTTCCGCCCGCCGGTCGCCTAGACCGCGGTTGAACGCTTCCGGGCCGGTTGAATCGGTGTGTCCCTTCAGACGAATGACGCCGATCGCCTTGCCCGCCGTCTGCCAGCTGGCTTTGACATGATCGACGAACGGAGCCAGCACACCTCTCATCTCGGGCTTGATGGCGAACTTCTCGGTATCGAAGTTCTCGATGGTGAGGAATCTCAGTTGCGGCGGAGGCGAGGGCGGGCTCAACCGTCGAGGCGTGGGCGTGAAGCCAAAACCGGCATACATGCGCGTCCGCGACGGTGTTGGGAAGTCTCCCCGTGGGGCCTGTTGCAGCATCTGACGCATACGCGCGGCATGTGCCGCCTCGAGTCTCTTGATCTCGTCGATCGCCTTTCGCGGATCCGCCGCCGTGATCAGCGCCGCGAGATGAAGTCGCCCGGTGCCCCAGCGTGCGTCCATGGCGGTCGTGAACGGAGCGAGGGCACCGAAGAAATACGCACGGGCAATGAGATCGAGGCCAAGATCTTGATCACTTCGCGGACCGGCGCCGTGAACGCGTCGTACGGGCGATCGCGGTAGTAGCGGCTGATGCCTTGCGCATCCATGATGTCTTCGGTGATCGCCTGCGTCACGCCTTCGCCGAAGCCAAAGCCGTACTGCCCTTGGAACGAGCCGATGCAGGGGTCCGGGCACGACGCCTGCGTCGGCGCGTGCGGATCGGCGAAGAGATGGACGGCTTCGTGCAGCGCGTATTCGAGTCGCGTCTCCTGCCGCAGTCCGGGCGCGGGCACCATGTAGATCGTGCGCGTCCATCGATCGATGGTGCCGCCGACGAAACCGCCGCTGCCCTGGGTGAAGCGGTTCTGCAGGCGCTTGGGCACCTGGCCGCTCACGCTGGTGACGATTCGAAAGAAGTTCTTCGGAACCGTGGTCGCCCGATTCGCCATCGCCTGCGTGAGATAGGTCTGCCACGGCGACGGTCCGGCCAGGATGGTGAGCAGATGGTGGCCGTGGCTGTCGTCAACCGGCAGGCCGCCCTTGTCGAGAGGTGGGCGATAACTTGGCGTTCCCGACAAGTGCCAGCGTTCGCCGAGTCCCGGATTTGTCATCACGAACATATGCACCTCACGTCGGCGGCACTACCGAAAGATCGTGTCCATCACGAAGATCGAACCCGCCGCTCCGATGGGTCTTCCACACGATCGGGGGTCCCGGCCCGCCGAAGTCGTCTGGAAGTCTCCCCCTGTCGTCAGCGCAGTTCCAACGCTGATGACGGCAGCCCCCAATTCGATTGCCGCTGCTGGCCCGATGCCGAGGCCGTGAAAAGCGCTGATACCGCTCTGCGATGTACATCACCCGCTACTCTCTTTGCGCCACGATGCGTAACCGCGGCGTGCAGCGCGTGGCCGGTTCGAGCGTCGCGGCGTCGTGGACACCTCGCGTCACGAAACCCGCGGCGCGCAGCGCGTGTCCGAGTTCTTCAGGCGCGTAGCTACGCTCGAGATACGTCTCGACGATCGGCGCCGGCCGCTCGACGAGAAAGTGGACGATCGTCCGCGGAGCAGCCGACACTCCGGATCCCAGCGAATCGTCTGCACGATCTCGGCGTCGCGCCAGCCGCGTCTGCTTCTGAAACACGCGCGGGCCGCCGAGCGGCGCGCAGTTCGTGATCGCATCAAACACCATCTGCCCGCCCGGACGCAGTCGCCGCCGCCACGCGGCGCAGCATCCGCTCCAGATCCGATCGCCCGACGAGATGATTCACGACATCGAAGTTCGCCGTCACGAGATCGACAGGCTCCGGCAGCCTCAAGCACCGGATGTCCTGCTCCAGAAAACACACGCGCCCACCCCGGCAATTGCGGCGCGCCACGTCGAGCATCGATCGCGATCGATCGACGCCGAACACGCGCGCTCCCCAGCACCAGGCTCAAGTAGCACGCGAACAGCCCGGTGCCGCAGCCGATGTCCGCCGCGGAGCGGAAGCGGATGCGATGACCGCTCGCCAGGAGCTCGAACGCCCGCCGCGCATCGGCGAAACTCTCGCGGCCGAGTGCCGCGTCATAGAACGGCGCTAGCTCGCTGTATGGCGCACGCGTCAGTCGCGGCATCGCTATCCGAGCTTGCGCCTCCAGAAAATCTCCCACTCCAGCAGCATCGTCTGCACTGGAGTTGTAGCCAGCGTGCTCGAGCGTTCGAGCGACCCAGTCGGCGCCCACCTGGCGATCGTCGAGACCACGTCGTGGCGGCCTGACCGTCCAGAGCTGCTCGTCCAGGCTTTTGCCGGATCGCAGCAGATCCCAGCAGCGGTGCTCGAGCCGGCCGCCGAAGCGCGAGGGCGATCGCGCGCACGATCGATGCGCAGGATCAGGAAGAAGCGTCCAGTGCGTCATTGGTCCAGCACTTCTTCGCGGCTCTTCTTGAACTCCCAGGGCCGCAGGAAGGTCTGCGGGATCGACTCCTTGTCGGCGCGCGGCGGTGGCGGTGGCGCGAGTTCGGGCTGCTCCCGGCTCTACGGTCGCTGCAACCGGCGACCCGGGAGCGGCCGGCGTGGTCGACGTGGAATAGTCACCAATTGCAGCCTGACGGTGTGACCGTCGACATCGAGGTTTCCGCGTTGGCCGCTCGTAAGGCCGGACGCATCCGCGGTGGCAGACGCTGCGTAATCAAGCAGTGCCGCGAGCGTGTCGGTGAGAATGGTCAGTTCCGAGACTCGGTCACGATCGCCGGTAATCGACTCGGCAAGCTCGCCGAGTGACTGCGGACGCGTGAGTTCGTAGACCTGCGCGCGGACGCCGACACGGTGACTGTCGCGCAGCCGCTCCGGATGGGCGATCTGCGACTCGAGCAGCGAGCGGAACTCGTTCCAGTGCACCACCAGCGGGCGGCCGGGGCTCGGGAAAGAGCAGGCGGTATCCGCAATCGGGCGCACTCACCATCGCTCGCGGCGATTGGTCAACCGGCGACGTCCAGCGCTTCAGCGCGCTTCCCGTAACTGGCCAGTTGGCCGCGTTCGTCGCCGAATCTGCGGCGGCGACCATTCTTGCAGCCCGGCGCCGCGGCCCATCGCCATCATCTCCTGCTCGAAGAGCCGGGCCGATGTTGATGAACACCGAGATCGTCGCCGTCCGCGGCATCGGCATGCGGCCGCCGGACTACGCGGCGAGCAGCCCTCGACCGGGTTCAGGAACCAGCCTGCGACTACATGGGAATGACACCAGGACCTCCTCCCGCGTGGGGCGATCACCGTCCCGCGGCGGTGACGTCACCGTAGCCGCGGTTGTCCCAATACCTGCCGACGAATCCGTCCACCGACCTCGTTCACCTTGAGCAGCGGCCGGCGCGACATCGGAATCGGCGGTTCGCCGCACGATCGGCTTCGAGGTGCGTGCCTTCGTCGAGGCGGACATCGGTGCGATGACTCCCGAACCCCCATGGATTCAGGATGTGCGTCAGTCTGCTGAACGGATGCAGCGCGCGGCCGTTCGCGACCAGCGTCCACTCGAGGCCGGGCGTGTCGACCTTGATCGGGACGCCGCAGATTGCGATCCGTGAACTGCGACACGTGCTCGAGCAATCCGCAGCACTGGGCGGGGAGGTCGAACATTCCGCAGAACAATCTCGTCGCCGACGTGGACGCCGGCGATGGTCGACTCGTCGAATTGCTGGCTGTCGATCGGGATCCCGCAATTGACGCAGAGTCCAGCGGCAGGACCGGCGTGCGTGAAGCACCGATTTTTCGTACGCCCGAGCGGTCTCACCGTGCACCTGGTCCTCCGCAAGGACCTTGTAGCCGTGCAGCGACACGTGCAATTGCCCTCTGAACGTAAATGGGAACATCGGTGACATCCATACAAATCGTTGACCGCGGCCGGAATGTCATCGGCCGCGCGAATGGCCGGAAGGGACGCTCGCCGTTGGCGATGCCAAGGCCAGCCGTGTTCAGCACCGGCTCGCTTTGGAATTCACGGCCGCTTGCCTCGTCGCGGATGGTGTCGAACTGAATATCGTCGCTCGGCAACGGCACGACCTCGAACAGCCGCTGCGCGGCGTGCTGCCAACAACAGCGCCGCCGCCCCTGCCGTCCGGTCCAGCGTCGTTGACCGAACACGTCCGCGGCATCGGCGGCGTCCAGTGCATGTCCGATCGCCTCCGCCCTGGCCGAGGGCGTACTCCCCAGCGCGCCGATGACCGCGCCGAACGATCCGGCTCTTTTGAGGCTTGACGCCGCCGGTCAGCGGAATCACGGGCGGCAATAGAAGCCCGAACTCGCGCACCGTCGGTTCGGCCACGATGTCATAGCAGATCGACGCAGCGGTAAGGTTCCTTCGACGCTAACAGCGGTAGGTCTGACTGTGTGTACTTACAGGCGATCCCTTCGAGCTGGAAGCGGAAGACGTAATCAAACAGAATAGTCCGTTGAGCATCGGTGGCTGCGGCCACCGTGGCTAAAGGTGACGGGATCATCGCGTATCGCAGTCCGGAGAGCGCCCGGCGGCTTTCACTTGAAGAGTAAGACGGTATTTACATCTCAACAAATCCTCTTTAAAGCCCGCGCGCGCGGCGTAGAGATCGCGGAAAGAACGTCAGCGGCGGCGCCAGCCGCTGAACGGTCGATCGCCATTCGCGATGCCGAGCCCGGCGATGTTGTCGATCAGGCGAGATCTGCAATCGCGGCCAGACCGGTGTTCTCATGAACAGGTCGAGGAAGCGGACGTCTTCCGGACGATTCAACCGCTGGACCACGCTGCATGAGGAATGCCTGCGGAATGGTCGCGAGCGGACCGCCGCCTAAATGCCCAGTACACGAGCGCCCGCCGCACACCTTCAGCGAGCACGCCACAGAAACAGGCCTGACAACGGAATGTCGTTGAGATCGATCTGATTTCCCGGTAATCAGTCCAGTGATCCGTCGCGCCGCTTCGAAGAGCGGCACGCCTGAGCGAGCTGGGGGAACCAGGCCGTAGCCGATCGTATCGGCGACGAAACCACCCTCGACGTTGATCGCAATCTCGCTCGCGACGCGATTCCCCAATCGTCCGGTGAGCGGGAACCTCATGACGTAATCGAAGGGGATCACATCGCCGCCGGTCACGACCTCGCTCGGCTGCGTCGGCGGTAGTGCCGCCGTCAGCGATCGCAGCAGCGCTTCAGGACACGCGGTCAGCCCCAGCAGCTTGTAGCCAAAGAACACGACGTGAAGCGTGCCGGTCACGCGGTCGGAGCTTTCGATCACTTGCACGCTTCGTAGCGTGAAGCGCACAAACGTCAGCGGCCGCGGCAGCCAGCGAACGGCAGTTCACCCGTTGCTGGCGCAGAGCGACGCCAGGTTGTTGGGCGAGCTCATCCAACTCGCGGCCGGTTGCGCTGTTTGGCGTGCTGAAAAAGAACGAGATCTCCTGCGGCTCTTCCGCGCGCTCGAGCAGATTTTATCGCGGAGCCACGGTCGCGGCAGGGCCTGATCGGTGCGGCCAGTAAAACCAGCCGCGACACCAGCGCCGCCGCCGCAGGGTTGACGCGCACGCCGTCAATCAGCGCGATCGCCGGAACCTGACCCAGCGTGACGTTGCCGGGCCCGAGCGACTCCATACAGAATGTCCACTTCGAATGATTTCCCCACGCTCCTCATCAAATCCGTAGCCCATCGCGGTCGCGACGAACACGCCGTCAGGACCGATGGTGATCACGTCCTGGACGATGTTCCCCGGACGGCCGGTGATCGTGAACACGGCACAATGCTCGTACAGAACCAGAAGCCGGGCTGCGGTTGCGGTCCCGGACCGGGCCCCTCGACTGATCGCGGGGGAGGGCCAGATCCAGGACGATTGATCGTGCGTGGCCGAAGCGGAGACACCATGGCGCGCTGCCGTTACTGGACGTCGCGAGTCATGTCGCATAGAGAATCACCCAAATGCTGGAACGGACCGTTGAATCCGCTTGAAACGATTGAGGACGTCGGGGTGTCCGACGCTGGGATCTCGACGCGGAAGTTCTGCTGCTTGTCGATGAATACGGGCTCGGCGAAGCGGAAGGTCGCCGCCGGCGACGGCTCGCCGTGCGTGGTGAACCCGCCCGACTCTCGGAAAACGGCCTCGCGCCCCGCGGGAAGAAGACTCAGGTCGGCATCTGCTATCATCAGCTTCTCGCCGACGAACAGACTCGTGGGTGTCGATGAGTGATCCAATCAACGTGCCGGCCCCATTGTTCGATTCGATCTGTTCCTCGAGCGGCACCTGCTGTTCCTGCAGGAGGTCGAAGTAACTCTCGAGCCATGACGGAATGGCCTCGGGATCGATCCGCCAGAACTCTCCAGACCCTGATCGCTTCATCGGGCGTCAACTGCGTTCCGTTGAGGGCGACAACCGTCAGCTTTCCGATCGTCAGGAAGGAGTAGGGCCACTTCGTCGTCGCTGTCCCTCGCCTCGCGGATCAGGTCCACCAGAACGTCGAGCTTGACCTTGATGTTGGCCAATATCGGCTTGACGGTCGCGGAGACGGCGAATCCAGCCTCGGCGGCAGCAGCGGCTGAAGCGCCGGACGCCATGCGCTCGAGATCGGCGATCTTCCAGTTGCCGGATTCCATGAAGCGAATGGGTGGAGATCGTCGTCGGTGACTTCCAGTCCTTCATCAAGTGTTCCTTGAGGACAAATTGGGGTCTTCGACGACGTCGTCTGGAAACTCCGCTGGCACGTCGCCGATCACCACCCGCATCGCGCGCGCTTCGAAGGTGTT
>CAWBVG010000002.1:0-115768 GCA_963792175.1 uncultured Acidobacteriota bacterium
AGGAGCGCGGTCTCGATTTCGGACCCAGGCCGGCGGTTTACGTCCCTTATGCGCAGACGACCATCGCGTTCTTCCAGCCGTCGGAGATCGCGATACGTACCTCTGGACAACCCCAGAATTCGCAGGCGCGCTCCAGCGCGCGGTGTGGTCCATCGACTCCGAGCAACCGGTCTCCGCGATACAGACCATGGAGGAGATTGTCGACACGGAGTTGGCGGACCGGAGCCAGATGCTGGCGCTGCTCGGCATCTTCGCCGCGCTCGCCCTGCTGCTCGCCGCGCTCGGCATCTACAGCGTGCTCTCGTATCTCGTCGTGCAGAACCGGCGCGAGATCGGATTGCGGATTGCCATCGGCGCCGGCCCCCGCGTTGTCGTCCGCGAGATTCTCGCGCGGTCCGCGGGCCTGACGGCGGTGGGGATCGCGGCCGGACTGGCGGCGGCGTTTGCCACGACTCGGTGGCTGGGATCGCTGCTGTTCGACGTCTCGCCGCTCGACCCATTGATTCTCACGAGCGTCTCCGCGTTGATTGCCGGCGTGTCGTTCCTGGCGTCGTTCCTGCCGGCCCGCCGGGCGGCGGCGATGGACCCGATGCAGGTTCTGCGCAGCGAATAGCCGGCACTTACGATCCTGGCTCCCCACCGGCCCTTCCTGTCGGAAGCGCGGTCGCGTCACGTTCGTCGCCTTCCTCAAGTCGTTGTGTACAGCATCGGTTGCGTTCCGCGAGTGGCAGGCTCTTTGCGCCTCCTCGATCCGTCCCGACATGCGGAACCGGGAGGAGGAAGGCAGATGATTCGTCTTGCTGCGGCCGTCGGCGTCGCCCTTTGCGTGAGCCAGGCCACACTGCACGCGCAGGCTCCCGTGTTCACCGTGCAGGCAGTGTCGGCTGACGTCTACAAAGCACCGAGCACCGGCAGCGCTGTCATCGGCCATGCGCCACGCGGCACCGCGCTCCCTGTGACACGCGAGCTCGGAAGCTGGGTCAAGGTCTCGTGGCCTCGCGCAGAGGATGGCGTCGGGTTACGTCCACGTGAGCATGGGGTCGCTCGGCCAATCAGAAACGAGTCGCGCAGCCGCTGCGGGCGTACGCCGCAGCCGATGTCCGAAGCAGCGTTGCCCAGTTCCGCTGCGGTCCGGGGCCAGGCCGCCACGCCGCAGGGTGCGCCGGCGCGCGTGGTTTACCTGCAGGCGCCTGGACACCTCGTCGGATTTGGAGGCCGCGTCGGTGGCTCGAACGTCGGCTTCGGAGCGAGTGCGCGCGCGTGGAGCCGCGATCGATTCGGCGTTCAATTCGACCTGTCGCGCGTTGCCATGCCCGGCCTGGCGCCGACCGAACGCGTGACGTCGATGCAGTTCGAGCCAGGCGTGTTGTACACGCTGGCGGATCACGTGGCGGACTACATCTGGGTGCGGCCCTATGCCGGATCCGGAATGACGATCAGTCGCCGGTCGCTGAGCAGCACGACTCCCGGCGCGGTCCCGGTTGCATCCCAGAGCAATGTTGGCGTTCAGGCCTTCGGAGGCACGGAGCTGACGTTTGCCAGCGTGCCGCGATTCGCCCTGAGCGTGGACGTCGCGTACCGCTGGGGCACGACGGAATTCGCCGGCATCGACCTCGGAGAGAGTCGGCCTGTCGGTCGCGGGACGCTGGTAAGTGAAGTAAGGGCAGTGTTCCGGGTGCCGGGATCGGTGCCGGGATCGGGGCCGCGGGTGTCGTCCTTTAGGTTCTCGACGCGAGTTTCGCGACGATGGTCACGAGCGCGCTGCGGATCGATCGGCTTGACGGCGATTTGCTGGAACCGTTCGGGCCTCACCGCGTCGGAGCCCGCCGTCTGCTCATAGCCGGTGAGCGCGAGGGCCGGGATCTTCGCGATCGCTCCGTCGAGGTTCCTGATCTTGCGAATCAGCGCGAACCCGTCTTCGCCGGGCATCCCGATATCGCTCACGAGAACATCAGGCTCGCATGTCGTCACCGTGTCCATCGCGTCGCGAACCGACGATGCCGAGGTGACCCGCGCGCCCGCGTTTTCCAGAATCACCTGCAGCAGCTCGCGGCACTCGCGATCGTCTTCGACGACCAGATACGCGCACGCCGTCCAGACGCACGCCACCGACGTCCTGCGCTCGTTCCGGCTTGTCTTTCACCTCCGCAGGTTCACCCGCCGCGGCCGGCAGCTGGACGATGAAGGTCGCGCCCAGGCCCAGGCCCGGGCTTTCCGCGCGAACGGTTCCGCCATGCAGGTGCACGAGGTGGCGGACGATGGCGAGTCCCAGGCCGAGTCCGGCGTCAGTGCGCGTCGTGCCGGCGCTGGCCTGGCGGAATGGTTCGAACACGTAGGGCAGAAAACCCGGGGCAATGCCCTGGCCGGTGTCGCTGACCCGAATCTCGAGCTCGCCGTCGGTGCGTGTGGTCCGCAACGACACGGTGCCGCCTGGCCCCGTGTACTTCACGGCGTTGGACAAGCAGGTTCCAGACGACCTGCTGCAGTCGCGTCGCGTCCCCGTGCACAGAGCCGGTATCCGACGCGAACCGGCTTTCAATCACCACGCCCTTCGCCTCTGCACTCGGACGCAGACTTTCGACCGAGCTCTAGAGCACGTCGACGACTGGGACCGTGGCGAGGTCGAGCGCGTAACGACCCGAGCTCAGGCGCGAAATGTCGAGGAGATCGTTGACGAGCCGCGCCAGCGTTTCGGCGTTTCGCCCGATGCGCTCGATCAGCTCGGCCTGACGGTCCGCCGACACCTGCCCTGCCTCCGCGAGTCGCACCCAGCCGAGAATCACGGTCAGCGGCGTCCTGAGCTCGTGCGAGACGGCGGCCAGGAATTCGTCCTTCAGTCGGTTCGCCGTCTCCGCATCCTCGCGCGCCTGGCGCTCGCGGTGCAGCAGCTCCACTCGATCCCGCTCAGCCTGCTGGCGGCTCGTCGCTTCCGCGCGCAGGCGATCGTTGGCGTCGCGCAACTGCGCCGTGCGTTCCTGAACGCGCCGTTCGAGGTCGTCGTGCGCCCGCTTGAGATTCTGTTCGCTCGTCCGGAGCGCCTCCTCGGCCCTGATGCGATCCGTGATGTCGAGGGCGTGCCCCACCACGTGCGGCGCTGCGTTGGCATCCGTGATGCGCACGTTGCGATACATCCAGATCCGCTCGGCGCCGTCCTTCGTCACGACGCGCATCAATCCCGTGTCGATCGTGTTCTGGCGGATGCGCTGCAGGTACTTGTCGAAGAGGTGCTGCGTGCTCGGCGACAGGAACTCGCGAAGGTTCACGCCGATCCCCTCGTCCGGGCGGTAGCCGAGGGCATGCGCCGCCGCCGGGTTGATCGACAGGAGCACTCCGTCCAGGTCGTGCGTGCAGATCAGGCCCAGGCTCTGTTCTACCAGATCGCGGAATCGGACCTCGATTCGATGGAGCGCATCTTCGGCGCGGCGACGGGCGTCTTCCGAGTCGCGCTGCTGTTCGAGCTGTTCGCGCATCGCGCGCAGCTCGTCGAGCAGCTCGACAACGGTCTTCTCGGCCATCGTTGGACAGCCTATCGCGGGGCGCGCGGCTTTTTTGCGGGGGGTTCACAGATTGTCGCACCGCCGGTCAGCGCAAAAACCGGACGATGGGACGGCGAAGTATGCGGGTATCGTCCGGTTTCGCACAGCCCCGTCCCCGGTCCGGACAGCCTTTCTCGACTTCGTTAGGATACGTCCACGCCATCCGTGGCATGGTCCTGGCACCGCGCGACCGCTTGCTGTTCCTGAAAGATCTCCAGTATTCGGCGAGGACTCTCGCCCGGTCGCCGGGCGTGGCGCTCGCGCTGGTGCTCACGATTGCCCTGGGCATCGGCAGCAACGCCGCGGTGCACGGCTTTGTCCGCGGGCTGATGAGTCGTGATCTGCCGCTTCCGGCCGCCGACACCGCCGTGTCGGTGTTCGCGTGGGACGGCACCCGTCAGCCAGGGCCGGTCTCGCACGAAGAATTCCTGTCGCTTCGAACCCGCCGCGACATTTTCGAGCAGCTCGGCGCGGCCCGCGAGTCGGAGGCCCAGGTCGTGGTCGCGGACATCTGGTCGGTGATGTCCGTCGCCGCCATCTCGCCCGAGCTTGCCGATATCCTCCAACTCCCGGCGGGTCGCGGCGTCGTCGTGAGCCATCGCCTGTGGCAGACGCGGCTCGGCGCCGCGACCGACGTTCGCAGCCACTCGATTCGGCTCGACGATGTGGAGACTCCAGTGACGGGCGTCGCGCCGGAGTGGCTCGAAGGCTCTGTACCTCGGACGGCCGATCGATATCTGGATGCCGCTGCCGGAAGAGGAACCCGCGTCCGCGATCGATCGCAACGGGCGTTACCTCTGGATCCTCGGCCGGCTGCGTGCTGATGTGTCTGTCGATCGGGCGCAGGCAGGAGTCAGCGCGGGACGGCCACGGGACCACGCGATGATCGTGCTGCGCTATTCGGGCATGACGCCCGAACTGGACGCCGGCCTGTCGCGCATCAGCGGCCTGCTGCGTGTCGCGGCGGCCGCCTGTACACCTGATCGCCTGCGCCAACGTGGCGTCGTTTCTGATGGCGCGCGCCACCGCCCGGTCGCACGAGACGTCCATCCGTCTCGCGCTGGGCGCCGGGCGCGGACACCTCGTCAGACACGTGCTGTCGGAGAGCGTGCTCGTCTCCCTGGTTGGGGGCGCGGCCGGTCTGCTGCTGTCGGTCTGGACCGTCCAGATCGTGCCGGCGCTCTTTTTCGAGCAGGATGCCGAGCACCTGGTGTTTTCGCCCGATCGGCGGGGCATCGCCATCGTATCGGCGGCGTGCGTCGGACTCACGATCGTGTGCGGCCTGTTGCCGCTGGTTCAGATTCGCCACGACCACCCCGCGGCCGTCCTTCAGCGCGAGAGCGCCGGCCCGTCGAGGGCGCTGAGCCGCGTGCGGGCTGCTCTCGTCGCGTCACAGATGACGTGGTGCTGCGTGCTCGTGATCTTCACCGGTCTTCTTCTCCAGGGCTTCAGGACGGCGCTGCGCACCAGCGTGGCCGATCGACTCGGAAAGACGTTGCTCGTCACCGTGGAGGCACGCACCAACTCCAGTTCAGTGCACGAACGGTCCGCGCTCGGGTTGCAGGTACCTGCAGGACGTGGAGTCTGCCGCGCGCTCGGTGTCCGACGCATCCGCATCGTTGTGGACCGCCACGCCACCGGCCAGCCTGCCGTCGTGGCAGTTCGTTCGTATCGAAGCACCGCAGAGTGACGCGCGCGACGTCGGCATCGACGTCGCCGTGTTCACGTCGCAATCATGGCGCACATCACGCTGCCGCCGGTGGCCGGACGAATGTTCAGCGGTGAAGACACCACGAACGCGTGCACAGTGGTGGTGGTCAACGAGCAAGCGGCCGACGAGCTGTTCGGAGCGGAGAGCGTCGGCCGATTGATCGAGGCCCCGACGGGCGATCGCCTCCAAATCGTCGGCGTGGTCGCCACACGCGAGCCGGAACACGGCCACGCGCCGCCGCGACCGACGATGTACTGCTACGGCGACCAGACCGGTCCGCTGAAGGATCGGCTCGGTCCGGCGCGCTTCCACATTCCGGCGCGGACGAAACTCCCGATTGTCGGGCTGGATGCCAACGTCGTGTCGCCGGGATATTTCGCAACGATGGGCCTCGTTCCGATCGCGGGGACGGTCTTTGGGGACGGGCCTCCTCGCGCGGCTGCCGCGCCGGCGTGATCAATCAGGAAGCGGCGGGAGCGGTACTTCGGCGGCAATGCCGTCGGGGCTGCCGGTGATCGACGCCACGGGGCGTCGTACCGAAATCATCGGTGTCGTTCGGCTCGGCGCCGCTCAAAAGCGCGCAACGCCGTGTGGAGCCCGCCATCTATTTTCCGATCGCGCAGGATCTGTCCGGCCGCGCATGACGCTGGTGCTCAGCGTGCCCGATACGAGCCGAGAGGCGATCGCGGCGCTGCGCCGGCGCGTTGCCGCCGTGCCGGGCGGCGCGGATTCGATCGTCGTGACCACGCTGGACGCGCAACTTGCCCGCACCGCTCTGGTGACGGAGCGTATCGTCCATGGTGCTGGTCGGCGTCTTTACGGCGACGGCGCTCGTGCTCGGCGTTCTAGGGTTGTATGGCGCGATGACCGATGCCGCGCGCCGGCGGCGTCGCGACATGGCGCTGTGCCTGGCGCTCGGCGCACAGGGATGGAGGTTGACTCGTCAGCTCGTGGCCGAAGGGCTGCGGCTGGCGGCTGCCGGGGCGGCGTTCGGAATGCTCGCCTCGGTCCTCCTGTCGCGATGGCTGGCGCGCCTCGCGCCAACCGACGGCGGGCTGACACCGTGGGTGTGGATCGCCGCGCCGCTGGTGTTGATGGCGTCCGTGGCGATTGCGAGCGTGCTTCCGGTGCGCCGGGCGTTGAAGGTCGATCCTTTAACGATCATGCGCGACAGGTGATGCCCGAGCTGGAGTCGGTTCGCCGCTGGACGAACAACCCGACAGGCCGCTAGCGTCCGGACCGAGAGGCGAGACGTGGCGCCTCCGGGGACAGCGCGGCAACGACGCGCGCTGATTGGCCCGGTACGATTCTGAATTCCTTCTCCAGCGTGATGAATGCGTCGCGCTTCACGCGCACCAGGTACTCCGGCCTCCAGCTCGATTGAAGGTGACGCATCCGGCGGCGTTGGTTTCGCCTTCGCGTTCGACACCGTGAACCTTGACGTGTGCGAAGCCAAGTGGCTTACCGGCCCGATCGGTGACGCGAATCTGGAGGTTCCCGGGTTGACATGTCGAGGACACGCCACGGCTATGTGGAGCCGCCGTGAAAAGGAGAAGCAACAGCGTTGCGACCATTGTGCTCTGGACCTCCCGGGGGACTGTGCGAGCCGCGTGCCAGACGCGCGCGCTCGAGCAGGTTCGTGACAACCTGCGCACTTATCGATGGTTCGAGTGGCATATGGACCGGCGGCGGGATCGGTCGGCGCCCGTCGGGGGTGCCGCGAATGTCCGAGATGCTCGACGGATCACAGATCCGTTCGGGTCCCGACCGTCGTCATGTGTAGAATCTCGCGGGCAGTGCGCACATGCGAACCGACCGACGAAGATTCCTGAAGGACGTCGCGGGCGCGGCCGGCCTCGTGATCGTCGAATGCGGCGTCGCGGGCGTGGGCGCGCAGTCCCACAGCGCGCCGGCGTGACGCGGCGGCCGGTGGTCGTCAAGGGCCGGCGGATCACCACTGTCGACATCCATGCGCACTGCGCGGGGCCGTCACGCCAACGACCTGCTGCCGCGATCGGCGCCCGCACCGACGGCGGCGCATAGAATTGCTTCCTCGCGCTCGACGACCAATCGCTGACCGACCGCCTCGCGGCGATGGACGCGCACGACATCGACATCGGGCTCCTCGGCATCAGTCCCAACTCGTACGATGTCGACGGCGATCTCGCGTCGAAGGTGATCTCGGTCCAGAACGAGAGCCTGGCGGCCGTTCTGCGCGGCGCACACCGATCGCTTCGGGGCGTTCACGTCGGTCGCGCTCCAGCTCCCCGATCTCGCGGCGCACCAGCTCGAAGAGGGCATGAGGAAGCTGGGACTGCGCGGAGCCGCAATCGGCTGCAGCGTCGACGGGCGCCGAGCTCCCCGATGCGAAGTTCCAGCCGTTCTGGGCAAAGGCCGAGGAGCTTGGGGCGGTGGTCTTCATCCATCCGCAGGCGACCGGCACCGGCGGCGCTGAACGAATCGACTCAAGGGCAACGGCCTGCTGGGCAATGTGATCGGAACCCGCTCGAGACGACGATCGCGCTCTCGCATCTGATCTTCGAAGGCACGCTCGATCGATTTCCCGGCCTGAAGATTTGCGCCGCGCACGGCGGCGGCTATCTGCCGTCGTACATGAGCCGATCCGATCACGGCTGCCATGACGTTCCCGGCGCAGTGCACGCCGGGCGTGCCGAAGCTGCACCCGACGGAGTACGTGAAGCGGATGTACTACGATTCGCTCGTGTTCACGCCGGAAGCGCTGCGGCACCTGGTCGCCGAAGTCGGCGTCGAGCCACATCATGATGGGCACCGATTATCCCTACCCGTGGGTCGACGCGCCGGTCGACCATGTCCTCGCCACGCCGTTCCTGAGCGACGCCGATCGCGAGCCCATTCTCGACGGAACGGCGCGCACGCTCCTCGGGTTGAGTGCCACGGCCTCAGGCTTGGTGTACCTCAGACTCGACAGAGTTTTGTACGAGACCGAGGCGCGTGATTTATTGGATCGCGCTGCTCGAGCAGTGGCCTTTAGAACAAGGCCGACTGGCAAGGCGATCGGCGTCGGCGTCGGACAGCACGATCGACGGTGCCGGTAACGCGGCATCGAGGTGCGCGGGCGTCCGGGGACCGATGATGGCGGCATCGACGCGTGGATGGTGCAGCACCCAGGCGATCGCGAGCGCCGTGATGTCGACGCCGAGCGCGCGGGCTTCGTCGCCGAACGCCGAGAGTCCCTTGAACACCTTGTCCGAAACCAGGTGCGTGTACGGCTCCGGCCTGAGCGTCATCCGCGACCCTTCAGGGTAAGCCCCGGCCGCTCGATATTTCCCGCTCAACCAGCCGCCGGCCAGCGGGCTGAACGCCGTGAATCCGACGCCGCACTCGCCGCACAGCGGAAACAGCTCGCGCTCCGGCGTTCGATCGAGCAGGCTGTATGAGTTCTGCACCCACTCGAATCGCGCCAGCTTTCGCACCTCGCTGATCCAGAGCGCGCGCGCCAGCCGCCAGGCTTCGATGTTGCTCGCGCCGACGTACAGCACCTTGCCGGCGCGTACCAGATCGTGCAGCGCGGCGAGCGTTTCCTCGAGCGGCGTCTCGGGATCCGGCTCGTGGATCAGATAGAGATCCAGCCGGTCGGTCTGCAGCCGCGTCAGGCTCTCGTCCACCTGCCGCAGAATGTGCCGTCTGGACAGCCCGCGATCGTTCGGCCCCGGTCCGACCGGGTTGAACACCTTCGAGCTCACGAGCAGCTGCTCCCTGACGGCGGAGCCTTTCGCCCGCAGCCACTTCCCGATACACGATTCGCTGCGGCCGCCGCCGTACGCGTTGGCGGTGTCGAAGAAATTGATGCCGGCATCGACGGCGCGATCCATGAGCGCGAACGCCTGCTGCCTCGTTCTCGCCCATTCCGAAGAATTGAGGCGCCGAGCCGATGCCGCCGAAGTTGCCGCAGCCCAGGCCGAGCCGCGACACCTTCAGCCCTGTCGATCCCAGACGCCTGTAGTCCATCGCCGTCGGAGCGTACACGCTCGCGTCGCAGTTCACCAGTGCTGGCCAGGCCCGACGCTTGAAGCGAGATAAGCGCAGCGCTTGCCCAGCCGAAGCTCGAAGATGCGGAGGAGCGAAGGCTGGAGGTAACATGGGCGCCCCCGAGCCGATGCCATGACAAACCTGATGCTGTTGATCGTCGCTGTGTGGTTCGCGGCTTCGGCCGCGACGCAGACAGGTCCACGCGCCGCCGTGGCGTTGGACAACGCACGGGTCCGCGCCTATCGAACCACGATCGGCGCGGTCGCCGGCGTCGCTCACGGTCCGGGCGTCGTCATCTGGCTCCGCGATAGCCCGGGCGGAAAGTCGGGTCGCGCGATGTGGCTGGACGACGTGGCGGTGCCGCCCGCGACGGGACAGAGCGGCGATGACATCGTGATCGTTCAGCCGCTGGCGCAACCGGCGCCCCGCTCGAGTCCGCCGTCCGGGTCGAAGCCTGGCGACGCCCCGTTCACGGGCATGAGTTTCGTGCCGCTGTTTGAAAACACCCGCGTGTCCGTTCTTCGCGCGCGGATGGAAGTCGATGCGCGCGAAGGCGTTCACACGCACGCCTCGGACACCATCGTCGTGCACCTGTCCGGCGGCGAGATCGAGGACACCGCGAACGGCAAGACGATCGTGAACCGGTGGAAGCCCGGCGACGTGGAGTTCGAGTCGCGCGGATCCAGCCACTCCGCTCGTAACATCAGCCACCCGGTGGACGTCGTTCTTGTCGCCCTCAAGCCGTAGCTCCACGGTGCCCGGCGGCCTTCGCCGTGTGCTCGGTCTCGGCTTTGGTCTGGCGGTCATCGTCGGCAGCACGCTGGGCATCGGAATTCTCCGGACGCCCGGCCTGGTCGCCGGCCAGCTCTCGAGTCCGTCATCCATTCTTCTCGTGTGGATCGTCGGCGGCCTGTTCACGCTGCTCGGCGCGGTGTGCTTTGCCGAGCTCGGGACGATGCTGCCGCGCGAGGGCGGGTACTACGTCTACGCGCGCCAGGCGTTCGGCGACACCGTGGGATTCGCGGTCGGCTGGACGGACTGGCTGAGTTACTGCGCCGTCCTCGGGTACGTGTCCATTGGTCTCGGCGAACTGGCCGGTGTTCTGGTACCGGCCCTGTCGTCGTCGGTCACGGTCGTGGCGATCGCCTCGCTCGTCGGTCTGGTGGCCTTGCAGTGGGCGGGCGTGCAGGTGAGCAGCCGCTTTCAGCAGGCGGCGACGGCCGTGAAGTTCTTCGCGTTTCTGGCGCTGGTCGTCGCGGCGTTCGCGATCGGCGGCACGCCGAACGCCCCGGCCGCCGCGGCGGCGACCGCCTCGATTGGCGGCGTGGTGTTCGCGCTGCAGGCCGTCGTGATCACATATGGCGGGTGGCAGAGCGCGCTGTACTTCTCTGAAGAAGATCGGGATCCGGCCGGCAACATCCCGCGTTCGATGATCGGCGGCGTCCTCGCGGTCATCGTCGTCTACCTGCTGGTCAACCTCGCACTGCTGCGCGTGTTGCCGTTGGGCGATCTCGGGCGCTCGACGTTTCCGGCAGCCGACGCGGCCAAGGTCATGGTCGGTCCCGGTGGCGACCGGATCATCGCGGCGCTGTCGGTGATTTCCCTGCCGCCGATGCTGAACGCGATCATGATGATTGGGACGCGCATTCTGTTCGCGATGGGTCGAGACGGCCTCCTGTGGAGAAGGGCCGCGACGGTCGGGGCCGGCGGCACACCAACCGTCGCGACGCTGGTCACGACGGCGGTCGCGGTGGTCGGGATTCTCAGCGGCACCTTTCAGCGGCTCGTCGCCATCACCGCGTTTTTTCTCGTGCTGAACTACAGCATCTGCAGCCTGGCGCTCGTGGTGCTGCGGCGGCGCGAGCCGGCACGTCCGCGTCCGTTCCGCGCGTGGGGCTATCCGTGGTCGGCGGGCATCGTGCTGATTGGCGCCGTCGCGCTGGTCGCCGGCACGCTGGTCGGCGACAGCGTCAACGGCGCCGGGGGGCTGGCGCTGCTCGCCGCGGGGCTTGCCGGCCGCGCGATCGTCAAACGGCAAGCGAAGGAACACGCGGACCGCGAGGATGTCGAAACCGGCCGGGCGCCTCTATAATGCCCGCCCAGGGGAGGCATCAGATGAGGCGACAGCAGCTCGGCGCAGCAGCGGCGTTTCTCATCGCGGTCGGCGGTCTCGGTCTGTCGTCCACGCTCCTCGAGCGTCGTGCCGCGGCGCAGGCGAAGGGCGCCGTGCAGGCGCCGCGGTTCGAGGTCGATCCGCTCTGGCCGAAGCCGCTGCCCAACAAGTGGATTCTCGGCCAGACGATCGGCGTGTCGGTCGATGCGCAGGACCACGTCTGGATCATCCATCGCGCCGGCTCGCTCGAGCCGGGCGAGGTGCACGCCACGACCAATCCGCCGACGGCGCAGTGCTGCGCGCCGGCCCCGCCGATTCTGGAATTCGACGCCGCCGGCACTCTCGTGGGCCATTGGGGCGGTCCCGGTCAAGGCTACGACTGGCCGGACTCGAATCACGGCATCACGGTCGACTACAAGGGCAACGTCTGGATTGGCGGCAACGGCCGCGGCCCTTCGACGGCTCAGGGCAGGCGCCGGCGGCCGGCCGCGGACAGCCCGCCGCGGGGCAGAACCGCCAGCAGGACGAAAGTCAGGTCGGCGGCGTGCAGTCGTTCAACGACAACATGGTGTTGAAGTTCACGCGCGACGGCAAGTTCCTGATGCAGATCGGGAAGCCGCGCTCGAGCAAGGGCAGCAACGACCTCGCCAACCTCCGGCTGCCGGCGAAGACCTTCCTCGACAAAGAGACCAACGAGCTGTACGTCGCGGACGGCTACGGCAATCACCGGGTGATCGTGTTCGACGCCGACACCGGCAAGTACAAGCGGCACTGGGGCGCGTACGGCAACAAGCCCGACGATGTCGATCTGGGGCGATACGATCCGAAGGCGCCGCCCGCCAAGCAGTTCAGGAACCCGGTCCACTGCGCGGATCTGTCGGTCGACCGCCTGTTATACGTCTGCGACCGCGTCAACGATCGGATTCAGGTCTTCAAGCCCGATGGCACGTTCGTCAAGGAAGGCTTCTACAACAAGGAGACACTGGGATCCGGATCGGCCTGGGACGTCGCCTTCTCCCGCGATCCTCAGCAGAAGTTTCTGTACCTGGCCGACGGCGAAAACGACAAGGTGCACGTGATCCTGCGCGACACGCTGGAGCTTCTCACCAGCTTTGGGGAGGGTGGACGGCAGCCGGGCGAGTTCTACGGCGTGCACAGTATCGCCACCGACTCGAAAGGCAACATCTACACGACTGAAACCTACCGCGGACAGCGTGTGCAGAAGTTCACCTACAAGGGACTCGCGCCTGTCACGAAGAAGGACCAGGGAGTCGTCTGGCCGAAATGATTCGATTCATCCGCGACATCTTCGCGAACGCCAGCGCGGTGCGCCGCCCGGTCGTCTCGTTCGAGTTCTTTCCGACGAAGACCGATGAGGGCGAGCGGGCGCTCCTCGAGAAAACGATTCCCGCACTCCGTACGCTGAACCCGGATTTCTGCTCCGTCACGTACGGCGCCGGCGGCGGCACCCGCGACAAGACGCTCGGCATCGTCGATCGGATTCAGCGCGAGCACGAGATCACCGCGATGGCGCACCTGACGTGCGTCAACGCGACGATCGACGAGACGCGCACCGTCCTCGAGCAGACGCGAGCCCTGGGCATCACCAACGTCCTGGCGTTGCGCGGCGATCCGCCGAACGGCGGCGAGTTCGTCAGAACCGAAGGCGGCTTCGAGTACTCCTATCAGCTGGTTCAGTGCATTCGCGAGGTCGGCGAGTTCTCGATCGGCGTCGCCGGCTTTCCGGAAGGACACATTGCCTGCAAGGAAGGCAAGCAGGTGGACTGGCAGAGACTGAAGCAGAAGATCGATTGCGGCGCCGACTTCGTGATTACGCAGCTGTTCTTCGACAACCGGCACTACTTCGAGTGTCGCGAGTTCCTGGCCGCTCAGGGCGTCTCGGTCCCGATCGTGCCGGGCATCCTGCCGATTCTCAGCGCCTCGCAAATCAAGCGCTTCGTGGCGCTGTGCGGCGCCGACCTGCCCGCGCCGCTGCTGTCGGAGCTGGAGAAGCGCGGCGACGACGACCAGGCGGTGTCGCAGTTCGGCATCGACTACGCCACGACGCAGTGCGAAGAGCTGCTGCGGGAGGGGGCGCCCGGCCTCCACTTCTACACGCTCAACAAAGCCCGATCGACGACCGAAGTCGTCACGAACCTCGCGCTCGATCCGCTCGCCTTCGGCGAGGCGGCATCGACTGTCTGACGTCATCGGCTCCTGGCCGTGGTCGCGACACGCACGGCATGGCCGAGAAATGCGCCGTATCGGCGAGCGGCTCGTCCACGGCTCGCCGCACGCGGCCGGTGAGTGGCGCGAAGGCGCTGAGGGTCACGAGGGTCTCGTGTTCGCTCGGTGTGGACTTCCAGGTCCCAGCCACCCGTCCATTCACAACAATCGTCGAACCGAACAGCAGGTTCGTGCCTGGTTTGCAGTAGCGCGAATCGACGACGGCGCTGCGATCCTTGTAGGCAACCAGATATTCGTCGTACACCGGCAGGAGGTGCGCGGCTCCGGCCGGCCGCCGCACGGCACGCCTAGACGACGGAAGCCAGCAGACGCTGCCGTCGATCACGTGACGTGACAGATCGCTGCCGGCCATCTCGATGCCGGATCGGGCGTCCGCCGTCGTCAGTCCCGACCACCACACGAAGTCCTGCAGCGTCGCCGGTCCGCGGCTGGTGAAGTACCGACGCGCCAGCTCCGTCAGCGCCTCATCGCGTGTGAGCGCCTTGCTCCTCGGCACCCGCTCCTCGAGCAAGGCGTACGTGAATGCCTTGCCGGCTCGCGGTCCGCTGCAGATCAGGCCATCGAGCTCCGCGCGCATCAGGAGCAGGACAGCCCGAAGCCCGTCTGCCGGAATCCCTGCACGCTGAAACGTCTGCCGCAGCTCGCCACGCGTCAGGTGCCGGCCGCCACGGAGAGCGGTTGCCAGCACCTTCCGGCTCCGTTTGAACGCGGCGTCATCGAGCGACACGTGCCGGGCGTAGGAGGCGATCGTGGCCTTGAGGCGCGGGCCGGTCAGCTCGAGCATCCAGCGGATGTCTGCCGGCGCCACGAAGTGCCAGGTCGGCCGAAGGACGTGCGTCCGCAGGATCTCTCCTGCGGCAAAGGCCCGCTCGATGGCTTCGTCCGTCGCGCGCCGCATGCGTTGACCGATCGCCCACTTCGCAGGGGAGTACTCCTGAGCCTGAACGGCGCCCAGCCAGCTCACGACATCAGCCGGCTTCTTGAACTGGGGTGACGTGAGCCGCTGGTGGTGAAGCCTCGTGTGAGGCACATCCGAGGGGCGCATCATCGACGCGCGGCGACCAGGCGCCAGAACTGCTTTTCGTTCAGCAGCGTGATTCGCTGCCCCTTCTCGCGCAGGCGTTTGATCTCCATCAGCTTCAGTCCTGCTTCGCGGCCCGCGGCCTGCAACGGATTCGGCCGGCCCCGGACGACGACGCTCGTCTTCGCCGAGGGGCCGCTATGGATGATGGCGCCGGCGCGGCGGGCGGCACGAATCGCCTCGCTGCGGCGCTTGCTCAGGATGCCGGTGAACGCGAGATGGACGCCTTTCAGCGTTCGGAGCACACCGACCTTGAGCGTGGGCGGTGGATGGGTGAGCGCGGCGATCATTTCGTGGGCGTTCTCGTAGCGTTTCCGGCGCTCGCCGATGCAGCGATAGACGATCTCCTTCAGGTGATCCGAGCACGTCAGCCGGCGGATTTCATACGGCCGCATCCGTGTCTGCGCGTCGCCTTTGATCAACATCCCGAGCAGCTGGCCGACCTGATACACGTCGTCGCGCGCCTGCCAGCGCGGTGTCGCGCGCGCGAGGATGTCGCTCGGCGCCGTCAGGGCGTTCATCGTGTGTGCGGTGATGCCGCGCTGGTCGCTCTGCTGACGGACGATCCCGAAATCGCCCAGCTTCAGGCGCCGGCCGTCGCAGACGAACACGTTGAGCGGCGTCAGGTCGCGGTGAAGCGCCTGGCCGCGATGCAGCTTGCCGAGCACCTCCAGAATCCCGGCGATCTCGCGCCGGGCGCCAGCTTCCGACCAACCTTTGCCGCCGCGCGACAGGTAGGCGCTCAAGTCGCCGTGCCGCGCGTACTCGAGCGTCAGACAGTACAGGACGTTGCCATCGGCGCGCACCAACGGAAAGGCGTCGTACACTCGAATCGCACGTGGATGGCCGTCGAGCAGCTGGCCGAAGTAGGCCTCGCGAAGCCAGCCGTCGATGCGCGCACTCACCTTGACGCAGACGACCTCCGGGACGACCGGCGAGCGGCCGAGCCTCGTCGAGAGATAGACCTGACCGAAGCCGCCTTCGCCGAGCAGCCGTTCGATGCGGTACTGGAGTCCGGTTTCCGGGCTCGCCAGGACGCGTCCGGCCAGCAGACGTGTTTGCGCACGATCGAGCCCGACGCGCGGGCGGCTGACGGTGCGAGTGGTGGCGATGGATGCGTGCTTCATCGGACGGACTAGAATCGCAGATTGTGAGCGTTCGTCAAAGACGATCTCGGCGCCGCCTGTCGCAGACCCGTGCGCTGCGGGTGCTCAAGGAAGTTGCCGAAGCGCTCAACAGCGCGACGACGGAGCAGCGCGCGACCAGCGAAGCGTTGAGCCGCATGGTCGATCTGCTCGGCGTCGAAACCGGCTGGGTCTGGCTCCGCGAGTCGGACTCCGGCCATTTCTACAACGCCGCCGTTCAGAACCTGCCGCCGTATCTCCAGGAACCGGTGCGCATGACCGGGCGATCCTGCTGGTGCCTCGAGCTGTTTCGAAAAGGGCAGTTGACCGCGCGCAACATCGACGTCGTCGAATGCAGCCGCCTCGCGCCGGCCGTCGCGTCGGCGGAGGCCGCATCGACCGCCGGGCTGCGCTGCCATGCCAGCGTGCCGCTCTACGCCGGCGAGCGGCCGCTCGGCGTGATGAACCTCGCGATGCGCGGCTGGCGGCGCCTGACCCGCCAGGAGCTCGATCTGTTGACGACGATTGCGGATCAGGTCGGCGTCGCCGTCGAACGGGCGCGGCTCGCCGAGCAGTCGGTGGAGCACGCGCGTCACGACGAACGCTCCAGGATCGCGCGCGACGTCCACGACACGCTCGCGCAGGACTTCACCGCCATCGGCTTGCATCTCGAGGCCGGTCTCTCGCAGATCGGGCCGCGTCACGACGCCCGCCCGGCGCTGACGATGGCGCTCGATGCCGCCCGCCAGGGGCTCGAAGAAGCACGGCGCTCGATTGCCAGCATCCGATCGTCCCCGCTCGAGAATCGCTCGCTCGCCGAGGGCCTCACGGCGCTGGCGCGCCAGTTCACGGCCGAGACCGGCGTGCGCGTGCAGGTGGACATTGCCAACACGGGTCCGCTGCCGAGGGAAACGGAATCGGAGCTGTTTCGCATCACCGGCGAAGCGCTGACCAACGTGCGCAAGCACGCCAAGGCCCGGGAGGTGTCGCTTCGCCTGGCGGTCGTGCGCAAGCGTTTGCGGCTCACCGTTACCGATACCGGTGCGGGGTTTCGGACGCGAGGCGCGCGTCTTCGCGGGTTCGGCTTGTCGAGCATCGAAGGCCGGGCGCGCAGCGTCGGCGGGCACGCGACCATCCGCAGTGCGCCCGGACGCGGCACGACTGTGACCGTCAGCGTCCCTCTGGCGCCGAATGATTAAGGTGCTCGTCGTCGAGGATCACCCCATCGTGCGCGAAGGGGTGATGACGGTGCTCGAGCGCGAGCGGGACATCAAGGTGGTCGGCGCGGCCGAGACGTCGCGCGAAGGCCTGCGATTGGCCGCGACGCTTCGTCCTGATGTCGTCCTTCTCGACTTGAAGCTGCCCGACGCCGACGCGTTCGATGGCGTCGCCAGCTTCGCGCGCGAGGGACGCAGCATCGTGGTGTTCACCGCCTACGATTCGGACGAGGACGTGTTCCGCGCGATTCGCGGCGGGGCGCGCGGATACCTGCTGAAGGGATCGCCGGCGGCGGACATCGCGCAGGCCGTTCGTCAGACGCACGCCGGCGAGTCGTATCTCAGTCCGCGCATCGCCGCGAAGCTCGTCAAAGGGGTCACGGAACGCCGCGGCCGCGCGGGACTGCTGAGCGGCCGCG
This sequence comes from uncultured Acidobacteriota bacterium, assembly GCA_963792175.1. Lineage (GTDB taxonomy): Bacteria > Acidobacteriota > Vicinamibacteria > Vicinamibacterales > CAVVIG01 > CAWBVG01. The sequence goes on from CAWBVG010000002.1 coordinate 17,460, forward strand.
AGCGCGGCGTGCTGCGCCTGGTCGCGGCAGGGCAGTCCAACCGCCAGATTGCGGAGACGCTGAAGATCTCCGAGCGGACCGTCAAGTTTCACGTGACCGCGATTTTCAACAAGCTCGGCGCGGACAACCGGGCGCAGGCGGTGGCGATTGCCGCCGAGCGCGGGCTGCTGTCGCGACCGCTACGAACATCTGGTAATGGGCTATCGGGCAATCGGGTAGTTGATTGGCTTGTTGACAGCCAATCTGACAGTTCAGCTACCCGAGCACCCAAGTACCCGATTACCCTATTATCCGGCGACACCTGTCCGTTCGGACAGGTCCCCGCCTGTCCCGACGGCCGAAGGCACCAGACGCTTGCGAGTCCTACCATCGGGTCATGACAACCCAACTGAACGAACGCCTCGACGGCGTCCGCATCGCGATCACAGGCGGCACCTCGGGTCTGGGCCTCGCGCTGGTCGGCGAGCTCACACGCCGCGGCGCGCGCGTGGCGTTCGTCGCCCGCACGCGCGAACGCGTCGACGACGTCGCCCGCGCTCATCCCAACGCGTACGGCATCGTCGGCGACGTCGCGTCGAAGGAAGACATCTACCCGATCGCGCTGCAAATCCTCGGCGGCCTTGGCGGGCTGGACGTACTCGTCAACAACGCGTCGAGCCTCGGTCCGGTTCCGCTCGCGCTCCTGGCTGACACCGAGTGTGAAGATCTCGAGCAGGCGCTCGCGACCAACGTCCTCGGACCCTTCCGTCTCACGAAAGCGCTGCTCGGCGCGCTGGCGGCGTCCGCGAGGGAAAGCCTGCCTCGCCTCGAACCTTGAGGCGCCGATGGCGCGAAGGCGGGAAGCGTCGTGGTGAATATCTCGAGCGATGCCGCCATCAACGCGTACCCGCAGTGGGGTGCGTACGGCGCGAGCAAGGCGGCGCTGCACCATCTGACGCGCATCTGGGATGAAGAGCTGGCACCGCAGGGGGTCCATTTCCTGTCGCTGGATCCGGGCGACATGGACACGCCGCTGCACGCGCTGGCGGTGCCCGACGCCGATCCGTCCACGCTCAAGCGTCCTGAAGCAGCCGCGCGCGAGATCGCGGATGCCATCGCGGGCCGTCTTCGCGGCGCTGGTGCGGAGGTGAGACGAGCGGACGCCGTCGGAGCCGCGCCATGATCGCGGCACCAGCACCCGTGCAGAGGCCGCGTGACGCCAGGCTTCTGATTGTCGACGGGCACGGGCACATCAGACATGCCGCACGCCGCAGGTTCGTCGACCTGCTGAACCCGCACGATCTGGTGATCGCCAACGATGCGGCGACGCTGCCGGCGAGCCTGCACGGCCGGCACGCGGCGAGCGGCGCCGTCGTCGAGGTGCGCCTGGCGGGCCGGCCTTCGCTCGCACTCGAATTCGAGCGAGCTTCGGCCAGGCCTCGCCAAAGCGGCTCCGAACGGGACGCCGCGGAGGCGGGTCGGTCGCTGGACACGGAGGACGTCCACCGATTCGTGGCGGTGGTGTTCGGCGCGGGCGATTTCAGGACGCGCACCGAGGATCGTCCGCTGCCACCGACGCTCGCTCCCGGCGATCGGCTCGAGCTCGGACCTCTCTCGGCAACCGTCGAGTCGCTGCTCGATCACCCGCGGCTGGTGTCACTGCGTTTCGATGGCCCGGCGCGCGACTTCTGGGCCGGTCTCGCGGCGCACGGACGGCCGATTCAGTACGCCCATGTGCCGGCGCCGCTCGCCCTGTGGGATGTGTGGACGCCGATTGCGGCCCTACCGGTCGCGTTCGAGCCACCGTCGGCGGGCTTCGTGCTGGACTGGGCGTCGATCCACGCGATGCAGCGGCGCGGCGTCGCGTTTGCGACGCTCACGCTGGCCGCCGGCATTTCGTCTACCGGCGACGCGGAGCTGGATCGCCGGCTGCCGTTCGACGAGCCGTATCGCATTCCCGCCAGCACGGCGGCAGCCATCCTCGAAGCGCGCCGGCAGGGCGGTCGCGTCGTCGCCATCGGCACCACCGTCGTGCGCGCGCTCGAGCACGCGGCCGCAGGCGACGGTGTCGTGCATCCGGGCGAGGCCCTCGCGAATCAGCGTCTCGGGCCGGCGAGCTCGTTGCGTGTCGTGGATGCCATTCTCTCGGGGACGCACGAGCCGGACAGCAGCCATTACCAGCTGCTGCGCGCGTTTGCCGACGATGCGACGCTGGCGGAGGTGACGGCGGCGCTCGAAGCGCAGGGATATCGGACGCACGAGTTCGGGGATTCGATGTTCGTCGAGCGCCGCAATCGAGTGGTCAGCCAAGTCGCGGCGTAGCCGACACGGCCCGAGGTCACTACAATGAGCGCCACAGTACGTCTGGACCTCCTTGGCCCTTGCTTCCGGCGCTCGCCTCGGCCCCTACGAAATCGTCAGCCCGCTCGGTGCCGGCGGGATGGGCGAAGTGTATCGGGCAAAAGACACACGTCTCGAACGGGTGGTGGCCATCAAAGTTCTGCCGGACGGGGTCACCGCGTCTCCGCAAACCCTGGAACGTTTCCAGCGGGAAGCGCGGGCGGCCTCGGCGCTCAATCACCCCAATATCTGCACCATCCACGATGTCGGCACGGATCCACCCTTCATCGCGATGGAGCTGCTCGAAGGGGAAACCATTCAGTGGTCACAAGTTGCGGCTAGTATCCTGTTCGAGTAGTTGGTTCGTCGGCGCAAAAGAAAGACGTCACGCCTGAAAAGAAGGCCGAAGGCTGGGGCGACGTCTGACTAGCAAACGGCGGCAGTGTCTTGGGGTGGAATCGCTTCGCAGCCAGCTGCCCCTCTAGCTATGACTGGGATTGTGTTGGCGCCCGAGTTTGATTCCCTTCGACAGTCACCGTGCCTGAGCGTCGATCCGCACGCGCGCGAGCGGAAGGCGACCGGAACCGTCGCCCTGCGCGACCGCGACGACGTGCACCCGCACGGTGAGGTAGTTCCCGCGCCGCCCTGTGATGCGCGCGACCTGAGGGTGTCGTTGCCGTCGTTGCTGACGGTAATCTCAGCATCTCTGCGGCTATCCCTAAGTCAGACGTTGCCAAGGTCAGGTTACCCCCAGCCGATGATGCGCGTCAAGGCGGAGGCGGACCGGCGAGGGGCAGGCGTCGGCGAGGTTGACGATTTCTGACTGCACGCGCTGGCGAGCGGCCCAGCGTGATACTCAGGCCGACAACGAGAGACTTCTTAAGCGGATTGGTCATGCGTCAATGATTACCAACAGTGCAGCTAGTGGCCAGATGGTCATTTGTGCGCTTAAGCATCCGCTGTGCCACTGGCGCGTCTTGTCATTCAGGCGCGATCCAACTAGACCAGTACCCATTGTCGAGGAGCGGCAACGCCGCAGATGCCGGCGCGCCGCTGGACCCGGAGGGCGCTGGAGGTTGCGGGGCGAGCCCATGCTATTAGTCGGACAGGCTCCTAGCGGACACGCGTTATAGTGAGCGCGACGTGACTGTCCGGCCCGTCCCGCTCGGCGTCGTCGTGACGCTCCTGGCCACCACCTGGACCGCCGCGCAGTCCACTGTCCCCGTCAACGACGAGTTTTTCGAGACCAGGATCCGTCCGGTTCTTTCGAGCCGATGTTACGCCTGCCATTCCTCCAGGCTCGCCGCGCCGAAGGGCGAGCTGGTCCTCGACACGAAGGCAGGTGTCCTCAAAGGCGGTCGGCAGGGACCGGCCGTCGTGCCCGGCAAGCCGGCCGACAGCAAACTGCTCGAAGCGCTCACCTACGCCAACGCGCATCTGCAGATGCCGCCGAGCGGGAAGCTCGCGGATCCAATCATCGCGGACTTCGAACGCTGGATCGCCGGCGGCGCACCCGATCCTCGAACGGAAACCGTGCCGCGGCAGGTCCTGGCAAGCGTGTCGTCGGTGAGAGCGAGCTCGCGAAGGGACGGCAGTGGTGGGCCTTTCAAGCCGTTCGGGAGTTGCCCACCGACGCGCTTCGCGCTATGGCGGGCAAGGGGATCGACGACAAGCTGGTCGCGTCGCACGAAGTGCGGGTTCGATCGAAGCTCGATCGCTTCGTGCTCGCGAAGCTGGCAGAAAAAGGACTGACGCCATCGCCCGAGGCCGACGCGAGAACGCTGATCCGCCGCGCCTACATCGATCTGATCGGCCTGAAGCCGACCTACGAAGAGGTCGAGGCGTACGCCGCGCGACCCCTCGCCGGACGACTACGAAAGACTGGTGGACCGGCTGCTCGCTTCGCCGCAGTACGGCGAGCGGTGGGCGCGCTACTGGCTCGACGTCGTCCGCTACGCCGAGGACAACCCCGGGAACTCACCAATCCCCGTATCCCTACGCCTGGCGCTACCGCGACTGGGTGATCGAGGCGTCAACAAGGACGTGCCCTACGACCGCTTCGTCAAGCTGCAGCTGGCCGCCGACCTGATGCCCGGCGACGCCGCGGCCGATCTGCGGCGCGCTGGGCTTCCTGGGCGCTCGGCGCCGATTTATCACAAGGACGTGCGCCTCTCGAACGACGTCATCGGCACGTCCAGACTGAACGACTGGGACGAGCGCGTCGACACCGTCACGCCGCGGCCTGCTCGGGCTGACGGTGGCCTGCGCGCGCTGCCACGACCACAAGTTCGATCCGATCCCGGCAGAAGGACTACTACGCGCTCGCCGGCGTCTTCGCCTCGACGCAGCGCGCCGCTGCGGCCGCTCTCCGACGATCGATCGCGACGACCGAGACCGCGCTTCATGTGGGTCTGCGCAGCGGCTGTTCGATCTGTCACTACAGGCCGAACCTGCTGGCAAGCGATCCCGGGATCGAAGCCGGAGCCGCGCCGCGTCGGCCAGGTGAACAAGTTCCGGACGAGTCGGCCGCGCTCCAGGCCGGAGATCGACGAGCATGCTCGAAGGCCAGCATCCGCGAGATGGCGGCGTACCTCAGCCAGTGCCGTATCCGGCGGAGAACCTGGCCGAACCGGTCAAGCCGCGGAACGCCGACCGGACGAAGGGCCTAGTCGGAGAAAGGCGCGCCTGTGGTCCCGTCGCCGGAGCAAGCGTCGATGGTCGACGCGGCGACGCCGCGGATGGCGGATCGACGCATGCGCCGTTCCTGAACTCGGTCTACGACGCGGCCGCCTGGGTCGACGGCGCCGAGCCGGACTGACGATGCTTCGACTGCCGACGCCCGGCAAGCCGCGCGATCTCCCGGTGTTCATCCGGCGGCAATCCGTCGACACGCCGGGCGAGCCGGCGCCGCGCGGTTTCCTGCGCGTGCTCGCCGAGAGGCGGCGCCGACTTCACAAGGGTCCGGCCGGCTGGAGCTGGCCGAGAAGATCTTCACCGAGCGGCGCCGCTGACCGCGCGCGTGATCGTCAACCGCGTCTGGGGCTGGCACTTCGGCAAGCCGCTGGTCGCCACGCCGAGCGATTTCGGCGCGCAGGGCGACAAGCCGACCATCCCGGAACTGCTCGACGACTCTGGCCGCGCGGTTCATCGCCAACGGCTGGTCGCTCAAGTGGCTGCACCGCGAGATCATGCTCTCGGCCGCCTACCGGCAGGCGAGCCATCCGCGCGCCGATGCCGACGAAGACCGATCCGGCCAACCAGCTGCTCTGGCGCATGAATCCGCGCCGCCTCGACGTCGAGGCCTACCGCGACTCCATGCCTGCAAGGCGACCGGCAGCGCTCGACGCCACGGCTGGACGGCCCGTCCGCGGACCTGGACCAGCCGACAACACCGCCGCACCGTCTACGGGCGCGTCAGCCGCGGCCGCAGCTCAGAAACGCTGCTGCAGCTCTACGATTTCCCCGATCCCGATGCATGCACAGTCCCGAGCGCGAGACTGACCACGACGCCGCTGCAGCAGTTGTTCGTCATGAACAGCGCGTTCATGCAGGAGCAGGCCGCGGCGCTCGCCGGAGAGCGTGCGAAGGAACCCGACGCCAGCGGCGAAAGTTCGCGGCCTGTACCGCCGGGTGCTGGCGCGCGATCGCGACGAGCCGAGGAGCTCGCGACTCGGCGTCGAGTTACCTGCGGCAAGGCGACGCTCGCACGACTTCGCCCAGGCGCTGCTGTCCACCAACGAGGTGATCTTTTGGCCATGAACCAGACCGCATTTCGCGCCGCGACGATGCTGCAGTCCCTGTGCGGCGGGCTCGGCATCGCTCGGCCTCGCCGAGCATGCTGCCGACGCAGACGCGCTGGCGGCGAGCCGCCGCGCCACGCCGGCCCGCACTTCCGCCGCAAGGCGAAGCACATCATCTTCCTGTTCATGACCGGCGGGCCGTCGCAGGTGGACATGTTCGATCCCAAGCCCGCGCTCGATGAAGTATGCCGGCCAGCGGCCCGACTCCGTCGAACCTGCGCACCGAGCGCACCACCGGCGGCCTGCTGCCCGTCGCCGTTCGAGTTCACGAAGCACGGCGAGCGGCATCGAGGTCAGCGAGCTGCTGCCCAACCTCGCCGCCGTCGCCGACGATCTGTGCGTCATCCGCTCGATGTACACGTTCAACCCGACGCACAAGCCGGCGCGCAGCCTGTTCCACTCCGGCAACATCGCTGCCACGCGCCCGTCGATGGGCTCGTGGATCTCCTACGGCCTGGGCACCGAGAACCAGAACCTGCCGGGCTTCGTCGTGCCTGCGCCCGGCGGCGGCGGCGGGTCCACGCCTGCGCAGCGGCTTCCTGCCCGCGCAGCACCAGGGCACGTCGTTCGACGATTCGCGTCACCGAGCCCGGACAAGATGATCCGCTACCTGCACAACCAGCAGCTGCATCCCGACGCCGCAGCGCGCGGCAGCTCGATCTCGCTCCAGGCAGCTGAACCGCGAGCACGAGCGCAGCCTTCGGCGCAGGACGCGTTCCTCGAAGGCCGCATCCAGGCGATGGAGACGGCCTTCCGCATGCAGTTCGAGGCGACGGACGCTCTTCGACCTCCGCACGGAGCCGGAGTCCGTCCGCGAGGAGTACGGCACCACGCCGTTCGCCAACGGCTGCCTGCTGGCCCGCCGGCTGGTCGAGCGCGGCGTCCGCATCGTCCACGTCCACTACGGCCCCGGCCAGCCGTGGGACGATCACAACGAGATCAACAAGAACCTGCGCGAGCGCTGCCCCGACATGGACAAGCCGTCGCGGCGCTGCTCAGCGACCTGAAGCAGCGCGGCCTGCTCGACGAGACGCTGGTCGTCTGGGGCGGCGAGTTCGGCCGCACGCCGGTCTCCGAGAGCGGCGACGGCCGCGACCACAATCCCTACGGCTTCACGATGTGGATGGCCGGCGGCGGCGTCAAGGGCGGCATGGCCTACGGCGCGACCGACGAGTTCGGCTTCCGCGCCGTCGAGAACCGCGTCTCCATCCACGACCTGCACGCCACGATCCTGCACCTGCTGGGCATCGACCACGAGAAGCTGACCTACCGCTACGCCGGCCGCGACTTCCGCCTGACCGACGTCTTCGGGAAGTCGTCCGAGACATCCTCGCGTAGACCCCGACACCCCGGTTCTCAGGCGAGCAGGAAGGCGGAATACGCCAGGCTGCCATGAAGGACTACTAGCTAATAAAGTCTTACGTGTAAATATGTTACAGACTCCATTCGAGAGAGCGATCCTGGGCATGTGATACAATATGACTCTATAAGACTTTGACGTATTATGAACGAACTCTGACGAGGGGATCATATTGGGGCCATCGGCTCTCATCCTTGCGGTTCAGCCTGATTCGGCGCAGGCTCGTCAGCTTGTGCATGCGCTCCGTGAGCGCGTGAACGCAGAGGTTATCGTCGTTGATACGACTGACGAGGCACTCTCTGTTATTGACAACCGTGTTCCGGACGTCATTCTCCTGCACGCTCTCATGCTCCCGGCCGAGGAGGACTATCTCATCGCATACCTTCGAACGCTGCGTAACACCGATCACGTGCAGACAATCAGCATTCCGCAGCTCGAATCTTCGTCCGACTGTAATCGCACCAAGCCATCCCTGTTCAGAGGTCTGAAGAAGCGCTCGGCACGGATGAGCGCGGTCGGCTGCGATTCCCAATTATTCGCGGCGGACGTCGTGGGCTATCTCACGCGCGCACACGAAATCGAGCAACAAATTCACGAGCGCAAGGCCGACGACGAGCCGCTTTTTGGAGGTTCGGATCGGCGTGGGTTGCATCGCTGGTCGCCACGAGAAATGCCCTGGGTGTCGTCAGTTCGGCTGGTTGCAGGCGAGCAGGCTGAGCTGATTAATGTTTCTGCGAGTGGGGCCCTGGTTCGAACCCAGGTTCGGCCCGCTCTGCCCTCCTTGAAGCAATTCGACTCTGGATTCTCGAGCTCGACCTGGCTTGGCATTCCAATTGGCATCAGGAACGGAGGTTCGGGCTGACGGGTCGAGTCGTCAGGTGCCATGTGGGATCAGTGGGGGGCGACCCAATTCAGTATCACATAGCGTTCCACTTCGACGAATCCATCGGCCTCGACCTTCCGACTCCGATGCCCGCCGGTGCGGGCGACAATGTCGTAAGCCTCTCCGTTGGAGAAATGCCTCTTGAAGCGCGAACTCAACATGTCACAAGAGATCCTCAATCATTCGGTGACGTTCCAGAACGAGCTGTTTGCACGCTTGATGGGCGTCGATGCGCTGCCAGGGAGCCTTGGTTGGCGCAATCTCGGAACTGACGACGTTGAACGCCGCGTTTGATCGATATCAAGGCGACGATGCGCGATGCCCTCCGGGCTCGCCGCCCCGATGCGCGAACTGTTCGACCTTGCCAATCGTCTCGCGCCCCGGATCCGGGAGCTGCGTGCGTTGCGAAGTGCGGTGGTTGAGAGCATCAGCGAAGGCGACCTGGCGCTGCTCGCACTTCGGACAGACGGATCCCAATCCTCGTTGATCGAGCCCGCGGCGTAAAACACCGAGGGTCAGGCTTACGGCTCGTCAGTCCAGCCGCACCAGGCCGCGCCGCGTCGCGACCTTGACCGCTTCGGTGCGGCTCGTCACGCCGAGCTTCTCGAACAGGTGACCGAGGTGGGTCTTGACCGTGCGCTCGCTGATGTCGAGCGCGGTCGCGATCTCCTTGTTGGCCTTGCCGTCGGCCATCAGCTGTGAGCGTCGCCATCTCGCGCGGCGTGAGCTGCACGCGCGTGACGCCTTCGGCGAGCTTGGCCGCCGCCGCCGGCGCCAGGTAGGTCTTGCCGGCCAGCACGTCGCGGATGCAGCTGACCAGATCGTCGGCGGAGATGTCCTTGAGGACGTAGGCCTTGGCGCCGGCCTTGAGCGCGCGCGAGATCTCTTCGTCGGTGTCGTAGGTGGTCAGCACGATCACCCGCGCGCCGCGGGTCGCGCTCGCGGATCCGGCGCACCGCTTCGACGCCTTCCATGACCGGCATCCGCAGGTCGAGCAGCGTCACGTCGGGATGATGGCGCTCGTAGGCGTCGATCGCCTCGACGCCGTTGCCGGCTTCGGCGACCACGCGCAGATCCGGCTCCTGGTTGATGATGTTCGCGACGCCGGTCCTGAGCAGCGCGTGATCGTCGACGAGCAGCACGCTCGCCTTCGCCGACCGGCGCGGCGACGGCTTCAGATGGCAACGTGCACCTGCGTCGGCAATGCCGACGGTTCCCAGGCCAGCACGACTTCGGTGCCGCTGCGCGGCGCGGTGACGATGGTCAGCGACGCGCCGATGCGCTCGGCGCGCTCCTGCATGCTGGTCATGCCGAACCCGGACGACGACTGTTCCCGCGCGATGCCGCGGCCATCGTCGGCGACCGACAGCCGGAAGCCGATCGAGCGCACGCGTCGACGCCTGCATCGTGATGCGGCGGGCGCGCGAGTGGCGGACGGCGTTGGTGAGCGCTTCCTGCGCGATGCCGATGATCTCGCGCTCGACGCCGTCGCCGAAGCGCGGCAGCTCGTCGACGCTGATGCTCGATCGGCACGTCGGTCGTCGCGCTGCGCGAGGTCGGCAATCCGCTTGAGCGCCCGCGCGACGTCCTCGCCGTCGCCGACATTCGGCCGAAGCGTGCCGACCGATCGCCGCGCCTCGACCATGTGCGTGCGGGCGAGATCGACCGCCGTCTCGAGCTTGGCCGCGACCGCTGGCGGCAGCATGAACGCCTCGCGCTGGGCGGCCTGCAGCTGCATCAGGATCGCGGCGAATCCCTGCGCCAGGTTGTCGTGGATGTCGCGCGCCAGCCGGTTGCGTTCCTCGAGGATCGTCTTGCGCCGCTCTTCGAGCCGGCGCTGCTCGGTCAGCCGGCTCTGGTGCAGCGCCAGCGCCGCCTGGCGCGCGATCGCCTCGGTGAGCACGACCCGCCACCATTCGGTCCAGCATTCCGAGGAGTGCGTGCTGCGACAGCGCGATCCAGCCCAGCGTGCGATTGCCGAGCACCAGCGGCGTGATCGACCGACGGCCTGCACGCCCTGGCGGCGCGGTGAATGCGCGGACCGGCTCGGGCAGCCGCGCATCGTCGCCGGTGTACTGGATCGTCTGACGTCCAGCCCGGCGTGTACGCGAAGAGATGCTGCGCCATGCTCTCGCGCGGGAACGCCGAGCGCGTCCCAGTCGCCGCTCGTGCGCGTGTAGAGCCGATCGACGACGTAGGTCATCCAGCAGTCGCAGCGCTGCCGGTCGTCGTCGATCAGCCAGACGGCGCAGGCGTGGCTGTCGCCCTCGTCGACCATCGTCTTCGTGAGCGCTCCGAAAAATCCCTCGATGTCCGGTTCGCGCACCAGCAGATCGAGCGCGAGCTGCACGACGTCGGCCTGCATCTTCGCCAGGCATTCCGCGCGGCGGCGTTCGGCGGTCTCGCGAAGCAGCGCGGCGTGCAAGCACATCCGGATCGCGCTCGCTTCGACGGCACCGCGCTCTTGAGGTCGCCCTCGAAGCAGGGAGGAACTTCTTCCATTGTCCAATTATCCAGCAAGTCGCTCGACAGCGGCATCGTCCAAAAGTCGTAGATCCCGGTACACGATCAGGACGAGATTCCGCTCGCGCGCAAGCACGAGCGAGATCTGCGGCACCTGCCTGATTGTTTGGCGCGTCATATCGGAACGAAAGTAGGGACCGTGCAAACACACAGGAGGTCAGTCATGACGCGTTGGATTGCAGGACTCATCGCAGCGGTTGGAATCGCCGGCGCCGCGCCGGCACTTGCGCAGGAGACGGTTCCCGGACCGGGCGCGGTTGTCGTCACCATCATCCCGGGCGGCGGCACGTTCTTCACCGAGAACAAGGACACCGGACGCACCAGCTTCGGCAACTACGACCTGGGCGCGGGCGTCACGGTCCATCTGAATCGCTACATCGGCATCGAAGGCGAGGTCGCGCGGCGCCGTCGGCGTGACGCAGGATCTGCGTGATCGGCGGACTGACGTCGAATCTGAAGTCGCCCAACTCACTCAATTACAGCGGCAACCTGGTGGTCTCGGCCGCCAACCACAGCTCCGTCGTGCCGTACGTGACCGCCGGCGTCGGCGGCCTGAGCCTGTTCGAGAAAACCAGCCTCGGCATCAACGGGACCGAGACGTTCTTCACGAGCAACGTCGGCGGCGGCGTGAACTGGTACGCCGGACGCTGGGGTCTGCGCGGCGATTACCGCTTCATCGCGGTGCAGTCGAAGGATGACGCGCCCGCTTTCTTCGGCAGTGAGAATCGCTACGGCCACCGCATTTACGGTGGAGTGCTGCTGAACGTCACGCGGTGACACTTGAGACTGTGAGGACTTGTTCGGAAAGGCAGTTATGGCGAAACGAATGATCGTGATGCTCACCGCGACGGCGCTGTTCGTCGCGGGCCTGGGCTTCGTGAAGTTCCGGCAGATTCAATCGGCGATTGCGCAGGGGGCGGCGTTTCAGCCGCCTCCTGAAGCGGTGACGACCATCGTGGCGCATCAGGAGGAGTGGTCGGCCAGCGTGAGCTCGATCGGCACGGTGGCGGCCGTTCAGGGCGTCACGGTGAGTGCGGATCTGCCAGGCACCGTGGAGAGAATCGCCTTCGAGTCGGGCACGGCGGTGCAGCGAAGGCGAGGTGCTGGCGTTGCTCGACACGCGGCAGGAGCAGGCGCAGTTGACCGCGGCTGAAGCACAGCGCGACCTGGCGCGCCTCAACTTCGAGCGCATGCAGGGGCTGCTGAACGAACGGGTCGATCTCGCAGTCCGAGTTCGACCGCGCCACCGCCGAGCAGCGGCAGGGCGACGCGCGGGTCGGCGAAATCCGCGCGGCGATCGCCAGGAAGACGATCCGGGCGCCGTTCTCCGGCGTGCTCGGGATCCGGCGGGTCAACCTCGGTCAGTACCTGTCCGGCGGCGACGCGCTGGTGACGCTGCAGTCGCTGAACCCGATCTACGTGAACTTCGGCGTCCCGCAGCAGTCTTCCAGCCAGATGCGCGTCGGTCGCACGGTCCGCATCACGTCCGACAGCCTGCCAGGCGTCGAGTTCTCGGGACGTGTGACCGCGATCGACTCGATCGTCGACCAGGCGACGCGGAACATCCAGGTGCAGGCGACGCTCGCCAATCCCGGCGGCAAGCTGCGTCCCGGCATGTTCGTGCAGGCCGAAGCCGGTGTCGGCGGCAGCAGCACCATCATGGCGCTGCCCGCCTCGGCCATCAGCTATGCGCCGTTCGGTGATTCGGTGTTCGTGGTCACCGATCTGAAGAACCCCGCCGGACAGAGCTACCGCGGCGTGCGCCAGCAGTTCGTCAAGCTCGGGCCCGCGCGCGGTGATCAGATCGCCGTCACGTCCGGTGTCAAGCCGGGCGACGAGGTCGTCACCTCGGGCCTGTTCAAGCTCCGAAATGGCGCCGCCGTCGTCGTCAACAACAAAGTCAAGCCGACCAACAGTCCAAAACCGAAGCCAGAGAACAGCTGATGAAGTTCACCGACCTTTTCGTCAAGCGGCCAGTCCTTGCCATCGTCGTCAACCTGGTCATCCTGATTGCGGGCGTGCAGTCGATTCGCGCGCTGAGCGTCCGGCAGTATCCGCGCAGCGACATCGCGGTGGTTCGCGTCTCGACGGCCTACGTCGGCGCGAACGCCGATCTGGTTCGCGGATTCATCACGACGCCGCTCGAGCGCGTCATCGCCAGCGCCGACGGCATCGACTACATGGAGTCGTCGAGCGCACAAGGCGTCAGCGCGATCACCGTGCACCTGAAGCTCAATTACGACACCAACGCCGCCCTCACGCAGATCCAGGCCAAGGTGGCGCAGGTGCGAAACGATCTGCCGCCCGAGGCGGAAGCGCCGATCATCGAGCTGGAGACGGCGGACAATCAGTTCGCCGCGATCTACTTCGGCTTCTCGTCGACCGATCTCGATCCGAACCAGATCACCGACTATCTGACGCGCGTCGTCCAGCCCAAGCTGAGCGCGATCAGCGGCGTGCAGCGCGCCGACATTCTCGGGGCGCGCACGTTTGCCATGCGGATCTGGCTGAAGCCGGATCGGATGGCGGCCCACGGCATCGCGCCGTCGGCGGTGCGCGACGCCCTGGCGCGCAACAACTATCTGTCGGCGCTCGGGCACACGAAAGGCTCGATGGTGTCGGTCAATCTCGTGGCCAACACCGATCTGCGGACGCCGGAGGAGTTCCGGCAGCTCGTGGTCAAGGAGCAGAACGGCGTCGTCGTCCGCATCGGCGACATCGCCGATGTCGTGCTGGGGGCCGAGAACTACGAGCAGGACATCCGGTTCAACGGCGAATCGGCGACGTTCATGGGCGTGTGGGTGCTGCCGACCGCCAATTCGCTCGAGGTCGTGAAGAAGGTCCGCGAGGCGCTGCCGCAGATCCAGTCGCAGCTGCCCGCCGGCATGAAGGTCGGCATTCCCTACGACTCGACCGAGTACATCCAGGACGCGATCAGCGAAGTGCTGCGGACGCTCACCGAAACGCTGCTGATCGTCATCGTCGTCATCTTCCTGTTCCTCGGGTCGTTCCGTTCGGTGCTGATCCCGATTGTCGCGATTCCGATCTCGCTCGTCGGCGCCGTCTTCCTGATGCTGGTCGCGGGCTTCACCGTCAACCTGCTCACGCTGCTCGCGATCGTGCTTTCGGTCGGCCTGGTCGTCGACGACGCGATCGTGATGGTGGAGAACGTCGAGCGGCACCTGCACGAAGGCAAGCCGCCGCATCGGGCGGCGATCGATGCCGCGCGCGAGCTCGTCGGTCCGATCATCGCGATGACGATCACGCTGGCGGCGGTCTACGCGCCGGTCGGCATCCAGGGCGGATTGACCGGCTCGCTGTTCCGGGAATTCGCGTTCACGCTGGCGGGAGCGGTCATCGTGTCCGGCGTCGTGGCGCTGACGCTGTCGCCGATGATGGGCGCCAGGCTGCTGCGCGCCGGCGACACGGAGCGCGGGTTTGCCGGCTGGATCAATCGGCGGTTCGAATCGATTCGGCACGGCTACGGCAGGTCGCTGACCGCGACGCTGCGCTACCGGCCGGTCGTGCTCACGCTGTGGGTGATCGTCGCGCTGCTGACCGTGCCGTTCTACCTGTTCTCGCAGCGCGAGCTGGCGCCCAACGAGGACCAGGGCTTTTTCTTCGGCTTCGTCCAGGCGTCCGCGAACGCGACGCTCGACCAGACCAAGCTGTTCACGGATCAGATGTACGACGTCTACAAATCATTCCCCGAGCACGCCAGCATCTTCCAGATCACGCTGCCCAACGGCGGATTCGGCGGAATGGTGACCAAACCGTGGAGCGAGCGGACCAAGACGACGCAGCAGATCATGATGGAAGCGATGGCGCCGCTCTCGAAGATCGCGGGCGTGCGCGTCATTCCACAGGCGCCGCCAGCGCTGCCCGGCGGCGGCAACTTTCCGGTCGACCTGGTGATCGCGTCGGCCGCCGAACCCCGGGAGCTGAGCGAGCTGGCAGACCAGTTGGTGAAAAAGGCGTTCGCGAGCGGCCTGTTCATCTTCGCCGACGCCGACCTGAAGTTCGACCAGCCGCAGGCGGAGGTCGTGTTCGATCGCGACAAGCTGCGATCGCAGGGGGTCGATCTCAGCGAGGCCGGCCGCGATCTGTCGACGCTGCTCGGCGCCAACTACGTCAACCGCTTCAGCATCCAGGGACGGAGCTACAAGGTCATCCCGCAGGTGATGCGCGCCGAACGGCTGACGCCCGACCAACTGGAGCAGATCTACGTCACCGGCTCCGCACCCTCGACTGGCCCGGCTGGCCGCCTGGTTCCGCTGTCGACGTTCGCCAGTCTGAAGACGACGACCGAGCCGCGCGACCTCAAGAAGTTCCAGCAGCTGAACGCCGTGCGCATCCAGGGCGTGATTCCGCCGCCGGTGCCGCTCGATCGGGCGCTGGGATTTCTCGAGGACGAAGCGCGGAAGATCCTGCCGCAGGGCTTCACCATCGACTACGCGGGCGAATCGCGCCAGCTGCGGACCGAGGGCGGCAAGTTCCTCGGCACGTTCCTGCTGTCGGCGATTCTCATCTATCTCGTGCTGGCGGCGCAGTTCGAGAGCTTCCGCGATCCGTTCATCGTCCTCGCCGGATCGGTGCCGCTCGCCGTGTCGGGCGCCCTGATGTTCTCGTTCCTCGGCTTCACGACGCTGAACATCTACAGCCAGGTCGGTCTCATCACGCTCGTCGGCCTGGTGTCGAAGAACGGGATCCTGATCGTCCAGTTCGCGAACCACCTCCAGGAGACGGGATCGAAAAAGCTGGAGGCCGTGATCGAAGCCGCCAGCACGCGCTTGCGCCCGATCCTGATGACGACGGCGGCGACCGTCGTCGGTCACTTCCCGCTGGTGCTGGCGACCGGTCCGGGCGCCGGCGCGCGCAACAGCATCGGCATCATGCTGGTCAGCGGCATGGTCATCGGCACGGTGTTCACGCTGTTCGTCGTGCCGTCGATCTACATGCTCGTGGCGCGGACGCGGGTGGCGGTTCCGAACGCCGTCCGCACGAGAGAGAAGAGAGTTCCTGAACTGGCGGAGGCGGTTTGAAAGTTAAAAGTTAAAAGTTAGAAGTTAAAAGTGAAAGTTGCAAAGCTTAAGTCAACGAAGGACGAAGTCCATGAATCGCAGATATCTCTTTCGAACAACTGGGGCCGCGATCGTCGGTATTCTGACGGCGACGACGGCGTTGGCGCAGACGGGAAAGCCCGAGACACTGCAACTCACGCTGGCCGACGCGGTGCAGCGCGCGGTCGAGCACAATCCGGAGCTCGCCATCGTGCGCCTCGGCACCGAAGTCGACGCGGCGCGAGTCTCTCAGAGCCGGGGCGTCTATTCGCCGGTCTTCTCGACGACGCTCGGAGGGTCGAAAAACGCGACGCCGCCCTCGAACTTCCTGCTGGGCGACCGTGGCGTGGACGTCAACGACCTCTTCTCGTCGACTGGAGTGACCCAGCGGCTGCCGTGGGGCGCCGGCACATGGAGCGTGTCGTGGGACACCTCGCGTACGACGACGAACAACCCGATTACGAGCTTCGATCCGGCGCTTCAGTCAGGGGTCCAGTTCGCGTTCTCGCAGCCGCTGCTGAGGGATCGCAAGATCGACGCCGCGCGACAGCAGGTCATCGTCGCCCGCCGAAACTACCAGAGCTCCGAGCTTCGCTTCCGCGAGTCCGTCGTTCAGACGGTGGCCGCGGTCAAGCAGGCGTACTGGACGCTCAAGGCGACCCTGGCGAACGTCACCGTTCAGCAACGATCGCTCGAGCTCGCGCAGGAGCTCGCCCGGCAGAACAAGATTCGCGTCGAGGCCGGTCAGATTCCGCCGCTCGATCTGGTGCAGGCGGAGGCCGAGGTCGCGCAGCGGCGGGAGAACCTGATTCGCGCCAACACCCTTGCCGGGGATGCCGAGGATCGGCTGCGACGGCTGATCGCGGATCCGTCTGACGCGTCGTTGTGGGTGACGCACATCGATCCGGTGGAAGAGCCCACCGGCCGCGGTGCGCTGCCCGACGTCGACGCGGCGGTCGCGCGCGCGCTCAGCGAACGCTACGACCTCGCGCGGGCCGGCCACGATCTCGAAAACGCCAGGACCAACGTCGAGTTCCTCGGCAACCAGAAGCTGCCCGACGTGCGGCTCGAGACGTCGTATCGCGGCAGCGGTCTGGGCGGCACGCAGCTGCTCCGCACGGGCGGCTTCCCGGGGATTATCGACGGCACGCGCGAGCGAAGCCTGGCCGCCGCGCTCGGTCAGGCGTTCACGCCGGACTATCCGACGTGGAGCGTCGGTGTGACCGTCAGCTATCCGCTCGGACACAGTTTCGAAGAGGCGAGCCTCGCGCGGGCCGACGTGGAGCGCCGCCAGGCGGCGCAGCGGATCGCCAGCCTCCGGCTGGATACCGCGGCGACCGTTCGACAGTCAGCGCGGCAGGTGCGCAGCACCGCCGAACGCGTCGACGCCGCGCGTGCCGGCGCGACCCTCGCCAGGGAACGTTTCGAGGCGGAGCAGCGCCGCTACGACGTCGGGCTGTCGACGACCTTTCTCGTCACCCAGGCCCAGCGCGATCTGCTGCAGGCGGAAGTGAACCTGCTGCAGACGACGCTGGACTACGAATCGTCGCTCGTGAGCTTCGAGGCGGTGCAGCAGGCGCCGCCGCTCGGTGCCGGCGAGACCGTCGGCATCCAGGGCGCCGACATCGTCCGCCTGCCGACGTCCTCGCCGCGTGGAATTTTCCGGCCAGGCGCGGCTCAGGGATTCCAATAAGGCATCTAACGATTTCGCGGCTCGACGAATTTCACGCAGACCGGCGCACCGACTTCGATGGTGTGTCCGGTCGGCGTGAGCCGTCCCGTCTGCTTGTCGATCCGGAAGACGACGACTGAGTCCGATCGCTGATTGGCCGCGAGTAGATAGCTGCCGCTTGGATCGATGCCGAATCCACGCGGGGTGCTGCCTTGCGTCGGCCGGTTCTCGAGGTAGGTCAGCCGTCCGGTGTTCTGGTCGATTGCGAAGACGACGATGCTGTCGTGTCCGCGATTGGACCCGTAGAGGAATCGTCCGGACGGATGCACCTGCACATCCGCCGTGCTGAAGGTGGACTCCGCCTTCTGGCCGGGTGGCAGCGTCGAGATCGTCTGCAGGTCCGTCAACGAGCCGCGCTCGCTGTCGCGGCGGAACGCGGTGACCGTGAGGTTGAGTTCGTTGATCACGTAGGCGAAGCGGCCATTGGGATGAATCGCGAAATGGCGTGGACCGGCGCCGGCGGCCACCTGGGCAAACGGCGGGTCGTTCGCGACGAGCGATCCTTTGTCGGCGTCGAAGCGATACACCAGCACCTTGTCGAGCCCGAGGTCGGCCGCGTAAGCGAAACGATTGGCGGGATCCAGGTTAATCGAGTGCGCGTGCGGTTCCTTCTGCCGCTGCGGGTTGACGCTGCTCCCCGTGTGCTGAATGAAGGCCGACGGCGGCTTCAGCGCGCCGTCCGGCCCGATCGGCACGACTGCGACGCTTCCCCCTCCGTAGTTCGCGACCAGCGCGTTCCGTCCGGCCTTGTCCACGACGAGATGGGCCGGGCCGGGCCCGACCGACGGCTGCTGATTCAGCGCGGTCAACCGGCCGGTGTTCCGATCGATGGCGAACGCGCTGACCGAACCGCTGGCCTTGCCCTGGAAATTGCCAATCTCGTTGATCGCATACAGGAAGTTCTGGCTCGGATGAACGGCCAGGAAACTGGGACTGGCCGTCTCGCCCGCCAGCTCCGGACGGCTCAACGCTCCAGAGGCGAGATCGAGGCGCGAGACGTACACGCCTTTGCTCTTCTCGCCGGTGTAGGTGCCGAAGTACACGAGCATGTCGCCGCTGCCCGACGACGATCGGCCGGCTTGACCGAAGGCCGTCACCGAGAGGGTCGCGACGCCGGCGACGAGTAGCGTGGAGAGCGTGCTGGTGGAATGACGGAAAGGCATCCGCGCATCAGACAATGGCGCTGTTCAGAAATCAAGAGCATTGTCAGAACGGCGTCACAACGGATCTGAGTTGCTATGTTATGGTGCCGCCATGCATTCCCCGACGTCCATTTCGCGCAGAACCTTCCTGACCCTCGCCGGCGCGCTTCCTTTCGTGATGAGGGCGTCGGCCGCTGAGAAGCCACCAGTCGGTCTCGAGCTCTATAGCGTGCGCGACGCGCTGATGAAAGATGTGACGGGGACCGTGCGCGCCGTGGCGAAGATGGGATACCAGGTCGTCGAGTTCTATTCCCCCTACTACTCATGGACGCCGCAGGCCGCGACCGACGTCCGGAAGCTGATGGACGACCTCGGCATCCGATGCCCTTCGACGCACAACGACTCCCGTGCCTTCACGCCGGACGGGCTGGCGAAGGCGATCGAGCTGAACCAGATTCTGGGAAGCCGTTATGTCGTCCTCGCCGGGCCCGGACAGGTCACCGGCATCGACGGCTGGAAAGCCGTCGGCGATCGGCTCAACGCCGCCGCTGAAACACTCAAGGCCGCCGGAATGTCCGCGGGGTATCACAATCATCAGATCGAATGGCAACCGGTGGAAGGGCAGCGTCCAATGGACATCATCGCCACACGCACCGGCAAGGACATTGCGCTGCAGCTCGACGTCGGCACATGCGTGGAAGCGGGTGCCGACCCGGTGGCGTGGATCGAATCGCACCCCGGGCGCATCAAGAGCCTCCACTGCAAGGACTGGGCGCCCGGACGCGGCTATGCGGTGCTGTTCGGCGAAGGCGCTTCGCCGTGGGAGCGCATCTTCAAGGCGGCTGAATCAGGAGGCGGTGTCGAGTATTACCTGGTCGAGCAGGAAGAGGGTCCGGCCGCGGAGCAGTTGCAGAGAGCCGAGCGCTGCCTCGCGAACTGGAAGAGGCTGAAGCCATGATGCGAATGATGGCGGTCATCGTCTGGCCGATCCTGATCGCGACGCTATCCTGGCGCACGATTGACGTGGACGTCGACGCATCCGCCGTGCTCGAGAGTGCCTGGTCGCCTGGCGACTTCGAGCTGAATCTCGATCCAGACGGCAAAGACTGGCGCGGGGCGCCGCGGGTGACCGCCAGTCGCAATTACGTCGGCGAACCGATCGCCGGCCCGCCGACCGAGATCCGGTCCCGGTGGACCAACGCGAACCTCTACCTGCTGTATATCAATCCGTACGATGCACTGAACCTGAAGCCCGATCCGACGCCGTCGGTGGAGACGCCGCGCTTGTGGAACTGGGACGTCGCCGAAGCGTTCATCGGGTCGGGTGTCGATCGCATCACGCGCTACAAGGAGTTCGAGGTCTCTCCACAGAGCGAATGGGTGGATCTCGATATCGACCGCGAGGACCCTCAGGGTCAGGCGGGAATGAAGTGGAACTCCGGCTTCACGGTGAAGAGCCGCATCGATGCCCGAGCCACGATCTGGTACGGCGCGATGCGCATTCCGTTTGCCGCGATTGATACGCGCCCGCCGCAAAAGGGCAGGGAGCTGCGCATCGGCCTGTATCGGATCGCCGGCGTCGATCCATCCAGGCGGTTCTATGCCTGGCGGCCGACCGGCCAGACGTCGTTTCACGTGCCGCAGGCGTTTGGCACGCTGCGGCTGAAATAGTCGCGGCCGGCGCGATCGCACTATTCACATCGGCACAGCGACTTCGCACGCCGACGAATCGTCACGAAGGCTCGAAAGTACGAAGAACACGAAGATTCTTTGATCAAAGGCTTCGTGGACTTCGTGGACCTTCGTGATTCGTGATATACCGTTGCGGAGACGGCGCTAGGTCGCCAGCGGCGGTCCCTTCGGCACGACGATCCGCGTGTGTTCCGTCGGATAGCTGTGCTTCTTCGCCGTGAACTTCGCGTTGAGGTACTCACCCATGTGAATCGGGCCCGACATGGTGTCGCCCGAGACCGTGCCGGAGAAGATGAACGTGACGGAGCTTCCGGGGCGCCGTTCGACGCTGCGGAGCGTCACTTCGTTGCCCTCGATCATGCCCACCAGGTCCCGCGCCGTGAAGTCCCCCTGGTGCGAGCCCTGGATCCAGTTGCCCTCCTGTTCGATGAACAGCGTGTGCCGGCTCCTGCTGCTGAAGAACTCGATGTCCACGTCCCAGCGGCCGGTGACGTTCGCAGACGGAGCAGGCATCGCCGTGGAGCGCGGGCTGCGCTTCGCGGACAGCACGGCGTAGATTCGTTCCGCGACGACCTTGTCGTCGCCGGGCTGCATCATCCAGGCGGTGACCGAAATCGACGTGGTTCCTGGTTGGGTGTCGTTACCCGGCGCGGCGCCGCCGACCGCAATCCTCGGCTTGGTCCTCGCCAGCTCCTCGGCCACTTCGTCGCCGGTGATGTGGAGCGTCGTCGGATCCCACGTGATGGTGAGTGACGGGCTCTTATTCGAGAGCCCGGTCGGCTCGCGCACGGACGTCTTGACGCTCGCGATGGTGGACACGCGCCTGGAGATGTTGTCGAGCCAGCGAGAGCCACGTCTTCCAGTCGGCGTCGTGATCGCGCTTCACCCACGCCTCGACCGCCGCCAGCATCCCGAGCGTTTCCTCGCGGCCGACCTTGTTGTCGCGGCCCGGACCGTGGTGCGGCGCGCTGGCCTGCCACGCCGACATCAGGAGGTCCTTGCGGCCGAGGAGCAGGCCGGCGCACTGCGGCCCGCAGATCGCTTTGCCGCCGCTGTAGGCGACGATCGTGGCGCCCTTCTCGAGGTGCACGTTCGGGATCGTCAGCACCTCGGCGGCCGCATCGATCAGGATCGGGATGTTCTTCGGCTTCGCGATCCTCGCCACGTTCTCGAGCGACAGGGGTCCGGACGAAGCGGGACCGCCGGACGCGAGATAGATCATCGCCGTCCGCGGACCCAGCGCGTTCTCGAGCTCTTCCGGCGTGTCGACCGTGATCATCTTCACGCCGATGTTGCGGACGGCGGCGTCGTAGACGTTGCGCGAGTACCGCGGGCTGACGACTTCGGTCTTGTCGAAACCGGTCAGATCGGGAATGCGAATCAGCCGCTCGGGGTTGCCGCCCGTCACGCACGCGGCAGTGACGTGCTTCAGTCCCGCGGCGCACCCGGCCGACACCATGCCCCACTCGGCTCCTGTCAACTCGGCGAGCCGCTGTCCGACCGCCGCCGCCAGTTCGTCGATCTGCACGAAGTACTTCGAGGCCGCATCCATCGCCGCCCGGACTTCGGGCCGCTCCACGGACCCGCCGATGATGGTGAACGTGCCGCGGCAATTGATGATCGGTTCCACGCCAATCGACTGGTAGATCTCCGGCCCGGGCTTGAGCGGTCCCGCGCCCGCTCCGCCCATTTCGCTACCGAACTTCGGCGTGGCCGGCTCTTTCGCGTAGGCGTTGGCGCTGCCCAGGAGCACCGGCATGGCGAGGACGTTCCCGATCCCAAACAGCTCACGCCTGGTGAGGCCCGCCTTCGCTCGATCGACTTCGCAATCGAGCTTCGGCGTGGCAGGCTCCGCCTCCGCTCGGTCGACGTCGCCATCGAGCTGCGGCGCGGCAGGGTCCTCGTGGAGTGTGTCAGTCATGATTTCTCCTACTTCACCGCAATCAACGAAATCTGTTCCAGCCCGGGATAGGTGTCCGCGTTCATGCGGCGTGCGATCAACCGGCGCGATCTGCGCCAGGGTCGTGCGTGCGGGCGGCATCTCGGAAAAATACTGCGCGTAGATCCGGTTCATGCGCGCGAAGTCGTTGATGTCGTCCAGGTACACGTTGGTCGCCACCACGTTGGAGAGCCCCAACCCGGCTTCCTCCAACCCGTCGAGCAGGTTCCGCATCGTCTGCCGAACCTGTGTTTCGACGGTCGCGACCCAGATGCCCTGCAGGTCCTCGGCCCTTCGGCTCGGGAGCCCGGGAGTGAACGGCCCCTTGGCGGAACAGTAGTAGGTGTCGTCCGCGAAAACGCAGGGACTGGCGGTCGCGCTCGGGCTCATGTTCTTCGGCCTGACGGCGAGCCGTTTGGACAGATCGGTGACGGCCACGCCGGTGAACTCGATGGTGTTCCCGCCCGGCAGGCTCGTGACGCGAATCGTCGCGCGCGCCGGCGTGTTGCCGAACTCGAAATGCTTCGCGTAGATGTCGTTCATCTGTCGCGATGCCTTGTCCGTCATGTACGGATTGACGAACACGACGTGACGGAAGTCCAGGCCGGCCGCGGCCAGCGTCTGTTTCATGTTGTCGAGCGCCAGTTGCACCTGCGCGTCCGGATCGGGCGGCATCCTGCCCGTCGCGACGTCTGCGCCCGTGAATCCCGACAGGTACATCCGGTTGCCCGCGATCATTCCCGGCGACCACGACAGGTTCTTCGGATATCCCACTGGGACGATGGGCCTCTTGCGGGTGAGGTCGCGGAACGCGACGGCGTTGATCTCGACCGCGATGTCCGTCGGCAGCTTGTAGATCCCGAGCACGGCGCGGGCCGGCGGTGCCTTGGCGAAGAACTCCTTCCAGACCCGGTCCATCGCGTCGTGGTGCGCCATGTCGTCCAGGTACACCTGGGCGTACACGACATGCTCCATCGTCAACCCGGCGGCTTCGACGATGGACTTCACGTTCTGCAATGTCTGCCGCGCCTGGCCTTCGATCGTGGCGGGAAGTTTTCCCTCCGCGTCGCGCCCGCCCTGGCCGGAGACGTAGAGAAAATCGCCGGCGAGGATCTCCAGGACTGTACGGACCGATTGGTTTGATACCAGGAGGAGCGATCGCTCGTTTCTCTGCTCCCGCTCCGCAGAGTGCCGGCGAAGACTGCGATCACGCCGACGAGAAGGAGACCGACCCGCATGACGAACATTCGCCGATCCATATTCGATCCTCAGGCGAGGTAGGATACTCGCTTTCGGGCAACCCGCGGACTGTATACTCGGCGGGCGCATCAGACGCAGGGAGAGGAAGAGCATGAAGATCGACAAGACGCGCGGCAGGCCTGAGACGACAAGGGTTCGAAGCATGAAGAGGGTCATACGCTTCGCGACGGCGCTCGTTCTTGCCGCGACGTTTCTTGGCGCCGACTCCGCGTCCGCTCAACTGTTCCAGTGGACGCCGGAGCAGTTGATCAAGTACACGAAAAAGAATCCATACGACCGCTTCCCGGACGGCAGGCCGAAGGTGCCCGATGAGATGCTGACCAGAGATTGAAGGGTCTCATCGCCGAAGAAGTGCAGGCGGCGCTTTCCAGCCAGGAGTTTCCGAACCAGTTCGAGTCTCGCGACGGCTGGAAAGTGCTGCAGCCCGACAAGAAAATGGTCGGGCGGGTGTTGACGGTCCAATTCATGCCGACGCGCGGCGACATCATCGAAGTGGACGAAGCCGACGCGAAAGCGAAAAGCGCGTCGCGCGCCCAGAACCAGACGGCGATCGACATGCTGCAGCCGGGGGACGTGATCGTGGCCGACGTCTTCGGGGCCGAGTGGAACTTCGTCGGCAACAAGCTCGCACACTACATTCAGACCACAACCGGCAACGGGATGATCGTCGATGGCGGTGTCTATTGGCTGGACCGCGTCGCGGAAACGGGAATGCAGGCGTACTACAAGAACTCGTTGCCGACGCAGGGCATGCGCGTGATGGTCACCGGCATCAACATTCCGGTGCGCATCGGCAAGACGCTGGTGATGCCAGGCGACGTGGTGCTCGCCGACCGCGAAGGCCTATGGTTCATTCCGCCGCACAAGCTGAAGGACGTGGTCGAATCCGGAGAGATGTCGAAGGCCCGTGACGACTGGAGCCTGATGATGCTCGGGACCGGGAAGTACACCTCCCGGCAGATCTATGGGCCGCTCACGCCGGAATTGCAAAAACAGCGCGACGACTACGTCTTTGAAAAGACCGGCCGCAGACCGGCGCCGAGCCGCTAGGCCACTAGCTGGTTGAATCAGGCCTTGAAGATCTCCCTGAGCCGCTTGACGGCTGTCTTTTCGTCTCCGGCGTCGTTCATGAAGACGGTCAACTCGATCCCCTGAGGCTCCGCTCGTCCGACGGCAATGCGTGGCTCTCCCTCCATCAGCAGACGTTCCACATCTCTCGCCGTGATCCCCAAGGCCCGTTCGTCCCAATGCACCATCACCCGACGGATCTTGCGTGTCCTGTCGACTGGCGTGCGCTCCAGCTTCAGACCAGGCACGGCCGAGAGTTCCCGTTCGATGTACTCGGCCTGTCTGACGCACTGGCGATCGATGGCATCGAAGTCCAGCCGCGAGTACTTTTTCGACCGTCAACCAGGCGGTCACCATTTCTTCGCGCCCGACTTTCATTGGCCGTCCCAGCGAATCGGAGTGAGGGCTCGAATTCAACGACGCGGATTGAATCAGATCCCGGCGCCCGGCCAGAATCCCCGAGCACTGCGGTCCGCGCATGTGCTTGCCGCCGCTGATGCAGATGAGATCGACGCCGAGGCCTGCCAGCCGCCGAATGTTGTCCCACGGAGGCAGCATGTTGGCCGCGTCGACTATCAGCGGGACGCTCGCCCGGCGGGTGATCTCGAGGCACCGCTCGAGCGAGACAGGGGTTTCCCATCTCCAGTCGCCGCTCGTGCCGCCGAGGAAGTACATCATCGCCGTCTGATCGCCGATCGCATCGATCAGCGACCGCTCCGACTCGACGTCGACGATGCGGACCCCGGTGTTGCGCACCGCGTGATCGTAGCCATTGCGATGGACCTTCTGGATGACGACCTCCTTCTTCATGCCAGTGAGGTCTGGAAGCTGCCGCACCTTCTGCGCGTCGCTACCCGTCAGCGACGCGCAGGTTCCGAGGGAGATCGCGGCTGCGGCCCCGGGAGTCACCATCGCGTCCTCGCACCCGATGAGCGCTGACAGCCGCTTGCCGATCTTCTCCCGCAGCTCCTCGAGGACGACGTACTCGCGAGAGGCTTGGGCCGCTGCCTCGTGCAGCTCTTCCCACATCTTGGATGCGCCGAGTGTGGTCATCGTGCCCTGGAAGTTGACGACCGGACGGATGCCGAGTTGCTCGTACGGTCCGGGGCTGCGCTTTGGCGCCGCTTTCGCCAGCGACGGCAGCGCGCTCATGAGCGAGGTCAGGCTGATCCCCCTCAACAGCGAACGGCGCGAAACAGCCATTGAATGTCCTCCCATCATCTCTTTCTCGGGGGAATCACCGGCAGCAGGATATGCGACGGACGCTCGGCGTCGTGATGGACGGTTTGCTGCGCGACGCGGATCTCCGTCGTGGCGCCGAATTTCGCCCCGGTGTTCGGATTGCGGTCGAACTGTGGGAAGTGGCTGCTGGTGACATGGACCCGCAGGCGATGTCCCTTCAGAAACGCAACTGAGGTGCCCACCAGATCGATCTCGAAGCGATAGACCTGCCCCGGCTGCAAGAGGCTGGGCCTCGAAAGGCTTTCGCGGTAACGCGCCCGCAGCATGCCCTCCGCCATGTTGTAAGTCGTTCCGTCCGGATGGACGTCCACGAGCCTGGCGACGAAGTCGGTATCGACCGCGTCGGAAGAGGCGTGGAGCACCACCTTCACGGGGCCGGTGACCTCGATCTCCTCCTGCAGCACGTCTGAGGTGTAGATCAGCACATCCTGACGCGCCTCGATCGTGCGCTGGTCGCGCGGGCCTGCAGGCGTGGGAGTCCCGCAGCAGTTGTTGCCGCCCACCGAAGGAACGGGGTCGTTCGGATCGTACCGGAAGCGATCGGACGCCGACGGCGCGCTCGGTTTGTCCCAGGTGAGTCGACCGTCGCCCTTGTCGGTATTCGCCTTGCCGCCGCTGGCGAAGTACATCGGGCGGTAGTTGGTCCGAGCCAGCGGGTATTCGTTTTCGAGCACCCACTCGTTTCGGCCCATCAGGAAGAGCTTCACGGGAGGCTCCCGGTCCAGACCGTTGTCTATCCCCTTGAGTCTCGAGTCGTACCAGCGGAGTGCGAGCGCCTTCTCGTCGACGTCCGCGGTTGGACCGAAATCGATGTCTCCAGTTTTCCGCGTCGACCCGTGTCCCCAGGCGCCGATCACGATGTGACTGCCGCGCCGCGCCGCTTCGGTCGCGCCCCGGTGGCTCATCCCGACGTATCCGCGCAACGTTCCCTGGCTGAAGATGTCGAACCAGCCGCCGAAGGTATGAACCGGGATGGCGATCTTGTTGAACATCTCCTCGACGTTGAGCGGCTTCCAGTAATCGTTGTAATCGGGATTGGCCAGCCAGTCGTTGTAGAAGCGGGCATTGCGTCCCACCAGCTGCTGCATCGTGTCGAGCGGCAGGTGCTTCTGCACCTCGTCGTAGTGGATCGCCTGCAGTCCGGCGAGCGTGTGGGCGCCGGGGTTCTGCATGATCCGCGATTCCTGACGGACGGGCCCCCAGCCGAAGTTGAACGACAGGCGCCATGCGCCGTTGAGCGTGATCCAGTCGTGGTAGATGCTCGTGGATGCCACACTCGGGAAGATGGTGACCAGGCTGGGAGGCGCGGCCTGCGCGGCCCGCCATTGGTTCTGTCCCAGGTAGGAGCCTCCCTCCATGCCCACCTTGCCGTTGGACCAGCGCTGCTTCGCCGCCCATTCGACCGTGTCGTAGCCATCCTTCTCATCATCGAAGAACGGCTCCCACCGGCCATCCGATTCGTGGCGCCCGCGCACGTCCTGAAACACGTAGACGTAGCCGCGCCGCGAGAAGTAGACGCCGGCCTCGTAGGCTGCGGGGAAGCGCTCGGTGCTGTACGGCGTTCTCGAAACCAGGACTGGAAAACGGCCGTCACCGACAGGCCGATAGACATCGGCGTACAGGATGACGCCGTCGCGCATCGGAATGCCCACGCGATTGTCCAACCGGATGTCGTTCCGCGGCGGCACTTCAACCGGCGGAAAACTCGCGCGCGCCGCGTTCTGGGCACTCGGCAGTCCGGGTGCCAGCAGCAACAGCGGAAGAAGCAGCACGGCGACTCGTCGCGGCCATTTCATCGGCGATTTCTCCTGGACTTCGAATGAATCGTCCGAGCGGATTCCACGAAGGTGCTCGCCTAGCGACCGCCAGCTTCAGCCGGCCTCCCGGGGATGACGTCGATCTGGAAGCGTGGGTCGGCGGCTGGCACGCTCGGCACCGGCAACCCCAGCTCGCGGCGGACGATGTTACAGCCCTGCGCGATCGCGCTCGCTTTGTAGAACGCGATCTCGCGGTTGCAGCCCTGGCGTCCGAAGCCGCAGTCGCTCGACACGATCAGCCGCTCCGGCGGGATGTACTTCAGCGCCTTCCGGATCTCGCCCGCGACGTCCTCCGGCCGATCCGCCTGCAGCGATCGGTGACTGACCGCGCCGATACAGATCTTCTTCTTCAGATCGTGCTTCAGCGGCTCGAACAGCTCGAGGTCGCGCTGGTTGCGATCCTTCATCTCGAGCGTCCACACGTCCCCGCGGCACGCTTCCAGGTACAGCTCGATCGACTGCGCGTAGCTGGTGTCCTCCATCACGCGCTGCATGTTGGGATTGCCCCAGCAGGTATGGATCCAGATTTCCACATCGTCCAGTCCCTCGACCTCGCGGTTGAACGCCTCCACCATGAACTTCACCGAGTCGGCGTCCTTGCCGAACGTGTTGGCCATGAAGTGGAGCGTCGGCTCCTCGATCTGCATCAGGCGGCATCCGGCGTCGCGCAGCGCGCGCAGCTCCGTGTTCATGGCCTCGGCCATGTCCCAGATGACCTGGCGCTTGTCGGTGTACTTCGGCGTGTGGATGTCGAGAAACAACCCCATCACCTGCGAGCAGCAGGTACCGAAACGCACCGGCTTCGACGCCTTGCCCTGCGCGATGCGCCAGATCTTGGGATAGTCGAGCGCCCGATGCTCGATCTTGTCGACGACGTGCGGCCAGCGCCACGCGGTATAGATCTCGTTGAGCAGTGTGCCGGGTGGATAGTGCAGCCACGGGGCGGTCGTCTCCTCAGGCTGCAGGTAGTCCCCCTCGAACCCGGCCCACCGCTGAAGCGGGTAATGGTGCCAGGCGCGGCCCGCCATGTCCTCGTCGCAGTGGAAGTCGCCGTGCGTGAGCAGGTCGAGCCCGGCGCGCTCCTGGTCGCTGATGACCACGGCCATCGCGTCCTGGAATTTCTCGCGGAACCGGACGTCGAGCATGCAGCTGTCGAGCGGGCGGCCCCACATGCTGACGTCGAACCAGCGCGGGCGTGGCCACGATCCCGTGACGGTGCTGGGCAGCGTCAGATCAGCCGTGGCGGTGAACATGGGCAGATTCTACGCCCACCTGCATCTTGTCCTCAGCCAAGTCGACGCTTCGGATCCCGGCTCTCAATAGCGCGACCGACGCGTAAGCGACCACGACCAGGACGAGCCATCGTAGCGTCCCAAGCGGGAGCGATTCGACGAGCCACACGGCCACGATCACTCCCGGGATTCCTCCGGCGGACAGCCCTAGCGCCGCACGCCAGTGCAGGCGGCCCGCGCCGACGAACCGGACGCCGGCAATCATCGCGACGAAGGCACCCGACCCCATCATGATTGGAAACGCGGCCCGCGGATCCATCCCGAGGAGGCTGAACACGATGAGGCTCGGCGCGTAGTTGCCGATCCCGAGCGTCAGCAACGCACCCAGTACGAAGTTGACCACGAGTGCGAGGACGAACCCCCGTGGTGTGAATGCGAGGGCGGTGCCGCCGGCCGGGAGCTGGCCGAGCATGCCGAACATCATGAACGCGGCGGCAACCAGCAGCGCGCAACCCATGCCGAGCTGTACCGCGCGGCGTGAAAGCGAGGCGACGACCCCCGCGCCGATCCACCCGCCAGTGACGCAGACCACGATGAGCATCGTCATCTGCCAGGGATCGACGCGGACGACGCTGATGAAGAGCAGCGCCTGAGTTAGCACCGAGAGGGCGTGACCGACGATGAGCGTCCCAGGGATCAACTCGTCGGGCACCAGGCGGAAGAGTCGAAATACTGTGGTGGTAGTCGCGAACGATCCGATCCCGAGCGTGTCGAAAAAGCTTGTGACGAATCCGATGAGAAGTTCGAGCGCCGTCGGTGCGGTGTGTTGCCCGCCCCGTGCCGCCTCGCGCCTCGTTGCCATCGTCCAGCGGACGACGAGCAGCAGACCGGCCGTCGCCAGCGCGCCGAGGAGAATCCGTACAAGCGTCAATGGCGGGACGCGGGCGTCGCTTGGGCGCTGCCCGACAGGACGGCTATATTACCTCCCGCGAGGAGCTGCATGAGCGATCGTGACGACACGTTCGAACTCTACGATCTGCGCGTCGAAGTCGTGGCCACCGATCGGCCCATGGTGTGCGGCCACCGCCCCGGCGACTGGCTCGAGTTGCGCGGGGAGAACCTCACGCTGCCCGCGGGCCAGCCCTTTTCCATTTATGCGCTGGCGGCGCTGATACCCATCCTTCCGGCGAAGCAGCGCTTTACGCAGCCACACGACTGGATAACAACCGACACCGACATTGCGTGTCCCGACCCCAACTGCGGCGCAAGGTTCCGTATTACTAGGATTGGCACGCGCACGTTTCGCCACCGCGACGTGACCGCCGTGCCGCTGCCACCAGGTTGATCGTGGATCTCCCCCGTGTACAGCTTGCTCCCGGCTACAGCGTCTCGCGGCTGCTGAAGGGCGGGTGGCAACTGGCCGGAGGTCACGGCCCGATCGACGCCACCGCCGCGCTGGACGACATGGATCGCTTCGTGGCCGCGGGAATCACCACCTTCGACTGCGCGGACATCTATACGGGCGTCGAAGCCCTGATCGGCGAGTGGCTGAAGCGGCGTGGCGGGCGTGGCGCCGCCGTGCCGGTGCAGGTGCACACCAAGTACGTGCCCGACCTCGATCGACTGCCAACCCACTCGCGGGCCGACGTCGTGCGCGGCATCGACCGCTCGCTGGCGCGCCTCGGGGTGGACCGCCTCGATCTCGTGCAACTGCACTGGTGGGACTACGACGTGCCAGGTTACGTGGACGCGGCCGCGTGGCTTGACGAGCTGCGCCGCGCTGGAAAGATCCGATACCTCGGCCTGACGAACTTCGACCAGCAACGCATGAAGGAAATCATCGGGGCCGGTATCCCGGTGGTCTCGCACCAGGTGCAGTATTCGGTGCTCGACCGCCGGCCGGCCAACGGGATGGCCGCACACTGCGCGGGCAACGGCATCGGACTTCTCTGCTACGGCGCGCTGGCTGGAGGGTTTCTGTCAGACCGCTACCGAGGCCGCGCGGATCCCATCCTGCCGCTCGAGAACCGGTCACTCGAGAAGTACCGGCTGATTATCAACGAGTTCGGCGGGTGGGACTCCTTCCAGGACATGCTGACCGCGCTCGGCACTGTTGCCGCGCGCTATGGTGTCGGGATCGGCACGGTGGCGCTCCGTTGGGTGCTCGATCAACCCGGCGTGTCGGGCGTCATCGTGGGTGCGCGCCATGCGCAATATCTCGACCAGGCCAGAGAGGTCTCCGTGCTCGCGCTCGACGACGACGACCGCGCGATCATTGCACGCGTCCAATCCGCGTCGAGCGGTCCCGAGGGCGATACCTACGACCTCGAGCGCGTCAAAGGCGGACCGCATGCCTCGATCATGCGATACACGCTCGGTTGGGAAGGCAAAGCGCGCTAAGACCGCAGAGCGAAGATTCTCTTTGCGGCCTTTGATGGTCGGGGCTCCGCGATCAGTGAACCGTGTACGGCCCCTTCTCCGGTATTTCGTCGGGCGGATCCTGAACCGGTTCCGGACGGGGTTCGTCCGGCGGAGTCTCGGGCGCCTTAGGCTTGTCGTCGTCTTCCGGCGGACCGGGCGGCTTCTCTGCTAGGTTCATGATTCGAGGGCCTCGATTGTCTTTCGTGCCTGACGGAGCAGGTCGCGTGCGCTCGGGAAGCTGACCCGATCGAGCGCCTCGTCGAACGTAAACCAGGCCTTCTCGCGGCCGTCCGTTTCGTCCGATTCCGACGACATCCGAATCAGGAAGTACTGCACGCGGTACCAGCGGCCTAGCCATTCGAACTCCTGGGGATCGCCAATCTCGCCGATCGCCTCTCCCTGGACACCAGCCTCTTCCCGCGTTTCGCGGACGGCCGTGGCGCGCGCCGTCTCGCCGGGCTCGATGTGGCCCTTGGGAAAGATCCACGCCGAGGGGTCGCGCTTGGCGCGGACGAGCAGGACTGAGATGCCAGCGCCATTCCGCCGAAAGACGATGCCTCCCGCCTGTTCGACGACGGTCAAAGATGAACGCCAGGGGCGTTAAGAGCGCACAGATCGTCACGTGAAGACCATGCGTTGCGGCCTTCGCGATCTTTGCGTGCTCGGTGGATCCGGTATGGTTTCAGCAACGACCTAACGGTTCTGCGCGCTGGCGGTCGACACCGATTTCGCCTTCCGCGCCTCCACCAGCCGCTGGAATTCCGCGTCGTCGAGATAGACGACGTTGACCCATACCTGCAGCATGTCGTCGACGCTGCGTTCGCCGAAGCCGACCCACATGTTCGGATCCGGATTCCGCCGGTTCGCCGACGTGTTGTCGTGGATGCCGATCATGTGCAGCACCGTGCCCGCCGCGAGCAGCGGTGCGTCCTCGTCGGCGTAGACGTAGTTGATGTGCCAGTTGAAGTCGAAGTGATCCACCGAGCTGAGGATCTGCGTGCGATTGGTCACCGGGTCGATGGCCTCGAGCGTCATGCCGCGCCCGCGCATGTGCATGTGCGGCTGGAAGGCGTCGATGCGCGCGTTGCGCGGCAGCCTGAAGTAGCCGTCGGTGCGGACGACGGTATTGGGCGGCACCTCGAGCTCGTCGTTCGGGATGTTCCTCAGCGCCTGCGACCGGACCTGATACTTCGGCACGACGCCCTTCGGGTAGAACTTGAAGGCCATCGTCGTCTTGTTGTGCTGTTCGGAGCCGATGGCGAAGTAGTGCATGTCGTAGCGCAGCTTCGTGCCCTTCTTCAGGAGCCGGCCGGTGTTTTCGCCGTAGATGTCGCCGTACTTGCCGACCGCGTACTCGTGGAGCTGCACGCCGGTCTCCGGCGTGCCTTCGGGCGCGTCCGGCTCGATGACGTAGATCACGACGTGATGGACGATCTTGGGATTGCTCGGCTTGATCTCCATCGCCTTGATCCAGCGGTCTTCGTCGATGGTGACGTCGGCGAACTGATCGATCCACCAGTCGGGTCCGTTCGCGTACATCGTGAAGTCGTTCGGCGTCGTCACCTTCAAGTCCGGTTCGCCGATGAACCACTCCGAATCAGCCGCGAAGGTGCGCGGCGGCGGCATGTCGGCCGGACTCCCGAGCGGCGCGCCGCCGTCGACCCACCGCACGATTGTCGAGATCTCGCTGTCGTTCAGCGAGCGATCGTTCTTGTAGTGCTTGATGCCGACGGTCTTGTCGAGGTGCCAGGGCGGCATGTCGCGGTTGGCGACACGCTGTTGAATCGACTTCGCCCAGGGACGAACTTCTTCGAAGGTCGACGAGCGACATCGGCGCCGACGTGCCCTGGTGATGGCACGATTGACACTTGGCCTGGAAGATCGGCGCGACGTCTTTGGCGAACGTCGGCGCCGGCGACCGCGCCTGAGACTGCGACTGGAGACTGTTCGACTTGCCCTGGACGGTGATTTTCACCTGCGCGTTGGTCCAGCAGCAGTGATAGCCGAAGTTGCCCGCCGACTCGCCTGAACCGTCGTCGACCACAGCCTGCAGGATGTACTCGCCGGGCTCGGTGAAGCTCGCCGACGTCGTGGTCTTGCCGTTTTCGAGCTTCGCGGCGGTTGACGAGAAACGCACCTCGCCCGGGCCGCGATACTTCGCCCAGAGGACCGTCATGCCGACCGGTTCGCCGCGCCGCTTCGGGAGGCCGTCGTCGGTTGCCGTCAGCGAGAGAGTGGTGGACGTAGGCGTGGCGAGCATGGTGCTCGCCGCTTCGACCGAGACCACCGGCGGCAGGTTCGAGCTGATCTTCTCGCTGTTGCCGCCGCGTGTCGTCCGCTGCCGGTCAATCTGCCACACCGGCTTCAGCGTCGCCACGACCTGCTGCGTTTGCCCGTGCGAGCTCAGTTTCCAGGCCAGGGTCTGGTTGCCGAAGTCCTTCGGGACGACGACGCGAAAGACATCCTTGTGGCGACGCGGCACGAAATGCGTCGGCTGGCCACGGTCGCCGCCCGGCTCGAAGGCGTTGTTCGGACCGATTGCGAGGTCAACGGCCTCCTCGTAATTGCGGTTCATGTAGCCGAACCACATGTTGTACGAGCCGTCGGGATTGATGTCGAACCCCTCGTAGACCGGGGCGACGCCCTGGCCGGTCGCGTGACGGACGGTGACGAGCTGCGGCGCGCTCTGCTGCGCGACGAGCGGAGCCACGGCGACTGCGCTGACGATCGCGGCGACGCGCAAGGCTTTGGTGACCATGCGCCGATTATAGGACTGAAATCCGTGGCAAGATCTGCGCAATGAGTCGGCCCACGCCCTGGGAACCTACATCGATTCGGAGATGACGACTTGTAAGAATCCGTCGAGCTGGCTGGCGGCCGCCGGACTATCGTTCACGCTCAAGTAGAGCGGACCGGTCTTGGATTCGTCCGGTGCTTTGAAGACGCAGTAACGTCCCGCGGCAAAGACGAGAGTCGCGGTCTTGTCGACGACGGAATCCGCCGTGCTCCCGCCGATTTTCGCGACGAGCGTTCCCAGCCGCGCTTCGGGAATCAACAGGGCGTCTCGTCGGCTCAAGCCGCTTGTGTCGCCGTCCGCCGTGCACGATTCGCTGGCTCCGTGCGGTTTCCACGTCTGCTCCACTGGTGTCGGCACCGCGGCCGGAGCCGCCACGGGCTGTGCGCCCGCCGTCTGCGCTGCGGCCGGCTGCGCCTGCGGCACGGCAGGAGGCTGCGCCCCCACCGGTTGCGCCGGAGGCACGGCGGCTGGCTGCGAAGTTGTCTGCACGACCGTTCGTACTTCGATGCGATAGAGTTTCGTCGGCGTCAGCCAGTCCAGTGCCAGCGTCCAGAGACTTCCCGGTCGGTCCGGCACGCGAACGGCTTTTTCGTTCAGATTCCAGGTTGGCTGACCCATGATGCTCCTTTACGGCAGCGTGACCGGCACGATCGTCTTGTACATCGAAAGCGGGGACTTGGCTTTGCTGAGCGCGTCATGCTGCTGCTGATCGAGCGGTGCCAGAGCCGCATAGCAGTGAGTTTCCTGCGGTGTGCAGACGATCGCTTCCACCGCCACGACACCGGGCAGGCACTCGCTGTCGGCAGCGCACAGCATCACGGTGGCGCCGGCATTCAAAGACTGCTTGAGCTCGGCAAGCGCGATCGCGACAAATCTGACACCAGGCGACAACGTCGGCGACACACGTAACGAGGTCGCGTCGATGGGCTGTCGAGCGTATACCTTGCCCGGAAGGTATCGTCCTTCGATCGCGCTCTTCGTCGGCAGCGACCAGAAGAAGCCCAGTGGAAGATCGCCAGGCCTCTCAACGTCGCCATCCACCAGTCTTCGGTTCGCAGGCAGGTCGCGACGTGCCAGGTACGCGACGTGCTGTGTACCGCCGGCGTAGGGATTTCCCTTCGCTCGGGCGGCGATCTGAACCAGGGCGGCGACGACAATGACCACGTAGGCGACCAACACCAGAAGATGCACCCAGACTCGCGTCCACAGGCACCGCGCGAGGATAGCGATGGCGGCGAGCGCCGCCAGTGCAAAGACCGGTTCTTCAGGTCGCGTCATCGAGGGCCAGAAGGACGCCAGCCAACTCATCTCTCGGGAGCCGCCTTGATGTTCTGGTATCTGAGATTGATCGGCTGATCGTCGAACGACGACAGCCGATGCAGGTGTGGACCACAACTCGCGTTCGTCGACCACATCAGCCGGCGCCTGAAACCCGAGCGCGCGCAGCAGGTCGATGCGAAACAGGTCAAGCGTGGTCGTCAGGACGTCGACAAACGATCGGTAGAACTCCGTCGCCGCTCGATACCACAAGTACGTCGCGGCCGGCCCGAGCAGCGCCAGCACACAGAACCAGATGACCGAAGTTCCCCATACCCCCAATACCGCCAGCCAGATCGCCCACCACAGCGTCGTCAACCAGCAGCAGGCGACGAGAAAGTCCAGTTGCGCTTTGGATTCCTGTAGACCGGAATAGGCATTCGCATCCTGCTGGATAACGCGCTGCAAGGTGTTCCAGAACAGTTCGAGGTTGCAGTGGTACCGGCGAACGCTGGACAACTGCGCGGTGTTCGAAATATTTCCCATCGCAGTCGGCGCGACGTCCTGAGCGCCGAAACTGGACATCAACTGATCGTTCAGTCGAAGTTATCGTTTCTGGCGCGCTCCGTCGCTGATTGCATGATCAGCACCAGACTCTCCTGAGCATCGCCGAGAGACCGGCGATCGCGAGTGTCTCGCAGTTCGGCGTTGTTGGTCCGGAGAGACGGCAGGAGATTGTCGACGGTGCCCGGGATGTGCCGCGAGTGGATCAGTCCGCCACGAATCTGATTCCATTCCAGAGCCTGAATCTTCTTGGCCGCCGTGTCGCGCCTCGTGAAGCTGTTGACGGTCGTCCCTTGTCCGATGACGCGTGCGTCCACGAGCAGCTCCAGCCACGTGTCGTTCGACTCCTCCAGGTCGAGACGCACCCGGTTGGCATCGGCAATCCGCCGCTGCAATCGGCTGAGACGGCGTGCCTGCCCGGACGTCGAGATGCGCCGGAGGGCTTCCGGCCATCGGCCCTCGAGCAGACCTCGCAGGAAATCGTTCAACGACGACAGCACATAAGCCGCGACGACTGTGCCGATGATGATTGTCGCGGTGACAAACGCGGCTCCAGTCACCGTTTGCTTGTCGATGAACGCGATCGCCCAGTCGTGAAACGATTCGAAGAGCAAGAAGCCCATCAGCCCGTTGAAGAACGCGAATACGAGGACCGGCAGCCAGCTCGCGAGGATGAAGAACTTGGAGAACGACGACGCGAGGCTATTGAGAAGCGTGCTTAACATCGCTCGAACCGCTCTGAGATGTCACGGAACAGGGAAACCGCAGACGATGCAGACCGCTGGATTCCTGGGATTCCTTCGATGGGGCGGATAGTAATGCGGATCCCCCGGATTCCGGCATTTTGCTCCGGGAGGGGTGAGGAGGTAGTAGTCGGCCTGGGGTTCGTGCACCGAGACAACTCTCGCGACGGTTCCCGTTCTTCCGAAGACGCCGTAGTCGAGCCCCATGTGCCTGAGTCGGTCGACCACCGCCGCCGTCTGCACACCCAGCATCACGGAGGCCGGGTCCCAGGGCTGCACGTCTGAGAGCGTGTCCAGTCCGGATGCCAGCGCCTGTTCGAGAGAGTTGAATCGTATCAGCCGGACCTCGCTCGGGGCCCATGACACCAGGCCGGACGTTCCAAACTCCACCATGGGGCCAAATGCCTCGCGGATCAGCGTGTGGGCCTCGAGGACGGGGAGCTCGAACTCCTTCATGCGATGGCTGCCTTTCGGCGCGCGGCGACCAGCCGCGCGAGGCTGGAAGTGTAGTGCCTCCAGTGGTCGGATTCAACGAAACGCACGCACATCGAACGGGCGCGCGCCACCGTCCGCTCGCGTCATTGTGACGTGAGTGTTCGGCCGCGCCACCTGGGGACCACGGACACGGATCTCTGTCGAGGATGTTGATCGAGGCCTTTCGGGCCGATCGCGTTCAACTGGTTGATCGAATGTTGTGGACCCCGCCGCCGTCGTGGCTGCATGATTCGTGTTTTCTTGCTCTCACCAGCCGATGTCGGTCGTCAATCACCCATGCGGCTCTCCCTAGATGATGTCCGGCCTGCTCACGCTCGCGGGGGCGGCGCTCGGCGTGACGATCCACGTGTGGCTCGCCAGCGGCGTCCTGACGCCTCTCGCGGGCAGCAGCATCGAGTATCTGTTCATCTCGGCGACGGCACGATCGGCGGTCGCCATCGCGCTCGTCACAGCGACGCTGGTGCTGGCGGCGCATCTCGCCATCAGGCGCCTGGCCGCGCGCCGCTGCGTTCAGCCGCCGCTCTTCTCGTGGCCGGACACGGCGTACATGGCGCCGCTCTGCTGGTGTGCGATCAGTGCGCTGGCGCTGCTGAATCTCATTCCGTCGGTCAGCCGCTGGTTCACCGTGGCGTCGTACGCGATCGTCGATCTGCGGTGGTGGTGGATCGGCTTCGTGCTGGCCTGGACCGCGTGGCGGCTGGATGCGCGCCTGAACGGCGCGATGCGGAACGGGATCGCGCGAGCGGCTGCGCCGCTGGCGACGCGCCGCTGGCTGCCGGAAGCGCTGCTGGCCGTACTGGCCGTGGCGTGGTCGGTCGCTGGCACGCCGATCGAGCGCTCGAATGGCGGAGCGACCGGCGACGAGCCCAAGTACCTGCGGTATTGCGAGAACTGGTATCAGGGCCTGGGCTTCGAAGTCGCGCAGATCAAGCCGATGGCGGAGCTGCCCGCCGACTTCCGTCCCCGCCTCCTGCACAACGTCGCGCTGCTCGTCGAGGTCGTTCCCGGCGAGTTACGAAACATCGTCGTCGACGCCGCGCGATTCGTCCGCGATCCCTCGCAGCCGTTCAATCGAGCGCAACACAGCGGCGGCGGCTTTGTCGCGGGCAAGGATGGCGGCACCTACCAGATGCACAATCCCGGCATCTCGGCGCTGATCTTCCCGGCGTACCTCGTGGACAGGCAGCTCGCTCAGATTGTTCCCGGCTCGAAAGCGCAGTGGCCCGAACACCTGCCGGTGGTCAACGCGCTGATGCTCGGCATCTACGCCGCGTGGACGGTCTTGATCCTCCGCTTTCTGCGCCGGTCCGGCGCTTCGGAAGGCGTCGCCTGGGTCACAGCGCTCGCCTGCACGTTCACCCTTCCCGCCGCGGCTTTTCCGTTCCAGTACTACCCCGAGCTGGTCGCGGGACTCCTGGTGACGGCGGTCGCCGGCCACCTGCTGTTCGCAAGCGCCGACCGCCGGCGCAGGGCGTTCGTCGTTGGCCTGCTCGCCGGTTACCTGCCGTGGCTCCACGTTCGATTCAGCGCGGTCACCATCGCGTTCGCGCTTGCCGCAATCGTCATCTGGCGCGCCGATCGCCGGCGGGTGTTGGGTTTCCTGGGCGGCATCGCCGTTCCGGTGGCGCTCTTCTCCCTCTACACCTACCGCATCTCCGGCAGCGTGATGCCCTCGGCCCTCTGGACCGCCAGCGGCGACGAGAACAACTTCGCGTGGTTGAGCATGGTCCGCAACAGCGTCGCCTATCTCGTCGATCGCGATTGGGGCCTGTTCGCACACTCGCCGGTGTTTCTGCTGGCGCTGCCAGGCTACTGGTGGATGGCGAAGCGCCAGCCGGCGGTCGCCTGGATGAGCGCGGCGGTGTTCCTGGCGCTTCTCCTCCCCGCGGCCGGAAAGACGCTGATCCAGACGACGCCGATGCGCCTCATCGTCGCGGTGGTGCCGCTGGCGGCGACGCCGCTCGTCGACGTGCTGTCACGAGCCGGTCGGGCGACGCGGATCGTGTTCGCGCTGCTGCTCCTCCTCTCGCTCGACAACGCCGTCGCCTACAACTTTCACCACGATCGAACGATGGACATCCTTCTCGACCCGAGCTTCAGCGGGTGGAAGGTCAACCTGCTCTTTCCGTACAAAGCCGTCAGCCGTGGCAGGTGTCGATGGCCAATGGCGTCCTGCTGATCGTCTGGCTGAGCGCGGTCGCCTCGCTGTTCGTGATTCCCGCGTGGCTCGATCGACGGCCGACGTTCAACTCCTCGCGGAACGGAATGGGCGCCCGGACGGTTCGTCATGGTGACCGCGGCGATCTTCCTCGCTATCAGCACCGGCGTTGCAGCCGCGACAGGCGCCTGGACGGGGCGCCGGTATCTGATCACGGCGCCCGCTGCTGCGCGGGACGCGGCACTCATGCTCGACGAGCTTGGCCGCTGCACGATTTGCTACTCGTCCGCACACGGTCCAATTGGCGCCAAGGACGCCGCCGTCGGCGCGCGACGCCTGCTGATCGATCTCGAGGCGATCGATCCGTCAGTGGCGGCGCGCCACGAGGCGTGGACGTTGCCAGGCTATTCGGACTGGCTGGAGATGCCGGGACGGATTCGTGCGTGGTTCCAGGAAGCCCACGGCCGCGAGCCCTCCAACGGCGAGGTCGGACACTTCATGTATCAGTGGCGCGAGGAGCGGGTGCCCTCGACGGAGATCCGAAGGCGGATTTTCGCGTCGGCGGGAAAGACGCCACCTAGACAAAGCTTTAACCGCAGAGGCACGCTGAGAACGCAGAGCTCTTATTGAAAAAAGAACTCTCTGCGTGCTCTGCGGCGCTCTGCGGTTAGACCGTGACTAGAACGTCGCGATCGGATTCAGTGGAAACCCGGTGCCGCCTGGCACCGGCACCGGCGCCGCGGTCAACAGGAACTCCCAGCGCTTGAGCCGCGCGGCGGTTTCGGCTGCCGCCTCCAGGTCCATCACGTCGACCAGCGGCAGACCGAGCGCGACAATCGCGAGCTGGTGAATCGGCCGGCCGTTGCCTTCGATCACCGACGGCTGCACGTCGTTGACCGCGTCGTTGCCGAGCAGGGCGACGTCGCGCTGCTTCAGCCACGGCATGACCGACGCGTGAAAGCCGGCCGCGTCGCGGGCCACGTTCCACGGGCCTTTCTGCGCACGCTGCACCCATCGTCCGGTGCGGAGGAAGAGCGCGTCGCCGCTGCCGATCTTGATGCCCGCGAACTTTTCCCACGCTTCGAGATCCGAGGGGTAGACCGGCGTGCCCGGCTCGAGGTACGCCACGTTCTTCATCCTCGGCAGATCGACGATCACGCCGCGCGTCAGGATCCCGGCCTTCTGGTGCTCGACACCGTTCATCGGGCAGCCCGGGCCTTGCGCGATATCGGACCGCGCGTAGCCGTTGTAGATCTTGCCTTCGAACGAGTAGTGGCAGAGCGAATCGATGTGCGTGATCGTCGAGCCGTGGTACCAGATCGTGTACAGGTCCATCGCATGGCCGGTGTTGTCGATGCGTCATCTGCTGGCCGATCGGGCGTGGATTGTCGGGGAACTGTTCCTTGTCGAGCGTGTGCGCCAGCGACACGGAGACACCATCACGCGCGA
This sequence comes from uncultured Acidobacteriota bacterium, assembly GCA_963792175.1. Taxonomy (GTDB): domain Bacteria; phylum Acidobacteriota; class Vicinamibacteria; order Vicinamibacterales; family CAVVIG01; genus CAWBVG01. Next base: position 58,413 of record CAWBVG010000002.1, read on the forward strand.
GCTTCAGCGCCTGCCTTGCGCTTCTCAGGCGTAATCAGATTCAACGTGCCGATCTGATCGGTCTTGCCCCAGCGTCCCCAGTTGGAGAGCTCGGTCATCCACTTCGCGACGTCGGCGTTGGTGACCTTTGGCGGATCAGCGACGGCAGCCGTCAGGGCAGGCCTGCGCTACGAGCACAAGGCCGAGGCGCACACCGCCATGGCTGCAATCGACTCTCTGTCTTCACCATCCCGCCTCCTCCTGCCCTGCCCGCCCTCCCGCCTAGCTGCTCTCGGGCAACGCGAAGACATACAGCGCGTTGCCGGTGCCCGGCATCTTCACTTCCGGAATGATCGTGCGCGGCACCACGCGCGGGCTGCCGCCGCCGGTGGCGCCGGTCGTGACCGCGACATACTGGCGGCCGCCCGCCGTGAACGTCACGGGGTAACCCATGACCGTGGTGCCGAGGCGCGTCTGCCAGAGTGTCTCGCCGGTCTTCACGTCGAACGCGCGGAAGGTGCGGTCGAGATCGCCGACGAAGCCGACGCCGCTGTCAGTCGTGATCACACCCGTGAGAAACGGCGATCGCTGCTCGCGACTCCAGACCTCTCTCATCGTCTTCACGTCGTAGGCGGCGAGCTTGCCGACGTTGCCGTCGGTGCCGGGCATCTCGAAGAAACGGCGATCGGCGCCGGTGCCGCCCGATCCATTCGTGAACTCGAGCTTGCGGCCGTTCATCTGCATGCACGACTGACTGAGCGGAATGATCAGGGTCCCGGCCTGCGGCACGTAACTCATCGCCTGCCAGTTGTGTCCGCCTTCCGTGCTCGGACACGAATCCACCCACTGTCCCGTCTGCTGCTCGAGGATGTCGGGGCGATACTGCGGTGCCCCGGTCTTCGCGTCGATCGACTCGAAGACGTTCTGGAAGATGGTTTCCTTGTAGCCGAGGAACGAGCCGTTGCGCCGATCGAGCTTCCACAGGATGCCCGGCTTGCCGATCGTGAACACCACCTTCTGATCGCCGATGTCGACGAGCACGCGTTCGAAGACTTCGTCGAGATCGAGCGATTCGCCGGGCGCGTGCTGATAGTGCCATGCCAGCGTGCCGTCCTTGGGCCGCAGCGCCACCGTGGAGCTCGTGAACAGCACGTTGTCGAAATTCGACGTTCCGCGTGACGCGCGCATCCATGGCTTCGCCTGCGCCACGCCCCAATAGGTGAGATCGAGGTCCGGGTCGTAGCTGCCGCTAATCCAGGTTTCGCCGCCGATGCGGAGGTTGTCGGCCAGCTTGCCCCACGTTTCGGCGCCCTGCTCGGTGCCGCGGCGCACGGTGTTGAACTTCCACAGCTGCTTGCCGGTCGACGAGTCGTAGCCGCTGATCCAGCAGCCGTCGTTGCCGTAGCGGTCGCAGCCCACCAGGCCGTTGACGACGACGCCCTTCATCACCATCGGCCCGGCGGTGTTGGCGTAGCCTTTCGCGCGATCGGCGATGGGGGTGTCCCACAGCTTGGTGCCGTTGCGCGCGTCGAGCGCCACCAGCCGCGCGTCGGTCGTCGCGACGAACAGCTTGTCCTGGTAGATCGCCATGTTGCGCATCGCCGCCTGGCCGATCAGCGCGTTGGGACCGACGCGGTTCTCCCAGATCAAATCGCCGGTCCGCGCGTCGAGCGCCTGCACGACGTTCATGATGTTGACGATGTAGAGGACGCCGTTGTGCACGAGCGGCGACGGCTCGTTGCCCTGGCCTTCGTTCATCGCCCAGGTCCATACCAGCTGCAGATCCTTCGCGTTGTCGCGGGTGATCTGCGTCAGCGGACTGTGGCTCCAGCCCTGGTAGTTGCGCCGTGCCATCAGCCAGTCGCCCGGATCCTGACTGCGCAGCATGTCGTCGCTGACCGGCACATAGTTCTTCACCGTGCCCGCGACCGTGATGCCCAGCACGCCCGCGTTCGCCGGCGGCCCGCCACGTCCGCCAGCGTCGGCGCCGCCGCGTCCACCGCGCCCGGCCGCGGCCGCCCGGAACGGGAGAAGGCGGCCCGCCGACAACTGGTGGCGGCAGCGGATCGCCTCCCGTTGTCGTCGCCGGGCGCACGCCCAATGGCCCGATCGCGGCGGCGGTCGTCGGTGTCAGCGGCTGCGTGCCAGCCGGCGCGCCGTTCGCCTGGAGAATGAACGCCGTCACCGCGAGGTATTGATCCGCGCTGAGGGTCTCGCCGGTCGGCGGCATCGTCGACTGAATGAACTCGAAGAGATCGCGCGTGGTGCGCGCCCGCCACGTGTTCATGAAGTTGTTGCCGGCCAGTTGCGGCGCTTCGTTTCGTCCCGCGAGATCGGGCAGGTGGCAACTGGCACAGCTCGCCTGATAGACCGTCCGCCCGGCGGCGGCCTGCGCGGCCGTATAGACGGCGGCTGCCGGCTGTTGGGCGCCGACCCACGCGATCGCGGCGAGCACGAGCGCGGCGACGGCGACGGCTTCAGCCGAGCGATCACGCCTCATCGCTTGTTCTCCTGCGGCGTCAGCCAGCCCCAGAGATTACCGTCCGGGGCTTTCTCGCTGTGCAGCTGGATGTACAGCCGGCCCTTCTCGAGGTCGGCGACCTGAATAGGTGTCAGTTCGAGCGTTCCGCTGAGCGTGCCGCTGGTGCCGTCGGCTTTCACGGCCAGGTCGAAGATCACCGGGCCGCGAACGCCCTTCACGGGACTGCGGTGGAGCTGCGCGATCGTGGCGGGTGAGCGCAGGCCTTCAAACGTGCCTGTGACGGCCAGCTTGGTACCGGTCAGCACGGCCGAGGCCGTTCCGGATCCCGCAATCGTCGCCTGCATCGACACGTCGATTGGCACCGGCGCCAGCCGTGTCCTGAACGTCTTCGGTTGCTGTGCGATGAGAAAGGCGGACGAGCAGAGTACCAACAGCCACGTTGTCTGTCGCATGGAAGCCGCTCCCCTTGAGGACGCGGCAATCATATCTGGATCCTGAGATTGGGTAATTGGGTGATTGGGTAATTGGGGAATTGATTGACGGATTGGACAGATTACCCAATTACCCAATTCCCCAATTATTCGATCCCGGTTAGCTTTTGGGAGACCCCAGGCGGGGCAGCTGCGTCTGCGGCGAGTGCAGCTCGTAGAGCGTTCCCGCGGCATCGAGCTGGTAGGTGGCGACCGCGGGTGTCACCCGGTTGCCGTACATGTCGATCGCCTCGTCTTCGTTCGGTTCGCCCTCAACCGGGTCGGGCGGAACGCTGAACGGATCGATGGAGGCTGCCGATTCCACTTCCTCGACCGCCGCGTGAACCGGGTGTGTAGCGGTCACAAGCTGTGTCAGCAGCGCGCCGAAGGCGATCAACAATATGGCGACGAAAAAACCGATCCGCCTCAACATGCGAGCAAATCGCTCCGCGTGAAGAGGTTGCAACGCAGGTGCCACGCGCGCGTCCCGGTTCCGACACTGGCTTACCTGTTGCAACGTCTAAAGAGATGTCCTTGGACCATCGGAATCGTCTGGATGAGCTGAAACACGAGTGGCTTCGCGCCAAACGCGAGCACCCGCGCATCGTCATCGGCGTCACCGTCGCCTTTGCGCTTGCGATCGTGCTGCCGGTGGTTGGTGCCATCTGGACGGTCAGCGGGTTGCGCAAGGGGCTTCCAGATGGGAATGCCATCGCGCAGATGGGCGTCATGAATCAGGCGACGAGCGTCTTTGACAGCAAGGATCAGCTCGCCTTCACCGTCTTCAAGGAACAGCGGATCGAAGTGCCGCTCTCCCAAGTCTCCCCGAATCTCATAAAGGCCCTCATCGACATTGAAGACCAGCGGTTTTACGACCATCACGGATTCGACCTCGTGCGTATCGGCTCGGCGGCGATGGCCAACCTGCGTCACCGGCGTGTCGCGCAGGGCGGGAGCACGCTCACGCAGCAGCTCGCGCGTCAGAGCTTTCTAACGCCGGACAAGACGATTCGCCGCAAGCTCCAGGAACTGATTCTCGCGGAGCGGATCGAGGGCGCATACACCAAGGAACAGATTCTCGAGCTGTACCTCAACAAGGTTTATTTCGGTGACGGTTTGTACGGCGCCGAGGCCGCGTCGCGCGGTTACTTCGACAAACACGCCTCAGAGCTCGACGTCCCTGAAGCGGCGCTCCTCGCCGGTCTCGTGAAATCGCCCTCGAGCTACGCGCCGACCGTCAGTCTGCCCCGCGCGACTGCGCGCCGGAACCTCGTGCTCCAGGCGATGCTCGAGGCGAAACACCTCGACTCCGCGCAGTGGGCCAAGGCAAAGGCTGCGAAGGTTGTCCTCCGCGACGGCCTGCGGTCCGAAGAACCGCACGGGCTGTACTTCAAGGAACAGGTCCGGCGCGAGCTGGTGGATCGGTTCGGCTGGCAGCGCGTCTACCAGGGCGGCCTGCGCGTCTTCACGACCATCGACATGCCGATGCAGGAGGTCGCCGAAGCGACAATCGTCGAACAGATCAAATCGATCGAGGTACGCCGCGCCGCATGGCAGGCTCGCCGCGCGCCTCAGAAGAAGCTCGCGAAGAACGCGGCACCCGCGCCGCCTCCGCGCGAGGCCGACGTGCTCCAAGGCGCTCTCGTGGCGCTCGAGCCAGACACCGGGTACGTGCGGGCGATGGTCGGCGGCCGCGACTTCGATGCCAGCCACTTCAACCGGGCGGTTCAAGCGCATCGCCAGCCCGGATCCGCTTTCAAGCCGTTCGTCTACGCGACCGCGATCGAGGCGGGCTACTCACCGGCAACCGTGATCGATCACCTCGACGAGCCGATCGCGACCCTGCAGGGTGCATGGACGCCGGAGGATGAGCATTCGTCCGGGTCCTCGTTGACGCTCCGAGCCGCGCTGCGTACGTCGAGCAATCGCGCCGCCGTGCGTCTGCTGCAGCAGGTCGGCATCGACCGTACCGTGCAGTACGCAAAGGACATGGGCGTCGGCGATGTGCCGAGCGTCCCGTCGCTCGCGCTCGGGTCCGGCGAGGTCACGCTTCAGGCGATGACCGCGGCGTATGCGGCCTTCATCAACCATGGTGCGGTGCCCAAGCCCATTCTGATTCGCCGCGTCGAGGACCACGACGGCACCGTGCTTTTCGAAGGACGCTCCTCGTCGACGAGGGCGATCAGCGACACCACGGCATTCCTGATGTCCACGATGATGGCGGACGTGATCAACGCGGGAACCGCGGCGCGCGCGCGCAGCATGGGGTTCACGTTGCCGGCCGCCGGCAAGACCGGCACGACCAACGATTTCAACGACGCGTGGTTCATCGGGTTCACGCCGAAGCTCGCGACCGGCGTCTGGGTGGGATTCGATCAGCCCCGCACGATTCTTCCAAACGGCTTCGCCGCAGACATCGCGGTGCCGGTCTGGGCGAAGTTCATGAAGACCGCGACGCATGGCGACAAGCCCGACTGGATTTCGCCGCCGGCCGGCATCGTCACGGCCAGCGTGTGCCGAGTCACTGGAAAGCTGGCGACCGAACAGTGTCGCGATGCTGACGTGGTCAATAAGTACGGCGAGGTCGAGCGCCGATCGACGGTTTACACCGAATACTTTGCACGTGGTACCGAGCCGACGACGTACTGCGACGCACACCAGCCGCGCGTCGACATGTTGAGGATGGCGGACGACCTCGGCGGACAGCAGCAACCGGCCCCTCACCCCAGCGCGCCAGCCGTTGCGCCGCAGACGGCGACCGGGACGGCCGGTACGACGGTGACTCCGGGAACGACCGGGACCACCATCCAAAGCGTTGAAGGCACGCAAGCGCCGTCCAGCGGCAAGCGCAGCTTCTGGTGGAGGCTCCTCGGCCGCGGCCGCGACAAATCGCCGAAGGAGGACCCGCCACCGCCACCGCCGAAGCGGCCGGAAGGGGGCTAGATGTCAGCTGCGGCTCTCAGCTGTCAGCTGTCGGCTGTCGCTTTCGAGGAAGTTCAGCTGATAGCTGATGGCCGATAGCTGACAGCTTTGTAAGCGGCATCGAGTGATACGATGCCGGTACCGTGCCGCTCCGCGACATCGCCGGCCACCAGCGTCTCGTCGAATTGCTCGGCCGATCCATCGCGGGTGGGACGCTGCCGCCGAGCCTGCTGTTTGCCGGTCCCGCCGGCGCCACGAAACGGCAGACGGCGCTCGCCGTTGCTCAAACCCTGAACTGTCTCGATCTTCGCCAGGTCACCGATGCCAGCGGCCAGCCGACCGCCGACGCGTGCGGCGTCTGTGCCTCGTGCGTGCGCATCCAGCGCGGCGTGCATCCGGACATCGTGATCGTCGAGCCTGGCGACACCGGCGCGATCAAAATCGATCAGATCCGGGAAGTCGTGGAACGCGCGGCGTACCGACCGTTCGAAGGGCGCCGGCGTGTGGTCGTGATCGACGAGGCAGATGCGCTGATGGCGCCTGCACAGAACGCGCTGCTGAAGACGCTCGAGGAACCGCCGTCGCTCTCTGTCTTCATCCTGGTGACGACCCGTCCGGACATGCTGCTGCCGACGGTCCGTTCGCGATGCATCAGGCTGCTGTTCACGGAGCCGGGCACGGAAGACGTCGACGTCGAGGCGCGCGAGATCGCGCACCATGTGCTGGTGCACGCGTCGACGACGACCGATCCCGGCCGGCGCCTCGAGGGCGCGAAGGAACTGCTCGCGAAGACCGGCCAGGGTGGTGCGGCCGATCGCGATCAGCTGTCGGCGCACCTGAAGGCCATGGCGTCGCTGCTGCGCGACGTCGAGGTGCTGGCGGCGGGCGCCGATGCGGCCACGCTCGCGAACCCCGACGTGAAGCCCGCGCTCGAGCGGCTGCTGCCGTCGTTCAAAGGCGACCGCGGGCTGGCGGCGTTTTCGGCCATCGACCGCGCCCTGGAAGCGCTCGACCGCAACTCGGGTGTCAAGGTCGTGGCCGATTGGCTGGTGCTGCAGCTATGAGCGCGCCGCATCCGGGCCCGCTCGTCGCCGTCAAGCTGACCTCTGTCGGCCGCTCGCAGACGTTTCTCCCAGGGGATCTGCCGCCTGACGCCGCGCCGCGGCCGGGCGATCGTGTCGTCGTGCAGACCGATGGTGGAACCGCCGTGGGCACGGTGGTTCGCCGCATCCCGCAACTCGACGACAAGCGCCGGCCGGCCGGTGATTCGCCGCAGCGCGTCGTGCGTCTGGCGTCGCGCGAGGATGTGATTGCGCGGCTGAAGCACCAGCACCGCGAGCAGGAGGCCTATCGCATCGCGCTGCTCAAAATCCGTGAGCGCGGGCTCGGCATGAAGCTGGCTCGGGTCGAGCAGGCGTTCGACGGCTCCAAACTGGTCTTCTACTTCACGGCCGACGGCCGCGTCGATTTCCGCGAGCTGGTGCGGGAGCTCGCGTCCGAGTTCCGGACGCGCATCGAGATGCGTCAGATTGGCGTCCGAGACGAGGCGAAGATGTACGGCGGCTACGGCACGTGCGGCCGGCCGCTCTGCTGCACGACGTTCCTGCAGACATTCGAGCCGGTGTCGATCAAGATGGCGAAGCAGCAGGAGCTGAGCCTCAATCCTTCCAAGCTCTCGGGTCTGTGCGGGCGGCTGAAGTGCTGTCTTCGCTACGAACTGCCCAACGCCAAGGGCGTTCAGCACGGCGGCTGCGGCAGCGAGGGCGGCTGCGACAATCCTTCAGGCTGTGGTTCCGGTGGCTGCGGCTCTGGAGGCTGTGGCTCTGGGGGTTGCGGAAGCTGCGGCACATTAGAATGAAGCCGCGAGTTGCGATCACCGCAGGCGATCCCGCGGGGATCGGGCCCGAAGTTGCTGCGCTCGCGGCGGCCGACTCACGGGTGCTCGCTGCATGCGAGCCGGTCATCTATTCGCCGCCCGACAGCGCTCGATTCGCACCCGGCGTGCTGAACGCCGAAGCCGGACGAGCGGCCTACGACATCATCGTGCGCGCCGTGGACGATGCGAGGAACGGCGACGTTCAGGCGATCGCGACGGCACCGGTCAACAAGGAGGCGTTTCGCCTCGCAGGTCTTCCGTGGAGCGGACATACGGATCTGCTGGCACACCTGACCGGAGCATCTGACGTCGCGATGATGTTCCACTCGGAACCGCTGCGCGTCGTCTTGGCGACTGTTCACGTCGCGTTGGCGGATGTCCCGCGCCTGCTGACACAATCGGTGATGGAAAAGACGATTGCGCTGACCGCGCGCGAGCTGCCGCGCTTCGACAAGATTCAGCCGCGGATCGCCGTCGCCGGGCTCAATCCTCATGCCGGCGAGCATGGCTTGTTCGGCCGCGAAGAGATGGAGGTCATCACGCCAGCGATCGAGGCGTGTCGGGCCCGGGGCATCGACGTCACCGGCCCATTTCCCGCGGATACGGTGTTCGTACGCGCCCATCGCGGCGCATTCGATGTGGTCGTCGCGTGTTATCACGACCAGGGATTGATTCCGGTGAAGTTGCTTGCGTTCGGGCAGGCCGTCAACGTCACGCTTGGCCTTCCGATCGTGCGGACGTCGGTCGACCACGGCACGGCGTTCGATATCGCGGGTAAGGGCGTCGCCGATCCGGAAAGCATGATCGCCGCAGTATTGCTTGCCGCGCGACTCGCACGGGCGTCGTGAGCGATGGCTGAAAAAACCGAGCGCGAGAAGGCGCAGTCGAGCATCGCCGAAAACCGCAAGGCGTTCCACGATTTCCATCTGATGGAGACGTTCGAGGCGGGGCTGGTGCTGCTCGGCACCGAGGTGAAGGCGATCCGCGAAGGCCGCGTCAACCTGCGGGACAGTTTCGCGCGCGTCGAGGACGGCGAGGTCTTTCTCTACAACGTCAACATCAGCCCCTACAGCCACCGTGGCTACGCCGATCACGAGCCGCTGCGTCGGCGGAAGCTCCTGCTTCATCGTTCCGAGATCAAGAAGTTGATCGGCAAGACCGTCGAGAAGGGCATGACGCTGGTACCGGTCAGGCTGTATTTCAAGAATGGGCGCGTCAAGGTGGCGGTCAGCCTGGCCAAGGGCAAGAAGGATTACGACAAGCGCGAGACCATCAAGCGCCGCGAGGCCGACCGCGAAACCCGCGCCGCCATGAAATCGCGATCACGATGAACGCAACGGCCGCGAACAGCGCCAAGAGAATCTGGCGCTGCGCTCTTGGCGTTTCGTCATCAGCTTGCCTCGCCGTAGCGCGAAGCGCGAAGGCGGGAGCGGATACAATAGTCGAATGAAGGTACCGTTACTCGACCTGCAGGCACAGTATCGGCCGCTGCGCGACGAAATCCTCGCGGCCATTACGCGCGTCTGCGACAGTCAGCGCTTCATCATGGGGCCGGAGGTCGACGGCCTCGAGCAGGAGTTGAACGCGCTCATCGGCGTCAAGCACTCGATCGCCGTCTCGTCCGGCACCGACGCGCTCCTTCTCGCGCTGATGGCGCTTGGCATCAAGGCCGGCGACGAAGTCATCACGCCGACGTATTCGTTCTTTGCCACTGCTGGCGCGGTCGAACGCGTGGGCGCCCGTCCGGTGATGGTCGATATCGATCCGATGACGTTCAATATCGACGCGCCCCAGGCCGTGGCCGCCATCACTCCGCGAACGAAGGCCATCATTCCCGTCCACCTTTTCGGGTTGAGCGCCGATCTCGATCCGATCATGGCGGCCGCCGACCGAGCCGGCATCCCAGTTGTCGAGGACGCCGCCCAGGCGATCGGCTCGACATACAAGTCGCGCGCCGTCGGTACCATCGGTGCCTTCGGGTGCTTTTCGTTCTTTCCGAGCAAGAACCTGGGCGCGTTCGGCGACGCAGGCCTGCTCGTGACCAACGACGACCGCCTGGCGAAGCAGGCACGCCTGCTGCGGACGCACGGAATGGAACCGAAGTACTACCATCACCTGGTCGGCGCGAACTTCCGCATGGACGCGCTGCAGGCAGCCGTGCTGCGCGTGAAAGCGCCGCACCTTGCGGGGTGGACGCAGAGGCGTCGGGCGAACGCTGCGCGTTATCTGGAGCTGTTTTCGGCGGCGGGCCTCAACGAAGTCGTCCGGCTGCCTCAGGAGCCGCCCGACAGGCAGCACATCTTCAATCAATTCGTGATCTGCACACCCGAACGCGATGCTCTGAAGAAGCACCTGGATGCTGCCGGCATCGGGAACGAGATCTATTATCCCGTGCCGTTTCACATGCAGCCCTGCTTCGCGCACTTGGGCTATCGTCCTGGCGAGTTTCCGAACGCCGAGAGAGCCGCCGCGGAGAGTCTGGCGATTCCTGTCTACGGCGAGCTCTCCGCTGACCAACAGGAGTACGTCGTCAGTACCGTCGCATCATTCGTGCAGAAGAACCTCGGGGCGGTGCGGTGATTCGGACCGAGCGGCACGTCCACTCCTCGGCGTCGAGGCGGCGGCTGCCGGGCATCACGACCCAGATCTTCATCGGCCTCGTGCTCGGCATCCTCGTCGGCCATTTCTGGCCCGGCTTTGGTGTCGCCATCAAGCCGCTGGCCGACGCCTTTCTGCGGATGATCAAGATGATCATCGCGCCGCTGCTGTTCGCGACGCTGGTGGTCGGCATCGCCGGCACCGGCGACTTGAAGTCGATGGGGCGCATCGGGCTGAAGGCGATCGTCTACTTCGAGGTCGCCTCGACCATTGCGCTCTTCCTCGGGCTCGCGCTGGTCAACATCTTCCATCCCGGCGCGGGGCTCGCCATGCCGATCGGCGCCGATACCAAAGCCGCTGCGGCGATGGCGCAGAACCAGCAGCACGCGTGGGACATCTTTCTCCATCTGTTTCCCACGTCGGTCGTCGATTCGATGGCGCGCGGCGACATCCTCCAGCTGGTCGTCTTCTCCACGTTCTTCGGCGTCGCCCTCGCCGCCATCGGCCCGAAGGGGCAGCCGGTGCTCGACGTCCTCGAAAGCACCGCCGCCATCATGTTCAAGTTCACCGGCTACGTCATGGCGTTTGCGCCGATTGGCGTCTTCGCCGCGATTGCGGCAACGGTCGGCGGCAAGGGCCTCGCGATCCTGTTTACCCTCGGCAAGCTGATCGCGCTGATGTATCTCGGCCTGGCGATCTTCGTCCTGATTGTGCTGGGCGGGGTCTCGTACCTGATCCGCGTCCCGTTCTTCACCTTCGTCAAGGCGATTCGTGAACCGTTCCTCATCGCGTTCACCACCGCGAGCTCGGAGGCCGCGCTGCCGAAGTCTCTCGAGGTGATGGAACGCTTCGGCGTGCCGAAGAACATCGTGGGGTTCGTGCTGCCGACCGGTTACAGCTTCAATCTCGACGGCACGACGTTGTATCTCTCGCTGGCCAGCGTCTTCGTCGCGCAGCTGGCCGGCGTGCCGATGACCTTCGGTCAGCAGCTGGTCATGATGCTCACGCTGATGCTGACCAGCAAAGGCGTGGCGGGCGTGCCCCGCGCCGCGCTGGTCGTGCTCACGGCGACCCTCACGCAATTCGGCCTGCCGCTCGAGGGCGCCGCCATCCTCCTCGGCATCGACCAGATCCTCGACATGGGACGGACGGCCGTGAACGTCATGGGCAACTGCATTTCCACGGTCGTCGTCGCTCGATGGGAAGGCGTCTTCGACGATGCGAAGATGAAGGCGTTCGCGGCCGGCGATGCCGCGAAGGCCGCCTGACATGCGGATAGCGGTGGTCGGCGCGCGCGGGCAGCTGGGCGCCGCGGTCGCCGAAGCCTGCGGCGCCGCCCACGAAACCGTCACCTTCACGAGGGCCGACCTCGATACCACCGACGACGCGGCGGTGGCCGCGGCGATGGCGCGGGTGCGTCCCGACGCGATCGTCAACGCCAGCGCCTACACCAACGTCGATGGCGCGGAGGATGAACCGGTCACGGCGCTCAACGTCAACGCGCTGGCCGTCCGGGCGCTGGCGCGCGCGGCCGAGACCCATGGCGCCGCGCTCGTCCATTTCAGCACCGATTTCGTCTTCGACGGCGCGGCCTCGGCGCCATATACCGAGCAGGATCGGCCGAATCCGCGAAGCGTGTACGCGACCTCCAAGCTGCTTGGCGAGTGGTTCGCGCTGGAGTCGCCGCGCGGGTACGTCCTGCAGGGTGGAAAGCCTGTTCGGCAGCGCGGCCGATGGACCCGAGCCGAAGGGCAGCGTCGCCGCCATCCACAAGGCGCTGCTGGCAGGCCAATCGCCGCCAGTCTTCATCGATCGCACGATTTCGCCAACCTACGTGATCGACGCCGCCCACGCGACGCGGAAGCTCCTCGAATCCTCCGCGCCGGCGGGCCTGTACCACTGCGTCAATTCCGGTTCGTGCACGCTGGCTCGACTTCGCGCAGGAGCTGGCGCGGCTCGCGGGCCTCGAGCCGCGCCTCACCCCGGTGCGCATGTCGGACGTGCAGCTTCGCGCGGCCCGGCCGTTGTATTGCGTGCTCTCCAACGCCAAACTTCGAGACGCCGGCATCGACATGCCGTCGTGGCAGGACGCGCTGGCGCGGTACGTCGCGGCTCGGACAGGCTCCTAACGGCGCGCCGTCGTCGACACGCGACTGACGCCTTCCGCCGCGCCAATCAGCCGAATGAACTCGGCGCGATGGCCGTGCGGATCGTCGCCTTTGAAGCGCTGGGCGAGCGCGAGCGCCTCGCTGAACGACGAGGCGCCTTTGAACTCGCTGTCGCGGAGCAGCATGCCGAATTCGACCACGGCCGCGGCGAATCCCAGTTCCGGAATCGACTGCGTCCGATTGGCGACGGCCGTCGTCATCAGCGTGCTGGCGTCGCCATCCGGCGCCTTGTAGCGGATCTTGACGGTCATCGCTTCGCCAGGCGGCGCGGCCGCCGCCACCTGGGTCGTCTGATACTTGAGCGGATCGATCGACACGCCTTCCATCGGCTGGCCGGCCGGGATCAGTTCGTACAACGCGGTCACCGAGTGACCCGCGCCGATCTCTCCCGCGTCTTTCTTGTCGTTGTTGAAGTCCTGCGCCTCGAGGATCCGCTTCTCATACCCGATCAGCCGGTAGGCGCCGACGGCGCGCGGGTTGAATTCAACCTGAAGCTTGACGTCTTTCGCCACGGTCACCAGCGTGCCGCCGGCCTGCTCGACGAGCACTTTCTGCGCCTCGGCGAGCGAGTCGATGTAGGCGTAGTTCCCGTTGCCCGCATCCGCGAGCTTGACCATCGTCGAATCCTTGACGTTCCCCATCCCGTATCCGAGCACCGACAGCGCGACGCCGCTCGCGCGCTTCTCCTCGACGAGCCGCAGCAGCGATCCCTGATCCGTGACGCCGACGTTGAAGTCGCCGTCGGTGGCCAGGATCACGCGGTTCACGCCGCCCTTGATGAAGTGGTCCTGCGCCACCTTGTAGGCGAGCATCAGGCCGGCGCCGCCGTTGGTGGATCCGCCGCCTTCGAGGCGCCGCAGCGCGTCGAGAATCGTGGGCGTGTCGCTGCCGGACGTCGACGGCAGGACCAGGCCGGTGTTGCCGGCATAGACGACGATCGCGACGCGATCCTTGTCGGTGAGATTCGGCGCCAGCATCGCCAGAGAGGCTTTGACGAGCGGCAGCTTGCGCGGATCGAACATCGAGCCCGACACGTCGATCAGGAAGACGAGATTGCGCGGCGGGATGTGGGTCGCGTCGATGCGCCGTGCCTGAAGGCCGACGAGCGCCAGGCGATGCGTCGGGTTCCACGGACAGTCGCCAATCGCCGTCGTGACCGAGAACGGCCGGCCGTCGCGCGGCTCGGGGTAGTTGAAGGAGAAATAGTTGATCAGCTCCTCGATCCGGACCGCGTCCTTCGGCGGCGCCTGCCCGAGATTCAGGAAGCGGCGGACGTTGGCGTACGAGGCCGTATCCACGTCGGCCGAAAAGGTCGACAACGGTGAGCTGGCCGCGTTGTGCCACTGATTGTCCGAGATGCGGTCGTAGGCCTCGGTGTTGAAACCGAGCGGTTGCGGTGCCGCGGAAAGCAGCAGAGGCGCGGAGAGCATCCCGCCGGCGACGCCCGCGTATTTGCGCTCCGACGACCGAGCTCGAGCTGGTATCGATGGTCGGCGACGCGGCCGTGACTGCCACCGTTTCCGCCACAGCGCCCACACGAAGCTCCAGCGACACGCGAACAACGGCTCCCGCTTGAACGGCAACCTGTCGTGTGCTCTCGGTGAAACCGCTCAATGCGACGGTGATGGTGTACGGTCCGGGCGGAAGGGCGAGGAATGAGAATTCGCCTTTGGCGTCGGTGATCGTTGTCCGGTCAGCGTCCGGCGCGTGCGAGAGACGGACGGTCGCGCCCGGCACAACGCCGCCGCTCGGATCCTTCACGGTCCCCCGGATGATACCGACGCTGGACTGCGCGAGCAGGCCCGCGGCCGCGAGCAACGCGACGAACGCACCAATCGTGTACCGGCGCATATGGCCTCCATTCTCGACGCGGGCATCCGTACACCTCTTTGGACACCGCATCGCGTCGTCTGGCTTGCCGCTGTGAGCAACTCGGGTAACCGTTCGGTTCGAGCGTGGTTGTGCGTTGGACGGGCTGTTTCGGCGATTGAACGGGCGGGGAACCCGCGCCGCAGTTCAACGCCGTGGATATCGAATTCAGTCCGTGAGATCGCGTTCGACGATCGTCGCGACGAGATCGCCGACCGCCAGGCACGACGTCAACCCGGGAGACTCGATACCGGATGCCTGGACGACGAACGGATTCTCGCGATCGCGGCGGATCAGGAAATCCGCGAACGACTCGGCGGGCGAATGGATTTTCGCGCGGATGCCGCTGCCGCCGAGCCGCAGATCCTCGAGCCTCACGTCCTTGAGCAGCCGGCGAGCCGGCTCGAGGAAGGCTTCGACCGGCAGACGATGGCTCTCGTAATCGTCTTTCCGCTCCTGGAACGACGCGGTCGGTCCAAGCCAGACGTGTCCGTCCGTCGTTCGCACCAGGTGCACGCCAAGACCGTGCGTATGCGGAAGGGGATAGACGAGCGCGTTGACGAGCGATCGCTTCGACGGCGTGAGCTCGACGTATTCGCCACGGCACGGGTAGATCGTGAACGTCTCTCCTCCGAGAAGGCGCGAGACGTCATCGGCGTACAAGCCCGCGGCGTTGACGACGGTCCGGGCCCGGATCGATTCACGCTCCGTGCGCAAGCTCCATGCCGTCGGCATGCCGGTCGGCGCCGATCAACCGCGTGCCCGGCAGAAAGATAGCGCCCGCGTCGGCGCCGGTCGTCAGCAGCGTCTTGACGAGCGCCTCGGCTTCGACCACGCCCGACTCGGGTGACCACAAAGCGGCGACGCCCGACACCGCTGGCTCGCGTGCGACGATGAACGCCCGATCGACCAGCTCCAACCCGTCCACGCCATTGCCGTCGCCGCGCACCTTGAGCGCTTCGAGCTGGCGGACCTCGCCGTCGTCGTGCGCGACAATCAGCTTGCCGGACCGACGGTGCGGCACGTTGTAGCGGGCGCAGAACGCGTACATCAGCCGTCGCCCTTCGACGCACAGCCGGGCTTTCAGCGATCCGGGTGGGTAGTAGATGCCCGCGTGAATGACCCCGCTGTTGTGCGTGCTGGTGTCGAGACCCGGGCGCGGGTGCCGCTCGAGGACGCAGGTCGAATGGCCGCGCGCCGCGAGCGCCCGGGCCGCGGCCAGTCCGGTGACGCCGGCGCCGACGACTGCGACGTCAATCTCGGTCAACGCGTGTCACCGGTCGAGCGCGTGCCGCTGTCAACGCGCTCCAGCAATTCGAGCTCGTGAATCGACCAGAACAGTTCGTCCGTCACGCCACCTTGCCGCAGGCGAATGACGCGCGCGCGATTCGGCGGCAGTGGGACGTCGACGATGGGGTACGCGTGATCCACGAGGAATCCTCGAGCGAAGTGCGGCAGCACCGACCCGCTGAAAAGCGTTCTGGTCCCGGCGGGTTCCACGGCCTCGATCGTCAGCTCACGCGGGTAGTCGCCGAAGCTCCGTTCGGCGGTCTGCATTCTCACGTGCCCGACGTCCCGAGGCTTGTCGAGCTCGATCTCGATCCATTCGCGCCCGGTCTGCCGGCCGGCGCTCAGCCACCGGCTGTCTCGATTGCCGTCGAACAGCAGCGGAAGCCTGTCCGGCGAATGCGACGATCGCGCGCGCATCGCGGTGTGCGGAATCGGATGGGAAACGCCTTCCACCGGTGGGACATCCTCCGCCAGCGCAAAAACGACGGTACGGCCGAAGTCGTGCCGTTCCGCGATCGGTCCGCTCTCGAACTCGTGAAGCAGGGCCGTCTCCGTTGCGGGACTGTCGAACCGGCCGCCATGCACCACGACATATCGTGCGCCGAGCGCGCGAACGCAAGCGACAGCGGCGCCGAGATGATTCGCGTCGCCAAAGCCCTGGTCGCGGCCGGACAGCAGCCGCAGCAGCGGCGGATCGTAGCTGCTGTGACCGTTGATCGTGCGATGACCGTGCACGAGCGTGAAGTACTGATACGTCATCTGGCGCGCTTCGTCGTCCGTAGCGAATGGCAGTTCCAGGACCGGACCCGCGGCGCTCTGGCGGAGGAATTCGTAGGCGCGGCGGTCGTCCGGATCGGGAATCGGATCGAATACCGCGGTGCGAACGGGAACGGCCCACGATTCGGTGACGATCAGCGCGCCGAGGAGCACGACCACCCACGTCCGTCCGGATCCGACGCGATCGAGCAGGACGACCGCTCCCTGCGCGGCCAGCACGGCCAGCGCCAGGATCACCAGAAGGCCCATCCGGGAAACGGCGCGGAGCCCGTCGAGGCCCGGCACGACATCGAGCAGCAGCTGGTATGGGCCGGCAATCGCGGCGCGATGGCCCCAGGCCGTCGGGTGGGGACCGAGCGAGAGGACGAAGGCGGTCGCGGCGATCGCCGCGTACAGTCCGGCATGCGGTATGGCCCGGCCGCGCCTGGTCGAGAGCGCGATACCGGCAAGGACCAGCGCGACGGCGCCCGGAAAGAGTTCGTGCTCTCCAGTGCCTCGACGCGCATGCCGCCAGAGCCAGATTCGATTGTGTCCGCGGAAGTAGTCACTGACGTCCGCGCTCAGCCGTTCGATTTCATCCGAGGTCCGCCGGAAATTATTCTCCTGCCGAACACGATAGTACACGCGCGCGATCGGCGCGAGCACCAGAGCGGCGAGCACCGCGACGGCGATCACATGGACGGCCGTGCGCACTGGCGGCGGGCGTCGGCGCCACATCTCGGCCATGCCCACGGCAGCGAGCGGCAGCAGGCCGAAGTACGCAAAGTAGTTGGCGGTGAGGCACTGCATCACATAGAAGAATCCGCTCGCGAGCAGATACCGCCAGGCGCCGGTGGCGAAGTAGCGATGGAGCGCCCACAGGCTCAGCGGGAGCCATCCGGTCATCAGCCACTGCAGGTGTGCGAAATGCGCCACTCGAAACGCCGAGCATGCATAGATCGCCGCCGCCACCGCCGCCGCGTCGCGTCGTTCGGTCACCACTCGTGCGAGCAGGTACATGCCGATGCCGGCATTCGCGTACGAGGCGATGAACGCGAGGTTGTACACGAGCACCGGATTCGCGGTCAGCCACTGCAGCGGCGCCGTCAGCGCCGCGATGCCGAGAAGATGATCGGAATAGGCCAGCGTGTGCGCGTACGGATGAAAACTCGGTGCATCCCAGAGTTGATGAAACCCGTTCCGGATCACGCTGGCATCCCACCAGAGGATCCACGCGTTCAGGACCGGATCGCCCAGGTCGTTCGGCAGGTAGGTCGTCAGATGGAAGACGAGCGGAAACGTGATGACCAGCGCGATGCCGACGAAGCACGCGAGCACCGTGCCGATCTCCAGCGCCGTCGGACCTGCCGGGCGCAGGTTGTGGGGATCAGTGGACGTAGCTCACCTCCCCCGCTGCGGAAATCCGGGCAGCCACCGGCGCCTGGCGATCGATCCGGCCGCCGAGAACCCGGAAGAGGAACTCCGGATCGGTCGCTTCCCGCACGAACGGCGCGTCGATTCGTCGCATCGGTTCCTGACGCTGGACGATTGTCCCGGCGCCGCGGACCAGCGCGCCATACTCCGGCAACCGGAACAGCGTGGCCGCACGGTCGATCCGCGGTTTCTGAACGAGAAGCGCGAGTGCCAGGAGGCAGGCGGCCGCGGCGGCGCGACCGGCAGGCGCGGGCAACAGACGCGCCGTCCACGCCAGCATGAGAACCACCGAAGGCACGACCGTCATATACAAGTACGAATCGTACGCCTCCGGCCAGATCGCCCACAGCAGAACAGTTAGAGCCAGCGGCCACACGGTGATGGCCGAGATGGGTGAAAAGGCACCAATCGCCCTGAGCAGCGCTCCGGCGCCGCAGATGAGGACCAACGCCATCTGCGGCGCGGCGAATGGCGCCGCAGCCATCGATTCCATCGACACGCTGACGCTTCGGAATGCCTCGAAGATGCGGAGCTGTCGCGGATGCTGCAGCGCGCTGACGACGCGGGTCGGCTGAACCGACGCTGACGTCAGCATCGACGGTACCTGCAGCACGATCACGACGCACGCCGCCTCCGCCACGGCGGCGAGGACCGGCACACCGCGTTGACGGGCCAGGAGCACGAGGCCGAGGGCAATCGACACCGCCACCGGCAGCGCCGGCGTGTGCGCCTGGACCGCGAGCCACGCGACGGCGAACACGACGAGGCGCCGCGGTCGCGTCAGATCGTTCGCCCACGCGAGCAGCAGCCCGATTCCGATCTTCACGAACGTCACGGCCAGCACCGGATTCCAGATGACGGAGGAGAGCGCGAGATCGAACGGACACGACGCGATCACCAACACGGTCGCAACCGCGAACACCCACGACCCGCTCGCTTTTCGAATTCCCGTACACAGCACGGCATCGGCGAACGACTGTGCGGCGGCCAGCCCGATTCCGCCCGCATGGGGCAGATTGTCGACCAGCGGACCGATCGTGACACGGCTGGCCCAGAGCACCCAGTAATACACCGGCCCGAAACTGTTGCCGCCGCCGTTGCTCGGGGCGCCGACGAGCGGCAGGTTCGCGAATGGACCGAGCGCGATCGTCCAGTCCCGGATCTGATCGCCCATCAGAAAGAAATGATCCGAGAGGCCTCGCGTGCGAATCCAGAACGTGTACGCGGCCACGGCCGCGACGAGCAGCCTGCCCCAGAGTGGCGAGCTCGTGAGCCGTTCGAGGTGTCGCAGCGGCGCGGGACCGGAGTCCGCCACTCGCCGACTGGCCGCAACGGCGATCGACGCGACGATGGCCGCCACGATCCCGATCGCCAATCCTTCCAGCACGCGTCCGGCGAATACGGTGCCGAAGAGGTTGTCGCCGAAAAACCCTCGCACGGGTTCAAGAAAGATTCGCTGAACCGGAGAATGGTCTCCGGCGGGGCGCCGCAACAGGCGGCCGGCCGCGGGCGAGGCAAACACCCACGCTTCGATGATGACCGCGAGACCGAAAAGTCCGGCGATCGGCGCGGACTGAAGTCCGCCGGGAGCGGCACGTCGCCACAAATCGCCGGCCGCTCCGGCAACGAGCCACGTCAGCAGCAGGAGCGCACACACATCGAACGCTGTCTTGGCGATATCCCACGCGCGTAGAAACCTGAGCTGCCATTCCGCAATGCGAACGGTCCGAACGGCGCTGCCGCTGAACGGGATCTGCCGCCCAGCGATCTGCTCGCCCGCCGCAAAACGACGGGGTGCGGCATATGGTGACGAGAGGTGTACGTAGACTTGATGCCAGCCGCGGCTCGGCGCCGCGACGCCGGTGCGCGCACCCGTCCGGCGGCGTCACGGTCGCAACGACGATCCCGTCGACGACGAGCTCCGCCGAGGCACCCGGCGCGTACAGATAGAACATGTGAGGCGCCTCGCCAGCGCTCCACCAGTGACCGTCCCACACCGCCGCAAACGCCTGATTGGCATCGAAGGAGGCGAGCGGCAGCTCCGTGGCGTCGTTGGAAAAGTCCAGCCGCCGATCGACTCGCGTCACATCCGGAGGCGTACCGGCGCTGGCAGCCGAATCCGCGTCGTACCGTCCACGGAAACCCGGCTCGCCTGGAATGACGCTCGCGACGAACAGCGCCGCCAGGCCCGCGGCAGCAGCCGCGGGCCCACCCGGCAGACGCCAGCGAACGAGCACGAGCCACCAGATCAGCAGCAGGGCGACGGCGCCGAGCGGACCGAGCGGGACACCGTGAACCAGTCCGGCGCCGAAACTCGGCGCGAGCACGTACACGGTCCAGAGCAATGCGTCCGCGCCGCGGCGCGTCGAATCTGATGTGGCGATCATCGCGGGGCTCTGACGGCTACCGCACCGGTTGACCGTGAGCGGTTTGCGGTGTGTCGACGAACGTCCATTGGACGGCCAGACCAAGGTCGGGCGGCGACGGCGGCACCGTTCGGTCGAGATAAGTCCGGACCATCAACATTCGTGGCTCGCGGTCGATGATGACGTCGGTGGTCACCGGTTGATTGTCGCGAAGCACGGTCTCGAGCACGAGCCGGTCGTCGTGCCACACGCGCGCCAGAACCGGATGCGTCGCGACGTCCGGACGCGTCACCCACACTGCCAGCTTCACCACCGGGCTGGAGGCGCGGACGACCGCGACCGCATGTTGATCCGTCGGCCGGTACGCGTCGCCGCCCGGCGTGTGCTCGATTTCGTGGAACCCATACACGTAGTTCCAGCCACCCTGCCTGGCGCGCATGGGAACCCTGAGTGAGGTCAGGCTGGTGTGCAACGTCCCGATCGCAAACACGACGATGACTGCCGCCAGCAGCATCCATTGCCACGACGCGGCGGATTGACGTTCGCCGTTCGGTATGGCCGGCCACCGATCCGAGAAGTACCAGAACAGAAACGTCCAGAACGCCATCGCCACGGCCGCGTTCTGGGTCGGCATGCCGACCTGAGAGACGAGGACGATGCCAACGAGCGCGCCGGCGACGACGGTGGCGGACCGATCGCGCGCGCGATTCGGACGGCGGAACACCGCGATTGCCAGGCACACGGCCCACGCGATCCAGCCCAGGCTGCCGACCGTGCCCAGTTCGGCGAGATTGTGGCGGATCCAGTTCTGCGCATTGTCCGGGGCGAGCGGGCCGCCCAGGTGAGAGAACTGATAGTCGCCGACAATCAGCGGAAAGGAGCCGAGCCCGACGCCGAACCAGGGATGCGATCGAATCATCTCGAGGGCCGCGCGTCCGTATCCCCCGCGGTCCCACAGCATTCTCGAAAAGCCGGCGATCGAGTCGAACGATGCCCGCGGCAGAATCCATCCTATCCGGAGCGCCGGTCCGGTGTCCCTCAAGGCAAACAGCAATGCGCCGGCGGTCACGCACGCGACCCCGAGCACGGCCAGCCGTCCGCGGCGGCGTGTGGGAGCGCTCGATCCCGAAGGCCGCGCCAGCGACACGCCAGCGATCGCCAGCGCAATCATCTCGGCGACGAGCGCCGTTTTCGAGCCGGACGCCCACGTTCCGACCAGCGACAGGGCAAAACCGCCGAGCATCGCGACATTCCATTGGCGATCGCGACCGCGATCGAGGCACGCCAGGAACCCGCAACCGCACAGCATGGCGGCGATGCCGAAGCCATTGGCGTCCATCATCGTGGCGGCGGTGCGATGGAATTGCGCCCAGCCGGCATTCAGGAACGTGATGTCGCCGAACAATTGATAGGCGGCGACCGCGCAGGCGATGGAGCCGCCCGCCAGCAGCGGCATGACGAGCGATCGCTGGAAACGCTGGCGATCGCCGGAGTACTGCTGGAATAGCCAGTCGAGCCACAGGATCCCGAGCATCAGCAGCGCCGCCGCGTCGGCGGCGATGGCAATCGACGACCGTGCGCTGAGTGCGATGGCGGACGCCGGAAGGTCGAGCATGCCTGGAAGCTCAGGATGGAAGTCGACCTCGCGCAGGGCGATGATCGGCCAGCTGACCGCCGCCGCGAGCGCCCAACCGACGAGCGGCACACGCCAGTCCTTCGGCAGGCTCCAGTGCCGCCACGACCCTCGGCGCCACATCACCCCAAGCAATCCGCTCGTCAGGAACAGTGGATACGCATTCGGGTCGTGCACCCAGAAGCGCGAGAAGACCGCCGGCGCGAGGAACGTCGCTCCGAGCACGAGGCCGGCGGCGTTCTCCCAGAGCCCGCTGATCGCCCATGCCGCCGCGAAGCTGGCGGCGGCGATGGCGGCGAAGCCGGTCTGATTGCCGTCGGCGACGAACGCCCTGACGGCGATGGCTGCCGCGAGCGATATCAGGATCAACCCTTTTGTCGCCTGCTCCGCACGATCCGCAAACGACCGTGTCGCGACCGCGGCCTCGCGCGCGGCCGTCCGGTCCGCGATCACGGGTGCGAGCGCGAGGTTCCACGCGAGAGCCGAGGCCGCCAGGGCGACGACAAACAGCAAGACCCCGGACGTCAGTGCCGGTGGCACGAACGAGAAGGCGAACGTGCCGGTCTGTCCGGCCGCGAGCTGCACGTACATCTTGCCGCCTGACGCCGGGTCGAGGAGGACCGGTCCGGCACTGCTCCGCCAGCCTGGTGCGTAGTTCTCGTTGAGATAGATCTTCGACGGCGCGAAACCTCCCACGACGGCAAACTGGACGCGGTTGGGGGTGAAGACAATGTCCGAGATCGTGGCGTTGTCCTCGGACCAGAGGAGTGGTCGCGCCACATCGGCGCCCCGGATCAACTGCAGCGGCTCGGTACACGGGTGCGTGACCGGCTCGGGAACCCTGAAGCCGGCGGCCTGCGGTGGCTGCGAAAATGCGTTCGCGAACGGCCGCTGGTTGACGAACACCAGGCTGACGACGCCGATCGCACAGACGGCGGTCGCGGCATACTGCCGCCGCGGGGTCGTGAGCCAGCGATCCACGGCGTGCCGGCCGGCCGCGCCAATCGCCAGCGCGCCGAACAGCACGACGGCGATCGTGTAGCGGCTCCACCCACCGAGTGACGTCACGGCGGCCAGGCCTGATGCGGGCGAGAAGGGATGGAATTCGCCCGCGGAGAGGATCAGACACGACGTCGCAAGCACGGCGATTGCAGCCGCGCGCTGACGTCCGGGCATCGTTCGCGCCGCAAACGGCCACAAGAGACTCACGCCGATCGCGATCGCGCCGAGTATCCCGATGTAGTTTCCGTATTCCGCCCACTTGTGCCGTTGCACGCCTGAGAGCCGCGCGTCAACGCCCAGCGACGAATCGGTGTAGGCGCGCCACACCATGTCGCCGGTCATCCGGTCCGGATGATCGGTGGCGGTCCGTGTGTCGGAGAAGCGATCGCTCGCCACGAACTCCGCAACCGGCAGCAGCTTGGGCGCCGCGTACGCCGCAGCGTAGGTCCCGACGACGAGCGCGAACGCCAACGGTCGCCAGTCGCGCGCGACAACGGCAGTCGCGACCGCCAGGCCGCCGATCGCGAGCAGCGCAATCGGTATCACCGGCACGCCGCCGCTGTAGATCGTGACCGCCAGAATCGCCGCGGCCGCGAGAGCCGGGCGCAGCCGCCCCGACTGAAAGGCGAGGTGCAGGAAGTCACAGCAGCCACGGCAGATAGAACGCCGGCAGAAAGGCACTATCGCCAGCGGCGAGGTGGAGCGCCAGCGATCCCGAGAGCGTGAAGATGGACGCGGCGTAGACGACCAGCGGCAGGAATGTCAGCCGCACGGCGCGCGTCAACAGCCAGTGCATGCCGAGCAAGCCGATCCAGTAGTGCAGGACGATGTTCACTTTCACCGCGAGGGCGAGCGGCATGATGGCGACGAGGAGGTAGACAGGACTGAGCAGCGGGACCGACGGGTGCTGCCACATCACGTTGCCGCCGCACTGCCACGGGCTCCAGAACGGCGCCTGGCGGTACGTCACGACGTTCTTGAGGACTTCGCCGAAGTAGAACAGCTGCCGATCCCAGTCGGCGGCACCCAGCCCGAACGGTCTGGCAAACAGTGGCAGGCAGAACAGGATGCTCAGGAGGCCGTACAGCGCGCTGACACCCAGCGCGCGTCGCGAGAATTGCTCCATTGAGGCCGGGTTTTCGGATGGTAGCACAGCGTGATCGTCGTCACCGCGATGATATAGTCGGGCCGACCGCACTCATCAGCCTCGATGCCCGCCGTTCGTACCGTTCTTGTGTGTGAAGCGCACGTGCCGTTCGTCTACGGCGGCGCCGAGCGGCATGTCCGCGGTCTCGTGCGCGAGTTGCGCCGCCTCGGCTACCGCGCGAAAAAAGTCTCGATTCCGTTCAAGCCCTATCCGAAGAGCGAACTGCTCGCGCAGGCGGCGTTGTGGAGGCTCGTCGATCTGTCCGAGGCGAATTACGAGACCGTGGATCTCGTGATCGCCACGAAGTTCCCCACTTATTTCGTGCGCCATCCGAACAAGGTGACCTGGCTGTTTCATCAGTACCGCGCGATTTACGATCTGTGCGGCACACCGTACAGCGAGTTCGGCCATACCGAGGCCGACGTCAGGCTTCGCGATCGCCTGATTGGGTTCGATACCGAGGCGCTCGCGGAATCGAAGCGGCTGTTCAGCAACGCCCGTAACACCGCCACGCGATTGGCCAAATACAACGGCCTGGTCGCCGAGCCGCTCTATCATCCGCCGCCGCTCGCGGGCGTCCTCGAGTCCGGCGAGCCAGGCGATTACGTGTTGTCGGTCGGACGTCTCGAATTGAACAAGCGAGTCGAGCTGATCGTCAGCGCACTCGCGCTGACGGACCGCTCCGTCAAGCTCGTCATTGCCGGACACGGCGCCGATCGGCGCCGGCTGGACGACATCGTCGGCAGACTCGATCTCGGCAACCGGATCACGTTCACCGGCGATATCGACGATCGGCAGCTTGTCGGCCTGTACGCGAATGCGCTCGCGGTCGTCTACCCGCCGATCGACGAGGACTATGGCTACGTGACGCTCGAAGCCTTTCTGGCGCGTAAACCAATTGTCACGACCACCGACGCCGGCGGGCCGCTCGAATTCGTCGAAGACGGTGTCAATGGCATCGTGGCGGAGCCGACCGCCGAATCGATCGCGGCGGCGATTTCGCGACTCGCCGCGGATCGGCCGCTGGCGCGGCGGCTCGGGGATGCCGGCTTCGAGCGTGCCAGGCTGATTACCTGGGACGGTGTCGTCGAGCGCCTGGTCGGGTGACACGGTTTAACCGCTGGGCGCGCTGAGAACGCAGAGAGAATCGTTTCTCTGCGAGCGTTGCGTGCTCCGCGGTTAGATGCGGTAGCCGACGACGGCGTAGTCCATGTGGGCGAACATCAGCTCGTTCATCCTCGTTGCGTTCGCATTCGATGTGTCCACCAGCCTCGTGAGCGTCGCGGCGGATGCATCGGCGGCGACACGAAGGTCCTCTGGCACGTAAGCCATCTGCAGCTTCACGTGATCGGGCAGCGGCGACCGGTATCGGATTTCCACACGCTCGAAGCCGCTGGCGCGGAGCAGGTACTGGAGCGTCTCCGGGTGGACCGGGCGCACGTGCGTGATGTCGCGGATGTAGCTGCTGAAGAAGGCGTACCAGCACGCAGGGTTGATCGTTTCGAGCACGATCGGCGCGCCTTGCCGCAGCGTTCGCGATAACGCGTCGAGCAGCTTGAAGAGGTACGACGGCTCCAGGTGTTCGACGACCTGGGTCGCGATGACGCCGCCAATCGACTCGTCGGGCAGGCTGGCGACGTAGCCGAGCGCATCGTGGCGCGTGACGTCGAGGCCTTGTTCGCGCGCCACCGCCACCATGGCGGCGTTGGTGTCGACGCCTCGCGCGGTCACGCCCGCCGACCGCAAGGCGGCGAGGAACTCGCCGCGGCCGCAGCCGAGATCGACGACGTCGCGCGCGCCGGCGAAGATCGGAAGGTAGGCCTCGAGCTTTTCCGCGACGCTGTTGTCCGAGCCGCGAAAGGCATCTTCGAAGCCGACGTACTTGTAATCGTCCGTCGACTGGCTTGGTGGCGCGGCGGCACTGGCGGGGCCGGTGGCCACGGTCTGTCCCGGGCCCGCGTCGGCGGCCTGGCGCTTCAGCATTTCCATCGCGCGCTGGAGAACGACGACCTGCGCGCGCAGTTCGGGTAGCGTGTCGTCCAGCCGCTGCTGTAGGGCGGCGAGCGTTTTCTGCTGATCGTCGATCCGTCCCGCGGCGACGGCGCTGAGCTGACGATCCTTGGTGTCGATGAACGCGGTGATCTGCTGCAGGAAGGTGATCAACGCCGACTGGAACTGTTCGAAGGCGACCGCTCGCTCGTGGTCGCGATTCACGAGCATCTCGATTGCCTCGGCCGTCCGCGCGTCGCGCGCGCGCTGCCGATCGAACCATGGCGCAAGCCACTGTGCAACCACACGCAGACCCAGAGCCCGCCAGCCCGCCGGCAGCGGCGGCGGCGTCACCTCGGCAAGCATCCCGATGTCGGCGCGCGCAGGTGTGCGCAAGAGCGCGACGTCGAACGCGGTCAGGGCATCGTTGTACCGACGATCGGCGACGCGCCGCTCGCGCTCGAGCGTATGGAGTTCGTCGGCGCTCATGCTAAGATCTCATGCTTCACCATGTCCAAGCGAGCCATTATCACCGGAATTACCGGACAGGACGGATCCTACCTCGCCGAGTTGCTGCTCTCGAAGGGTTACGAGGTCGTTGGGACGGTTCGCCGCGCGAGCGCGCCGAATTTCTGGCGCATCCAGCCGATTCTCGATCGCGTGACGATCAAGCCGGCCGATCTCCTGGATCAGTTGTCGATCATCCGCCTCGTCGACGAAGTGCGTCCTCACGAGTTCTACAATCTCGCGGCGATGTCGTTCGTTCCCGCGTCCTGGGATCAGCCGATGCTGACCGGCGAGTTCAACG
This sequence comes from uncultured Acidobacteriota bacterium, assembly GCA_963792175.1. GTDB lineage: Bacteria > Acidobacteriota > Vicinamibacteria > Vicinamibacterales > CAVVIG01 > CAWBVG01. Next base: position 85,202 of record CAWBVG010000002.1, read on the forward strand.
CGCAAGGCGTGACCCGTGTCCTCGAGTCGATTCGGCACGTCGATCCGTCGATCCGCATCTATCAGGCGTCGTCCAGCGAGATGTTCGGCAAGGTCCGCGAGGTGCCCCAGACCGAGCTGACGCCGTTCTACCCGCGCAGTCCGTACGGCGTCTCGAAAGTGTTCGCGCACTACATCACGGTTAACTACCGCGAAAGCTACAACCTGTTCGCGGTCTCGGGGATGTTGTTCAACCACGAGTCGCCCCGCCGCGGTATCGAGTTCGTGACGCGCAAGGTGACCGACGCCGTCGCCCGCATCAAGCTGGGGCTGAAGGACACGCTCTCGCTCGGCAACCTCGACGCGCAGCGCGACTGGGGCTTTGCGGGCGATTACGTGCACGCGATGTGGCTCATGCTCCAGCAGGACGTGCCGGACGATTACGTGATTGCGACCGGCATCAGCCACTCGGTCCGCAACCTGGTCGACATCGCGTTCCGGCTGCGCCGGGCTCGACTGGAACAAGTACGTCAAGCTGGATCCAGCGCTCATCCGCCCGGCCGAAGTGGAGCATCTCATCGGCGACAGCTCGAAGGCCCGCCGGCAGCTTGGGTGGACGCCGACCGTCGACTTCGAAGGCCTCGTCAAGATGATGGTGGACGCCGATCTCCAGCGCGTCGCCGCTGAGCCTCGTACCGATCGCCTCTCGACCTTGTAGCGGTGGCCACACAGTCCTCTTCGCTCACGTCGACCCTCGAACGCATCCGCGCACGCACGGCTCGTGTCGGCGTCATCGGTCTCGGCTACGTCGGTCTGCCGCTGGCCGTCGAGTTCGCACACGCGGGCTTCGACGTGACCGGCTTCGACGTCGATACGTCCAAGGCCGATCAGATCAACGGCGGGCGCAGTTACATTCCGGACGTCGCTGAACGCGATCTCGCCGAATGCGTCCGCGCCGGAAAGCTGCGCGCGACCGCCGACATGAGCGGCGCTCGCGGCGATGGACGCGATCGACATCTGCGTCCCGACGCCGCTCCGAAAGACGAAGGACCCGGATCTGTCGTACGTGGTCAAGGCGGTCGAAGCCGTCGCCGCGACGCTGACGCGCGGTCAGCTGATCATCCTCGAGTCGACGACGTATCCGGGCACGACCGATGAAGTCGTGCAGCCGATGCTCGAGGCGAAGGGGCTCGAGGCGGACGTCGACTTCTTCCTGGCCTTTTCGCCCGAGCGGGTCGATCCCGGGAATCAGCAGTTCAACACCAGGAACATCCCGAAAATCGTCGGCGGCGTCGGGCCGGCCAGCACCGAGGCGGCCGCGGCCCTCTACGGCGCCACGGTGGAGCACGTCGTGCCGGTCAGCTCGACGCGCGTGGCCGAGATGGTCAAGCTGCTCGAGAACACCTTCCGCGCGGTCAACATCGGTCTGGTCAACGAAGTCGCGCTGATGTGCCACACGATGGACATCGACGTGTGGGAAGTGATCGACGCGGCCAAGACCAAGCCGTTCGGGTTCATGCCGTTCTATCCGGGTCCGGGTCTCGGCGGGCACTGCATTCCGATCGATCCGTACTATCTGTCGTGGAAGGCGCGGCAGACCGGGTTCGAGTGCCGGTTCATCGAGCTGGCCGGCCAGATCAACTCCTCGATGCCGCACTTCGTGGTCGATCGGGTGGCCGAGGCGCTCAACTCCCAGAAGAAATCGATCAACGGATCGCGCGTGCACGTGATCGGCGTGGCCTACAAGCGCGACGTCAACGACATGCGCGAGTCGCCGGCGCTGGACGTGATGGATGCGCTCTCGAAGCGCGGCGCGCAGTTGAGCTATTCGGATCCGTACGTGCCCGAGCTGATGCACGGCGGACAGCGTGTTGCGGTCGATCGATCTCGCGGATGCCATCCAGGCGCGGCCCGATTGCGCGGTCATCTGCACCGATCACCGCGCCTTCGACTACGCGCCGCTGGTGGACGGCGGCATGCTGGTGGTCGACACGCGCAACGCGCTGAAGGATCGGCAGGCGCCTACCATCTTCCGTCTCTGACTCCGCTCGTGTTCGTACATTGAACATGCGGGGGGCCGCCTTGACAGCCCCCGCCCTGTGCAGGAATAATACACGTTCAATTCATGAACGGCTGACCCCAGACTCGCGCGTTTTGCGCCAAATTCTGAGGTTTTCTGTAAGTCACGGGGCGGTAGCCCCTCTTCCTGACCCACCCCGACACCCTCCCCGATCGCTTTCGACTCGACGGCCACCTTGCCATCGTCACCGGCGGGCTCGGCCGCCTGGGCAGTCAGTACGTCGGCACCCTCGTCTCCGCCGGCGCCTCGGTCGCGGTGTTCGATCTCCCCGCAGCGCGAAGCGCGATCGTCGATGGTCTCGTCCGCGACGGCCGCGCCGTGTCGGTGCACCACGCCGATCTGGTGCAGCGCGGCGACGTGGCGGCGGCGATGCGCGCCGCCGTCGATCGATTCGGTCCTCCCACCATCCTCGTCAACAACGCCGGCCTCGGATCGCCGCCCAACGCGTCAGCCGCCGACAACGGACCGTTCGAGCAGTATCCGGAATCGTCGTGGGACGTGATGATCGATTCGCACTTGAAGAGCGCGTTCCTCGTCTCGCAGCAGTTCCTGGCAGAATTCAGGGCGGCGCGCAGCGCGAATGGCGCTCTGCAGGGCAGCATCATCAACATTTCGTCGACCTACGGCGTCGTGTCGCCGGATCAGTCGGTCTACGAGTATCGCCGCCGCGGTGGACACGAGTACTACAAGCCGATCGGCTACAGCGTCGCGAAGTCGGGGATGCTGAACTTCACCCGCTGGCTGGCGGAGTATGCGGCGCCATTGGGCGTCCGCGTCAACACCCTCGTCCCTGGCGGCGTGCAGGAAGCCGGCCACGCACCCGAGTTCGTCGCCGAATACGTGAAGCGCACGCCGCTCGGCCGGATGGCGCGCGACGACGACTACAACGGCGCGGTGCTGTTTCTCGCATCGGCGGCGTCGGCGTACATGACCGGCGCGACGCTCGTCGTCGATGGCGGATGGACTGCTCGATGAATCTTGAACGCGGAGCTCGCCAAGCTCGCAGAGACAATCTTGGTCGTACCGAACCGAAGAGAAAGATTTGACTGTGCGGCCTTCGCGGCCTCTGCGGTCAAACGTGGATAGCTGATGGGCGAAAAAGATCATTCGGACAAACAGCTCGCCGGAGAAGGCGGGCTTTCCTACGTCTCGCGCGAGTCGATCGACGCGGTGCGTGCGGCCACCTCCGATCCGGTGGCAAGGGCGGAACTCCTGGCTGACGTCTGCCGCCTCAACACGCTGTACATGATCATGCAGGCCGGTTCGGGGCACATCGGCTCGAGCTTCAGCTCCACCGATCTCATCACGTGGCTGTGGACCGAAGCGCTGGTCGATCCCAACGGCGGCGGGCCAGGCTCGGACGTCTACTTCTCGTCGAAGGGACACGACGCGCCTGCCCTCTATTCCCTGCTCATCGCGCTCGGCAAACTCGACTTCGACCTGCTGCATCGTCTCCGCAGGCTGGGCGGCCTGCCCGGCCATCCTGACGTCGAGACGCCGTTCATTGCCACCAACACCGGCTCGCTGGGGATGGGAATCTCCAAGGCCTACGGCATGGCGCGTGCGCGCCGCTTCACGCGTCGTGGCGGCCGCATCGTCGTGATGACGGGCGACGGGGAGTTGCAGGAAGGGCAGATCTGGGAATCGCTGCAGCCCGCCGCGAACGAACGCCTCTCCGAGATTATCGCCATCGTCGATCACAACAAGCTGCAGTCCGATTCGGCCGTCGCGGCGGTCAGCGATCTCGGGTCCTCTCGAGGACAAGTTTCGCGCGTTCGGCTGGGAAGTCCGGCGCGCCGACGGCCACGACTTTCGCGCCATCCGCGACGTCTTCGATCACTTCGCGACCGTCGCCGATCGTCCGAAAGTGCTGATCGCCGACACGATCAAGGGCAAAGGCGTGTCGTTCATGGAAGGGCTGGCGTGCGGCGATCAGACGTATCACTTCCACGCCGGCGCGCCGTCGTTGAAGGACTATCTCGCCGCGGTCGGCGAGATCACCGCGAGGGTCAACGACCGCTTGTCAGCGCTTGGTGCACGGCCGCTGGCGCTGGCGCCGGCGCCGCGGCCCATCCGTGTCGCCCCCGCACAGCCGGAGCGGCTGGTCGTCGCCTACGGCGACGAGCTGCTGCAGATGGCGCGGACGCGGAAGGACATCGTCGTGCTCGACGGCGACCTGCTGTCGGATTGCGGGATCGAGGCGTTCAAAGAGGAGCTGCCGGATCGCTTCATCGAGTGCGGCATCGCCGAACAGCACATGGTCTCGGCGGCCGGGGGGATGGCGCTCAATGGCATCCTTCCGGTGGTGCATTCCTTCGCCTGCTTCCTGTCCACGCGCGCGAACGAGCACATCTACAACAACGCGACCGAGGGCCGGAAGATCATCTACACGGCGACGCTCGCCGGTCTCGTGCCCGGCGGTCCCGGGCACTCGCACCAGTCGGTGCGCGACATCTCGGCGATCGGATCGGTGCCGCGGCTCGTCGCCATCGAACCGTGCTCGGAACGCGAAGCGCGGCTGGCCATTCGCTGGGCAGTGGAGGAGAACGCCGCCAGCACCTACCTCCGATTCGTGAACGTGCCGCTTGATTTGCCGTATGCGCTGCCCGAGTCCTACTCGTTGCGCGTCGGACGCGGCGTCACGTTGCGTGCCGGCGAGGATGTCGCGCTGGTGGGATACGGCCCGCTGCTCATGAGTCAGGCGTGGCGTGCGGCGGATCTGCTCGCGTCCGAAGGGGTCAGCGCGGCCGTGATCGATCTGCCCTGGCTGAATCGCATCGACGACGCGTGGGTCGCCGACACGCTGGCGCGCTTCCCGGCGATCGTCACGCTCGACAATCACTACGTGTCGCTGGGCCAGGGCGTCATGGTCGCAGCGGCGCTCGCGCGCGCCGGCGTCAGAGCGGACGTGCGATCCATCGGCCTCACCGACGTCCCGGCGTGCGGCAACAACGCCGAGGTGCTGGCGCACCACGGCCTCGACGCCGACTCGATTGCCCAGACGGTCAGACGAACTGTCGGGGTCAGATCTTCGATTTTTGCATCCCCGCAAACCGCAAAAATCAAGATCTGACCCCGGTCGTCGCTGAATGTATCCCCAGCACATCCTCCACTGGATAGACGACGCCGAGGTCGCGTCGGCGAGCGGCGAGACGTTCGAAAAACGCTGCCCGATCGACGACCGCGTCGTTGCCAGCGTCGCGCGTGGCGCGGCCGCTGACGTCGATCGCGCCGTCACGAGTGCCGCCGCGGCCGCCGAATCGTGGGGCCGGCTGCCGGCCCCGCGCCGCGGCGAAATCCTCGGCCGCGCCGCCGCTCTGCTGCGCGCCAGGGAACGCGAGTTCGGCGAGATCGTCCAGACCGAAACCGGCAAACCGTGGAAGAACGCCGTCGCCGAAGTGGCATCGTCCGCCGACCTCGGCGTCTTCATGGAGAGCGAGGGCAGCCGTTTCTACGGCAAGACCATGACGAGCCCGGTGCCGAATCGGGCGGTGCGGACCGAGCGCGCGCCGATCGGCGTGTGCGCGGCGATCATGCCGTTCAACAGCCCCCTCGCCGGCGCGGCATGGAAGCTCTTTCCGGCGCTGCTCTGTGGCAACGCGGTTGTCGTCAAGTCGCACGAGCAGACGCCGTACACCGCGATCGCGTTCGCGCGAATGCTCCAGGAAGCCGGCCTGCCGCGCGGACTCTGCTCCGTCATCCAGGGGTTTGGTCCGGATGTCGGCACGCCGCTCGTCGAGGATCGTCGCGTCGGCCTCGTCAGCTTCACCGGATCGGTGCCGACCGGGAAGCACATTCAGCAGACCGTCAGCGGCCGCGCGGTGCTGGCGAAGGTGTGCCTCGAGCTCGGCGGCAAGAATCCGCTCGTCGTGTGCGACGACGCGGACCTGACGATGGCGGCGGAGCACGCGGTGGCGTCGGCGTTCATCGACGCCGGCCAGCGGTGCGCGGCCGGCAGCCGAATCATCGTGTTCGACAAGGTCTACGACGCGTTTCGCGCGGCGATGCTGGCGCGGACGGCCGCCGTCAAGGTCGGATCCGGACCGCAGGACGACTGCGGGCCGGTGATCTCCCGCGCGAGCCTCGATCGCCTGTTGGGTGTCGTCGAACGTGCGGTCGCGCGAGGCGCGCGTGTGTTGACCGGAGGCCGGCGCGTCGACGCGCTCGCACCCGGCTACTACATGGAACCGACGATTCTCGAAGGCGTGTCGCCGGACGACGAGCTGTCGCAGGAAGAGCAGTTCGGTCCGGTGACGTGTCTGTATCGTGTCGCCGATTTCGACGAGGCGGTTCGGCTGGCCAACGGTACGGCGTTCGGGCTGACGGGCGCGATTCACACCCTCAACAGCAATCGCATCGAGCAGTTCATCAGCCGCTACCGGGCCGGACTCGTGTCGATCAACGGCCCGACGTACGGCGCGGGCCCGCACATGCCGTTTGGCGGCGTCAAGAATTCCGGCAACGGCTTTCGCGAGCCCGGCACCGAAGCGCTCGACGTCTATTGCGAGTGGAAGACGATTGTCGTGAATCACGATCCCGCACGAGTGTGATCGAAAAGAAAAATCTGCTTTCCGATCACCAGCCGGGCGTACTACGGCCGCAGTCAGCTCCTGATCCGGAAGCTCCACGATCATCCGGCCATCGAGCTCGAGCTGATGCTGGGCGGCTCGATCCTGCTGGACAAGTACAGCCGCCACATCGCCGAGGACATCGCCGCGGGCGGCTTCACGATTTCCGCGTCGCTCTTCAACGTGATCGAAGGCGGCAATCACGTGGCGATGGCGAAGACCGCCTGCCTGACCGCCCTCGAGTTCACCAACGGCTTCCATACCGCCGACCCGGACATCGTGGTCATCTGCGGCGATCGTTTCGAGCAGCTGGCGATTGCGATGGCGGCGGCGTATCTGAACAAGACGATTGCCCACATCGAAGGCGGCGACGTCAGCGGCAGCATCGACGAGAGCGTCCGGCACGCGATCACGAAGCTGGCGCACTTCCATTTCGTGACGAACCAGGACGCCGAGCGGCGCGTGCTGGCGATGGGTGAGAATCCGAAGTACGTCTTCAACACCGGATCGCTCGACGTCGAGGTGGCGTCCGAGCTCGAGGCGGCGATCACCAACGAGACGATCAATCGCTACGGCGTCGGCCACGAAGTCGACGTCACGCGGCCGTTCCTGATGGTGATTCAACATCCGGTGACCACCGAACGGCAGAACCGGCGGCACGTCGAGGAAACCCTCAAGGCGGTGACGGCGCTGGCGATGCCGACGATCTGGATCTGGCCGAATCCCGACGCCGGTACCGGCGAAGTGGCGGATCTGCTGCGCAATTTCCGCGAGAACGCGGGTCACCAGGCCGACACGATGCGCTTCATCACCGATTTGCCGGTGAACGAGTTCATCGCGCTCTTGAAGGGGACCGCCTGCCTGATTGGCAATTCGTCCGCGGGAATCAAGGAGTGCTCGTATCTGGGCACGCCGGTCGTCAACATCGGGGTGCGGCAGCAGGGGCGTCTTCACGCTGACAACGTCGTCCATGCGGCTGACGAGAGCGTCTCGATTCTCGACGCCGTGCGGACACAGATGGCGCACGGCCGCTACCCGTCGTCGGCGATTTACCACAAGCCCGCCGCCAGCCAGACGATCGTGGACCTGCTGGCGACGCTCGACCTCTATACCCAGAAACGATTCTTCGACCATGCCGCCACGACCCTTCCCGAGCCTCAGGGTGATCCCGAGCGCCGTCGAGGGACGACCGTGAGGACCTGATGACGGACTCGACGCACATCACCATCGCCGGCCGGCAGATCGGCGAAGGCCAGCCTTGCTTCGTCATTGCCGAGGCCGGCATCAACCACAACGGCGACACGGCGCTGGCCGCGGAGCTGGTGGATGCCGCGGCGGCGGCAGGCGCCGACGCGATCAAATTTCAGACGCATTTTCCAGAGCACGAGATGCTGCGTGGAGGGGCCACCGCCGCATACGTCGGCGAGTCGCTGTTCGATCTGCTCACCCGCACGGCGCTTTCGCGCGATGCGCACTTCGAGCTGCGGAACCGCGCGCGAGACAAGGGCATTCTGTTTCTGTCGACGCCGTTTTCGCGCGAGGCGGCCGACTTTCTCGAAACCGTCGGGGTGCCGGCGTACAAGACCGGATCGGGCGAGCTCACGCATTTACCGCTGCAACGACACATCGCCCGCAAGGGGCGGCCGATGATCGTTTCGACCGGCATGTCGACCCCGGAAGAGATCGAGCGTACGGTGCAGACCATTCGCGCGGAGGGCACACCGTTCGCGCTGATGCACTGCACGTCGACGTATCCGACGCCCTACCCGCATGTGCAGCTGGGATGCATCGCGGGGCTCAAAGAGCGTTACGGCGTCCCGGTTGGCTTCTCGGATCACACGCTCGGCAACTTCGCGGCATTCGCGGCGGTCGCCGCCGGCGCTCAGCTGTTCGAGAAACACTTCACCGTCTCGCGTTCGCTGCCCGGACCCGATCAGCAAGGATCGATGGAGCCGCAGGAGCTCGAGGAACTCGTCCGTGGCATCCGTGCCATCGAGCAATCGCTCGGCGCGGCCAAGAAGATTCAGCCGGGGGAGCAGGACGTTCGGGACATGGCGCTTCACAGCGTGGTGTCGATCCGCGACATCGCCGCGGGCGCGACCATCGGCCCGGACGATGTCTGGGCGAAGCGGCCGGGCACCGGCATTCCGGCGCGGCAGCTGGGCGAGGTGATCGGCCGGGTGGCGAAAAAGGCAATCGCCAAGGATCGATTGATTCAGTGGGACGACCTGCGCGAAGTCTGAAGTGCGAAGTCTGAAGGCTGAAACGATGAAGACCGAACCGTGAAAGTCCTCGGCGTGGTCACGGCCCGCGGCGGATCGAAGGGCATGCCCGGAAAGAATCTCAAGCTGCTCGCCGGCAAGCCGTTGATTGCCTACTCGATCGACGCCGCGCAGCGTTCCGGTGTGTTCGACCGGCTCATCCTCTCGACCGACGATCCATCGATTGCCGACATCGCGCGGGCGTCCGGCTGTGAAGTGCCGTTCATGCGTCCGTCGGAACTGGCCCTCGATTCGACGCCGCACCTGCCGGTGATGATCACGCCGTCGCGTGGCTGCGCGATCACGAGGGCTATCGCTGCGACGCGGTGATGACTCTGCAGCCGACCTCGCCGCTTTCGAACGCCCGACGACATCCGCAACGCCGTGCGGTTGCTCGAATCGAGCGGCGCCGATTCGGTGGTCGGCGTCTCGCGCCGTCCCGCCCCACTTCAATCCGATGCGGATGCTGGCTGCGGATGACGGAGGCGGCAGCGACGCTCTTCGTCATCGGGCGAACCGGTACGGCGTCGTCCGGTCCGGCGGCAGGATCTGCCGAACGTCTGGGCGATGAACGAGGCGATCTACGTGTTTCGCACGTCAGCTGCTCTTCGCCGCCGAGCCGAGTCTGTACGGCGACCGCACCGTCGTCTATGTCATGCCCGCCGAGCGAGGTCTCGCGATCGACGACGCGCGAGACTGGGACGCCGCGGAACGCGCGATCGAGGAACACACCGCCGGCTGACGCCGGAAATCAAGGACCGCACACCGTGAGCAGGCCGGACATGGATATCGAAGCCCATCGCGATTTGAAGCTGCTCGAAGCTGTCGAGGAGGACTCGCGCGTCACGCAGCGGAGCGCTCGCCACCAAGCTGGGCATCGCGCTCGGCCTGACGAACATCTACTTGAAGCGCCTGGTCCGCAAGGGCTACATCAAGTGCGTCAACGTGCAGCCGAACCGCATCAGCTATCTGATCACGCCGCGCGGCATCGCCGAGAAGGCGCGTCTGACCTACGAGTTCATGGACTACTCGCTGCATCTCTACGGAGAAGTGCGGCAGCATCTGCGCGGCGTGCTGCAGGACTGCGCCTCCGCCGATCGCCGGGTGGCGATCTACGGCCGCGGCGAGGCCGCGGAGCTGGCGTATCTCTCGCTCAAGGAATGCGGGCTCGAGCCGGTCGCGATCTTCGACGCCGAAAGCGGCACCGAGTTTCTCGGCATGCCGGTGCTGGCGGTCAGCGGCCACGGCCAGGTGAACTACGACCTGATGATCGTCGCGACCCTCGAGCGGTCCGGACAGCAGCTGGCGTCGCTGGTCGGCGACGGCGTGCCGCGTGAAAAACTCGTTCCGCTTCGACAGGAACAGCTGCCTCGGCGCAGACCGGCGCCAGAGCTGGCTCGCACAGGGACCGGTCAGGACGGGTAGACGCGCGCATGTCTCTGACGAACAAACGCATCTGCATCACCGGTGGCGCCGGCTTCATCGGCTCGCACCTGGTGGAGCGCCTGATTGAGGACAACGAGATCGTCGTCTACGACAACCTGCATCGCAACGCGCTGCAGTTCGCCCACCTCGAAAACCATCCGCACCTGCACTTCATCAAGGGCGACGTGATGGACTACGTGGCGACGCGCCGGGCGATCGACGGGTGCCAGGTCGTCATCCATTGCGCGGCGATTGCCGGCGTCTATTCGGTGGATCGCAACGCGGTGACGACGATGGAAGTGAACATGCTGGGCACCCATCAGGTCGTCAAGGCGGCACTCGACGTCGGCGTCGAGCGGTTCGTCGAGTTCTCGACCAGCGAGGTCTACGGTCCGTTCATCCACAAGGGCAAGGAAGACGATCTCACGACCATCGGTCCGATTGGCGAGAGCCGATGGGTCTACGCGGCGAGCAAGCTGGCGTCCGAGCACCTGTCGTACGCCCACTACAAGGAAGACGGCCTGCCGCTCGCGATCGTCCGTCCGTTCAACGTCTACGGTCCGCGGCAGGTGGGCGACGGCGCCATCCGCGGGATGACTCATCCAGGCGCTGCAGCACGCGCCGATCACGCTCTACAACGACGGCACGCAGATTCGCGCGTGGTGCTTCGTCGAGCGACTTCGTCGACGGCGTGCTGCGCTGCGCGGAGCGGCCGGAAGCAGTCGGCCACGCGTTCAACCTCGGCAACCCGCAGGGCACCATCACGAACTTCGAGCTCGCGAACATGATCCTGCGCCTGACGAACTCGAAGTCCGAGATCGTCTACAAGCCGCATCCGGGCCCGGAAGTGGATCTGCGCGTGCCGTCGATTGAAAAGGCGATGCCATTGCTCGGCGTATCGGCCGAAGGTGTCGCTCGAGTCCGGCGTGCGCCAGGCGGTCAGCGGTACACGCGATCTCGACGTGCTACGGCGAGTCGCTGGCCGCGCCTGAAGGCGACGGTCCGATCACGTCACATGAGTCATCGTCACCGGCGCGTCGGGCTTCATCGGCCACAACGTGCTGCTTGCGCTCCGCGCAAGCTGGGAGATCCTGGCGCTCTACCATCACGCGACGGATCTCGAGGCGTTCGTCGCGCGGCACGGCCTCTCGCACGTCACGCCCGTCGAGTGCGACCTGCCGACGAGGCCGACGTCGCGCGCCGTGGCCGCCGCCGTTGGCGGCCGGGCCGACGCCGCGCTCTATCTCGCCGCCAACAGCGACCCCACGGCGTCGGCGGCGCGGCCGCGCTGGGATCTCGAGTAGAACACCTCGCCGCTCGTGAATTTCCTCGAGCATTGTCCCGTGGATCACCTGGTCTTCACCTCGTCCGGCGCGGTCTACGACGGCCTGATCGGCGACGGTGACGCCGCCAACACCGGTGATCGCCGACGCTGCCGTACGCGATCTCGAAGCTCGCATCCGAGCAGTACGTCCGGTTCTTCGCCGAACGGCGGCATGCCGTCGGCAGCTACGTGAACGTGCGGTTCTTCGGCGCCTACGGGCCGTACGAAGCCGTCGCGCAAGATCACGACGCGTTGGCTGCGGGCGGTGATGGCCGGCCAGCGCGAGTTCACGATGCGCGGCGACGGCAAGAACCTGATCGACTTCATGTACGTCGACGACGCGGTTGACGGGTTCCTGCGCGCTGGCAGCGCGGACGGATGCGGCACCGTCGATTTCGCGTCCGGCGCGCCGGTCAGCGATCAACGAAGTCGTCCAGACGATGGCGCGCGTGCTTGGCGTCGAGATGTACGCGTCGCGCACAGGGCACGGACCGAGGAATTCATCCAGTTCCACAGCGTCGACCGACGATGCGCGAACGGTTCGGATTCGTGCCGCGGACATCGTTCGAGGACGGCATTCGGCGGCTGCAGCGCACTTCTCGTCGAGGAGGGTCCGGGCGTTGGCCAGTCGGCATGAGCCTGAGCGAGCGTGCGCTTCACGAGCACGTCGCCGAAGTCGAAGGCCACGAATCACAGGTCACCGGCATCGTCGGCTACTTCTACGCGATGTACCGCGCCGAAGTGCTGGCGCGCGTGCAGGGGATCCGCGGCCGCGACATCCTGGAGGTCGGCTGCGGCGAAGGGCATGATGTTCGAGGGCACGACATCGCGCCGGTGCAGATGGACGTGTCGATGACGCCGCGTGCGGTCGGGCCGCGGGCAAGTGCCGGCTGCTGCTGTGCGCCGACGGCTATCAGCTGCCGTTCGCCAGCGAGTCGATTCGACGTGGTGCTTGCTGATCGCGGTCCTCGAGCACACGCGCGAACCGTGGCGGATGCTCGCGGAAGCGCGGCGCGTGCTGAAAGCCGGGCGGACGGGCGATCATGGTCGTCCCCAACGACGTCACGATGAGCGCCGGACGGCTGCTGCTAGGCAAGTTTCCGATCCGATATCCGGATCACCTGACGTTCACCACGCCCGGGCGGATGCGCCAGTGGCTGAGCGAAGGATTCCGGATTCGCGAAGCGTTCACGCTGCCGTTCCGGCGTCTGCCATTTGCCGTGAACCTCTACTACTTCGTCGTTGCCGAGCAGCCTGTAGCGGATGTCGAAGCCGACGCAGTCGTCATTCTCGGCGCCGGGCCGGCCGGTATGTCGGCCGCGTGGCGGTTGTCGGCGCTGGGCTACCCCGTCACCGTGCTCGAGCGCGACAACGCGGTCGGCGGCATGGGCAGGACGATCACGGTCGGCGACTTCGCGGTCGATTACGGTCCGCACACCTTTCACATTCGCGAGACCGCGGAGAGCCGGGAGATCCACGAGGCCATCCGGCCGTTCTTCGGCGAGGACCCGCTGATTCTCACGCGCGGCACGCGCGTGCTGCTTCGCGGCAAGGAGTACGTCTATCCGCTCGAGATGCTGCAGGTGCTGCTCGGCGTGAGCCCGTTGCTGTCGGCGCGGATCGTCTTCGACTACGTGGTGGCGACGATCAAGTCGACGTTCGCGCCGCCGAAGAACGGAGGACTCGTTCGAGGAGTGGGGCGTCCGGAACCTCGGCCGCACGCTCTACGACCTGTGCTTCGGGATCTACTCGGCGCGCGTGTGGGGCCTGCCGACGTCGCAGATTTCGTCGAAGCAGGCGCAGCGCGTCGCCAAGCTGAATCTGAAGAACATCATCCTGCGCGCGCTCGGCATCAAGGCGGACCCGGCGACCTACTTCACGAAGTACATGTATCCGCGCAAGGGCATCAGCATGCTGTACGAGGGCATGGCCGGCGAAGTGCGCGACGGCTGGCAATGCGTGCTGCTCGAATCGCCGGTCGTCAGGCTGGAGCGCGACGGCGATCGCATCGCGCGCGTCGTGTATCACGCGCGAACGGCCGCGAAGAAACGATCGAGTGCGACGCGCGTGCTGTCGACGCTGCCGCTGCCGCAGCTGGTCCAGCATGATGCAGCCGTCGCTGCCGGCGAGCGGTCGCCGGGCACGCGGCGAGGCTGCGCTATCGCAGCCTGAAGCTGATTTACATCGCGCTCAAGCGGCCGCGGCTGACCGACTACCACTGGGTGTATCTGCTCGACGGGCAGTTCCGCGTCAATCGCGTGTCCGAGCAGAAGAACGTCAGCGCCGAGATGGTGCCCGCCGATCGCACGGTGCTCTGCATCGAGCTGTCGCTGCTGGCGCGACGAGCCGCTCTGGGACGCCAGCGACGAGGAGATCTACCGGCATCGCGCTGCACGATCTGATGCAGATGGGATACGGCGTGACCGAGGACGGAGGTCGAGGACTATCACGTCACCGACATCCCGACCGCTTATCCGGTCTACGAGCTGAATTTCGAGGATCACCTGATTCCCGGTGCTCGAAGGCGTTCACGCGGTCGCCAACCTGCTCACGCTCGGCCGCCACGGCCTGTTCCTCAACAACAGCATGGACGACAACGTGCTGCTCGGCATGAAGGTCGCGCGACACGATCGCCGACGGCGGCGTCGACAGCCGGCGGCGTGGCTTCACGAGATGCTCGCGTTCATGAACCTGCGTTTCGCGGGCAAATGAGCGGCCGTCAGATCCGCTGCGCCGATCGTCGCGAGCAGCAGCACGGTCGGCTTCGCGGGCAGCGACTGGCGCGCTTCGGTCAGCAGCGGCACGTGCACGGCGGTGACGTAGACGATCGGCGCGGCCAGCAGGCACGCTTCGACCAGCGTCCGCTGCGCGCGAGCGCGCACGACGCCGAGACGCGCCGCGCAGCATGATCGCCGCCTGCACCGCCCAGCACAGCGCGGATCACGAGCGGCGGCAGTCTGGTTGATGTCGCTGTAGCGAAACGGGATGTCGGCGGCCCACAGGACGAACACGCCGCGCGCGAGCCGCTTCGCCAGATGCGCCGGCGATCGCGCGGCGGATGTTCGTCGAGCGCCGACGCGCAGATATTCGCGGTCGGCCGCGACGCGGGCGCGGCGCGCGCTCGAGCGGATCGATCGGTTCGCGTCCAGATGCGGCGGATGTCGTGCCACTGATGCACGTACTCGAGCATCGGCTCCGGCGGCGAGCTGCTCGCGTGCGGCGACCTCCTCGACGCGCGCGTCGAGCGTCGGCGCGGTCGTCGATGTCGTCGGCGAGGTGGGTGAGCTCGTTCTGCAGGCGGCCCGACCACGTGGCCTGCCACGACCCTTCCCAGATGCCGCGGCCGACGCCGCCGGCGGGCGACAGCGTGAACGCGCCGAGCGTCGACGTAGTTGTAGGCGAACCACGGCAGCATCGTGACGGCGAACGCGCGCGAGCATCGCCGCCCAGTGGCGCACGGCGCGGGCCGCGGGCGCGACGCGACAGCGGCAGCACGACGAGGCCGACGGCGGCGAGCGCGAACGGAAACAGGACGAAGACGGGCCGGCTGAGCGCGGTCACGCCGAGGACGACGCCGAGCCAGCACGAAGCGCGCGCATCGCGGTCGTCGACCGCACGAACGGCCAGCCACATGCGAGCGTGAACGACAGCGTCGTCCACACTTCGGTCATGACGAGCGCGCCGAAATACGGAATCGGCGGAAAGAGCGCCGTCAGCAGCAGCGCCGCGGCCACGCCGTCCGGTCCGACGATGCGCCGCGTCCGATCGCGAAGACCAGCAGGCACGATGACCGCGAAGAGCGCCGTCTGCGCGATCGCCACCGGCAGCTGCCGCACGCCGAAGACCTGGTAGATCGATGGCGACGAAGAGCCGGATAGCCGGGCGTGCGGATCACCTCCGGCACGAACGGCGTGGCGATCGGGAAAGCGCGTGAACTTCCCCGTCGTCGCCAGCACCTCGCCGAGGCGGCGATAGCCATCCTGGTCGCTCCACGAGACGTGACCAGTCGCGGCTCTGGTACCAGATGAAGAACAGAGCCGTGGAGCGCGGCAACGAGGCACACGATCCACAGCGCGCCGGCGCACGGGCATCGCGAGATTCTACGTAAGTGCAGCAGTTCGCGGTACAGCCGTCGACGTCATCGAGCAGGCGATCGAGGCCGTAGCGGGCCAGCACCGAGTGGCGGCCGGCGTCCCCCATCTGGCGGCGCCGCTCGCGATCGGCAAGCAGGGCGATCACGTGGTCGGCCAGAGCGTGCGCATCGCCGAACGGCGCGACCAGTCCGATGCGATCGCTGTCGATGACATCACGCACCCCGCCCACATCGGTGCGAAACGCCCGGGACCGCGGCTGCGAGGCTTTCGATGAGCGCGACCGGCGTGCCTTCGTTGCGCGAGGTCAGCAGGAAGACGTCACTGGCGGCATACAAAATGTCGAGATCGCGCCGCCAGCCGAGAAATTGCACGCGCTCGGCGATGCCGCTGGCTCGCGCCTGTTGTTCGAGCGCCGATCGCAGTTCGCCGTCGCCCGCGACGAGAAAGATCGCGCGTGCATTGCGCTCGGCGACGATCCGCGCCGTGTCGAGAAAGAGATCGTACCGCTTGATGGCGGTCAGCCGTCCGGCGGTCGAGACCACCGCCGCCTCGGCCGGAATGCCCAGCGCCGCACGGGCCGCACGTCGATCGGTATCGTCAATCGCCGTCAGCCGATCCAGATCGAACCCGAGCGGGACGACCCGGTATTGCTCCGGCCGGCCGATGTGATGGTCGTCGAGCAGCTCCTCCTGAATCCGCGGCGATATCGCGACCAGGCGATCGGTGACGCGGGCCAGCATGCGTTCGATACCGAGAAATGCTCGCGTCTTCGCCGGGCTGAAGTACCCCTCCAGGACGTGGCCATGGTAGGTGTGCACGACGCGGGCCCTGGCGTCGCGGCCCGCGGTCCGGTTGTAGATCGCCGTCGCGATGCGGCCGATGGTGCCGGCCTTCGCCATGTGCGTGTGGACGATGTGCGGGCGGAGGTCGCGAAGCGCGTCGAGGACCTGGGCGAGCGCCACCGCGTCGTGGAGCGGCGCAATGTCACGGCGCAGCGACCGCATCTGGCGAGCGATGCCGGGCGCGGTCAGCAGATACTGCATGTCGCCCTCGCCGGCGCCGAGGCGGCCGTGCAGCAGCCGCGTCTCGAAGCCGCGAGCCCTCATCCGCTCGGACAGCGCGATCGCTTGAATCGACGGCCCACCGATATTGAGGCGCGTAATGATGCGGAGGACACGTGTCATCGCCTGAACAGCGAGTCACTGTAACATCCGGCGCGGAATCACGCCCCGATCCGCAAGCCGCCTCCAGCACGTCGATGTCCCGGCGCCGCCGGTGGACGTTCATCGCCGTTGCGCTGCTCGTGGCGATCGGCATCCCTCTCGCCGCGCTGCTTGCCACGGACGCGTTCCTGCATACCCGCTTCCAGCGCACCGGGGGCGTCAACATCTGGGGGTACCGCGGGCCGATCGTCCACCGGAAGCAGCCTGGAGAGCGCCGCGTCGTCATGCTCGGCGGCAGTTCGGCGTTCGGGTATGGCGTCGGCTGGGCGGAAGCGATCCCGGCGCGGCTCGAATCGAAGATCAGGAGCGCCGGCGAGCAGGCGTCAGTCGTGAATCTCGCCTACAACAACGAAGGCGCGTACTCGTTCCGTTTCACGCTGGGCGACTACCTCTATCTGGACTACGACCTGGCGATCCTCTACGAGGGCTACAACGACCTGATGGGCGATGACCACAAGCCGAACTTTTCAGTGTTCAGGCATGAATCGCCGGTGTTTCGCATGACGGGCTACATGCCGATCTTCCCGTTGATCTTCAGGGAAAAGGCCGCCTCCATGTTGTACCGCGGCAACATCACCCAGATGTACGACGAACTGCGAACGGGCAAGAAAGTCGTGTTCGACGTGTCGGTCGCCGACCGCGCAAGGGCCGGCGCGCTGAACGCGACGGCCGCCGTCGGCGATGCGATCCAGCGGCAGCTTGGAAAGATGTCGCCGGAGCCGCCACCCTCGGTCAAGTCGCCGTACGCGAGCGGGTGTCCTTATCCGTGGGCCGAGGACCGTCAGTTTGTCCTGACGGCGGTCGAGTTCGGGCTGCAGCATGACAAACGGATCCTCGTGGTCACGCAGCCGTATCTCGTCGCCCAGTCCGGTGTGCGTCACCAGGAGCAGCAGCAGGCGATGGTCAGCGCGCTGCGGCGCCGGTTCGGCGCCGACCGGCGGGTCGCCTATTTCAACGCCGGTGCCATCGTCGATCTCGCGGACACGACGCTGTCTTACGATCGGATGCACCTCACGGCCTCCGGCAACGAACGTGTCGCCGACGCGCTCGCCGGGCCGGTTCGCGATCTCCTCACACGATGAATCTGGAACTGCTGCCGTTGCTGGTTTGTCCGGAATGCGCGACGCCAATCGCTCTCGAAGGCGCCGCGCCACCGTCGGGCTCTGTCGACGAAGGCTGGCTGCGATGCGAGAACGGCCACCGGTTTCCGGTCACGAACCGGGTGCCGCGCTTCGTGCAGCATGCGCTCAATGAAGACCAGGCGCGCACACGAGATTCGTTCGGCTACGAGTGGACGAAGCTGTATCCGGCCCACGGCCATACGACTCCCGAGTGGCAGGCGGAGCGCGATATCTTCCTGGAATACACCCGCACCGTGCCGTCGGATTTCAAGGGCAAGGTCGTGCTCGACGGCGGTTGCGGCAACGGTCGCTACGCGAAGATGGCCAACGACTGGGGCGCGCGAGTAGTGGCGGTGGACATCTCGAGCGCGGTCGAGATCGCGTCGCGGAATCTGGCCGACCGGCGCGATGTCGACGTCATTCAGGCCGACCTGTTCAAACTGCCGTTCCGGCCGGAAACGTTCGACCTGGCGTACTCCGTCGGCGTGCTGCACCACACGCCCGATGCCAAAGGCGCGTTTCGGGCCATTCAGCCGCTGGTGAAGCCGGGTGCAACCTTCTCGATCTTCGTCCACGGCCAGGGAAATCGCGCGCTCTACGCCACCAACCGCTGGCTGCGCGCCTGGACCGCGCACGCGTCATACCAGACGACCTGGCGCTTCTGCCAGGTGCTGACGGCGATCGGCATCGTGCTGGAGAAGATTCCGTTCCTCGGACCGATGCTGTATCTGATGGGTCGGCAGGTGCTGTTCTTCTCGCCCGATCAGCACAACAACTTCGATCACTTCAGCGCGGGCTTCACGAGCTTTCATCGCAAGGAAGAAATCCGCGAGTGGTATGCGGGCTGGAACGACGTGGCCGTGCGCTACGCCGGCGTCGCGAACGAGAGCATTTACGCACGGGGCACGCGGCCGTGAACACCGGCGTGCAGCGTCTGGCGCATTTTGCCGCGCTGACAGTGTGCCTCGCCGCCGTCGCCTGGGCGTCACCGTTGCCGCAGCGGGTGACCGACCGCGACGTCTACGAAGCGACCGCCGCGCATGGCGTGGTGTTCGACTGCTCCGATCTTCACTGCTTCCGCGTGCTGGTGCCGTGGCTGCTGGCGCCGCTTCCGGGCGCCTCAATCGTCAAGTGGAAGGCCTACGCGGTCGTCTCCAACGCGGCCGCCGGTGTGGCGGTGTTTGCGCTGTGCCTCACGCTCGGCCTGAGCAGACGCGCCGCGCGGTACGCGTCGATTGGCTCGGCCTTCGGGTTTGGATCGCTCTACACGCTGCACGACGTCTACTCGTCGGATCCGTTGATGTATTTCCTGGGCCCGTTCCTCACCAACGAGCTGCTCCGCGGCCGCGTCGCCGTGGCGGCCGCCGTCGGCGCGATCGGCGTCCTCGCGAAGGAATTCGCCGCCGCGCCGCTGTACCTCGTCAGCGGGTGCCTGGCGGTGGAGCGTCAATGGGTCGAGTCGGCGCGCGCCTTCGTCGCCGCGAACGCGGTATTCGCGGTGTGGCTGCTGATGACGCTCACACTGATGCTGCGTTACAACTACACGTACTCAGGCAGCGCGTCAGCGGATCTCGCCGGTGGAGGCAACCTGGTTGGCTGGATGAGCCGACTGAGCGGACGCGGCATCGCGTCGGCGATGTTCAACGAATTCGGGGCGCTATGGGTGCTGGCGCCCGTCGGCTTCTTTCTTGCGCCGCAGGCGACTCCGGCTCATGGCGATCGTGTCGCTGCCGATTGCCGCGCTGTTCGCATATGTGCAGCAGCCCGATCGCGCGCTGTGGAACTTTCATTTCGTGGCACTGCCCCTCGCGGCGATCGTGCTCGATCGCGCGGCCGCGCTGGCGGCGCCGACGCTGGCCGCCTTTGTCATCGGCAACCTGCGAGTGGGCGCGCAGTTGCCGATCGCTCCGGTTGGTCGCCTGGCGATGGCCGCTTCGGTGCTGTTCGCGTTCGCGACGGCGGCGGTAGCGCTTCGCCCGCAACGTGGTGTCATGCGTTCCGGGGGCGGCGTCGATCCGCTCGCGCACTCCCACACTGGATGACCAAAACACTGCTCGCCGCGTTTCTGGTCGAGTGTCTCGTGATTCCCGCCATGCTGATCGTCGTCGCGGATCAGGTGGCCCACACCCACGTGGAGCAGTTGGGCGGCGTCAACATCTGGGGTTACCGCGGCGCCGTGGCCCATCAACGGCAGCCGAACGAAATCCGGATCGTGTTCGTCGGCGGCACCCGCGCGTTCGGTTGGGGCGGCGCGGCGTCGGAGTCCGTGCCGGCGGCGGTCAGATGGATGGTGACGCTGACCACCGATCGGCCGCACGATGGACTGCGTCCGGTCGTGGCGGTCAATCTCGGCGCGATCGGCGCGCCGGCGTTCACCTATGCGTCGACGCTCAATCACTACGCGTATTTGCGGCCGGACTTCATCTGCATTTACGACGATCTCGAGCGAGAGCCTGTACGAGCCCATCGCTCGGCCGTGTTCGCGGCGTCCGGCTACGCACCGGCGCTTCCACTTGTTCTCGAGGAAAAGGGGATGGCGCTTCAGTACGGATCCGTCAGAGCGGCATATGGCGACGGCCCAATCGTCGCCGCTCCTGTGAGCCATCGCATCGTCGGCCGTGTCCTTCGAGCCGTTGGCAGCGCCGCCGGTCGGCTCGACCAGTCGTCTCTCGATCCCCCGGTGGGGAGCTATGCGGATCACATGAGCGCGGCCGTGGACGTAGCACGGCGGCTGGCACGAGGAGTGGTCGTTGCCGTCGGCCCGGCGGAAACGGACCGCGAACGGGAGAACGTTCGCGCACTTCGCGCACGTCTGGCCGATCGTCTCGCTCATGACCGGGCCATTCGCCTGATCGATCTGACCGATGCGGCGGGCCTGACGGACCGCACGCTGATGCTCGATGGATATAACTACGGTGCGGCCGGGCGTGCCCAGGTCGCCGCCGCCATCACACCGGTGCTCCTGGAATTGATCGGCGCGGACACGCCGGTCAGATGAATCGGGCCGCCAGAACGGCGCTGACCGCCGCGGGCCTCGCGGCCGCCGCGTTCATCCTCTACGTGGCCCGTCTCGAGAGCGCCCCGATCTACGCGTCGCCCGACGAAGTGATTATCGCCGTCGACGCCCACAGCCTGGCCACGACCGGCCGCGACGTATATGGCCGGTTCATGCCGTTGTATTTTCAGATTCAAATGCCCGGCGAGACGCGAATGGGGTGGTTCACTCCGGCCATCTTCTACGTATCCGCGCTCTTTCTGAAGATCTTGCCGCTGTCAGAGTGGACGGTCCGGCTGAGCACGGTGTGCGTCGGCACGCTCGACATCGTGCTCATGTACTTCATCGGGCGCCGCCTCTTCAAAGAGGAGCGGCTCGCGGTAGCCGCCTCACTGCTGCTGGCTGTCACACCGGCTCACTTCATCCTCAGCCGATACGCCCTGGACTACGTCTATCCGTTGCCGTTCGTCCTCGCGTGGCTGCTGTGCCTCCTCGTGTTCATGGCGGACGAACGTCCGATGTGGCTATACGCAGCGGCGGGCTTCCTGGGACTGGGGTTCTTCAGCTACATCGGGTCGGTGGTGATGATGCCGATGTATTTCGCGATCACCTGCGCTGCCGCGCTCCAGAAACGCCATGGCTTCCGCCTCTGCGCCATCGCCGCGGTGGCGTTCGCCCTTCCGTTGCTGCTGCTACTGGTGCCGTGGCTTCTCAGGCATCCCACGGCATTTACCGATACGGTGCAGCGTTACGAACTCTACGACACGCAGCACTTGAACGCGCTGCAGGGACTGCGTGCGTTCTTCAGCTATCCGAATCTGGATCGGCTGGCGTCGCTCTACTGGAGCTTCTACAACCCCAGCTTCCTGTTCTTTTCCGGCGACCGACTGATGACGTTTTCGACGCGCTCGGTCGGAGTCTTTACGCTGCCGGTGGCGGCACTGCTGCTCCTCGGGCTGTATCAGGTCTGCGTCCTGCGTAGAACCCCGGCATTTATCGTGCTCGCCGGTTTCGTGACCGCACCGCTCGCGGCTCTGCTCGGTGGGGAAGACGCGGCGATTATCAGAGCTGTGGAGCTCCTGCCATTCACCGTACTGCTGGCGACATTCGGCCTGGAGTATTTGTTGTCGCGGCAAATGTCCCACTATGGGGGCCCATGGTTGCTGGCGGCCGGTGTGTCGGCGCTCGTCCTGGCCGTCTTGTCCGGGGCGTGGATGCTCGCGACCGCGTCGCGACTCGGCAGCTCGACGATCGCGCTCGGCATCGTCGGCGCAGCGATGGCCGGTGTGGGGGCGCGTGCGAATCGCATGAACCTGGGTCTGGTCGCCGCGGCCGTGCTGCTCGCGCTGATCGCGCTCCAGTTTGGATACTTTGCAAAGGATTACTTCAGCGATTACCGGGTGCGCTCGAGCGCGTGGCTCGGGGGCAACCTCCGCGGCGCACTGGAGGCGCTCATCGATCTGGACGCGCGGCTCCATCCCGCAGGCATCTATTTCAGCACGTTGCAGTCGACCGGCGGCCTGATGGATACGCGCAATCGCTGGATGGATGCTTACTGGAAGTTCTACCTGATCAAGCACGGCCGGCAGGAGTTGTTGAACCGCAGCGCCCCGTTCAATCAGACCAACCTGTCCAAGATCGCCGCGGGAAGCCTGGTTCTCGCCAACGTCGGCGATCTGACGACTGAGTCGCTGGTCGCTTCAGGCCAGCTCAAACGGCTGCAGCTGATTCCCGAGCTTGGTGCGCCACCGTTTTTCGCCATTCTGCAACGGTGATTAGCACTCCAACACGGCAGGGATCGTTCCAACGAGGGTCACATGAGCAAGAGTCGGGTGTTCTCGGAATTCCTGGCGTTTCTCCGTCAGGAGAAGAAATACTGGCTGATACCGATCGTCGTCGTCTTCGTCCTCTTCGGTTTGCTCATCGTGTTTTCACAGTCGAGTGCGGTTGCGCCATTCATTTACACGCTCTTTTGACATGCCGACCCACGGTCTGATCGATCACGCGGAGCCCATACCGCCCGCGGCGTACTGGGAGCTGCTGATGAACCTCACCAAGCGCGAGGTGAAGGGGCGCTACAGCCAGTCGTTCTTCGGCGTCGCCTGGGCGATCGCGCAGCCGCTGGCGACGATGGCGGTGTTCACGCTGGTATTTTCGCGGCTGGCGAAAATGGACTCCAACGGCGCGCCGTACCCGCTGTTCGCGTTCGCGGCGCTGGTGCCGTGGTTCTTCTTCATGAACTCCGTGTCGTCGGGCACGTTGAGCCTGATCACCTACCGCAACATCGTGACGAAGACCTATTTCCCGCGCGAGATCATCCCGCTCGCGCAGGTGTGCTCGCGCTTCATCGACTTCTTCGCCGCCGCGGCGCTGTACGTGCTGCTGATGTCGGCCTACGGCGTCGGCGTCGGCGTCTGGAGCCTGATGGCGCCGGTCTTCTTCCTCCTGTTGATCCTGTTCACCGTCGGCCTGACGTTCGCGACGTCGGCGATGAACGTGTTCTACCGCGACGTCAACCCGGTTGTGCAGATTGCGCTCCAGCTCTGGCTGTATCTGACGCCGGTCGCCTATCCGCTGGCCGTCGTGCCGCCGCGCTTCCGGCTGTTCTTCGTGATGAACCCGTTGAGCGCGATCGTCGAGGGGTTTCGCTCGGCGGTGGTCTTCAATCGGGCGCCCGACTGGACGCTGACCCTGATTTCCGCATCGATCATCGCGGCCGTGTTCGTCTCGGCCGCGGTCATGTTCAAGCGGATGGACAAGTACTTCGCGGACGTGATCTAAGCCGCCGCATGCCGCTCGCCATTCAGCTCGACCAGGTCACCAAGCGCTATCGCGCCGGCCGGTCGCGCACGGTCGTCGATCTGATCGGGTCGAACATCGATCGGATGCGCGGCAAGGCGCAGGACGTCCACAGTGTGACGCGCGGGCGAATCGACGCCACCATCTGGGCGCTGCGCGACGTCAGCTTCGACGTGCCGGAAGGCGCGGGCGTCGGCGTCATCGGCCGGAACGGCGCTGGAAAAACCACGCTCTTGAAACTCATCTCGCGCGTCACGTGGCCGACGAGCGGGCGCGTCCGTGTGGCGGGCCGCGTGGTGTCCCTCATCGAGCTCGGCGCCGGGTTTCACCCCGAGCTCACCGGCCGCGAGAACGTCTATCTGGGCGGCGGGCTGTTCGGGCTGACGCGGCGGGACATCGATCGGCAGTTCGATCGCATCGTGGAGTTCGCGGACGTGGCGCGGCTGATCGACACGCCGATGAAGCGCTACTCGTCGGGTCTCTACGCGCGCCTCGGCTTCAGCGTCGCCATTCACGCCAACCCCGATATCGTGCTCGTGGACGAGGTGCTCGCGGTCGGCGATGCCGCGTTCCGCCGCCGCGCGCTCGAGGCGCTGCGCCAGCTGATGACGGACGGCAAAACCGTCCTGTTCATCTCGCATGACATGTGGAACGTGCGCCGCCTCTGCGACCAGGTGCTCTGGATGGAAGAAGGACGCGTCAAAGACTACGGCGCGGCCGGGGAGATCGCCGAACGCTACATGAGCGAGGTCAACGTGCAGGCCCTCGCGAATCAGGGCACGGCGCTGCAGAGTCACCGCGGCGGGACCGGCGAGATCCGTTACACCGGCGTCGAGATCGTCGATACCGCCGGCCGCACCGCGGTGCTGTTCGCGCCCGGCGACACGCTCGTGGTCCGCGCGTCGTACCGGGCCGATCGCCCGGTCGCCCGGCCGGTGTTTCAGGTGGCGGTGATCGATGTCGATACCGGATTGGTCATCACCACGGCGACCTCGCGCCCCGGCGACGCGCCGGATCGGGTGGACGCGTCGGGCACCATCGAATGCCGTTTCCCCCGCATGCCGTTGCGGCCGCGGCAATACATCCTCCGGCTGGGTATCACCGACAGTCACCAGCTCGCTTCGTACGACGTCGTCTCGGCCGGTCCGCGATTCGCGGTGAGCGGACACGGCGCCGGCGTCGAGGGGCTGGCGGACGAGGAAGACGGCCTGGTGTCGCTGCCCTTCGAGTTTGCTCATCACGTGGCGGCGCCGGCGGCCCAGGGGACGGCGTCATGACGGCCACGCGAACGCGCCTCGGCCCCGTTGACGGTTTCACAGTGCTGCCCGCGGTCGTTGCGGTTGGAACCCGCACTTTCTTCCTCGTGAACGACGGCACGGCGTTCCGGCTGCTCTCGAACGTGTGTCCGCATCAGGGTTCGCGGTATACGACGAGGGGAGCCGATTCGAATGCCCGCTGCACGGCTGGCGGTTCGATCGCGCAACCGGTCGCTGTCTGAACGCGCCGAGCCGTGCGCTGTCATCCGTGCCGGCGTACGTCGAGGACGGCGTGCTGTATGCGGATCTGCCCGGCTGAGGCGCGGCGCGATCACGTCGCCGCCCGCGGCGGCCGCGAGCGTCGGTCTGCGGGTGCAGTTGCACGCGCACGCGTGCCTCGAGATCTCCTACGAAGGCTTCACGCTCGTCACCGATCCGTGGCTGGACGGTCCGGCGTTTCTCGGCGCGTGGACTCAGTATCCGCCGCCCGACGTCAGCGGCGCCGATCTCAGGCCCGACGCGATCGTCATCACCCACGAGCATTCGGATCACTTTCACGAACCGACGCTCCGGCACTTCGATCGTCGAACGCCGATCTACGTTCCGGATTTTCCGAACCAGCGCCTGCAGCGGCGGCTCTCGGCGCTCGGATTCAGCGATGTCACGGCGATTCGCTTCGGCGATCCGTGTGCCATCGCAGACGGCTGGCGGCTGACCGCGTTCGAGCCGCAGAGCTACTGGAACGACGCGTTCCTGCTGATCGAGGTCGCCGGATTGCGCCTGTTCGACGTCAACGACGCCGGCGTCAACGCGCGGATCGCGCAGATGGTCGCGCCGGTTGACGTCCTCGCCGTGCAGTTTTCGGCCGGCGCGTCCGGCTATCCCTGGACATGGGCGCACCTCACCGACGACCAGAAGGTGGCGCTCTCCGAGCGCGCCTGCGCCGGGAAGCTGCAACTGGTTCGCGAAGCCGCTCGCCTCTACGGCGCCGGCAGCGTGCTGCCGTTCGCCTCGCACTTCACGTTGTGGCATCCGACGCACCGCGACTACGCACGGCTGATGAAGAGAAACACGCTCGACGATGTGAAGGCGGCGCTGGCCGATCGCGGCGTCCCGGTCATCGACCTGCTGCCGGGAGACAGCTGGGACGTCGGTAACGGCACCATCACGCGGATCGACGACGACCGCTCCAACATCTTGGCGCGCGACCGGCTCGCTGGGTTCATCGAGACACGCTGTCGATGCGGCGACGTTCGCCGCCAGCCATCCATCGGACGAAAGCATCACGCGAGCCGGAGCTCATGGCATACCTCGATGAGCTCAACGCGGTGCCGGAAATCGTGCACTGCGAGGATCTGACGGTCCGCTTGCGTGCGCGGTCGTCGACGGCCGCGCGCAGGCCGGTGGACGTCTCCTTCGCCATCGTCTCGGGTCGTTTGCGAATGCTCGGCGAACCTCCGGCCGTGGCCGAATCTTTCGATCGCGATTCCGCTCGGGGTGCTGACCGCTGTCATCCGCGACGGCCTGTCGTGGGACGAGGCCTTCATCGGCTATTGGTGCCGGTTCGATCGCCATCCGAACGTCTACCATGCCGGGTTCTGGCGCCTGCTTCAGGCGCCCTATTTCAAGAAGCCGGTGGACACACCGAGGCCCTCGCCTGGCGAGATCGGCCGCGCCTCGACGGTGGCCGAGGTGCTCGAGGCGCACGGCGGCGAGGCCGATCGTGTGCTCCGCCGGTACGGGCTCTATTGCAGCGGTTGCCAGCATTCGACCGCCGAGTCGATTGAATCCGCCGCGCGCCAACATGGCGTCGACGCGGACCGGCTGGAACAGCTGCTGCGCGAGCTGACGCGAGTCTGCGACCCTCCGCGTGCGGCAGATACCGTCGCCGGATCGCACGTCCGGGAGGAGCCTAGCCTCGATGTCGGTGGTTCTCGTATCGGTCCCGCACGGCTTCAGCGCCGGAAACATGCTGCGCACCGGACTCGTCCAGCGCATTCTCGATTCTGCGCCAGCCATCCGGGTCGTTCTCGCGTCGCCGCTGGTGGACGATGCGGCGTTCGTGCGTGAGTTCGCACATCCACGTGTCCAGTTCGAGCCGCTGCCGCCGCATCGCCCCGCCGGCCTCGAGGCGCGGCTGCTCGCGCTGATTCAAGCGTCCTACATCGATTCCGGCGTCACCGAGGCGGTGCAGATCCGACGGCAGGAAGCGATCGCGAAGAAGAGCATTCGCTTCATTCGAGCGAAGCGGCGGCTCGCGGCGGTATTGGCGCCCTCGATCGTGCGGAAGGAGAGCCGCTACGATCTCAGCGATCGGCTCGTCTCGCATCCGCGCGCGGAGGCGCTGTTCGATCGGCATCAGCCGACCCTGCTGGTGACGTCGAGCCCGGGGTTGATTCAGGCGGAAGTGCCGTTGCTGCGGACCGCCGCGCGCCGCGGCGTGCGGTCGATCGCCGTCGATGCCAGCTGGGACAACTTCACCAACAAGATTCTTCCGGTTCGCCGTGTCAGCCGCCTCGCCGTCTGGAACCAGCTGATGAAGGAGCAGGCGACGTTATGTTCCTGCCAGCTTCTTGGTACCGTTCGTCTTGCTCCCCTGCTGCGCCACACCAAGCAATACGACCCCGACCGCCGCAAGCAGCCATCCGAATGCGGCGCGCGAAGGGCGCACATCGCCAAACCGCGCCAGTGCGCCGGCGGCCGTTCCCAGCAGCAGGACGATGCCGGCGATCAGGCTCATGCGCGCGACGGCCTCGAGCGGCGACGCCCGAAAACTCTGGGAGCGCGCCGCCCCAGGAGCCGGTGTCGCGCGCACGCCGAATGGGTCACGAACCGTCTGTCGCATGTCCGTCTACTGCCGACAGGTTTCGCCACGTCACGATGTACACGCCGGTCGGCAGCGGCTGGACGCGTACAGCTCAGCGAGAGTGGGTCGTCGGCCACGAGCTCGGGGTTGCCGATCTGGTACCCCCGGCCATCGGTGTCCGACACGCGAATGCTCGATAATGACGGTTCGGGCCGCTCGGAGAAATAGATGCGGACGAGCGAGGGCGTATCGCCGAGCGTTGCGCCCTCGAGCGGATCTGACAGCCGCGCGCCGGCGTGTGCCAGTCCTCGAACGCTCAGGCTGGACAGGACGACGACAACGGTCAGAGCGGCGACAACCCGGTGCACCGTGGCGGCCTTCTAATGCCGTCTCCGAACGCCCGCCACAACGGCAGCCACGAGCGCCAGCCCCGCCAGAGCCAAGCCGGCCATCGCCAGCGATCGCGTGGTCAGGCCCGTCTGGGCGGTTCGCTCTTCGCGGGGCAGCGCACGAGTCACACGGTCGGCCAGCTGGCCCAGTGTCGGATCCTGGGCCGGGAACTGAATGGCCCCGACGTCGTTCACGCAGTCGAACGTCGTCGCCGAGCAGATGGACGTGACGTCGACCACCTGTTGCCGCACGCGCCCGGTGATGTGAAACGCATAGGTCCCGGGTCGATTCGGAGCAGCCAACCCTTGAACGTGCCGGGCTCGCGTGTACCGGCGGAGTGGCAGCGTGATCCGCGCCTCGCCGAACGACACCTCGACCGTCAGAACGGCTTCGGGATCGTTCACGGCGGCACCTGATAAATCGGCCACTCGCAATTCGACCGCGTTGCGCGACCCGCTGAAAACAGGCTCGTCGCTCCAGCCGATGGTCAACTGCAGCTGACCGACGGTCTTTCGCTCATGCGCGGCGGGTGCTGCCATGCGGGAGAGGAGGATCAATGTCACCATCCAGACGAGACCACAACGCGTGCGACGTCGCCGGGCCATACTGTCCTCCAAGTGCCGCGTATCTTAACCCGTTGGAGGTCGGCGGTCGCGAGTTAGCAGTCTGGTCTAATCGACATCATGCTTGCTCACGCGAGGCAACGGGCGTAGCGTGAGCTTCGGCTCGGCGAGCCATCTGAAGGATGCCGCCGACGAGCCATCTGTATAATCACTCGCAAGTCCCAATGATGAGATCTTCGCGGTCGTACGCGGTGGTCGTCGTGGTCGGCTGCGTTCCGGTTCTAGCGACCGTGTACGCGCTCGTTGCGAGCCGCGCCTCGCCGAGCGTCGGTTCGCATCAGGAATCCGCGAGTGCCGGTGCGGGCGGCTCCGGGCCGGTCACACGTCGGACCGTGACTGCGCGCGGACGGCTCGAGCCCGAAAGCGAGGTCATCGGAATCGGGGCTGCACCGGATGACCGCATTGAAACGATCCGGGTTGTCGAGGGCCAAACAGTCCACGCCGGCGATGCCCTTGTTTACCTCACGACGAACGAGGAGCGGTTAAGGGAGCGCGATTACGCAGCAAGCCAGCTGGAGGATGCCCGGACACGGCTGAGTGCCGAGACCGCACACGGCGGCTCGCTCATTCGAGAATCCGAAGTCCGGATCCGGCAGCTCGAGGCCACTCAACCGATCGAAATCGAAGCACAGCGCGCGAACGTAGACACCATCCTGTCGGAGATCGCGCAGTCCCGGGCTGACGTGGAGCGGAATCAAGCCCTGTGGCGCGACGGCCTCGTCACGCAGCAAGTGCTGGATCACAGCATTGCGGAAGTTGGACAGAACGAGTCATGACTGCGGAATGCGCGCGCAACGCTCGAACGACTGCAGCGAGACCAATCGCTCACTCTCGAAATGGCTCGAGAGCAGCTTCATACCGCGCAGACGAGCTTGTCGAGCGCGCAGAGCCTCGTGCAATTACGCTCACTCGCGGCGAACTTGCAGTTGGCCGAAGCGCGACTCGCGCGTACAATTATCCGCGCCCCCATCGACGGGCTCATCCGAAAGTTCAGCTCCATCCTGGCGAGACCGTCGGCCAGGGGCCAATCCTCAAGATGGGCAATACATCGCGAATGTTCGCCGTGGCCGAAGTCTACGAGACGGACATCGGACTGATTCGGGTCGGACAAAAGGCGCGCCTCAGGAGCGGCGCTCTCCGCGCGATGTTACGGGTGTGGTGACGAGCATCGGGAGGACGATTCACCGGACGGCCGTCCTCGACGTCGATCCAGCTGCCGACACGGACTCCCGGATTGTCGAAGTTCGAATCAGGCTGGACGAAAGCGAGCCGGTGGCCTCCCTGACCAACTTGCAAGTGCGCCTCGACATCCAGCTGCAGTAGATGGCCGTGCGTAACGATCTCTGGTGGCGGAACCTCGTCGACCGCAAGATGCGCCTCGTTCTGAGGGTGGCGGCCATCACGTTCCCGATCATGCTGATTTTCGTGCAGATCGGCTTTTACGACGCTGTGCTCAAAACGGCGACCGTGATCCAGGAGAGCTTGAACGCCGACCTCTTCCTCGTATCTTCGGCGTACATCAATATTTCGCGCGCGGGAACCTTTCCGCGCGCCCGGCTGTATCAGGCCGAATCCGTCGCCGGCGTCAATCGCGTCGCCCCACTCTATGTAGGACACCGCGCCT
>CAWBVG010000003.1:0-169673 GCA_963792175.1 uncultured Acidobacteriota bacterium
GTTGTCTGCCCCGTCGGAGCGTGAAGCGCGAAGGCGGGGCGCCGACATTGCGCGCGACCGGTGGAACATGCCGGTGCGTGGCGCGGGTCTCCCGCCGGATGTGCGGGAGCCACTCGTTCTTTGACAGTTAAAGTTTGCCGGTGGTCATAGGATCAGGGTCACACCCGTTCCCATTCCGAACACGGAAGTTAAGCCTGATACCGCCGATGGTACTGTATGGGAAACTGTATGGGAGAGTAGGTCGCTGCCGGCATTATTCCTCGAGGCCCGGTCGTTGAAAAACGATCGGGCCTTTTTCTTGTACGCCGGCAGCCCATGACGGCGTGCGTCTTCCTAGCCTTTGTCTTGTGTCTCACAGTGCGGGTTCCGACATACCCCGCTTCAGGTCACCGGGACGTCGAGGCCGATGCGAACGTACGTCCTCGCCTCCGGAAATCGTTCCTCAATCCCACGCTCGAGCGTGATGAGCGTCGACGTCAAGTCGGTAAAGTCATCTGCCGGCTCGTGGGACTGCATCTGTTCGATAGCTGCACGTGATTTCTGAATCGCGAACAACACGAGTTTGGCCGATCCATTCGCATCTTCCATTCGGTTCCCGCCCGGTGCGCGCCCTTCTCTCGCCACCAGCGCTCGCACCAGCCGGAGGTAGATCCGGACGTGATACCAGAGCACCACTTCTACTGGTTCAGGCCCGGAGCGCCGAACCGGAGCCCTGGCGACCAACTCGGCAATCGGCGCGAATCCGATTGCGACGCGCCGGGCGTAGTCGAGCGCCACGCCCGCCAGAGGGTCCGCCGTGTGCAACCCAGCACGTTCAGCTCCTTCCGCAACGAGCGCGTCTAGTTCAGGCGTCGCGCTGCCCTCGGCCTCGGCCACCGACCGCGTGAACCCGACAGCCTCGTCGAGGCTCCGAAACGTCGGCTCGCCATCGGCCAGGCCATTACGCCGCCGGTGCTCGGCGGTGCACCTGAACGCCAGGCACCGGTTTGTGACGAGACAGTAATCGCACCATTCGTCGCAGTGATGATGGACGCCAGGAATGATCGTGGGATCCTTCGCGATGGCGAGGAATGTCGAATGTGACATCAGCGCGATCTTCCCAGACGACCGAGCACGCGTCGGCGCACTCGCCACCCCCACACTTGAAGCCGCCGCCGCACCGTGCGAGGCCGCGGCTCGAACGGCGCCAGCCGCGTCAGCGCGCCGGCCGCCACCTCCGGCTCGTCGAAGCCCGGTCGAACGAATTCCATCGCCAGCGGAAAGCGCGCGGCCAGGTCACGATCAATCTGCGCGAGTAAGTCCGCCGTCTCTCGAATCGACGCGTCGACCGGCGTGTCGCCCGCCTCGAACAGCGTCCGCCACGCGGCGATTGACTCCGCAATCGCCAGCCGCGCGACCTTCGCCGAACCGTTCCAGTCGTTCTGCACCGGATCGTCGTCGACAAACGGACCCTCGTTCGCCGCGCCATGAAGTGCGCGGCCGATCTTCGCGGGGATCAATCCCGAGTACCACCCGATGGTGTCGATCGCTGCGGCCACCGCAGGAGCCCAGGCGTGGAAACGCGACAGATTACTCAGAGGCTCGACGATGTGGTACGCCTCGGATGAATACCGTCGCGCCATCTGTTGCAGCGCTTCGGCGCGCGCCTTCTCTTCGCCGCCCGACTCCGTCGTCCGATCTGACTCGTCGGCTTCGGGCATATCCTCGACAGCGCCAAGATCGATCCCGTGTTGCTCGCACCACGCCTTCATCAATGCCGCAGCGCGTGTGAAATTCGCCTCCATGTGATCTTCGAGGCTGCGTTCAGGATGGTCGTGCGCCTCCTGCTGCTCCTGGCGAAAGGAGAAGCAGCGGCCGGTGAACGGACACTGTTCGCAGCGGTGATGACAGTAGTTGTAGATGCCAGGGATAAGAACGGGATCCTGCGCCCGCGCGACATACGCCTCCAGTTCAGGGTCCATCGAACGAGCGACGCTGCAAGAACTGCGCTGGTCTTCAACCGACGATTTCAGGCGGAAAGTGAAGGGCACACCCCGGATCCTTGGGTAGCGGCGACTCGCTGGAGAACCAGCTACTCGATCGGTCCCCCCGGCTAGCGTCGCGCGGATCAGCGATAATCTCGACGTTTCGACGACAGTACTTCTCAAGGAGATTGCCATGCCGCGCCGCCTGCTCACGTGGTGCCTCGCTTCCGCCCTGTTCATCGCCGCCTTCGCGGTGCCGCACGCCGAATCGCCGGCCGCTTCGAAACCGAACTACGACCTGGCCGCGAACTGGACCGCACAGAAAGTCGGCCGTCTCGTGTTCGACACGACGGTGACGCCACGCTGGCTCGAGAGCGGCGATCGATTCTGGTATCCGTATCAGACACGCGAGGGACGGAAGTTCTACCTGGTGGATGCAATCAAGAAGAGCAAGACCCCGTTGTTCGATCACGCGAAGATGGCCGCCACGCTCACGTCGATGACGCGCGAGCCGTACGACGCGCAGCACCTGCCGTTCACGACGGTCAAGTTCGTCAGGAAGGATGCGGCGTTCCAGTTCGACGTCCAGGTGCCGCGCGATGCCGACGTGGCCAAGCCGAAAAAGCCCGTCAATACGACCGATGCTCAGGCCGCGGCGAGACCGGTCGGCCAGGATCCGGCCGACGATGACGCCGTCGATCCGCAGCAGCAGGGGCAGCGGGGCCGCGGCGGCGCGTCAGGCCGCGGCGCCCAGCCGCCGAGAACCCGGACGCTGCACTTCGAGTACGACATGGCGACCGCCAGCGTCGACCTCCTGGACGACGACTACAAGGCGCCGCAGCGGCCGCGATGGGCGGCGCCGTCGCCGGATGGCAAGACGATCGTCTTCGCCCGCAACCACAACCTGTTCATGATGGACGCCGACAGCTTCGCGCTGGCGCAAAAGAAGGCTGACGACGCGGCCATCAAGGAAACGCAGCTGACGAAGGACGGCGAGGAACATTACAGCTACGCGCGGTCGGCGCAGCAGCTGCAGCAGGAGCAGGAACAGCTGCAGCAACAACAGCAGGAACAAGGCGAACAGCAGCAGACCGAAGCCGACACGGAGACGGCGGCCAACAAGAACGCGCGTGTCCCGGCGGTGCAGATCATCTGGTCGAAAGATTCCAGGAAGTTTGCGCTCGTCCGCCGCGATCAGCGGAAAGTCGCGGACCTCTGGGTGATCGACGCGCTCGCCCAGCCGCGTCCGAAGCTCGAAACCTATCGATACGCCATGCCCGGCGAAGTCAACGTCACCCAATACGAGATCGACGCCTTCGACGTCGCCAGCCACGCCATGACGCGTGTGAAAGCCGATCGCTTCAAGGATCAGACGCTCCAGATCGCGACGGCTCCCGTGTCGCCCCGCTTCGCCGCGGGCGGGCGCGGCGGCGGACAGGGCGCGCCCAATCCGGATGCGCCGCCGGCACAATGGCTCAGCGACACCTCGGACAAACTGTACTTTCTGCGCTCCAGCCGCGATCTCCATAAGGTGGACGCCGCGGTCGCTTCGCCAGACACCGGCGAGGTGAAGGTCGTCGTGGAAGAGCGGCTGAACACTTACATCGAAACCAAGCCGCTGCGCCTCGCCAACAACGGCCAGGACCTGCTCTTCTGGTCGGAGCGCACCGGGTGGGGCCACTACTATGTCTATGACGCCAACTCAGGCGCGCTCAAGAATCCGTTGACGTCTGGCGAGTACGTCACGATGAGCGTCGACGGCGTCGACGACAGAGCTCGCGTCGCGTACGTGTCCGCGGTCGGCCGGGAAAGCGGCGAGGATCCGTATTATCCGCACCTGTATCGTGTCAGTTACGACGGCGCGACCGTCAAGCTGCTCGATCCCGGCGATGCGTCGCACGCGGTGACGCTGTCTGAATCGAACCGGTTCTTCGTCGACAACGCCTCGCGAATCGATGCCGCACCGTCCGCGGCCCTCTACGACACGCTCGGCAACGTCGTGACGAAGCTGGAATCGCCGGATCTGAGCGCGCTGAACGAAGCCGGCTTCAAGTTTCCCGAGCCGTTCAAGGTGAAGGCGGACGACGGCGTCACGGACTTGTACGGCGTGATGTACAAGCCGTTCGACTTCGACCCGCTCAAGAAATACCCGATCGTTCTGTACGTCTACCCGGGACCGCAGACCGAAAGCGTGACCAAGACGTTCAATCCGCGAAGCAACAGCCAGGCGCTGGCGCAGTTCGGGTTCATCGTGGTCGAGGTCGGGAATCGCGGCGGCAACCCGCAGCGCTCGAAGTGGTATCACAACTACGGCTACGGGAATCTGCGCGACTATGGTCTCGCCGACAAGAAGGCGGCCGTCGAGCAGCTTGCGAGGCGCCATTCCTTCATCGACGTGAACAAGGTCGGCATCTGGGGACACTCAGGCGGCGGGTTCATGTCGACCGCGGCCATGCTGGTCTACCCGGACTTCTTCAAGGTGGCGGTGTCCGAATCGGGGAACCACGAGAACAATATCTACAACAACACCTGGAGCGAGAAGCACCATGGCCTCAAAGAGCTCGTCGGCGACGACGGTCAGGTGACGTTCGAGTACGACATCGAGAAGAATTCCGAGCTGGCCAAGAATTTGAAGGGCCACCTGATGCTGTCGACCGGAGACATCGACAACAACGTCCATCCGGCGAATACGCTGCGGATGGCCGATGCGCTCATCAAGGCCAACAAACGGTTCGACATGCTCGTCATCCCCGGCGTGCGCCACGGATACGGAGACCGGAGCGCATACTTCAATTGGATCCGCTCCGACTATTTCTGCCGGTACCTTCTCGGTCAGGCGGCAGACAGCGTCGACATCGTCGAGCTGAACAGAGAGAAGGAGCAGGTGGGGAACAAGAAACCGAAATGAACACCCCGGTGCCGGAACTCGAGCGGCGCGCTCTCGAGTACATGAAAAGCGGCGAATACGGAACGGAAGCGGTCGCGGTCAACGCCGCAATCATCGAGCAAGCGCCCCGGAACGTGTCGGCATGGGTTCGCATGGGCCGCTGTCACCTCGAACAGCGTCAGTGGGACGAGGCCGTTTCGGCGTTGCGCGCCGCACTGCATATCAGCCCGACGCACACGGTTGCCACCAACCTGCTGAACGAAGTCCGCAAGCGCCGTGCGCTGGCGCCGACCGCCGTGCAGCGCACGATGACGGGCTTTGGCGCACGGGAGTTCGCGCTGGTGGAAGCGCTGCCGGCCGCCGACGCGGCGGCGGCGCTGAAGCCGAGGATCGAAGCGCTGTTCGATGCCGTCAACCAGACGACCATCGCCGCGAAGATCGTCGAGGCGCGGCACCGCAGCGGCGAGAGCGGGACCAAGCTCTTTCACGCGAACAGCTTCGCCGCCAATGAACACGGCCTGGTGAACGCGTTCCATCACGGGGGCCGCTCGGAGCCACAGTTCAATCTGGGCTGGTTCAGCGCGCCGCCGCATGCCTCCAATTGCATGCGGATCGGTCTGGGGTTCAATCTGTCGGCCGCCGCGCGTGAAGCCGATCGCACGGCGAGCCAGGAACGCGTCCTCGCGTTTTTCGAGCAGTTCCAGCGGACGCTCGAACGAGCCTGGAAGCGCGAGCTCGGACGTTGGATGGCCGCCAATAGCGGCTTCATTCAGTACGGCGACCGCGAACCAGCGATCGACCTGCTGCCCGAACGGGCCGTCGAATGGCTGCTCGACTGCCGCAACCCTGCTGCACTGGGTTGGGTGTTCGTCGGGCGATGGCTGTTCCTCGACAAACCAGACGACGCGAAGTTACTGGGCGATCGGGCGAAACTGGCCACGGCGGTCGACGATACGTTCCGCGCGCTGTTTCCGATCTGGCTGGGTTGCTATTCGGGGTGAACGGAACGGTGGCCCACGGCAGCGGTACTGAACGTGTCCTCGTGGTTCTTCATGCGCGGCCGGCCGCGACGGCGATGGCTTTGCCGGCCCACACCGCGAGATCGGTCGGGCTCTCGAGTATTTCGAGTGGCACGGCGTAATACTTCATCGAGCCGGATCGATCCGCGTACGGTGTGAAGGCCTTCATCCCGGCTCGCGTGTAATCCGCGCGATTCGAATCGCCGACCTTCAAATACAGTGTGTCGCGCGCGAGGATTCCGAAGAATACGCCGCGGTGATAGAGCCCGACGCCACCGAACATCGAGCGCGGCGTCACGTCGCCCAGCTCTTCCAGCTGGTCGAGCACGAACGACTTGAAGGCGGCGCTGACCGTCAGCGACCGGAAGCGCGACGGTCGTGCGGCCCTGGCCGGACGCCGGACGGCACGTGGCATCCGGCCATGCTACTACGCCGCATCGTTCTGATTTCGACACCGATCGTTCGGGCATAATTCCACGATGGATGCACTGCTCCGCGATCTCTATGGGCATCAGGTCTGGGCGGACGCCGAACATTGGCGTGCCATCGGGGCGCATGCGGCGGCGCGTGACGACAAGGCGATCCGGGATCGTCTTCATCACATCGCCATCGTGCAGCGTGCGTTTCTATGGACGGTAGGAGACCGTCAGGATGCCTTCGTCTTCACGAAGCCCGAAGACTTCTCGTCGTTCGATGCGCTGCTGATGTACGCGCGCGAGCACCACGACCGTCTCGCGCCCGCAATCGCCGCCACGAGCGACGCGCGCCTCGCGGAATCGATCGCCATTCCCTGGTTCACGGATCCACCCCTGTCGCTCACGGTTGCCGAGGCGCTTACGCAGGCGGCGATGCACACCCATTATCATCGCGGCCAGAATGCCACCCGCCTCAGGGAGCTGGGCGGCGAACCGCCGATGACCGACTACATCTACTGGTTGTGGAAGGGTCGTCCGGAACCGATCTGGAACCCTAGCAGCTAGCGGTGCCGGACGACGGCGTCGCGCGTGGCTTGGACGATGAGCTCGACCAGAGTCGGAGCCGCCAACCGGTTGAGCCGCTCGACAGGCTCGTCACTGAGCTCGTACTCGATCGCGATATTCACGAGGTGCCACGCTGAGAGCGCAGACAGCTGACTGCGCAACAACGCTTCGCCTTTTTCGTACACCGAGAATGGATTCAGGACACTGGATGGCGATACTTCCAGCGCCCTTGCCGCCGTCGAAGGCGCCGGACTGCGGAACACCGACGGCTGAGGCGGAACCGTAGCCACCAGCGGTGGGAGCGCGAGCGCACGCTTGAGCGCACCTTCGAGATAGACCGGCGTCAATCCGGTCGCCCAATACTCCGTGTCGGTTTTATTGGGCTGCGTGGTTTCTCGTGAAGTGTGGACAGGCGGTCCTCCCGCCAGCGGCAGGAATTCGATCCAGCCTTGCCAGCCGCCACCCGGCATATCGTCGCCGACGGCCCTGGCTTCGTACAGCGGTTCCGTCCGGCCCGGCGACATGCGTTTGATAGACAAGGAGCGTCTCGGCCATGTCGTCAAGGCTTGCCAGATCGGTACCAGCTTGCGCTCAGCTCAGCCCTTTTGGCCGCAGATGACGCGCATGTCGATCGTCATGCCCGCAGCTCCAACAGCGCTACTCGTTCCGCAGCGCCGCGACCGGATCGAGCCGCGTCGCACGCCTGGCGGGCCAGAACGACGCCAACACTGAGACCAGCATCAGCAACAGCACGATCGACGTGAGCGTCAGCGGGTCGCGCGTGCTGGTTTGCACGAGCAGCGACTTCAGCAACTGTCCGACACCGAAGGCGCCAGCGAGGCCGATCCCGAGACCAATGGCGAGCTGCACGAGACCGCGGCGGACGACGAACCACCACACCTGTGGCGCCTGGGCTCCAAGCGCCATCCGGACGCCGATCTCCTGTGTCCGCTGCGCGACCGAGTACGCGGTCACCGCGTACAGGCCGACGGCCGACAGCGCCAGCGCGATCAACGCGAAGATGGCGAACATCGAGCCGAACACGCGGAACGGCCATCGCGCCTGCGCCAGCTGCTGATCCATCGTCTTGATGTCGAAGATTGGCAGGTCGGGATCGATGGCGCGCACCTCCTCGCGCATCAGCGACGTCAGGCCGGCCGCGTCGCCGGCCGCGCGAATCATCAGCATCGCGAACCCCGGAGCCTGCGACCGCAATGGAATGTAGGCCACCGGATCGGGCTGTGGCTCCTGCAGATTGGCTTGCCGGATCGACGGGGACACGCCGACGATGGTCACCCACGTCGGGATGGCCGCCCCTGGTACCAGCGCACCGTCTGGCGTCAGCTTGATTCGCCGTCCGAGCGGATCCTCGCCTCCGAAATGCATCGTCGCGAACCGCTGGTTGATGATTGCGGTTTCATGGCCGGTCGTCCCATCGAGATCGTCGAAGCCGCGGCCCCGCACGATTCGCAAGCCGAGGGTTTCGAAATACCGAGGACCGATCATGACCTGCGTGACGGACGGCGCCTGTTCACCCGCCGCGAGCGGACGGCCCTCGACCGCCAGGAGACGGCCGTTGCCCCCACCGAGCGGCATGTTGGTGGTGATCATGCCGGCTTGAATGCCCGAGATCCCGGCGATCCGCTGGTCGAGCCGCTCGAAGAACGCGCGCCGCGATTCAATCGTTGGATACTTCTGCGCCGGCAGCGCCAGGCGCATCGTCAGGAGATGTGCCGTGTCCACGCCGACGTCCAGTCGGTAGAGCGTGAGGAAGCTCCGCATCATCAAGCCGGCGCCGGCGAGCAGCACCAGCGTCAACGCCAGCTCGGCGACGATCAGGACGCTGGTCCAGCGGCGGGCCCTGACGCCGCTGCTGCCCGAGCGGCCGCCTTCCTTGAGCACTTCGTTGAGATCGGCCTTCGACACGTGCAGCGCCGGCGCAAGACCGAACACGATTCCCGTGCCCAGGCAGACCGCCGCGAAGAATGCGAAGACCTGCCCGTCCATCGTGAACTGGATCCAGTACGGTTTGCCGACGTCCTGTGTCGCCGCGTCAAAGAGGCGGACGCCCACATACGCGAGCGCCAGCCCGAAGAGGCCGCTGACAATGGAGAGCAGAACGCTCTCGACGAGCAGCTGGCGCACGATCCGCCACCGTGTCGCGCCAAGCGAGATCCGGACCGACATTTCTCGTGCGCGGGTCGCCGAGCGGGCCAGCAGCAGGTTCGCGACGTTGGCGCACGCAATCAGCAGCACGAACGCGACCGCGCCCATCAACGACAGGAACACGAGCCTGATCGGGCCGCCGTTCTGCCGTTCGTTGAACGTCATGACGCTGGCCGTGACGTCCTTGTTCGTGTCCGGGTAGTCGTGGCGCAGCTGCCCGGCGATCGTGTTCATCTCCGACTGCGCCTGTTGACGCGTGACGCCGTCCGCCAGTTTGCCAAACGCTTCGACGTTGCGGTTGTCGCGCTTCTGCTCGGCGAGGCGCGGCAGGTGGGCGAGCGGCAGCCACAGGTCCGCGTTGTTCGGAAACTTGAAGCCTTCCGGCATCACGCCGATAACCGTCGAGACGATGTCGTTGATTTTGATCGAGCGGCCGATGATGGACGGATCGCTGCCGTAGCGGTTCTTCCAGATGCCGTTGCCGAGAACGACGACGACGGGGGCTCCTGGCCGATCGTCCTCCGGCAGGAAGTCGCGCCCCAGCTGCGGCCGCTGGCCAATCAACTTGAACGCGGTGGCCGAGATGAATGGACCCTGAAACCGCTCTGGCGTCCGTCCTTCGTCGCTCACGTTCATGATGCTGCCGCTGAAGGCGGCAAGGCCGGAGAACGTGCGCGTCGCCCGGCGGTAGTCCTCGAAATCGAGATACGACATCCCGCGATCGCGCAGACGCGCGTCGCGGGTGCCGACGACCATGACGCGATCCGGATCGTTGATCGGAAGACCGCGAATCAGGACGGCGTTGACGAACGTGAAGACCGTCGCGTTGACGCCGATGCCCAGGGCCAGCGCGATGATAGCCACGGCGGTGAACCAGCGGTCTTTCACGAGCAGCCGCACCGCGAACCGAATGTCTTGCCAGAGGTTCATCGTATCTCCATGGTCTGGCTAACCGCCTTCGCCAAGGCTGCGGCGATCACCGAAGGCGCCGACGCTGACGAGCCCGGTTGCGACCCCGGATTGGTATTACGGTGCGAAGGCGTGAAGGGTTAACCGCGTGGCCGCGGACGGTCGAGGGCAGGCCGATAGCGACGGCGCACATCTCCCATGGTGAGACGAAGAAGGAGGAATGCGGGTTCCTGCTGTTGGCGGAGCCTGCCGCGCCGCGAAGCGAAGTGCCTGGCGCGAAGGCGGGCCTGCCGCGACGCGCGTAGCCACGAGCGAAGCGAGTGCTTGGCGAAGGCGGGATCAGGCGGTGCAGGTCGCCTGTTCCTGCCGGCGGCGCTCGCGGTACCTGGCGAAGACCGCTCGTTCGTTTTCGAGGCCCAGGACCGAGCGCAGCGTGCTCCCGGCGAAGGTATGCGACAGCATTTCGAGCGAGTGCCGCAGGACGAACAGCGGGCTGTGCCGGAACGCCGCCGGCATGTGTTTCACCTTCATCCAGCGCTCGGCGCGCCAGCGGAGAAACTCGATATCGTCCGCCGACACGTGCTCGCTGCGAACCACCGCCGTCGTGCCGGTATAGTGCGACACGTCGTGATCGACGATCAGGCCGCGATCGCGGAAGTCTCGCGTCATCGGCGTACGCGGATACGGCGTCGGGTGCTGGATGTATGGCCAGTCGACGTACTGCTTGGCAAAGGTGAGATTGGCTTCGATCGACGCCTGCGTATCGTCCGGGTTGCCGACGATGAGGCCGCCGACGACATACATGCCGTTTTCGTGCAGGTGACGGATCGCCTCGAGGCTGGCGTTCCCAATCGTCTTCCCCTTGTCGCGGTGCGAATTCTTCGCACGCGCCTTCAGGAACACCAGATCCTCGTCGAGGATGTTCTCGATGCCCAGGAATACGTAGCGGAAGCCGGCGCGCCGCATCAACGGCGCCAGCCGCGCACCGTGCTGCGCGAGCGGCGCGGTCATCGCCTGCACGGTGTAATCGAGATCGTCGAAGCCGGCGTCGACGATCGCGGTGCACAACTTCTCGAAGCGTTCGATGTCCAGCGTGATGTTGTCGTCAACCAGGAAAATCGCCTCGGCGCCGTGCGCGCGGGCATCCGCGATGTCCGCCAGCACGCGATCGATGGAGTACGGGTGAAAGTTGCGGCCGCGCATCTCGATGATCGAGCAGAAGCTGCAGTCGTAGGTGCAGCCGCGCGACGTTTCGACCACGTCGACGCGCCGTCCGAGCAGCGTGTAGCCGCGCAGAACGCGCGCGGCGCGGTTTGGCAGGCGCAGCGCGCTCGTCGCCAGAGGCGCGACGCCACGATCCCGATTGTGCTGAAAACCGTCCGGCGTCCGGTACGACAAGCCGGCGATGCCCGAGGCGTCGCGGTCGTTTTCGAGCGCCCGGAGCAGTTCGCACAGCGTATGCTCGCCTTCGCCGCGGACGATGAAGTCGACGTCCGGCGACTGTGTGTAGGCATCGACGTCGAGGCTGGGATCGTAGCCGCCGACCACCACGCGGGTCGACGGCCGGAGCGCTCGTACCAGCGCGGCGATCTTCAACGCCGTGGCACGCTGGAACGTCATCACCGACAGGCCGACCACGTCCGGTGCAAGGTCTCGAACCATCCGCTCGACCGTCGTCCTGACCGATGACTGCACCAGGATGAGGTCCGCGACGGCGACGTGGTGGTGCGGATCGATGTTGCCCGCGAGTGACGCCAGCGCGCCGTTCGGCATCCGGATCGCGACCGGCGGCATGTGCTCGAACGAGTCGGGCATCGAGAGGAGCAGGACGTTCATGGCGCCTCCAGGCGGCTGTCGAAGAGGATATCACCGTGCCTCCTGACCGCCCGCTCGTGGTCTTCGACGGCGACTGCGGATTCTGCCGGTTCTGGGTCGCGCGCTGGCGCTATCGAACCGATGACCGTGTCGAGTACGTGCCGTCCAACGCCCCGGGAATGACCGAACGTCTCCAGGGACTCCAGCTCGACCGTCTCGCGCGCGCGGTTCATCTCATCGAGCCCGACGGTCGCGTATCGGCTGGCGCCGAGGCGGTGTTTCGCCTGCTCGCGTACGCCGGATCGCGCATGCCTCTGACGCTGTACACGCACGTCCCCGTCGTGGCCGCGATATCAGGCGCCGTTTACGACGTCGTGGCCAGTCATCGCGGATTCTTTACGAAGCTCACATGGCTTCTGATTGGCCGATCGCCCGAGCCGGCACGATACGCACTCTCGGCCTGGCTCTTCCTGAGACTGCTGGGGTTTGTTTATCTGACAGCATTCTGGTCCTTGGCCGTCCAGGCGCGAGGTCTTCTCGGCGAGGGCGGCATCCTGCCCGTGCGTCTGACGATGGACGGCGCTCGCGCGTATGTCTCTGCCATCCATCTCGGCGTCGATCGCTTCCGTCTGCTGCCGACGTTGTTCTGGTGGAGTACGAGCGACCAGTTTCTGATCGGCTCGTGCGTCACGGGTGCCGTACTGGCGGTCCTTCTCATCGTCGGCATCGCCCCTGTTCCGATTCTGGCGGCGCTCTGGATCGACTATCTCTCGCTGTCAGTCGCGGGTCGAGAGTTCCTGTCGTATCAATGGGACGCGCTGCTGCTCGAGACCGGGTTCCTGGCGATGCTGCTGGCTCCCCTCGTCGTTCGAGAACGGCGCGACTCGCTCGTGGAGCCTCCGCGCCTCGCGCGCTGGCTGCTGCTGTGGCTGTTGTTCCGCCTGATGGCCGGCTCGGGTGCGATCAAGCTGGCGAGCGGCGATCCGATGTGGAGCCAGTGGACCGCGCTGTCAGTCCACTTCGAGACGCAGCCGCTTCCCACACCGCTCGCCTGGTATGCCCACCAGCTGCCGCTGTCGATGACCAGGGCGCTGACGGCCGCAGCGATCGCGATCGAGCTGCTCGCGCCGTTTCTCGTTCTGACGCCGCGCCGGTCGCGACGTCTCGGGTTCGGGCTGCTCGCGGGCATGCAGCTCGTCATCGCGCTGACCGGCAACTACGCGTTCTTCAATCTGCTGACGATCGCGCTGTGCCTCTTCCTGCTGGACGACGACGCGCTTCGGCGTGTCGTCGGACCGTACCGTGTCGACGCGACGGCTCGGCCCGGACGGGCACGACGGATGATCTTGATCGCCGCCGCCGTCGTCACCGTGCCCGTATCGTGCGTGATGTTTGCCGCCAGCTTTCGCTGGTTGCCACCGGCCTCGGGTCTGGTTGCGCCGATTGCGGACGTCATCGGTCCTTTCCACAGCGTGAATACCTATGGGCTCTTCGCCGTCATGACGCCGACGCGTCCTGAAATCATCGTCGAGGGATCCGACGACGGCGAGCACTGGCTGGCGTACGAATTCAAGTACAAGCCGGGCGACCTGCGTCGGCGTCCGTCCTGGGTCGCGCCGCACCAGCCGCGGCTCGACTGGCAGATGTGGTTTGCCGCGCTCGAAGGACACGAGCAGTCGGCGTGGTATCGAAGCTTCTGCGTGCGACTGCTTCAGGGATCGCCCGACGTCCTGGCGCTGTTGGCGAAGAATCCCTTCTCCAGCCATCCGCCGCGATACGTGCGCGGCACGTCTGTACCGATATCGAATGACCGATGCGGCGACCCGCCGCGCAACCGGCGCGTGGTGGACGCGCGAGCTGCTCGGCGAGTATTCACCCCCGATATCCCTCAGGCCCGGACAATGACGGCGTCACGGGTTGAAGTTGACGCCGCCATCACCGTTCCTCGTCGATCAACCGAAGCAGTTCTTCGCGCTCCGCGTCGCTGAGGCGGCCGTCCTTGACGGGTGGTGCTAGAGTACGCACCATGGCGCAGAAAACCGACGCGGACTGGAAGGAGACGCTGACACCCGAGCAGTTTCACGTGTTGCGCGAGCACGGCACCGAGCGCGCCGGCACCAGCCCGCTCAACTTCGAGAAGCGTTCCGGCACCTTCAAGTGCGCCGGCTGTGGCCAGCCGCTCTTCACGTCCGATACGAAGTTCGAGAGCGGCACCGGCTGGCCAAGCTTTTTCAAGCCGATTGAAGGCGCGATCGCCACGACGACCGACAGCAGCTATGGCATGACCCGCGTGGAGGTCCACTGCGCGCAGTGCGGTGGACATCTCGGCCACGT
The DNA here is from genome assembly GCA_963792175.1 of uncultured Acidobacteriota bacterium. Classification (GTDB taxonomy): domain Bacteria; phylum Acidobacteriota; class Vicinamibacteria; order Vicinamibacterales; family CAVVIG01; genus CAWBVG01. The sequence goes on from CAWBVG010000003.1 coordinate 14,075, forward strand.
CTTTCCCGACGGTCCCCGTCCGACCGGCGAGCGCTACTGCATGAACGGCGTCGCGTTGCAATTCGATCCGACAAGACATCGCTCGCAGCGCGGCCTGAGGCCTGCCCGGGCATGATCCGAATCATCACCATCTGCGGGCTCTGGCTCCTCTCGCTCGTCGCATCGGGCGACGGGCGCGCACGCGCACAGACGGCAGCGCTGCCGCCGAATATCGTCATCATCCTGGCCGACGACCTGGGCTACGGCGATCTCGGCGCGTTCGGCAGCCCGAACATCAAGACGCCCGCCTCGACGCGATGGCCGCCGAAGGACAGAAGTGGACCAACTTCTACGTCCAGCCGGTCTGCTCGCCGAGCCGTGCGGCGCTGCTCACGGGCCGTCTGCCGATCCGCAGCGGGATGTACGGTGTGTCCGCGCGGCACCGCGCCCAAAGTGTTCCGGGACAACGCCGCACAGGGACTCCCTCCCGAGGAGATCACGATCGCGGAAGTGTTGAAGCCGAAGGGATACGCGACGGCGATCGTCGGCAAGTGGCATCTCGGCCACCTGCCGCCGTTTCAACCGATGCGACAGGGTTTCGACGTCTGGTTCGGGCTGCCGTTCTCGCACGACATGAAGATGACCGTCGCCCGGGACAACGACTACGCGACCGCGGCCTACTACGATCCCAAGCCGGAGTACTGGAACGTGCCGCTGGTTCGGAACGGCGAAGTCATCGAGCAGCCGGCCGATCACCGGACGCTCACCAGGCGATACACCGACGAAGCGGTGCGGTTCATCGACGCCAACAAGGCGCGGCCGTTCTTCCTCTACTTCGCGCACAACATGCCGCACATTCCGCTCGCCCGGTCGGCCGATTACGTCGGGCGCAGCGCCGCCGGCATCTACGGCGACGTCGTCGAGGAAATCGACGGGAGCGTGGGACGAGTGCTCGATGCGCTGCGGACGGCCGGCATCGACAGACGGACGCTGGTCGTGTTCACGAGCGACAACGGTCCGTGGCTGCCGTTCAAGACGCACGGCGGATTGGCCGGTCCGCTCAGTCACGGCAAAGGCACGACATGGGAAGGCGGCGTGCGCACGCCGGCGATTTTCTGGTGGCCGGGCACGATCCGGCCGGCGACGGTCACGGATATCGGATCAGCGATGGATCTGTTCACCACCGCCGCGAAGCTCGCTGGCGCCGAGGTCCCGGCCGATCGCGTCATCGATGGCGTCGATCTCCGTGCGCGCCTCACCGGATCCGGCCCGAGCCCGCGCGAGCTGCTGTTCTTCTACTCTGACAACGAGCTTCGTGCCGTGCGAAAGGGCGCATACAAGGCGCATTTCATCACCAGCGGCTCGTACAACGACGGCGAGAAGCGCGCCGAGCATGATCCGCCGCTTCTCTTCAACCTCGCCGACGATCCCGGCGAGCGCTACGACGTCGCCGCGAAGCATCCGGACATCGTGGCCGAGCTCGTCAAAGCGGTCGAGGCGCATCGGAAAACCATAAAGCCCACCAGGCCGCTGTTCGACGAACTGCTGAAGTGACACGCGCCGCTGTCACCTTCTTGTCAAACCTGAATCCGGCCGCTTCCGCGTATCCTGAGTGTTGCTGTGGCGTCGATCCGCCGAATTCGCGCGTGGCGAGCGATTGCATACGTGTCGTGTCTGACGTGCGCCGTGATCCGTCCGGTCATCCCCGGCGCGCAGGCGCCTTCAGGCTGTACCGTCAACGGTTCGGTCACGGCGTCCCGCCAGCCGTTACCCGGCGTCGTCGTGACGCTGCGCGACGGGCAGGGCCGCACGCTCGACGCTTCGTCCTCGGGCGCTGACGGGGCGTTCGTCGTCAACGCGCCCTCATCGGGCTCGTTCACGCTGACGGCGTTGCTGGTGGCCTTCGCGCCAATCTCGCGGGAGATCGCGATCGACCCGACATCGTGCGCGCAGCGCGTGGATCTGACGATGACGCTGGCGTCGCGCGCTGCGCCGGCCACTCCGGCCGAGGGACGAGAGGCGGCGCGCCCGCCGCTTGCGGCAAGGGGCGTCGGCGGGCGGGGACAGGCTGCGGCCGCAGCCGGCCGGCAGCCGTTCCAGAGTCTTGCGCTCGTCGCCGACCCGTCCGTGCGGGCCGAGCCGGAGACCGCGACAGGGACGGCTGAAGCACTGCTGCCGCCCGGCTTTTCGATCGAAGCGTCCGCTGATTCGGTCACGGCGTTCGGCAACACTCAGGCAACCGCAGGATTCTTCGGCCCCAACGGGCCTGGCAATTTCGCGGAGCGCTTCGGGTTCGGCAACGGGTTCGGCGATGCCGCGTCGAGCGACGCCGGCGGTCCGGGAGCGCGCGGCGGCCCGGGCGGCTTCGGCGGACGGGGGTTCGGCCCCGGCGGCCCGGGCGGTCCGTTCGGTCGCGGCGGCCGCGGCAATCAGATTCGCGGCGCCGTGTTTCAAAGTTTCGACACGTCGGCGCTGGATACCGCACCGTACCCGTTGAATGGTGCCGCATCGAAGCCGGACTATTTCCAGCAGCGCTTCGGCGCGACTCTCGGGGGCCCGCTGGTCATCGGCAAGCTCGTGAACAGCCCTCGAACATTCTTCTTTCTCAACTACACGGGCAACCACTCGCGCAATCCGTTCGACGAGTATTCGACCGTACCGTCGCTCGCCGAACGTGGCGGCGACCTGTCGGCGTTTGGCGGAGTCCTTCTCGATCCGGTCACGCACCAGCCCTTCGCCAACAACCAGATTCCGGCGGCGCGCATCGATCCCGCGGCACGATCGCTGCTCGACCTGTTTCCCACGCCGAACCAGCCTGGCGATCGACAGAACTTTCACACGGTGACCACGACCACCAGCCAGCTGGACGACATCAACCTCCGGTTCGTGCACGCCTTTGGCGCCGTTCCGCAGCGTGGGCAAGGTGGTGGGCGAGGAGGTGTCGCTGGCGGCCGCGGCGGCGGTGGCCGTGGTGGTGGCGGCGGGCGCCCGGGCGCGTCCAACTTGAACGTGACGATCCACTATCGCCACGCGGACAACACGTCCGCGAACGCGTTTCCCGCGCTCGGCGGCTCGTCATCCGCGAGCGCCTGGGATATTCCGGTGAATTACTCGTTCACCAAGAAGGGACTGACGCACTCGGCGCGCTTCGGCTTCAACCGTCAGCACGCGGAAACGCAGAACCTTTTCGGCGGTGTGCTGGATGTGGCCGGCGCAGCCGGTCTGGCCGGCGTGTCAACCGATCCCTTCGACTGGGGCGCGCCGAGTCTGTCGTTCAGCACCATCGCCGGCGTTCGCGACACGAACCCGACGATGCGGACGGACCGGACCTGGTCGGTTGGCGACACGATCGTCAAGATTCGCGGTGCGCACACGCTGCGCTTCGGCGGCGACTATCGTTCGATCCACGCTGACAGCCGCGCTGACGCGAACGCGCGGGGCAGCTTCGTCTTCACCGGCTTGTACACGGGTGTCGACTTTGCCGATTTCCTGCTCGGTCTGCCGCAGCAGGCATCGGTGCAATACGGACCGTTGCTCGATCGTTTCCGTTCGCGATCGGCCGATGTGTTCGTGCAGGACGATTGGCGGGCGTCGGACAAGGTCACGGTCAATGCCGGTCTTCGGTACCAGTACTTCTCGCCGGTTTCCGAGGCTGACGACCGGCTCGCGACGCTCGACACGGCACCAGGATTCACCGACGCCGTTCGGGTGATCGCCGGAGCGAACGGCCCGTTCTCCGGCGCGTTGCCGGACACCATCGTCCGGCCATTCCGCTCCGGCTTCGCGCCCCGCGTTGGCATCGCCTGGCGCCCGAAGGCGGGAACCGTCGTCCGGACCGGCTACGGCGTCAACTACAACGCGGGCGCCTATCAGACGATCGCGCAGCAGCTCGCCGGCCAGCCGCCGTTCGCGGTCACCGACACCGTGCTCGGCTCGAGTCCAGCGGCTCCGCTCGAGACGGTGCTGCTCGCTTCCCAGCCGGCAACGACGACGAATACGTACGGCGTCGACCCGAATTACCGGCTCGGTTCCGTGCAGATCTGGAATCTCGACGTGCAACGCGATCTCACGAGGACCATCCAGGCTGGCATCGGCTACACCGGAAGCAAAGGATCGAATCTCGACATTCTCCGCGCGCCGAACCGCGGACCGGGCGGTCTCTCGATTCCCGGGGTCGCTCCGTTCATCTGGGAATCGTCGGAGGGCGATTCGATCCTGCACTCCTTGACCGTCCGCCTGCGAAAGCGCCTCACGAAGGGCGTCGCCGTTGGTGGCAGCTACACGCTGTCGCGGTCGATAGACGATGCCTCGTCGATCGGTGGCGGAGCCGGGACCGTCGCGCAGAACGACAGGGATCTTGCAGCGGAACGAGGACTCTCCAGCTTCGATCAGCGCCATCGATTCTCGGCAGACTTCACCTACGAGCTGCCGTTTGGCGCAAACAAGTCGTGGTTCACCAGCGGCAGGGCCGCGTCGCTGTTCGGCGACTGGCAGGTCAACGGCACGCTGCAGCTGGCATCGGGCACGCCGTTCACCGCACGGGTGCTCGGGAACATCCAGGACGTCGCGCGCGGCACCAACGGGACCTTACGCGCGAACTACGACGGCGCTCCGATCGCGATCGACGATCCGACGGCGTTGCTGTTCTTCAACGCCGCGGCGTTCTCGATTCCGGCGCCGGGCACGTTTGGGAACGCGGGCCGCAACATCATCATCGGACCTGGATCGTCGGTGATGAACCTGGGGTTGACGCGCAACCTGACCTGGGGTCAGACGCGCGGGCTGTCGATCCAGGTGCTGGCCAGCAACCTATTCAACGATGTGCAGTTCGCGTCGATCGACACGAACATCAACTCGCCGACGTTCGGACGTGTGACGGCGGTCCGGCCGATGCGGCGCGTGCAGATACTGACCCGATTCCGGTTCTGAGAGATGACCGACCGTTAAACCAATCGCTGGTCACTTCGACGACTGCGATGGCAGTTGGGACGCATCCCATCCGCCGCCGAGGGCCTCGATCAGCAGCACGCTCGCCGTCCGCCTCCGCGTCAGGATGTCGAGCTCCTGCCGCTGGGTTTGAAGCGCAGCGGCCTGCACCACAATGACCTGCAGGTAGTCCGCGGTCCCCGCCGTGTATTGGAGCCTGACGATGTCGAGCGTTTCCTGGGCGGCCTTCACCGCCTCCGCTTCGGCTGCCGATTCCTGCTCCAGAATTCGCAGTGTCGACAACTGGTCCTCGACCTGTTGAAACGCCGTCAGCACCGTCTGCCGGTAGGTGGCAACCGATTCATCGTACGCCGCTTCCGATAGGTCGACCTGGGCGCGCCGTTTGCCTCCGTCGAACAGCGTGGCTGCCAACTGGGGCCCGACCGCCCAGAAGCGGCTCGGGAGGCTGAACCACTGCGCGAGGCTCGTGCTCTCGAATCCTCCCGTTGCGCTCAGCATCAGCACTGGAAAGAAGGCGGCCTTCGCGACGCCGATCTGTTCGTTCGCGGCGGCGATGGCCCGCTCCATCGCCGTCACGTCGGGCCGACGTTCCATCAGCGTGGACGGCAGACCTAACGGAATCACCGGCGGTGGCGTCGTGACCACCAGAACAGGGATCGACAGGCTCGCCGGGGTTTCCCCGATGAGGGTGGCGATCGCGTGCTCGAACTGCGCGCGCCCGACGCCGACGTCGATGAGCTGCGCGCGCGTCGACGCCAGTTGCGTTTTTGCCAGTGCGACATCGGCGCCCGACGCAATCCCGGCGGCGAACCGGTCCTCGGTCAGCTGCACCGACTGTTGATACACCGTCAGCGTGCGCCTCAACAGGTCGGCGTCGGCGTCAAGTCCGTGAAGCTCGAAGTAGATCTGGGCGAGCTGCGATTGATAAACGAGCTTCGCGTTCTCGAGGTCTGCCGCCGACGCCTGCGCGGTTGCGGCATTTGCGGCCACACTGCGGCGGATGCTGCCCCAGACGTCCGCCTGATACGAGAGGTCGACGGGCATCGAGTAGTCGACGCGCGATCCGCTGGCAGTGGTTGGGGAGCCGACCGCATTCGGGCTGGACGCCGTGTTCGCGTTGATCACGCTTCCGCGCGCGGATGTGCTCGAGTTGTGGCTGGCAATGACGGCGGGTGTCGCGGTGAGGGTCGGAAAGAGCGCGGCACGCGCAATCCGCACCTGATCGCGCGCCTCGCGGTATCGTGCCATCGCCGCAATCACGTTCTGGTTCGAGAGCTCGACCCGCGATTCGAGTGCGTTCAGCTGGGGATCGTTGTACATCTCCCACCAGCGGCCGCGGGGAATCCCCTCATTCGGCTCCGCCTCCTTCCAGCCGGCCGGTGGCGCCTCCGTGAACGCCGGCACGCCTGCGATCGGAGGGCGATGGTAGGTCGGCCCGACTGTGCAGCCAGCCGCGGAAAGCGCCAGTGCCAACGCAGCGATTCGACGCATCACGCGTCTCCTGGTCGGGCCGCGGTTAGCCATGCGCTTGCCGCTCGCAGCTTCCGCCAATGCTGCAGCCGGTCGAAATAGAGATAGACCACGGGCGTCGTATAGAGCGTGAGAACCTGGCTGACGATCAGCCCGCCGATGATGGTGATGCCGAGGGGCCGCCGCAGTTCCGACCCGGTGCCAGCACCAATCGCCAACGGCAGCGCGCCCAGCATCGCCGCCATCGTGGTCATGAGAATCGGTCGAAAGCGCAGGAGGCAGGCTTCGAAGATGGCGTCGCGGGGGCTCTTGCCTTCGTGCCGCTCGGCCGCCAACGCGAAATCCACCATCATGATCGCGTTCTTCTTGACGATGCCGATGAGCAGAATGATTCCGATCATCGCAATCACCGTGAGATCGGTGTGCGTGATCATCAGCGCCAGAAGCGCTCCGACACCGGCGGACGGAATCGTCGACAGGATCGTGATCGGATGAACGTAGCTTTCGTACAGCACGCCGAGCACGATGAAGACGGCCGCCAGGGCCGTCGCAATCAGGACCGGTTCGTTGTCGAGCGATTCGCGGTAGGCCTGGGCGGTGCCGACGAACATCGTGTGAATGGTTCCCGGCAGCCCGATGTGCCTGGCGGCCCGATCGATCGCGCTGACCGCATCACCGAGCGCGATACCGCGTCCCAGGTTGAACGAGATCGTCACGGCGGGAAAGAGCCCCTGATGGTTGACGGACAGCGGCGCGGTCGCCGGCGACCAGCTGGCAAAGGCGCTCAGCGGCACTGCCCGGCCCTGCGGCGACTGCACGAACAACCCGTTCAACGACATCGCGCTCTGCCAGTACTGCGGTGCGACCTCCATGACCACGTGGTACTGATTCCGGCCGCGATACATCGTCGAGACCTGGCGCTGTCCGAACGCGTCGGACAGCGTCGCGTCGATCAGTGAGGGCGCAATGCCGTACCGTGCGGCCTCCTCGCGGTCGTAGTCCACGAGTGCCTGCAGCCCGTGGTTCTGCTGATCGCTGTTCACGTCGCTGATGATCGGGATGTGCTGCAGCTCCTGCAGCATTCTGGGTGCGTAGGTGGTCAGATCGGGAAGGTTGTCGCCCTGCATCGTGAACTGGTACTGGGCATTGCTCTGGCGGCCGCCGACGCGGACGTCCTGCGAGGACTGCAGATAGAGCGTCGCGCCCGGTATCCGCCCCAGCCTCGGTCGAAGACGCCCGATGACTTCGTCTGCGCGCGCATTCCGCTCGGCGAGCGGCTTCAGCGCGATGAACAGCCGCGCCGTGTTCGTCGTTCCTCCGCCGCCGCTGAACCCGACCGTGTTCGCCACCGCCGGATCGGCCCTGACGATCTCCATCATTCGCAGCAACAGGTCATTCATCGACTGGAACGAGCTGCCCTGATCGGCCTGAATCGATCCATTGATGCGGCCGGTATCCTGCTGGGGGAAAAACCCCTTCGAGCACACTCAGGAAGAGGTAACCAGTCAAACCGATCGTGCCGATCAGGATGAGGAGCGTGACGACGGCGTACCGCAGCACGACCTCGAGCGTGCGGCCGTATGCGCTGACGACGGCCGCGAACATGCGTTCGCTCCATTGGTAAAGGCGCCCGTGACGCTCCGGCTTCGTGAGCAGATGCGCGCACATCATCGGCGTGGCGGTCAGCGAGACCACCATGGAGATCACGATCGCCGCCGCCATGGTGACCGCGAACTCGCGGAACAGACGTCCGACGATTCCACTCATGAGCAGGATCGGAATGAACACCGCCACCAGCGAGAGGCTCATCGACATCACGGTGAAGCCGATTTCCTTCGCCCCTTCGAGCGCCGCTTCGAGCGGTCCCTTCCCCTGTTCCCGGTAGCGGGTGATGTTCTCGATCACCACGATCGCATCGTCGACGACGAAGCCGGTGGAGATCGTCAGTGCCATCAGCGAGAGGTTGTCGATGCCGTAGCCGAGCAGATACATGGCTCCGAACGTGCCGATCAGCGAGAGCGGGACGGCGACGCTCGGGATCATCGCCGTTCGCGGGCTGCGGAGGAACGCGAACACGACGAGAACGACGAGGACGATCGAGATGATCAGCGCACGCTCGATGTCGTGCACTGATGCCCGGATGGTCGTCGTCTGGTCGATGACCACGTCGACGTCAATGGCCGGCGGGATGGCGGCCTGCACGCGCGGCAGCACCTCCCGAACGGCGTCGACGGTCGTGATGATGTTGGCGCCCGGCTGCCGGAAGATGATCACCATGACCGCCGGCTCGCCGTTGACGTAGCCGGCCGTCCGGATGTCCTCGATCGAATCTTCGGCGGCCCCGACGTCCCGGATACGAACCGGCGCGCCGTTCCGGTACGCGACGATCAGCGGCGAGTAGTCGATGGCTTTCAATAGTTGATCGTTGGCGCCGATCTCCCAGCGCTGGTTGCCAGCCGACACCTGCCCCTTGGGCGTGTTCGCGTTGGTCGCGGCGATCGCCGATCGAACCTGCTCGAGGCCGATGCCGTACTTGCTCAGCATCGACGGATTCAGTTCGACGCGGACCGCAGGCAGCGCTCCGCCGCCGACCACCACCTGACCGACGCCGCGAATCCGCGAGAGCGACTGGGCCATGACCGTCGAGGCGGCGTCGTAGATCTGTCCCTTGCTCAGCGACGACGAGGTCAGCGACAGAATCATGATCGGCGAATCGGCCGGATTCACTTTCCGGTAGTTGGGGTTCGACGGCAGATTCGCCGGCAGATAGCCGCGGGCGGCGTTGATCGCCGCCTGGACGTCGCGGGCGGCGGCGTCGATGTCGCGGTCGAGATCGAACTGCAGCGTGATGGTGGTCGAGCCGAGCGAGCTCGACGAGGTCATTTCCGTGACCGCGGCGATGCGCCCGAACTGCCGCTCCAGAGGCGTGGCCACCGACGATGCCATGGTCTCTGGGCTCGCGCCCGGCAGCGACGCGGACACGGAGATCGTCGGAAAATCCACCTGCGGAAGCGGCGACACCGGCAGCAATTCGAACGCGACCGCGCCGGCCAGGCCGAGTGCGACCATCAGCAGCGTGGTCGCGACCGGCCGGCGAATGAACGGGGCGGAGATGTTCACGGGCGGCCGGCCTCGGACGAAGTCTCTCCGTGCCGCGAGAACCGCGCGGCCAGGCGATCGAACCAGAGGTAGATGACCGGCGTCGTGTAGAGCGTGAGCAACTGACTCACGAGGAGGCCGCCGACGATGGCGATGCCGAGCGGACGCCGAAGCTCCGAGCCGGTTCCGGAGCCGAGGGCGAGCGGGATCCCGCCGAACAGCGCCGCCAGCGTGGTCATCATGATCGGCCTGAAGCGAAGCAGGCTGGCTTCGCGGATCGCGTCGATCGGTGTCTTGTGCTCCTCGCGCTCGGCTTCGAGCGCGAAGTCGATCATCATGATCGCGTTCTTCTTCACGATGCCGATCAGCAGCACGAATCCAATCAGCGCGATGATGCTGAAATCAGTGCCGGTCAGGAGCAGCAGCACCAGGGCGCCCACGCCGGCGGAGGGCAGTGTCGAGAGAATCGTCAGTGGATGAATGTAGCTCTCGTACAGCACCCCGAGGACGATGTAGACGGTGATGATCGCCGCAAGTATCAGCAGCGGCTCGTTGCGCAGCGAGCTCTCGAAGGCCTCGGCGGCTCCCTGGAACTGCCCCTGAATGCTGGCCGGCATGGACAGTTCGGCCTTCGCCTTGTACACGGCGTCGACCGCCGCCCCGAGCGACGCCCCGTGCGCCAGATTGAACGACAGCGTCACAACCGGAAACTGGCCCTGATGGTTCACCGTCATGGGGGCCGTCGTCTGTTCGACGCGAACCAGCGCGCTCAGCGGTGCCTGGTTGCCGTTGGGAAAACTGATCGAGGACGCGGCGGGGCCGCCGCCGAACGCGGTCGTGGCGCTCGCCGTCGCGATGGCGCTTGGCGATGTCGACGTCGCCGGCGTGCCGATCGGCGATCGACCGGACGTGCCGCCGGCGAGACCGCCCGAGACCACGCCGATGTTGGTGGACGGTGATGGGGCCGTCGCGATGCCCGAGCGAATGAAGAGGTCGCGCAGATCGACGGTATGCTCTCGAAACTGCGGCTCGACCTCGAGGATCACGTGATACTGATTCAACTGCGTGAACATCGTCGAGATCTGACGCTGGCCGTACGAGTCGTAGAGCGTCTGATCGATGAAGGCCGGCGTGATCCCCAGGCGTGAAGCGGCGTCACGATCGATCACGAGCTGTGCGCGGAGACCGAGCGCCTGCTGGTCGCTGGCGGCGTCGCGGATGTCCGGCAGCTGCTGCAGCTTCGCCAGCATCCGCGGCGCCCACTCGTGCAGTTCGTCGACGTTCGGGTCTTCGAGGGTGTACTGAAACTGCGTGCGGCTGACCCGATCGTCCACGGTGATGTCCTGGACCGGCTGCATGTAGACGCGCAGTCCCGCAATATCCGCCAGCGCCGGCTGGAGTCGACCGATGATCTCCGTGGCGTTCGCGTCGACGTTGTTCGAGCGGCTTCAAGTTGATCAGCAGGCGGCCGTTGTTGAGCGTGGTGTTGGTCTGATCGATGCCGACGAACGAGGACAGGTGTTCGACCGCAGGGTCCCTGGTGATGATGTTGACCGCCTGTTGCTGGAGCTTCACCATCTCCGGAAACGACACGCTCTCGGCGGCCACCGAGACGGCCTGGATGACGCCGGTGTCCTGCACCGGAAAGAACCCCTTCGGCACGATGACGAACAGCAGCGCGGTCAGCGCCAGCGTGGCGAGCGAAGCCGACCAGCATCAGCGTCTGATGCCTGAGGACGACGTCGAGCGTGCGGCCATAACCCTGGATGATCCGATCGAACGCACGCTCGGACCACCGATAGAACCGGCCACGGTCGTCATCCGGCGTGTTCGTGAGCAGCCGCGCCGCCATCATCGGCGTCAGCGTGAGCGACACCGCTGCCGAAATCAGGATCGTCACCGCGAGCGTGACGGCGAATTCGCGGAACAGACGCCCGACGATGTCGCCCATGAACAGCAGCGGAATGAGCACGGCGATCAGCGACACCGTCAGCGAGATGATCGTGAAGCCGATCTGTTCCGAGCCATGCAGGGCGGCCTCGATCGGCGATTCCCCCTTCTCGATGAACCGTGCGATGTTCTCGATCATCACGATCGCATCGTCCACGACGAAGCCGGTCGAGATGGTGAGGGCCATCAGCGTCAGGTTGTTCAGGCTGTAGCCGAGGAGGTACATCACGGCGAACGTGCCGACGAGTCGACAGCGGAACCGCGACGCTCGGAATGATCGTCGCCGACCGCCGTGCGCAGGAACAGGAAGATCACGGCGACCACGAGGACGATCGTGAGCATCAGCGAGAACTCCACGTCCCTGACGGACGCGCGGATGGTGGTGGTGCGGTCGGTCAGAATGGCGACCGTGACGGCGGCCGGCAGCGATTCGGTCAGCGTCGGCAGCAGCGTCTTGATGCGATCGACGACCGTGATGATGTTGGCGCCCGGCTGGCGCTGCACGTTGAGGATGATGGCCGGCGTGTCGTTCATCGTCGCGGCCTGGCGGACGTCCTCGGTGGAATCAGTGACGGTCGCGACGTTCTTCAGGCGGACCGGCGCACCGTTCCGGTACGCGACGACCACCTCCGCGTAGCCGTCGCTCGAGAGGAGCTGATCGTTGGCCCCAATCTGATAGTTCTGGTGCCGGGCCGTCGAAGCTGCCTTTGGCCTGGTTGACGTTGGTCGCCGCGACCGCCGTCCGCACGTCTTCGAGATTCAAGCCGTAGGCGGCGAGCGCGGTCGGATTCGCGCTGATGCGAATCGCCGGCTTCTGGCCTCCGCAGAGCGTCACCAGCCCGACGCCAGGCAGCTGCGAGATCTTCGGTGCGAGACGGGTGTCGGCCAGATCCTGGACCGTCGACAGCGGCACCGTGTCCGACGTGAGCGCCAGCGTGAGAATCGGCGCATCCGCCGGATTCACCTTGCTGTAGATCGGCGGCGTCGGCAGATCCGCCGGTAGAAAGGTGCCGGCGCCGTTGATCGATTGTTGCACCTCCTGCTCGGCGACGTCGATGCTCAACTCGAGCGCAAACTGCAGCGTCACGATGGAGAGTCCCGTCGAACTCGTCGACGTCATCTGCTGGAGCCCCGGCATCTGGCCGAACTGCCGCTCGAGCGGAGCGGTCACCGACGACGCCATCACGTCGGGGCTGGCGCCGGGGTAGGTCGTCGCAACCTGGATCGTCGGGTAGTCGACTTCCGGCAGCGCGGATACCGGGAGCTGTCGGTACGCCACGAGCCCGGCCAGCAGGACGGCGACCATCAAGCAGCGACGTTGCGACCGGCCGGAGGATGAACGTCCGCGACGGGTTCATCGTGTGCTGCCGCGGGGGCCCTTCCCGGTCGTCGCCACGGCGCCGGCACGTGGTGGATGGCTCGTCCGTGCGTCTTCGCTTTCATTCTCGGGCCAGCGACGTGGCGACCCTGCTGCCCGGCCGCAGCCGGTCCACGCCCTGGATCACCACCAGCTCGTTCGGCGAGATTCCCAGGACGACCTCCGAGCGCTCAGCGTCCGCCGTGCCGAGCGTCACGTTCCGGAGCGCCACCGTTTGATCGCGTGTCACGACGTAGACGAACGTCGTGAGCGCGTTGCGCTGGACGGCGGCGTTCGGAATCAGCGTCACGCCTCGCCGTTCCTGAACCAGCATTCGTGCATTCACGAACTGGTTCGGAAACAACGCGTCGTCCCGATTGGGTGCGGTCGCGCGAAGTTTCAGCGTGCCAGTGGTCTGGTCGATCTGGTTGTCGAGCGTGGTCAGCTCGCCGCTGGCGAGGACGTCGGTGCCGTCGCGATCCATCGCGTCCACGCGGAGCGACCTGCCCGCCTTGAGCGGCGCCCTCACCTCGGCGACCTGCTGTTCGGGAATCGTGAAGATGACGCTGATGGGCTGCGTCTGCGTGATGACGAGCAGCGGCGTGTTCGCGGCGGCAGATACCATGTTGCCGGGATCGACGAGACGAAGACCGATGCGTCCCGAAATCGGCGCGGTGATGTGACAGTAGTCGAGGTTCAGCTTTGCGCTGTCGATGGCCGCCTGATCGGTTTTCAGCGTCGCCTCGTCCTGGGCGACGGTCGCGCGTTGTGTCTGCAGGATCTGCTGAGCGATGGCGTTCTTCGCGATCAGCGATTCGTAGCGCTCCAGGTCGATCCGCGCGTTCTGGAGGGCCGCCTGGTCCTTGAGCAGCTGCGCCTCCGCCTGTTCGAGCTGCACCTGAAAGGGGCGCGGATCGATCTCGACGAGCGGCGCGCCCTGCCGCACCATCTGGCCTTCCTTGTATGCGACGGTCATCAGCTGGCCATCCACTCGTGTCCTGACCTCCACGGTGTTGATCGGCGTGACCGTACCCAGCCCGGTGACGTAGTCACCGATGTCGCCTCTTTCCGCTCGGGCGACGACGACCGGCACCGGCGGCGGCGTCCCTGGCGCCGCGGTCTGCCTGGACTCGCTTCGCCGCCATACGAACGCGCTGGCGAGCCCGACCAGAAGGGCCAGCGCGAGCCACGCGAACCAATGGCTCGAGCCTGTGGTGGGACTTGATGCGGACGGCTTTCGAGTTGAATCAGGGCCTGCCGGCGAATTCGGCGGCGCGGGATCGCTTGTTTCGGCCATGCGCCGATGCGTCAGTCACGGACAGATGGCTTCGTGCAAGTTGTGTTCCCAGCGAGGCGCTCCTATCTTCAATGATTGCAACGATTGCGGGGTGCCGCCATTGGCGGGATCTCGTCGCTGACAACTCGTTGTCAATGCCGTGACCCGGATAGGGTTGGTGTGGACTGTCGTGTTTGCTACGAACGTGGCGCCGTTGGTTTGACCTGGGTCTCGACGCCGATGTGGCCTGCAGCGGCCAGACGCTATCCTTCTGAGAACTTTAGACATCCGCGCTATGTCCCGCCTTAAACTGAAGTCTTGAAACCCTCCCTTGGCGTGCGTCTCACCCTTCGTGCCTTCGCGATGATCGGTGTGGCGGTCGCTCTGCTCCAATCTGCCCCACGAGCCCAGCAGCGCTCCGTGTTCCGCTCCGGCACCGAGCTCGTGCTGGTCAACGTCGTCGTGCGCGACAAGAGCGGCGCGGTCGTCCGCAATCTGTCGCGCGACGACTTCACGGTGACCGAAGACGACAAGCCGCAGACGATTACCAGCTTCGACTTCGAGGAGCTGGCGCCTTCGCCGACCGCCACGGACCGAGCGGCTGCGCCGTCGCCGGCGGCCGCAGACCGATCGGCTGCGGCGACGCCGGCTCAGTCAATTCTTTCGTCGCCGGGCCGTGCCGACGATCGGAGCGCAGTCAGCCGAGCGTCCGTCGGCGAAGGTCGACATGCGCGGGCGCCGGCTCATCGTGCTGTTCTTCGACCTGAGCTCGATGCAGCCCGAAGAGCTCGAGCGCGCCGTGACGGCGGCGCACGACTACGTGGAGCACAAGCTGGCCGACGCCGATCTCATCGCCATCGCCTCGTTCTCGACGTCGCTGCAAGTCGTCCAGGACTTCACGGCCGACGCGGAAACGCTGCGCAACGCGATCGATGGGTTCGGATCGAACAATGCGGCCGGCTTCGACAACGGCCTGACCGGCGACGTCGAAGACACGCCGGACACCGGCAACGCGTTCACCGCCGACGACACCGAGTTCAACATCTTCAATACCGATCGCCGTCTCGAGGCACTGCGGACGCTGGCCGACCAGCTCGCCGGCATCGAGCAGAAGAAGTCGGTCATCTACTTCAGCAGCGGCATGAGCCAGCAGGGTCAGGACAACCAGGTGCAGCTGCGGCGAACCGTGGACCGCGCCAATCGCGCCAACGTGTCGATCTACGCGGCCGACATGCGCGGACTGCAGGCACTCGTCCCCGGCGGCGACGCGACCCAGGGCAGCCGGCGAGGAACGTCCTCCTTCTCCGGCGCCTCGACGCGAAACCAGTTTGGCAGTCAGGCGGCTTCGCAGGATACGCTGACGACCATCGCGGAAGATACTGGCGGACGCGCGTTCTTCGACTCGAACACGTTTGGTCAGGTGTTCGACCGCGTCGTCAACGACACGTCCGCGTACTACGTGCTTGGCTACTCGAGCACCAACCCTGCCCGTGACGGCCGCTTCCGGCGCATCCGCGTGCGGCTGAAGCAGTCTGACCTGAAGTTGGAATATCGATCCGGCTACTACGCCCCGCGAGACTTCGCACATTCGACCAAAGACGATCGCGAGGAGCAGCTGCAGGATCAGCTCACGTCCGATCTGTCCGCGACCGATCTGAGCGCGTACGTATCGACCGCCTATTTCCGGCTGGCGGACAACCGATACTTCGTGCCGCTGTCGGTCGTCGTGCCCGGTTATCAGCTGCCGATCACGAAAACGACCGACAAGAACAAGGCGACGATCGATGTGCTCGGTCTCGTGCGCGACGAACAGCGGCGCCCCGTGGGGCGCATTCGCGATACGGTCCGGCTTTCGACGGATGCCGCCGACGACATCCGCAAGAAGACGGTGCAGTACGAAACCGGGTTCGAGATGCCGCCGGGCAGATATCGCGTGAAGGTCGTGGTTCGAGAAAACCAGGACGGCACCTTCGGTTCGTACGAAACGGACATCGTCGTGCCGGACGTCAAGCGCGACGCCGTGAAACTGAGCTCCGTGGTCGTCGGCACGCAACTGCAGCCTGGCGCGCGGAAGAACGATCGCAACCCCCTGGTGCGCGACGGCCGGGAACTGGTGCCGAACGTCACGCACGTCGTCTCGGCGGGCCAGCACCTCTATTTCTATTACGAGGTCTACGAGCCGGCGACGCCGGTGAAGCTGCTCACGAGCATCGCGTTCTTTCGCGGCCGCCAGCGGCTGTTCGAGACGCCGGTTGTCGAGACGACGCAGTTGACGGCGCCGGACCGGAAGACCGCCGTGTTTCAGTTCGACGTGCCCGCGGCGTCGCTGCCGCCCGGGTTGTACACCTGCCAGATCAACGTGATCGACGATTCCGCAGGGACTTTTCAGTTCCCTCGGATGCAGTTGTACGTCCGCCGCTGACGGCCTCCCTTACAATGCGGTCGTGGCCGCGTGGCGAATGGCTGCCGTCTCGGTGTGTTCGACGCTGGCGCTCGTCGACGGCGCGCAGCCGCCCGGGCTCCGCGTGGCCGCGATCGAGTTCTTCGGCCAAAAAAGCGTGGACACAGCTGCGATTCGCGCCGCCTTGCCGTTTCGCGAAGGCGACGAATTGCCACAAGGGACCGGAGTCAAAGAGCGCGTAGGCGCGGTCGTCCTTCAGTCGATTGGCAAGGCCGCCACCGATGTCGCCGGTGTTTGCTGCACGGCGGATGGCGGGCTCCTCGTCTTCATCGGCATCCCTGGCGAATCCTACCAGGCGTTCGCATACAGCCCGGCGCCGACGGGGCACGCTCGCGTGTCGAACCAGCTCGAGCAACTCTACGACCGACTTGGCGAGGCGATCGGCGCAGCCGTGCGGAAAGGCGGGGATGCCGCCGAGGAAGACCGCTCGAAGGGCTACGCGCTGACGAAGGATCAGCAGGTGCGATCGATTCAGCTCGAGCTGCGGCGTTACGCGATCCGTCACGAGCCGGAGCTGCTACGGGTCCTTGAATCCTCGTCCGACCAGAAGCATCGCGCGATCGCAAGTCAGGCGCTGGGCTACGCGCGGCAGTCGCGCCGTCAGCTCCTCGCGCTGACGCGCGCAGTCCGCGATCCGGACGAAGAGGTTCGTAACAATGCCACCCGTGCGATCGGTGTCCTGCTCGACGCGAACGAGCGGCTGGCACACCAGATCCCTCCGGACGCGTTCATCGAGATGTTGAATTCTGGGATCTGGACCGATCGAAACAAGGGCGCCATGGTGCTCGAGCGGTTGACCGTATCGAGGAACCCGGTGGTGCTGGCGCAGCTCAGAAGCATGGCGCTCGATTCGTTGATCGAGATGACGCTGTGGCGCGCCGCCAGTCATGCGTACTTCGCACGAATGCTGCTCGGGCGCGTGGCAGGCATCCCCGAAAAACAGCTCGAAGAGCTGGCGCAGAAGGGCCCGCCTGAGACGATCGTCGAGGCGATGGCCGGCAAACCCGGTGGCGTGCGATAGGTTGTCTTGCGCCCTGCTGCAAGGGCCTGCGTTGGGTTGGCGATCCGCAGGCGGGGCCGGTCGAAACCACACCGGCGCTCGAATCGAAGCTATAGTCCCGCCGAGGAGCGCCAACCCAATGGAGGCCCGCTCCGATCATAGAGAGTGAATCATGATGAACTCGACACGGATTGTCGTGACGTGTGCGGGAGTGGCACTCAGTACGGGCCTGCTGTACGGCCAGACGCGCACACCGAAGACGCATCGCCTCGAAGCGACGCCGTCAACCGTTGCGTACGGCTACTACTGGGCGGAGGCGAAGCCGGCGCTGCGGATCGCCTCCGGCGACATCATCGACGTCGACACGCTGCTGACCAACAGTCCAACCGGACTCGCCCGTGCCGGTGTCCCCGACGACAAGATCCAGGCGTCGCTCAAGGCGATCGTCGCCGAGGTGACCGGCGATCGCCGAGGTCCTGGCGGCCACATCCTGACGGGTCCGGTGTACGTCGAAGGCGCAGAGCCTGGCGACGTGCTCGAGGTGAAGATCCTGTCGATCGATTTCGCGATCGACTACGGCTACAACGGCTGCAGCGGCTTCATCCCCGAGAACTGCGATCGGTCTCAGACGTCGAAGATCATGACGATCGACAAGAAGACCATGACGTCGGAGTACACGCCGGGCATCGTGATTCCGCTGCGGCCATTCTTTGGCAGTATGGGCGTCGCCCCGGCGCCGGATCTCGGCCGCGTCAGCAGCAACCCTCCCGGCCGGCACGCCGGCAACATGGACAACAAGGAGCTGGTCGCGGGTTCGACCCTGTTCATTCCGGTGTTCGCCCCTGGCGCACTCTTCGAGGTCGGCGACGGACACGGCGCGCAGGGCGACGGCGAGGTGGATCAGACCGCCATCGAAACGTCGCTGCGCGGCCGGCTGCAGCTGACCGTGCGCAAGGACATGAAGCTGACGTGGCCGCGGGCGGAGACGGCCACCGACTACATCACCATGGGCGCGGATCCCGATCTGGCCGTGGCGACGAAGACCGCCATTCAGGAGATGGTCGATTTCCTGGCGGCGACGAAGAAGCTGACCAAGCACCAGGCGTATCAGGTCGTGAGCCTGGCAGGCAACGTTGCCGTCACGCAGCTGGTCGATAAACCCAACGTCGGCGTCCACGTCAGGATGCCGAAAAGCATCTTCAAATAGAGGAGAGCGCTGGGCAGCTGCGTTGACGATCCGCAGGCGGGGCCGGTCGAAACCACACCGGCGTTCGAATCGAAGCAATAGTCCCGCCGAGGAGCGTCAACGCAGCTGCCCAGCGCGATCGGGTGGTATCCACTTCGTGAACCAGTCGAGGTTCCGCTTCATCTGCTCGCGCTGCTGCATCGGCTCGCGCAGGACGTGGCCACCGCGCGGATAGACATCGAATTCGACGGTCTTCCCCCGCCCTTTCAGCGCGCGATACCACTTCCACGCCCCGGCAATCGGCACTCGCGGATCGACCTCGCCGTGCTGGATCAGCAGCGGCGTCGTCACTTTGTCGGCATAGGTGATCGGCGAGTGCTCGACGTACGACGCCGCGTTTTCCCAGGGCCGCTTGAAGTAGTCGACCATGAACTCGCCGCCCTCGGAGAGATAGTAGGTGTCGGCAAGATCGCTGAGGCTGGCGCCGGCCGACGCCGCCTTGAACCGGCCGGTGTGGCCGACGATCCAGTTCGTCATGTAGCCGCCGTACGACGCGCCCATCACGCCGAGCCGATCGCCGTCCGCGATGCCCTGCGCGACCAGCGCGTCCACGCCGGTCATGATGTCCTTGTAGTCGGCATCGCCCCACGCGTTGACGATGGCGCGCTGGCCGGCCTCGCCATAACCCGCGCCGCCGCGCGGCATCGGGAAGAGCACCGCGAAACCCGCACTCGCCATCGCCGCGGTCGGATACGGATCGACTTGCGGGACGATATGCATGAATTGCGGGAAGAGGCCGTGGGTGAAGCCGCCACCGGGTCCGCCGTGCACGTAGACCAGAAGCGGGAGTCGTCGGCCCGGAGTCGCCGTCGATGGCGTCAGTAACAGTCCCCAGATCTCCATGCCGTCGAACGACCGCCACGTGATCGGCTTCAGATCGCCAAGCGCGAAGTCGTGCAACTCCGGGTTGACGTCGGTGACCTTCGTCGCGCGCCGGCTCGCGACGTCGAGCACGACCACATCGCCCATCGTCCGTGCTTCGACCGCCTTGTACGCCATCCGCCGGCCGTCCTGGCTCAGGCTGATGGAAAAGTCGACGGTCGCCCCCGATGCGATGCGCTCCGCCCGCCCGTCGTCGATCGAGACGCGCGCGACCGGCTGGTCGAACATGCGCTCGCCGCGTCCGAACGTGCCGTCGTTCGCCTGGAAGTAGATCGAGCGGCTGTCGCGCGACCACACGAATTCGTTGACCCACGCGTCGTCCAGCACGAACACTCGCGGCGCGCCGCCGGCGGCCGCGACCACCGTGAGACTTCGCGACGACATGATGTCGGTGCGCCCGTTCGTGGAGATGAACGCAATCTGCCGTCCGTCGGGCGAGAACACCGGTCCCTGATTGATGCCTTTGCGATCGACGATCGTGCGCGGAGCGCCGCCCTGCGCGGCGACCGCGTACACGCGCGTCTCGTAAGGAGCCGAAAATCCGCTGCGCGGCGCGGCGGAGTACGCGATCTCGCGGCCATCCGGCGACCACGAGAACGCGTCGACATAGTGCATCGGCGGCGTCAGTGTCACCGGAGCCGCGGTCGAATCAAGTGTCTGGACCATCAGGCGGGTCGGACGATCGGGCGCGTCGGCGCGGATGACGAACGATCGATCCTGCCGCTGCCGTTCTTCGTCGACGGACATCGAATCGCGGGTGAGGTACGCCAGGCGTGTGCCGTCGGGTGACCATTCGTACGCGGACACTCCCTCTGGCGCTGCGGTCAAGCTCTTCGATGGGCCTCCGGCAACGGGGAGTGCGAACACCTGCGGCCTGGTTCCGGCAAAGCCGAGGACGGAGACCATCGTCCCGTCGGGCGACCACCGCAGCTGCGGTCGTGGCACTGGCACGTTGAAAATGCGGACCGTTTCGCCGACTCGTGTGGGCTGGCCGCCTCCGGAAGAGATGAGAAACAGTTCCGCTTCGTGTTCGTTTTTGGGAAGGGACGGCGTCGACACCACGTAAGCGACGCGTTCGCCGTCCGGCGAAATGCGCACGTCGACGATGGCCCGCAGCCTCATCAGATCGTCAACCGTTACCGGACGCGAGGCAGCGGCGGGCGCGGCTCCTGACGAGACGGCAGCGCACAGACCGGCGCAGGCGACAGCGGTCAGGAATCGGGTGTTCATGTCGAGGCTGATTGTGCGATCAATCGCAGCCTGACGCTATACTGATCGTTTTCAAGTGGAGGAGGCCG
Source organism: uncultured Acidobacteriota bacterium (assembly GCA_963792175.1). GTDB lineage: Bacteria > Acidobacteriota > Vicinamibacteria > Vicinamibacterales > CAVVIG01 > CAWBVG01. The sequence continues at coordinate 35,040 of CAWBVG010000003.1, forward strand.
TGGCTTACACGTATCACGACCTGAAGGGGAAAACCGTCCAGGAGCTCCGGGAGATCGCGCAGACCGTCGAACAGCACGACGCGGTGCAAGGGTTCTCGCAGATGAACAAGGATCATCTGCTTCCCGCGCTGTGCAAGGCGTTGGGGATCGATACCCACGAGCACCACGCGGTGGTCGGCATCGACAAGCCGGCCATCAAGGCCAAAATGCGCGAGCTGAGGGCGAAGCGCGACTCGGCACTCGAGTCCGGGATCGCGATCTCTCAGGAGCGTCCGCCGCCAGATCCACCGTCTCAACCGTCAGATTCGGGCGCACGTCGCGCCGTAGCATCACTCACGTCGAGGAGGTTCACCATGGCCGATTCACGTCGCACGTCCCTGGGACATTCTCCTGGCCCGAGCTGGCCACTACCGATCAGAAAGGCGCCGTCGCCTTCTATCGCGCGCTGTTTGGCTGGGATCTCAACGAACAGCCGATGGGCCCGACTGAGATGTATTCGATGTTTCAGATGCGCGGCAAGGAAGTCGGCGCCGCGTACACGATGCGGCCCGAGGAGCGACAGCCGGCGCGCCGCCGCACTGGAACAACTACGTCACCGTCAAGAACGTCGACGAGGCCGTGAAGAAGGCCGAAGGGCTCGGCGCGAAGGTCTTCGCGCCGCCGTTCGATGTGATGGAGGCCGGACGGATGGCGGTCCTTCAGGATCCGACTGGCGCTGTCTTTCAGGTGTGGCAGCCCAACAAGCACATCGGCGCGAAGATCCTGAACGAACCGGGCGCGCTCTGCTGGACGGAGCTCACGACCTCCGACACCAAGGCCGCCGAGAAGTTCTATACCCAGATGTTTGGATGGACGCCGAAGCACAGTCCGGCCGGTGCGCCGATGGAATACACGGAATTCAGCATCGCCGGGACGCCGAGCATCGGCATGATGCCAAAACCGGCGCAGATGCCGGCGCACATCCCGTCGTACTGGATGCCGTATTTTCAGGTGACCAGCGTCGATGCGTCGGCGTCTAAAGCAAAGGAGCTCGGCGGCAAAAGTGATGGTCGGCGCCGCAGGATATCCCCGACGCTGGGCGGTTCGCGATCCTGACCGATCCGCAGGGCGCGATGTTCGCGGTGTTTCAGAGACGCGCGTAGAGACGATTGACCGCAGAGCCCGCTGAGCTCGCAGAGAAACCATGATCTCTGCGTGCCACGCGAGCTCGGCCGTTAACCGTCGAGGGAGTGCACATGTTCGGAAAACCTAAAACCATTCCGTCGAAGGCCGAAGCGCTGCCGGGGCGGGGCGATCCGATGCCCGTGCCAGACACGCATTTCGTCAATCAGCACCGTCTCACCCCGCCGTTTCCCGACGGCCTCCAGCGCGCACTGTTCGGGATGGGCTGCTTCTGGGGTGCGGAGAAGAAGTTCTGGTCGGTGCCGGGCGTCTACAGCACGGCCGTCGGCTACGCCGGCGGCCACACGCCGAACGCCACCTACCGCGAGGTGTGCACGGGCATGACCGGCCACAACGAAGTGGTGCTGGTGGTGTTCGATCCGACGGTCGTCGCGTACGACGACCTGTTGAAGGTGTTCTGGGAGAACCACGATCCGACGCAGGGGATGCGCCAGGGCAATGACGTCGGTACTCAGGTACCGGTCGGGGATCTATTACTTCGACGACGCCCAACGACGCGCCGCGGAGCGCACCCGCGACGCGTTCCAGGGTCGTCTGAAGGCGTCCGGGTACGGCGCCATCACCACCGAAATCGTGCCGGCGCCCGACTTCTATTACGCCGAGGATTACCACCAGCAGTACCTCGCGAAGAATCCGGACGGTTACTGCGGGCTCGGAGGGACAGGCGTCACCTGTCCGGTGGGCGTCGGAGCAAACGCGTGACAACAATTAACCGCAGAGCACGCAGAACACGCAGAGCAAATCTTTTCTCTGCGTTCTTGGCGTTCTCCGCGGTTTCTGTTTTTGCCGTCGTCTCGGCGCAGGCGCCCGGCACGAAGACCGCGACGTTCGCCGGCGGCTGCTTCTGGAGCATGGAGCACGTCTTCGACGAGCTGCCGGGCGTCGTGTCGGTCACGGTGGGTTACGCGGGCGGCAAGGCAAAGAAGCCGAGTTACGAGCAGGTGGAGATGGGGATCACCGGGCATGCCGAGTCAGTCCAGGTGGTCTACGACCCCGTGAAGATTCCGTACGAACGACTCCTCGACGCGTACTGGCACAACACCGACCCGACCAGCGGCGCGGGGCAGTTCTGCGACACGGGGTCGCAGTACCGTCCCATCATCTTCGTCGCCGACGAGGCGCAAAGGGCGGCGGCGGAGCGGTCGAAAACCACGCTCGAACAATCGGGGCGGTTCAAGCGCGTGCTCACGAAGATCGAGCCGGCGACCGAATTCTGGCCGGCCGAGGCGTACCATCAGCACTACTACAAGACGCACGCCGCCGCATACGAGCGATACCGCGTCGGCTGCGGCCGCGACGCCCGGCTCCGCCAACTCTGGGGCCACGGCCAATAGCGATCGATCCGCTTCCGATCGATTCGCACATCGATCTGATCCTCGAGCACGTGCGCCGATCGCGCGCGGCCGTCGTCACCGCCGCGCCCGGCGCCGGCAAGACGACGCGTGTGCCGCCGGCGCTGATGGCGGACGGACCGGTCATCCTGCTCCAGCCGCGCCGCGTCGCCGCCCGCGCGATCGCGTCCCGTATCGCGCTCGAACGCGGCTGGACGCTCGGCCGCGAGGTCGGCTGGCAGGTCCGCTTCGATCGCCGGTTTTCCAGCGAGACCCGGCTGCTCGTCGTGACCGAGGGGATCCTCACCGCACGTCTGCAGGCCGATCCGCTGCTCTCGGATTTCCGGACCATCGTTCTCGACGAGTTTCACGAACGGAGCATCCACGCCGATCTTGCGCTTGCGCTGGCGCGCCAGGCGTGGCGCGCGCGTGACGGCCTGCAGAATCGTCGTGATGTCGGCGACCCTCGACACGGCGCCGGTGTCGTCGTTTCTCGATGGCTGCCCGGTCGTGGACGTGCCCGGGCGCGTTCACGCCGTGGACGTCGCCTACGCGCCCGCGCAATCCGTGGCGGGCGCCGTGGCCGACGTGCTCGCCGTCACCGACGGACAGGTGCTGTGCTTTCTGCCGGGCGCCTCGGAAATCGCCGCGCGGCCGGGGACATCCAGCAGACGCGTGCCGGGCGTCGAGGTGGTGCCGCTCCACGGATCGCTCGACGCCGACGCGCAGGATCTCGCCTTGCGGCCCTCGCCGCGCCGCCGCGTCATCGTCGCGACGAACATCGCCGAGACGTCGCTCACGGTGCCGGGCGTGACGGCCGTCGTCGACAGCGGCCTGCACAAGGTCGCCCGGTACGACGCGGACCGCGGGATCGACAGCCTGGAGACCGAACGCATCACGGCCGACGCCGCCGATCAACGCGCGGGCCGCGCCGGCCGGATCGCGCCCGGCGTGGTTCGCCGGCTATGGGACGCGCGCGATCGTCTTCGCCCGCATCGCGAGCCGGAGATCCACCGCATCGACCTCGCGAGCACGGCGCTGGATGTGATTGCCTGGGGCGGCGATCCGCGCACGCTCGAGTGGTTCGAACCGCCGCGGAGAAGAGCCGCTCGATGCGGCGCTGGAACTGCTCGCGCGGCTCGGACTGATTGACATGCCCGTCGTATCAGGCTCGCCGGTCGCGCCGAAGCCGCTTCGCGGCGAAGGCGGAAGCCGGCCGGCGCGCGCCATCGAGCTGACCGCGATTGGAGACCAGGTCCGGCGGCTGCCGCTGCACCCGCGCCTGGCACGCATGCTCGTGGCGGCAGATGGCGCGCGCTCGATGGCGCGAGCATGTGCGCTGCTGTCCGAGCGTCACCTGCTGCCGCCGCGAACCGCGTCGACCACGTCCGATCTCTTGTCCGCGATCGACGGCTGGCATGCCATTCCGCCACACGTCCAGCGAGTGGCGGAGGACGTAGCACGGGCATTTCCACCTCCGCTCGCATCTATCCGCGAGCCTGCCGGAGTCCGCAACTCGAGCGAGCGAAGGCGGAAAAGGCCGCGCTACCCTGTCGGACGAACGGTTCCTTCGCGCGGTGTTGTCGGGCTATCCCGATCGCGTCGCCCAACGCCGCTCGCCTGGATCGCCGAACGTGCTGCTCGCGTCCGGCACCGGCGCGACCATCGCGCGCGAGAGCGGCGTGCGCGATGGCGAATTCCTGGTCGCCCTGGACGTGCGTCGATCTGAGTCCGCAATCCACGATCAATCCGCAATCCGACATCCGCAGTCCGGCCAGTGCTCAGGCCGCCCTGAGGTGCCGAGGGCGCCTGATCCGTTTGGCGAGTCTCGTCGAGCGCGACTGGCTCGCAGCCGACGAGCGCTGACGTGGTCCACCGATTCGACGAAGACTCCGGGTCGGTGAAGGCCGTCGCGGTCGACCGATATGACGCGCTCGTCCTTCGTGAGCGGCCGGTCGCCGTGGATCCCGAGGTCGGCGCGCGGCTCCTTGCCGAGGCGTGGCTCGCCCGCGGCCCGAGCGAGGACGATCGGCGGCTGTTGCGGCGTCTGAAATTCGCCGGACACGAGATCGACGTCGGCGGAGCGGTTCGAACCGCCGCGTACGGCGTCAAGCGGCTCGACGACATCGATCTGACGCGCGCGCTGGCGCCGGATGTCCTGCGCGACACTGGAGCGCGACGCTCCCGAGCAGCTCGCAGTGCCGAGCGGCCGCCACCACCGGCTCGAATATCACGAGGATGGGACGGTCGGCGTGGCCGTGAAACTGCAGGAGCTGTTCGGCCTCGCGGAGACGCCGCGCATCGGCCGGCGCCGCGAGCCGGTGGTGCTGTCGCTGCTCGCGCCGAACGGGCGGCCGGTGCAGGTGACGCGCGATCTGCGCAGCTTCTGGGATCGCACCTACCCGGAGGTGAGGAAGGAACTGCGCGGACGTTATCCGAAGCACCCGTGGCCGGAGGATCCGTGGAAGGCGCTTCGCCCTCGTCAAAGTTAAAACCAAAAGTTAAAAGTTAAAACCAGAAAAAGACAGTCTTCCTGGTTTTACCTTTTAACTTTTAACTTATCGTCTAAGTTGCCGAAGAGAGGCTGCCCCGCCCGCGCCGCATAGAAGCCGAAGCAGCGCCAGGCCGATCACCAGCGCCATCGTCAGGTTGGAGCGTCGTCGCCGTCCAGTGCGACATCGGGACAGCGTCAGCGGAATGGTCTCCAGCACGCCGTCGACCGCCGTCACGATGACCCGTAACCAGAAGGCCGAAGCGGACGACCATGGTCACGACAGCGGTGACAACGACAGCTGGTACAGCGCGGCGATCCATGACGGCGCGCGCTGGTCAGCAATTCGCTGCGCTCTGAACCAGCGGCCAGCACGACGACGCTTGCGATCGACAGCGAGCGCCGTGCGCCGGAACGCCAGCCGCAGCAGCACGTAGCCGAGGACCCCAAACATCGCCTGGAAAAGGCCGGACACCAAGGCCCTGGTCGAAGAGCGTGCTGACGAGCGTGCCGCCGCCGGCGAGCGCGGCGACGTTCGACGGAACGACGGCAGCGCTGATGGCCGGCCGAACAGCGGCGGCAGCAGGCGGTAGAGCGCTTCCAGCGAGCGCAAGGCCGACCGCGATCGCGCAACCAATGAGGACGTCGCGGCCGACGCGCGGATCGCGCATGTACCCGGACATCAATCGCGTCCAGCCGAGAATGCCGTCCGGCCAGAAACGGCGCACGTACGGTTCGAGCGCCGATGTACATCAGCCAGGACCCACGGCCGTCACGAAGAGCACGCGGCCCCATGTTCCTGATGAAAAAGTTCATCTCGGTGTTCACATCCGAACGTGATGGCGCGGCGATCACCCAGCACACCACGTAGCCGGTCAGCAGAAACAGCGACAGCCTGCCGGCGCCGCGGGTATCGGCGCGCTTCGCGCGGACGTTCCACCGCGCGATCAGCAGCGCCGCGATCACGAGCGCGACGATCGCGAGCGACACGAATCCGCTGAGCACCGTCTGCGCGGTCGGTCCGAGTCACCGGCGCCATGCGCGTGGGGCGCGCCCACGGACCGAGCGACGAACAGCGACGTCGGACGGCCGCGATAGGCTGCCGCCTCCACGCGGACGCGATACTCCGGATGATCGTGAGCGGTCCTTCCCAGGCCGCGCGCGTATCGGCGAAGTCGCGCGGCGACCACTGCGGCCGACCGGCGTGAACGCCTTCATGTCAGACCGGCGGCGTCGAAGAGCTTCTCCCACGGCGGCGTCGATGGCGGGGCGGCGTGCTGTCGAATTGCGAAGGCACCACCTGGAACTCGACGACGCGTCCCAGCGTGTCGACAATCACCAGCGTCATGCCGGAGACCGTCATCGGCGGATCGGTGGCTGTCACCTGAATCTGCGTGCGGCTCGTGACGAGCGGCCGCGGGCTCGTGCGATGCCAGAACACGAGCGCCCAGGGACTTCCGGTGTTCAGAATGTCCCAGCGTTGCGGCCGCTGATCGACCGTTGGCAGCCAGCGCAGAAACGTCCGAGCGATCGCCAGCCCGGACGCGGAATCGGCGACCGGCTCGGTGTAGCCCACCGACTTCAGGAACTGCTGGACACGATCGGCCAGAACCGCCGGCGGCTTGTCGAGAGGGACGCGGCCGGTGATGGTCGATCCGCGTCGCGATAAACGCGAGCGCGATCGCGCCGATCGCGACGAATGCGACGGCCGCGAGTCCGCGTCCAACGCCCAGCGCCTCACTTTCGCCGGCGGCGACCAGCATCGCGGGCGACGGCGTTTCGCCGGCCGCCAGCGCCGCGGCGAGCGGATCGCCGCCGGGCAGCGCCGCCGCGACGGCCAGCGCCGAGCCCGGCCGCTTTTGCGGGTCCTTGTCCAGGCACCGCAGGATGACGCGCTCGACCGCCGGGTCGAGATCGCGGACGACGGACGAGGGCGTCGTGACCGCCCGTGTCGTGCAGCTGCTTCAGATCGCCAGCGACTTCGCGTCGATAGGCGCGACGGCCGGTGAAGATCTCGAACAGGACCAGCCCGAGGCGCATAGATATCGGTGCGGACTCGACGCCGGCTGTCCATCAGCTGCTCCGGCGCCATGTACTGCGGCGTGCCGGCGAACGTGGCGAGCGTCGTCGGCTCGTCGGCCATCGCGGCGGTCGGCGATGCCGAAATCGGTGATGCGGACGTTGCCTTCGCCGTCGATCATCACGTTGGCCGGCTTCGAGATCGCGGTGCAGCACGCCGCGTTCGTGCGCGGCGGCGACTCCGGCGCACAGCTGCCGCGCGAGCTCGATCGCCTTGTCCTGCGGGATCCGGCCGATGCGTCGCAGCAGCGACGCGAGGTCCTCGCCATCGATGTACTCCATGGTGAGGAAGCGGCGGCCGTCGGCTTCGCCGAGGTCGTAGAGGCGGACGACGTTCTTGTGCGAGACTTGGCGGGCGGTGCGCAGCTCGTTGTGGAACTGCGCGAGCTTCTGCGGGTCGCCGCCGACCCCTTCGGGCAGGAACTTCAGCGCGACCGGCTGATCGAGCGTGAGGTCGTCGGCCCGGTAGACCTCGCCCATGCCGCCCCGGCCGAGCAGCGCGACGAGACGATAGCGGCCGGCGATGATCGCGCCCGGCGCGAAGCGGCTCGCCGCCGTCATGCCGGCGTGCGCCGCGCTGCCGGCGCCCGGCGAGGCGCCCGAACGTCGAGATCGGCGTCGGGAATCCTGACCATGGCGGCTACGGCCTTCTATTCGTAGAGGCGAACGACGTTCCTGTGCAAGACTTGACGGCACACCGGAGAATTCTACTGGAGGAACAGCGCATGACATCCAGACTGATTGCAGCCGGCGCGGTCGCGCTGGCCTGGAGCGTGGTGACAATGGCGCAAGGCGGGCGGCCTGCGAGTCCGGCCGGCACCGCCGCGACCGAAGTGCTCGGGAAGTACGACACCAGCGGCGGCGAACCGGTCTACAAGGGCGGGAAATGGATCGAGATTACCTACGGCCGTCCGATCAAACGGGGCCGCGATGTCCTGGGCGGCAGCGGCGCCAACTACGGCAAGGTCGCGAATCCCGATGCGCCGGTGTGGCGCGCTGGCGCGAACAACTCGACCCAGCTGAAAACCGAGGTGCCGCTCGTGATTGCCGGGAAGACCGTGGCACCGGGCACCTACACGATGTTCATCGATCTGAAGCCGAACAACTGGACGCTGATCGTCTCGAACTGGAAGGCACAGACGCGATACGACCCGAACAACAAGGCGGAGCTCTGGGGCGCCTACAACTACACGCCTGATAAGGACGTGGTCCGCGCGCCGATGACAGTTGGCACGCTGCCGTGGTCGGTTGACCAGCTCACGTGGGCATTCACCGACATGAGCGACGCCGGCGGCAAGATCACGCTCATGTGGGATAAGACAGTCGCCTCCGTGCCGTTCAGGGTCGGCTCGTAGAAAGTCTGAAGTGTCAAGTTTCAAGTCTCAAGTTGAAGTCCTGAAGTCTGAGGGCCGGTGAACCTGGGGTTCCCGGTCCTCGTAATACTGGGAGCCGCCGCCCTATGACGTTGCTCCGCGATGTGCGCCACGCGCTTCGACTGCTGCGGCGGACGCCGGGTTTCACGGCTGTCGCCGTCCTCGTCCTGGCGCTCGGCATCGGCGTCAACGCCGCCGTGTTCTCGGTGGTCAACACGCTGGTCCTTCAGCCGCGGCCCGGACGCATCGATCGGGCGCTCGGCGTCTTCAGCCGCGAGCGCTCGAAGCCCGATCACTACCGCGACTTCTCCTATCCCGCCTACACGGATCTTCGCGACCGCAGCAACGTGTTCGAAAGCCTCATGGCGCACACGTTCTCGACGATCGGCGTCGGCGAAGGGGATGCGGTCAAGCAGACGTTCGCCGCTCTCGTCTCGGCGAACTACTTCGAGACCCTTGGCGTGCCGCTGGCCGCCGGACGCCCGTTCACGCTCGACGAGGAGCGGCCGGGGACGCGGGCGCCGGTCGCGATCGCGTCCTACGCCGTCTGGCGCAAAACCGGATTGTCGCCGTCGTTTGTCGGGAGCACGGTCCGCGTGAACGGGACGCCGGTCACGGTCGTCGGCGTGACCGCGCGCACCTTCACCGGCACGATGACCCTGATGTCGCCGCAGTGGTGGTTCCCGCTCGGGGAGCTACGACATCATCGTCAACGAGGTGTTCAAGCAGCGCACCACCGGCTTGACCGATCGCGGCAACTACGCGGTGAACATCGCCGGCGTGTTGAAGCCTGGCGTCGGCCGCGTCGCGGCGGACAAGGCACTCGATGCGTTCGCCAAACAGCTGGACGCGGAGTACGCCGGCACCGACCACGATCAGACGTTTCTGCTCGCCAGCCTGCCGCGCATGGGCGTCAGCTCGCAGCCGGAGACCGAATCCGAGCTGGTCAGCTTTTCCGCGCTGCTGATGCTGATGGGTGCGCTGGTGCTGGTGGTGGCCTGCCTCAACCTCGCCAATCTGCTGCTCGCGCGCGGAACTGCCCGCCGCCGGGAGATCGCGATCCGGCAGGCGCTCGGCAGCGGCCGCGCGCGGATCGTCCGGCAGCTCCTGGTCGAGGGGTTGACGCTGGCGGCGCTTGGAGCGGTCGCCGGTCTCGTCATCGGCTGGTGGTCGACGCGTGCGCTCGCCGCGTGGTTGTCGAGCGCGCTGCCGCTCGGCATCGATCTCACCGTTGAACCGTCGTGGCGGCTGGTGATGGCCGCCGTCGCGCTGGCCGTCCTCAGCACCGCGTTCTTTGCGCTCGGACCTGCGATCGCGCTCTCACGCCCGAACGTCAGCCCCGACCTGAAAGAGACGCCTGGACGCACGCGCCGCAGGACCGCTTCTGCGCTGGTGGTCATGCAACTCGCCGTGTCGCTCGCCCTGGTCGCGGCGGGAGGGCTCTTCGTTCGAGCCGCGATTCGAGCGGCCTCGGCCGATCCCGGGTTTTCTCTGGACCGCCAGTTGATCGTCTCGATCGATCCGAGTCTCGCCGGCTACGATCAGGCGCGATCGCGCAATCTCTTCCGGTCGGCGCTGCAGCGCGTGCGCGCCATTCCGGGTGTGCAACACGCGAGCGTCGCGTCGCTGGTGCCATTTGGCGCGATGCGCGAGGGGCGCTCCGCACGGCTGTCGCCAGGTGACGATCCCGTCGGTGGAGATTTTCTGGTCGTCGGCGCCGGCTACTTCGAGACGGTCGGACTGCCGTTGCTGCGTGGCCGTGAATTCACGCCCGTCGAGGAGGACCCCGTCGGTCAGCTGAGCGGCGTCTCGCCGATCATCATCGATCGGCACATGGCGGAGAAACTGTTCAAGGATGCCGACCCGATCGGTCGGCAGGTGCTGGTTCAACCGCGGGAAGGCGAGGCGTCGCAGCCGTACGAGGTCGTCGGCGTCGTTGCCGAGATGCGACACGACATCTTCGACCAGAATCCGCGGCCGCACCTGTTCGTGCCGTCCGGTCCCAGCTTCCGAACGATGATGACGATTCACGTTCGTACCCAACCGGGCTCGGACGACGCGGCCATGCTCACCGCCATCCGCGGCGAGTTGCTCCGCCTCGACCCGCGTCTGCCGATCACGGCCGCGAGCACGATGACGCAGCACCGCGATCGGAGCATTACGGAATGGGCCGTCCGAGCGGCGGCGACGCTCTTCACCGCCTTCGGCGCGCTGGCGCTGCTGCTGGCGACGATTGGCGTCTACGGTCTGAAGGCGTACGACGTGTCGCGGCGCACGCGTGAGATCGGCATCCGGATGGCGCTCGGCGCCACGGCGGCGAATGTCCGGCAGTTGGTCGTTCGTGAAGGCCTGCGCACCACCATCGTCGGCCTGGCGATCGGGACGTTGATGGCGGCAGGCATCGGTAAGCTCGTGAGCGGGTTGTTGTACCGCGTGAGCCCCTTCGATCCGCTGGTGCTGACGGCCGCCATCGTGGTCCTGTCGACCGCGTCGCTGCTCGCGTGTTACCTTCCCGCCCGTCGTGCCACGCGCGTTGTGCCGCTGGAAGCGCTCCGAGCGGAGTGACGTCGCCGATGGAGCGCGAGGCTTTAGCCGGCGATCGCGCCTGGCGATGGCCTGCGCTAGCAGTGGGTGTTCGCCGATGCTGACTCGGCGCTCGGCGCCTGGCTCCAGATCCGTCGCCGCGATTCGCGCTCGTCCAGCCGGATCTGTTTTCCGCCAACGGCGGCCAGGCCAACGCGTGGGCCGACTTCGACAACGACGGCGACCTCGACGAGTTCGTCGGCTTCCGCGGCCGCCCGAACCGCTTGTACAGGCAGGACCACGGACGGTTCGACGATGTCGCGGCGGCCGTCGGCCTGGCGGACACGATCGAGACACGCGTCGCGGCGTGGGGCGACTTCGACGGCGACGGCCACCTCGATCTGTACGTCGGCTTTGCCGGCGGCGTCCCCAACAAGCTGTATCGAAACGACGGCAACGGACGCCATTTCACCGACGTGGCGCCGGCGCTCGGCCTCCGTCTCGTCGGCGTTTCGCGGCAGGCGTCGTGGATCGACTACGACAACGATGGCGATCTCGACCTCTTCGTGGCATTCCGCGACCAGCCGAACCGGCTGTTTCGCAACGACAACGGCCGCTTCACCGACGTCACCGTCGAATCGGGCGTCGGCGATCCGCGCAAGACCGTCGGCGCCGTGTGGTTCGACATCGACGGCGACGGCGATCTGGACCTGTTCGTCGCGAACCAGAACGGCGACACCAACGGCCTGTTTCGGAACGACGGCGGCCATTTCGTCGACGTCGCCCGTGAATGGGGCGTCGAGGCGCCGCGGGCGTCAGAGGAGTTCGGCGGCGTCGGCGCGGCTGTGGCCGACTTCGACGGCGACGGCTTCCTCGATCTGTTCGTCGCCAACTATGGACCGAGCGCGCTGTACCGCAACGAGGGTGGCAAGCGCTTCGTCGACGTGACGAAGGAGACCGGACTGTTTTTCGCCCAGCATGCGACTACGCCGTCGTGGGGCGACTACGACAACGACGGCCGGCCGGATCTGTACGTCGCCGGATTCCTGGTCACCGAGACGCACTATCCCGATCACCTGTTCCACAACACGGGGTCAAAATTGATTCTCTGCATCGCCGGCGGCTGCATGGACGAGCTGATCCCGGCGCGATGTGCTGCCCGAGCTTGAATGCACGATGCCAGCCACGGCGTTCAGTGGGTCGACTTCGACGGCGACGGCGCGCTGGACCTGGCGCTGGCGAATAACGATGCGAAAGGCGGGCACTTCCTGTTCAGGAACCTCCTGCCGCCCTCGGTCGCTCGTCGTTCGCTTGCCGTCGACGTCGTCGACGAGCGCGGCCGTCACACGAAGGCGGGCGCCGAGGTGCGGGTCTACGCCGCAGGAACGCGGCGCCTGATTTCGTCTGGCCTCGTCGACACCGGTGGCGGTTACTGCTCGCAGAACGTCATGCCGGTGCATGTCGCCACCGCCGGCGCCTCGCGCGTCGATATCGAGGTCACCTCGATGACGAAATCAGGGCGCCGAACCACGGTGCGGCGGAACCAATCCGTCCCTCGACAGGCTCGGGACGCCCTGAGCTCGCCGAAGGGCGCAATCCGGGATCCGAAATCCGGAATGCGACTATTCGGATCGCAGTGCCATAGTCGGATCGACGCGAGTCGCGCGCCACGCCGGCACGTAGCAGGCGACGAGCGCGACCGCCATCAGCGTCGCCACCACGGCCGCGAACGTCGCCGGATCGGTCGGCGGTCACGCCGAAGAGCAGGTCCTGTATCCAGCGCGACAGGGCGACGGCTCCGGCCACGCCGATCGCCGCGCCGATCGCCGTCGTCGTGAGCCCCTGGCGAATCATCAATCCCAGGACATGACGAGCCTCCGCGCCGAGCGCCATCCGGACGCCGATCTCGTGGGTCCGTTCGGTCACGGCATGCGCGATCACACCGTACAGGCCCAGCGACGCCAGCGTCAGCGCGACGACCGCGAAGGTCACCATCACGATCAGGGACAGACGCTGCTGCGCGATCGACGTTTCCAGCACCTGGTCCATCGTCGCGGTCTGGAACAACGGCATGTCCTTGTTGATGTCTCGCGCCGCGGCTTCGAGCGTCGGCACGATCGACATCGGGTCGACCGCCGTTCGCGCCGCGACGATCAGGAACGTCGATGACTCCTGCGTCAGCGGCAAATACACCTGCAGCGGTGTGTCGCTCGCCAGCCCATTGAACTTGACGTCGGCGACGACGCCGACGACTTCGCGCCACGTACTCTTGTCTTCCGGCCAGCCCTGCTTGAGATGCTTGCCGACCGCGTCCTCGCCCGGCCAGAGGGCCTTCGCGAGCGTTTCGTTGATGACGATCGTCGGTCGGCGACGTCGGCGTATCGGCGTCGCCGAGCAGGCGGCCCCTCAGGAGGCGAATCCCCATGGTCTCGAAGAAACCGGCGGACACCGGCGTGAACGCCGCGCTCGGCAGCTGCGACCGCTGCGGGAGCCGGCTTGTCGGCGACGATGAAGATCGAATTCCACTGCGATCCGTCGATCGGCAGCGACATGGTGAGCGCGGCGTTCGTGACGCCGGGAATCGTCCGGATCCGCTGGAGGAACTCCGGATAGAACGCCTGACGGCGTTCTTCCGTCCACTGCGTCCCCGACAGCGTGAAGCGGGTCGTCAGCACGTGGTCGGCCCGGAAGCCGGTGTCGACGGCGATCAGCTCCTGTACCGTGCGGATCATGAGACCCGCCCCGACCAGCAGCACGATGGCCAGCGCCGTCTCGACGACGATCAGCGCGCGCCGCACGTGATGCGAGCGGGCGGCAAACCCCGTCGATCGCCCGCGGACGAGCGCCTGCTGTCCCTGGGTGCCGGCGGCCTGAAACGCCGGAAAGGCGCCGAACACGAGGCCGCAGATCGCGGCCGCCGCTGACGCGAACAGCAGCGCCGCGCCGTCAATGCTCACGTGGCTTATCCGCGGCGTCCCTTCCGGCGCCGCCGCGACCAGGAGGCGGAGCAGCCAGATCGCGCACAGCACGCCGAGCAGGCCGCCTGCCGCGGAAATCATGGTGCTGTCGACCAGCAGCTGGCGCATGAGGCGCAGCCGTCCGCCGCCGAGCGCGGCGCGGACCGCGAGCTCGTGCTGGCGCGCCGCACCGCGCGCCACGAGCAGGCTCGCGACGTTGACGCAGGCAATCAGCAGCAGGCAACCGACGGCGCCGAAGAGCGCGAGCAGCGTCGTGCGGACGGTCGTCACGAGCCGATCGGCCAGCCGCGCGGTCACGACGCCGATGCCGGTATTGGTTGCGGGGTATTCACTCTCGAGCTGGGCCGCGATCGCCGTCAGCTCCCGTCTCGCGTCCTCCACGGTGACGCCCGGCTTGAGACGTCCGACCGCGGCAAACCCGTTGTGATTGCCTCTCGACAACACGTTCCTCGACCCGGCGATCGGCGCCATCGAGACGAACGCGTCGTAGGGCCGCAGATACTCGAAGCCGGGCGGCATGACGCCGACGATGGTGTACGCCACCTGGTTCAGCGTCACGAGACGCCCCACGATCGACGGGTCCCCACCGAGCGCGCTCTTCCAGAAGCCGTCAGTGATGATCACCGCGGGAGCTGCGTTTGCCCGGTCGTCGTCGTCGGTGAGGTCGCGGCCGAGCGCCGGCCTGACACCGATCGGCGCGGAAGAAGTTGGCGGTGATGCGCCGCGCGCGGATCCGCCGCGCCTGGTCGAGGCCGGTCAGCGTCTGCGGGGAGTCGTTGGACAGGGCCAGCGTCTCGAACGAGCGGGCACGGGCCTTCCAATCGAAGTAGTTCGGCACGGACGTGGAGATGGGCTGGTTCTTCGTGTTGATCTCGGTCGCGAAGACGAGTCGATCCGGATCCGGGAGCGGCAGCGGCCGCAGCAGGATACCGTTCACCATCGAGAAGATCGCAGTCGATGCGCCGATGCCGAGCGCCAGCGTTGCGAGAATGGCGATCGCAAACGACGGCGCCTTCACATACGACCGCACCGCGTAGCGCACGTCCTGTGTCAGGTTATCAATTGCCCACATGTATCGCCTCCGAGTACGCACCCCGGGGTCAGACACCGACTCTGACCCCACTCTGACCCCGCCAGGCGTAGCGCGCGGACAGCGACAGGGTCTGCCGCCAGTACCACCGCGTCGCGGCCGCCGATTCGCCGCGGTGGCGCCACTCCTCGAGCAGATCGCCGCGGATGGTGTCGCCCGCCTCACCGACGGGAAGAACATGACGCAGAAGCCACTCGGCGAGCCGCGGCGGCCCGGTCATGACGTCGGGTCCTTCAGCAGGTGTTCGAGCCCGCGCCACATCCGCTGGAGCGTGTCGCGCGACTCGCGCAGCGCCGCGACGCCTGCCGGCGTCACGGTATAGACGCGACGCGGCAGGCCGTTGCGAGCCGGCGTGCCGCTCGCCGATTTCCAGCGCACCAGGCCCTTGTCTTCGAGGCGATCGAGCGAGGTGTACAGGGCACCCCGCGACACCGACCGGCCCGCGCGCTGGTCCAGTTCGCGCGCGATGTCGGTTCCGAAGGCGTCGGCGCCGAGTCGCAGGACCGTGAGCAGCAGCAACTGTTCGAATTCACCAAGATAGGCAGCCATGGGCGCTCGCGTCCGCCTCCGCGCTTCGCGCGACGGCGGGACGTGTCTACTATGTAGACTCATTGGACGGGGCTGCTCACGGATTGGTTGGCGGGACTCTGCTTTTTTACTTCGCCGTCACCGTCCCCTGCCTATAATCCGGCGCTATGACCATCTACGACCGCACGCTGGCCCGCATGTCCCGCAGGGAGCTGATGAAGCTGGGCTGGTGGCTGGGCGCGGCGGCCATCGCGTCGCCGGCGTTGACCCGGCGTGTCTTCGCGAAGCCGGTCTTCGATGCCTACCCGTTTTCCATGGGCGTCGCCTCGGGCGATCCCTTGCCTGACGGCATCGTCTTGTGGACGCGACTGGCGCCGAAGCCGCTCGAGGGCGGCGGCATGCCCACCGCGAACGTCGAGGTGGACTGGGAAATTGCGCGCGACGCGCGGTTTCAGGCGATCGCGCAGAAAGGCACGACGCTCGCGCGGCCGGAACTCGGCCACAGCGTCCACGTCGAGGTCGGCGGGCTCGAGCCTGGACGCGACTACTGGTACCGGTTTCGCGCCGGCGACGAGATCAGTCAGATCGGCCGAACCAGAACCGCGCCGCCCGCGGGCGCCGCGGTCGATCGCCTGCGGTTTGCCGTCTGCGGCTGCAATCACTACGAGACCGGATACTTCACCGCATTTCGACGGATCGCCGAGGAGCATTTCGACTTCGTGTTTCACACCGGCGACTACATCTACGAAGGCCGCGCGGACGGCGGACGCAGCGATCGCGTCCGCCAGCACAACGGTCAGGAAATCTACACGCTCGTCGACTATCGAAACCGCTACGCGCTCTACAAGACCGACCGGGATCTTATTGCCGCGCACGCGTCGGCGCCGTGGATCATGAGCTGGGACGATCACGAGGTCGACAACAATTACGCCGGCGATTTCGACGAGAACGGAACGCCGCCGGAGATTTTCGTGCTCCGCCGCGCAGCCGCCTATCAGGCCTACTACGAGACGATGCCGCTGCGGGCGAGCGCCATGCCGTCGGGCAGCCACATGCGGCTGTATCGCCGCTTGCAATTCGGCAACCTCATCGATCTCAGCGTCCTCGACACGCGGCAGTGGCGATCGGATCAGGCGTGCGGCGACGGCAGCCATACGGACTGCGCCGAAGCGCTGGATCCGGCCAGGACGATGATGGGCGCGGAGCAGGAGAAGTGGCTCTTCGACAACCTGGCGAGTGCGAAATCGAAGTGGACCGTGATTGGCCAGCAGGTCTATTCGTTCGCGTTCGATCGCGCGAAGGCTGATCCGCAGGGACGCTTCTCGATGGACAAATGGGATGGCTACGTCGCCGCGCGCCAGCGGCTCTACAACCGGCTGGTCGAAACCAAAGCGCCGAATCCGATCGTCTTGTCTGGCGACGTCCATCAGCACTACGGAGCCGATCTGAAGCTGGATTTCACCAACCCGCGATCGGCAGCCATCGGCGTCGAGTTCACGAACAGCGCCATTTCGACGACCGGCGATGGCAGCGATGTGTCCTCGACGTGGGAAGCCACGCGCGGCGACAACCCGCACGTCCGCTATCACAGCAATCGGCGCGGCTACATCGCCTGCACGGCGACGCCCGCGCAGATGCGCGCCGAATTCAAGATCCTCGACAAGGTGACAGTCGCCGACATGCCCGTCCGCGTCGGCGGAGCGCTGGTCGTCGAGGCCGGCCGGCCGGGCAGCAGCACAGACTAGAGAGCACAGAGACGACGGAGCGAACGGCTTAACCACAGAGCAACAGAGCAACGGAGACGGAACGGAGCGGCACACTGCAGGTTCGACGGGTCGGCCTGCGTTGCAGGCCGACTGGCGCGGGACGGGTCGGATCGTGAAAACGAGCACCACTCGAATCCCGAGCGTGCTCGTTTTCACGATCCGACCCGCCCGCGCGCGTCGCGTACGCGACGCCCGTCGAACCGCTGCCCTCCGTTCAACCTCCGTTGCTCCGTTTCTCCGTGTGATCCCGTTCGCTCCGTTGCACTCCGTTCCCGTTGTCTCCGTCCCCTCCGCTGACTATCCTTCGCGTGTGGGCCTACGGTGGGCGTTGCTCGTCACGCTTGCGCTGGCCGCTGACCTCGTTGCCGGTCAGCAGCGCGTCAACCGCGGACCGATCGACGACGTGCAGCGATCCACCGACATCGCGTGGCTCGAGCGGATCGCGTCGTCGGCTGCCTTTGCGCAGGAGGTGCAGCGCGGCTCGGCGCTCGGGATGGCCAAACTGCTTCGCGGCGCGGCGTACGCGCGTCTGGGCGAGATCGGCACTCCCGAGAGTCTCACTGCGGTCGGCCGGATCGAACAGTCGATGGCGGAGGTTTCGCTGACGCCGGCTACCGTCCCGCTCGGTGTGTGGCCGAGCGTCAGCTGGCACATGCGCGATGTCGATCAGGTGCGAATGGCCACCGCCATCGCACCCGACGGGACGAGCTATGCCGTCATTGGCGCGTCGCTCCTCGGCGGCTTCGATCTCTTTCTGATCTCGACGCGGACGCCGGACGATCCGCAGTCGTGGTCGCGGCCGAAGCTGCTCGGTCCGCCGGCGCGACGCGAGGGCGATCGAAGCGCATCGCTCGCGTTTCGCGGTCCCGCGACCCTCGTGCTCGCGACGTCCGGCACCGAGATGCAGTTCGCGCTCGACGACATCGAACGCGACTCGGACGGCGACGGCTGGACCGATGTCGAGGAAGGGCGCATCGGCACGAATCCGCACGCGCCGGACAGCGACGACGACGGCATTCCCGATGGCAGGGATGTCTGCCCGCTGTGGCCGCTGCCGGCCGCGGCCGCATTCGACGACAACGAGGCCATTCTGCAACGAGCCGTGTTCGCGGCGTTCGCGTTGACCGGCTCGCGTCAGATGCTCTACGTGACACCGGCCACGCCGCGCGTCCACGTCCGCGGCTACGGCGGCCCCATCATCTTCGATCGCCCGCTGCCCAGCCGACGGGTCCAGCGGCGGCGTGTACGTCAGTTGGAGGATCCGTGAACGAAGCGCCACCGACGCCGTCGTCGAAATCAGCGATTGGGAAGGGCTGCTCGCCGCCGGCGGACAGGATGTGTTTCTGAAAAAGGTCCTCGGACGGTGGACCGTGGTCGCGGTGAAGGCGACGTGGGTGTCGTAGCGACTCGGCGGGACTGGGGGCATGGGGGCTGGGGCTACTGCCCGCAGTCCCCTAGTCCCCTAGTCCCCGACCCGTTTCTCCTACTTCTCCATCTCGGCCTGCAGCTTCTTGATCCGACCTGCGAGCCCGCCGAACAGCGGCGGGTTCGCGGGCGGCGTCCGGGGATTCGCGACCTCTTTGGGATAGCCGCTGTACTTTTCGGGAACCTTCCACCCCTCGTCGGCCAGCTGCTCCGGCGTCTTGCCGGCCTTCAGTCCCGCCTCCGCCCACATGCGAACGTCGCGGTTGAACTCCGCAAACGTCTTCAGGTCCGCCCATGTCGTCTGCGTCGGCATGTGGCCGTTGATGATCGTGTCGACGTTCTTGATCCCCGCGTGCACTTTGTCGAGCGTCCCGTCGTAGTGGAGGAAGCTGCCGCCGTTGTCGCCGTCGACGAGCGGGAGCGCCTTGCCCTGGAACAGGTCGCCGGCATGCGCGGTACGCAGCGCGGGGAAGACGATGATCGCGTCGCCGTTCGTGTGTCCGGGGCCGAAATAGTACAGGTCGATCTGATCGGCGCCCTTGCCGATCGTCATCTTGTCCTTGAACGTTCGCTTGGCCATGCCGGCGCCGTTGTGTTCCTTGAAGATCGGCATCTTCTCCATGTTGGTCTTGGTGTTCTCCTGGACGACGATGTCGACCGTCGCCGGGAAATCCACGTTGCCGCTGACATGGTCGCCGTGCGTGTGAGTATTGATGAGCGTTGTCACCGGCTTGGGCGTCAGCTCTTTGATCTTGTCGAGGATCGGTTTGCCCCAGCCGGGGTTCTTCGCGTCGACGACGGTGACGCCATTGGCGGTGACGAAGACGGCGGTGTTCGCCGCCGCCGCCGCGGAGCACGTACAGGTTGTCCTTCACCTTCTCGACTTCGACGACCTTCGGCGCGTCGGCCGCCGGCGGCTGCGCCTTGACGGTGGCGAGCGCGCCGATGGCGAGCAGCATTCCCAGAACCATGCCTCGTTTCATGCAGCCTCCTGCCGGCACATCATAGATCGCGCGGAGCTCATTTCAACCCGCTGAGGTCGATCTCCCGTGTCGCGTCACGCGGCCCCCGGGAAAAACACTCGTTGAACGAACCAGAAGGCGCCGGCGGCCATCACGATGATCGATCCGACGACCGCGAGTTGACGGCCTGCGGCCTCGCTGCGCGACCGCAGGGCCGTAAATGCCGACGCCACGGCCACCACCACCAGCAGTTGGCCGATTTCAACACCCACGTTGAACGAGAACAAGGACCAGCCGAGCGCGCGCGCCGGCAGATCCATTTCGCGCAGGACGTTGGCGAAACCGAATCCGTGGATGAAGCCGAACGCGAAGGCGATCCAGGCCCGCACGTCGCGGCCGCCGCGAATCAGCAGGTTGTCAGCGCCGACGTAGACGATGCTGAGGGCAATCGCCGGCTCGATGATGCGCGCCGGCGGCGTGACGATGTTGAGCGCGGCGAGCGACAGCGTGATGCTGTGCGCGATCGTGAACGCGGTGACGATGACCGCGAGCTGCCGGATGGATCCGCCGAGCAGCAGCAGCCCGACCAGGAACAGCAGGTGATCCGGCCCGATCAGGATGTGGTGCACCCCGGCCGGCACGAACCGGCGGACGACGGCAAAGGCGCCCTGCGTCGTCCCGGCGTAGTACTCGAACCGTGTGCGGCCACGATCGAGGATGGCCTGCGTGAGCGCCTGCCCTTCGTACACATTGAGAAACGTCTGGTGGTTCGGATCGTACGGAAAGAGCAGCGCCTCGACGGCCACGACACCCGGAGCGGAGTCGAGGCGACTGCTGAACGGGATCCGGATCGACTGGCGATCGGCGACGACCTCGGCGTCGCGCCATTGCAACGTGGCGGTGCGCCCGTCGGCGGTGATGGTGAGGCGCCGGCCGATCAGGTCCACGATGGCCCGCGATTGCTGCGCGGCGACCGCCGGATCGAGCAGACGCTCGGGCGGATCGATGTTGAGGTCGTGCGCCACATCGAACATGTGCGCGACGAGCGTGCCTTCGATGGTCGTGCCTTGGAGACGCGAGATCGAGATAGCTGAACGGTACAGGGTGGGCGGCGGCCGCCCGCGGCATCAGGAAGATGGCGAGCACCGCGATCGTCAAACACGTAGGGGCGGTTCGCGAACCGCCCCTACGCCGCCGGTTCCGCATTGACCGTTGGTGCACAGCGCGGAATGGTAACGTACGCCTGTGGACGTCGTGGAGGTCGCGCCGGGCGCGTTTCACCTGCCGCACGCGCTGTCCCTCGATCGTCAGCGCGCGCTCGTCGATCGCTGTCGTGCGCTCGTCGACGGCGACGTGCCGGCGTACGTGCCGGTGGTCCGAGGCGGCGGCAAGATGCACGTCCGGATGCTCTGCCTCGGCCGCCACTGGAACGGCAAGACCTACACCTACGAGGCGACGCGAAGCGATTTCGACAACCTGCCGGCGCCGCCGCTGCCGGCAGATTTCACTGCCGTCGCACGCGAGCTCGCCGCGTTGGCAGGGATGTCGCTCGCGCCGGATCTCTGCATCCTGAATTACTACGATGCCGAAGGCCGGATGGGGCTGCATCAGGACAAGGACGAGAGCGTTCGATCGCTCGAGGCCGGCTTGCCCGTCGTATCGGTGTCGCTCGGCGATACCGCGCGATTCCTGTTTGGCGGCTTACGGCGGAAGGATCCGGTCGAGGCCCGTCCTCTCGAATCGGGTGACGCCTTCGTGTTCGGCGGACCGTCGCGGCTGCGGTATCACGGCGTGTCGCGCATCATCCCGAACAGCGCACCGCCCGAGCTCGAGCTGACAGGGCGGTTCAACCTGACATTTCGGCAGTACGACGTGTCCGAAGACGAATAACCGCAGAGAACGCGGCACGCGAGCATTGTTTCTCTACGATCTCTACTGCTCCGCGTTGCTTGTTATACTCGCGCCAGCGAGGAGGCCTCATGCCGATCTCGTTGCGTGTGAACGGACGGCCAGCACACCGTCGACGTCGATCCGCAGACGCCGCTGCTCTACGTCCTCAGCGACGACCTGGCGCTGCGCGGACCGAAATTCGGGTGCGGCCTGGGCCAGTGCGGCGCGTGTACGGTGATCGCGCGGGGCCGGGCGATCCGATCGTGCGTGACGCCGGTCTCCGCCGTCGAAGGCGCCGATCTGGTCACGCTCGAGGGATTGGGAACCATCGAATCACCGCATCCTCTGCAGCGCGCCTTCATCGAGCATCAGGCGGCGCAGTGCGGGTTCTGCCTGAACGGCGTCATCCTCACGGCGAAGGCATTCCTCGATCAGAATCCCAAGGCGACCGACGCCCAGATTCAGCAGGCGATGTCCGGCGTGCTGTGCCGCTGCTTCGCCAACGTGCGCATGCTGCACGCGATCAAACAGGTACCGGGAGAAGACGGCGTGACGGCCAAGCCTGCCACGCCGAAGCTCGTCGCGCTCGGACGGAGCGACGGCGGGCGCCGCGAGTTCCTCAAAGGCTCCGGCGCGCTCGTCGTCTGCTTCAGCGCGTCCGCCCTGGAGCCGTTCGCGCTCGCGCAGGGGCGGGGCGGCGCCGCGCAGCGGTCGTCGGTCGACGCGCGCCTGCTCGATTCCTGGATCGGCATCGCCGCCGACGGCAGCGTCACGGCGCATACGGGGAAATGCGAGCTCGGACAGGGCATTCAGACCGCCCAGACCCAGCTGATTGCCGAGGAGCTTTCGGTGGCCGTGGATCGCGTGAAGCTGGTCATGTGCGATACGTCGATCTGCCCGGACCAGGGAACGACGTCGGGCAGCCAGTCGCATCCGGCGAACTTCAACCACGCGAACCTCGCGCTGGCCTGCGCGACCGCGCGCGAAGCGCTGATCGATCTGGCCGCGACCCGGCTCGCCGTGCCGCGCGACGCGATCGTCGTCGATCGGGGCGTCGCCAGCGTCAGGGGCGATCGGAACAAGTCGGTGACCTACGGCGAGCTGGTGGGCGGCAGGGCTTTCAGCCTGCCGGTGAATACGAACGCGAAACGCAAAGAGCCGCGCGAATGGACGGTCCTCGGCAAGCCGATGCCGCGTGTCGATCTGCCCGCGATGGCCACCGCGCAACTGGAATACGTCCACAACGTGCGCGTGCCCGGAATGGTCCACGGCGCGGTCGTCAGGCCGCCCGAGGTCGGTGCGGCGCTCGAGGGCGTGGACGAAGCGTCCGTACGGAACCTCCCGGGCTTCATCAAGGTGGTCGTCCGCAAGAACTTCGTCGGCGTCGTCGCCGAAAAGCCGTGGCAGGCGATTCGAGCGGCGGCGGCGCTGAAAGCGACGTGGTCCGCCGGCAGCGGGCTGCCGCGCCAGGCGGATTTCTACGATTACCTGCGAACGCAGCCGTCGCGCGACACGCTCGTGGTCGATTCGCAGGATGTGGACGACACGTCCTCGCGCGCCGCCACGATCGTGAAGGCGACGTATCGCCATCCGTACCAGATGCACGGATCGATGGGCAGTTCCTGCGCGAGTGGCCGACGTGCAGGCCGATCGGATCACCGTGTGGTCGTCCACGCAATCGGCCTATCCGACGCGCAGCGGCGTCGCGACGCTGCTCGGTGTGCCCGTGGAACGGGTGCGCGTCGTGTTCACCAGGGGCTCAGGGTGCTACGGGATCAACGGCGCCGACACCGTGGCCTACGACGCGGCGCTGTTGTCGCACGGCGTCGGCCGGCCGGTGCGCGTGCAGCTATCGCGCAAGGACGAGATGGCGTGGGAGAACTACGGGTTCGCCTACGTGATCGACCAACGGGTCGCGCTCGATGCGTCCGGCACCATCATCGCGTGGCACCACGAGTCGTGGGCTCCATCGCTCGGCGGACGTCCCGGCTACGACACGCCGGGCAATGTCGTGACGGGCATGCTCGCCGGGTTCGAGCCGGCGCCGTTCGCGCCGCGAAGCCCGGCCCCGCCGCCGGCGGGCCGGTTCAACAACGGCGCGAACGCGGCACCGTCGTACGTCACCGGCTGCGTCGGGGGCGCGTGCGGCGGCACGGGCACCGTCAAGAGCGAACGCGTGCTGACGCACACGATTCGATCGCCGTTCTTCACCGGCCCGCTGCGATCGCCGAGCCGTCTGCAGAACACGTTCGCGCACGAATCGTTCATGGACGAGGTCGCGGCGCGCGTCAAGGCGGATCCCGTGGCGTACCGCTTGCGGCATCTGCGCGATCCGCGATTGATCGACGTCGTGAAGGCGGCCGCCAAGGCGGCGGCGTGGGAGTCACGCCCGTCGCCGCGGCCCTCGCCAGGCCCGGTCGCGCACGGCCGCGGCATCGCCTGTGTGCTGTACGAAGGGGACAACGGCTACTGCGCGCTCGTGGCGGAGGTCGACGTCGATCGCGCCAGCGGAGGCATCGCGGTCAAACGGCTCGTGGCGTCGCAGGACTGCGGGCCGATCTCGTCGCCGGACGGCATGAAGAATCAGATTGAGGGCGGCGCGCTGCAGGGGATGAGCCGCGCCCTCGGCGAAGCCGTCACGTGGGACGACAAGAAGGTGACGTCGGTCGACTGGCGCACGTATCACAGCCTCACGCTCGGCGCGGACGTGCCCGCGATCGAGTCGGTGTTGATCAACCAGCCCGACGGCGAAGCCATGGGCGCGGGCGAGACGACCATCACGCTGGTCGCCGCCGCCATCGGCAACGCGGTGTTCGACGCCACCGGCGCGCGGCTGCGCGAGGTGCCGTTCACGCCGGAGCGGGTCAAAGCCGCGCTGGCAGGCTGCCGTCTGACGGCGACGCCTCATGCACGTAGGGGCGGACCCATGTGTCCGCCTCGGGCCGACTCGCAGGTCGGCCCTTACTCGTACCGCAGCGCCAGCACCGGATTGACGCGCGTCGCGCGCCATGCCGGCACGTACCCGGCAACCAGCGCCACTGCGGCGAGCAGCGTCGCCGCGGCGGCAATGCTGACGGGATCGGTGGCGGTGACGCCGTACAGCTGACTGCTGATCAGCCGTCCCAGCCCCCACGCGCCGGCCAGGCCGAGCACGACACCGGTGCCGACGAGCATCAGCACCTCGCGCATGACGAGCCACACGACGTCGCCCTGGACCGCGCCGAGCGCCATGCGCACGCCGATCTCGCGGGTCCGCCGGCTGACCGTAAACGCCATCACGCCGTACAGCCCGATCACCGCGAGCAGCGTCGCGAGCGCGCCGAAGGCTGCCGACAACGTCGCGACCAACCGGTCGTTCAGCAGCGACTGATCGAGCTGCGCCTCCATCGTTCTGGCGCGAACCATCGGCACGTTGGGATCGAGTTGACGCAGCACCTCGCGGACGGCGCCGAACGCCGCGTCGGGCCGGTTCGACGTCCGCACGTACATCACCGCGCCGCCCGCGAAATCGTCCTCCATGAACGCGAAGTACACCGTGCGCGGGATCTCGTCCCGGACCCCCATGTACTTGGCGTCCTTGACGACGCCGACGATCTCGATCGGCGTCTTCGTCCCGGGGTTCGTGCCGAACCCGATGTGGCGGCCGATCGGGCTGCGATCGCCGAAGTACTTCTTCGCATAGCTCTCGTTGACGATGGCCACCTTGAACGAGGGCAGGGCGTTCTGATCCGGTTTCGCGTCCACGTACCGCGCATCGCGATCGTCGAAATCGCGGCCGGCGATCAGCGGAATCTGCATCGTCTTGAAATAGCCGGGGCTGACGGCGTTGCAGAACGGGTTCATGTTCTCGCCCGGCTTCGGCTCGTAGCCTTCGACCGACATCGAGCTGTCCCACTCGTTGCCTTCGAGGATGCCGATCTGCGCGAAGGTCATCGACGTCACGCCGGGCAGCGCGCTCACGCGATCCAGGAGCTGCTTGAGGAATTGCTTCGACCGCACCGGCGTGTAGCCGTTCAGCG
This sequence comes from uncultured Acidobacteriota bacterium, assembly GCA_963792175.1. Lineage (GTDB taxonomy): Bacteria > Acidobacteriota > Vicinamibacteria > Vicinamibacterales > CAVVIG01 > CAWBVG01. The sequence goes on from CAWBVG010000003.1 coordinate 60,677, forward strand.
TCGTTCCGACGTTGAACGCAATCAGGTTGTCGGTCTTCAACCCGAGATCGAGCGTCCGCAAGTTCCGCAGGCTGCGGATGAAGAGCCCGGCGCCGACGAGCAGCAGCACCGAGATGGTGACCTGCGCGACGACGAGCGTCTTTCGCAGGCGCACGCCGCCCGAGGCGCCGTGCACGGCGCCGGCCTGATCCTTCAGCGTCGGCGCCAGATTCGGTCGCGTTGAGCGGAGGGCGGGCACCAGGCCGAAGAGCAGGCCGGTGACGAGCGACAGCGCGAAGTTGAACGCGAGAACCCGATTGTCGATCGCGCCCGTGATCACGTGCGGCGTGCCGACCGTCGGCAGAAAGCCGATCAGAAAACGCGTGGTCCAGGCGGCGACGCCGAGGCCGAGCAGGCCGCCCGCGGCAGCGAGCATGACGCTCTCGACGAGGAGTTGACCGACGATGCGCCCGCGGCTGGCGCCGAGCGCGAGCCGTACGGCGATTTCCTTCTGCCGCGCCGACGCGCGCGCGATCAGCAGGCTCGCGACGTTGGCGCAGGCGATGAGCAGCACGCCGCCGACGATATAGAAGAGGACTTTCAGCGGGCTTTCGAGCTGCTGCCGGATCGGCGCCCGTCCCTGGGCCGCTGGCAGGAGACTCATCTGGCCCTTGAGAAACTGTTCGCGCGTGTACGCCGACGTGCCGCTGAACGCCGGCATCTGCACTTCCTGCTCGAGCAGGCCATGGAAGAACGGCTGCATGGCGGCGAGCGCCTGCTCGCCCGTCACGCCCGGCCGCAGGCGGCCGAACACGTTGACCCATCGGCTCCGCCGGTTGTCGACGTCGTCCCAGTTCGGCGTCATCTGGGCCTTCAGCATCACCGGCACGCGCACCGACGCCACCTGACCGATGTCGACCCCGTCGAAACCGGCCGCCGAGACGCCAATCACCGTGAAGGGGTAGTTGCTGATCGTGAGCCGGCGCCCGACGATCGACGGGTCCGCTCCGAAGCGCGTCCGCCAGTAGTCGTAGCTGAGGACGGCGACGAACCCGTCGCCGCGCGTCTTGTCGTCGTCGGGCGTGATGACGCGTCCGAGCGCGGCGCCGACGCCCAGGACCTGGAAATAGCTGCCCGACACCAGCTCGCCCAAGACGCGCTCGGTCTGGCCGCCGCCGTCCGGCATGCTGACGTTCATCGGGATCGGCCGGCGCGCGAACAGGCCGGAAAAGACCTTCGGCGTCGGCGCGGGATTTGTGACGGCCTGGCTGATCCGCGGCAGCGTCGGCGCGCCTTCGACGAAATTGTCGCGGAAGTCTTCGTACATCGGGTACGAGAGCATGTTGCCGCCCGAGTTGCTGCCGTAGTGATCGCGGGCGCCGTTGAAGAGGACGAGCTGCTCCGGGTTTTTGACCGGCAGCACGCGCAGGAGGACCTCGTCCACCAGCGTGAAGATGGCGGTGTTGGCCCCGATGCCGAGCGCGATCGACAGCAGGGCGACGGCCGTGAACATCGGCGAGCGCATCAGGCCGCGCCACGCGTATTGGAGATCTCGAATCAGCTGTCCCATTCTGCTCGCCCCCGGCCTGAACCCGACACTCGCCGCCTCGCGGCCCGTCGATGTTAGACGGGTTCGCGGGCGAAGAGGTTGTCTCGGGAGGGAGTTAGGAAAAAACGCCGAATGCGGATGCGTCGAGAGCGGGGAGGACCGCCGATCGGATGGATTCGATGCCCGTCGACGTACGTTCCGCCGGCTCGACGAAGTCGATGACGACGACACTCTCGTTCGAGAGGTCGATCAGCCAGCATTCACGGACGCCGTACTGTCGATACCAGTCGAGCTTTTCGCGACGGTCGCGGCGCGCTGTCCTGTTCGAGAGCACTTCGACAACAAGGTCGGGAGCGCCCCACACCTGGTCACGTACAATCGACAGCCGCTCCTGTGAGATGAACAGGACATCCGGCTGCACGATCAACGCCCGCTCGCGGTCGAGAATGACGTCGACCGGCGCCACCGCCACTTTTCCGAGACCCAGCGGCTCGACGTGGCTGCAGAGCAGCCGGGCCACTCGAAGGACGAGCTCCTGATGAGAGAAGAATGGCGCCGGCGGTTCGCACACTTTGCCGAAGGTGAGCTCGCGTTTCCTGTTGGTTTCTTCCGTGCCGTACAGATATTCATCGGTCGTCATGACGACGACGATGCCATCGTCTGTCGGCAAGGTCAAGACGCCGATTGCACGAAATGACGACTGAACGGATCCAGGACGCGAGCGATCCCAGGGTCGCGGCCTTTCGCGACGTCCCGGACGCCGAGCGGCTGCGGTCGCAGGGTCTGTTCGTCGCCGAGGGACGGCTGATCGTCGCGAGGATTCTGGAAGACCCGCGCCATCGCGTGCGCGCGGTGCTGGTCAACGACGCGTCGTACCGCGAGCTGGTGACGGCGTTCGCTCGACTGCCCGGGGACGTGCCGATCTTCGTGGCGGATCGAAGCGCCATTCTCGATCTCACCGGACACGACCTGCATCGCGGCTGCCTGGCGCTCGTCGAACGTCCGCTCGCGGCGTCCGCCGCCGCCGTCCTCGCGTCCGCTGAAACCGTCGTGATCCTCGAAGGCGTCTCGAATGCGGACAACGTCGGCGGCGTCTTCAGGAACGCCGCCGCGTTTGGTGCCAGCGTGCTGCTGAGCCCGGCCTGCTGCGATCCGCTCTATCGCAAGGCGATCCGGACGTCGATGGGCGCGGTGCTCCGCGTGCCGTTCGCGCGGCTGGACGAGTGGCCCTCCGCGCTCGCCGAGGTGCGCGCGGCCGGATTCACGATGGCGGCGCTGACCCTTCGCGAACCTGCTGAGACGCTCGCGATGTTCGCCCGGCGGCCACGCGCCGGCCGGCTGGCATGGCTCGTTGGCACGGAGGGCGCCGGCCTGAGCGACGCCGTCGAAGCCGCGGCCGACCATCGCGTGCGAATCCCGATCAGCCGCGCCGTCGATTCGCTCAACGTTGCGGTCGCCGTCGGGATCGCGCTGCACGCGTGTGGCGATTCCTATCTGGCGTGACGGGCCCGTTCGAGGACGCTGATGCAATACTCGCGAAACGCGATGCCCGCTCGTCCGCACGGCGGATTGGGCGACACGATGACCGATTCGCGGTCGTGCTCCTCGAGGACCTTCTGATATTCAGCGATCCGGACTTTCTCCAGCGACGAGAACAACAGGCGCTCGTCGGTGAGGAAATCGATCATGTACGCCGTCCAATAGCCGGCCTGGCCGTACTTCACGCCTTCGCCTTCGAGGTAGTTGGCCAGCTCGCGAATGTGCGACGGCGGCGGGTGCCGCACGTATTCCGCGAGCACCCGCGTCTGGTCGGTTCCCGCGGCGATCGCCCAGGCGGCGATGGCGCACGTCGTCAGCCAGACGACCGGTTTCGACGGCCAGCCGCTCAATGCGTACGCGCTGATGCCGATCGGGATGAACAGCGTGAGCAGCGTGTAGCGGATCAGCATGTGATCCTGCACGAGACACCCGAGCGTCGCGTAGACGAGCGCACTCTGCAGGCCTACCAGGATCAGATACGCGGCGAACGCACTCCGGTGAGCCGGCGTTGTCGATTTCGCAGTGACACGACCGGTCGCTGCCACCGCGATCAGGACGGCGATTGGCAGCCACGCCCAGGCATGGCCGACGCGGAGTCCACTCGCCGCATAGGTGCTCAGCGGGCCTTCGTGCCACCCGAAGATCACCGAGAGGTTCTCGCCGACCAGCCAGCGCAGGTTCGGGATCAGCACGGCGGGGTTCCAGCAGAATCGCGAGGCGAGCGTGCCGAACTGCGCGCTCAACGCGGCGTAGCCCGGCGTTCCGGCGGTGCCGGGGCCGCCCAGATCCGCGTGGCCCTTGAGCAGCGCGAGCAGACCGGCCCCCAAGGCCATCACGCCGAACGTGATGGCCTTGTCACGGACATTCGCGCGAGTGAACAGGCGGCCTTCCCAGAGCTCCAGAAGAACGATGGCGACCAGCGCGTACAGCGTGTATTCGCGATGGGCCAGTCCGACGATCGCCACCAGGCCGAACACGACCGGCCGTGCGCGCGTGAGCCAGAGGATGAGCGTGTAGAGGAGCGGTTCGACATTGCCGCCGTTCGATGCGAGCAGACGGCTGGCGGGGGCCGGCGGCGGCAGCACGAAGAACAACGAGGCCGCGAACGCGTGCCACGGGCGAAGCTTCCCATCGCGCACCAGGCAGCGCAGGAGCAGCAGCGCGATGGCGATGTTCATCAGCACCAGCGGAGTCTTCAGCACGGGCACTGACACGCCAAAGGCGAGAAAAAACGGCGCGGCGATCCAGGCCTCGACGCCAAGCAGGTAGTGCTGGCCGTAGAAATAGAGAGGAAACGCGCGCAGCTCGGCGAGATGCTTGGCCATCAGGCCCACGATCGCCTGATCGGCATCGAAGTCCGACTGCTCCCAGACCGTCCAGACGGCGCTGCGAAGCAGCACGAGCGCCACCACCGCCGCTCCTGGCAGCAGCAGCGGGTGCCTTTTGATCACGCGGAATTATATGCAGGGGGTCAGAAGACCCGCAGCTCATCAGCTCTCGGCTGATCTAGCGCTGACCGAAGCTGAAGCTGGAGCTTAAAAAGTCAGCCTCGCGCCGAGCTCGATGCGCCGCGGCGGCGCCGCGGACGTCGCCTGTCCAAAGAACGGCGACGTCATCACGCCGCTGAAGTTCAACGCGTTCATGTGATTCAGCAGGTTGTACGACTGCGCGTAAAGCTCGACGCCGTATCGCTTGTTCATGTCGCCGCCGCCGCCGATGCTGCCGAGCGGATCCGCGCTGTCGCCGCGGACGATGCGCACCTGCGGGCCCTGGACGCCGCCGGCGGGCCGGACGCCGAAGCCGATGGTCCAGCTCACACGCGCGCCAATGTCCGCCTGCGCGCGTCCACGCCCGGTATTCCGTCCGACACCTGACGGACGATCGTTGCTGATGGTGTCGCCGTTGTCGTCGTGTCCGGTCGTGATGTTGTACGGAAGGGCGGATTGCACGCGCACCGACGTCGCCAGCCGAAAACGAGCGACCAGCGGCAGGTTGACGAGGCTCATGAATCGATGCCGCGCGTCGCCCGCGGCCGGACCGCGCTCGGCCGCCACGTCGTAGCTGTTGGCGGGCAGACTGAAGACGCTGTCGGTCTCGTTGGTGGATCGCGACAGCATGTAGTTGGCGGCGATGAACATCCGGCGCTGCGGCTGCATGTAGTTCAGGTTGACGCTCAGCCCGTCGAACTGCGAGCTCGCAATCGATGCGATCTCGGTGACCGGACCGGCCGACGGATCCGGCCGCGAACCGTTCGCGAGGGGGGCGTTCACGTTGACGCCGCGCAGCGCATGGCGGCCGCGGCGGCGGATGTACATCGTGTTCAACCGGATGTCCTTCGGCAGCAGCTGTTCGACGCCGACGATGGCTTCGTTCAGCATCGGCTGCGTGAGCGTGGGCGATAGCTCGACGCGGCCCGAGGGCAGCGCGATCGCGCGCCCGCCGGCCGTGACGATGGGGTATCCCGGCTGGACGATCGTTTCAATCTGCTGATGCGTGCCGTCGAGCTGCACGGTCTGCTCGTAGCTCTGGGCGTCGAACCAGTCGAAGAAGATGCCCGCGCCGCCCCGCAGCGTCGTCCTGCCGCTCTTGAACGGCGACCAGGCGAAGCCGCCGCGCGGACCGAGGTGGAACCCGCCGACCTGCGACTGGTACTCCTGACGGACGCCGCCGGAGATCGTCAGATCCTTGCGCACGCGGATGTCGTCCTGGATGTACAGGCCAGCCTGCACGGCCGAGACGCTGACGAGAGGGTCGCCGACGTTGCGCGCGAAGGTCGTCGGCAGCCCGGCGTTGAACGCGTCGAGGCTGGCGAACGTGAAGGTGCCGGCCGCGTTCCGCCGGATATCGGTGCGGAACTGACCCGCTTCGATCAGGAATCCCGTCCGCAGCGCGTGCTTGCCGATCGAGATGTCGAGATCGTCGGCGATGTCGGTCTGGTGGACGGTGCGGCCGCCGCCAATCTGCGCGCCGCCCGCGTTGAACGCGTTCAGCACCTGGACGGCGGGCGCCAGGCTGACGGATGCGTACGCCGTGTCCTCGGATCGGAACTGCAAGCGAAAGTCGTTGAACAAGGACCTGCGAATCGAGCCGGACGTCGAGAGGCGGAACAGATTGTCCGTGCGCGTCTGGTTGTAGCCACGCTCGGGCAGATCGAAATCACCGACGCCGAGATTGTCCGAAAACGTGTGGTTGCGCTGCGCTTCGGCCCGGAGGACCTGGGACTTTGAAAGCGCGTGCTCCATGCGACCGGACAGGTTGAGCGCAGTATTCGGCTTCCGAATCGAGTCGGCAAAGTAGCCGGTTGGCAGCGCCGCGACGATGGTCTTCGAGTCGAAGGCATCGGTGCCGTCGGCCGAGAAGGCCAGCGACGTGTGCTTCGCCCAGAGGGGTCCGCTGACGGAGAAACCGTAGCGCTCGTTCCGCTCGTCGCCTTTGATCGGCGCGAAGGCGTTCCTGGCGTTGAGCACCGACCCGCGGAACCCCGCGTTGGTGGCGCCGCGCCAGCGCTCGAGGCCGGGCTTGGTGGTGATGTCGACGGAGATGTTGCCCGCCTCGTGCGTGTCCGCCGCGAACATGTTGCGGCGGAAACGAATCTGCTGGATCTGATCCTTCGACGGCAGCCGGCCGCCGCGAAAGCCGTTCACGCGCAGGACCGCGCCGGGTCCGGCCATGTCCTTCAGCGCCTGCTCCATCTCGTCGGGGTCGTCCGGCAGTTCGTCGATCTGCGCCTGTCCGAGAATTGTCGCAAAGGCGTCGCTTCGCGGATCGGACGCGCGCTCGCGCGGGTCGCGTCCCACGTCGACGGTTTCGGCGAGCTTCGCGATCGCCAGCTTGACTTCGCGCCGGTTATCGCCCGCCCGAACGCGCACGTCGCGCGCGTCGGAAGGCTCGAACCCGGGAGATTCCACGTGGATGGTGTAACGACCTGGCTCGAGCAGATTGAAATCCGCGTCCCCGCGCGCGCCGGTCTGCATCGAGACGGCCGCCGCGCCCGCCGGCGTCGAAGGCCTGACGTCCACCTGCGCGCCGACGATCACCGCGCCGCTCGGGTCGACAACCGTGACGCGAAGCGTCGCCAACAGACTGCGCCAACACGACTGCCGGCCACACCGCCGCAACAACGACACGAGCAATCCTTCAAGGTTTCTCACCAGCCTGCCCGCCGAAGCCGCGAGCTGCGAAGGCTGGCCCATGTCCGCCTACTTCCCCGAGAACGCATCCGGCTTGAACGCCGGGTTGACCTTGATCGTCTTGAACGTCCATTCCTCGGTCGTTTTTCCGTCCACCGATCGCGAGACGTGATGCGGAAACATGACGCCGTCGACCGGGCGGTAGTCATCCAGAAACATCTGGATGTCCACGGCCTGCGGCGGCTGGGCGGCGGCAGCCTCGTTGGCGTGCCGCTCCGCGGCCGCCGGATCGGGCGCCGGACCGCCTCTCATCGTCTGCACGACCATCCGCGGCGCAACGCCCTGATAGGACAGCATCAACGGTCGATGCGAGCTCTTGTCGAAGAAGAGACGGGCGGCGAAGCTGCCGGGCCCTTTGACGTTGACGACGTCGGCTTTGCCGTCCGGCGATTCCGCTTCACCGCCGTCGGCGAATTCGAGGGGCATCGACGGCGGCGGCGTCGAGGAGGAACGCGACGGCAAAGCGGGCGAGGTCGGCGCGCGCCGCTGCGGAGCGCCTGGGTTTCGGCGTCCGAGCCGGCCGCGGGCGGCGCCGGCATCCGGACCATCAGGCCGGGCCCGGCGTTCAGTGTCTTCGAGTTGCGGATCAGCGTGTCGCCGTTGACGCCGTTGATCAGCACGATGGTCGCGTCGCCCATCGGACTCATGCTGTCGGTCCTGACCATCTTGTCCGGCAGCTGCACATCGATCGTCAATTCGCCGGTGACCTGGCGGTCGCCCATCTCGCGGGCGAGCGTGCCGGCGGCACTGAGCCCCTGGACCTTCGCCAGCTTGCTTCCGCCGCCGAGCGCTGCGCGCGCCTGCTCGAGCAGCGCCGCGGCTTTCGTGTCGCCCTCGGCGCCCGCGATCAGGCTGCCGAGCATCATGCCGAGAGAAACAAAGGACACCATCAAGCGCTGCATCGTTCACCTCTCAAACGAGTATGACGAGCGCTCGATCTGAAAGTTGTTATCTCTCGGCAATCGTTTTGTAAGAAATGTAAAGCCCGGGGCGACGGCGCGCGTTTTTCGCGTACAGTTCTCTCGTGCGCAGAACTCCGTGGCAGCTGCTGGCGGCGGCGCTGCTGCTCGTGCTGCTCGCGATCCTCGCGACGCTGCAGTACCGCTGGCTGGGCGAAGTGAGCGAAGCGGAGCGCGAGCGGATGCGCGCAAGCCTCCGCACGCGCGCGTCCGCGCTCGCGCAGGAGTTCGACGCCGAGCTCACGCGCGTCTATGTCGCCTTCCACGTCGGGAGCGATCAGCTCGACGCGGATGCGGCCGCGGCTCTGGCCGACGTGTACGCGCGATGGCAAGCCGGCGCGAAGATTCCCGCGCTGGTCAGCGCGGTGTACATGGCCGACGGCAAGATGCTCGACACGGCGGAGCTGCGCCGGCTCGATCCCGCGGCGCGCGCGCTGACACCGATCGCGTGGCCGCCCGAGCTGTCGGCCGCGCTCGCCCGCACGCATCAAGCCCTGCCCCAGGTCGTCGGTGGTCCGCCCTCGGCGCCGTCGATGCTGTTCGCCGACGCGATCGACTCCCGGACGCCGGCGCTGTTGATCGCGGTGCCCCGCTTCAAGCGTTCGACCGAAAACGGACGGATCCGCTTCATCTCCGATCCGGCCGCCGGCGCACGGCTGGTGATCGTCACGCTCGACGCCGGTCAGCTGCAGCGTCAGCTGCTGGAGCCGCTGGTGACCAAGTACTTCGGCGACGGCAGCGGCTCGGAGTACTTCGTCACGATCGCGCGTTCGCCTTCGCTCGGCCCGCCATCGACGAGCTCCGGCGGCAGGCGGAAAAGACGAGATCGTCTACAACTCCGCGCCCACGCCGATCGAGGCGTCGAAGGCCGACGTGACCGTCGGGTTGTTTGATCTGCGGATGGACGAGCTGACTCGGCTGGTGGACGAGGGCGCGCGTGGCGGACCGCCGCCGCCGTCTGCCCGGATGTCGATTGCGATTGTCCGCAGGTCCAACGGCGCGGACGGCCGGCACGTGCTGGTGGCCGGCGGTGAACCGCACGGCGCCTGGGAAATGCGACTGAGTCATCGGACCGGATCGCTCGACACCCTCGTGGCGCAGTCGCGGCGGCGCAACCTGGGTATCAGTCTCGGCGTGCTCGGGCTCCTGGCGGCGAGCTTCGTGCTCGTCCTGGCGTCGGCCGAGCGGCAGCAGCGGCTGTCGCGTCAGCAGATGGAATTCGTCGCGGCCGTGTCGCACGAACTGCGCACGCCGCTCGCGGTCATCTGCTCCGCGGGCGAGAATCTCGCCGATGGCGTCGTCGCCGAGGCGACGCAGGTCAAGCGCTACGGCTCATTGATCGAGACGGAGGGACGCCGCCTCGGCGACATGGTCGAGCGCGTGATGGCGTTTGCCGGCATCAGCTCCGGCGCGCAGGCTCCGGCGCATGCCAGCGTCGACGTCGCGCAAGTCATCGCCGACGCGGTCGAGGGCGTGCAGCACGACGCGCGGGATCGCGGGGTCAGCATTGCCGTGCACTCGAACGGCACGCTGCCGCCGGTATCGGGCGACGCGGAGGCGCTGCGGTCCGCGGTGCAGAACGTCGTCGGCAACGCCGTGAAGTACAGCGCCGGCGGCGCCACCGTCGATGTCGCGTCGGGCGTTCGCGGTGCGCAGGTCGAGATTCGCGTCGTCGATCGTGGTCTCGGCATCGACGGGAACGATCTGCCGCACATCTTCAAACCCTTCTACCGCGGCCGCCGCGCCATGGATGCGCAGGTGCGCGGCAGCGGCGTCGGCCTCAGCGTCGTCCGTCACGTCGTCGACGCCCATCGGGGCACCATTCAGGTCGACAGCCGCCCGGGCGAAGGGACGACGGTGACAATCGCGCTGCCGGTGCCGATGTGAGCGGCTCGCCGCGCGTGCTGCTGGTCGAGGACGAAGCGGGCCTGCGGCTGACGCTCAGCGATCGGCTCGTCAGCGAAGGCTATGCCGTGGAAACGGCTGCCGACGGCGAGGTGGCACTGGCCGAGGCCGCCACCGGCGGCTACGACCTCATCGTTCTCGACGTGATGCTGCCGCGAATGAACGGCTTCGATGTCTGCCGCGAAGTCAGGCGTCGTGGCGTCGCGACACCGATCCTGATGCTGACCGCGCGGGGACAGGTCGTGGACAAAGTGGTCGGCCTCAAGCTCGGCGCCGACGACTACCTCACCAAGCCGTTCGAGGCGATGGAGCTGATGGCGCGGCTCGAGGCGCTGCTGCGGCGGCGCCCGTCGAGTCCTCAGCGCGGGCGGCGACGGCTATCGGTTCGGCGAGGTCGTCGTCGACTTCCGGCGCGCCGAGGTCCAGCGCGCGGGACAGTCCGTGGAGCTGTCGGCGCTCGAGTTCAAGCTGCTGCGGCACTTCATCGAGCATCGCGGCGCGACGCTGTCGCGCGAGTCGCTGCTGGCGGACGTGTGGGGCTACGACGAGACGCCGCTGACGCGGACCGTCGACGTGCACGTCGCGGGTCTGCGTCAGAAGATCGAGAGCAACCCGAAGTCCCCGGAATACATCCTCACCATCCACGGCCTCGGCTACAAGTTCGCCGGATAGCCGGTGCCGGGATTGGTGCGGGCTCGGTGTCGGACACCGGCTCCAGTCCGGTTCCGACACCGGCGCTATCGGGGCGTTTTCTTGCACCGCCGCATCCGCGATCCGCGCAATCCCGCGCCAAATGGAGTCGCGTATGCAGATTCTGATCGCTCTCGGCATGACGGCTGTTGCAGTCCTTCAAACATCCTCATTCGGCGGCGCGCTGGAGCAGTCGCAGCCACTGCTCGTCAAATCAGTCATCAACGGCGACACGATCGATGTGGCGACCGTCGGCCGCGTCCGTCTGCTCGGCATTGACGCGCCTGCGGCCGGCCGCGGCACCTCCACTCCCGCGCCCTTCGGACGCGAGGCGCTCGACCGCCTGACGTCGCTGGTGCTGAACCGATGGGTCCGGCTCGAACGCGAGGGCGCGTCCGCCGTTTCCACTCGACGCCAGGCCTACGTGATCACCGGCGACGGGCTGTTCGTCAATGCGGCGCTGGTCCGCGAAGGGCTGGCGCGCGTGTCGGCGCGGACCGCGGTGACCCGCCTCCCCGAACTTCAGCGCGCCGAGGCCGAGGCGCGCGCGGCGCGACGCGGCATCTGGGGCAGTGCGCCGCCCGGTTCCGCTCGCGGGTTATACTCCGGAGGCTCGCGCCATTCGTGCCCCGGCGCCGAGGAGCCAGACAGACACAAGACGGAAGAAGCAGCCCTGAGCATCCCAGTCGAGTACGCCTCGCATCGAAAAATCCGCGAGCGCAACAAGCTGTATTACCGGTTCAACCATTGGCCGATCTGGATATTCGTCTTTTTCATCGCGCCGGGGCCGCTCACGTTCGACCTCTTCGAGCGCGGGTTCGACACGCGAATGGCGCTGTGGCTCGGCACCGTGCTCATCGGCACCGGCATTGCCGGATTGCGGGGCCGGCTGCCGGGCGTGGAACCGAAGCCGTACATCATCCGCTTCACCGAGGATCGGCCTAATCCGCTCTACCGCCGCGTCTGCTACACGTTTGCCTGGAGCGAGGTCATCACCTTCGCGGTGCTCAACGTGGCCGGACTCGTCGTGGCCATCGCCACCGGCCGCTGGCACTTGAAAGAGATGTATCGCTACGGTTACTTCCCGCTGGCCGGATCGATCTGGTTGCTCGGCGCTCCTGGGCCAGCTGCCGCGGGTGAAGGCGTCGACCAAGGGTGAAGGTCACGAGCGGCGATACTTCTACGGATCCGTCTGGGCGGTCTGCTGGGCACAGCCCGTGCTGTGGCTGCTGTGGAAGGTCGTACCGCACTCGCGTCTGGGCGACGCCATCAAGCTGGCCGTCTTCGTGGGGATTCTCGCGTTCGTCGGCAACCTCGCACGACTCGGCCGTCTTCCGCGCACGCGCCCGATCGTGCCGGGGGAGATCGCCGTCTCGGACTGAGTATCTGGTAATTGGATAATCGAGTAATTGGGTAATCGATTGACGGATTGATCAATCCTTCAATCAATTACCAGATTACCCAATTACCTAATTACCGATTCCCGCTACGTGACGAGCGACTTCGCCGCCTCTCCCACGTAGTCCTTCTTCTCGACAATCGACGCCATCTCCGCCATGACGCGATCGATCTCGTCCGTCGTGTTGTAGAAATGCGGCGACACGCGGACGCCGACCGGCGGCCGGTAGTCGACGAGGAACTCGCGCGCCTTCAGCGTTCGCGCAACCTGCAGCGCCTCCGGGACGTTGATCGCGACGGTGCCCGCCAGCCGCTCGGGATCCCGCGACGCCGCCGACGTGAAGCCGTGCCGATCGGCGAGCGCGAGCAGCCGCGCCGTCAGCTCGACCGACTTCGCGCGAATGCGCCGCACGCCCACTTCGTTGATGATGTCGAGCCCCGCCAGCGCCGCGTAGTACGCCGGAATCGACGGCGTGCCGTTCATCATCCGCATCGCATCGGCCCGCACGTCGCGATCCTCGACCGGGTTCGTGTCGAACGCGAACGGATTCCGATGCGACAGCCAGCCGGTGAACGTCGGGCCTCGACTGCTGGCGCAGCTCGGGCCGCGTGTAAAGAAACGCGTTGCCGGGCCCGCCGCACAGCCACTTCAGGCATCCGCCGACGGCGAAGTCGACGCCGAGCGCGGTGACGTCGACGCGGGACGATGCCGGCGGACTGATAGGTGTCGAGGATCACCGCGGCGCCGGCCTCGCGCGCGCGCTGCGCAATCGCGGCCGCGTCCATGATGTAGGACGTGCGGAACAGCACGTGCGAGAAGGCGACGACGGCGGTGCTGCCGTCGATCGCGTCGAGGAAGCGATCGGTGTCGGACGGTCAGGTCGTCTTCCGCCGGAACAACCGTCAGCTCGAAGCCGCCGGCCTGCTGCGCGCGGATACAGATACAACATCGACGGAAAATCCATCGCCGAGCAGACGATGCGGCGGCGGGTGCCGGTCGGCCGGAGGCACGACAGCGCGACGGCATGTGCGCCGTCGTCACGTTCTCGTGCATGCTGACCGAGCCGGCGGGCGCGCCGATGATCCGCGCCACCTTGTTGCCGACCTCGAGCGGCATTTCCCACCAGCGATCTTCCCAGCCGCGCACGCCGCGCGTCGCCCAGGTCTCGGCGTACTCGGCGAGGTCGCGCGCGGTCCGGCGCGGCATCGCGCCGAGCGAGTTGCTGATCATGTAGACCGTGCGCGCGAGAATCGGGAACTCGTCGCGCCAGCGGGCGAGATCGTCCATTCGCCTATAATACGCGCGGCGTCCGCCTTCGCGCGGACGCTTCGGCGGACAAGCTCCGCCTTCGAGCAAACGCCGCACCAGTCATGTTGAGACGCATCGCTACGGCGTTGATTCCGATCGCTGTCGATCGCGGTCGTCGTGCTGCCGCTGGTGCTCGATCAGCCGTTTGGCTCGCAGACCGCGCGAACGCATCGAGCGGTCTACGCGATGCGCCGCTCGGTCGCCGATCGTCACGGTCGCTCGGCCTGGCGGCGCTGGCGGTGCTGGCGGCCGTCTCGCTGCGTCGGCGGCGAACCTGGCTGGCGCTCGTCGGCTTCGGTGGTGCCGCTGGCGGTCGGCCTCGCCGCGGCGTGGTTCGCGCGGCAGAACCCGTTCGAGTGGATGTTCAATCCGCTGCCGCAGCCGCGATTCGTCGGCGGCCGCGACGCGTCGTTCGTCGAGCCGGACGATCTGGTGCTGGCCGTTTCGCGTCGACGGCGACGCCGCCGCGTACCCGATCCGGCAGATGGCGTACCACCACCTCGTCAACGATCGCATCGGCCGCACGCCGGCGGTCGTCACCTATTGAACGCTCTGTCACACCGGTCTGGTGTGGGGCTCGGCGGTCGACGGACGCGACGCTGACGTTTCGTCTGGTAGGCATCAACAACCAGAACTTCGTGATGCAGGACGAGCAGACCGGTTCGTGGTGGCAGCAGGTGTCGGGCGAAGCGATTCTCGGTCCGCTGAAGGGCCGACGGCTGACGCTGCTGCCGTTCGACCAGCTGACGTTCGCGCACGTGGCGCGAGCGAGGCGCCGCAGCGGGCGCGTGCTGGCGCCGGCGACGCGGCATCGCCGCGGCGAACCGCTACGCGCCGCGCGGACTGGGAGCAGCGGATGCACGAAAACGCCGGCGCCGCGCGGCTGCGGCGCGATCGCGCAGCTGGAGCCGCGAACGCTGGTCATCGGCGTCGAGGTGCGCGGCGCGTCGCGCGCGTATCCGCTCGCCGGCATCAGCGCCGTCGGGCGTCGTGCTCGACGAGATCGGCGGCACCGCCATCGCCATCGTCCGCGCGCCCGACGGCCGATCGACGCGCGTCTTCGATCGACGCGTCGACGGCGTCGCGCTCGAGCTGTTCGCGAAAGTCGACGCGTCGCCGTTCCGCATGGTCGATGCCGGCACCGGCAGCGAGTGGATTTTGCCGGCGTCGCCGTCAGCGGTCCGCTCAGCAGGCCGACAGCTCGCGCGCCTGCCGTTTCTGGAGGAGGTACTGGTTCGACTGGAAGAACGTATCACCCATCCACCGACGTGGCGCGTCGCACGTCTTCTGACGTGACCGAGCTCGCGAAGGGCTGGCAGGGTTGGGACGAGGTACGCGCCGTTCTACGACTGGGAGAACGCGCAGACGCTCGGGCGCCGCGACGTGCCGTTCTGGCGTCGGGCGGCGCTCGAAGGCCAAGGGCCCGGTGCTCGAGCTCGGATGCGGCACCGGGCCGTGTGACGAGTCCGCTCGCGCGGGCCGGCGTCGACATCGTCGGCGTCGATCGATCGGCGCCGATGCTCGACGCGCGCGGCGTCATGGCGCGTGGCCGGTCTCGGTGCGCGGCGACATCCGCGCGCTGCCGTTCGCGGCCCGCTCCTTCTCCATGGTGCTCGCGCCGTACGGCATCCTGCAGTCGCTGACGAAACCGCGCGATCTGACCGCGACGCTCGCGTCGGTGGCGCGGGTCGTCGAGCGCGGCGGCACGTTCGGGATCGATCTCGTGCCGGACGTGCCGAAGTGGCGCGAGTATGCCAACAAGGTGCAGCTGCGCGGCCGAGCGGGCGGGGCCGCACCTCACGCTGATCGAGTCGGTTCGGCAGGACCGGCGCCGCCGGCTGACGACCTTCGAGCAGCGCTACGTGGAACGGCGGAACGGGCGCACGCGCGATCACGTTTCGAGCTGACTTCCGAACGCTCTCCGTGCCGGAGATGACGAGACAGCTCGAACGTGCAGGATTCCGGGTCGAGGCGGTGCTCGGCGACTATCAGGGGCGCGCCGTGGGACGAGCGCGCCGACGTCTGGATCATCATGGCGCGCGCGCTGGACGAAGGCTCGCAAGATCGCTAGACCGCGAGATCGGTTAACTTGCGATCTGGCGGCTTGCGGGTAGTCCGTGGTAAAATTTCGACGCTTGTTTTTCGATGTTTTCTGGGGAGTTTTGACATGTCCGGCCATTCCAAGTGGGCCTCGATCAAGCACAAGAAGGGCGCGCTCGACGCCAAGCGCGGCAAGATTTTCACGCGCCTCATCAAGGAATTGACGGTGGCCGCCCGGGCGGGCGGCGGCGATCCCGACATGAATCCGCGGCTGCGCACGATCATCGCCGACGCGAAGGCGGCCAACATGCCGGCCGAAAACATCAAGCGCGCGATTCGCCGCGGCACCGGAGAAGAACCGGGCGTGTCGTACGAGGAAGCGCAGTACGAGGGCTACGGTCCGGGCGGCGCGGCGGTCATCATCGACGTCCTGACCGACAACAAGAACCGGACCGTCGGCGAGCTGCGGCACATGCTCGAAAAGCACGGCGGCAACCTCGCCGCGACGAACGCGGTCGCCTGGATGTTCGCCAAGAAGGGCTACATCGTCGTCGAGAAGTCGAAGGCCGACGAAGAGAAGCTGATGGCCGCGGTCCTCGACGCCGGCGCCGACGATTTGCGGACGACGACGACAACTGGGAAGTGTTGAGCGCGCCCGAAGCGTTTGCCGCCGTCCGCGACGCGGTGAAGCAGCTCGGCATCGAGCCCGCCAGCGCCGAGGTCTCGATGATTCCGCAGAACTACGTCAAGCTCGAAGGCAAGCCCGCGCAGCAGATGGTGAAGTTGATGGAAGCGCTCGACGACCACGACGACGTGCAGCACGTGTGGTCGAACTTCGACATCTCGGAAAAGGAGATCGAGGCCTCGCTCGCGTGAGAGTCTTCGGCATCGACCCCGGCTCCGAGCGCACCGGTTACGGCTGCGTCGAAACCGACGGGTCGCGCCACCGCATCGTCGTGTGCGGCGCCATCACGACACCGGCTCTCGCCGCGTTTCCCGACAAGCTGCTCCTCATTCACAGCGGGCTCGCCGCGCTCCTGCGCGAGTGCCGGCCGCAGGCGGTCGCGATCGAAAACCTGTTTTATGCCGTGAACGTCCGCAGCGCGCTCAAGCTCGGGCACGCGCGCGGCGTGGCGATGCTCGCCGCGGTCGAGAGCGGCGTCGGCGGTCGTCGAATACACGCCGGCGGAGATCAAGCGAGCGGTGGTCGGCCACGGCCGCGCCGAGAAGGCGCAGGTGCAGCACATGATCAAGCTGCTGCTCGGCCTCGCCGCCGTGCCGTCGCCGCACGACGCGGCCGACGCGCTCGCCGTGGCGATCTGCCACGTGCATTCGCAGGTGCCCGCGCGCGTCGGCGGCGCCGCCATGCGCAGCCAGGAGCAAGGCCACCAGCTGGGGCACGTACCGGCCCGCATCCGCGCCTGCGCCGATTCGGCGGGCCAAGCCGCTGTCGTGATCGCGCATCTTCGCGGGCGCATTTTCGAAAAACATCCCAACCGCCTCGTCCTGGACGTCAACGGCGTCGGCTACGACGTGTTCGTGCCGCTCTCGACGTTCTACGGCCTCGGCGAGCCCGGTGCAGAGACCGCGTTGCGGATTCATACGCACGTCCGCGAAGACGCGCTGGTGCTTTACGGCTTCGCGACGCTGCTCGAGCAGGAACTGTTCGAGCGGCTGATCGGGGTCAGCGGGATCGGTCCGAAGGTGGCGCTGGCGGTGCTGTCCGGGATCGAGCCGCTCGAACTGATTCGCGCGATCGAGCGCGGCGACCTCGCGCGACTGACCGCGATTCCCGGCGTCGGCAAGAAAACCTCCGAGCGCATCGTCCTCGAGCTGAAGGATCGGCTGCCGCGCGCGCAGGTGGCCGCCGTGGCGGCGGGCGATCGCGCCGCCGGAGCCGTCGTCGTTGCGCGACGATGTCCTCTCGGCGCTGCTGAACCTGGGGTATCATCGGCCTCTCGCCGAGAAAGCTGTCGAGTCCGCGATCAAGGCGCTGCCTGACGTGCGGATTCGAGCGCACGCTGAAGCAGGCGCTGCGGGAGCTGGCCACGATGATGGACGATCGCCTGGTCACCGCGGCGCGCGTCGACGAAGACGCGCAATACGAAGCCGGCCTGCGGCCGCGGAGGCTCGACGAGTACATCGGCCAGGATCGCATCCGCGAGAACCTGCAGGTCGCGATCGCCGCCGCCAAGCAGCGCGGCGAACCGCTCGATCACGTCCTGCTGCACGGACCGCCGGGCCTCGGCAAGACGACGCTCGCGCTACGTCATCGCGAACGAGATGGGCGTGCAGGTGCGCGCCACGTCGGGGCCCGCCATCGAGAAGCCGGGCGACCTCGTCGGCATCGTCACCAATCTCAAGCGCCGGCGAGGTGCTGTTCATCGACGAGATTCACCGGATGTCGCCGGTCGGTCGAGGAGATTCTCTATCCGGCGCTCGAAGACTACGAGGTCGACATCGTCATCGGCCAGGGCCCGAGCGCGCGCACCGTGAAGATGCGGCTCGAGCGCTTCACGCTGATCGGCGCGACGACGAGGACCGGACTGCTGACCTCGCCGCTGCGGTCGCGATTCGGCATCACGCACCGGCTCGAGTTCTATACGCCGGCCGACCTCGAGGAGATCGTGCGCCGATCGGCGAAGATTCTCGGCGTGCCGATCGACGACGCCGGCCGCCGCGGAGATCGCGCGCCGGGCGCGCGGCACGCCGCGCATCGCCAACCGCCTGCTGCGGCGCGTCCGCGACTATGCGCAGGTGCGCGCGAGCGGCACGATCACGCTGGAGGTCGCCCACGCCGGCCTCAAGCTGCTGGAGGTCGACGAGCACGGGTTCGACGACGTCGATCGGAAGCTGCTGCGGACGATCATCGACAAGTTCGGCGGCGGTCCGGTCGGCCTGGGCACGATCGCGGCGGCGATCAGCGAGGAGAAGGACGCGATCGAGGATATCTACGAGCCGTTCCTGATCCAGATCGGCTTCCTCGACCGCACGCCGCGCGGCCGGGTCGCGACGCCGCTGGCCTACGGCTACTTCGGGCTGATCGCGCCCGACGAACGCAGAAGGGAATCACGACTGTGGTAATCGAACGCAGGGCCGCCCGCATGGGCGGACGGCCGACGACCATCAGGTCGCTGGCGACCTACGTGCCGCCGCGCGTGCTGAGCAACGCCGACCTCGAACGGATGGTCGAGACGACCGACGAGTGGATCCTGCAGCGCACCGGCATCCGCGAGCGCCACATCGTGGATGCGGGCGTCGCGACCTCGGATCTCGGCACGCACGCCGCCCGCGAAGCGATTGTCCGCGCGGGGATCCAGCCGGACGACATCGGCGTCATCATCGTCGGCACCGTCACGCCCGACATGATGTTTCCGAGCACCGCCTGCCTCATCCAGCACAAGATCGGCGCGTCGCGCGCCTGGGGATTCGATCTGAGCGCGGCCTGTTCCGCGTTCACCTACTCGGTCACGGTCGCCAGCCAGCTGGTCGCGAGCGGGGCCCACGAGCACGTGCTGGTGGTCGGCGCCGACGTGATGTCGAGCATCATCGACTACCAGGATCGCGCGACCTGCGTGCTCTTCGGCGACGGCGCCGGCGCGGTCGTCGTGTCCGCGGCCGACGCGAATGACGGCGCGATCCTCGACTTCGAACACGAGATCGACGGCGGCGGCGGGCCGGCACTCTGCATGCCGGCCGGCGGCAGCCTGCATCCGTCGACGCGCGAGACCGTCGACCAGCGGCTGCACTACGTGAAGCAGGACGGCGCGACGGTGTTCAAGTTCGCGGTGCGCAAAACGGAAGAGATCGCGCCGCCGCGTCCTCGACCGCAACGGCCTGACGCCCGCCGACATCGATCTGTTCGTGTCGCACCAGGCGAATCGCCGCATCATCCAGTCGGCGACCGAGAAGCTGGGCATCGATCCCAACAAGGTGATCATCAACATCGAGAAGTTCGGGAACACCACGGCCGCCACCATTCCTCTCGCGCTGAATGACGCCGTGTGCAGCGGCCGGCTCAAGAAGGGGAACCTCGTGCTCCTGGCGTCCGTGGGTGCAGGCTTCACGGTCGGCTCCGTGTTGCTGCGATGGGGTTTTTAAAGTTAAAAGTCAAAAGTTAAAAGTTAAAACCAGGAAGAGGATCACACTGCCACGCCGTCTCGCGTCGTTGAGGTTCAGTCTTTTTAGCTTTTCGACTTTAACTTTTGACTTTTAAGTTTTAAGTTTTAACTTTGACCGTGTCCCGGGTATTTCTGCTGTCTCCAGCCAACTGTAATGGCCGGCGGGCGAAGCAGGCGCTGTCACCGAAGGCGTCGTTCGCGCTCGCGGCGGCGCTGCGCTCGCCGGACGGCGCGTCGCTCGGCGAGTTCTTCTCCTTCATCAGCGGTCTCTACTTCCGCGGCAAGCTCACCTACGCGCGGCGGTTCGCGTGTCCGCCGGAACCCGGCCACGCCGTCGTTGGCGACGGCGTGCACGTCATCACGCCGAACGCCGGACTCCGCGCCGCCGACACGCGCGTCACCCACGAGGCGGTCCGCGCCTTTGCCAGCGGCGACGTCAACGCGTCGAACGCGCGCTATCGCCGGCCGCTGGAGGCGAGCGCACGCGCGTTGCTGGCGGAGATCGGGCCCGACTGCGACGTCGTGCTGCTCGGCAGCATCGCGTCGCCGAAATACGTCGATGTGCTCACCGGCATCTTCGGCGAGCGGCTCCGTTTTCCAGCGGCGTTCGTCGGGCGGGGCGACATGTCGCGCGGCGGCTTGATGCTGCGACACGCGAACGACGGCGTCGAGCTGGACTACATCCCGGTGATCGGCGCGGTCCTTCACGGGTCGCGGCCGCCGAAGCTGCCGCCGCTCGAGCTCGAACGGAGCGCGGCGGCTTTCAGCCCCGCGATGGCGAGCCTGAAAGGCGCGCCCTACGTGGGCCGCGCTCCGCTTGATCATCCCCCGCGATCAGGACAACATCGTCGCGTCCATCGAGGGCAAGGAAGTCCGGCTCACGAATCTCCGCAAGATCTTCTGGCCCGAGCTCGGCCTGACCAAGGGCGACCTCCTCCAGTACTACGCAGACGTGGCCGCGGTGCTCCTGCCGCACATCCAGGACCGCGCGATGGTGATGAAGCGGTACCCGCACGGCGCATCCGGCGATTTCTTCTTCATGAAGCGTGCGCCGGAGCCGCGCCCCTCCTGGATCGAGATCTGCCGGATCGATCACGGGTCGAAAGGCATCATCCCATTCCCGATGATTCAGGACCGTGCATCGCTGATGTGGGTGATCAATCTCGGCTGCATCGATCTGAACCAGTGGTACGCGCGCTGCGACGACATCGATCGGCCGGACTATCTGCACTTCGATCTGGATCCGGCGGTCGGCACCACGTTCGATCGTGTTGCCCGAGACGGCGATCGTCGTACGCGAGGCTCTCGACACGTTGAAGATGCCGTCGCTCGTAAAGACCACCGGTTCGAGGGGGCTGCACGTCTACGTCCCGATCGTCCGCGGTCCGGATCAGAAACAGGTGTGGACGTTTGCGAAGGCGTTGTCGCACGAGCTGGCCGTCCGCAATCCCGCGCTCATCACGGCCGAGTACCGCGTCGCGAAGCGTCCGAAAGGGCGCGTGCTCGTCGACTACAACCAGAATCGGTGGGGCAGCACGCTGGCGTCCGTGTACTCGGTGCGGCCGCGGCCCGAGGCGACCGTGTCGATGCCAGTCACCTGGAAGGAGGTCGAGCGCGGCATCCGCATCGAGGATTTCACGGTCAGGAACGTGCCGGCACGAGTCGCGAAGCTCGGCGACCTCTGGAAACCGCTCCTCGCGTCGCGCGGCCGCTTCGATCTGTCGACGTTCGTCTGATCGGGATCACGAACGTTGAACGCCAGAAACGCGAAGGTGTGATCGTCGTCGAGGTCGGTCACTCTCCCAGCAACTCACTGACCGGCTTGAAATCTTCGACGTGATCGCAGACGGCCTTGATGACCACCAGCATCGGCACCGCGAGCAGCATGCCCCACACGTTCCAGACCCAACCCCAGAACAGCAGCCCGACGAAGATGGCCACCGCGTTCATCCGCGCCGTCCGGCTCGTCAGCCAGGGCGTCAGCAGAAACCCTTCGAGCGTCGTGATTGCCAGCGCGATGCCCGAAACCAGCAGCGTCATGTGCAGGTTGCCGAACTGCAGTGCCGCGACCGCCGCGGTCGCGCCGGAGACAATGACCGGACCGAAATAGGGGATCGAGTTGAACACGCCGGCCAGAATTCCCCACACCGCCGCCTGCTGAAGACCCAGAGCGCGGAAGGCCAGCCACGTCGCCAGCGCGACGATCGTGCTCGTGAAGAGCTGCACCAGAAGAAACGCCGAGATCTGCCGGTCGATGTCCGTCAGAATCTGCAGCGGAATTTTCTTCTCGGTCAGCGACGGCCCTGCCAGCTTCACCAGCTTGCGCCGATAGAGATCTCCCGACGCCAGCAGGAAGTAGACCAGGAACAGAATCAGCACGAGCTGGCCGGCCGCGGCCGCGGCGCCGAGGGACCCGTACATCAGATACTCGCCGATGTTGAACGGCGCCGCTTCGACCTGCACTCGCTGCACGCCGCCAGACGGCGGCGGCGGCGCCGCGACGTCGGCGGCTCGCTGGAGCTCGGTGGCTGCCTTCTGAACCTGCTCGATCGCCTTCGCGGTCGTCGGACGGTCGTTCTCCATGGTTTGACGCAGACGCCGCGCCGCCTGCGGCAACTGCTCGACGATCGCGCTCGCCTCAGAACGGAGGCCGTACAGCAGCCATCCACCTGCGCCGACCAGGACCATCAGCAGGAGAGCGGCGCCGACGGAGCGCGGGATCCGCCGCCGTTCCATCGCCGACACGATCGGATCGAGGGCGTAGCTGATCAGCACGCCGAGCACGATCGGAATCACCATCGCCTGGGCGTACTGAAGCATCAGCACCACGGCAATCGCGGCCAGCACCGTCAGCGAGACGCTGCGGATGTCGACCGGCATCCGGACTGACGTCTCGGCGGCGGCCGCCTCGCGTGACGGCGCCGTTCGCTCGTCGTCCCGACGGCCGTCGGCCGGCGGCGGTACCGCCTTGAGTGTCATCGCAGTTCCTCGGCCTGAAGCGCCTTGTTGATCGCGAGCGCGGCCTTGACGCCCTCGGCCGCCGCGACGACGACGAACTGCGCGTCGCGCGACGCGTCGCCGGCGACGAACACACGTGGCACGTTCGTGTCGCACAGCGTGCCGGTCCGCACCGTGCCTCGTGTGTTGAGCGTGCAGCCCAGGCGGATAGCGAGATCGGATTGCGGATGCTGGCCGGTCGAAAAAAACATCACGTCGCGCGGCAACGGATCGCCCGACGCGAACCGAATCTCGCGAAGGCGCCCATCGTCGTGCTCGAGGCTGGCAATTGGTTCGGTGCGGATCCGAATGCCGTTGCGCACGAGCCGGTCGCGCACCACGCGCGGGTAACGTCCGCCCGGCGTGCACAGGACGACATCGGCCGACCACGTCTTGAGCGAGAGCGCCAGCCCCGCCGCGCTGCTCCCGTGGCCGAGCGCCGCAATCGGCCGATCGCGCCATTCCCAGCCGTCGCAGTACGGGCAGTGGAAGACCGATCGTCCATAGCAGGCGTCGAGTCCGGGGATGGCGGGCAGGTCGTCGATGACGCCGGTCGCGATCAGGAGGTACGACGCCTCTTCCTGTCGATCGTCGCTGAGCGTCACCCGGTAATGGCCGCCGTTCCACTGCGCGTCGGTCACTCCGACGGATCGCTGTTCGATGCCGTACGCGGGCAACTCGTTTCTCCCGACCCTGGTGAATTCAGATGGTGCGACGCCGTCCCGTGTCAGATACCCGTGCAGCGCGGTCGTGCGTCGATTGCGCGGCGCGCCCAGATCGCAGAGCAGCACACGACGACGGCACCGACCGAGCATCAGTGCGGCGCTGAGACCCGCTGGACCGCCGCCGACGACAACGACATCGAACATGGCTGACCTCGCGTTTGTGCAAGACCATCTCCACAGTGTCGATGTCGTATTAGGTACTTTATGTTCGATAAAACGACAGCAATGCGGAAGCCGGCCGTTCTATGCGGCGCTGACGAGGGCCGGCGCGTCCCGCTTCGCTTCGCCGCTGCCGACCATCGATGCGTTCGGGCGGTTCATCGAGGCGGCGCAGCGCCGACGGGCGGCCGGCGATTACGCGTGCTTCGCGGTGGTGCCGCACAACTCGGAACCGGCCGTCGGCTGGTTCCAGGTCCGCTCCCTCGAACCTTGGTTCAAGACAGCGGAGAGCCGATCGCCGCTAACATCGATCGCGGATGGACGTCCGCGACTTCGACTTCGATCTTCCCGCCGACCTGATCGCGCAAGAACCGGCCGGCCAACGCAGCGCCGCGCGACTGCTGCACCTCGATCGGTCGACCGGGTCGATCGCCCATTCCACCATCGGCGAGCTCCCCAAACTGTTTCAACCCGGCGATGTCGTCGTCGTGAACAACACGCGGGTGTTTCCGGCGCGTCTGATCGGCCGTCGTGTGCCCAGCGGCGGCGCAGTGGAGTGCCTGCTCATCAGGCGGCTGGGGACTCCGTCCCCAGGTCTCTGGGAGGCGTTGGTTCACCCTGGGCAGAAACTGAAACCCGGCGCCCGGGTGGTGTTCGAAGGCGTGCAGACCTTGCACGCGGAGATCCTCGAACGCCGATTCTTCGGCCGGCGCGTCATCCGCCTCTGGACGGACGACGGATCCGACGTTGACGCGGCGATCGATGCGATCGGTCACGTGCCGTTGCCGCCGTACATCAAGCGCGGCGATACCGTGGACGATCGCGATCGCTATCAGACCGTGTTCGCGCGCAGCCGCGGGTCGGTGGCCGCCCCGACGGCGGGATTGCATTTCACGGCTCCCCTGCTCGAGGCTCTGGCCGCGCGCGGCGTGATGGTGGCGGAGATTACCCTGCACGTCGGATACGGCACGTTTCAGCCGGTCCGCGTCGATCGCGTCGAGGATCACCGCCTCGAGGCCGAACGCTATGCGATCGACGATTCGGCGGCATCGCTCGTCAACCGCGCCCTCGCCGAAGGCCGTCGCGTCATCGCCGTCGGGACGACGACCACGCGGACGCTCGAAGCGGTGGCGGGCGCGCACGGCGGGCGAATCGTTCCGGGTGAAGGAGCGACGGACCTGTTCATCTACCCCGGCTTCGAGTTCCGCGTCATTCGCGGCCTGCTGACCAACTTTCACCTGCCGCGCTCGTCGCTGCTGATGCTGGTGGCGGCGTTTGCCGGTCGCGATCGCGTCAGGGACGCTTACGCGGCCGCCATCGCGGCGGGGTACCGGTTCTACAGCTACGGCGACGCCATGCTGATTACGTGATACCTGAATTTGGTAACTTGGGAACTTGGTAAGTTGGTAAATTACCCAGTCACCAAATTCCCCAATTACCAGATTCCCCAATTACCAAGTATGCGATTCAGTTATGAGGAGTTCGACCTCTCGGACGTGCGGACGTTTCCGCTCGCCTCCCGCCGGAGCAAGACGCGTGTCGACGACTTCGCGAAACCGGCCGGCAGCGGTCCGGTCGCCGCGTTCGTCGACTCGCTCCCCGACATCCTGGCCGGCGCGGACCTGAAAGCCGTGGTGCGTGCCCTTGGCGCCGCGCATCGCGGCGACGCCGGGATCGTGTGGGGACTGGGCGCTCACGTCATCAAGACCGGTGTCGGCCCGGTGCTCGTGGACCTGATGGAGCGCGGGTTCGTCTCGGCGATTGCGACCAACGGCGCCGGCGTGATTCACGACGTCGAGCTCGCCCTGGTCGGCCATACGTCGGAGGATGTCGACGAAGCGCTCGGCCCTGGGCTGTTCGGGATGGCCGAAGAGACGGGACGGCTGCTGAACGACGCGATCAACGAGGGCGTTGGCGACGGTCTGGGACTCGGCCAGGCGGTGCTGCGATTCCTGTCGTCGCGGCCGGCGAAGTTCGCGCGCAGCAGCGTGCTGGCATCGGCGGCGCGGCTCGAGATTCCGGTCACCGTGCACGTGGGCGTCGGCACCGACATCATTCACATGCACCCGTCGGCGTCGGGCGCGGCGATCGGCGAAGGCAGCCTGCGCGACTTTCGCTATTTCGTCTCGAACGTCGCACGGCTCGAGCGCGGCGTGTACATGAACTGCGGCTCCGCGGTGGTCCTGCCGGAAGTCTTTCTGAAGGCGGTCGCGCTGGCGCGCAATCGCGGTATCGCGTTCGCCGGGCTGACGACGGTGAACCTCGATTTCATCCGCCAGTACCGCGCGCAGACCAATGTCGTGGCGCGGCCGACCGCCGGCAGCGGCCGCGGTTATTCGCTTGTTGGCCATCACGAGATCATGATTCCGTTAATCGCCGCCGCGCTCGAGGGTACGAGCGGCGGCGGGCTGGGGACTAGGGGACTGGGGGACTGCAGGGGACTGGCGAGCCCGATCCCCAGTCCCAGTCCCCCAGTCCCCACGTCAGTCTTTATACGGATCCCGCTCGTGCGGCCCGGCCATGACGACGATCCGCGGCCGCAGCGTGTGCTCGATCACGATCGTCCCGGCATGGGGCGTCAGGACGTCGTCGAGCTTGCGATACACCTCGGGCGCTTCGTCGGCGCCGGCGCCTCGTAGCACCGTTCCCTGGCTGCGCAGCCGATCCTGAACCGCGCGGAAATCGACCGTCTTTTTCGCCTGACGCCGGCTCATCACGCGTCCCGCACCGTGGACCGTCGAATACAGGGCCGCGGCGGACTGCGTCGACTCGACGCCGTGGACGATGACCGCGATGTCGTCCATGCTGCCGCCGATGAAACCGCGCTGGCCGGGAAATGCCGGTGTCGCGCCTTTGCGCACGACCCAGTACTCGCCGCCGCCGTGGCGCTCTCGCCACGCGAAGTTGTGGTGGTTGTGCACGCGATCGGTTTCGCGCGCCCCGAGTATGTCGAGCACGGTCGATCCGACGGCCTCGCGACCGGCGTAGGCGTAGTCGCCGGCGACGGTCATCGCCGCGATGTAGTCCTGACCAGCCGGCGCCGTCAGCGGCAACAGCGCGGGCGGCGCGTGCATCTCGGCGCCCTGGCGCGAATGCGCCTCGAATGGCCGGCCCGCGGCGATGTTCAGAAAACCGGTGGCGGTCCTGTGACCGAAGCCGCGCGATCCGAAATGAATGCCGACCCACAACTGTCCGGCCTCGTCCTCGAGCACGTCGACGTAGTGATTGCCGCCGCCCACCGTGCCCAGTTGCTCGCGCGCGAGACCAAGGAGCCGGCGCTGTTCCGTCACCGGCGACCGCGCGATGGCGTCGAACACCGGATGGTCGCGCACCGGTTCGTCGTTGTGGCGGCCCATACCGAACGAGATGCGCCGCTGGATGGCGTTCGCGATCCGGACGTAATCGGCCGGCGCCAGATCGACAGCGGGAAGACTGGTGCGGATCGCGAGGTTGCCGCACGCGATGTCGTAGCCGACACCCGATGGCGAGACGTGATCGCGATAACCCACGACGCCGCCGATCGGCATCGAATACCCGAGATGACCGTCGGCGCAGAGCACGGCCGGCGCGTTCCGCTCCGCGGCGGCGCAGCGTTGCAGTTGCTGGATCGTCGCCTCGTCGTGTTCGCCGAAGATCTTCATGGTTTAATGGTGTTACTATCGCAAGTTCCCCGCCGGGGTAGCTCAGTTGGTGAGAGCACGCGTCTCATAAGCGCGGGGTCGCCGGTTCGAGTCCGGCCCCCGGCACCAGCCTTCGCTCGCGCAGAAAATCTGCCGCGAGCTATGGCTTGGCAAGCCCTTCGGTCGCCTGGGCACTGCACGCGAGCTTCGGCGAGACAAGGCTAGCGACGTGTCCCGCCGTAGCGCAGCGCGACTTGTCCACCGAAGCGCAACGCGCGAAGGTGGAAGGTGGACGGCAGTTTTCATGAACGTCTTCGCCGCCATCCGTCAGTACATCCACCAGCACGATCTGATCCGCGCCGACACGCGCATCGTCGCGGCCGTTTCGGGCGGGTCGGACTCGACCGCGCTCGCCCACATTCTCCACGAACTCGGCGCGGAGGGATCGGGACAGCTGGTCGGGCTCGCGCACTTCAATCACCAGCTTCGCGAATCGGCGGCGAACGACGAACGGTGCGCGGCCGCCATTGCCGAAGCGATCGGCGTGCCGCTGTTGGTCGAACGGGAGGACGTGGCCGCGCGCGCGCGCCGCGAGCGGCGTTCGATCGAGGATGCCGGGCGCACGGCGCGCCACGCCTTCTTCGATCGCGCGCGCCATCATTTCAGCGCCGACAGGGTCGCGCTCGGCCACACGCGCGACGATCAGGCCGAGACCGTGCTGCTGCGCCTGATCCGCGGCGCCGGTCCCCGCGGGCTCGCCGCGATGTATCCGCGCAAGGACCACATCATCCGGCCGCTGCTGGGCGTGAAGCGCGAAGAGCTGCGCGCGTGGCTCGGCGAGCGACGCGTCACGTTTGTCGAGGACGAAACCAACGCCGATGTCTCGATTCCCAGGAACCGCGTCCGCGCCGAGCTGCTGCCGTTGCTGACGGCGCGCTTCAACCCGTCGATCGTCGACACGCTCGCCGACGAGGCCGATCTCGCCCGGGAGATCTGGGAATGGATGACCGCGGCGGCGGCCGCGTATCAGGGTTCGGTGGGTGCGCCGAACCCTCCGAACCCTGTTGAAGAGCTCGAGGTCGAGATGCTGATGTCTGCGCCGAAGGCGCTTCGGCGTCTCATCGTGTGGGAAGCCATGCGGCGCACGGCGCGAGGCCGTCCGGTCGGTCTGGGCCATGTCGAGGCTGCGCTGCGTCTAATGGAAACAGGCGGTTCGATCGACGCGCCGGCGCAGTGCGTGGAACGTGTTGGCGATCGTCTCGTCTTAACAGGTAGGGCGTCGGGAACGAAAGGTCGAGCACCGAACCTTTTCCGGTATCCGCTGTCTATCCCAGGGGAGGCGAGGCTTCCCGAAGCGGGCTGGATTGTCTCGGCCCAGACGGCCGACCGCAGTGCAACGGTGGGCAACGAGGCGATCGGGCCGGCCGCGGCGGGCATCGCCGTCGTGCGAGGCGACCTCTGCCGGGGCCCGCTGAGCGTGCGTAACCGCCGTCCCGGCGACCGTTTCAAGCCGGTCGGGCTCGGCGGGCGGAAGAAGCTGCAGGATTTTTTCGTGGACCGTAAAGTGGCCCGGCGCGACCGCGATGCGGTGCCGCTCGTGGTCGATGCAGCCGATAGGATCGTGTGGGTCGCGGGTCACGGAATTGACGAGGCGTTTCGGGTAACGGACTCCGCGCAAGCCGTGGTAATCTTTAAAGTTAGACGGGTGTGACTGCCCGTGCTTCGTCCGTGGGAGGCGCTGCGTGAACCCGACTGTGAAGAGCCTGTTGTTCTGGGTCGTGCTCGTCGTCGTTGGCGTGCTGATCTGGAACTTTTCCACTAAATTCCAGCAGCACGAACGCACGATCTCGTTCAGCGAGTTGATGTCGTGGGCCGATCGCGGCGATGTCCGCGAAGTGACGATCACGGGCCAGGAAATCAGCGGGACGACGAAGGTCAACGAACCGTTTCACAGCTACGTGCCCAGCCAGTACGAAGGCTTCGTCAACAAGCTGATCGAAAAGGGCGTTGTCGTCAAGGCGAAGGAGGCGACGGCCAGCCCGTGGGCCACGCTGCTCTACTCGTGGGGACCGATGCTGCTGATCATCGGTTTCTGGATCTTCTTCATGCGTCAGATGCAGAGCGGCGGCAACAAGGCGCTGTCGTTCGGCAAGAGCAAGGCGAAGCTCTCCTCCAGCTCGCAAAAGAAGGTGACGTTCAAGGACGTCGCCGGCGTCGACGAAGCGAAAGAGGAGCTCCAGGAAATCATCGAGTTCCTGAAAGAGCCGCAGAAGTTCCAGAAACTCGGCGGACGCATCCCCAAGGGCGTGCTGCTGATGGGCCCTCCTGGAACCGGCAAGACATTGCTCGCGCGCGCGGTGGCCGGCGAGGCGAACGTGCCGTTCTTCTCCATCAGCGGGTCGGACTTCGTCGAGATGTTCGTCGGCGTCGGCGCCTCGCGCGTGCGCGATCTCTTCGAGCAGGGTAAGAAAAACGCGCCGTGCATCGTCTTCATCGACGAGATCGACGCGGTCGGCCGCCACCGCGGCGCCGGCCTCGGCGGCGGGCACGACGAGCGCGAACAGACGCTGAACCAGCTGCTGGTCGAAATGGACGGCTTCGAGTCGAACGAAGGCGTGATTCTCGTGGCCGCCACCAACCGTCCCGACGTGCTCGATCCGGCGCTGCTGCGGCCCGGCCGCTTCGACCGCCGCATCGTCGTCAACCGTCCCGACGTGAAGGGCCGTGAGGGGATTCTGGGGGTCCACACCCGCAAGATCCCGATGTCCGACGATGTGCAGATTGCGGTCCTGGCGCGCGGGTCGGCGGGATTCTCGGGCGCCGATCTGGCGAACCTGGTGAACGAGGCGGCGCTGAACGCGGCCCGCTACAACCAGAAGGTCGTGCGCATGCACGACTTCGAGTTCGCGAAAGACAAGGTGCTGATGGGATCCGAGCGTCGCTCGATGATCATCAGCGACGCGGAGAAGCGGGTCACCGCTATCCACGAGGCGGGCCATGCGCTGCTGACCGTGCTGCTGCCGTACGCCGACCCGATTCACAAGGTGACGATCATCCCGCGCGGGATGGCGCTCGGGCTGACCCAGCAGCTGCCGGCCGACGAGAAGCACAACTACTCGCGCGATTATCTGAGCGACCAGATCGCGATCCTGCTCGGCGGCCGTATCGCCGAAGAGATCACGATGGACAGCCTGACGACGGGCGCCGGCAACGACCTCGAGCGCGCCACCGAACTCGCGCGAAAGATGGTGTGCGAGTGGGGCATGAGCGACGCCATGGGGCCGCTCACCTTCGGCAAGAAGGAAGAACAGATCTTCCTCGGCCGCGAGATCGCGCAGCACCAGGATTACAGCGAGGACACCGCGCTCAAGATCGACCAGGAAGTGAAGCGCTTCGTGACCGACAACTACCACCGCGCCCGCGCCCTGCTCACCGGGAGCAAGGACATCCTGCTGAAGATGGCCGACGCGCTCCTGGCGCGCGAAGTCCTCGATGCCGAGCAGGTCAAGCGCATTGCGGCCGGTCTACCGCTCGACGACCCGCAGCCGGTCACGACGCGCCCGGCGCTCGACGAAGACGAACAGCGACCGCGCCCGCATCGCGCGCCGATCGTGCCCTCGTTGAACAAACCGCTGCCTCAGGAATAGTCGAGAGTCGGGAGTCAGTAGTCGCGAGTCGAGTCGATAGTCAGTAGTCAGGTCGATAGTCGAGATTCTCCGACTACCGACCGACTATCAGACTGCCGACTCTTGACTGCCGACTCCTGACTGCCGACTCCTGACTGACTCCCGACTTGACTCCCGACTCCCGACTACAGACTATCGACTATCCGTGTTCGCCGCCCGAGCTTCCTTCCGCATCCCGCTTCAATCCGGCGGCGAACTCTATCTCGGCGAACGCACGCTCGTCATGGGTATCCTGAACGTGTCCCCTGACTCGTTCGCCGAGACGCCGACCGCGCGCGATGTCGAGGCGTTCGTGGCGCGAGCGCTCAGGATGGAGGCCGACGGCGCGGACATCATCGACCTCGGCGGCGAATCGACACGGCCGGGCGCCGAGCTGGTATCAGCGGACGTCGAGCGCGATCGCGTGATGCCGGTCGTCGAGGCGCTCGCCGGGCGGCTGCGCATTCCGCTGTCGATCGACACGTCGAAGGCCGCTGTGGCGAGCGCGGCGCTCTCGGCCGGCGCGGCGATGGTGAACGACGTGAGCGGTCTCCGTCGGGATCCCGAGCTGTCGCACGTCGTCGCGGCTGCCGGCGCCGCCCTCGTCATCATGCACGGACGCGGCACGCCGAAGACCATGAACGTCGAGGCGGTCTACGACGACCTGATGGCCGATGTCGCCGGCGAACTGCGCGAAAGCATGAGCCTCGCCACCGCCGCGGGCGTGCCGATCGAGCGGATCATCGTCGACCCTGGGGTCGGGTTTGCCAAACGGCCGTCCCACAGTTATGGTGTGCTGGCGCGGCTGCCGGAGCTTGCGGTGGCGCTCGCCCGCCCCATTCTGGTCGGGCCGTCGCGCAAGTCGTTCATGCGCGAGGCCGTCGGAGGGCGTCCCGCGCCGGAACGCGACTGGGGGACGGCCGCCGCGGTCACCGCCGCCGTCCTCGGCGGCGCGCACATCGTGCGCGTGCATGCGCCAGCGGACATGGTGCAGGTCGTCAGGGTCGCCGAGGAGATAAGGCGCCATCACCGATGACGTGGCTCACCTCGTTCCTGCGTCGGACCCCCATCGGCTGGTGGGACCTCGTCGACATCCTCGTGGTGTCGATCCTGATCTACGAGGTGCTCAAACTCATTCGCGGCACGCGCGCGGTGCAGATGGCTCTCGGCGGCAGCACGATCGTCGCGCTGTTCTACGGATCGCGGTGGTTCCATCTCGAAACCGTCAATTGGGTGGTCCGCAATCTCGTCGGCTATATCGTCTTTGCGGTCATCGTGCTGTTCCAGTCCGACATTCGCCGAGCCCTCGCCCATCTGGGGCGGGCGCCGTTCTTCCGGTATTTCGCGAAGGCCGAGTCGGCGGCCGAATCGATCGAAGAGCTGGTGGTCGCGTCAGGAATGCTGTCGTCGCAGCGCATCGGCGCCATCATCGCGCTCGAACGTCAGGTGGGGTTGCGAACGTATATCGAAGGCGGCATCCGGCTCGACGCGGTTCTCACCTACGATCTGCTGATCAGCATTTTCCAGCCGTCGTCGCCGCTCCACGATGGCGCGGCAATCGTGCAGGACGATCGCGTCGCCGCCGCCGCCTGCTTTCTTCCGCTGACGGTGAACCCCAAGCTCAGCAAGGATCTCGGATCGCGTCACCGCGCCGCCCTCGGCCTCACCGAGGAGAACGATTCGGTCGCCATCGTCGTGTCGGAAGAAACCGGCAAGATCTCGATTGTGGCCGACGGGCAGATCGAACGCGGGCTCGACATCGATTCGTTGCGGGCGCGGCTCCGCTCACTGGTGCTTCAGCGGAAACCGGCCGCCGTTTCCACGCGTGAGGCGCAGCTCACCTGATGGCGACCATCTGGCCGTTCCGTCATCTCGGCTTGAAAGTGCTGTCGGTGGTGCTGGCGCTGTTGCTGTGGATGATCGTCTCCGGTGAAGAAATAGTCGAGCGCGGGCTGCGCGTTCCGCTCGAGCTGCAGCAGGTGCCGGTGGGCCTGGAGCTGACCGGCGAAGTGCCCGCGACCGTCGATGTGCGCGTGCGCGGCGCATCCGGAACGCTGAGCCGGGTGTCCACCGGCGATGTCGTCGCCGTTCTCGACCTGCGGAGTGCCCGGTCGGGACGGCGGCTCTTTCCGTTGACGCCCGATCAGGTGCGCGTGCCGTTCGGCGTCGAGGTCGTACAGGTCCAGCCGTCGGCGCTTGCGATGGCGTTCGAGCCGTCGGCGTCGCGGCAGGTGCCGGTGATGCCGGCGGTCGATGGCCGGCCCGCGCCGGGCTATGTCGTCGGGGCGCTGAGCGCGGATCCAAAGACAGTCGAGGTGATCGGTCCGGAGAGCGCCGTCAGGCGCGTGACTGAAGCGCTCACCGAGCCGGTTTCCGTTTCAGGCGCCCGCGACCGGGTCAACCAGAGCGTCATTCTCGGGTTGATCGATCCGTCGCTCAGATTGACGAACACGCGGTCCGCGATGGTCACCGTCCAGATCGTGCCGGCGCCGCTCGAGCGATCGTTGCAGGGCCGTCCCGTCCATCTCCGCAACGTGGCGCCGAACCTCGAAGCGCAGGCCATTCCGTCCGCGGTCGGCTTGACGCTACGCGGCAGCCGCGAGGCGCTCGCGCGCGTCGAGGCCGACGACATCGTCGCCTACGTCAATCTCGCCGGCCTCGGGCCGGGACAATACTCGCTCACGGTGCATGCCGACTCGTCGCCCGAGGCCGGTGTCACGCGTATCGAACCGTCGTCCGTCCAGGTGCGAATCAGCAGTGGCAAGTAACCGCACCCGGCTGTTCGGCACCGACGGCGTCCGCGGCCATGCGGGCGAATATCCGCTGGATCCTCCAACTGTCCGGCGTCTCGGGGCCGCACTCGTCCGTTCCGCGTTCGCCAAGGCTTCGGCGGGATCCGCCTTCGCTGACGCTTCGGCGGGACAGGCGAGTGATCGGCGTCTGCAACTTCTGATCGGGCGAGACACGCGGGAGTCGGGCGACTGGATCGAAGCCGAGCTCGCCCACGGTGCGTCCGGCGAAGGCGCGGATGTCACGAGCGCCGGGATCGTGCCCACGCCCGCCGTCGCCTATTTGACGCGCACCGGCACCTACGACGCCGGTGTTGTCATTTCGGCGTCGCACAACCCGTATGGCGACAACGGGATCAAGGTGTTCTCGGGCAAGGGCGAGAAGTTCACCGAGCGTGTCGAGCGCGAGGTGGAGGCGATCGTCGCCGATGGGTCGTGGTCCGCGCGATCCGGTGAACCGGGACCGGTGCCGCGGGCGGATCTTGTCGGCGCGTACCTGGATCACCTTCGCGCGGTATTTCCCGAGGCATCGTCGCTCAAACACTTCAGGCTGGGCGTCGACTGCGCGAACGGCGCGACGACGACGGTTGCGCCGGCACTGCTCGCAGGCCTCGGGCTCGACATCGTCGTGATCGGCAACCAGCCTGACGGCCGCAACATCAACCTCAACTGCGGCTCGACCCATCCCGAACTGCTGGCGCGCGCGGTCGTCGAGCGCGGCTGCCAGATGGGCGTGGCGTTCGACGGTGACGGCGACCGCGCGATTTTCGTGGATCACACCGGCCGGATTGTGGACGGCGACGCCGTGCTGCTGATGTGCGGCGCCCAGTTGCAGCGCGAGGGGCGCCTCACGGGCAACGCAATTGTCGCCACCGTGATGAGCAATATCGGTCTGGAGCTGGCGCTGCGCGCGCTCGATATCGACCTCGTGCGAACTGATGTCGGCGACAAGTACGTGATGGAGGAGATGCAGAAGCGCGGCTTGTCGCTCGGAGGCGAGCAGTCGGGGCACGTGATCTTCTCGGACTACCTCTTCACCGGCGATGGCCTGTGCACGGCGCTCAACGTGCTGCGGACCGTCGCGCTGTCGGGACGTTCGCTGGCCGACCTCGCATCGGACCTGACGACGTACCCGCAGGTGCTGATGAACGTCCGCGTCAGGGACAAGGTGCCGTTGACGTCGGTCGCGCCGATTGCTGACGCTATGGCCCGCGTCGAGGCGAATGTGGCGGGGCACGGCCGGCTGCTCGTGAGATATTCCGGCACCGAGCCGGTTCTGCGCGTGATGCTCGAAGGCAAGGATCAGGAAGAGATTCGGCGATGGGGGCAGGAGATTGTGGATGTCGTCAAGACGCATCTCGGATCGTGATCCCCGTGGTGCTAGGGTGCCAGGTGCTAGGGTGCTAGGTGCGATGGTGCCAGGTGCTAGGGTGCCGGGTGCGAGGGTGCCGGCTGCGAGCGGTGCACCGTTGCACCGAGGACCGTGGCACCTGGCACCGCTAGCACCCATGCACCTAGCACCCTAGCACCTAGCACCTAGCACCGGTGGAGCACCGAGCACCCGTATGGTTCGGTTATCAGTCAACGTGAACAAAATAGCGACGCTGCGCAACGCGCGCGGCGGAGCAGTGCCGAGCGTGCTCGAAGCGGTCGAGGCGTGCATCGCGGCGGGGGCGCCGGGCATTACGGTGCACCCGCGCGCGGATCGGCGGCACATCACGCCGGACGACGTGCGGGCGATCGCGCGTCTGCTGCGGGGAATGCCTGACAAGATCGAGCTCAATGTCGAGGGCGACCCTCGCCCGGAGCTGCTGGATCTCGTCGAAGAGGTCCAGGCCGATCAGTGCACGCTCGTCCCCGTGGTTCCGGGCGAAGTGACCAGTCAGGCGGGTTGGCAAATCGGGCCCGCCACCGAAGCGCTGCCCGGGATCATCGCGCGGCTGCGTGCACGCCAGGTGCGGGTCAGCCTGTTCGTCGATGCGTCGCCCGATCCGATACGTTGGGCCGCCGCGTCCGGCGCGGACCGCGTCGAGCTGTACACCGAGCCGTTCGCGCGCGCGTTCGAGCAGGCGCCCGATCTGGGCCGCCACGCGTTCGTCACCTTCGCGGAGTCCGCCCGGCTCGCGCACTCACTCGGACTGGGCGTCAACGCCGGCCACGATCTGGATCTCGCCAACCTCACGGTATTTCGCGAACTGC
The DNA here is from genome assembly GCA_963792175.1 of uncultured Acidobacteriota bacterium. Taxonomy (GTDB): domain Bacteria; phylum Acidobacteriota; class Vicinamibacteria; order Vicinamibacterales; family CAVVIG01; genus CAWBVG01. The sequence goes on from CAWBVG010000003.1 coordinate 96,510, forward strand.
CGCACCTCGACGAGGTGTCGATCGGCCACGCCATCATCTCGCGCGCGGTGTTTGTCGGTCTGGCGACGGTGGTGCGCGAGTATCTCGACGTGCTTCGCGGTGCGATATGATCAGCGTTCGGCTTTCAGCTATCAGCCATCAGCTGTGCGCGCGACAAGCAGAGCTGATTAGCCGAGAGCCGATAGCTCTTTTTCTGCATGAAATCTGACGCCATCGCCTTCGGAATCGCCGGCGTTCTGTTCGGTCTGATTGCGGGCTGGGTCATCGGCTCGCAGCAGGGCACAGCGCGCCCGGCGCCGGCGGCGCCGCAGCAGGCCTCGAACGCACCGGCGCCGCCGGCGGCCCGCGCCCCGGTGCTCGACGAGACGCAGGTCACGGCCCTCAAGTCGGTGGCCGAGCGCGAGCCGAAGAACGTCCAACCGCGCACGCAGCTCGCGAATCTCTATTTCGACGCCGACCGCTACGACGACGCGATCAAGTGGTACGACGAGGCGCTCGCGCTCGCGCCAAACGACGTCAACGTGATCACCGACCTCGGCGTCTGCTACTACTACACGAATCGGCCGGACAAGGCGCTCGAGCTGTTCAACCGCTCGCTCAAGCTCGATCCGAAGCACACCAAGACGCTCCTCAACGTCGGCATCGTCAAGGCGTTCGGCAAGCAGGACCTGCAGGGCGCATCCGAGGCGTGGCAGGAGGTGCTCAAGATCGCGCCAAACAGTCCCGAAGCGCAGGCCGCGCAGCGCGCGTTGAACAGTCTGCAGTCGGCGCATCCGGCGATTGGCGGCAAGCCGGGGGCGTGATGCTGACGCGGTTCGTGCTCTTCCTGGTGCTGGCGATTCTCGTCGCGCGTGCCTTCTGGCGGCTGGTCGACGGAATCGTCGACGGCTCGCGCGACCGATCCCGCGGCCGCTCGGTGCCGACCAAAGGTGTCTCGATGGTGCGCGATCCGGTGTGCGGCACGTTCGTGGTGCCGGAGCGCGCGGTGACGCTCGTGAACGGCCGTACGACCATCAACTTCTGCTCCGAGGCGTGCAGGGACAAGTACCGGGCGCGAACCGCATGAGCTCCGAGTCAACCCTGCGCGCCGACATCGTCGAGGTCGGCCGGCGCATGTACGCGCGCGGCTACACCGCGTCGAACGACGGCAACATCAGCGTCCGTCTCGGGCCCGAGCGGCTGCTGATGACGCCCAAGAGCGTCTGCAAGGGCTTCATGACGCCGGACATGATGTGCATCACCGATCTGGAGGGGCGGAAGCTGCAGGGCGACCGCGATCCGTCGTCCGAAATGCTGATGCACCTCGAGGTCTACCGCCAGCGGCCCGATGCGCAGGCCGTCGTCCACGCCCATCCTCCGACCGCGACCGGGTTTGCCGTTGCCGGCATTCCGCTCGATCGCGCGGTGCTGGCCGAAGTGTTGACGACGCTCGGCAGCATTCCGATCGCGGAGTACGCCACGCCGTCGACGAGAGAGCTGCCGGAAGCGGTGCGGAAGTACATCAAGGCGCACGACGGCATGCTGCTCGCCAACCACGGCGCGCTCACCGTCGGCGCGGATCTCTACGGCGCGTATTACAAGATGGAAACGATCGAGCACTTCGCGAAAATCAGTCTCGTCGCGCGTCTGCTCGGACGCGAGAACCTGCTGTCGCGCGAAGAGGTGATGCGCCTGCAGGAGCTGCGCGGCAGCTACGGCATTCAGGCGCCGGCGCCGATTTGCGCGGTTCCGGGGACGGATCTGGGGTCGCGGTCCGTCGCCGATCGCACCGGCGCGGCCGGTGACGCCACCTGCCAGACCGTCCAGGCGCCAAAAGGTGACGGTTCGCGTCTCGTCGCCGATGTCGTCCGCCGGACGGCAGAAGGCCGTGAAGATGAGGAAATTCGGTTAACATACCGCGAACTGTCCGCGTTGCTGGAAGACGCGATACGGAGCATACGGTAGCCAAGGAGTCAGCGATGGGTGAGGCGCTCGGGATGATCGAAACAAAAGGACTGGTCGCGATGATCGAAGCCGCCGACGCCATGGTCAAGGCGGCGAAGGTCACGCTGGTCGGCTGGGAGAAGATCGGCGCCGGCTACGTGACCGCCATCGTGCGCGGCGATGTGGCGGCCGTGAAGGCTGCTACGGACGCCGGCGCCGCCGCGGCCCGCCGCGTGGGCGAGCTCGTGTCCGTCCACGTCATCCCGCGCCCGCACGCGAACCTCGAAGACGCGCTGCCGATCGGAAAGGCCACGACCGCCAAGGCGTAAACACGTGCTTCTCGCCAAAATCGTGGGGACCGTGGTCGCCACGCGCAAGGACCCACGACTCGTCAGCAACAAGCTTCTCGTTGTCCGTCCGATCGATCCGCGGGGGAAAGCCGAAGGCAACTACCTGGTGGCGATCGATACGGTCGACGCCGGAGTCGGTGAAACCGTGCTCGTCGTCAGCGGCAGCTCCGCGCGGATGGCGTCGGGCTTGAAGGATTGTCCCGTCGACGCCGCCATCGTCGGCATCATCGACGACATCGAAGATCAGTGACTAGCCGATGCAGCTAGCCCGAGTGATCGGCGACGTCGTCGCCACACGAAAAGACGAGCAGCTGTCCGGCATCAAGCTGCTGATCGTGCAGCCGCTCTCGCCCGATCATCAGCCGGTCGGCCGGCCGCTGGTGGCGGTCGACGCCGTTGGCGCGGGCGTCGGCGAGGAGGTCTTCTTCGTTCGCGGCAAGGAGGCCAGCTTCCCGTTCCATCCCGCCGAGCCGCCGGTCGATGCCGGCATCGTCGGCATTGTCGATCACTGGGACGTGGAGACGTGAATCTGGTAATTGGGTAATTTGGTAATCTTGGAATTGGATTGCCGGATGGCCCAATCGCGCCATCAATCTCAATTACTCAATTACTCAATTACTCAATTACTCAATTATTCAATTATCCAATGCAGATAGCCAGAGTCATCGGCACTGTCGTGTCGACACAGAAGCATCGGACGTTCGAAGGCGCGAAGCTGCTGCTCGTCCAGCCGCTGAACATGGACGACTCGCCGCGCGGCGCCGCGCTGCTGGCCGTCGACGGCGTCGGCGCCGGCGTGCACGAGAAGGTGCTGGTCGTGCTCGAGGGGCGGGCGGCTGGCGAGGCGCTCGGGCGGAAGGCCGCGCCGGTCGACGCGGCCATCGTGGGCATCATCGATACGATCAGTTTGTATGAATGATCAGGAACTGCGCGAGATGATTCGGGAGTCGATCGCCCGTCATACCGGCGCCGCGATCGGCCCCGCCGCGCCCGAGCCGCGCGCGGCGCTGCATCCAAGTCACCTGCGGCTCACGGTTCTCCGCAGCGGAGACGATGACGGCGCGTGTCTGATCGAACCGACCGTTCGCTGCAATCACTGCGGGTACTGTTTGTCGTACGGACACTGAAGGAGAAGGGCTGGAATCCCGCCCTTCCTGCCCATCCAGTCCATGCCGAGCGTTCTCGTCACGCGAAGACTTCCGTCTTCGGTGCTGTCCAGGCTGCAGTCGGTCGCCGACGTCGACGTTCATCGCGGCGAAGGGCCGATTCCGCCGGACGAACTGCGGCGCCGAATCGCCGACAAGGCGGGCCTCGTCTGCTTCTCAACAGACGCGATCGACCGGACGGTCACTCGAGGCGGCCCCGCAGCTGAAGGTGATCGCGACCGTGGCCGTCGGTTACGACAACATCGACGTCGCGCTGGCGCGGTCGCGCGGCGCGATCGTTTCACAACACGCCCGACGTGCTGACCGAGTCGGTCGCGGACTTCACCTGGGCGCTGATCCTCGCGATCACGCGACGGCTCTCGGAAGGCGAGCGGCTGCTGCGCCGCGGCGAGTGGAAGGGCTGGGCGTTCGATTTGATGCTCGGCTCCGAGCTGCGCGGGAAACAGCTCGGGTTGATCGGCTTTGGCCGGATCGGTCGAGCCGTCGCGTCGCGCGCTCCGGCATTCGGGATGCGCGTGGCGTACACCGCACGCGGCGGCGACGTATCCGCCGGAGCGGGTGAGATCCCCGGCGAGGCGATGTCGCTCGATCGCCTGCTGATCACGTCGGACGTCGATGTCGCTGCACGTGCCGCTGACGCCCGAGACGCGGCATCTCATCGACAAGCGGGCGCTGGCGCGCATGAAGCGATCGGCGTTTCTGATCAACACGGCCCGCGGGCCGGTGATCGACGAGGCGGCGCTGGCGTGGGCGCTTCAGCAGCACCTGATCGCCGGGGCGGCGCTCGACGTCTACGAGAACGAGCCGGCGGTTCATCCCGATCTCCTGTCGCTGGAGAATGTGCTGCTGGTTCCGCACCTGGCCAGCGGCACCACTGAAACGCGCACGGCGATGGCCGAGCTCGCGATCGACAATGTGATTGACGGTGTTGGCCGGCCGGCCGCCGCTGACCCCCGTGCCCTAGCGAGCTGACGGGATGCTAAGAGGTTTCATGTCGCATCGAGCTCGTCCGTGGTCGCCACTGCGTCATCGTCGTCGCGTTCGTCGCTCTCGTCGCCGGCGAAGCTTCCGGCCGCGAGCTCGTGCGAATGGAACAACGTCGAGCGCGTCGTCGCCATCGGCGACGTCCACGGCGCCTACGACCGATTCGTCGAAATCCTGAAAGTCGCCGGCTGTCGTGGACAGCGAGCTGCGTTGGATCGGCGGACGGACGCACGTCGTCCAGCTGGGCGACCTCGTCGATCGCGGCGACGACTCGCGGAAGGCGCTCGATCTGGTGCGGCGGCTCGAGCGGCGCCGCCCAGGCCGCCGGCGGCGCGTGGCACCAGCTGATGGGCAACCACGAGGTCGCCCGCATGCTCGGCGACCTGCGCCTGGTCACGGCCGGCCGAGTACGCGGCGTTCGCGAATGACGATTCCGATCCGCACGCGCGAGAGCTACCTGAAGACGATTGCCAAATCGTCCAGCGATCGCACGGAGTTGATCAGCAGATGCCGCTCGGCTTCGTCGAGATGCGCCAGGCCTTCGGACGCGAGGGCGAGTACGGCCGTTGGCTGCGCCAGCTGCCGGTCGCCATCAAGATCGACGGTCTGCTCTTCGTGCACGGCGGCATCAGTCCGGCCGTCGCGCCGCTGGGGTGCGACGGCGATCAACGATCAGGTGCAGCGCGAGCTGACGAGCGATCTCGACAAGACGCGCGCCAACGCGCTGGCCAGCCTCACCGCTCGCGCCGACGGACCGCTGTGGTACCGCGGCCTGGTTCAGGAGCCGGACACCTTCGCGCCGCAGCTCGACCGAGATCCTCGTCCACGCTCCACGTGCGCGCGATCGTCGTCGCGCACACGGTGGCGCCGCTCGACCGCATGACCACGCGCTTCGACGGCCGCGTCATCGAGATCGACACCGGCATGCAGCCGGCCTACATCGCGGACGGCCGCGCCTCGGCGCTCGAAATCCGCGGCGGGGAAGCCACAGCGATTTACGTGGATCGCCGCGATCCCAGTGGAGCTTCCGAAGCGCGAAGGGTCCGCGCCGCAGCCGGTCGCCGTCCGGCGGTGATCTCCACGATCGAACGCAAAGATCGCCAAGACCGCAAAGGTGGTCTGATGCGCAAGCCGTCGGCCCGTACCGTTCACACCATCATGCGCGCGCTGGCAGGCGCCATCGATCAGCACGATCTGCCTGCTGTCGAAAAGATCGCCGAGGAGAGCCAGGAAGATCCGTTCGAAGTGCTGATCTCGACGATGCTCTCGGCACAGACGCGCGATCCGGTCACCGCCGCCGCGTCCGCGCGGCTGTTCCGCGTCGCGCGCACGCCACGGACGATGGCGAAGCTGACGACGATGCGGATCGAGAGGCTGATCTACCCGGTCAGCTTCTATCGCCACAAAGCGAAGCACGTCAAGGAGACCTGCCGGCTCCTCGTCGACACGCTATCGCGGCCGCGTGCCGGGGACGATGGAGGAGCTGCTGACGCTGCCGGGCGTCGGGACGCAAGACCGCCAACCTCGTGCTCATCCTGTCCTTCAAGAGCCTGCGGAACATCTGCGTCGATACCCACGTGCATCGGATTTCGAACCGTTTGGGATGGGTGCGGACCCGCACGCCCGAGGAAACGGAGCAGGCGCTGTACAAGGCCACCGCGGATCGGTGGTGGCCGTTCATCAACCTCTATCTCGTGACGTGGGGACAGAACGTCTGCAGGCCGGTCTATCCGCGCTGCGGCGCGTGCGTCATTCGCGAGCTGTGCCCGCGGATTGGCGTCGAACGAACGTCGGCGCGCTGACGTCGACCACGCCCGCCAGCTCCGGATAGCGCGCGACGAACTCGGGAGAGTAGGTCGCCCTCGATCGGCTCGCCCAGCTGCTGCTTGATCATCGCGGCATTGGCGACCGATTTCGCGGAGAAGTGATTGTTCGTGTAGAGGTAGAGCTTCTTGACCAGCCGCCTGGCGGCATCGGCCGTCTCGGAAAACTCTTTCAGCTCGTCGTTCGAGTACAGGTAGTCGTAGCGGTCCTCGGACTTGTCGTGCCGCCACCACTGCGCGGCGTTCCGGCCGTGCAGCCGCATGTAGTAAAAGCCTTTGACGTTCGGCAGATAGTTCTGCCGGATCGACAATCGGAACTTCGGCTCGTCGATCTGGACCCACGCGGCGTTGAATCCGTTCAGGAGACCGAGCGTGTCGCCGACGCGATCGCTCCAGCTCCGGTGCCGGAGTTCGACCGCGACCGGATAACTGGCGAGGCGGCGGAGCAGGTCCGTCAGGTAGTCCTGCGATTCGGGCGTGTCCTTGAAGCTGGGTGGAAACTGCGCGAGCAAGGCGCCGAGCTTGCCTGAGGATGCCAGCGGATCGATGCCACGCCGAAACTCGTCGAGGTCCGCGTCGTTGGGCCGCGCCAGCGCGTCGATCGCGTCGGGACGGACGTCGCCGCGAACGCCGTCCCGATCGTCCCGGCGATCTGCTTCGCCACGCGGTCTCCTGAACATCGTCGGGTGCGTGAACTTCTGGTATAGCTTGACGGCGAATTCGAAGTCGCCCGGCGTCCGATTCGCCCATCCGCGGCAGACCTCGGCGCGCGGCTGGCCGTAGAACGTCGAGTTGACCTCAACGGTGTTGAAGTGTTCGGCGTAAAAGGCGAGCTCGTCAAAACCCTTCGGCCGGCCGCGGCCGCGCGGATAGAAGATGCCGTTCCAGGTGCCCTTGCCCGACGGGTAGTTCCACCCCGACGTGCCGATCCGCAGGTCAGAGCTTCCGGTACTCATCTTTGTCGAAGCCGAACAGCACCCGTGACCCCTTGATCATGATTGGGCGGCGGATCAGGTTCGAGTTCTCCATCATCAGATCGATCGCTTCCTTCTTCGACTTCGGGAGCCCGCGTTCCTTGAAGACCGGGCTGCGGGTGCTCACAAAATCGAGAAAGTGCTCCGGATCCACGTGCTTCTCGAGAAACTCTCGCGACGGCGGCTCCTTGTTGATGTCGATGACCGTGCACGTCCACGCCGGCGTCGTCCAGAAAACTTCTGGCGTTCTTGCAGGTCGTTCACGTGGGTTTCGTGTAAAACGTCGGTCTTGGCATCACCGTAGGATAATAGAGATTACGCCACTTGAGAGTTGAGACTTGCTGACCGTCAACGAGATCTTCTATTCCATCCAGGGAGAGTCGACGCGCGCCGGCGAGCCCTGCGTGTTCGTGCGCCTGACGGCGTGCGACCTCCGCTGCTCCTGGTGCGACACGCCGTACGCGTTCCACGAAGGGCGCAAGATGTCGGTGGACGAGGTGGTGGCCGAGGTCGATCGGCATGGCTGCCCGCTCGTCGAGATTACCGGCGGCGAGCCGCTGCTGCAGGACGAGGTGTATCCCCTGATGGACCGTCTGCTGGCCGCGGGCCGGCGCGTCATGCTCGAGACCGGCGGCCATCGGTCCATTGCGAGGGTGCCGACCGCGGTCCTCAAGATCGTCGACGTCAAGTGTCCCGCCAGCGGCGAAGCCGACAAGAACGACTGGGAGAACCTCGGCCGGCTGGCGCGGCACGATGAGGTCAAGTTCGTCATTCAGGACCGCGGCGACTACGAGTTCGCGAAGGGCGTCATCGACCGGTACGCGCTCGCCACGCGCGCCGCGGCCGTGCTGTTGTCGCCCGTTCACGGCGTTCTCGAGCCGCGCCGCCTTTCCGAATGGATGCTGGCGGATCGTCTGCCTGCCCGGCTGCAGCTGCAGCTCCACAAATACATCTGGACGCCGAGCACCAGGGGCGTCTGACTTGAATATCCGAATTGGATAATTGGATGATTGAGTAATCTGGTAATTGCCGGATCGTCAATCCGACAATCCAATTACCCAATTACCCAATTACCCAATTACCCAATTACCCAATTACCCAATGCGAGCGGTAGTCCTACTGAGTGGCGGGCTGGATTCGTACACCGCCGCAGCGATCGTCAAGTCGGAGGGATTCGACTTGTACGCGCTGACAATTCAGTACGGCCAGAGGCACCTGCACGAGGTGGACGCGGCGCGGGCAGTCGCACGGGCGCTGGGCGTCGCGCGGCATCTGGAGCTGCCGATCGATCTGCGGGCTGTCGGCGGCTCGTCGCTCACGGCGGACCTTCCGGTGCCGCGGGATCGTCAACCGGATGCGAACGACATTCCCTCAACCTATGTGCCCGCGCGCAACACGATCTTCTTGTCCATCGCGCTCGGCTGGGCCGAAACGCTCGGCGCCCACGATCTGGTCATCGGCGTCAATGCCTTGGACTATTCGGGTTATCCCGATTGCCGGCCCGAGTTCATGGCCGCGTTCGAGGGCCTGGCGAATCTGGCGACCCGCGCAGGTGTTGAAGGCGCGCAGGTTTCGCGTGCACACGCCCCTCATCGACCTCAGTAAGGCCGACATCATCCGGCGCGGCCTCGCGCTCGGCGTCGACTACGGCCTGACCCACAGCTGTTACGATCCTGTCGAGAATGGCGCGCCGTGCGGGCGCTGTGATAGCTGCCTGCTGCGCGCGCGTGGATTCCGCGAAGCCGGCGTCCCCGACCCGCTGCTCCTGCGCTAAAATCGCGCGATCCCCCTTGCGCATCCTCGAAGCTCAACCGCTGCGCCGTCAAGTCATTGTGGCGACCTGCGGCCTGCTGATCGCGTTCGCGCTGGCGGCCATCTGGTCAGCGAACCGGACCCGCATCGAACGCGAGGAGGAAGTCGAACAGCAGGCCGAATCGATTGCGCACACGTCGGCGGCCTACCTCGATGAGTACCTGAACGGCCTCGATTCGATGGCGTCGGCGCTCACGCGGCATCCGGCGGTGATGACGCTGGACCGCGCGGCGAGCGACCGGCTGTTCGCGGGTGTGCTGCGCGAGCCAGCCGCTGCTGCTCAACATCCTGCTGACCGATCGCACAGGCGTCGTGAAAGGCACGGGTCTGCCTGCGCGCGTGGAGGTGGGACCGGCGGTCGCGCAGCCCTATGTGCAGGCGGTCGTGTCCTCGGGCAAAGCCACCATCAGTGAGCTGACGAAGGGCGTCAGGTGTCGGGAAAGCCGACCGTCGTGCTGGCGTATCCGGTCAGACACGATGAGCACGGCGACGTCGTCGGCGTTCTGGCGCTCGGCATCAACCTCACGCGAGATGCAGACGCTGTTCCGCGACATTCCGCTGCCGGAAGGGTCGGTGGTCACGCTGACCGACGCGGAGAGCCGCGTGCTCGCGCGCAGCCGCGACGCGGATCTCTACATCGGCAAGCCGCTGGAGCGCTGGGACCGCGGCGCCGCCGAAAGACGTGCCGCGGACGCAGGTCATGACGGGCCCGGATGGCGTGCCCCGCTTCTACGGGAACGCCGTCATCGCCCGCGGTCCCTGGCTGCTCAGCGTCGGCATTCCCACCAGCCGTGGCGGTCAGCGCGCCTGGCGCCGCTGTTCCTCCGCAACATCATCATCTCGTCGGTGGGGATCGTCGCGGTCCTGCTGTTGTCGCTGGGTCTGTCGACGCTGATCGGCCGCGGCATCAGCGGCGTTCGGGACGCCGTGCAACGCATCGCCGACGGCGACCTTTCGCCGCCGGTCCGGACGCCGGTGCCGAATCTCGAGCTTGCGCAGCTGCAGAACGCGTTCATCACCATGGCGGCCAACCTGCGCGAAACGCAGGAGAAGCTCGATCGGCAATTCGAGCAGGAGCGCAAGGTGCGCGAGACGCTGCAGTCGCTGCAGCGGCAGGTCGTACGCCAGGAGCGGCTGGCGGCGGTCGGCGTCCTGGTGTCGGGCGTGGCGCACGAGCTGAACAACCCGCTGCAGGCGATTCTCGGCACCGCGGAGCTCCTCGAGCGCCGCGGCGGGCTGTCCACCGATGCGCTCGAGGAAATCGCGTTCGTCAAGACGCAGAGCCGGCCGCGCGCGCGAGATCATCCGCAACCTCTCCCGCTTCAGCAGCCAGCAGTCAGGCCCGCCGGCGCTCGTCGACCTGCGCGACGTCATCGGCGAGGTCGTGCAGCTGCGGCGGCGCGATCTCGACGCCGGGATCGATCGCGCTCGACGTCGAAACGTCGACCACCCGCAAGGTGTACGCGAACTTCACCGAGCTCGAACAGGTGATGCTCAACTTCGTCATCAACGCCCAGCAGTCGATCGAGGCCGTCGGCCGCGACCAAGGGCCGCATCATGATCCGCTTGTTCGACGTCGGCAAGCGAGTGCGCCTCGAGGTCCACGACGACGGCCCCGGCGTCACCCCGGAAGACGAGCCGAAGCTGTTCCAGCCGTTCTTCACGACGAAGCCGGTCGGGCAAGGGCACCGGTCTCGGGCTGTCGGTCAGCTACGGCATCATCGAGTCCTACGGCGGATCGATCGGCACCAGGGCAACAATGGGGCGGCGCCACGTTCTTCTTCGAGCTGCCGGCCAGCGATCCCGCGCGCCTGGCTCCGCCCGGCGACACCTCGGCCCAGACCAATGACCGATCGTCTCTATTACACGCGATCCGTACCTACGAACGTTTGACGCCACCGTCGAGCAGGTCGAACCGCGTGGCGACCGCTGGTCGTCACGCTCGACCGGACGGCCTTCTATCCCACCACCGGCGGCCAGCCGTTCGACACCGGTACGCTGGGCGGCCTTCGCGTCGTGGACGTGGTCGATGAGGAGGACGGCGGTATCACGCACGTCGTGGAGCAGCCGGGTGTCAGACAGGTGTCTGACACGTGTCTGACACCGGGGCAGAGGCGTCCACGGCGAGATCGACTGGGCGCGGCGGTTCGATCACATGCAGCAGCACACCGGGCAGCACGTGTTGTCCGCGGCGATTCTGACGCGTGTGCCGCGCGCGGACGGTGAGCTTTCATCTGGGCGCGGCCGTGTCCACGATCGACCTGGAGCGCGAGCTGTCGCCAGCCGAGATCGCCGCCGCCGAAACCGAAGCCAACCGCGTCGTGTGGGAGGACCGTCCGGTGACGATCCGCTTCGTGTCGTCGGAGGAAGCGGCGGCGCTGCCGCTGCGCAAGGAACCGGCGCGCGGCGGGACGCTGCGGTTGATCGAGGTCGAAGGGTTCGACCTGTCGGCCTGCGGCGGCACCCACGTCGCGCGAAGCGGCGCCATCGGCATCATCGCCGTCGCGTCGTGGGAACGGTTCAAGGGAGGCCAGCGCCTCGAGTTCCTCTGCGGCGGTCGTGCGCTGGGCCGCTGGCGATCCTTTCGCAATACCATCGCGTCGAGTGTCCGCCTGCTGTCCGTGCTGCCGGAGGAGATTCCGGCGACCGTCGAGCGCATGCAGGGAGACGCGCGCGAGCAGAAGCGTGCGGCCGCGGCATGGCAAACCGAGCTGGCGAAATTCCGCGCACGGGAATTGGCAGAGGCTGCGGAATCGATCGACGGCACTTCCGCAGTGCTTCGGGCGGTTGATGCCGATGCGAACGGGTTGAAGGCGCTGGCGACCGCCGTCGCCGCCGCGTCCCACTCCGTCGTCGTCCTGGTATCCACGACCCGTCCCGCGCTCGTGGTCGCCGCGCGATCTCCGGACGCCGCGGTGTCCGCGCAGCAGATCATTGCGACACTGACCGGCAAGTTTGGCGGCAGGGGCGGCGGGAAGCCGGAGCTCGCGCAGGCGGGGGGCCTTGATGCGTCCGCGGAAGAGATCCTGGCGGCCGCGCGTGTGTTTCTCGTGGCTCGTAGCCGAGCCTGCGCGCTTCGTGCCTTCGTGGTCCCGATCTTTCAGGGTCGCGTCAGTGCCAGCACCGCGTAACCGGTGGCGGCGTCGCTCATGAACTTTCCGACGTCGGTCCCGGGATCGCGTTGCTTGTTCAGCGACGACGCGGTCCACATGCCGGTGGCCCGATCCTGATTGGCGACGAGCCACGCGCGCCCGCGCGCAACCACTGGGTCGGCCGACGAGCGTCCCGCCTGCTGCAGCGCGTGGACGACAAGGCCGGTCGCGTAACCGTCGCTCTTCGTGTCGAACGGCGTCGAATCGTTGCGCTTCCAGTCGCCGGCGAGCGACGCCGCGTTCCAGCCACCATCCGCTTGCTGCTTCGCGACCAGGGCGTCGACGATCTGCCGGCTCTGTTCCGGTGTGAGCACGCCGGGGATTTTCGAGGACGCCCACAGAATCATCGCGCGGTTGAGGAGGTCCGCTTTGTCGACGCCGCCGCCAAGGCTGGTGGCCAGCGCTTTTACGCGGTCCTGATTCGCCGGCAATGCCGCATAACCGCCCGGTGCCATACCCAGCGCGATCGCGGCCAGCGCGTTCCCGAAGTATTGAGAGCCAGGCGCTTCCCACGGTTCGTTGTGGAAGTTCAGCCAGGCCCATCCGCCCGCCTGCTCGCCGGCTTTGAACTGCAGCGCCCACAGGTTGTCGAACGCCTGCCTGAGGTCGTCGCTCAACGTGCCGAGGCTGGCGTCACGCGCGGAGAGCACCGCCGCGTTCAGGATCGCTTCGGTGCCGCGCGACTCGCTGGTCTTCGGCAGCCCGCGCGTCTGGTCGGGATAGAACGGCTCGACTTCCTTCCAGAGACGCACACGCTTGGTGACCTGCTCGAGCATCTTGCGCTCCGGCGCCGACGCCTCGTGCTCGGCCAGCGGCCCGCGCAGCGCGGGGCGTGCCAACGCATAGGGCAGCGCGGTATGGCACGACACGCAGGCGGTGTCGTGGTCGCGCGCCGCGTTGGGCCACGTCAGCCACCAGCTTTGACGGCCATCCATGTACCCGGCCGCCGCTTTCGGATCCCACCCCGGCGACGACGCAAGGTGCTGCGCCTGCGCCACCGCGAGGCCCGCCAGGAGACACGACGCGAAGATGAACGTTCTCATCGTTTGAACTCCGCCAGCCGGACGACGATGGCGTCGGCCGTTCGGTTGATTGTATCCGGCGTCGTCTCGAAATTGTTCGCGAGGATGGCGAACACCAGCGGCTCGCCATCCGCCGTCGTGACGAAGCCGGAAAGCCCGCGGACGTTCGACATCGAGCCGGTTTTGGCTCGCGCGTTGCCCTCGGCCGCGGTGCTCTTCATGCGGTTCGTCAGGCTCCCGTCACGGCCCGCGATCGGCAGGCTCTCCTCGAACGGCCCCTTGAGCGAACTCTGCTGATCGATGTGCGTGAGAATCGTGACGAGCGCCTCGGGTGTGACGTAGTCGTAGCGCGACAATCCGGATCCATCGCGCAGGATGAGACCGTCCGGGCCGACGCCCCAGGCTTGCAGCGCCGCCAGAGCGACGGAGCGGCCTGCGGCGGTGGACCGTCCGGACGCGCCCGCCCCCAGTGTCTTGAGAAACGTCTCCGCATAGAGGTTCTGGCTGGCTTTCATCAGGCGCAGCGCCAGCGTGGACAGCGGCGCCGACCGATGGCTGATCAACGGCGCGCCGTACGGAGGCGCGGGCGCGTCGCGAATGTCGTCGATGTCGACCGCCGGGCCTCGCACGTCGATGCCATGGGCGATCAGCGTGGTTCGCAGCGCGTTCACGAAAAACTGCGTGGGGTTGTCGACGGAAACGTCGCGTGAAACCGGCGGCGCGCCGAACGGCACGGCGCCGCTCAGACGCAGGCGCGGGCTTCCCGGCAGCCGATGCGCCGAGATCGCCGCCGGCCGGTCGGCCGCGGATGTCGTCAGCGAGCTCTCCACCACCAGCCCGCCGCTTGCCGGCGAAACAGCCACGCCCGCCCAATCGCCGACGGCCATGCCCGGTCCCACGGTGACGCGCACGGCATTCTCGTTGTATTGCAGCGCGCTGACGCCGGCGGCATAGTCGTCGGGGAGGTCGTCCCACGACCACCCGAATCCCAGGCCGTCATCGTCGAACGCGTTGTCGTCGCCGATGATGCGGCCGGCGATCGCGCGTAGTCCGCGCGCCTTCAGCTGCTCGGCCCACGCGCCGAGGACGTCGGGCGTCTCGCCGATGCTCGGATCGCCCGAGCCGACGACGAGCAGGTCGCCCTGCAGGACGCCCGCGTCGATGCGTCCGGCTGCAAACACGCTGCGTCTCGTACGTGTAGTTCCAGCCCAGCCGCTCCGCGGCGGCGGCCAGCGTCACGATTTTCATGTTCGACGCCGGCATCATCAGCCGTCTGGCGTTGAGGGCATACAGCGTCTCGCCGCGTTTTCAGCGACTTGACGAGCACGCCCCAGTAGCCGTGCGCGAGCGCCGGCGCGGCCAGGAGTGCGTCGATGTCACGGACCAGGGCAGGAAGGGCTGGATGGGCGGGAGCGGCCGGATGGGCAGGCTTGCCACCGAAGCGCGCGGCGCGGAGGTGGCGAAGGGCAGGATGACACGCGACGAGCAGAACGGCGAACGCGATCGCGAGCGAGAGCGGAGCGATGCGTCCGTAGCAGCGGCCGCTTGTCACGGCCGCGATGCACGCATCACTTCGACAGTTCGTCCAGCGACTTCAGCGTCTCGGTGAGATCGGCGGCGTCGGTCTTGGCGGCGCCCGGCTCGCCCGGACGCAGCGCCAGCACGTCGGCGCCGTCCTTCCCGAACGTGACGCGCTCTTCTTTCTTGCCGTCGTCGAACTTCACGTGGATCTCGAGCGCGGGCTGAGCGGCGCGCCTTGCCGTCCACGAACGATGTCGCGCGCATGTTGGCGAGCTTGGCCAGCAGCGCGTCGACCTTGTCGCGATCGGCGTCGGCCGCGTTCGGGCTGACGCGCCGCCACTTGTCCTGCGCGTTCTCGCCCTGGCCCTTGACGCGCTCGAAGACCACGACGTCCTTGCCGCGCGATCAACTCGACGCGGTTCGCGTTGAAGGCGCGGAACTCGAAGAGGTCCTTGCGGCGGTAGTCGTCGGCGCCCTTCTTCAAGTCGTCGATCAGCGCGCTTTCGACGGTGACGACCGCCGGCTTCGACGCGTCGCGGGCGTAGACCGTCGTGTCCGTCGCCTTGCCGCCGACGAGCAGCGTGGCGCGCGCGCTGCCGGCGTTGAGGTTGACCGTCGCTTCCGGCTTGTCGAGGCCGTACTTCTTCAGGTCCGCCGGCGTCGCCTGATCCGCCGCGATCGACTTCATCTGCACCGTCTGCACGCGGCCGATCAGCCCTTCGACGGATCCGAAGTCGGCCCGCGTCTCGAGCGGCTTCCTGATCTTCCAGTCCGCGCCGTCCTTCGCCAGCACGAGCGTCTTGCCGCCGGCGATCGACTTCGACGCCGTCGACCTTGTCGCGGTCGAACTTCAGCACGATCTTGTCGCGCAGGTCGAACGTGTACTTGTTGAACGTCGTTTCCTGGAACGCCGGGATCAGGAACACCCGCTTCTCGTCGTTCCGCTTCGCGAAGAGGTCGCCGCCGGTCGGCGATTTCTCGCCGATGAGCAGCTTCGGTAGTCCTTGTCGCCGGCCGCCTTGAAGTCGACCTCGATCCGCGGGTTCGAGAGGCCGTAGTCGTTGAGGTTCGACGGGTTCTCGTCGATGACGCGCGACGATCTCGGTCGTCGCGAGCGCCGACGTGATGCCGGACACTTCGGTCTCGTCGGCCTTGGCGGCGACCGGCTGCAGCGACCTGCCACGTGCCGTTGTCTTTCTTGAGCGTCGTGGCGTCGCCGCCGGCGGCGCTGATCCTTGATCTCCTCGATCTTGTCGGCCTCGAGCGCCGGCGAACACCTTCTCTCTTCTTGCCGGTGTCGCCGTCGCCTTCCGGCTTCTTCCAGGTGACGAAGTAGATGTAGGCGCCGAGCCCGGCGAGGACGACGACGAGCGCAATCGTGGACCGCAGACCGCGCATCGTTACCGCCTCCGCCACCAGGTGTAGACGCCCGTGCCGAAGATCGCACGCCGGGATGATCAGCAGCGACAGCCAGCATGATGTTCGCCTGCTGCGTCGCCGTCAGCGTGATGCGGCGATCGTCGGCTTCCTTCGGCCGGATCGAGATCAGGTTCTCCTGCTGCGACAGCCAGCCGACGATGTTCATGAACAGATCGCGGTTGCCCTGGATGCCGAGGCCCGCGTTGGCGGCGAAGTCCGAGTCGCCGATGACCACGACGCGCGTTTCCGGCTTCGGCGCGTCGGCCGGCTCGCCGGGCTTCGGCGCGCGCGGTCGACGGCGCCGACACCGCCGACGGCAATCGACGACCGGCCCCTTCTTGTCGCCTTTCGCCTCGTCGAGCGCCACCTTGCCGCTCGTCGAGCAGGCCCTTGATGTCCGTTTCGGCCCAGCTTCGCGGGCTCGTCTCGACGAACGGCTGCGCGGTGTGGCCGTTGACGCCGCCGCTGACCGGCGTCGACCGATCGCGCCAGCGGAAACGCCGTCAGGAACGTGAAGCGCTGCGTGATCGGATGCGACGGATAGTTCGCCGCGACCGGCACCGACGCGTCGGTGCCGATCAGCCGGCCCATGCCGCTGACGTCGACGACGACGTCGTTGCCGACGTCGATGCCCCAGTCGTGCGCCAGCGCGATCAGGTTGGTCAGCGGCGGGCTGTCGGGCTTGTCCGGCGGGTCGAGCTCGAGCAGCAGCTTGCCGGCCTTGTCGAGATACTTCTTCAGCGCGTCGATTTCCGGCGGGAAGAAGTCGGTCCGCGGCCCGGCGACGATGACCACCGCCGCATCGTCGGGCACCGCGCCCTGCTGCGCGAGCACCAGCTTGTCGACGGTGTAGTTCTCGCGGCCGAGCGCGGCGGCGATCGCCGCTGTAGCCGTCGCGCTCGGCCGAGGTCGGTGTCCTTCTCGCCGTGGCCCTGCGTGAAGTACACCTTCTTCTGCTGGCCGGTGACCACCTTGATGATGCCGTTGGTGATGTCCTGCTCGTTGTCCGACGGTGACGCGCTCGGTGCGGCCCTTGTAGTTGAAGACGATCGTGCCGTACTGCTGAATCTGGTTCTGCCTGCGCGACCGTCGGCTTCTTGTCGGGATCGATGTACTCGGTCGATGACCTGCTTCGACGTGTACTGGTATTCCTTCAGCTTGTCCTGATAGCGCTGGAACTCCGTGCTCCTGCGCGAACACCAGCACCTGCAGCGGCGCGTCGAGCTTCGCCAGGACGTTCCTGCGTCTGGTCCGACAGGCTGAACTGCTTGTTCGCGGTGAGGTCCCAGCGCTTGTTCTGCTCGCGCGCCGATGTAGTTGATCGCGACGAGGATGCCGAGCACGACGAGGACGCTCGTCGCGGCCAGCGTGCCGTAGCGCGCCTGGCGGCCGCGAGAACACCTGCGCGATCTCGCGCCACTGGCCCAGCGTGTAGACCAGCACGCAGACGAGGCCCGCCCAGGCCAGGTAGTAGGCGTACTGCTCCTTGGCCGGCAGGCCGAAGCGGATCGCCGACGGCCGACGAACACCAGCGCCGTGCCGAGCCAGCCGACGATGCTGAGAATTCGATTGACCATTTAGCCGCGCCACCGTTCGCTGTCGACCGACTTCGCGGTCAGGAACAATCCGAACGTGATGAAGCTCAGGTAGTAGATCAGATGCGTCGTGTCGATGACGCCCTTTGCGAAGTCGTCGAAGTGGTCGATGATCGACAGATACTGCGTCAGCTCGTCGACCGTCGGCCCGGCGAAGCTGCCGATCCAGTTGATGATCCAGAGCAGCAGGAACACCGCGAAGGTGGCCATCGCCGGCGACGATCTGGTTCTTGGTCAGGCTCGAGATGAACAGGCCGACCGAGATGAAGCAGCCGCCGAGCAGCAGCAGCCCGAGATAGGCCGTCGACGATCGGCTTCCACTCCGGGCTTGCCGTAGACGAACAGGAGGCCGATGTGGATCAGCGTGACGCGCCAGCATCACGCCGTAGAGCGCCATCGCGCCGAGGAACTTGCCCATGATGATCTGGAAGTCGGTGAGCGGCGAGGTGAGCAGCAGCTCGATCGTGCCCGACCGCTTCTCCTCGGAGTAGGTCCGCATCGTCACCACCGGCAGCAGGAACAGCACCAGGATCGTGCACGTTCTGCAGCAGCGGCCGGATCAGCTGCTGGTTGACGTTCATCGCCTGCGGCCCGGCCTGGCCGAACTGGCTCATCTGCATGCTCTGGCGCACGAAGAAGTCCAGGATGGCGACGAAGAAGTAGCCGAAGAGCAGCGCCAAGAAGCCGATGACGATGTAGGCGATCGGCGAGGCGAAGTACGACTTGCAGCTCTTTGTGCGCGATCGCGAGGATGTTACGCATGGGGCGCCTCTCCTGCACGGCGGCCGCCTCGTCGCGCCGCGCGCGGCCGTTTCGTCGGTCGTGAGCGACAGGAAGATCTCCTCGAGGCTCATGCGCATCGGCCGCAGCTCGAGCAGTCCCCAGCCGCTGCGTGACGACGGCGCGCGCGAGATCGCGGCGGACGTCGCGGCCGCGTCTCGCTGTCGACTTCGTAGCCGACCACGCCGTTCGCGGCGATCCGACTCGACGACGCGCGTCACGCCGGGGACGTGCCCGAGCACGCCGGCCGCGTCGGCGCCGCCGGCGTCGACCTGCACGTACATCGTTTCCGATCCGCGCAGCCGCGCCGTGAGGTTGTCGGGCGTGTCGACCGCGACGACGCGTCCCTTGTTGATGATGACGACGCGCTGGCAGGTCTGCGAGACCTCGGGCAGGATGTGCGTGCTCAGGATGATCGTGTGATCGCCGGCGAGCTCCTTGATGAGCTGGCGCGTTTCGATGATCTGCTTCGGGGTCGAGGCCGGCGGTCGGCTCGTCGAGGATCAGGACGTCGGGGTTGTGGATGAGCGCCTGCGCGAGGCCGACGCGCTGCCGGTAGCCCTTCGACAGCTTGGCGCACTGGCGGTCCGCCATGTCGGCGATGCGCGTGCGCTCCATCACCTGTCTGATCCGCGCTGACGCCGCTCGGCCGACGGCACGCCCTTGATCTTGCGCGACGAAGTCGAGGTACTCGACGACGGTCATGTCGGGGTAGAGCGGCGGCGTCTCCGGCAGGTAGCCGGTGCGGCGCTTGGCCTCGATCGGCTGGTCGAAGACGTCGAAGCCGGCGACGATCGCCTTGCCTTCGGTGGCCGGCATGTAGCCGGTCAGGATGCGCATCGTCGTGGTCTTGCCGGCGCCGTTCGGTCCGAGAAAGCCGAGAATCTCGCCGCGCTCGACGCGGAAGCTGACGTCGTCGACGGCGGTGACGCGGCCGTAGCGTTTCGTGAGGTGCTGAACCTCAATCACAAGGAACTCCTATTTCTGCGAGTCGCCAACCGAAAATGCTAGCCGAACCGCTGTTAAAAATGGTAGGGGACGGTCCGGACGTCTTTAGTCATCCTTACGCGGAGGCTTCATGTCTGTAGACGTCGGATCGACCGCCCCGGACTTCACCTTGACGAACCAGGATCGTCAGCCGGTGACCTGAGCGCCCAGCGCGGCCAGCCGGTCGTGCTGGCGTTTTTTCCCGGCGGCGTTCAGCTCGGTCTGCACCAAGGAGCTGTGCACGTTCCGCGACTCGCTCGCGAAGCTGGAACAGGCCAAGGCGCAGGTGTACGGCATCAGCGTCGACACGTTCTTCGCGCTGAAGGCGTTCCACGACCACGAGAAGCTGACGTTTCCGCTGCTGAGCGACTTCAACAAGGAGGTCATCCGCGAGTACGGCGTGTTCAACGAGGACATGATTGGCCTGAAGGGCATCGCCAAGCGCGCCGTGTTCGTGATCGACAAGGACGGCATCGTCCGCCACCGCGAGGTGCTCGAGGACGCCCGGAACGAGCCGGATTACGAGAAGGTGTTCGCGGCGCTCGCTTCGCTCGCCGCGTAGGGCTCAGGGCTAGGGGCTAGGGGCTGCAGGCTGGCGGACTGCGGGACTGTCAGCTCGAGCCGCCTAGCCCCGAGGCCCCTGTATACTGAACATATGAGCAGTTGCTCATATGTTCAGTAGGATCATGACCCTCGACGTGCACCGGACCGTCACGCCGCTCGAGCGACGCCTCCGCCGTCGCGCTCGCTGAGACCTTCAAGCGTGCTCGGCGACCCGACGCGCGTCCGCATCCTCGACGCGCTCGCGCGGTCCGAGCTGTGCGTCTACGATCTCGCCGCTCGCCTCGGCCTCACCGAGTCGGCGGTGTCCCACCAGCTGCGTCTGCTGCGGAACATGCGCCTGGTGCGCACGCGCCGCGACGGCCGCCTGATCTTCTACGCCCTCGACGACCAGCACATCGTCGGCCTCTTCGAGCAGGGGCTCGAGCACGTGGAGGAGCGTGAGGGCCAGCGACAGCCTGCCTCGCCGTCCCTCGACCGGGCTCGGGACGGCCCTGAGCTGTCGAAGGGCGAGCGAACGCGCGGAGCGAGGCGAGCCGAGCGAAGGCGGAGGTCGCGGTCGTGACCACGACCTGCACCGTCTGCGAGCTGCACGCGGAGTCGACCTTCAAGATCGAGGGCATGGACTGCCGCGAGGAAGTGGCGATGCTCGAGCGCCGCTTCAAGAACCTCGCCGGGCTCGAGCAGTTTTCGGCCGACCTCATGGGCCAGCGGCTGCACGTGAAGTACGACGCCGCGAAGCTGACGGCATCCGCCATCGCCGACGCCGTCGCCGACACCGGGATGCGGGCCTGGCTCGAGCACGAGGAGCCGGTCGTCACCAGCGATCGTCAGGTCCGAATCCGTCAGGGCCTGATGCTGACGTCCGGCGTCCTGCTGGTGGTCGGCTTCGCGTTGGAACTCTTCGGGAGCCGCATCGCGCCGATGTTCGGCGCGGTCACGCTGCCCGGTCCGGCTGAGGCCGGACACTACGTGCCGAACGGTGTGGCCGGGTGGGCCATCGCCGCGTTCGTCCTGTCGTTAGCGGCGGGCGTGTCCGTGACGGCGCGAAAAGCGTGGTCCGCGTTGCGCGTCGGGTCGCTCGACATCAACGTCCTGATGCTCGTGGCCGCTGCCGGCGCGGTCCTCCTTGGCCAGTGGTCCGAGGCCGCGGCGGTCGTCTTTCTGTTCGCGCTCGCGCAGGCGCTCGAAGCGCGGACCCTCGATCGGGCCCGCAGCGCCATCCGCGCGCTGATGGACCTCACGCCCTCCGAGGCGCTGGTGCGGGACGGCGCGGGCGAGCGGCGCGTCGACGCCGAGCCATCGCGCCGGGCACGACGATCGTCGTTCGGCCCGGCGAAAAGATTCCGCTCGACGGCGAGGTCCTGGCGGGGGAGAGCGCGGTCAACCAGGCGCCCGTGACCGGCGAATCGCTGCCGGTCGAGAAGCGGCCGGGCGACGAGGTCTTCGCGGGAACGATCAACGGGCGCGGCGCGCTCGACGTGCGCGTGACGCGCGTCCGCCGCGACACCACGCTGGCGCGCATCATCCACCTCGTCGAGCGGGCGCAGGCGCAGCGCGCGCCCGCGCAGGCACTCGTCGAACGCTTTGCGCGCGTGTACACGCCGGCGGTCATGATCCTCGCCGCTGTCGTCGCGGTCGTCCCGCCGCTCGTGTTTCACTTCAGCTGGCACGACGAGCATCTATCGCGCCCTCGTGCTGCTCGTCGTGTCGTGTCCCGTGCGCGCTGGTCATCTCGACGCCGGTGTCGATCGTCGCCGCGCTGGCGGGCGCCGCCCGCCAGGGCGTGCTGATCAAGGGCGGCATGCACCTGGAGCGCACGAGCGGCGTGCAGTGCGTCGCGTTCGACAAGACCGGCACGCTGACGCGCGGGGTGCTCGAGGTCGTGAGCGTGGTGCCGCTCAACGGGGAAACCGTCCATTCGGTCGTGGCGCTGGCGTCGGCTGTCGAGCAGCGGTCGGATCATCCGATCGCGCTCGCGATCGTCGGGCACGCGTCGGCCGCCGGCATCGCGGCCGCGCCAGCCGAAGGCGTGTCGTCGCTGGCCGGACGCGGCGCGGAGGGCTCGGTCGGCGCCGCACGCGTGCTGCTCGGCAACCATCGCGTGTTCGAGGAGCGCGGGCTTTGTTCGACGGCGATTCACCAGCGGCTCGACGAGCTGAGCGCAGCGGCCACACCGCCGTGCTGGTCGCGCGCGACGGACAGCCGATTGGCATCATCGCCCTCGCCGATCGCCCGCGCGAGTCCGCGAGGGACGCCGTGGATCTGCTTCGCGGTCTGGGCATCCGGCGGTCGTCATGCTGACCGGCGACAGCCACCCGACCGCGACCGCGATTGCCGCCGACCTCGGCATCGACGAGTTCCGCGCGGAGCTGCTGCCCGAGGACAAGGTCGCGGCGGTCAAGGAGCTGCAGCGCCGCTACGGATCGGTGGCCATGGTCGGCGACGGCGTCAACGACGCCCCCGCGCTGGCGACCGCCGACGTCGGGATCGCCATGGGGGTTGCCGGCAGCGACGCCGCGCTCGAAACGGCCGATGTCGCGCTGATGGCCGACGAGCTGCTGAAGATTCCCTATGCGTTGCGTCTCAGCCGCGCGACGGTGCGGAACATCCGGATGAACCTCGCCATCTCCGTGGTGCTGAAGGCCGCGTTCGTCGTCGCCGCGGTGGCCGGCGTCGCCACGCTCTGGATGGCCATCGTCGCCGACACGGGCGCGTCGGTGATCGTCATCGCGAACGCGCTGCGGCTGCTGCGGGCGGACTGAGCTGTCGTCTGACGTCGGTCGCCGTCGGATCGCCACGATAGCACGGCACGACCCGAAAGTCCTGCGCCATGTCCGGTCGCGCTGCGAGTCATTCGGCGTCTGGCTCCGGCTGCGGCCGGCTTCGACAGCCAGACCTTCGCCACCCGCATTCCGTCGACCGCCTCGACGCGCATCTTGCGGCCGTCGACGTCGATCGTGTCGCCGACCCTGGCGCGGCGTCCGAGGCGTCCGAGCACGTAGCCGCCGATGGTCGTGTAGGTCTCCTCGTCGATGTCGAGACCGAACTGCTCGTTGACGTCGGTGACGAGCGCGAGGCCGTCGATGTCGGCCGAGCCGTCGGGCCGCACGACGACCCGCGCCTGCGCGCCGGACTCGCCGGGGATCTCGCCGACGATCCGCTCCATCAGCGATTCGAACGTCACGAGGCCCGCGGTCCCGCCGTATTCGTCGATGACCAGCGCCTCTCGCGCCCGCCGCCGCCGCATCTCGGCGAGCAGATCGTCGGCGCCGAGCGTTTCGGGCACCGTCAGCACCTCGCGCGCGAGCGCGCCGGCGTTGACGCCGCCGTCGCCGGCCGCGAGCGCCCGCAGCAGGTCGGTGACGTGCAGCATGCCGACGACGTTGTCGAGGTCGTCGCGGTACACCGGCAGGCGCGTGTGTCTGCCGCGCGCCGATCTGCGCGACCAGCTCGCCGAGCGCCGTCTCGGCGGCGACGGCGACGAGCTCGGTGCGCGGAATCATCACCTGACCCGCGGTCAGATCCGCGAACCCGAACACGCGGTGGAGCATCTGTTCTTCCTGCTCCTCGAGCACGCCGGCTTCCTGGCTCGCGGTGACCAGCATCTTGAGCTCTTCTTCCGAGTGCACCATGGCGCGCCGGTCGGCGCCGTGCAATCCGAGCATCTTGATCACGGCTTGCGCGGTGACGTGCACCAGCCGGATGAACGGCGAGAAGACGCTGCATGAAGATCTCGAGCGGCTGTGACCAGCCACATCGCGGTGGATTCGGAGCGCTCGAGCGCAATCCATTTCGGCGTCAGCTCGCCGAACACGATGCTGCAGCGCCGTGATGATGAGCGAAGGCGAGCGCCACTGCGATGCTGTGGGTGGTCGTGACGGCAAGACGCGCGGGCAGGAAGTCGAATGTCGGCTCGATCAGCGACGCCAGCGCCGGCTCCGCCATCCAGCCGAGGCCGAGGCTGGCCATCGTGATGCCGAGCTGCGTCGCCGCGATGTAGCGGTCCGGCGCGCTCACGGCCCGGCGGACGGCGCGCGCGCCCCGGTGGCCTTCGGCGATCAGCTGATCGATCCGCGTCTTGCGCACCGTGACGATCGAGAACTCCGCCGCAACGAAGAATCCGTTGGCGAACACCAGCGCCAGCATCCCCGCCAGCCGCCAAATCACGGTGCGCCTCGCGGCCAGCAATCTGGTGATTGAGTGATTTGGTGATCTGGTGATTGATTGGTGAATTGATTGGGTGGTCGATCGTCGATTGATCACGGCAATCACCAAGTCACCCAATTCATCTCACGATCACCCAATCACCAGATCACCTAATCACCAGATGACTAGGCTTTGCGGTTGCTGAAGAAGTGCGCGTCGACGAACTGATCGATCATCGTCTGGTTGGCGGGATCGACCTTTTCGAACTGGACACCCATGCCGACGCGCCGGTCGCTCCAGGCGACGCGCCCTTCGGCGTCGATGTCGCGCTTCGATCCCGGCATGCGGAACCGCACCTTGATCTTCGCGCCGCCCTCGAGCGGGCTGGTGGTGCGGATCGCGATGCCGCCGTGACTCAGGTTGAGCGTGAGCGCGGCGGCGATGGTGTTGCCGAAGCGGTACTGGATCGGAATGCCGAGCACGACGCGCGGGCTGCTGCGGCGGTTGAAATTGTCGGGGAACAGATGCGGCGCCAGCGACGGCAGGATGTGCTGCACGGCGCTGTACTCGTTGACGTAACCCGCGACCCCGAGCGCCGCCAGCTCGCGCACTTCCTCCGCGCTCGCGATCGTGCCGCTGAACACCAGAATCGGCAGCCGCCCGTCATCGAGCTTCCGGACCGACCGTACCAGCTCCACGCCGGGGGCGTGCGGCAGCCGCAGGTCGAGCACGATGAGATCGATCTGATCGAGATCGGCGCGGACCCGCGCCAGTAGCTCAGCGGCGCTCTTCACCGCGATCGCTTTGTGACCGGCGTTCTCGACAGCCGTCCGGAAACGATCGCGGACGAACGCGGTGTCGTCCGCAATCACGACGGTCTTCGCAGTGACCGTGCTGCCCGTCATCCTGTAGCCTGCATTGCAGTTCTGCGCAGGTGTTCGCTATACTCGCGATCGTCCTGCCGAGCAGGATTCTAAGTGATCGGAGACCGTATGGCCACCTGCCCCGAATGCGACGCCGAGATCGAAGTCGACGAGTTCGATGTCGACAAGGGCGACCAGCTCAGTTGCCCTGACTGCGGCTCCAACCTCGAGGTAGTCGGACTGTCTCCCATCGAGCTCGACCTCGCGCCCGAGGACGACGACGATGACGACGACGACGATGACGACGACTGGAAGACGACGACCTCGACGGTGACGATGACGACGACGAGGCCGAGGAGGACGAAGACGATAAGGACGGGGGTTTCGACGAATGATCGACAAGGAGCGTGCGCTGTGCGACACGCTCGCGTCGCTGGGCTCGGTCATCGTCGCCTATAGCGGCGGCGCCGACAGCGCCTACCTGGCGTTCATCGCGCACCGGACGCTCGGCGACCGCGCCGTCGCGGTGACCGCCGACAGCCCCAGCTATCCGGAACGTCATCGTCAACTCGCCATTCAGATCGCCCGCGATTTCGGCCTGCGGCACGAGATCATTCAGACCAGCGAGCTCGAGCGCCCGGAGTACCGGGCCAACCCGTCGAACCGCTGCTACTACTGCAAGCACGAGCTCTACACGCACCTGTCGCGCATCGCCGCCGGTCGCGGCGCCGTCATCGTCGACGGCAACAACGCCGACGACCGCGGCGACTATCGCCCCGGCCGCCAGGCGGCGCGCGAGTTCGGGGTCCGCAGCCCGCTCGACGAAGTGGATTTGAGTAAGGAAGAAATTCGCGCGCTGTCGCGCCAGGCGGGTCTGCCGTCGTGGAACGAGCCGGCGTCGGCGTGCCTGTCGTCGCGGATCCCGTATCACACCGAAGTGACCGACGAGAAACTGCGCACGATCGAGCGCGCCGAGCAGGCGCTGCGCGCGCTCGGGTTCCGCGTGTGTCGCGTCCGGCATCACGACGATCTCGCGCGCATCGAAATCGCGCGCGACGAGATGCCGCGCGCCCTCGACCCCGACATGTCCGCGGCCATCGTTCGCGCGCTCAAAGAGGCCGGCTATCGCTACGTCAGCCTCGATCTCCAGGGCTACCGCACCGGCAGCCTCAACGAGGGACTGTTCCTGCGACCGGCCTGAGCACGAACGTGGACCGCAGAGATCGCGGTGCGCGCGGAGAAAATGGTTTCTCTGCGAGCTCGGCGGGCTCCGCGTTCGCTCACCTGAATTACGACGAGCTCCCGCCTGCGCGCCGCGCGCTTCGGCGGGCAAGTCGGCGGGGCAGCCTCGGTCTCGCGTTGGTCTTTCTGGCGCTGCACCTGCCATACATCCCGACGTCGCTCGAAGATCTCGACTCGATCAACTTCGCCCTCGGCGTCCGGCAGTTCGACGTCGCGCACCACCAGCCCCATCCGCCCGGCTATCCGGTCTATATCGCGCTCGGCAAGCTTGTGCACGCTGCGGTCCCCGACGAAGCGCGCGCGCTCGCTCTTCTCAGCATCGTTGCCGGCGCATTGGGTGCGGTGGCGATGGCGGCGTTGTTCGGCCGCTTGACGGGCGTCGGCCGGTCGACGTGGGTGCCGGTCGCGCTGGGGCTGACGTCGCCGCTCTACTGGTTCACGGCGGCGCGGCCGTTGAGCGACATGCCGGGACTGGCCGCGGCGTTGGCCGTTCAGGCGCTGACGCTCGGCGTCGCCACGACGCGCGGATTGTGCGTGGCGGCATTCTCCGCCGGCCTGGCGACGGGGATTCGCTCGCAGGTGGCGTGGCTCACGGTGCCGTCTGCTGGCGCGAGACAGTCGGGGCTTGGGGCTCGGGGCTAGCCGCGAAGACTCCCGTGACAGCTAGCCCCCAGCTCCTAGCCCCGGTCCCGTATAGCTAGCCCCGAGCCCCCAGCCCCCACGTCCCGTGCAGCTAGCCCCCAGCCCCTAGCCCCTGCGGCAGCCTTTGTCGCCGGCGTGCTCGTGTGGGCGATCCCGCTCGTGATGCTGACGGGCGGCCCGCGCGGTTACTGGCATGCGCTGTTCGACCAGGGCGCCGAGGATCTGGGCAACATCCAGATGCTCTGGACGCGCCACGGCGCCCGCGATATCGCCGACGCTCTGTACTACGCGTTCGTCGCGCCGTGGGCCGCATGGCCGTTCGCGGCAGTCGTTCTGGTGTGCGCCGGGCTCGGGATCGTGTGGCTGTGGCGGCACGAACGGCGTGCCCTCGCGGTCCTGGCCATCGCCTTCGGTCCTTACCTCATCCTCGACGTGCTCTTTCAGGAGACGTTCACGAGCCGCTATGCGCTGCCCCTGGTCGTGCCGCTGGCATACCTCGCCGCCTCGGGCCTCCGTTGGGCGCCGGCCGAGGCCGTCTGGCTGCTCGCCCTGCCCATCGCGATGTACGGCGCACACATCGGCGGCCGGTCGATCGCCGCGTACGCGCAGCAGAAGGCGCCGGCGTTTCGACTGCTTGACGACATGAAACGCGCCGCAGCAGCGACCGGCGCGCGGCCCGTGCTGGCGCCTGACCGGCGCGAGAGCTTCGATCTGCGGCGGCCGCTGCTCTGGATGGGAGGCGCCATGCCGCCGATCGCGCGCCAGCTCCCCGCGCCTCCGCAGCACGAATGGCTCGAAGCCGTCCGCTACTGGAACGCCGGAGGCCGGGAGCCGGTGTGGTTTCTCGTCGATCCCAGACGCACCGCCATCGACCTGGTGCAGCATGCCTCGCCGTTCGAATACCAGTGGCCGCTGCCGTATCCTGTCCTCATCAGCGGCGTCAGGCCGAACGACGTCAGCTGGTACGCCGTCGACCGACCCGAGTGGTACGTCGGAGAAGGCTGGGCGCTGACGCCCGAAGCGGCGGGAGTGGCGGCCGCGGACCATCGCGGGCTTGCCAGCGCGCCGATCGAAGGCTGGGTCCGCCGAAGCGCGTCGGGCGGCGTGCTGATGATCGGAGGACGCGTTCTCGATCCGTCGCGGCAACCGAAGCTGACGGTGATGTTCGACGACGGTTCCCCGGATCAGCGTTCGCTCGTCAGCGAGGTCCTTCAACCCGGCGCCTTCCTTCGTTTCGCCCCGATTCCGGCCGCCGCCGACGTCGCTGACGCGCGGGAGTACGCCAAGGTCGGCGTGCGCGCGACCGAGGGTGATGCCGTCGCGATCGAGCAGTTCGATGCCTCGCCTGCCCGCATACTCTTCGGCTTCGGCGATGGATGGCACGAGCAGGAGCTGAATCCACGAACGGGGGCGCGATGGCGATGGCTCAGCGAGCGCGGAGAAATCCGCCTGGGCTCGCGACCGACGGATCCCCTCAGGCTGCACCTCGAGGGCGAGTCGCCGCTGAAGTATTTCTCCCGCGGATCGCGGTTGAAGATTCGATCGGGCGATCAGGTGTACTTCGACTCGGTGTTGTCGTCAGACTTCTCGGTGACGGCGCAGCTGCCGCCCGGGGTTGGCTCCATCGTTCTCGAGACGGATCAGGTGTATATCCCCGCCGAGCATCGGTCGCTGTGGCGCCGTCTGGCCGACCAGCGGCATCTGGGCCTGCGCATCTTCAAGGTCGACCTCCGTCCCCGCTAGCGACCTCCGTCCCTGCTAGCGACCTCCCGCTAGCCTCCGTCGCTACAGCGGTTTCCGCGCCAGACACAGCAGCGAGCTGCCGAACGGCTCGTCGAACCATCGGAGCCAGAGACTCTCTGCCCTGACGGCAACGGTCAGCAGCGCGTTGAGCGGAGCGGGCGGGACCGTGATGTCCTGCTCGGTTTCGCCCTCGGCCTTCAGCCCGCGCCGGCGCTGCAGGGCCCGGCCCAGCACCATCGGCAGGAACAACGTGGCGTTGGTGTACGTGATCCGTTCGACGACGAACCCGGCGGCCTCGAGGCGGCTTCGCAGATCGGCACGGCTGTAGCGGCGCCGTTCCCGGCTGAGCACCGAGTGGTCGCCCCGCAGGACCTCCATCGCCGCGACATTGACCAGGGCGTATCCGCCGGGCCGGAGCAGCCGATACATTTCTGAGATGGCTGCTCGTTCGTCCCCGTCCTCGAGGGAGTAGAGGACGTCAAACGACGAGACCAGGTCGAACGCCTCGCTCGGGAAGGGCGCCGCCGTGACCGTCGCACGCGCAAGCCGCGTGCGCCCGGCCTCGCGGCCAAGGCGCAGACCGACGGCCGACAGGTCGAAGCCGTAGGCGCGGCCGAATCGGGAGAGCAGATCGACGTTGGCGCCGGTGCCGCAACCGCAATCGACGAGGCGTGCATCGCGCCGCTCGCCGACCGCACGCTGCAGAAGGGGGGTTACGAAGGCTCGCAGGCCGCGGAACCAGAAGTGACGCGCCTCGGCGCGCGCGGTGGCGCGCAGCAGATGCTCCACGCGCGGCATTGTATCGTTTGCGTCACAGCGCCTGACGCTCGATTTAATTGACACCACCAAATCAAGTTTGTAAGCTGCAACAAACTTTTCGACAAACGTCAGGAGTGCTATGACTCTTCGTCGACTTGCGTCCGTACCTGGGGCTGAGCCTGGTCCTCGCAGTGGCGGCAGCCGGCTGCCACAAGAAAGTTCCTCCGCCGGCGCCCGCGGCTCCGCCGCCACCGCCGCCCGCGGCTCCGGTGACGCCGCCGCCACCGCCGCCGCCGCCGGCCCCGGCGCCAGCGCCGCCGCCGCGCCCGCTCACCGAGGAGGAAATCTTCGCGCGCAAGTCGTTGGCGGACCTGAACGCCGAGCGGCCGCTCGACGACGTGTACTTCGATCTCGACAAGTCAGAGATTCGCGATGACGCGAAACCCCGGCTGCAGAAGGACGCCGACTGGATGAAGAAATGGACGAGCACGCAGGTCAGCGTGGAAGGGCACTGCGACTCGCGCGGCAGCGCCGAGTACAACCTCGCCCTCGGTTCGCGCCGGGCCAACGCCGTCAAGGAGTATCTGACGAACCTCGGCGTGCCGGCCGGCCGCCTGACCGTCGTCAGCAAGGGCAAGGAACAGCCGGTCTGCAGCGAAGACGGCGAATCCTGCTGGCAGCAGAATCGCCGCGGACACTTTGTGATTACGGCGAAGTAGTCGCGGGCAGGGCAGGACAGGCTGGAAGGGCAGGAAGGGAAGATCATCGTCCCATCCTGCCCATCCCGCCCTATCCGTGCCCCGCTCAGCATCCGCCGCAGGCCGTCCTCCGTCACCCGGTACTTCGCCGCTTTCTTTCCATTCACCAGCAGCACCGGAATCTCGAGACCGTAGAGCGCCTCCAGCTCCGGGTCGGAGGAGATGTCGATGACCTCGATGGTGGGTACGGGTGTCGACGTTCGTGCGACCCGCTCGACGACCGCTTTCATGTCGTCGCAGAGGTGGCAGCCGGGGCGCGAGTAGAGGGTGAGCGCGATCATCGGCGCGACGAGCGCTTACGTGCTGATCCAGGCCTGGTCTTTCGCGCGCGTGTCGATCGATCCGACCAGATCGGATACGGCGCGGATGTCGTGGCGGCGCAGGTAGTCGCCGATGCCGTCGAGCAGGCGCGGCCACAGGCACGGATCGGTGAAATTCGCGGTCCCGACCTGCACGGCGCCGGCGCCGGCGATGATGAACTCGAGGGCGTCTCTCGCGTCGGCGATGCCGCCCATCCCGATGACGGGAATCTTCACCGCCTGACGGCATTCGTAGACCATCCGCACCGCAATCGGCCGGATCGCCGGACCGCTCAACCCGCCGACGATGTTCGAAATCTTCGGACGCCGCGTCTCGACGTCGATGACCATGGCCAGAAACGTGTTGACCAGCGATACCGCGTCGGCGCCGGCATCTTCGGCGGCGCGCGCGAACGACGCGACGTCCGTGACGTTCGGCGTCAGCTTGGGAATGACCGGCAGCGTCGTGACCTTCCTGACCGCGTTGACGACATCGTAGGTGCCGTTCAGGCTGCAACCGAACTGAATGCCGCCTTCCTTGATGTTCGGGCACGAGATGTTCAGCTCGATGGCGGCGACGCCCTCGTGTTCGGACAGAATCCGTGACACCTCGACATACTCGTCAAGCGTCGTCCCGCAGACGTTGACGAGCACCGTCGCGCGCCGGGCTCGAAGCTCCGGCAGCTTTTCCTCGACGAAGCGGCGGACGCCGATGCCCTGCAACCCAATCGCGTTCAGCATGCCGGCCGGCGTCTCGACAATGCGCGGCGCGGGATGGCCCTCGCGTTCCTTGAGAAACAGACCCTTGACCACGATGCCGCCGAGCGACGACAGGTCCACGATATCGGCGTACTCGACGCCGTAGCCGAAGCAGCCGCTCGCGGCAATCACCGGGTTCTTCAGCGTGAGCGCGCCAATCCGGACCGATAGATCCATCTCAGCTACTCCCACCGGATTTGCTCGGCAGGCAGGACCGGTCCGGCGAGGCACGATCGCACGTGATGGAATTGCCCGTCTTCGCCGCGCATGGGGACGACGCAGCTGTAGCAGCCGCCGAGCCCGCACCCCATCACGCGCTCGACAGAGACCTGACAAGGCCGGCCGTATTTCATGGCGATGCGCGCGGTCGCGGCCAGCATGCCCTCCGGGCCGCAGGCGTACATCATCACGGGCGCCGAAGCGGCCTGCGACGTCAGACGCCGCTCCAGCGGCGCCGTCACGCGCCCGGACTCTCCGAGGCTGCCGTCTTCCGTCGTCAGGACCAGCTCGACGTCGCGGTCGCGGAAGAAATCCAGGTAGAAGAGCTCGGCGGCACGGCGCGCCCCGTAGAAAAGCACGGTCTTCACGCTGCGCGCGCGCAGCGATTCGGCCAACGTGGCGAACGGCGCCAGGCCGACGCCGCCTGCGATCATCCAGGCTTCGGCCGGCGGTTCGACGATGGTGAACGAACGGCCGAGCGGGCCGAGGCAGGCCATCCGCTGGCCGGCGCGGGCGTCGTAGATCTGCGCGGTCGACGGACCGATCCGCTTGCTGAAAATCGTGAGGCCGGTCGCCCGTCCGCGCGCGTCGCGCAGGACCTCGAACACGGAGAACGGACGGCGGAGCAGCGGATCGACGCCGGCGCCGGCCTTGATCATGACGAACTGGCCCGGTGCCGCCGCCTCGGCGATCGCGGGCGCCGCGAGCGCGAGCACGTTGTAGTCCGCCGACAGCGCGTGATTCGACATCACTTCCGCAGAGACGTCGATCGGCATCGCGGCAGTATACTCCGTGCGAAATGCGCTATTTGCGGATGCTCTCCAATTCGGTGGCGGCCGCGTGCGTCGGAACCTCGTACGTCATCGTCCTGTTCCTGAATCTCAATCCAGCGCTTCCGCTCGATCCCGCGCATCTCGTCTCCGCTCGTCAAGACTGTCGGGCTGTTCTACGCGGTGCACCTCACCGTGATTTGCTACGTCTTCCTCGTCCTGCGGCAGCTGCTCGCGCACGAAGTGTTCTCGCCCGCCTGGATCAGCGTCGGCGTGCTGGTGTGGCTGAGCGCGGCGTTGTCGGCGGCGGGCGCCGCGCTGATGTGGAGAAACCTCGTCACGTTTTCGCTGGTGCTCGACGAATCGACCGCCGCGGCGCTGGAGCGCAGCACGATCGTGCTGGCGCTCACCGCGACCCTCTGCCTGGTGCTGGCGCGGCTTCGCAGCCGTGAACCCGACGCCCGGTGGGCGTGGGCGTTCCTGCTCGTGCTCATCGTCGGCGCGTCCGTCGCGGCGCCGCTCGCCTTCCGCGGACCGGGGCGGCCGCCGGTTCTCGAAGCCCGTCCAATCGAGGCGCCGCTCGAATCGACGACCGTCGAGCGAAGCGCGCGGGTCACGGTCATCGCGCTCGATGCGGCATCGCTCGATTTGATTACCGGCGCGGCGGCAGAAGGCCGGTTGCCGAATTTCGGCCGCATTCTCGACACCGGCGCCGTTCGCCATCTGGCGACGCTCCATCCGACGTCGGCCGAGGCGGTCTGGGCGGCGGTCGCGACCGGAAAGCTGCCGCAGAAAAACGGTGTGCGCTCGAGCGGCTTGTACGAGCTGTCCGGCGGCACGACCGTGCAACTGCTGCCGAACTACTGCTTCGCGCACGGCCTGGCGCGCTTCGGCTTTCTCGCGGAGCAGCCGTATACGTCCGCGACGTTCAGGACGCGAACACTGTGGAGCATCCTCAGCGTCGACGGGTTCTCGGTGGGCGTCGTCGGATGGCCGCTCACGAAGCCGGCGCCGCTCGTCCGCGGCTATCTGGTCAGCGACACCTATCATCGTCTCGCCCTGACACCGTCCGGCATCGACGATCCATCGGGCGTGTACCCGCCGGAGCTCCAGGCGGACGCGCTCGCCACCATGGAGGCGGCGGCCTCAGAAGTGCCGCCGGTCGTCAATGCGTCGCTGGTCGACGAGGGACGGCAGGCGACGCCGGAACGGACCGATCGCATCTACGATCGCATCGCGCAGATGCTGGCGCGGACGCGTCCGGCGCAGGTCACCTTGACGCGATATCAGAGCCTCGATGCGATCGGCCACTACTTCCTGCGCTATGCGATGCCGTCGGAATTCGGCGACGTCACCGACGACGAGCGGCGGCGATTCGGAGCGGTGCTGGAGCATCATTACGCGATCATCGACGAGACGGTCGGTCGGGCGATGGCGGCGATCGGCCCGGACGATCTGCTGCTGATCGTGTCCGGCTACGGCATGGAGCCGCTCGGCTTCGCGAAGCGCCTGACCGAGCGGGCGATCGGCGACCCAGACCTCAGCGGCACGCACGACGCGGCGCCGGACGGGTTCCTCATGGCGTATGGCCCGATGGTGGCGAAAGGGCGCCGGGTGCAGGCGCGCGCCTCGATTCTGGACGTGACGCCGACGGTCCTGTATTTCCTCGGGCTGCCGATCGGCCGCGACATGGACGGCTTCGCCCAGACGGATCTGTTTCAGCGATCGTTCACGGACGAGCGGCCGATCACCTTCATCCCCACATACGACCGATGACGTTGCGCGCCGGTCCACGCGCGCTGGTCCTGTTGACGCTCGCGGCCGCGGCGGGCCTGATCGCATTCTGGGCAAGCTGGAATCGTGACGCCGACACGAGCCGGCTGTCGTGGGTGGCGACGGCGCACCAGTTCGGCCCCGTCGGGTATCGCGATCCCGCCGGCGCGCTGTCGCCCGACGGGCGCTGGATTGCGTACTCGGAAGGCCGCTTTCTCCGTGTCCGTTCGGTCGACGGCGGACCGGCGATCGGGTTTCCGCCCGGCGAGGCGCAGATCCGAAACATCGCGTGGAGCCCGGACAACCGCACGATTCTCACCGACGGACACCGGACGCAAACCGGTTGGGCGGCGTACGATCGCCTCTCGGGATCGAGGCGCGTGCTGTGGGATAGCCCGGAAGGAACGCCGGATCTTCGACAGCTGGCCTGGTCGCCCGACGGCCGGTCGATCGCGGCGGTTGCCAACGGCGACGAGCTGCGAATCCTGTCGCCCTCGCGGAGCGCTGGTGCGCGCGCAGAAGAACGCGCACCGGATCGCATTTCCCGCCTGGACGCCTGCGCGGCGAAGTCGCCTGTGTCGCAACCGTCGACGGGCGATCGCGGGTGACGATTCCGTGCGGCGGCGCGGCCGTCCGTACCGATCCGGATCTCGACGTCTACGGCCCAATCGCCTTCGCGCCCGATGGCCGGACGATGTACCTCTCGTTCGCCAACCGCTCGGGCTTCGTCGATCTGTGGGCCGCGCCGAGCGGCGGCGGCCGGGCCCGCCGCCTGACGTCGTTCGCGCGGGACACCTACGCGCCGTCGGTCGCGGCCGACGGGACGGTCCTGTTCAGAGTGCAGAGCTATCGGACGGTCGTCGCTGCCGCGCCAGCCGGAGGCGGCGCCTCGCGCCCGCTCGCGACATTCCAGAGCGAAACACCGTCGTGGGCGCCGGATGGACAACGGATCGGCATCACCTACGGCACCTGGCGAAGATTGATAGACGATGCGCATTACCCGGACATCGCGCAGGATGCGGGCATCATCGGGCCTGCCTATCCCGCGACGCGCCGGCGACCGTCGTGCACGCGTCCGCCTCCGAGGATCAGGCGCTGTGCTGGTCGCCGAACGGCCGCTGGATTGCCTTTCACTCGCACAAGGATCAGTCCGACGACATCTGGCTGCGGGCGGCGGAAGGCGAGGCGCGTGCCGCAGCGCGTCAGCTTCCTCGGCCGCGGCACGGAGGCCGGCTGGCCGCGGTGGTCGGCCGATGGCCGATGGGTCCTCTTCGATGGCGACAACCGCACGACGAAGACATCCGTCAGCTGGGTGATCGGCGTGGACCAGGAAACGGGACGGTTGACGAGCCCGGCGACCGCGATCGACGTGACCGGCGTCAGCGCCGAGGTGAGCCACGCGGAATGGTTGCCCGACAGCGACCACATCGCGGTGCTCGCCAAGGAAGGGCCCGGGCGTCACGTCATCTACACCGTCTCCCGCGGCGGCGGCCAGGCGCACGTCGTTCACCGCTTCGAGTCGGAGCATGACGCGCCAGGTCTGGCGGTGTCTCCCGACGGCCGCGATGTGGCATTCATCGCGCCCGCGCCGGATGGATTTTTTCAGGTGTTCAGGATGCCGATCGCTGGTGGCGTCCCGGCGGCGGTGACCTCAGACCCGTCGCACAAGACGCAGCCGGCCTGGTCGCCTGACGGCCGGCAGATCGCGTTCACGGTGTGGAGCTACGAGTCTCAGTTCTGGAGACGCCAATGAAGCGAACGGCGTCTCACCGCGTCGTCGCCGGCACGGCCTTGATCACGCCCTGTGCTTCGACCCACTCGCCGTTGACGCGGACCATCCAGGTACCGGTCCTTGCTTTTCCGTTCCACCCTTCGGGCCGAAACCCGATGTCATTGCCGGAGATGATCGCCGCGGGGTCGCGGCGCGTCTGCGCAGAAGCCAGAATGCCAGTCAGCACCAGCGACGCCACCCACAACACGATGACCGTGAACCGACGAACCATTCCACACCTCCAGATACTCGCGGATTAGGACGGCCGCGTCGGCCAGTTGGTTTGTCCTGAGAGCGAGCGCGGCTGCCCTGACGCGAGTCACAAGCTATCATCGTGTCGTGGATGGCAGCGACCTCAGACGGATTCGTCTGATCACGCTGTATTGCCTGGCTCTACTGTGCGCCGGCCTGATCGCGGCGATTGCGTACTGGTCCGTCCCGCCGTCGTGTCAGAGCGACCCGCGCGCCATCGCCGGCGAAGTCAAACGGCGCGCGGACGGGAAACTGCTGTATTTCGACGGCACGTGCTGGACCACCAAGCCGATGCCGCCGCGCGATACGCCGTCTTAAGCTTCAGCTTTCAGCTCTCAGCTTTCGGCTGTCAGCTGTCGGCTTTCCGTTCTGAGTTATACTGCGATCGTTCTCTTTAACGCGGCCCGGAGAGGCTGCAAAGAGGTGCGGATGCCGATTGTCCTCGACGCTGACCGTATCGGTCGCAGCCTTACCCGCATCGCCCACGAAATCCTCGAACGCAACGCCGCGCATGGCGGCATCGACGAGCTTGCGCTGGTCGGGATCCGCACGCGCGGCGTGCCGCTGGCCCGGCGGCTCGCCAAGTCGATTCACGAGATCACCCATCAGGACGTGCCGACCGGCGCTCTCGACATCACGCTGTACCGTGATGACCTGATGCGCACGGCCGTTGGCGCGCAGCCGGTGATCCGCAAGACCGAGATTCCGTTTTCAATCGACGACCGGCGGATTCTGCTCGTCGACGATGTGCTGTATACGGGACGGACGATTCGGGCGGCGCTCGACGCGCTGATCGAATTCGGCCGGCCGCGCGTCATTCAGCTGGTGGTGCTCGTCGACCGCGGACACCGCGAGCTGCCGATCAAGGCCGACTACGTCGGGAAGAACCTGCCGACCGTCGCAGACGCAGAGCGTCCAAGTCCATCTGATGGAAGTCGATGGCCGCGACGAAGTGGAGATCATCGGATGAAGAAGGATCTCCTGGGCATCGGCGACCTCACCTCCGACGAGATCTATCTCATTCTCGACACCACCGAGGCGATGCGCGAAATCGGCCAGCGGCCGATCAAGAAAGTGCCGACGCCTGCGCGGCAAGACCATCGTCAACCTGTTCTACGAGCCGAGCACGCGCACGCGCACGTCGTTCGAAATCGCGGAGAAGCGCCTGAGCGCCGATACGCTGAACATCGCCGCCACGACGTCGAGCGCGCAGAAGGGCGAGACGCTCGCCGACACCGCGCTGAACATCGAGGCGATGGCCCCGGACATGATCGTCCTCCGCCACGCCTCGTCGGGCGCCGGCCACCTGCTGTCGCGGCTCTGCAAGTCGCGCATCATCAACGCCGGCGACGGGATGCACGAGCATCCCACGCAGGCGCTGCTCGACGCCTTTACGATCCGCGAGCACAAGAAGCGCCTCGAGGGCCTGAAGGTGACGATCGTCGGCGACCTGCTGCACAGCCGCGTGCTCCGGTCGAACGTGCTGCTCCTCACCACGCTCGGCGCCGAGGTCTGGGTCTGCGGGCCGGCGACACTCATCCCGCCCGGTATCGAGCAACTTGGCGTGCACGTGTCGACCGCCATCGACGAAGCGGTCGCCGACGCCGACGTCATCATGATGCTGCGCATCCAGCAGGAGCGGATGCACGGCGCCTTCTTTCCGTCGACGCGCGAGTACTTCAACACGTTCGGGATGACGCGGGCGCGTCTCGCGCACGCGAAGCCCGACGTCATCATCATGCACCCGGGCCCGATGAACCGCGGCGTCGAGATCGCGTCGGACGTCGCCGACGGGCCGTATTCCGTCATCCTCGAGCAGGTCGCCAACGGCGTCGCGGTACGCATGGCGGTGTTGTATCTGCTCGCGGAGGGCGGAGGGGGACTGAGGAACGGAACGGAGGAGACGAGATAACGGGACGGAGAAGACGGAGCGAACGGCTTAACCACAGAGAAACGGAGAAACGGAGATGAAGCGGTACGGCGTTCGCGAGTCGGCCTGCCGCAGGCGATCGCGACCGGATCATCGTGCAAGGGCTCGTGTTCGTCGATCGATCCGATCGCGCGCGTCGCTCGCGACCCGCGAACCGCCGCCGTCCGTTCAACCTCTGTTGCTCCGTTGCTCTGTGGTGATCCCGTTCTCTCTGTCTCCTCCGTCCCTCGTCACCTCCGTTGGCCGGCGGGAGCACAATGCCGAAGCTGCTACTGAAAGGCGGACGCCTCGTCGATCCGGTGAACGGACGCGACGGCGCGTTCGACCTGCTGATCGACGGCGACCGGATCGCGCGCGTCGGGCGCGATCTTCCCGTCGATCGCGACGTCGCCGTCGTCGAGGTCCCGAGCGGATTCATCATCTGTCCCGGTCTCATCGACATGCACGTCCATCTCCGCGAGCCCGGGCAGGAGCACAAGGAAACGGTCGCGACCGGCGTGGCGGCGGCGGTGGCCGGCGGCTTCACGGCCGTCGCGTGCATGCCGAACACCAGTCCCGTCAACGACAACGCCGGCGTCACCGAGTACATCCTGAAGAAGGCGGCCGAGGCCAACCTCGCGCGTGTCTATCCGATCGGCGCCGTGTCGCGTGGCCAGAAAGGCGAACAGCTCGCGGACATCGCCGAGCTCAAGCAGGCAGGGTGCGTCGCGTTGACCGACGACGGGCATCCGGTCGCGACGGCGATGCTGATGCGCCGCGCGCTCGAATACGCGGGCATGTTCGACCTGCCGATCATCGAGCACTGCGAGGAGCAGACGCTGAAGAGCCGACGGCGTCGCGCACGAAGGCTTCCAGGCGTCGGCCCTCGGCCTGCGCGGCATTCCGGGCGAAGCGGAATCGATCATGGCGCTGCGCGACATCGCCCTCGCGGAGCTCACGCGCGGCGTCGTCCACATCGCCCACATGAGCGCCCGCCAGACGCTCGACGCGGTGCGGTGGGGTAAATCCCGCGGCGCGCGCGTCACCTGCGAGGTGACGCCGCATCATTTCGTCCTCACCGACGAGATGCTGGCCGCGCCGGTGGCCTACGACACCAACGTCAAGATGAACCCGCCGCTGCGCGAGGCCGCGGACCGCGACGCGATGCTTGCCGGCATCGCCGACGGCAGCGTCGACGTCATCGCGACCGATCACGCGCCGCATCACTACGACGAGAAGCGCGTCGAGTTCGACCGGGCGCCGTTCGGCATCACCGGCCTCGAAACGGCGGTGTCGCTGTGCTTCGATCGGCTGGTGCACGCCGGCGTCATCTCGGTGGCGCGGCTCGTGGAGCTGCTGTCGATCAACCCGGCGCGGATCATGCGCGTGGCGGGCGGCTCGCTTTCCGAGGGCGCGCCGGCCGACATCTCGGTCCTGGCGCCGGACCTGCGGGTCACCGTCTCGGTGGAGCGGATGCGCTCGAAATCGAAGAACACACCGTTCGACGGCTGGCACGCTGCGCGGCGGCGTCGCCGCGACCATCGTCGGCGGCCGGACCGTCTATCAGAACGACGACGCCGCGGAACTCGGGCTTAGGACTAGGGATCGAGAGGGATGGACAAACGCGCGGAGCTTCGCGACAAGGCGCTGAAGGACCTGCAGCAGTCAGGCGTCCTGATGCTGGACGGGCACTTCGATTACGGCAACGGCTATCACGGCCGTGTCTACCTCAATCCGCACCAGCTGTTCCGCCATCCGTCGACCATCTGGCGATTTGCGCAGGACCTGATCGATCTGCTGCCGGCCGAGCTCGTGCAGGCGACGGAAGTGGTGGCGGGCCCGGTCACCGGCGGCGCGCTGCTCGCGCACACGATGGCCGGCCTGCTCGACAGCCGCCGCAGCCTGACGCATCCGCCCTGCAGCTTTGCGCCGTTCAACTACGACCCGGCAGGCGGCTTCGCGCTCCGGCGGTTCTATCGCGACGAGCTGCGCGGCAAGCGCGTGCTGCTGGCGGACGACATCCGCAACACCGGCGAGACGTTCGCGCGCTGTGCGGCGCTCGTCAGGGATGCCGGCGCGACCGTCGTCGCGACGGTCGAGATCTACGATCGCTGCGAACCGAACATCGACATTGGCGTAGCCGAACATCGCACTCGCCGAATACAAAGCGCCGGAGAACTATCCTGCCGCTCAGTGCCCGATGTGTGCGGGCGGAGTCCCGATCACACGATTCTGACTGGTTCAGGCGCCTTCTACGTTCGAGAGGTCCTCGAGGTGGTTGTCGGCCTCGAACAGCAGCATCATGTCGTCGTGGGTGCGACTGACGGCGTTCAATGCATCACGCAGACCCGCGATCGCTTCACCCTGGAGATCGAAGAGCTTTCGATGCGTCTCGCGCAGGCGCTGCTGTACGACTCGCCGCCGTTGCTCTCGCGTCATGACGGATCCATCGTAGCATCGTCGTCGGTACGAGACGCGACAGTGGATGCCGCGGATCGGTTTGTGTGCAATCAGCGTTGCGGATCGAGCCTGAGCGTCCCAAGCGCGCCTCGCTCGATGTCAGCGCGTTCCATCCGCATCTTTCGATGCTTCACGGCCCGCCAGTCCAGCGAGGAAATCGTCGTAGTGGCTGGACAGCGGATGGCCTGACTGGCCGACATCGGTCTGGAAGCGGCTGTCGTTGGCGGGCGAGAGATCGATGATTTCGCGATAGCCCGGGACCGTGTGCTGCTCGAACGGACGATCGACGTCGACGGGGCCGACGTTCACGGTGCTCCAGTCGCCGCCGTTGGGGATCGAGCGGCTCAAGAGCGGCCGCAGCGTCGACAGCGAATCGAGCCCACCGTGTGGAAATACCGCCGGGTGCACCGCGTCCCACCGCCACGCGTCCATGTTGCCGCCGAGCCGCCGTGTCAGCTCCGCGACTGCGCGACCGAGCGCCGTCGTCACGGCGTCGTCGCATGTCTCGACAGCCGGCGATCTGACGTCGTCGCACCAGGCTGCCGCCTCGGGATCGGTCAAGCGTGTGGACGAGAAACCGCGTCGACGAACGAAAAACGGCTCCGATAGTCCTTGGTCACGAGCGGACCGAGATCGTCGCCGACAATGGTCGGCACCAGCTCGTAGAACCATTGCTCGAAAATCGCCTGGCCCGCGCTGTCGGCGGAGGCATTGGCGTTCCAACCGGCGAGGAGCTCGACGGCGTCGCGCTCAGGCTTGTCGTGCGGGCGCGCGTGCGCGAGGAACAGCGGCAGCAGCGCCTTCGCGTGCAGCGACACGGTGTCGGCCTGGATGCGGGCAAAGTCATTGGGCGTCAGCTTCGTCGCGCCTTGCAGCAGGTCCGTGATGCGCTGCGCGCGATACGGCTCGGGCCACTCGAGGCCGAGGTGATACTGGTAATCCGCCGGCGCCGGACGATTGTTGGCGGTGACGATCTCGTGCGATCGGTGGATCGAACAGATGCGGCAGCTCGTCGAATGGCACCCAGCCCGTCCACTCCGCCTTGCCGGTCCACCCTTCCGCGGGACGCGAGCCGTCGCCACTCGCGCGCACGGGAATACGCCCCGGCGCGTAATAGCCGATGTGACCGTCGACGTCGGCGTAGACGAAGTTCTGCGACGGGACGACGAAGGAACGGAGCGCCTCCGTGAATTCAGCCCAGTTGTGCGCCTCGTTCAGCTTCAGGAACGCGACCAGCGTCGAATCGTCGGCGTCGAGCGCGGTCCATCGAAACGCGAGCGGTTCGACCGGCGCGGCCTTCGGCAGGCCGGGCCGCGCAGCGGCGCTCTCGTTGTTGGCATTGATCGCATCCGACACGAGCGGACCGTGGCGTGTGACCCGGACGGACAACTGCACGGGGGCCGCGCCGCGAATGGTGATCGTTTCCGGCACGGTCGTCACCGGCGTCATCGCGCCTTGAAACTCCGTGGCCGTGCCGTCCGCGTTGAGGTGCTCGAGGTACAAATCCTCGACGTCCGCGGCGACGTTGGTGGCTCCCCAGGCAATGAAGCGATTGCGGCCGAGCGCGACCGCCGGGGCGCCGGGCAGCGTCGCGCCGATGACGTCGAACCCCGGCGCCGACAGGTGCGCGAGGTACCAGGTCGAGGGTACGCGCGTGCCGAGATGCGGGTCGTTGGCGAGCAGCGGCTTTCCCGAGGCCGTGCGCGTGCCGTCGACCACCCAGTTGTTCGACCCCAGGGACTCGGTGGCTCCGCCGCCGAGCAGAAAATCGGCGACCTGCGGAACACCGCCCCTCAGGCCCGATGCCCACGCGGCGGACGCCGAGTGGGCCTGGTCGCTCGGAAGCGTCCA
This sequence comes from uncultured Acidobacteriota bacterium, assembly GCA_963792175.1. Lineage (GTDB taxonomy): Bacteria > Acidobacteriota > Vicinamibacteria > Vicinamibacterales > CAVVIG01 > CAWBVG01. The sequence goes on from CAWBVG010000003.1 coordinate 138,798, forward strand.
GCCGGCCGAGTGGGTCGAGTTGGTGGCCAGTCCACCAGATGTATGCGACCCGTCCGCCTCGCTCGCCGCGGCCGGCGACATGATCGAAAGCCCTGCCGTCGCATACGGGGGCATCAACTGCGCCATCCGTTCCTGGCCGACCGTGCGAACGATGTCGTAGCGCAGGAGCTCGAGCGCGTAGTTGGAGCTCAGGTCCCAGGCCATCATCTTGACCCAGACGATGACGTCGGGTCCGGACCACGCTTCCGGCTCGAACCGTAACAGCGAGAACTCGAGCGGCAGCGCGGTGCCGTGGTGTGTGGCCAGGAACGCGTTCACGCCGGACACGTAGGCATTCACCTGCTGTTTCGCCCACTCCGGTGTTCGATCCCACGCCGCCTTTGCCGCCCGCCCGAACCCCACCGTCCGCAGAAACCGGTCCTGCGGCAGTGCGGCCGCTCCGAAGATTTCGCACAATCGGCCGTAGCCGATGCGGCGCTGGAACTCCATCTGCCACAGGCGATCCTGGGCGTGCGCGTAGCCGAGTCCGAACAGCGCGTCGGCCTTCGTCGTGGCAAAGATGTGTGGAATGGCGTCGGCGTCGCGGATGATATCGATCGGCGCCGAGATGCCGGGCACCGTGGTCGTCCCGTGGATCGTCGGCAGTGACCGGCGTACCGACATGTAGGTGCCGATGACCGCGACGGTCAACAGCCCCGCGACCACGGCAAGCGCCCTCAACACCAATCGACGCATGCGTGCATCATAATCAACTCTCAAGGCTGAAGTCTCAACTCTCAACGCAAGGCTCGAGGCGCTGTGAAATGTGAGCCTTTGAGCCTTGAAACCTTGTGACTTGAGACTGAAACTTGAGACGTGAGACTTGAAACTTGAACTGAGATCCACCCTGGAACGGCTGTACGCCGAGTTCAACTATCCCGATTCGGCGACCGATCCCATCCAGATCGTCCGGCGGTACCCGCGATCCGACGACCGTGAAGTGGTCGGATTCGTGGCGGCCGCGCTCGCCTTCGGGCGGGTGACGAGCGTCCTGCAGTCGATCGAGCGCGTGCTGGCCGTGATGGGCGATCGACCGGCGGCGTACGTCCAGCGGTTCGAGCCTCGCCGCGATGCCGCCGCCTTCGACGGCATCGTCCATCGCTGGACGCGCGAGCGCGACATCGTCGCGCTGGTGTGGGTCATGCATCAGATGATCGCGGGCGCCGGGTCAATCGAGGCGTTCTTCGCTCGAGGTGACGACGGCGCGTCCGCGGACGTTCAAGGCGCGCTCGACAGCTTCTCGACGCGTGCGCTGTCGCTCGATCTCCGGGCGGCCTACGGGCGGGTGCCGCGCCGTGCCCGGCGTGTGCTATTTCTTTCCGCGTCCGTCGGCGGGGTCGGCGTGCAAGCGTCTGAATCTGTTCCTGCGCTGGATGGTGCGTAAGGACGCGCTCGATCTCGGCGTGTGGTCGCGGGTCCCGCCGGCGCGCCTGGTCGTCCCGCTCGACACCCACGTCATCAGGGTCGGCCGCTGTCTGAAGCTCACGACGTATACGAGCCCGGGCTGGCGCATGGCACGCGACATCACCGCGTCGTTGCGCGAGCTCGATCCGAACGACCCGGTCAAGTACGACTTCGCGCTCTGCCACCTCGGGATGATGAACGCGTGCGGCTTCAGCCGCGCGCAGGCGGACTCTCAGTGCCCGCTCCGCGGGCTTTGTCACCCGCGTCTGAGCGCGCGGAAGTCTCAAGTCTCAAGGGTCAAGTCGCAACGGTCGTGAGATCGCCCACATCGCAGAATTTGCCTACGCCTGGAGCGCCTGTGATCGCACCCCGGGGTCAGACCCGGGTCTGACCCCGCCCTGACCGGGTCCGACCCTGGGACGCTGCTGATCAGCGGCGGAGACGTCTGTACACGGCGGCCGTCTGCTCGACCATGCGGTCGACGGTGAAGCGCTCGCGGACGCGCGCCAGGCCGGCTTCGCCCGTCCGCCGGCGCCATCCGTCGTCCTGCAGCGCCCGCACGATTGCGGCGGCGAGCGACGCGGCGTCTCGCGGCGGCACCAGCGTGCCGTTCACGCCGTCCTCGACGATTTCCGGAATGCCGCCGGCGCGGGTCGCGACGATCGGCCGCCCGCACGCCATCGCGTCGAGGAGCGATGTCCCGAGCCCCTCGGTCACCGAGCTCATGACGAACAGGTCGAACCCCTTGATGCAGCCGAGGACGTCGGTGCGGAAGCCGGGCAGCAGCACGTGCTTCTCGAGATGGTGTTCGTGCACCTGCTTCTCCAGGTGTTCCCGCAGCTCGCCTTCGCCGAGGATGATGAAGCGGGCATCGGGAACGCTGCTGCACGACGAGATGCGCGGCGTCGACCAGGTAGCGCTGGCCCTTGTGCGGCACGAGCGCGGCGACATTCCCGACGACCGGCGCCTGATGCGGCAGCCAGAACGCCTCGTGAACGTTGACCGGCGGCGCCGCGGCGACGTGGTCGACGTCGATGCCTTCGTGCACGGTGACGGTGCGTTCGGCCGGTACGCCGTCCGCCACCAGCATCTGACGGATGGCTTCGGAGGCCGCGATGAATGCGTCAACCTGGCGGTATTTCCAGCGCGAAAACGAGTTGCCCTTGAGATGGAAATCGACGCGGCGCGAAGCGACGAGGCGAGGCGCGTGCCCCTGTGCCGCCGAAGATCCCAACGACAGCGCCAGCGACGCCATGGCGACGCCGTGCGGATCGTGCGCGTGGATCACGTCCGGCGCCAGCCGCTTGATGACGCGTGAGAAGCGCCACGCCGCCGTCAGATCCATTTCGGTCCGCGGCGCCATCGGGATCAGCTCGAGCCCCTCGGCCGCGCGTTGCCGCAGGGCTCCGTCCGGATGCGCCACGAGCGCCGCCCGCTCGCCGATCGATCGCAGTCCGTTCACGGTCAGCAGCACCTGATTCTGGCCGCCACGCCAGGTGCGCGCCGTGTCAACGTGCAGCGAAAACATCGTCCGGTTCAGGGTTCACGGCTCGGGGTTCGGGATTCGGGATTCGCCGAGAACGAACCCTGAACCTTGAACTCGGAACGCTGAACCCGATCGAGCTCCCAGAGTTTCGCGAACTTCAGAAACACGTAATACGCGTTCAGCGCCGAGATGATGAAGCCCGGAAGGCCGTCGCCGATGCCGCCGTGGGCGAGGTAATTGCGCAGGAACGCCAGCGGCGGATGGCCGGCCAGCTGGAGGACGCCTGCACGCCGCCCGTCCTCGTGCATCTGCCGCGCCGCCAGCGTCGTGTAGTGATTGATGGTCTCGAGGTGGTCGGCGATGTCGCGGTAGGCGTAGTGCTGCAGCTCGCCGCGCAGGCGACCGGCGGTGCCGCGGACCGTCACCGCCTCGTGGACGTAGCGGCCCGTCCATTCGGCCGATCGCCGATCGTAGAGGCGCATCTGGTAGTCGGGGTACCAGTCGGTGCTGCGAATCCAGCGCCCGAGATGCCACGTGACGCGCGGAATCTGAAATGCCGCCTCGCGCGGCGCGGCCTTCAGGCGCGTCTGGATTTCCGCCGCGAGCTCGGGCGTGACCCGCTCGTCCGCGTCGAGCGACAGAATCCAGTCGTGCGCGGCGAGCGACGCGGCGTAGTTCTTCTGGGCGATGTATCCGGGCCACTCGCGAACGACGACCCGATCGGTGTGCTGCCGGGCGATCGCCACGGTCTCGTCGGTGCTGCACGAGTCGACGACGATGAGCTCGTCGGCCCATGCGACAGACGCCAGCGCGTCGCCGACGTCCGCTGCCTCGTTTTTGGTAATGACCGTGACCGAGAGCTTCGGCACTCGGGGGAGTGTACTACCTGACGGGGCTAGGGGCTAGGGAGAGCTGGGGACTAGGGGACTAGGGGCTAGGAGCTAGGCTAGGAGCTAGACCAACAGAAGCGAGGGCTAGGGACTCTCCGAAGGGCTGAATCAGCTAGCCCCAAGCCCCTAGCCCCGACGGGTTACTGAGTCCTGAAGATCCCGTTCGTCGCGACGGCGCCGGACCCGGCGGTGGTAATGCCGCCGCCACCGCCGCCAAGCGGCACCTGCTGCACGGCCTCGAAATCGACCAGCGATTTGTTGTAGTCCGCAATCGCCTGGATTTCGGCGGTGCGGGCGAGCGCGAGGTCGCGCTGCGCCTGGAATACGAAGAAGCTCGACGACATGCCGGCGGCGAGCTTCTTTTCCTCGGCCTCCAGCTTCCTCTCCTGCAGCTCGCGCGATGCCCTTGCCGACTGGACGCGTTGCTGGTTGGTCTGGACGTTGCGCCCGACGCCACGGACCTGCGTCGCCACCTGCATTTCGAGGTTCTTCAACTGCGCTTGCGCCTGCTCGTACTGGAGCCGCACCCGGGCCAGATTGGCCTGCGCGATGTTGGAGCCCAGGGGGTAGTTGATCGAGATGCCGACGGTCCAGTTCGGATAGGTGTTCTGGAAGACGTCTCCCAGCACCGAGCCGAAGCCGCGCTCGGCGACAATCGAGCGGTTGATCGCGGCGCCAGTTGCCGCCGCAGCCAGATCCACCTGACTGAGCTGCACGCCGCCCGCCGCCGTGGTGATGTAGCTGACGTTGGCGTTCACGTCCGGTTTGATCTGATTACGGTAGTACTTGATGTTGACATCGCTCTGCTGGAGGCTGTTCTTCGCGCTGCGAAGATCCGACCGCTTGTCGAGCGCATTGCGCACCGCCGCGTCGACGTCGATCGCCTGCGCCGCGAACGACGCCGCGTCCGTGGGCTCGAAGATGACGTTCCAGAAATCGGGCGTGCCAGGGTCCAGGATGAGGGCGCGCAGGTTGTCCTGCGCCGCCTTGATCGCCGCTTCCGCGACAATCACCCGCTCTTCATTGCTCGCCACTTCGGCCTGCGCCTGCACGATGTCGATCGGCGCCCTGACGCCGATCTCGACGCGTTTCTGCTCGTCCTTCAGCGACTGCTGCGAAAGCTCCAGCGACTGCACCTGCGTCTTCAGGTTCGCCAACGCATAGGACAAATCCCAATACGCATTCTTGACCGCTCGCAGCGTTCCCGTGATGACGCCGGTCAACTGGATGTCGGACATCTCGCGCGCCTTCTGGCTGATCGCGACCTGCTGCCGGATTTGATCGATCTCGAAATTACGCATCAGCGGCTGCGAGTACTGCAGGTTCAGGTTCGAGCCGATCTGCGGACTGAAGCCTTGAAACAGGTTTGTCGTCGAGAAGCGCGAGCTGTTCCAGGTCGCCGAATAGACGCCGCCCCACCGCAACTGCTGGTTCAGACCAACCGCTGTGTTCATGTTCGAGTTGAGGATGCTCGTGGCGCCTCCGGAGAGGGAGCTCGTCGGCTGCTGCGTCTGTCCGTTCTTGGAGAAGTTGGAGGTGAGACTCGGCGCCCAGAACGATCGTGCCTGAGCCACGCTCGTATCCTGAATCTGCGGGTCGAACCGCTGAATGCGAATCCCGAGGTTCTGCTCCATCGCCAGCGTGACCGCTTCGTCGATCGAGAGGCGGCGGACCGACTCGGACTGGAGCTGCGCGGCGGCTTGCGCCGATGCCTGCTGTAACGAAATCGAGAATGGTGACTGTCCGTTCTGCGCAAAAACGGACATCGGGATCGCGGCGAACATGGCGGCGATCGTGCCAATCCGGGCGCGGCGAATCAGGTGGTGCAGACGCATTGCTGACGGCTCCATCAAAAAGAAAGGTTCTAAGGTTCTCGGGTTCTAAGGTTCTCGGGTTCTCGAGGGCCTTTGAACAGTAGACGGTCGGCAGGAGTCTTCGGTTCAGGCAATTGTATACTTTTCTGCTATGCACATCCCCTCTCGCGTCGCTTGCGGGCTCGCGGCGGCGGCGGTTGTCGCGGGCGCAGCTCAACCGACCGGCGCCAAGGCGGCCCGCACCGCCGGCGGCTTCGAACTGACGGTCGACAGCATCATGCGCGGGCCGAAACTCGTGGGCTATCCGCCGACGGGCCTGCGCTGGTCCGGCGATTCGTCGCGCCTGTACTTCGAGTGGCGGCGGCCGGGAGAGGACGAGGCGTCCACGTGGGTGGTGCCGCGTGACGGCGGCGAGCCGAAGCAGCTGTCCGACGCCGATCGGCGCAGCGCGCCCCCGGTCGTCGGCGCCTGGGACAAAGCCCATCGCCGCGTGCTGTTCGTCGATCAGGGCGACATCGTGCTGCTCGATTCCGTGAGCGGCATGCGCCGCAACGTCACGCGGACGACCGGCAACGAGTCGAACCCGCGCTGGGCGCGACGCGAAAGCGCGGTCAGCTTCGTGCGCGACAACAACCTCTTCCTGGTGCCGATCGACAGCGGCGAGATCGTCCAGCTCACCGATGTCCAGCCGAAGAAGCGCGATCCACGCGAGACCGACAGCCAGAAATTCGTGAAGGACGAAGAGCAGAAGCTGATCGAGCACACGCGCGTGCAGGCGGAAAAGAAGAAGAAGACCGAAGACAAGGACAAGGCGCGCGCGCTGCCGAAGCTGGAGCTGGCCGATCGTCAGGCTGCGACCGATCTCCAGCTGTCGCCCGACGGCACGCACGTGTTCGTCCTGATCGTCGAGCGCACCGAGACGGCGAAACGGACCAACGTGCCGAACTACGTCACCGAGTCGAGCTACACGGAGGACATCCCCGCACGGACGTTCGTCGGCGACGCGCAGGACAAGCGCACGCTGGCGATCATGAATCTGGAAACCGGCAAGACGTCGCAAGCGGATGCCGGCTTCGCCGGCACGGTTCCTCTCAAGCCGGCGCAGGACGGCAAGACGCAGCCGCGCGCCGTCCGCTGGGGCATGCCGCAGATATCAGACGACGGCGCGCGGGCGGTCGCGCACGTGCGCGCCGACGACAACAAGGACCGCTGGCTGGTGGTCGTCGATCCCGAATCGGGCAAGAGCCGCGTGCTCGACACGCTGCATGACGACGCCTGGGTGCGCGAGGTCGGCGGCTTCGGACCGAACGATCCGTCGTTTGGCTGGCAGGCGGATCAAACCCACGTCTGGTTTCTCTCGGAGCGCGATCGGTGGATGCATCTGTACAGCGTCGACGCCACCGCCGATCGTCCGGCCCCCCGGCAGCTGACCGAAGGAAAGTGGGAGATCGAGTCGGTCAGTCTGTCGCCCGACAAGCGGAAGTTCTACATCACCAGCACCGAGGTCCATCCAGGCGAGCGGCATATCTACGCGATGGCCGTGGAAGGCGGCGCGCGCACGAAGCTGACGTCGATGACCGGCGGAAGCGCCGGCGAAGTCTCGCCCGACGACAGCACGTTCGGGATTGTCTATTCGAGCAGCACCAGGCCGCACGAGGTCTACCTGATGCCGAACCGCCCGGGCGCCGCCGCGAAGCAGGTCACCACGACGCCGACGGAGGAGTGGCGTTCGTTCAAGTGGGCCGATCCGCAGCTGATTACCTACAAGACGCGCGACGGCGTCGACGTGTATGCGCGGCTGTTCACACCCGAGATGATGGGCGCGCGCCGCGATCCGGCGGCCCCCGCCGTGGTCTTCGTCCATGGCGCCGGTTACGCGCAGAACGCCCACAAGTACTGGCCGAGCTATTACCGCGAGTACATGTTCCACAACCTGCTCGCGTCGCGCGGCTTCGTGGTGCTCGACCCGGATTACCGCGCCAGCTCGGGCTACGGCCGCGACTGGCGCACCGCGATTTACCAGCACATGGGCGGCAAGGATCTGGACGACGTGGTCGACGGGGCGAAGTATCTGGTCGACAAACACAAGGTCAATCCGAAGCACATCGGCGTCTACGGCGGCAGCTACGGCGGCTTCATCACCTTGATGGCGATGTTCACCTCGCCGGACACCTTCGCCGCCGGCGCGGCGCTCCGGCCGGTGACCGACTGGTCGCACTACAACCACGGGTATACGTCGAGCATCCTCAACGAGCCGCAGGCCGACGCCGAGGCGTACCGAAAGAGCTCGCCGATCTACTTCGCGGGGGGTCTCAAGGGGGCGCTGCTGATCCTGCATGGCATGGTGGACACCAACGTGCTGTTCCAGGACAGCGTGCGTCTGGCGCAGCGGCTGATCGAGCTGCGCAAGGAGAACTGGTCGTTTGCGCCGTATCCCGTCGAGAACCACGGGTTCGAGGAGGAGACCAGCTGGGCGGACGAGTACAAGCGGATCCTCAACCTGTTCGAGCAGCACCTGAAAAATGACCCGCGACGAGCTTCTTGATCTGTTCCGCCGTTCGGGGGCCCTGCTCGAGGGTCACTTCCGGCTGACGTCGGGACTTCACAGCTCCGGTTACCTGCAGTGCGCGCTCGTCCTGCAGCACCCGGCGCATGCCGAGGCGCTGGGACGGGCGATTGCCGATCGCACGCGAAGCCTCCGGCCGACGGCCGTGCTCTCGCCGGCGCTCGGCGGCGTCGTGATCGGACACGAGGTCGGCCGCGCGCTCGGTGTCCGCGCGCTGTTTGCCGAGCGGCAGGACGGCGAGCTGACGCTGCGGCGCGGCTTCGTGATCGCCGAGAACGATCGCGTCCTCGTCGTCGAAGACGTGCTGACCACCGGCGGCTCGACGCGCGAAACGATGCAGGTCGCCCGGGCGTCCGGCGGCCAGGTGGTCGGTGCCGCGTCGATCGTCAATCGCTCGGGCCTTCGACTAGGCTCAGGGCAGGTGGCTGCCCTGTTCGATGTCCCGTTCGCGTCGCTGCTCGACATCGACCTTCCGACATACGAACCCGACAAGTGTCCGCTGTGCGCTCAGGGGCTGCCGGTGGTGAAGCCCGGGTCGCAGGCCAGTGGCTGACGTTGACGGCTGAACGGTTCATCACGAAGGCACGAAGAGTACGAAGGACACGATGTTTATCTTGTACAAGCATTGGCTTCGTGCCTTCGTTTCCTTCGTGTCTTCGTGATAGACCGTGATCACAAGCCTGATGCCGACCTTCAAGATCACCCTCGCCTACGACGGCACCGATTTCGTCGGCTGGCAGCGGCAGGCGGCGGGCGTTTCCATTCAAGGGCTCCTCGAAGACGCGCTGCGCGAGCTCGACGGACGCGACGTCACGGTGATGGGCGCCGGACGGACGGATGCGGGGGTTCACGCCCTCGGTCAGGTCGCCGCATTCGCCATCGAGCGCCCGCTGGCGGCCGACGCCGTGGTGCGCGCGCTCAACGCGCGCCTGCCCCCCACCGTGCGCGTGCTGTCCGCGGAAGACGCGCCGGCCTCGTTCCGGGCGCGCGCCGACGCGCGGTCGAAAACCTACCGCTATCGCATCTGGAACGGTGATGTCGTCAGCCCGTTCGAGCGCCGCTTCGTCTGGCACGTGCCGGGTGCGCTGGACGTGGACGCCATGCGGGCGGCGGCGCAACTCGTGGAAGGCAGGCACGATTTTGCAGCCTTTCAAACGGCCGGCAGCGACGTGCGCACCACCGAACGCGAGATTCTCAAATCCGCCATCCAATCCGAGACCCGCGATCCGCACTCCGCCATCCTGACCTACGAGGTCTGCGGCACCGGTTTCCTGCGACACATGGTGCGCGCGATCGCCGGCTCGCTGGTCGAAGTCGGGCGAGGGCACCGCCCGCCGGCGTGGATGGCGGACGTGGTCGCGTCCCGCGATCGGGGGCAGGCGGGCCCGACGGCGCCGGCCCGCGGCCTGTTTCTCGTGAGCGTCGTGTATGGTGTTGTACAATCAAGGTTTACTCCTAAGGAACCGTAATGTCGCTCGAGCAGCTGCTGGCGTGGATTCCGCCGGGATCGCCCGACGAAGCGCTGGCCCGCCAGGTCAATTTCGACCAGCTGCCGTCGCACGTGGCCATCATCATGGATGGCAACGGGCGCTGGGCGGCGCAGCGCCATCTTCCGCGCGTCGAAGGCCACCGTGCCGGTATCGACTCCGTGCGCGATGTCGTGGAGAGCTCGGCGCGGCTCGGCATCGAGGTGCTCACGCTGTACGCGTTTTCGCTCGAGAACTGGAAGCGGCCGCGCGCGGAAGTGAACACGCTGATGCTGCTGCTCAAGCGCTACATCCGCCTCGAGCTCGGCACGCTGCACAAGAACAACATCCAGTTTCGCGTCATCGGCCGCAGCGAGGATCTCGCACCCGACGTCCAGCGCGAGCTCGAAATCGGCATCCAGCAGACGGCGGCCAACAGCGGGATGCAGTTCAACATCGCGCTGAACTACGGCGGACGCGCGGAAATCGTCGACGCCGCGCGCCGCGCGATTCGGTCCGGCATGGCCGCCGACGACCTCGACGAGCGCCGGTTCGGCGAATTCCTCTACACGAGCGGTCAACCGGATCCCGATCTGCTGATTCGGACCAGCGGCGAGATGCGCGTCAGCAACTTCCTGCTGTGGCAGATCGCCTACGCTGAGATCTGGGTCACCGAAACGCTGTGGCCCGATTTTCGACGCCGTCACCTGCTCGAAGCCGTGATCGCCTACCAGAAGCGGGACCGCCGGTACGGCGGCATCAAGCCGTCGCCGGTAGCGCTCGGCGTCAAGTGACGCGGGTTCTCAGCGGCGCGGTCCTCGTCGCTGTCGCAGTCGCCGTCGTCTGGCTCGCTCCTCCGCTGATCTTTCTTGCCGTCGCCGAAGCGCTGCTGGTCCTCGCGTTCATCGAATACGCGAAGCTGGCGGCGGCCGGCGGCACGCCCGTTCCCTTCGCGCCCGCGTGCGCCGCCACGATGCTGACCAGCCTCGGCATGGGCACGAGCGTGTGGATCCTGGATCGCCTGGTGCTTGGCACCATGGTGCTCGACGCCATCCTCATCTCGGGGTTCGTGGCGCTGGCGGCCATCACGCTGACGTCGTGGAAAGGCGAGCGCGACGCCCTCGGCCGCGCCGCGGCGGCGGTGTTTCCGATGTTGTATTCGGGGATGCCGATCGGGTCGATGATCGCGATTCGTGCGCAGCCGGGACGCGAGGCGCTGTTCCTCCTCATGCTGACCGTGATGGCCAGCGACACCGCGCAGTACTACACGGGGCGCGCGCTCGGCCGCCGCCTGCTGGCGCCCGCCATCAGTCCGAAAAAGACGGTCGAAGGGGCGATCGGCGGATTCGTGTTCGGCGCCCTCCTGCTGGCGGTCGCTGGCGCATGGTGGCTCCCCGGCTTTCCGATCGGCTTTCGCGCGCTGCTCGGCGTGGCCATCGTCGCACTCGGCATTGCCGGAGATCTCTTCGAGTCGATGCTCAAGCGCAGCGCGGGCGTGAAAGACAGCTCGGCGCTGATCCCAGGACACGGCGGCGTGCTCGATCGGATCGACGCGCTGCTGTTCGCCGCGCCGGTCTATTACATCGTGTTGAAGTATGCGTAGCGACCTGTGGAGCCCGCGTCCAGCGTTCGGCGGACCATCGGTCTGCCCTACGTCGCTGCTGGCGGCTCCGTTGTGAAGCGAATCGCGATTCTCGGCTCCACCGGCTCGATCGGCCAGAGCGCGCTCGCCGTGATCGACGCGCATCGCCGATCGTCTCCAGATCGTCGGTCTCGCCGCCGGCGAAAACGCCGAGCGGCTGGCGGCCCAGGTGGCGCGCTACCGGCCGCGCGTGGCGGCCATGGCCAGCGGCGATGCGATCGATCGGCTGCGCCGGATCGGCGCGGTCGGCGAGACGATCCTGGCCGGCGCCGGACGCGACGGCCTCGTGGCGGTCGCGTCGCACCCGGACGTCGATATCGTGCTCTGCGCCTCGAGCGGCACGGACGGCCTCGAGGCGGTGCTCGCCGCGATCGAGCACGGCAAGACGATCGCGCTCGCGAACAAGGAAGTGCTCGTGATGGCCGGTGGCATCGTCACCGACGCGGCGTCGCGCAAAGGCGTCGCGATCCTGCCGGTCGACAGCGAGCACAACGCGATTCACCAGTGCCTGCACGGCCGCGTGCCGTCGGAGATCCGTCGTCTCGTGTCTGACCGCGTCTGGCGGTCCGTTTCGCGGGCGCACGTCGGGCCAGCTCGCCGACGTCACCGCCGAGGAGGCGCTGCAGCATCCGACCTGGCGCATGGGACGCAAGATCACGATCGACTCGGCGACGCTGATGAACAAGGGGCTCGAGGTCATCGAGGCGCACTGGTTGTTTGGCGTTCCGGGCGACCACATCGACGTCGTCATCCACCCGCAGTCGGTGGTGCACTCGATGGTGGAGCTGACCGATGGTTCGATCATCGCGCAGCTCGGCGTGACGGACATGCGCCTGCCGATTCAGTACGCGTTCTCCTACCCCGAGCGCTGGGCGGCGCCGTGGCCGTCGCTCGATCTGGCGCGCGCGGCCCGGCTCGATTTCGAGGTGCCCGACACCACGGCGTTTCCCTGTCTGCAGCTCGCCTACCGCGCGCTCGCGGCAGAACGCAGCCTGCCGGTGGTCCTGAACGCCGCCAACGAAATTGCCGTGGACGCCTTCCTCGAGGGACGCATCGGCTTCACAGCAATTCACGAGATTACAGCGCAAACGATGGCTGCCCACGCAGCCGCCGAAGTCGCCACGCTCGAGGCAGTGCGCGCGGTGGATGCCTGGGCACGACAGTACGCCGCGGAGATTGCCCGCGGGTTAAGATTAAAGGAGGTGTAAAGGACGAAGTCTGAAGGATGAAGTCTGAAGGCTGATGACCACATTACTGGCGTTTGCGTTCGTTCTTGGCGTTCTCGTGTTCGTGCACGAGCTCGGCCACTTTCTTGCCGCCAAGCGTGTCGGCATCCGCGTGCTCAAGTTTCAGCTCGGCTTCAATCCCACCGTGATCAGCTTCCGCCGCGGCGACACCGAGTACGGCATCGGCGCCCTCCCGCTCGGCGGCTACGTCAAGATGGCCGGCGAGAATCCCGACGACGTCGAGCGCGACAAGGACGGCAACGTCATCCGGCGGCATGACGAATTCCTCTCGAAGAGCAAATGGCAGCGGTTCCAGGTGCTGATCATGGGACCGACCATGAACATCCTGCTCGCGGTCCTGCTCACGGCCCTGGTGCTCTACCAGGGTGTCGAGAAGGGCGTCTACGAAGACCAGCCGCCCGTGGTCGGCGCGATCGCGGAAGGTTCGCCGGCGGCTGGCGCCGGCGTGCGGCCCGGCGATCGGGTCGAGGCGGTGAACGATCACACCGTCAACACCTGGGAGCAGCTGTATATCGCGATCGGTTCACGTCCCAATCGCGAAGTCGATCTCCGCGTCCTTCGCGACGGTCAACCGATCACCCTCAAGATGACGCCGACCACGACCGGGCAGGGCCGGTTCGAGTTCGGCGATATCGGCGTGTTTCCCAGCGTCCACCCGCATCTGGCATCGGTGACGCCCGGCGATCCGGGCGCTCGGGGCGGCCTCAAGGATGGCGACGTGATCGTCGCCGTCGACGGCAAGCCGATGACCTTCCACTATCAGATGCGGGAGCTCATCGCGAGTCACCCCGAAAAGCCGATGCGGATCACGGTCGATCGCGGCGGCGTGCAGGAGACGCTGACCGTCACACCGGATCGGAAGGGCACGGTCGGTTGGCTCGGCGTGCGGCCCGTCGACGACACGATTAGCGTCAAGCCCGGGGCGGTCCAGGCAGTCACGATGAGCGTGGAACGGAACATCGAGTCCGCCGGGCTGATCTTTCAGGCGTTGTGGGGACTGGTCACGCGAGAAGTCTCGCCGAAGCAGTTGATGGGTCCCGTCGCGATCGCGCAGCTGTCCGGCGAATCGGCCCAGCTTGGCTGGGTGGCGCTCTTCGGCTTGATGGCCTCGATCAGTCTCAACCTCGGCCTGCTCAACCTGATGCCGATTCCGGTCCTCGACGGCGGGCACATCTTCATGATGGCGCTCGAAGGCATCGCGCGGCGCGACTTCAGCATGCGGGTGAAGGAAAAAGTTCTGCTGGCGGGTTTTGTCCTCATTTTGATGCTGATGGTGACCGTCATCTACAACGATCTGACCCGCATCGCCTGGATCGAACGGCTGATGCCCTGGCGGTAGACGGCCCGGAACGGAGCCGTTCTACTCTCGTCACAAGCACTTACGAACAATCCGGCGGACGCCGGCTCGTACTTTGCACAGAGCCCTTGGTGTAGTGTTGTCGGTTTGGAGGTAGCTGTGAAGTTACTCAGATTGCTCGGGGCAGTGATCCTGGCGGCCGGCGTCGCTGCGCCGGCCCGCGCCCAGTCTTCCGTGACCAGCGCGGACATCCAGCGTCTCCAGGATGTCAGTTACGAGGCCTCGCGCGACGTTGCGCAGGCGCGCACCCGCGACGCGGCGCTGGCGTCTCAGCTCCAGGCGGAGCTCGATGATGCGCGCGACGAGGTGATTTATCTCAAAGTGAAGCTGCGTCGCAACGAACCGATGTCGCGCGGCGACTACAACGACGTGCGCGATCGCATCGAGAACATCCGCACCCGCGCGCGCGGCGATTCCGCGGGCGGGTACACGCCGCCTGCCGGCTCGCGCTCGGAGTCGGTCCAGCCGCCGCCGCCGCCGGCGACCTCCCGTCGTGCGCAGAATCCGAACGAAATCCCTGTCGGGACCGAGTTCGACGTTCGCCTTCAGACTTCGCTCTCATCGAAGACCGCGCAGGTCGAGGATCGCTTCGAGGCGACGACGATGGTCGATCTCCTCGACGAACGAGGGCGCGTGCTCGTGCCATCCGGCTCCGTCATGCGCGGAGTCGTGAGTTCGGTGAACAAAGCCACCCGCACGGATCGCAAGGGCAGCCTGACGGTCGCGTTCGATCAGGTGACCATCAACGGACGGGCGCACCCGATGCGCGCCACGGTCACGCAGGCGCTCGAGAGCGAAGGGATCAAGGGCGAGGCGGGGAAGATCGGGATTGGCGCCGGCGCCGGCGCGATTCTCGGCGCCATTCTCGGCGGCGCGAAGGGCGCGCTTGCCGGGATTCTCATCGGCGGCGGCGGGACGATCGCTGCCACCGAGGGGAAGGACGTCGAGCTGCCCGTCGGAACAACGCTTCGCGTCCGGCTGGATTCTCCGCTGACGCTCAGCGCTCGCTGAACGGGCAGCTCACAGAGGACACAGAGGGGAACAAAGGACACAGAGGCAGAGGCAAGAGGCACGAACGCCTACGAGCGCTGCTCCTTTGTGTCCTCTGTTCCCCTTTGTGTCCTCGACTGCGTTTCGACACGTCGCGCATCGCTGCCCTCGCCGCGTCGATCGTTCGATCGACGTCCTTCACGCGATGCGCCGCAGAGAGAAACCACGCCTCGAACTGTGACGGCGGCGGGTAGATGCCTCGCGCCAGCATGCCGCGGAAGAACGCCGCGTAGCGGCCAGTGTCCGCGCTCGTCGCCGATGCGTAGTCGCGGACCGGCCGATCGATGAAGAACGGCGTGAGGAGCGATCCGAACGCGTTGACCTGCAGCGCGACGCCAGCGTCGCGCGCCGCGTCGGCAAGGCCGGCGGCCAGCCGGGTGCCGAGCGCCGCGAGCGACGCGTACAGCTTGGGCGTCAGCCGGTCGAGACTCCACAACCCGGCCGTCATGGCCAGCGGATTCCCCGAGAGCGTGCCGGCCTGATAGACCGGACCTGACGGCGACACCAGATCCATCAGATCCGCGCGACCGCCGTAGGCGCCGACCGGCAGCCCGCCGCCGATAATCTTGCCCAGGCAGGTCAGGTCCGCCCGAACACCGGTGACGGCCTGGGCGCCGCCCGGCGCGGCGCGAAATCCCGAAATCACCTCGTCGAAAATCAGCAGCGCGCCCGCAGCGGTGCAGATGTCGCGCAGCGATTGGAGAAACCCGCCGGCTGGCGGGACGACTCCCATGTTGCCGGCAATCGGTTCGACGATGACGGCGGCGATCTCGCCGCGATTCTCGTCGAACAGACGCTGCACGGACGCCGGATCGTTATAGCTCGCGACCAGCGTGTCGGCGGCGGCGGCGCGCGTGACGCCGGGGCTGGTTGGCGCGCCGAGCGTCAGCGCGCCCGATCCGGCCTTGACGAGGAAGGCGTCGGCGTGACCGTGATAGCAGCCCTCGAACTTGATGATCCGATCGCGGCCTGTCGCGGCCCGCGCCACACGCACCGCGCTCATCGCCGCTTCGGTGCCCGAACTGACGAAGCGGATGCGCTCGATCGACGGCATCAGCGCGCGGACGCGTTCGCCGAGCGCCACCTCGAGCGGGCTTGGCGCGCCGAAACTGGTGCCGCGGCGTGCGGCGGCCGTCAGCGCGTTCACGAGGCCGGAAGGGGCGTGGCCGTGCAGCAGCGGCCCCCACGACATCACGTAGTCGATGTAGGTGTTGCCGTCGATGTCCTCGATGCGCGCGCCGGCGGCGCGGCGAATGAACAGCGGCGACGCGCCGACCGCCTTGAAGGCGCGCACCGGGCTGTCGACGCCGCCCGGGAGGATTCTGCATGCCCGCGCGAAGAGGGCCGATGATTGCTTGGTCACCGTGACCTTGATCGTCGCGAGGTCGCCGATCGCGGCGGAGAGGAATTTCTGCTCGTCCTTGTCGTGCGTCCGGCCGCGGGTCGCGTCGAACGCGCGCGACGCGCTGTCGAAGTCGCGCTGCAGCAGGAACGTCGACGCCAGGCCGAGCGCCGCGCGATACGACGATGGATCGCGCTCGAGCGCGCGCTTGAACAGCGTCTGAGCCAGGCTCATGTCGCGCGCGACCATCGCGATTCGAGCGGCGCCGGCCAGATAATCGGCGTGTGGGGTCGGTGGGGATCTGCGCCAGCGCGGTGCGCGCGACGTCTGCCTTCCCGTCGCGCGCCGCAGCCAGTGCCTCGCTCAGCAACTGTCCCGTCGCATCGTCCGGCGCCGGAACGGGTTTCAGGACGGAGATCCCACGTCAGCGCCATACCGGACGTGCCCATGCTGACGGTGGTGAGAATGCGGATCGGCAGCGCGACGGTCTCCGGAATGTGATTCGGCCGCGAAGACCTCGAACAGCCAGATGCCCGGCTGCAGGGCGCCGACGCTCCAATCGCCTTTCGCGTTGGTCTTCGTCGAGAGCAGCCGCGGTCCGGCGAATGTGCCCGCCGCATAGCCGTAGAACGCTTCCAGACGAACGTCGGCGTCCGGCATCGGCTCGCCGCGTTCGTTCGTCACCCGTCCCTTCACGCGGAATGCCGCGTGCTGCGCCTTCAAGCCGGGAACCAGCGGCGAAGCGGGAAGCGCGGGAAGAAAGACGAGCGTGGCCAGGAGCAGCGCCGCCGCAATCCTCCGCGGTTGGCAGGTCGAGCCGGCCTTGCGCGTCGGCCCATTCCGTTCATCAGTAGGTCCCTCTCAGCACGTTGTGGCTCTTTCAGCCTTCCCGCCTATCCAGCCCATCCCGCCTCAGTGCGACGCTGCGGTTCCGCGACCGCGGATGATAACGCCTGGCCGTTCTCCGGTATGCCTCCCGTTGTCGAGGACGACGCGGCCGTTGACGATGACGGTCGGGATGCCGAGCGGATACTGAAACGGATCGGTGAAGGTTGCGCGATCGATGACGGTCGCCGGATCGAAGATCACGAGGTCCGCCGCCAGCCCGTCCTTGATCAGCCCGCGATCCGTGATGTGCAGCTGCTTTGCGGTCAGGCCGCTCATCTTGTGGACGGCTTGTTCCAGCGGAATCACTTTTTCCTCGCGAACGTACTTGCCCAGCACGCGCGGGAACGTCCCGAAGTTGCGCGGGTGCGGAACGCCGTTGCGCAGCGGCCCGCTGGTCGCCAGCGCCGAGCCGTCGGATCCGATCGACACCCACGGCTGCTTCATCGCCAGCTTCAGATCGTTTTCGTCGATGATGAACCAGACGCAGCTGACGCTGCCGCGGTTGGCGATGAGGATTTCGAAGACGAAGTCGTACGGATCCTTCCCGGCGGCCTTCGCCGCTTCGTCGATGCGCATCCCTTCGTATTTCTTGTAGCGACGCCTCTGCGAATCGACGCCAGCTGAACGTTGTGCCAGGTGCCGGCGGAGATGAGACGGTTCTCCCACGTCGGGTGCGGGTCGTCCATCTCCTTGCGAATCTTCGCGCGCGTCTCCGGATCTTTGAGCCGCTCGGCGAGCTTGGCGCCGCCGCCTTCGTGCGACCACGGCGGCATGGTCTGTGAGAGTCCGGTGCTGCTGGCGACGTACGGGTACTGGTCGGCGGAGAACTCGACGCCGCGCTTCTGCGCGGCCTCGACCAGCGCGATCACCTCTTTCATCCGTCCGAAGTTCCTCGCGCCGGTCACCTTCAGGTGGAAGACGTGGACGGGGATGCGGGCCTGTTCGCCGATCGCGATCGCCTCCTCGATGCCTTCCTTGAGCTTCTCGCCGTCGTAGCGCAGGTGCGACGCGTAGAAGCCGCCGGCGGCGCTGGCGGGACGCGCCAGCGCGACGAGCTCGTCGGTCTTGGCGTATGCGTTGGGCGAGTAGATCAGCCCGGTGGACACGCCGTAGGCGCCCTGCTTCATGGCGTCAGCGACGAGCCGCGACATCTTCTCCAGCTCGGTCGTCTTCGGCGCGCGTTCGTCGTTGCCCATCACGTACTCGCGCACCTGGCCGAGCCCGACGTACGACAGCAGGTTGACCGCCGTTTTCGACCGCTCGATGGCGGCGAAGTAGCCGGCAAAGTCGCTCCAGCTTCGCTCGGCGGTCGGTTTCTGAGGGGCGACCGACCCGCTTTCGCCGATCACTTCCGTCGTGACGCCCTGGCGGATCTTGCTCTCCGCATTGCCGTCGATGAGCAGCGAGAAGTCCGAATGCGAATGCGGATCGATGAAGCCGGGCGCCACCACCTTCCCGCCCGCGTCGATGGTCCGCGTCGCGGCGCCGGTGACCCGGCCGACACCCGCGATGCGGCCGTCGCGCACCGCCACCGATCCGGTGACCGAAGGTCCGCCGGTGCCGTCAATGATGCGCGCGTTGGTGATGAGGAGATCGAAGGGACGTGCGGGATGCTGTGCGGCGACGGCCGCCGCGCCGACGATAACCGCGATCGGTAGAGGGAAGTATGCTTAGCGGGCGAATTATAAGCCGCGCCGCAGGCCTTCGGCGCAGAGCAAAAAAAGTCGGGCAACTGTGAGGTTGTGTTGTTGACACGCGCCTTCGCCTCGGATACCGTCCGCGTCGAAGGTCTGCCCAAGGAACTTCTCGCCGCTTCATTCATCAGCGATTCAACGATTCACGCAAAAAGGAGACTGCCATGGACATCACTCGGCGGAATCACCTGGCCACGATCGGCGGCGCGCTGCTGGCGGCGAACCCGCTCGCCGCCGCGACAACACATGACCATCCTGATACGACGGAGACGCGGAGGTGTTGATGCGCACGGCCAGGTCTGGAATCGCGGACTGCCGGTGTCGCGGGCGAAGTTGAGGCTGGCGTTCGACTTCCGTGTGAACCTGGAGACCGGTGTCGGCTTCGGAGCCGCCGCCGATCCGGTATCCCGAGCTCGATGTCCACTTCTCCATCGACGCCACCGAGCGGAAGAAGTTACGTCGAATGAAGCCGGTACACGATGACAGGCGTGGTAACCCAGGCTCAGAACCCCGCCCTCGTCGGACAGCGGTGAAAGATGATCGCCCAGACTAGCGGCGACGCCACGCGCGGTTGCCATCAAGATGGGGATCTCGCCTTCGCGGGAGCCGGCCTCGTGGTCATCGCCATCATCGCCGTCCCTGATCGCTCTGCTGCTTCCAGCGGTGCGGGGGTTACGCCGCGCGGTAAGACGAGCACCGATGATTATTCGAAGGAGGCGGCGATGAATGTCACTCGGCGGAATCACTTGGCCGCAATCGGAGGCGCGCTTATTAAGCGGCGAACCCGTTGACTGCGGGTGCAGCGAATGATCGTCCTGATGACGGCGACGCGGAGGTGTTATATGCCCACGGTCAGGTCTGGAACGGGCGCTGCCCGGCGTCGGGGGAGCTGCAGCTGGCGTTGGACTTCCATGTGATTCTGGAGTACGGTGTTGGCTTCGGAGCCGCCGGCAATCCGGTATTTCCCGACTGGAATGTCCCACTTCTCCATCGACGCCACCGAGCGGAAGAAGTTACGTTCGAATGAAGAGTACCGGTACACGATGACAGGTGTGGTAACCCAGGCTGCAAGACCCGGCCCTGGTGGGACAGCCGTAGCGAAGATCATCGCCCAGACGAGCGGCAACGCCACCGCGGTTGCGATCAAGATTGGCGAATATGGCCTTTGCGGGAGCTGGCCTCGTGGTGATCAGCTATCATCGCCGTTCTGATCAGCTTTGTCTGCTTCCTGCGGTACAGGCCTGAGGCTGCGGGGGTTGGGATATCGTCAGGTGCGCTGATCTGACGCATGACCGACCTCCTGATCTTTGTCACGCTGAACGTGGCGTACTGGGGAGGTGTCGGCGCCCTCGTCGCCGACCACCGCGGATCTGGCGCTCTGGAGGATACGCTCGCCGTCGCCGTCGCGGGATTCGCGTGCATGGTCGTCGCACTCGAAGTGCTGGGCACGATTCAGGCAGATCGACCGAGCGGCGATCGCGCCTCTCTGCACTGCGATCGCGGCAGCCGGTTTCTGGCGATATCGTTCTTCGTCCAGCGTGCCGCCTGACGCCGGCAGTCGTCGAGTGTCCGGCGCCGTTGCGTCTCATGGACGGCGGCACTCGCGTGCTTGGTCATCGGTCTCGCGGTCTGGGCATCGCTGGCCCACTTGCTGGCCGGACTCGTGTTTCCGGTCGAACCCGTCAGCGACGCCCCGATCTACCACCTGCCGTTCGCGTGGCAGTGGTGGAAGTCCGGCCGGCTGCTGCTCGTTCCCACGCCGTTCGGCGAAGAAGCGGCGCCCTATTTTCCCGCCAACGGCGATCTGTGGCTCACGTGGCTACTGGCGACCGGCGGCGGCCCGCTCGTGAAGGTTGGTCAGTGGCCGTTTCTCGCTCTGGCGGCCGCTGCCCTGTATGCCCTTGCCCGTCGAATCGACGACCAATCGCTGGCGGCCATCGTGCCGCCGCTTCTGTGGGTCGGCTTGCCGATTGTCCTCGCACAGTCGAACATCGCGAACATCGATCTCATCTGGTCGACGTTCCTCTTCGTCGCCGTGTCCTCCTGCTGTGTCGGATCGAGAGGCCCGATCGTCCCGGTCGGCGTTTGCTGTGGTGGTTCTCGCTGTCGTGCGGATCGTGATCCGTACCAGCTCGTTGGCGCCCTGTTCGTGCTGCCGCTGCTGCTGCTGGCAGTCGTCGTGGCGGTGAGGCGCGCGGCGCCGCTGCGGCAATTGGGGTGGCTGTCCTGCGGCGTGTTGCTCCCATGCGGATTCTGGTACGCG
This sequence comes from uncultured Acidobacteriota bacterium, assembly GCA_963792175.1. Classification (GTDB taxonomy): domain Bacteria; phylum Acidobacteriota; class Vicinamibacteria; order Vicinamibacterales; family CAVVIG01; genus CAWBVG01. The sequence goes on from CAWBVG010000003.1 coordinate 159,946, forward strand.
CGCAACGTGTGGCTGACCGGCAATCCGATCTATCCGATGCAAATCTCGGCGTTCGGTCATGTCATCGCGGCCGGGTGGTTCGACAGGTCGCGATGGTGGCGACGGCCTATCATCGTCCGCCGGCCGGGTGGCGATTCTTCGTCCAATCGCCTGGTCCTGGTGTCTGGCCTCGGCGGGCTGGCGCATTGGCGTCGTCGGCGTGACCTCGGGATTGGTTGGCGCGCTGGATCGAACGCGGGACGTCGCTGCATGCAAGGCATTGGCGTTGTGTTCGAGACGCTCGCCCTTGCTCAAGCCGCGCTCTATTGGTTCGTGCTGCCGTCCGAACACAGGAACGGTTCCTGTCGCCGGCGCTGGGCCTGGCGCTGGTGCCTCTCACAGGTCTGGCGGCGGGGCCGCCGCGAGATCGGGAAACACCGCGGCACCGGCAGGAGCAGCGGAATCGTGCAAGCCGTGTTATTCGCGCTCGCGGGATGGCAGGTGCTCGGACGCCTCTCATTCTCCTTTTCGCTGCCGCTTGCCATCATCGCCGCCGGGGCGGCGCTGAGATGGATGCCACGTGCGCGGTGGCTTACCGCCAGCGCGCGATCGTCGTGGTGGGCTGCTGTGTCCTCGTCTGGCCGACGATGCGCGCACTCGATGAACAGCCGCTTTCAGCGTTTCTATCCGGGCGCCGGCTTCGCCGCCCGCCTGCTGCCCAGGGATGGGAGATCCTCGAGCGATAGGTCCCGTCCACGGGCGCCAGAATCCTCGCGACGCGGGAACAAACCTGCCCTACTATCTCTCAGGGTCGGCCACCGCAGCGACGTGGAATACGTCAACATCGACGATCATCCCGACTCGTTGCCGCACGACTATCATCGCGAGAGACTGAGACGGGGCGGTACAGAATTGGCCGCGAATCCCTGGCCGCAGTGGTCACCGGTCGACCGCCGATTACGACGCGTGGATCGCGAATCTCCGGCGCCGAGGCATTCATTTCGTGTTCATCGCTCGCGAGAATCGCCATGGACGGCTCGAGGGGTCAATTCAGGTACGCTGCCGGCATTCGTCCAATGAGGGAGCGAGGATAGGCCGACGCCCAGCCGGAGTCGTTCGTGGACCTCGGCCCTTTCGATCCGCCGCAGACACCATTCCGTGGGTTCGGGTCTACCGGCTGACGGCGGCGCGCTGACGTGCAACGCCCCTCAGCCCGCGGACTGATGTGGCTGCTCCTCGTTGCCGCCTTTGTAGCGTGACGCCTCCCCGGAATGTTCCACGACTTCTGGCTCGACGAAGCGTGGTCGTATCTGCTGGTGCGCAGATCGTCTCCTCGCCACTCGACATCCTGACCGCCTTCGGATCGACAACAACCATCCGCTCAACAGCTGGTTCTTCTACGGATTCGGAGACCGGACCTCCTGGTTCATCTACCGGATCCCCGTCGCTGCTTCTCGGAGTCTCGGATCGGTCGCGCTGGCCGGGCGAATCATGTCGCGGACGTGGCCGCCCGCACGCCGTCGCGGCCATGATCCTCTCGGGCTGTTCCTATCCATTGATCGTGTATTCGTCGGAAGCCAGAGGCTATGCGCCGATGATCTTCTTCGCTCTTCTGGCGATCGACGCACACGAGCGATACCTGCCGCCTCGGAGTTGGCCAGCGCTCATGATCTTCTGGCTCGCCGTCGGTGTCGGGCTTTCTCTCGCATCTGACGTTTCTGCACGCGTACGCAGCCATCGTTCTCTGGTCTGCGTACGCAGAACGCAGGCGATACTGCTGCACGGTGTTCGGCAAGGCCTGTGCGAATCGACGCGGCCAGCCAGGCGTTTCCCTGCTGCGTCATCGCCAGCCTGTATGTTGTCTATGTTCGACATCTCGTTGTGGCTGGCGCGAAGCCGGCGGGCCTGTGGTCTGTCGTTGGGCGAAACGATTGCGCGTGGCACTCGGCATACCTTCGGGAGTCGTCTGGCGCTGGTTCGCGGTTGCGGTCGTCGTATGGCTGCTCGTCGCTGGACGGTGGGCGATCAGAGAGTCGGCTCAGGGCTCTTCATGCTCTTCTCTCTCGGGCATCGTCCTGATTCCGGCGTTCACCGTTGCTCTCGAGCTGCGACATGCGTTGTTCGAGCCGCGATTTTTCCCGCGCTACTTCTTGGTCAGCATTACGCTGTTCCTGCTTCTCTCGGCGTGGCTTGTCGGCGAGCAGCATCGTGGCAGCGCGACAGAGGCGACGGATCACTGCGCTGTTCGTCCTCGTGTACGGCGTCGGGAAATGTGTAGCAGACTGCCGGATTTATCAGGATGGTCGCGGGCCATTACTCGGCGGCGTTGCAGTACATGGCGCGCGACGGGCACTCCTGAGATTCGCGTCTCGAGCAACAGCGATTTTCGGAGCGGCGACGCTGCTGGCCTTCTATAGTCGCTATCTCCCTACGGGGAAGACGATCTGGTTCTACCCTCGCGGCTCGACACGCGAATCTGGCGAAGCCGACTGGCGCATCGTCGAAGACGTGGAACCAAGGCATCGACGTGCCGACTGGAGATCGACGACGGGACGGGCGGTCGATTTCGGCTTGGTGGGACGTTTCCCTTTTTACGGCTTGTCCGGATGCCAGTGGTCGCTTATATCGAGCGGCCTCGTTGAACCGCTCCAGGGAGTCGAACCTAATTCGAGCATTCAACGGCGATTCGCTGGCTCGATCGGCTGCTGGTCGTCGAGCTCGTCGCGCTGACATTTCTGCTCGGATGCTTCCTCGACAGGGACGCCGACATCTGGTGGCACCTCAGGGCGGGCCGCGAGATCCTGGGCGGCGGCGGCATTCCTCGGACGGATTCGTATTCTTCGCCGCGTCGGGCGCGGAATGGATCGATCTGCACTGGGGCTTTCAAGCGCTCGCCGCGATGATTTTCGGTCACGGTGGGATTTGCCGCGCTGACGCTCGCCGCCGCGGTCGCCGCCGCGCATCGGCGTCGCCATCGGCAATCGCAGCTGCGACAGCGGAACGATCGGCGGTCGCCGTCGTCTGGTGCTGGCTGCCGGCCGTGTTCGTCATGAGCGCCGCTTCTACTCCGCGGCCGGAAAACGCTGTCGCTCGTGTTCCTCGCCGCCGTGCTCTTACGTCCTGCACGAGGCCGCGCGCGAGACCGGCTGCTGTGGCTGTTCGTGCCGATGCGGCTGGTCTGGGTGAACGTGCACGCGCTCTTTGTCCTGGGCCTCGGTCATCTCGGCTGCTGGCTCGTCGAGCCGAATCGTCGATAGCGGCGCTCTCGCGCGACGCGGCCGGACTGGCGGCACCTGGCAATGGTCAGCTCGTCGCGGTGGCCGCGCATTTGCTGAATCCGTATACCTGGAAGGGCGTGCTGTTCCCGCTGACGCTCTTTCGCCGGATGTCGACCGAGCGCGGATTCTATGCGCAGCACATCGGCGAGCTGGCGAGCATTCCCTGGCTCGTGCTGCGGACCGGAATCAGCAGCGTGTATTTGCGCGTCTCGTTCCTTCTGCTTGCCGCCACCGCCGCAAGCTTCGCGCTGAGGCGTACCGATCGCCGCGGGTTGCGTTTCGGCTGCTCCTGTTCTTCGCCTTCGGCGCGTTGGGATGCTGGCCAGCCGCAACCAGCCGCAGTTGCCATCGTGGCTGGCGCCGTGCTCGCGTGGAACGTCGGCGACTGGCTGGCCGCGCGGCCGGATCCGCCGTTGGTCGAGCGCGCCGCGGCGCGCATTCTCACGTCGGCCGTCGCTCGTCGGGCTGATCTCTGGGTGGTGACCGGCCGGTTTTACGGGTACGCCGGAGAGAGGCCGGGTCGTCGGTCTGGGTGAACAGCCGTTCTGGTATGCGCACGACGGCGGCGACGTTTGCCAGCGGCGCCGGGATGCCGCGCCGTTTCCTCGCGTATCACGAGGGTCAGGCCGCAGTGCTCAAGTCCACATGCAGCCGGATCAACGGGTCTTCGTCGAATCCTCGCGCCTAGAGGTCGACGCCGCGCGATGCCCTCGAGAGGTACTACGCGCTCGCCGCCTCGATGGCACGGCGCACGCCGAATGGCCCGGACTCTTGGCGTCGGCTGCCCAGCCGGTCGGCGTGTCGGTCAATCGCGGACGCATCACGCCATCGAACGCGCTGCTGACCAGCGAGACAACTGGCGATGTGTCTGGTTCGACGCGGTGGCAGGTGTCGATGTGCCAGGCCGGCAACGCAGCCATCGCGGCCGACCGCCCGGTTGATTTCGCGGCTCTTATTTTCCAGCGATCGGGCTGTGCGCCAGGCGTCGGCGCCTGAAGGCGGAAAGCCTTTACAAAGTCGGACGCGACCTGGCCGCCGCTCCTGCCGCGAACCTGCGGGCTCGGCCGTCTGCTCGCTGCTGCTGGCGTCGGCACGCGTCCCAGATGCGGCGGGGCCGACGGTCGTGTCTCCGGGCCTCGGTCGAATTCCTCGCGGGTTCGAGCCTGGACTGTTCGGCTATCCGCCGGACACGACAGATCAAGGTCAGCGAGTCGGCCGCCGGAAGCCATTGCTGGGCGTGGCGCCGCGCCCGATATGCTTGAACCCGGGCGGTCGACGGAAACCGCCGACGGACTTTAGCGTGGTCTCGGCCTGTTTGGCATCGCTCTAGCGGGCGCTGGGCGATCCGAATGCCGGCTCCGGTTTGCGGGCACGCACCTGGTCCAACTGCACACGGCGAACGCCCGGTGAGTTCGAGGTGCAGCGCCAGACGGCGCTCGCGCTCGAAAGCTCATGGCCGCTGCGCGCCGCGGAACCACCCCTACCCCTTCCGGTCGACGCGACTGAAATCATGACGACCGCCGGCGAGCTCGTCGACCAGCACCGGTAGCCATGTCGCTGAACCTCCTCGACGATCGGTGCGGCTACGGATCGGGCCTGGAACGGACGAACCGTCTTGGGAATTCCGCGAGCTGAGGGCGATGCTCTTCCTGCTCTCGGGCGATCCTGGCCGTGCGCGCGCGGCGTGTCCGAAGAGAACCGCCGGAACACCGGGCCGAGGTCGAGCGGCGCCGTGCCAACGTCGCGTTCGTCGAGGGACGCGCGGCGGAGGCGGCGGCGGCGTATCGGAATGCGCTCGACATCCACGACGGTCCGGCGACGCGCGCGGTCACGGGTTGGCCCTGGCGCTTCTCGAATTGCGCGATGCACCCGGCTTCATCCGCGAATGCGACGCGGCTCCCGTTCCGGCGACCTGCCGGCGACCGCGGCTGACGGTACTTCGTCGCGACATGCGATCGGTCGCGGCGTCGTACGCGGACGGCCGCAGCGTCGAGGGCGTCCCGCCAGATCCGGGGGCCTCGCGGACAGCCGCTGAACCACGAACGCGCAAATCGCCGTCGGCTCGGGATTCACGGGAGGTTCGACGGGTCGCGTCGCGTGACGACGAAGCTGCGGCGTCCGTGCGCTTCCTCATCGGCGAGAACGCCCACCTTTGAGCATCGCGACCGGCGTCAACAGCCGGCTCACTTCGTCGTTCGTCAGCGAGGTCTGATACGCCCCGTCGGGCCGGTGTCGCGATGGCCAGCGTCTGGAGCGTGGCCAATCCCTGCACGACGATCGCGCACCGACCGCGGTGCCGGAACCCACGATGGCCGCCGCGAGAATCTGTTCGCGGAAGAGGAACACGGAGCCGTCCGGCGCTCTGCCTGTCGCGGACGCGATTTGAGCGGCAGACAATCCGCACCTGGTCGGGCGCGTCAGCGATAGAGGACGCGAACATGGAGCACGGCGACGTGGAAGATCCGGTGATACCAATGGCGGCAAGCGGGCTCTGATCGGCGCCACGAAGAACTGAGCATCGAGACGTTGTGGAAGAGCGGTTTCCGCGGCACGCCACCGCTGGAATGGGCTCGAAGCAGCGCCCGGAGCTCGTTGCGCCGATAAGTCGGCTTGCCGATTCTCGATGTCGGCCGCGGCCCCGCCAAGGTCGAGCGCCAGCAGGCCGGCCATTACCACCACGCCGACCCGGTGTCGGCTGAGCGCCCTGCGCTGCCGGGAACCACGACGCCCGGCCAATGGGGCTGCCAAGGCGAATAGGCGCACTTCACGCAGCGGAAGCAGGTGGAGGAATAGCAGGCCACCGTCATGAACGCGATGGCGGCGTGTCGCTGCACGCGCGATCCGCCAGCGAGAATGACCAGGCCAGGAATCAGCAGCAGCGTCGTCAGGCGGCCATACGCCCACAGGTTTCTGAGATAGATCCAGAGCGGGAATTGGGTATCGGTGCCATCGTAGACATGGCTGATTATCTGGAGGTTGTAGTACGGCCTGAGCCAGCAGAGGCACGTTGGGGACCCCGTGCGCAACACCAGACGGTACACAGTCCATGTGATGAGGCGGCTGGTTGCAGCTCCGGCCACGAGCCACATCAGCGTCCGGCGTTCCGAACGGTCCTGTTGAGACCAGATTGGATCAGCAGTGGTAGCCCGTGGGCCACCAGCACGGCGATCCAGAAGACCCCGTATGTCTGCTTCACGAGGGGTGCGATTGCGCCAGCCGTCACCGATAGAGCAGCCAGGCGGCCATCGTGGCGATGGACGAAGTCTTGCTTCAGATCACCATTCAGAGCAGCTGCGCGTCCGGCGCCGAGATCGTGGCTCACGAACGCCATAGGAAAAAAACATGGACCTGGTACGGCCTGGCAAACGCCCAGGGTGACCATGCCCGGCCGAACTGGTTGACCAGCGCGAGGGATACCGCAAGCAGGTAGCCAAGTGGAGCAGTCCGCTTATCGCGTGATTCAGGCGGAAATCGAACTAATCGAGGGCCAACCGGACTTTGATCGCCTCCTGGCAGGACCTGAATCTAGCGCCATCAAAGGTCCGCCATCGAAGAAATAAAAGTCACTCCAGGAGAAGAAATATCGCGAATTACAAATTGCGCTGATGCCGTCGTAGTACTCGACGTCGAGAAGCACAGCCGCAAGGACGAGCCAGATCGCGCTGCGCCGAGGAGCGCATACCAGGCCGCGTGCGCGACGTGAATTCCCTGATCGGTCTGCACCGAGTCCATAAAATCGTCCAGTTCTTCGCGAGCGTGAGAACTGTTCGCCGAGGTGCGACAATGCAGAAGATTCGTGCCGCCGTCAAGACACCACTGGTGTATTGGTGCTGATCGGTGTGGTCGCCCACCTTGCGCCGATTGTTCTGATGGCGAGCAGCATCGGCATCGGTGTCGATCGGACCTCCTCCAGAGCCGCGACTGTTCCTCGCCGCAGCTCGGGGCGCCCCAGTCGCCTACAACTTCAGATGGTCGCCCTGACGGACGCACGGCCGCGCTCGCCCTTGACGGGCTGACGATCACCGGGACATGCAAATCGATGGGGCGCGATCGACTTCGAGCGGCGCAACGCGGGCGGCGTTCAATTTGGGATCGGACATCTTCTACCGTGGGGCGGACGTCGCTCCGATTGGCGGCACCGGCAGGTGCTGTTCAACCTGGGCGACGGGCGACCGCGCTTTCGAACATCACCGGGCCGAGGGTTTCGTCGGCTTCAAGAACCAACTTTGGCTTCAGGAGACTTCGCCAGCAGATTCATCAATTGCGCCGTCGGACATCGTCTCATCCTCGATGAGGGCGCTGAGACTACCTGGACCAGTTTCTCCTCGATAACGTTCCATCGCGAACAGCGTGCCTGAGCGACGACGCTTCTGCTGCTCGCGACAGGGCGTCGGGCTGCTGGGCGCGCTCGTCATCGCCGGAAGCGCGCTGAAGCAGGCGACCAGGCACCACACGATGGAGGCCCGGCCGTCCGGTGTGACGCGGTCGGCCCGCGCGCGGCAGATCGCCCTCGCGTTCGTTCTCCTGTCGGCGCTTCAGCCTGGGGCGCCGGGATCTTCCATAGGTTCTTCGACTACGACGAGATCTACCACGCGCACGCCGCGTGGCTGATCGCCCAAGGCGGAGTCCCTTTTCACGATTTTCAGGCCTCCCACTCGCCCTTCCTCTGGTATCCCATGGCCGCACTGTGGCGCGTGCTGCCAAATTCTCCAGAAACCCTGATTCCGCTGCGGATCGTTCGCGAGCGTGGGCACGGCCGCGTCGGTTGTCGTCATGGCCGCGGCGTTCGCGGCCATCTGGACGGCGATCCCGGTGGTGTGGCTGGCGGTGGGTGTCGCGCTCGTGGCGTTCGAGCGCAATGTCCTCGACTACTCGGTCGAACTCCGGCCGGATTCGTGGTCGACCGCGCTGCTGTTTCTACGGGTTCTGGCTGCTGCTGACGAAGAAGTCGTCATCGAGTGGAGCCGCTGCGCGTTGCTCGCCCTCTGCAGCGCCGCCGTGCTCACGTCGCCGAAGTTCTTTCTGCTTCCGGTGATTTTTGCGGCGGTTGATATCTCGTTGACCGCGCTCGACGTCGCGACGACGCTGCGACAGCCCTGATTGGATATGCGCTCGGGGCGGCGGCTGCTGTGCTGATGGCCCTCGCGTTGCTGCGGGCCGCGCAGATGAATCCGGCCCTCACGTACAGGATTGGCAATCGGCTATAAGCTGGCGTTGGTCGGCGACTCGCGTTCCATCGAGGACTGCTCGACAGCCTGACGCGGCTCCCGTATCTGTGGCATTCGTAGCGATCGGCATCGGCTCGTGGGCCATCTATCTCTTCATCAAGCAGAGGCGTCCTTTTCATCCTGGAATCGCTGCTGCTGATGTTCCTCGTCGCACAGCTCCTTATCGTCGATCGGCCCTACAAGCAGTATTACGGGCATCAGTATCTGCTGGCGTCCTGCTTCGTGCCGTACCACCGGCGTGCTGTCGAACGCCTGCTAGAATAGTGCGGCGTGGTGTTTCCGGGTGGCGATCGTCATCGGCGTGCTCACGGCCTTCGACGGTCTGCGCTGGTTGTCGGGGCGCAATCGGGCGCATCGATGCTGGCGTTCTATGACGCGATGGCACGCCTTCATCCATCCGATGCGCCGATTGTGGCCTTTCCGCCGCTGCACCCGTCATCCGGCGCGACGTGTTCTATGGCTGGAGCCGTCCCGCCGATCCTGGCGGCAATGGCGCAGAAGCAATCATGCGGAAGCAATGTTCCCGGCTATACCAGCGATTCGATCGGGACCACTATCAGACGGGAGCTAAAGATCGCGCCGCCGGGGCTGGGGCGTGTCGCCGCTGGAGGGCAGATCGGCGTCTCAGCCGCTGCAGTGGACGGTGCTGCGCGAATACCTGACCGCGCGCCAGAAGAGCTACGTGCTCGACGACGCTGATCCGGCCAGTCGATCCGCAGGGCCACTAAGGTCACTGGCCGTATTGCGGATCGCTGGCTTCGTTGGACGTGGTGACATGCAGGATCTTCTGCGCATGTCCGCCGCACTGGCCCACCGCGGGCCCGATGGACGCGGCGAATGGGCAGATCCGGATCACGGGGTTCATCTGGCGGTGCGGCGGCGGCTCCGCCATTCTGATCGCGAGATGGGATCGCAGCCGATGCGGTCGCCGGACCCGCATCCTGGTTGTCGCGTTTAACGGCGAGATCTACAACCACGTCGAGCTGCGGCGTGAGCTCGAAGCCGCCGGGGCATCGTTCAGAACGGACCATTCGGATACCGAGGTGCTGCTGAACGCGTCCCCGGGCGGTGGATCCGAGCTGACGAATCACCTGAATGGTATGTGGGCGTTCGCAGAATAACGCGCCCGGCATCAGCTCTTTCTCAGCCGCAACCATTGACAGAAGCCACTGTTTCATTCACTCCAGAACGGGACGTTCGCATTCGCGTCAGAGTTGACGAGTTTGCTGCAGCACCAGGCGGT
>CAWBVG010000004.1:0-91664 GCA_963792175.1 uncultured Acidobacteriota bacterium
TGGAATCAAGGCATGCAACCAGGCCCTGACCACGCCGGGCTCGCCTGGCAGACCGGCGTCTGGGATGCCATGGCGCAGCGGTACGAGCGCGACGTGGACCGGCGCTTCGGATCCGTTGTTGACGGTGTCGTCCAACGAGCCGGCCTGCAACCGGGCGAGCAGGTGCTCGATCTCGGGACTGGCACTGGCCAGGTTGCCATCCGGGCGGCGTCACTGGTCGGTCCTGCCGGGCACGTCACGGCGTGGACATCAGCGGCGAGATGCTGGCGCTCGCAAGAGCGCGCGCGGTTGCCCTCGGACTACGGAACGTGCAATTTCGCGAGGGCCGCGCTGAGGCGATTCCTGGTGACTCGTCGTGCTGCGACGTCCTGCTGGCGTCGCTCAGCCTGATGTACGTCATCGACCGGGCGGCCGCCGCGCGCGAAATCGCAAGGCTGTTGCGCCCGGGCGGCCGGTTCGTGGCGGCAGTCTGGGCCGGCCCGGCGGACTGCGACATCGTGTGGTTTCAACAAACGGCCGGCAGCTTCGCGCCTCCGCACCCGTCCCGGGCGTCGGCCCCGGGGCGCTTGCCGGACCAGACCGTTCTTGAAGCAGTTAGCGGACGTCGGCGTCGATGCGCGTGTCGAGACCGAGGTGCTGGGATTCGATGTTGACGATTTCGCGTCGGCCTGGGACATCCTGGCTGGCGTGACGACCGCCGCACTTGCGCCCGAGCGCCGCGAGGAGGCGAAAGCGGCGGTGAGAGGCGCGATGTGGCCAAGGGGTGACGGACCGCGCCACTTCCGCAACACGACGCTGTTTATCGTGGGCGCGTTGCAGCCGGCGTCTGCCACGTGAGGAAACCGATCACCGGAGGTTGAAGGCGTGCGGATCCTTTATGTCTTCCCGCATCCGGACGACGAGTCATTTGGGCCGGCGCGCGCGATGGCGGCACAGCGCCGCCAGGGTCATGAGGTCTACCTCCTGACATGACTCGGGGCGAAGCCACGAAGGTGCGGCACAAGTTCGGCTGGTCGCTGGAGGAGATGGCGCGGCGCGCCATCGCGAGATGCAGGATGTGAAGGCGACGCTCGAACTCGCGGACATGCGGATTCTCAATCTTCCAGACGGCCAATTGAAGGAGCTCGACCCCTGGAGCATCGAGGACGCCATCCGGGAGGAAATGTTGCGCGTCAAACCGCACGTCGTTGTCACGTTCCCGATTCACGGGATCAGCGGATTCCACGACCATATCGTGACGCACGCGGCGGTCACGCGGGTCTACCTCGAATTGCGCGGTCCGGAGCACGCCTGGTTGCAGCGCTGGCGTTTTTCACGCTGGTCGTGGCGCCCGCCGTCTTTCCGTGGCATGTGAACGTCACGAAGCCGGAGGAGATCGATTGCGTCTTCGACGCCTCGGAAGCGGACATGGAGCGGTTTCACAAGGCACTGGACTGTTACGTGACGTACGCGGACATCATTGCCGCGACGAAGATTCACGACGTATTCGGTAAGGACGTCCACTTCGAGATTTACCGGGAGGATCACAAGCCACCGTTGACGGACCTCTGCCATGGGCTCCAAGATCGCTGACGCGATGTGATCGTGTGACCCTCGATTTCGTGGTCGATCGGGGCCGACACCAGGCATACGCTGCCTGATTGGCTGCTGGATCCCTTCCGGCTGACGTTGTGCGGGCGGAGCGGCCCGCATTCTGGCGAGCGAGATCTTCTCGCGTTCGGATCGTCTCACCGCGTTTCTCACATTCATCGTCGAGCAGAGCCTGGACGGACGTGGCGTCGATCTCAAGGAACACGTGCTGGCGATGGAGGTCTACGGCAAGACCGCGGATTTCGATGCGGGGCTCGATCCCATCGTGCGCGTCGATGCGCGGCGATTGCGCGACAAGCTGCGCGAGTCCCTACGGCTCCGCGCCCCACGACCCTGTGGTTATCGCCGTTCCCAAGGGCAGTTATGCGCCGTCTTTCGAGATGAACGGACCGCCGTCGCTCCCGCGCTGGAAGCGCCCCAGACGACGCTGCCGCGCGCGTGGACGGTCGGCGCGGTGCGATGATCGTTCGACGCGCGCTTGCTCGCGGTCGCGGTCGGCCGTTGGCGTGCGCCGCCTCGAATCCCCGCCCCACGACTTCTGACCGTGACGTCTTTTCCTGGCGGAGAAGGGCATGCCAGTTTCTCGCCTGACGGGAACTTCGTCGTTTTCACCAGGAGGGGCAGACCCGAACGAGACCGACGACCTGTGGGTGAAGGCCGTCGATGGCGACGCGCTGCGGCGCCTCACCGACACACCGCAACTCCACGAAGCGATGCCGGCCTGGTCGCCGGACGGACGGCAGATCGCCTTCTACACGACAAGGGCGGTACCAGCAGCGGCGTATTCCTCGTCTCGTCGCTCGGAGGGCCGGTGCGAAAAGTAGCGAGCGAGGCATCGATCCGGCATGGACGCCTGATGGTCAGTCGCTCGTGATGGCCGACCAATCGCGAGGGAGAGACAGGGGGATCTTCGTGCAGCGTCTCGAGGGCGGCACACGACGACAGTTGACGCGCCCCGACTGGGATTTCTCGATAGTTACCCGAAGGTGTCTCCGGATGGAAAGACACTCGCCTTCGGGCGCTCGTCCGGCCTGAAAAAGAATGCGCTGTTCGTCATGCCCATGAGCGGAGGCGAGCCGGTCGGCTGACGGACGATGTGGGGGTCGGCCGCTTCGATTGGACGCCCGATGGACGAGAGATTCTCTATCCGCAGGTGGACACGAGCGGCCTCCGCGTGTTTCGCATCGTCGCCTCGCCAGGCCGAGGGCGACCGCCGTGCGCCACTCCCGATCGGCGTCAACATGCTCTCGGTGTCGCGATGCGGAATGGACAGAACTTACCGTGTGGCGCTCGGGTGGGGCCAATCTACGTCGGCCTTCGTCTGGTCGACCTGGACGCTGTGACGCCGGCTGCGCGTGTTCGCGTTGGCCACGCCGTTCTCGACGCGACGCGCATCGACATGCCCGGCCGCTTCTCCCGCGACGGCCGCCACGTGGCGTTCGCATCCGATCGAAACGGAGAGTCGCAGATCGGGTCGCCGACCGCGACGGGTCCGGGCTTCGCAGCGTGTCGGGCCTTGACGATGGAGTCGAGAACGCGGGTTCGTGGTCACCTGATGGACGCTTTGTCGCTGTCAGTGGCGCCGTGCGACGGGAACATCGGACATCTTCGTCGTCAGCGTCGAAGGCGGATCATCCAGACGTTTGACGGAGGCCCCGGCTATCGACAGCGATCCCGAATGGTCAGGCGATGGTCGCTGGATCTACTACACCTCGAACGCGTCCGGACGCTCCGAGATCTGGAAAGTGCTCGCCACCGGAGGCACGCCAGTGCGTCTCACGACCGGCGGTGGCTTCGAGCCGCGCGAGTCGTCCGATGGCCGTGTCATCTATTTCGTCGAGGCGGAGCGCGGAACGGCCTGGGCGTTGCCGCTGCGCTCAAACAAGTGTCCTCTACCGGCGGTCGCTGAAACGGTGGTGTTCAACGGCGTCCCTCCCGGCGCATGGGACGTGACCGATCGCGGCATTGTCTTCGTCAGTGGCGTCGCTGGAGTGGCAGGCTCGTCCGGCCCTCCAGACGCGCTGGATCTCTTTAGCTTCGCCGACCGCCGCATACAGCGACTCGCCCAGCTGCCGTTCTCGTGGCGCGTTACGGCGTCCCGCGCGTTCTGACCGTCTCACGCGATGGGCGATGGGCGTCTCGCCGCTCACATCGATCGGTGGGATCGGGACATCCTGGTGTGACAACTTCCGCTGCCTCGCGCCCTCAGTGCCCCGATGGACACCAGGTAAACCACCGTAAAGACCTGACGTCCAGGCCAGTTTGCTGCCAGCATCCGCCCCGACTCCTCGAGAAGGGCGGTTGGGATGGTTGCGACGCTGGCGCTTGCCCTGTTGTTGAACGGACCGGCCGAGCCGCGGCTGACCGTCCATCTGAGCATCGACCAGAGTGGCGGACTCGCGTGCGCGGCAACTGCAGCTGGCGGTCGACGAAGTTCGCAAGATCTGGAGCGATGCCCATGTGGCCGTCACATCGGCGCGGTACGGCGAGCCGAACGCGCCAGACGAGGCCACCATCTCACTGCGAATTCTGCTGACGCTCCTGCCGGTCAAGGACGATGCCCAGCGAACCCTTGGCTGGGTCACGACCGGCGCGGACGGGCGGTCAGCCCCGTTGCTGTTGATCTCCCTGCCGGCAGTGACCGAGGCGGTGCTGGCTACCGAGGCATTTGACATGCCTGTGAAGCGACTCCCGCGCGGGCTTCGAGACCGTCTGATCGCGCAGGCGATCGGGCGCGTCGCCGCTCACGAGCTGGGCCACTACCTGCTCCAGCATGCGGGACATCACGACCGTGGGTTGATGCGCCGCAGGTATGTGGCCGCCGAGCTCGTCGGCGACTGGCTCGACCCCTTCAAGATCGGCGTCGCGGAGCTCGTGGTGGTCCGTCAGGAGATTGCCGCGCTGGCTCGCCTTCAAGCCTCGATCGAGCAGTAATCAGTCCCTCACCGCCTGGAGCGGATCCGCTTTCGTTGCGGCACGTGCCGGGATCCAGCTCGCCGCCATCGGCGACCAGACCCAGCACCGCCGCCGCTGACGACGAACACCAGCGGCTCGGTCGCACTCACCTCGAACAACAACGAACGCAGCACTCGCGTCGCCGCGTAAGCACCGACACAACCGAGGACGATCCCCAGGAACGCGAGCTGTCCGCCGTCGCGGACGATCAGGGTCCGCACCGACGCGGCCGGCGCGCCCAGCGCCATGCGGATGCCCATTTCACGCGTCCGTCTGCTGACCGAGTAGCTCAGCACGCCATAGATGCCCACCGCGGCCAGCACCAGCGCGAGCAGCGCGAAGCTCGCGACGAGCAGCAGCGCGAACCGCTCCTGCGCCACCCCCGCACCGATCACATCGTCGAGCATCTTCGGTTCGTACAGCACGAGCGACGGATCGATCTGCGCCAGCTCGCGCCGCGCCTCGGCGAGCACTGACTGCGAAGGATCGGTGTCGAGCGCGACGACCTGCGTCAGCGCCCAGTTGCGATCACCGGCGAACTGCGAATGGGAGTGATACACATAAGGACGCGCCGGCGCCCGCGGGCCGAGCGCCACGTCGCCGACCACGCCGATGATCTCGGGCTGGCCTGCGGCGACGCGCAGCCGTTTGCCGATCGGATCGTCGGAGGGGAACAGCTGATGCGCCAGTTCCTGGCTGATCACCACGCGGCGCGGCGCCTTGGCATCGTCCTCGGGGCCGAAGACGCGACCGCGCAGCAGCGGAATGCCGACCGCTTTGAAGTACGGGCCTTCGACGACGCGCTGTTGTGACTGGGTGAAGCGTGTCTCGCGGGGCAGGTCGGCGCGCTGCGCGCCCCAGCTGTGATACGTCCCTGTGACCGGCAGGCGAGAGATGGCGGCAGCGGCGCGGACGCCTGGCAGCTTTTCGAGTCGCGCCTCGAAGTCGCGATGGAATCTGGCGCGCTGCTCGGCGTCGCCGTACCGGCCCATCGGCAGATGCACCGCGAACGTGAGGACGTGCGAGGTCCGCACGCCCAGGTCAACGGAGCGCAGCCGATCGAACGTGCGCAGCAACAGCCCGGCGCCGATCAGCAGGACCAGGGCCAGCGCGACCTGGCAGACCACCAGCACGTTGCGCGCGCGCGTCTGGCGGCGGCTTCCACTGCTGCTTCGCCCCGATTCGCGCAGCATCCCTTCGAGGTCGGGCCGCGTCGCCTGAATTGCCGGTGCGACGCCGAACGCAATGCCGGCAAGAACCGCGACACCGAAACTGAATGCCAGGACCGACTGTTCGAGCGCTTCGCTGCCGACGCGCGACACGGCTGCAGGCGCCGCCGCCAACAGCGTCCCGCTGACGATCTTCGCCAGCAGCAATCCGGCGACACCGCCCGCCAGCGAGAGCAGCACGCTCTCGACCAGCAGCTGCCGCACCAGTCTCCACCCCGAGCAGCCGAGCGCCGCGCGCACGGCGAGCTCGGTTTCGCGTGCCGCGCCGCGCGCGAGAAAGAGGCTGGCGACGTTGACGCACGCGATGATCAGCAGGAGGCCGACTGCGCCAAGGAGGATCCACAGCATCGGCCCTGCGCTGCCAACCGTGTCCGTCTGCAGCGGGACGACGTTCGCGGACCAGAGCGCTCGTCCCCGCCGGGCGATTCGCCTGCATGCCCGCGGCGATCGTTGCGAGCTCGGCTTTCGCCTGCGCCACCTCGCGCCGGGATTCAAGCGGCCAATCGCGCTGAGGTAGTAGTTGTCGAACGAGTTGGGGCCGCCGGGCTGCGTGTTCAGCGGCACCCACACGTCGACGCCCGATTCCAACGGATCGTCGAACCCGGCCGGCAGGACCGCCATCACCTGGTAGGGCGTTGCCATTGATTTGCAGGAGCCGTCCGGCCGCGTCAGATGCGCCGTCCAAGTACTTGCGCCAGATCCGCGCGCTGACGACCGCGAGACGTAGGTTCGGACGCTCGTCCGCGCGCGCGAAGAGCTGGCCGACAACCGGGTGGACGCCGAGCACGCGGAAGTAGTCCGCGCTGACCGGCAGCGCCCTGACGCGCTCGGGCTCCGGCCGATCCGTCAGGTCGGCGCCCTCGACGCTGTAGGTGTACAGGATCGCGATATCCAAAGCCTTGCTCTGGTCCCTGTATCCGACGCGGCCAGCCCCGTCATGTAACTGTTGTCGTCGCCATCCGGCCGAGTGATAGACGCGAACCAGCCGCTCCGGGTGGTCGTATGGCAGCGGCCGCAGGACGACGGCATTCAACACGCCGAACACGGCTGTGTTGGCGCCGATGCCGAGCGCCAGCGTCGCAATCACGATCGCGGCGAACTTTTTCGACGCCGCCACCGATCGCAGGGCGTACTTGACGTCGCGCACGATGCTGTCCATAGATCCACTTTGACGGGCGCCGCCCTGGAAGGGTTGGTGGGCGCCGTCGATATAATTCCTCAGATGTCAGTCTTTACGAACGCTGCGTCGCGCTCGGCCGAGCAGGCGCGGGAATACACCGCGGCGATTCTGGAGCTGCTCGGCTCGCGCGACCCCATCGATGTGCTGGAACGCACGCCGGACTCGGTGCGGAGCGCGATTGCGGGCCTCGTCGGACGCGCGGCTTTCGCAGCCGGAGTCTCCGGGCAAGTGGTCGATGGGCCAGGTCGTCCAGCACCTGGCCGACTCCGATCTCGTGTGGGGCTACCGCGTCCGCCTCGTGCTCGCGCAGGATCGCCCGCCGCTGACCGGCTACGACCAGGACCTGTGGTCCGAGCGCCTGCACTACGACAAGCTGCCGATCGACGAGGCCCTGGATCGCTTCGCGGTGCTTCGCCGATCGAATCTCCGGCTGCTCGCCAACGCGAAGCCGGACGATCTGCAACGCGTGGGTGTGCACGCCGAGCGTGGTGAAGAAAGCGTCGCGCACATGGTCCGCCTGTATGCCGGGCACGATCTGCTGCACCTGCGGCAGCTCGCCAGAATCCGCAAGGCCGTCGAACGCCACGCATGAAGCGTCTCGAATCGGTCGACGTGCTTCGCGGCGGCGTGATGGTGGTGATGGCGCTCGATCACGTCCGCGATTTCTTCGGCACTGCGGGCAATCCGACCGATCCGACAACGACCACGGTCGCCATGTTCTTCACGCGCTGGGTCACCCACATCTGTGCGCCGACGTTCTTCCTGCTGATGGGCGCGGGCGCCTTTCTGGCGGGTCGGACGAAGCCGGCTGGAGAGCTATCCCGATATCTGCTGTGGCGCGGCGTCTGGCTGATCGCGCTGGAGATTGTCGTCGTCCGCTGTCTCGGGCTGCAGTTCAACGTCGACTATCGCACGACGATGGTGAATGTGCTTTGGGCGCTGGGCTGGTCGATGATCGCGCTCGCCGGTCTCGTGCATCTGCCGGCCGTGGCCGTCGGGATGGCCGGCGTCGCCACGATCGTGGCGCACAACCTGTTTGACGGAGTGCGGGCCTCGACGTTCGGGATGTTCGCGCCACTGTGGACGGTGCTTCACGGACAGGGCGTCATCGTGTCGAGCCCGCGGTTCGTCGTCTTCGCCGCCTATCCATTGATTCCGTGGGTCGGCGTCGCCGCGGCGGGTTATGCGCTCGCCGGAGTGTTCACCTGGCCCGCGCCGAGGCGCGTCGCGGCGCTGTGGCGGCTTGGCCTCGGTTGCGCGGGTGCGTTCGTCGTGCTGCGCGCGCTCAATGTCTACGGCGACCCCGTGCCGTGGGCGGGCCAACTATCCGCGACGCGCACGGCCCTGTCGTTTCTGAACACGACGAAGTACCCGCCGTCGCTGCTGTTCCTCCTGATGACCCTCGGTCCTGCGCTCTGCATCCTCGCCGCATTGGATGGACGCACGCCGGCAGTTCTACGGCCGCTGCTGACGTTCGGCCGGGTGCCCCTGTTCTACTTTCTGGTGCACCTGACGGTGATTCATCTTCTCGCGGTGGTCGTCTGTTATCTGCAGTACGGCGACGCGCACTGGATGTTCGAGTCGCCGCGCCTCGATCAGTTTCCGTTCACGCGGCCGCCGGGGTGGGGATTCAGCCTGCCGACGGTCTATCTGATCTGGGCAGCCGTCGTCGCGGCGATGTATCCGCTATGCGCGCGCGTCGCGCGACAGCGGGCGCCGCGCCAGCCCCAATACGCGCGCCTGGCAGGGGTCAGATCTTGATTCGTTGCATTGGTGCAGAAAATCAAGATCTGACCCCTCTTGCGGCCGGCGCGGCGGTCGCATAGGCTCCGCCATCATGCGCATCGCATACCGCCTCGTGGCCGCCATTGGATGTCCTCGGCGTCGCAGTGGCGTTCTCGTTCGCGCCGGCGCGGATGCTGGCCCAGTCCGGTCGTCCCGCCGGCGGGCCCTTCGATGCCCTTCGATTTCGCGACATCGGACCCGCCGCCACCGGCGGACGCATCCACGATCTCCAGATCGATCCGAAGAATCCGGCCGTCCTCTATGTAGGAACCGCCAGCGGCGGCATCTGGAAGTCGACCAACAACGGCGTCACCTGGAAGGATGTGTTCGGCACCCAGCCCGACAACACCTTCGGCGCGCTCGCGATCTTCGAGCGCGATACGAAGATCGTCTGGGCCGGCACCGGCGAGAACAACAATCGTCAGAGCTCGTCCTGGGGCGGCGGCGTGTACCGGTCCACGGACGGCGGCGACACGTGGACCTATCTCGGTTTGCACGAGACACGTGCGATCGGCCGCGTCGTGCTCGATCCCGCGGACCCCAACGTCGCCTACGTTGCGGCGGTCGGGAACCTCTGGACCGAAAACCCCGAGCGCGGTGTCTTCAAGACGACGGATGCGGGTCGCACGTGGACCAAGGTGCTCTTCGTGGACGCGTTCACCGGCGCGACCGATCTCGTCATGGATCCACGCGATCCCAAGGTGCTCTATGCCGCGACCTATCAACGCCTGCGCAAGGCGTTCGGGTTCAACGGCGGCGGTCCGGGCAGCGCCATCTACAAGAGCGTCGATGCTGGCGCCACCTGGAAGAAGCTCGAGAACGGCATCCCGTCCGGCGACAAGGGACGCATCGGCCTGGCGCTGGCGCGCTCGAAGCCCGACGTCCTCATCGCCACCATCGAGCACGCCTCGGCGGGCGGCACGTATCGGACCGAAGATGCCGGCGCCACCTGGAAGCGGATGAGCGCGACCAATCCGCGGCCGATGTACTACAGCAAGCCGACCATCGATCCCAACAACGACAAGCGCATCTGGCTTCCGGGCACCTACATCGTCAAGAGCGAGGATGGCGGCACGACCTTCGAGGAAGAGCCGACGTCGCCAACCTACGACGTCGGTCTGAAGACGGATCACCACGTGCTTCGCGTCGATCCGGCGAACTCGAGCCACATCTACGTGGTCGGCGACGGTGGGCTGCACGAGAGCTTCGACATGGGAAAGACCTACATCCGCGTGAACAACATCCCGGTCGCGCAGGTGTACAGAATCGCGGTCGACAGCCGCGATCCGTACTGGGTCTACGCCGGTCTGCAGGACAACCATTCCTGGATGGGCCCGAGCGCGACCCGCCACTGGCTCGGCATCCTGAATCAGGACTGGGTGGAGATCGGCTTCAGCGACGGCACGGGGAAAGCCGTCGACAAAGGCGATTGGCGGAAGGTGTATTCCTCGTCGAGCAACGGCAACCTGTCGCTGGTCGATCCGCTGACCGGCGACGCGATGGGCATCACACCGCGTCCGCCGGCGGGCGAGCCGAACTATCGCTTCGACTGGGATGCGCCGGTGATGGCGTCGCGTCATACGTCGGGAACGGTCTATCTCGGCGGCAACCGCCTGTTCATCTCGAGGGATTTCGGTTCGACCTGGACGCGCACCAAGGACCTGACCCGATCGGTCAACCGCGACGAGCTGCCGATGATGGGCGTGCTCAACAAGGACATCAAGCTGTCGCGCAATGACGGAGACGGGATTTCGCGAGATCTCGAATGTCGCCGAGTCGCCGCTCGACCCGAAGATTCTCTGGGTCGGGACCGACGACGGCAACCTGCAGCTGACGACGGACGGCGGCACGACGTGGACGGAACTGAGCGCGTCGATGACCGGCGTCAGGAACGGCACCTTCGTCGGCGACATCGTCGCGTCCGAGGCGTCGCGCGGCACGGCCTACGTTTCATTCGACGCCCATCGCGACGGCGACTTCAAGCCGTACATCTTCCGCACGACAGATTTCGGCAAGACGTGGACCGCGGTGACCAGCGGACTGCCGGCCGATGACGCGTCCGTGCGAGGCCTTGCCGAGTATCCCGGCAAACCGAACGTGCTCTTCGCCGGCACCGAGCGGGCGCTGTTCGTGACGCACGACAGCGGCGCGCACTGGAACCGGCTGGCCGCCAACCTGCCGACGACGCGTTACGACGACATCCTGGTGCATCCGCGGACGAAGGACCTGATCCTGGGGACCCACGGGCGCGGGATCTGGATACTCGACGATGCGTCGCCAATCGGCGAGTGGACGCCGGCCGTCGCCGAAAAACGTTCGCACCTCTTCACGGTGCCGCCTGTCACCTTGAAGTTGTATTGGGAAGACGTGTCGAACATGGACCATTACTTCTTCACCGCGGAGAATCCCGCCGAGGGCGCGACGTTCACGTATCACCTGGCGCGGCCCGCGAAGACAGTTCGGCTCGTCGTCACCGGCGCGGCCGGCAAGGTGATTCGCGATGTGACCGGGCCCGCCTCCGCCGGCCAGATCCATCGCGTGAACTGGGATCTCCGATATCCCGTTCCACCCGGCACCGGCCGCGGCGGCGGTGGCGGCGGGGAAGAAGGCGGTGGCGGTGGCGGCCCGGGCACGGAGAAGCCGGGTGCCATCCAGCTCCCGGTGCCGTCGCACGACATCGGGCCGCGCGGCCCGCACGTCGCCCCCGGCACGTTCAAGGTGACGCTCGAAATCGATGGCGTCGCCGGCGAATCACGGATGTTCGAGGTGCGCCCGGATCCGAGGGTCGACGGTGACGCTGACCCAGCACAAGGCGCGCGAGGCGTTCGTGGTCGAGGTGATGGAGTTGCAGTCGCGGGTCGAGAAGATGGCGACCGACCTCGGCGCGCGGCGCTCGGCGGCGAAGGCGCGAGAAGAAGCGGCGCGGCTTCGGGCGCTCGAGCAGCGGCTGGTGGGCGGCGCGGGAGGCCGGGGCGGACGTGGTGGAGGCGGCGGGCAGGGCGCCGGCCTCCCGTGCGTCAGCGGCTCAACGGGCTGATCACCGCCTACGTCGGTTCAGGGGCGCGAACGGGCACGCTGTCGGCGCCGACGACGACGATGCGCGATACGCTCGCGGAAGCGAAGGCGGATCTCGCCGCAATAGAACGAGAGCTCAAGTAGTTGGTATGCATGATCTGAGTTGGTGGTGGATCGTTCTGGAGCTGACGGTGCCGCCGCTCGCCGCCGGTCTCGTCGCCCTGCCAGTCTGGTTGAAAGGCGAACCGATCTTCGGGAACCTGGTCGGGACCGCGGTGATTTTTGGTTCTGCCGTCGGCCTGATTCTGCGGGAGCGCGTCGAGCTGGAAGCCGTCGCTCAGCAGTGCCTGGACCAGGGATACACCTGCTGGCCCGATCCGAGCGCGTTTACGCGCTATGCGATCTACGCCTTCATCGCGCTGTTCGAAGTCATGGTCCTGTTCTCGGTGAGCCTCAAAGTCGAAGAGAAGGTCCGCCGCCGCGGCTACGCGCCGGAATGGCGTTGACAGGGAAAGTGAAAAGTTAAAAGTTAAAAGCTTAAAAGGCGAAAATGAAAAGGTGATCTCGTCTCCTGTATTCCTGGTTCTAGCTTTTGACTCGCATTTTTGGTTTTAACTTTTAACTTTTAGCTTTTAACTTTCTCTCCATGCGGATACGGCCGACTGCTCTCTTCATCCTCGCGTTGTTCACGGCTGTCAATGCTCAGGAAATCAGCTGGATGGCGAACGGCCGCGATGTCCAGGGCACCCGATATCTGCCGGCATCGGAGATCGCGCGCGAGACCGTCGGGCGTCTCGAAGTCGCCTGGACGTATCACACCGGCGAGACCGATCCGCGCTTCGCCACGCGCAAGCCGACCGCCTTCGAGGCGACGCCGCTGGTGGTCGATGGGACGATGTTCGTCGGCACGCCGCTGGGGCGGGTGATCGCGCTCGACCCGGCGACCGGCCGCGAGCGATGGGCGTTCGATCCGAAGATCCTTCGCGACGTCACCTACGGCGATTTTGCGAGCCGCGGCGTCGCCACATGGCTGGACGAGTCGTCGCCCGCCGACGCGGCGTGTCACCGGCGGATCTTCGTCGCCACCGCGCAGTCGCAACTCTTCGCGCTCGATGCGCGCAGCGGAAACATCTGCGCGGGATTCGGGCGGGACGGCTTCGTGGATCTCAAGGCGGGCCTTCGCATTCCACCGTTCGAGCCGCAGGCGTATTCGATGACGTCACCGCCGGTGGTCGTGAACGGGGTGGTCGTCACCGGTTCCTCGATCGCCGACAACAGCACGCCCAACATGGCCAGCGGCGAGGTGCGCGGCTTCGACGCGCGTACCGGCGCGCTCAAGTGGACGTGGGATCCGATCCCGCAGGACCGCTCCGACCCCGCGTATCGCGAGTGGCGCGGAGAGATGGCCCAGAAAGGCGGCGGTGCGAATGCCTGGTCGGTTCTCGCGGCCGACCCGGAGCGCGACCTCGTGTTCGTGCCGACGGGCAGCGCCGCGCCGGACTATTACGGCGGGCTGCGCCTCGGCGACAACCGCTACGCGAACTCCATCGTCGCGCTGAAGGCGTCGACCGGACGCGTGGTCTGGGCCTTCCAGACGGTCCACCACGACCTCTGGGACTACGACAACGCGTCGCCGCCGGCGCTGGTGACGATGACGAAGGACGGCGTGCGTGTCCCGGCGGTGCTCCAGGCCAACAAGAACGGGATGCTGTACGTGCTCAACCGCGAGACAGGCGTGCCGATCTTTCCCGTCGAGGAGCGCGCCGTCCCGCCGAGTGACATCCCGACCGAGCAGGCATCGCGGACCCAACCGTTCACCACCGCCATCGCGCCGCTGAGCCCGCATCGATTCACGGTCGATCAGGTGTGGGGGCTGAGCGACGCCGACCGGGCCGCGTGCCGTGCCGCCATCGAGGGATTGCGCAACGACGGGATCTTCACGCCGCCGAGCACCCGCGGCACGCTGGTGATGCCGTCGAATATCGGCGGCGCGCACTGGGGCGGTCTCGCCGTCGATCCGGTGAGAGAGGTCGCCGTCGTGCCGGTCAACCGCCTGGCGGCGATGGTCCAGCTGCTGCCGCGCGAGGGATTCGATCTGGCCCGCGTCCGCGCCGCCGAACAGCGGCTTGGCGACGACTACGAATACAACTTCATGCGCGGGACGCCGTACGTGATGCGCCGGCGGATGCTGCTGTCGCCGTCGAGGATGCCGTGCACGCCGCCACCGTTCGGGACGCTTGTCGCGATCAGCCTCAAGACCGGCAGCCGTCTCTGGGAGGTGCCGCTCGGAACGATTGCCGCGCTGACCGGCGACACGGAACGGGCGCTGCCGGAATGGGGGTCGCCCAATCTTGGCGGTCCGATCGTCACGGCCGGCGGGCTGGTGTTCATCGGCGCGGCGCTGGATCGGTCCCTACACGCCTTCGACATCGAGACCGGACGCGAAGTCTGGCGCGGCAGCCTGCCGGAAAGCGGCAAGGCGACGCCGATGAGCTATCGGCTCGCATCGGGGGAACAGTTCGTGGCGATCGCCGTGGGTGGCGGCGGCGCCTGGGGCGCCGGCGACTCCGTCGTCGCATTTCACCTGCGTCGCGAGTAGGATTTCTGACGTATTGGAGCCTTCATGAAAAAGATCATTCTGGTCCTGGCCGTGTTTTCGGTCTCGTGCGCCCCGCAGGCCGCTGCCGACAAGGACGTCAGCGCCTGGGAGAAACAGGCCCAGGGCATCACGATCATCCGCGATACGTGGGGCATCCCTCACGTCTACGGCAAGACCGACGCGGACGCGGTCTTCGGCGTGATCTACGCGCAGGCCGAGGACGACTTCAACCGCGTCGAAACGAACTTCATCAACTCGCAGGGCCGGCTCGCCGAAGCCGAGGGCGAGACCGAGATCTACCGCGATCTGCGAATGAAGCTCTTCATCGACCCAGCCGACATGAAGGCGCAGTACGAGAAGAGCCCGGCGTGGCTGAAGAGCCTGATGAACGCGTGGGCCGACGGGTTGAACTATTACCTGCACACACACCCCCAGGTGAAGCCAAGGGTCATCAAGCGCTTCGAGCCGTGGATGGCACTCACGTTCAGCGAAGGGAGCATCGGCGGCGACATCGAGAAGGTGAACCTCACGCAGCTCGAGGCGTTCTACGGTAGCGGTCCGAAAAAGGACACGACACAGGCGTCCGCCTTCGCGCCTTCCGCCTTTGCGCCTTCGGCGCTTCGGCGTGACCAGTCGGCGCTTCGGCGCGACGAGCTCGCCTGACGTCGAGCCGACGGGATCCAACGGCGCCGCGGTCGCGCCTTCGAACACGGCCGGTCGTCATGCCCTGCTCCTGATCAACCCGCACACATCGTTCTACTTCCGCGCGGAAGCGCAGATGGTCAGCGAGGAAGGGCTCAATGCGTACGGTGCGCTGACCTGGGGACAGTTCTTCATCTATCAGGGCTTCAACGACCGCGCCGGCTGGATGCACACGTCGAGCGGCGTGGACAACATCGACGAGTACCTGGAAAGCGTGACGAAGAAAGGCGACGGCTTCGTCTACAAGTACGGCACCAGCGAACGGCCGGTGACGACGAGCCGAATCGTCGTGCCGTACAAGACGGCCAGCGGCATGGCGCAGAAGGAGTTCACCGTCTATCGCACGCACCACGGACCGATCGTCCGCGAGGCCGACGGCAAGTGGGTGAGTATCCGGCTGATGCAGGAACCGCTGAAGGCGCTCAACCAGTCGTATTCGCGCACGAAGGCGAGAAGCTACAAGGCCTACCGCGACGTGATGGAGCTGCACACCAATTCGTCGAACAACACCATTTACGCCGACGCAGACGGCACCATCGCCTACTTCCACTCCAACTTCATCCCGAAGCGCGATCCGAAGTTCGACTGGAGCAAACCGGTGGACGGCAGCGATCCCGCGACGGAATGGAACGGCGTGCTCTCGATTGACGAGACGCCGGGCTTGAAGAATCCGTCGAACGGCTGGCTGTACAACACCAACAACCATCCGTGGTCGGCCGCCGGTCCGAACAGCCCGAAGAAGGCGGACTATCCCGCGTACGTGGACAAGAACGGCGAGAACGCACGCGGTATCCACGCGATCCAGCTTCTCGGCGCCCGCAAGGACTTCACGCTCGACTCGCTGGTGACGACGGCGTACGACAGCTATCAGCCGGGCTTTGCCGAACAGATTCCCGTGCTCCTCAAGGCGTACAACGCGCTGCCGGCATCGAACGCGTTGAAGGCGAAGCTGGCGGAGCAGATCGGTGTGCTCAAAGGGTGGGACTTCCGGTGGTCCACTACCTCCGTCGCCAATTCGCTCGCCGTGTACTGGAGCGAAGAAATCGGCCGGCGTGTGAACGCCGACGCGCGGAAGGCCGGTATCTCCGCGGACGAGTACATCGTGAGCAAGACGACACCCGATCAGATGGTGCAGGCGCTGGCGGCAGCGTCCGACAAGCTCGCCGCCGACTTCGGCAGCTGGAAGACGCCATGGGGTGACATCAACCGCTTCCAGCGTCTGACCGACGACATCGTCCACCCGTTCAGCGACGCCGGGCCGAGCATTCCCGTGGGGTTCAGCTCCGCGCGGTGGGGATCGCTGGCGTCGTTCGGCGCGCGCACCTACAAAGGGTCGAAGAAGATGTACGGCACGACCGGCAACAGCTTCGTCGCGGTTGTCGAGTTCGGCGACCAGGTCAAGGCGCGCGCGGTGACCGCCGGCGGCCAGAGTGGCGATCCCAAGTCGCCGCACTTCAACGATCAGGCCGCCCGCTACGCGACCGGTGACCTACGCGAGGTGTACTTCTATCGCCCGCAGGTGGATGCACACAAGGAGCGGCAGTACCACCCGGGTCAGTAATCGGCGAATTGTCGAATTGGTGAACTGGCGAATTGGTGAATTGGCGTGGCAGCGCTGAAGGATGTCGTGGCCCTGGTCACCGGCGCGAGCCGGGGCGCGGGACGCGGTATTGCGCTCGAGCTCGGCGCCGCCGGTGCCACGGTCTACGTGAGCGGCCGAAGCGTGGACGGCGGTCCGACGACGGACAACGTGCCGGGCACGATCGAGGAGACGGCTCGGGAAGTAACGAACCGCGGCGGCTGCGGCATCGCTGTCCGCTGCGATCACACTGTCGATGCGGACGTCGAGTCGCTGTTCGGGCGGATCCGCGACGAGCAAGGGCTGCTCGATCTCCTCGTCAACAACGTCTGGGGAGGGTACGAACACAGCGAATGCCGTCCGCTTCCGATGGTGCCGTTCTGGGAGCAGCCGCTTCATCAATGGGGCGGCATGTTCACCGCCGGCGTCCGTGCGCACCTCACGGCGAGCCGGCTGGCGGTACGCCTGATGCTGCCCCAGCGCCGCGGTCTCATCGTGAGCACGACGGCGAACCTCGACGCGCTTCCGTACCTGCGCAATATCTACTACGACGTGTCAAAGAACGCCGTCGCTCGCCTGACCTGGGCGATGGCGCAGGAACTGCGGGACCATGGCATAGCCACGCTTGCCGTCGCGCCCGGCTTCATGCGAACTGAACGGATCGTGGAAGCGTTCCGTCGTGCGGGCGCTGCAAGCGGCCCTCGACGGCCCAGGTGGTCCGAAGGAAACGACCGCGTATCTTGGCCGCGCGGTTGTGGCGTTGGCGTCGGACGGCCGGGTGATCGAACGATCAGGCCAACTGCTGGATGTCGGCACGCTGGCCCGTGAGTACGGGTTCACGGACGTCGACGGCACGCAGCCGCCGCCCTTTCGCATGCCTGCGAGCAAGTAACGCCAACGGGGGATCTGTGCGCGTCGACGATTCAGTGACACGGCGGCGGGTGTTGCAGGGGCTGGGCGCGATGGTCGCGCCGGCGCTGGTTCGCACCGTGGTGCGCGCGGCGCAGCAGAGCGCGGACAACGCGCCGTACAGCCCGTCGGTGCTTCCGGCCGGCATCCGCTCCCGCTTCGTCGACAACATCAACGGCCTTCGGGTGCACGTGCTCGAAGCGGGCTTCGGCGCGAATCGGCCCGGGGTCGTCCTGCTCCATGGATTCCCGGAGCTCGCCTACAGCTGGCGAAAGGTGATGCTGCCGATTGCCGCGGCCGGCTATCACGTCTTTGCGCCGGATGTCCGTGGCTACGGCCGCACCTCGGGAACCGATGTCCGGTACGACGACGATCTGGCGCCGTTTCGCACGCTCAATCAAGTGCGAGACGTGCTGGGACTGGTGTCAGCGCTGGGACACCGCTCGGTTGCCGCCGTGATCGGACACGATCAAGGCTCGCCGCTCGCCGGTTGGTGCGCGGTGGTGCGGCCCGACATCTTCCGGTCGGTCGTCATGATGAGCGCGCCGTTCGGCGGTCCGCCGGCGCTGCCGTTCAACACAGCCGATACGCCGCGACCGGCGGCGCCCGCCGCGGATCCCATCTACGACGAGCTCGCCGCCCTGAAGCCGCCGCGCAAGCACTACCAGCGGTACTACCAGACGCGCGAAGCGAACGACAACATGTGGCACGCTCCGCAAGGCGTCCACGCCTTCCTGCGCGCCTACTACCACATGAAAAGCGCGGACTGGACGCAGAACCGGCCGGCGCCGCTGGCGGCCCGCACCGCCGGTGAATGGGCGAAGCTGCCGCGCTACTACGTCATGGATCTGGACAAGGGCATGGCGGAAACGGTCGCGCCGGAGATGCCGTCCGCCGCGGCGATTGCGGCGTGCAAATGGCTGCCGGACGAGGAGCTGAAGGTCTACAGCAGCGAATACGGCAGGACCGGATTCCAGGGCGGCCTCGAAGGCTATCGGGTCGGCTCGGTCGCCCGCTTCGCATCGGAGCTTCAGCTGTTTTCCGGGCGCACGATCGATCAACCGTCGATGTTCATCGGAGGCAAGAGCGACTGGGGCGTCTATCAGAACCCCGGGGCGCTCGAGCGGCTGCAGAAGACCGTGTGCACGAAGACGGCGGGCACGCATCTGGTCGACGGCGCCGGTCATTGGGTACAGCAGGAACAGCCGGAAGCGGTCAGCGCGCTGCTGGTGGACTTTCTCAGGAAAGCGGTCTGAACATGGCGAGGTGCTGCCGATGATCTCTCGACGCGAACTGCTTCTGCAGATGGCGGCGGTCCCGTTCCTGGCGGCCGCCTCGCAACCGCGCACGCCGATCAAGTTCGACGTACCGCCGGGCGCGTGCGATTGCCACACCCACATCTTCGGCGATCCGAAGCGCTTTCCGATGACGCCGGCGCGCGTCTACACGCCCGAGCCGGCCCTGGTCGACGAGATGCGCACGCTGCATCGCGCGCTGCACATGGATCGCGTGGTCATCGTGCAGCCGAGCGTCTACGGGACCGACAACGCGTGCACGCTCGAGGCGGTCAAGCAGCTCGGGGCGCGCGCGCGGGCGATCGCCGTCATCGACGTCGAGACCCGCGGCTCCGACACGATGCTCGCCGACCTGGACGCCGCAGGCGTTCGCGGCATCCGGTTGAATCTCGAAACCAGCGGCATCGCGGATCCATCCGTCGGCAGTCAGCGCGTCCGCGCGGCCCTCGACCGGTTGCGGGGCAGCCGCTGGCACATCCAGATGAACACGCGGCTGTCGATGATCGACGCCATTCGCGCCCAGGTGGCCGGCGCGCCCGTGCGCTTCGTCTTCGACCACTTCGGCGGCGCGCAGGCGCCGCTCGGGCTCGATCAGCCCGGCTTCAGGTCGCTGCTGGAACTGGTCCGCAGCGGATCGGCGTATGTGAAAATTTCCGGCGCGTATCGCAGCTCGACGCAGGCGCCGAATTTCCCCGACGTGACGCCGTTTGCAAAGGCGCTGATTGCTGCGAACCCGCAGCGCGTTCTCTGGGGCACCGATTGGCCGCACCCCGACTCGGCCACCGTCGCCGGCCGCAAGAACACCGACATCGCGCCGCTGCTGCAGATTGACGATGGCGCGTTGTTGAACCAGCTGCCTGTCTGGGCGCCGGACGCGGCGCTGCGGGCACGGATCCTGGTGAGCAACCCGGCGGAGCTGTACGGATTCTGAAATGCGATGTGCGCGGCTGCTGTCCGCTCTCTCGATCGTCCTCCTCCTCATCAGCTGTCGCGCGCCGGAGCGCCGTCCGATCGTGGTGCAGGGTGCGATGGACGTGGAAGTGCGTACGCTCGCTGCCGCACTGTCGGGCTCGACCGAGGCGCGTGTGCAGGGCTGGACGTTCTGGCAGGGGACGCTCGACGGCTATCCCGTCGTCGTCTCGAAAACGCTGAAGGGCCTGGCTGGCGCGGCCGCCGCGACGGCCATTGCCGCCGAGCGTTACCATCCGATCGCGATCGTCAACCAGGGGACGGCCGGCGGCCACGAAGCCAGCCTGCGCGTGTACGACATCGTCGTCGGTACGCACGCCGTCAACCTCGGATCGTTCAAGACCGGGTTCCGCCCCGCCGGCCGGGGCAGCGATCTGGTCGAGTGGATGCCGCTCGATCTGACGCGCTCCGACGGCAGCGCCGGCAACGATCCGAACGCGCGCCGCATGCGGCGGTTCGAGGCCGACGGCCCGCTGCTGGCGGCGGCGCTCAGCGTGAAAGATCGCTACACCCGAGGACGGGTCGTTGAAGGCGTGATCGGTTCGGCCGAAGTCTGGAACAGCGAGCTCGACCGCATCAAGCGCTTCCACGATCAATACGGCACATCGGTGGAGGAAATGGAAACCTTCGCAGCGGCGCAGATCGCCGATCTGTTTCATATTCCGTTTCTCGGCATACGCGTGGTCTCGAACAACATCACGAACGACGGCGCCTACGACGGCAAGACGGCCGCAGCGTGTCAGGAGTACGTGTCGGAGGTCGTCAAGGCGTACATCAAGAGGCTAGTCAGGCTGGTCAAGTGGGTCAGGTGGCAGGTCAGAGCCTGCCGCGCCGAGCTTGTCCCGCCGAGAGCGCGGAGCGCGTAGGCGGAAGCTCGCCGGTATCGGACGAGCGAAGGCGGGGGACGCCGTGACGCGTTCAGCCGTTGCCGTTGTCGATAGCGATCGTGGCCGCAACAATGGTGTCTGCGGGGCAGAGCCGTCCGCCGATCGTCGGGATCGCGCACATCGCGCTGCAGACGAGCGACCTTGCCAAGGCGCGCCGTTTCTACTCCGGGCTGCTCGGCTACCCCGAAGTCGCGCCTGCCGCGCGACCGCATGTTGCGGTATTCGCCGTGAACGACCGGCAGCGGCTGATCGTGCGCGATGGATTGCCCTCCGACCGCGACGAACGGCTCGTCGCGGTCGCGTTTGGAACGCCAAGCGTCGGCGCTCTGCGGGAGTTTCTCCTCGCGCGCGGCGCGCGCGTGTCGGAGTCGGCGTTCGACGTCGAAGCCGGCGGACGCCGGGTCGAGGTCGTCGACCCCGACGGTCATCGGGTCCAGTTCGTCCAGGTCGATCGCGACTCGGCCACCAGCCCGGTTGCCAGCCCGGATCGGCGCATCTCGCGCCGGATCATGCACGCGGGGCTCACGATTCGCGACGCCGCGGCGGCCGATCGCTTCTACAACGCGACGTTGGCGTTCTCCGAGATCTGGCGCGGCGGCCGGACTGACGATGTGACCAGCTGGATCAACATGCGGGCGCCCGAGAGCACCGAGTATCTCGAGTACATGCTGCAGACCGGTCCGCTCGATCGCCGTCAGCTGGGAACGGCGCATCATGTCGCGCTCGTCGTTCCTGACATGCAGGAGGCGCTCGAACTGGTGCGAAGCCGGCTGACGCCCGGGGATGCCAATGCCGGCGCCAGTCCGCAGATCGGACGAAACCGAAAGTGGCAGCTGAACCTGTACGATCCCGACGGAACGCGAATCGAACTGATGGAACCGTGGACTGTCAGGTAGCAAAGTTAAAAGTTAAAAGTTAAAAGTTAAAAGTCAAAAGTTAAAGTGGAAAGTTGCAAGTGAGATGTTGAGGGACGAAAGGTGGAGGATTCGTTTATGAGTATCAGACTGTGCGCGGTTCTTCTCGTCCTCAGTGGCACGATGCTCGCGCAGCAGGCGCCGGTTGGCTACGACGACACGCCGATGCAGCCCAACGGCAAGTGGCGCGTCCACGACGGCAAGCGGCCGCAGCCGCGCATGGTCGCGCCCGGCGACGGCGTGGCTGCCACGCCGGTGAATGCTCCGCAGGACGCCACCGTGCTGGTCGGTCCGCGCGCCGACCTCAGCGCGTGGCAGATGATGGACGGCGCTCCGGTAACCTGGGCGATGAACAACGGCGTACTCGAAACCGGCAAGGGCCTGATTCGCACCAAGGCGGAGTTCACGGATGTTCAGCTCCACGTCGAGTTCGCGACGCCCAAGGAGGTGAAGGGCAACAGCCAGGAGCGCGGCAACAGCGGCGTCTTCCTGCTTGGCAAGTTCGAGATTCAGGTGCTGGACAGCTATCACAACCCCACCTACCCGGACGGCCAGGCATCGGCGATGTACGGCCAGTTCCCGCCGCTCGTCAACGCGTCGAGAGCCCCCGGCGAATGGCAGATGTACGACATCGTGTTCACCGCGCCGCGCTTTGCGGCCGGCAAGCTCGAGAAGCCGGCGACGGCGACGGTCTTCCACAACGGGATCGTGGTGCACAACGCCACCCCGTTCTGGGGACCGACCGCGCACAAGAAGATCGATCCGTATACGCCGGACAACGCGAAAGGGCCGATCGCCCTGCAGGATCACGGCAATCCGGTGCGGTACCGGAACATCTGGATCAGGCCGCTGACTGGATACGACGCGACGTAGATCAGCATCAGCGATCGATGCCACGAAGGCTCTCAGCGAAAGCAACGCCAATCAGCTGAAAGCCGAGTCAGCTGAATCGCTTCACTTCTTTTCTCTTGCGAGAGGGCGCTGCGCGGAAGATATGGTCGTAGAAACACACAGAGCGCTGGATTGAACGCGGGCGGACGGAGGTCCTTGCCCACCGAAGCCCACGAAGTGGCGTAGGCGGGCGCCCGCATCACGATCCGGCGGTCCAACGAAGCCGTCGCGGCAGGCCCTGCCCGGCGGCTTTTGTATTTCTACGGGCTTTTCCAAGGAGCGCGCCGATGAGCGAACCCGCAGAGCGGCATCCGATTGCCTTGAAGAAAGTGGTGTATCAGGTTCCAGGGATGGCGTTGGCGGTTGTCCGGCGCGACGTGCCGTACGGAACGGCTGGTGCGCCGGCGGGCACGATGGATCTGTACTACCCGTCCGCAGCGGCGTCCGGCGCCACTTTGCCCGCCATCGTCGCCGTGCTCGGGTATCCGCCGCGAGATCCGAATCCGCTTGGCTGCGCGTTCAAGGAGATGGAGTGGTCGGTCTCGTGGGGACGGCTGATGGCCGCCTCGGGCATCGTCTCGATCTTCTACACGAACCGCAGTCCCGAAGCCGACCTTCGCACCTTGCTGGGCCACATCCGGGAACACGCGGAGTCGCTGGGCATCGATCGGCGTCGGATCGGTCTGTTCGCCAGTTCGGGGAGCGGCCCGCTCGCCTTGTCGACCGTGATCGCCGAGCGCAGCGATCTCGCCTGTGCGGCGCTGTGTTATCCCCTCACGCTGGACGCCGGCGGCTCCACCGCCGTCGCCGAGTCGGCCGCGACATGGGGGTTCGTCAACCCCACGGCGGGGAAGTCCGTCGGCGATTTACCGCCCGATGTGCCGTTGTTCGTCGCGCGCGCGGGGCAGGACGAGTTCCCGCATCTGAACGAGGCGTTGGACCGGTTCGTCGCCGACACGCTGGCCCGCGATCTGCCCGTGACGGTGGTGAATCATGCCGGGGCGCCGCACGCCTTCGACCTCGTGCACGACAGCGACGCCACTCGCGAGATAATCAGGCAGCTTCTCAGGTTTCTGCAGTTTCACCTCTGCGGGGACGGAGGTTCTCTGACGTCGGACGTGTTATGGCAGTGTCGATTGTCCGGTTGGGGAGTCGTCGAGCGCGCGGCGAAGGCGTGAGGATCGGCACGGTCCGCAGGCCGCCGCGCGGCGTCCGCCGGTCGCAATACGCCCGCGGGAACTGGTACGATGTGTGGCTGCCGACGCTGGCGCCGAGCGCCGCGCTGATGCGCGAGACGCGCATTCTCGAGAATCCGGGTGCGTGGAACGTCTTCGCGCGCCGTTTCCTCGCGGAGCTCAAGCGACCCGACGCGGCGCGTCTGCTCGACACGCTCGCCGCGCTCTCGCACCACGCGAACTTCTCGGTCGGCTGCTATTGCGCCGACGAACGGCGCTGCCATCGATCGATCCTGCGGCGTGTGCTGCAGGAGCGGGGTGCGCTCGTCAGATGATTGGAGGCCTCGTGCACGCGCACCACTGCTCCCGGGACGGTCGTTCGTGGTAATGCCCGAACGGCTCGATCAACACGCGCTCGTCGAGGCGATCACGACGTTTCTCGCCGGCCGCGACGCGCAGACGATTGACGAGATTCGGCACGCGCTCGCGCACGATATCGCCGCCGCCGGCCAGCCGGCGTTCACGGCGCTGGTCGAGCGGCTGGCGACCGATGGCGGCGACTGGACGTACTACCCGCCTGACCCGCTCGCGCGCCACATCCATCACGTGCTCGCGGACCGGATTCTCCAGCCGGGCTCCACGACGCTCGGCGTGGAGCACGTGACGGCGGCGGCGCAGCGTCCGGTGGTGATCTTCTCCAACCACCTCTGGTACTCCGACGCGAATTGCCTGGAAGTGCTGCTGCATCGCGTCGGCTCCGATCTCGCCGGCAGGTTGACGGCGATCGCGGGGCCCAAGGTGTATTCCAGTCTCAAGCGGCGGTTCTCGAGCCTGTGTTTCGGAACCATCAAGACGCCGCAAAGCAGCTCGTTGTCTTCTGAAGATGCCGTCATGAGTCCGCGCGAGGTGGCGCGTGCGGCGCGGCAATCGATCGAGGTCGCGCACCAGCGCCTGCAGGCCGGCGACGCGCTGCTGGTGTTCGCTGAAGGCACGCGCAGCCGCACGTTCGGGCTGCAGCCGATGCTGGCCGGCGCGACGCGCTATCTCGACATGCCTGACGCCCTGATCCTGCCGGTCGGCATCACCGGCACGGAGGCGCTGTTCCCGGTCGGAGGCGAGACGCTGCATTCGGTCGAGACGATCGCGCGATTCGGTCGCCCGGTCGAAGCGCGCGTGCTTCGCGAGCGCGCCGGCGACGATCGCCGGCTCATCATGGACACGATCGGCGTCGCCATCGCGGCGGTGCTGCCGCCGGATTTCAAGGGCGCCTACGGCAACGGCCAGGTCAACCTGGACGACGCCCGGCGTCTGCACCACGAACTGTTCGAGAGCTGACCGGTTGCGCGAAGGAGAGCCTCATGACGATGATTCCGCGGCGGCGGGTGCTGCAGCTCGGAACGCTCGGCGCGGGACTGGGCCTGGGTGTGCCGGGCCGGGCCTTCGGCGGCTCACTCGCGCCCTGGACCGACGCCGCCGCTGAATCGGACGATCGCCTCGTTCGGCTCAGCGGCGACGGCCTCGGCCTCACGCCGGCCGCAGTACGCCCGCCTGCTGACGCGTCTCCTCGACGAGAAGGCGATGACGCCCGATTCCTATTCGCTCGGCGGCGTCGTCGAGCAGCTCGAAGAGGCGTTCGCGCGGGCGCTGCAGAAGGAACGCGCGATCTTCATGCCCACCGGCACGCTCGCCAATCACATGGCGGTGCGCGCGCTGGCAGCGGGATCGAGCCGGGTGCTCGTCCAGGAAGACAGCCACTTCTATCAGGACGAAGGCGACTGCGCCCAGACGCTCAGCAACCTGACGCTGATGCCGCTCGCGGGCGGTCGAGCAACGTTTGGCGCCGACGACGTCCAGCGCGTCCTCGACCAGACGAAAGGCGCGCGCGTCGTGTCCCGCGTGTCGGCGATTGCGATTGAAACGCCCGTGCGCCGCAAGCAGGGAGAGCGTTTCGATCCCGTCGAGGTGAAGAAGATCGTCGCGCTCGCGCGCCGCGAGGGCATCCGGCTGCACCTCGATGGCGCTCGACTCTTCCTGCAGGCCGCGTACACCGGCGAGAGCGCGGCCGAAACGGCGCGGCCGTTCGACACCGTCTACGTGTCGCTCTACAAGTACTTCAACGCCGCGTCGGGTGCGATCCTCGCGGGACCGAAGGACGTGATCGACGGCATGTATCACGGGCGCCGGATGTTCGGCGGCGGACTCAGCGCCGCGTGGCCGTTTGCGCTCGTCGCGCTCCACTATCTGTCCGGATTCGAGGAGCGCTACGCCCAGGCGGTGCGGATTTCAGAGGATTGGATCCGCGGTCTGCAGCAGCACGAGGCCTTTGCCATCGATCGCGTGCCGTCCGGCACCAACCTGTTCCGCCTGCGCGTCAAAGGGATTGACCCGGCGACGTTTCAAAAGCGGCTCGCCGCCAATGGCGTCATGTTGTCGGCGCCGCAGCGCGACACGTTCCTGGTCGGCGTGAACGAGACGATCAATCGCACGACTGCGTCGGACCTGTCAGGTGCCTTCGTTCGGGCGGCGGCGGTGTAGGGTCGGGCGTTGCAAACTTCAGGCTGGCGCTCGATTCAGCCGGAGAGCGACAATAATCCGCAGAGAGGGATGATGCGTCGAATGGTTCTTCGCGGTCTTCGCGGTCTGTGTGTTGCGGGGCTCCTGCTGACACTGCCGTCCAGGGCCTTTGCCACGTGGTCCGTGATCGCCGTCGATCGCGCCACCGGCCGTGTCGTGATCGCGTCGGCGACCTGTGTCGATCGCGACGATCAATTCCTGATGGGGGTTCAAGCCGTGGTCGTCCCTGGCAAGGGCGTCGCCGCCTGCCAGGCCGGTGTCGACAACACGCATCAGAACCAGATGCTGGTGTTCAAGGAACTGGAGAAGGGCACCGATCCGAAACAGATCATCGAGCTCCTGAGCAAGGATCCGGCCTTCCAGAGCCGGCAGTTCGGGATTCTCGATCTGCAGGGGCGGCGCGCCGGGCACTCGGGGCTGACCAACGGCTACGTGTCGCAGGACATGCAGGGGCAGGTGCCCGGCACCGAGATCTTCTATTCGATTCAAGGGAATATCCTCCGGCCGGGCACGGTCGTGCCGAACGCCGTGCAGGCGTTTCTGAAGACGAAAGGCGCGATCACGGATCGGGTGATGGCGGCGATGGAAGCCGCTGACGGTTCCGGCGGCGACAGTCGCTGCAGCTGTCCGCCATGGCCGTCCGACGGATCGAAGCCGGCGATTCCCTGTGACGAGAAGACGGCGCACGTCGCCTACATCCTGATGGCCGAAAAGGGCGACACCAACGGCGACTCGCACAACAACGGCAAGTACACCACCTACATCACCGTGTCGCAGCCTGGACCGGACCACGGGCCGAACGCCATCAAGCCGGGCGAGAATCTGAATCCGGTCAAGACGCTTCGCATGCGCTACGACGCGTGGCGTAAAACCCAACCCGCATCGTTCGAGTAACCCGCCTTCGCCATGTCCACAAAAACACTGCGTGGCTTCGGCGTGGCAGGCGCCGCCTTCGCATGGTGACAAACATCACGTGGCTTCGGCGTAGCAGGTGCGCAGCCCTCGCGCTCGTCGGACTGGTCGCGTCGCTCGCGTTCGCTCAGCCGCCGCAGCGAGGGACGCCGCCGCCACCTGCCGCCCCCGGTCAGCCGCCCGGTGGCCGCGGCGGCGGCCGCGGCGGGGTCCAGACGATGACCCTCACGTCGACCGCATGGTCCGACGGCGGGCAGATCCCGTCGAAGTACTCGCAAGCCGGCGATCAGGTGTCGCCGCCGCTGGCGTGGAGCAATGTCCCGGATGGCGCGGCGAGCTTCGTGCTGCTGGTGCACGACGCCGATGCGGCGATTGGCAACGGGACAGACGACATCCTGCACTGGATGCTTTGGAACATTCCGGCCACCATGCGGAGTCTGCCGGAAGGCGTTCCCCAGGGTTCGCAGCTGCCGGACGGCACGCGCCAGATCAGCGCGAGCGGTCCGTACTTTCGAGGTCCGGGCGCGGCGGCCGCCGGACCGGCGCATCACTACGTGTTCGAGCTCTTCGCGTTGGACGGCACGATCGACGTGCCGCCGGTAGGTGCGTCGCCGCCGCAGACGCGCGCGGCGGTGATGGCGGCGATGGCCGGTCATGTACGAGGCAAAGGCGTGCTCGTCGGCCTGTTTCGCCGGACGCCATGAAGTACGCCGCGTTCCTGCGTGCCATCAACGTCGGTGGCCATGTCGTGAAGATGGATCGCCTGCGCACGCTGTTCGAGGCCGCCGGCTTTCGCGGCGCCGAAACCTTCATCGCGAGCGGCAACGTCGTGTTCGAGTCGTCCCGGAAGAGCGCCGGCGATCTGGAACGCGCCATCGAAACACACCTGAAAAAGGCGCTCGGATATCCGGTCGCGACCTTCGTGCGCTCGATGCCGGAGTTGGCGGCGATCGTGGACCTCGAACCCTTCGGTCCAGAATCGCTGAAGCCGCCCGATTCGGTCTTCGTCGGCTTCCTGCGGAGCGCTGTCAGCAAGGACGCGCGGCGGCAGTTCGCGGCGCTGTCCAACGATGTCGATACGGTGATGGCTGACGGACGTGAAGTCCATTGGCGCGCGCGCAAAGGGTTTGCCGAGTCCACGATTTCGTACGCTGTCCTCGAAAAACTGCTGAAGACGGAGGCGACGTTTCGCAACCTCAACACGATCAGACGGATGGCGGCCAAGTACTGTGGCTCGTAACCGGCTCGCACACGAATCGCTCAACGCGGCGCTGATCGCCGTCGGTGTGATGTCGGCCGGGATGGGGCTGAAAGGCTTCCTGGTGTCGAGCGGCTTCATCGACGGCGGCGTCACCGGCATCTCGATGCTGCTCGCGAAGACGACCGGCGTGCCGCTGTCGATACTGCTGCCCGCCATCAACCTGCCGTTCGTCGTCGTCGGCTACCGGCTGCTCGGCCGCGCCTTCGCCGTCCGCAGCGTGCTGGGCATCGCCGGACTTGCGGGGGTGCTCGCGACCGTCCCATTTCCCGATGTGACGCCGGATCTCACGCTGACGGCGGTCTTCGGCGGCTTCTTTCTCGGTGCCGGCATCGGGCTCGCGATGCGCGGCGGCGCCGTGCTGGACGGAACGGAAATCGCCGCGCTCCTGATCAGCCGGCGCGCCCATGTGCTCCGGGTCGGCGACGTGATTCTCGGCTTCAACGTCGTGCTCTTCCTCGCCGCGATGTCGGCGCTCGGCGTCGAGCCGGCGCTCTACTCCATCCTCACGTATCTGGCGGCCGCGAAGACGCTCGATTTCGTCCTGCACGGCATCGACGAGTACACCGCCATCACGATCGTGTCGCCGTCGACCGCGCGCATCCGCGAGAGAATCACCACCGATCTCGGCCGCGGCGTCACCGTCTACAAGGGCTACGGCGGCATGAGCCGCACCGAACAGGACATTCTCTACTGTGTCGTGACGCGCCTGGAGATCGGAAAGGTGAAGGCGATCGTCAAGGAAATCGACCGGTCGGCGTTCTTCGTCTTCCACCCGCTGTCAGGCGCCGAGGGCGGCACGTTCGGGGTCAAACGCTTTCACGCGGGACACGCGTCATGAGGAGAGAGGATTGAGGCACTTGACGACGGAGGAACTCCATGCCGGACTCGAGGGGATCCGGCAGTCGCCGAAGGACGAAGGCGTGCTCGAGCTGATCGTGCGGCGGCCGCACATCGGCGAGCGCGAGGTGCTGGACGAGGG
The DNA here is from genome assembly GCA_963792175.1 of uncultured Acidobacteriota bacterium. Classification (GTDB taxonomy): domain Bacteria; phylum Acidobacteriota; class Vicinamibacteria; order Vicinamibacterales; family CAVVIG01; genus CAWBVG01. Next base: position 29,401 of record CAWBVG010000004.1, read on the forward strand.
CCAGCTCGACATCGTTGACGGACTCGTCGGCGACACGTGGAGCACCCGCGGCAGCCGGCGGTCGAAGGACGGCCTGGCCCATCCCGACATGCAGCTGAACATCATGAACGCGCGGGTGATTGCGCTGGTCGCGCAGGAGCGCGAGCGGTGGCACCTCGCGGGCGATCAGCTGTTCATGGACCTGGACCTCAGCGGGGAGAACCTGCCGCCGGGGACGCGACTCGCCGTCGGGTCGGCGGTGATTGAGGTCACGGACCAGCCGCACACCGGGTGTCAGAAGTTTGTGTCGCGCTTCGGTCTTGAAGCGATGAAGTTCGTCAACTCGCCGGTGGGCCGCGAGCTGAATCTGCGCGGCATCAACGCCAGGGTGGTGAAGCCGGGGACGATCCGCGTCGCGCGACGTCGCGAGGAAGGTCGTCGGAGGGGGACTAGGGGACTAGGGGACTCGGGGACTGCAGTAGTCCCCATGTCCCCAAGTCCCCCAGTCCCCTCTCTGTAGTGAGCAGCTAGCCCCTAGCCCCTAGCTCTTACCTCGTCTTTGATACACCTTCGTCTGCTGCGACGACGATGTCCAGCAGGTTGCCCATCACGAGATTGACGTCGATGAGGTGCAGGCCCCAGTTCGCGAGCACGTTCGGGCCCGCGCCGATGTCGCCGACGATGTCGTCGACGCGCGGGTCGGCGGGGTCGCCGTGGACGGTGACCTCGAGATAACCGCTCGCGTTCTCGTTCGACGCGCACTTCGCCGTCAGCAGGCCGGGAACGCTCACCCACGGCGTCTCGATCGGCTGCTCCGGCGTCACCCACGGCTTGCCGGGCGCATTGCTGGTGATCGTGCGGCCGGTCTTATCGAGGTACGCGCGCAATTCACCGCTGCCGCCGGCGAGCGCCGCCGGATTGGTGCACGCCGCCGCCATGGCTGCGTCAGGAACGCGCCCGAACAACGTATTGGCCGGCGGCGGGACGGTCGATCGGAACGACGCGAACGTGATGACGCACCCGGTCTGCGTTGCCGCGTGGCAGAGCGGCACGTGCTGAAACGTCCCGCCGACGTCCTTCCCTTTCGGCACCGCGACGACCGTCCCGAGCAGGATCGCCGACACCAGCTTCGATTGAATCGGCTTGCCGTCGATTTCATCGTGGATCAGCCGGTTCAGGATGAACGATCCCTGCGAGTGCGCGACCAGCACGACGCCGCGGCCCTTGTTGTCGTTCTTCAGGTAGTAGTTCCACGCGTCCTTCACGTCGTCGTACTGCAGGCCCTGGTCGAGCGTGACGGTGGCGCCCGGCGCGAGCATGCGGCGCAGACCCACCAGCGTGACCTGACGGTAGAGCGGCGCGTACGGCTTGCACTTCGATGCGAAGCGCGCGAACTGCTGCTTGATGACGTTCAGCTCCGCCGGGTCCGCGTTCATGTCGCTGTTCGGCGTCGGGTCGGTCGAGATCGTCGGATAGACGTAGAAGCAGTCGATCGGCGCGTTCGGATCGGCCGTCCACGTCTCTTTGGACAGCTTGCCGTCGGCGGCGACCACCGTCGTGGTGTGATCGATCGCGCAGGCGTCCTGCCGTCCCGGCCGGCACAGCCAGGTCTTGCCGTCGGCGTAGTCGTTGGGTTTCGGCGGCGCGGTATCCGCTTGCTGCGCGGCAACGCCGGCGGCGAACGAAATGCCAATCACAAGCAACTTCAACATTCAGCCTCCTGATGAGTCCACGTGCGCGTCGAACGCACTGGTAACGATACGTCCGCTGCGCTTCACCTGCACGAAGATCCGGTAATCGCCGGCTTCCGGAAAGCCATACGGGAACGAGACGGTCGACGGCGGCGTGGCCGTATGGCTCGCGTGCGGGTCGGCCGCCGCCTCGTCGCGGTTGTTCGCCGCCGCCAGCCCGCGCTGGCCGATGGCGAGCGCGGCCATCGGCGCCGATCCGGCGGGGTGGACGTGCGCAAACACACGCCGATCCCGGCGCACGAACACGGCGTGTCCGGGCATGCCCATGTACAGCTCGAGATCGGTCGCGGGTTGTCCAGACGCATCGTCCACGCGGAACGTGAACATCGTCAGCCGTTTGGGGACGAGCGGCTTCTCGTCGTGTACCCACACGATCTTCGGTGGTCGCGTCGTCAACCGAGCGCGCTGTCGTCGCCGGTGAGTGGCGCCCCCTGAAAGGCTGGCGCCTCGAGTTGCGCGACCACGGTTTCAGAGACGCCGGTGGCGTGCACGAGATCCGCGAACAGCTCGTACTGCCCTGGCGCCATGTCGGGCAGCCGCTGCTCGAACGCGGCCGTCGCCGCTTCCGCCGGGTGAAGGTGCCACAGCCGATCGAGTGCCGGCGAGACGACGAACAGGTGCATGAGGTGATCGTGGTCGGCCACGAAGTCGTCGAGCCGCCGGGATCCGATCCAGCCGGGATCGCGCAGCGTCAAGGCGAGCCGTCCATCGGGCGCGACCGTGGCGGTCGCCTCCAGCGGTTTGTAGACATACCGCCCATACAGTGCCGCCTCGGCACCCCACCAGGAGTTCCCGAGCATGACCACCAGGATCGCGAGGGCGGCGGCAATCGTGCCGGCGATTCGCCCGCGGCGTCTGGCCCTCTTGTCGGGTGACGCGCCAGGCGGCAGGCTCGCCTCGCGCGCCACGGCAGCGACGATCGCGACGAACCCACCGGCCAAAATCAGCATGAGTCCCACGAGGAGCGCACGCAGCGCGGCGCTCATCGCGAGCGTCGACTGCGGCAATGTCGGGACGGGGACTGCGAGTGACCCTTCGCCGCGGTCGCCGGTTGCCGTGATCCGCACTTGCCAGGCGCCGGCGGTCATCATCCAGAGATGACCGGTGAACAGCTGCGGATCCTCTGACGATCGCACCGCGCGATCGGGCACCGGCGCAAACTCCGCGCCCGGGCCGGTGAGCGGGAGCGGCACGATCCGCACGTCCTGGACGTCAGCAGATGTGGAACGCACTTCGACGTCGGCGACTCCGGGGATTGCGTGCGGCGGGCGAACCGTGACCAGCAGGCGATAAGGTCCCGCCGAGGCGTCGAGGAAGACGTCCGGGCTGCCGACGTGCGCCTCGCCGGCCACCTGGCACGCACAGACGATCGCGAGAACCAGCAGCCAGCGGACGGCTGTCATCGCTGAATCCGCTGCATGCCGCGTCCGGCGCGCAGGCCGATCCACATCATCACCGACGACACGGCGAGGGCGATCAGCATGCCCGCGCCAGAATTGCGCGGGCGCGGCTGCTGGCAGGAAGGCATAGCGCGCGTACAGCGACCGCGCGCTCGTGCTGTAGTCGAAGTACGTCGTCCCGAACACGCGATTGCGCGCCAGCGGTGTCATCAGAAAGTTCGCGAACGGCCATTGCACGATGATGAACGTCGCGAGAAACGCGGCGCCCGTCGCGAGCGCTCGGACAATCGGCCGCCAGCCGTCGGTGCGCTGGAGAATGAGGTCGACGATCAGCGCCGGGACGATCAGCAGGAGCGGAAACTCCCAGGGGATGAAGTGCGTCACCTGGTGGTACACCGGACCCAGCTTCGGCTCCGCGGCGAACAGCGGCAGGATCCACAGGAACCCGACCCCGAAAGCGGTGTAGACCGCCGCCATCGTCGTGCACGCCCATCGCTGGCGCGAGGCGATGGCCAGGGCGACCATGATGGCCGGCGTCCCGATCGCGACGACGATGTAGAAGAGGGCGCCGTGCATTTCCGGCCGGCTGATGTATTCCAGCTTGATCAGCAGCGATTCGCACACCGTCGTGCCGCCCACGTAGAGGAACAGCCACTGCAGGCGCGTGCGCAGGCGATCGCTCGCGCGGTTCATGAACGCGAGCAGCAGCATGATGGTGCCGAACTCGATGCCGAAAAACCCGGTGGCCAGCACCATGTGCGGCGGGCTGATGATCTTGACGTCGAGCCCATACGCGTTGTGCCACCAGTCGTCGAACGGCGCGGAGACGAGCATCGCCATGCCGCCCCAGGCCGAGATGAAGGCGCCAATCGGCCCGGAGAGACCCCAGATCCGGACGCCCGCGCCGCGAAGGGCCGGCGAGCTCCCAAATGTGGAGGTGAAGATCAAGTACGCCGATGACAGAGCGGCGAGCACGCCGCAGGCGTAGATCGCGATGTGCGGCGCCGACCAGAAGGTGTCGCGCCCGATCGAGCGATGCCACGAGATGTCCCAGTAACCGCCCACGTACGCCGAGGTGACGGCCAGGGCGGCACACCACAGGTACCAGGGAACTCGCTGCTCAGGCTGATGCATAGGTTCAGCTTATTATCTACGCATGCCGAAGTTCACAGGCGCCCACGTTTTGTTCTACAGCAGGAATCCCGAGGCCGATCGGGCGTTCTTCAGGGACGTGCTCGAGTTCCGCGCGATCGACATCGGCCGCGGCTGGATGATCTTCGCGCTGCCGCCCGCCGAGGCCGCGGTGCATCCGGGTGACGGGCGAGTTTTCCGAGACGCATGCCGGCCACCAGATGATGGGCGCGCTCGTGTACCTGATGTGCGACGACCTGCAGGCGACGATCAAGGCGCTCGCCGCGAAAAACGTCACATGCACGGAAGTCGACGAGGCGGAGTGGGGGATCAAGACGACCATCCCGCTGCCAAGCGGCAGCGAGCTCGGACTGTACCAGCCGAAGCATCAGACGGCGATCTGATGGCGCGCGCCGCGCAAGACGATCCCACGAGACACGAAACCACGAAACGCAGCGTCTTTCTTCGTGTTTCGTGTTTTCGTGGCTGTCGACGTGCTCTGCTGCGCCTTCGCGATCGCGTTCGCCGTCGTCGCGCGAACGACGTCGAGCAGACCGCGCCAGGCACGCGGCCGCCGGCGGCGCTCGTCGCCAGCTTCGACGGCATGGGCGTCGGCTTCGAAGGCCCCCAGGGCACGGCGGCGCTGCGAAATCCCTCGGACAACAGCCTCGCCGTCGGTCCCGATCACATCGTGCAGACCGTCAACTCGCGCATGGCGGTCTTCACGAAGAAGGGAAAACGGTTCGACACCACCGGACGCGTGCTCTCGGGACCGGTCAACACCAACGCGATCTTCAAGGACTTCGGCGGCCCCTGCGAGACCTACAACAACGGCGACGCCGTGGTTCGCTACGACCAGCTCGCCGGACGATGGCTGCTGGTCATGCCGATCTTCCGGCGGCTCGAGCCGCCACATGCGCTGCACGCGATGTGCTATGCCGTCAGCGCCGGCGCCGATCCGCTCGGCCCCTACCATCGCTACGAGTTTCCGCGCACGCTGTTTCCGGACTACCCGCGGCCGGCGATCTGGCCCGACGGCTACTACGTGCCGACCAGCACCGGCGACGAGGTGATTCAGAAGCACGTGTGCATCGCGGATCGCGCGAAGATGCTGAAGGGCGAGCCAGCCACCGAACAGTGCATCGTCATCGACGGCGTCAACTTCCTGAACAATGCCGACATCGACGGGAAGGCGCTGCCGCCGCCAGGCGCGCCGAACGTGATGATGGCCGCCGGCGGGACACAGCTCAAGGGGATCCTGGAAGACGACGGCATCTTCGTCTGGCAGGTGTCACGTGGACTGGCGCGATCCGTCGAAGACCAGGACAGTTGGTCCGAAGAAGATCGGCGTGGCGCCGTATCGGTATCTGTGCGGCGGTCAGCTGACGAACTGCGTGCCGCAGCCGGGCTCCGAGCGGCGCCTCGATGCGCAGGGCGACAAGATCATGCCGCGGCTCGTCTATCGGCGGGTCAACGGGCACGAGTCGATCGTCGCCGTGCATTCGGTGAACACCGCCGCGGGCGGAGGCGGCGTCCGCTGGTACGAGTTCCGAATCGACGGCGCGCGCGAGGTCACGCTGTTCCAGCAGGGCACGTATGCGCCCGACTCGCTATTCCGATGGATGGCGAGCCCGGCGATGGATCGATCCGGCAACATCGGGATCGGCTACTCGTTCGGCGGCGGGTCGCACTTCGCCGGCCAGCGGTTCGCCGGCCGGCTCGCGGCGGATCCGCCTGGCCGGCTGACGTTGCGCGAGACGGTGCTCGTCGAGGGCGAGGCGGCGCAGACCGTGATGCGCTGGGAGGACTACTCGCAGACCGCGGTCGATCCGAGCGACGACTGCACCATCTGGTACGTCGGCGATTACATCAAGAAGGACGCGGCCAGCTACTCGAGCCGCATCGGCGCGTTCCGTATGCCGGGCTGCGCGGATCAGCGGTAGACCGCCATCTAACCGCAAAGCCCGCAGAGATCGCAGAGAAAAACTAGCTCTGCGTGCTCCGCGTGCTCAGCGGTTTCGGTGTTTCCCGTAGGTTACCGTTCCACCGCCAGCTTCAGTTTACTGAGCGCGTAATCCCACTGCTGTCCGATGACGTCGAGCGACCGGCGCGCTTCCACCAGCGGCGCCGGCTCGAACTCCCACAGCCGTTCGCGGCCGACTTTGACGTGATGCACCATGCCGGCCCTCGCGAGGATGTGCAGGTGCTTGGTGACCGCCTGACGCGTGATCTCGGTGCCGGTGGTGAGCTGCGTGATCGACAGCGCGCCGCCGGCACACAGGACCGCGATGATCCGCAACCGCGTCTCGTCGCCGAGCGCCGCGAAGATCGGCGCCGAGCTCCTCAGCGCCGCCTTCTTCAGCGCCACCGGTCCCGTGCGCTGTGCTATGGCGTGGCGACATGGCGTTCGATGTTCTGCATCTGGATGTCCCACCCGCCGCTGTTCATGCGGAAGGCATCCAGGCGGCGCCATTCCGGCACCTTGTCGAAGCCGGACTCGACCACCGTCAGCAGCGTGCCGCCGTCGACGTCTTTGAGTTCGAACTCGACCAGCGTGTCGGGCTCCTTCGAGTAGTCGACTGACGTGTCGACCGCGCCGGGCTTCCAGCGCCAGGAGAGCAGCCGCTCGGGCTCGACCCGCTCGATCAGCACATCCCAGGTGAGGTGTTCGTATCCCGGATGCGTGATCTGGCCTTGCGTGCGCTTGCCGGCGGTGAAGTTGGCGCCCTTGAGGGCGACGCCAAACCAGTTGCCGAATTCTTCGGCGTTCGACAGCGCGCGCCACACGCGTGAACGCGGTGCCTTGAGGACGATGCGGCGTTCGATGCGGTCGGTCGATGTTGTGATCGTCATGAGGCCGATAATATGCAACCATACGGTTGCTTGTCAATCAGCGTGCAGGGGCTAGGGGCTGGGGGCTAGGGCTCGGGCTGGCTCGAGCTCGGGGACTGGGGACTGGGGACTGGGTACCTAGCCCCGACCGTCACTAGTCCCAGCCCCTAGCCCCGACTGATTACTTCTCCGCAACCGGCTGCAGTCCGAGACGCCGAACCACCTCGTTGAAGCGCGGCAGATACGTCGTCAACGCGCGCTGCAGGCGATCGGTCTCGACCTTCAGCTCGGCTTTCAGATCCTCGAAGATCGGCCCGACATTGCTCGTCGGCCGCCCCTCGCCGGCCTGCACGACGCGGAGCAGCGACGCCAGCCGGTTGTTGGTGCGGATGGGGAAGTTCAGCGGATCCTGGTTGCTCTGGTTCCGCACCTGGTAGACGTCCTCCTCGACAGCGGTCAGCTCTTTCTGCAGCAGCTCGGCGATCGCCTTCGCGTCGGCGTTGTTCGCTTTCTCGACGCGCTCGGCGAGGTCTTTCTTGATCCGCCGAATCTGAATGACCGCGTTGTTCGCTTCATTCACCTTGTCGCGAATCTGCGACGCCAGGTCCCACTGCGCCTGCAGGTCCGCATCGGTGGCGCTGCGGAACGGATGCTTCTTCACCGTGAACGACTGCGTCTGCGGCCGGCCGTCGACGGTCAGCCGCGCCTGATACGTGCCCGGCAGCACGGCCGGTCCGGCCTGCGTCGCGCCCCACAGCACCATGCCCTGAAACGACGCGACCGGCGTCGACTGCAAGTCCCAGGAGAAGCGCTGGACGCCGGCCGTCATCGCAGGTGGTGGACCGCCGCGTCCGCGTCCGCCGCCTTCTTCCTCGTCCGCGCCGCCCGTTGCGGCTTCGTTGCCGCCACGCCCCTCCGCCTGCCCTGAGGTTGTGGGGGCAGGCTGACCAGCGCCGGCTGCACCGCGGCCCTGCTCGGACGGCGCCGCGCTCGCGGCATCCCCTCGACCTCTTCCCCTGCCGGCCGCTGGCAGCGCGCCATCGAACGAGCGCATCACCTGGCCGCGCGCGTCGAGAATCTCGAGCTTCAGGTTCTGCGCCGGTTTTTTCAGCCAGTACGTGAAGCGCGCCGGGCTGCCGCCGCGAATCGCGTCACCAGGCTTGAACAGATGCGCGTCGGCCGTGGACGTCACCGACGCGTTGTATTGCCGCAGCGGCGTCACGTCGTCGAGCACGTAGAACGAGCGGCCGTGCGTCGCGATCGCGATGTCCTGCCCTTCCACCCAGATGTCCGACACCTGGGTGTCCGGCAGGCCGCTCGACAGCGGCTGCCAGTGATCGCCGTCGTCGAGCGACACGTAGAAGCCATGCTGCGCGCCGGCATAGAGCAGGCCCTTGCGCACCGGATCCTCACGCACCGAGCTGATGTAATCGTTCGCCGCGATCCCGGTCACGATCTTCGTCCACGTCCGGCCGAAGTCGTGCGTCCGGAAGATGTAGGGTGAGAAATCCTCGAGCAGCGGCTTCTTCACCGACACGTACGCCGAACCGGCGTCGAAGATCGATGCGTCGATCTGGCTGACGCGACCGAAGTCCGGCATGTCCCTCGGCGTGACGTTCGTCCAGGTCTTGCCGCCGTCGCGCGTCAACTGGACGATGCCGTCGTCCGATCCGGACCACAGGATGTTGACGTCGGTCTTTCCCGGCGCCAGCGAGAACACCGTGCCGTAGATTTCGGGACTGTTCATGTCGTGCGTGATCGGTCCGCCCGAATCCTGGAACGTCTTCGGATCGTGACGTGTCAGGTCGCCGCTGATCGCGGTCCACGTCTGCCCGTCGTCGGTCGTCTTCCACACCCGCTGCGACGAGGTGTACAGCACCTTGGGATCGACCGGCGAGAAGATGATCGGGTAGGTCCACTGCCAGCGCTCTTTCACCTGCGCCGAGTTTTCGCCGGAGAAGAAGCGCGGATAGGCGCCGACCTCTTTCAGTTCGCCAGTGCGCCGGTTCAGCCGCGTGAGGAACGCGCCGTTGTTGGCGCCGGCGAAGAACACATCCGGATCTTTCGGGTCCGGCGCGATGTAGCCCGGCTCGCCGCCGCCGGCGTCGTAGGGCGGGACGACGTTGCCGCGGCCGCCGCCGCCACCGCCGCCGCGGCCGAAGGTCGTCGCGCTCGACACGCAGATCGTCGAGTTGTCCTGCTGGGCGCCGCAGACGTGATACGGCACGTGCCCGGTGGTAATCACGTGGTAGAACTGCGCGGTCGGAAACTCCTGGCCCGTCCAGTGCCGCTGCGCCGAGGCGATGTCGTACGACACCGCGCCGCCGCCGTCGTTGGCGACCATCACGTGATTCGAGTCGTCCGGATCGATCCAGAAGTCGTGGTGATCGCCGTGCGTGCCCTGGCCGATTTGCGTGAGCGTCTTGCCGCCGTCCACCGAGCGGAACGCGCTCGTGTTCAACATGTAGACGACGTCCTTGTTGTTCGGATCCGCGAAGGCATGCGTGTAGTAGAAGGCGCGCTGACGGACACTGCGCGCCTCGTTCACCAGCTTCCAGGTCGCGCCGGCATCGTCTGAACTGTACAGGCCGCCCTTGTCGTTTTCGATCAGCGCGTAGACGCGATTCGAGTCGGCGCCCGAGATGGCGATCGACATCTTGCCGTAGAGTCCTTGCGGCAGTCCGCCGGTGCGCGTGATCTCCTTCCAGGTCTCGCCGCCGTCGGTCGATTTGTAAAGACCGCTGCCGGGACCGCCACTCGACATCTGGTACTCGACGCGATACGCCTCCCAAAGCGCCGCGAACATCACGCTGGGATTCCGGCGATCGATCGCCACGTCGATGCCGCCGGACTTCGCATCCTTGAACAGCACCTTCTTCCAGCTCTTGCCGCCGTCCGTGGACTTGAAGATGCCGCGCTCGTCGCTCTCCTTGCCGTAGAGGCCGAAGTCGGCGACGAACACGATGTCAGGGTTGGTCGGGTGAATGCGGATCTTCGAGATGGCGTCGGAGTTGCGGAAGCCGACGTGCGTCCAGGTCTTGCCGGCGTCGGTGGACTTGTACACGCCGTCGCCCGGCATGATGTTGCCGCGGATGCACGATTCGCCCATGCCGATGTACACGACGTCGGGGTTCGAGTCGGACACCGCCACGGCGCCGACCGACGAGCTCTTGATCTGGCCGTCCGTGACCGGATTCCAGCTCAGGCCGCCGTCGACCGTCTTCCAGAGGCCGCCGCCGACCGCGCCGAAATAGCCTTCCTTCGGTCGGCCCTTCACGCCGGCGATCGCGATCGAGCGTCCGCCGCGGAGCGGCCCGATGCTGCGCCACTTGAGCGCGTCCACGATCGCCTTGTCGATGGCGCCGTCGGTCGATTGGGCGACGACGCGGGTCGCCGGCACGCCGAGTCCCCACCCGGCTGAGTAGCGCGAGCAACGCGATGCACAGCCAGAACGATCGACCGCGAGAAAGGCCGGGCATGATGCACTCCTCCGAGAAAAACCAGAGTCTAGCACTCACGCCAGTGTCTGACGCGAAGGCCGGTGTGATTTGAAGCGCCGGGTTGTCGGTCTCTTGATGGAGGTGTGAGAGAATCGGCGCGAATCCGTGACAGTTTCGATTGGTGCTCGCCTCGGATCCTATGAGGTCGTGGCCGCCATTGGCGCCGGCGGCATGGGCGAAGTCTACCGCGCTCACGACACCAAACTGGATCGCGACGTCGCTCTGAAAATACTCCCGCCCGGCGCGCTGTCCGACGAAACCGCGCGTGCGCGTCTCGTCAAGGAAGCCCAACTCGCGGCCTCGCTCAACCATGCGGCGGTGTGCACGATTTACGACGTTGGCGACAGCGACGGGCGCGTCTACGTCGCGATGGAGCTGATCGCGGGCCGCCGGCTGTCTGACGTCATTCCCAAAGGCGGATTGCCGCTCGACGAAGTTCTGCGCTACGCGCTCGACATCGCGGACGCGCTCGCACATGCGCACGATCGTGGAATCGTGCACCGGGACCTGAAGGGCGCCAATGTGCTGGTCACGCCCGAGGGTCACGCCAAGGTCCTCGATTTCGGACTGGCGATGCGGCTGCCGAAAGCGGTCGAGGACGCGACTCGTTCCGTCGAAACACTGGACAGCAGAGACGTCGTTGCTGGCACGTTGGTTTACATGTCGCCGGAAGCGTTGCGCGGCGAGATGGCGGATGCGCGGACCGACATCTGGTCTTACGGTGTGCTGCTCTATGAAATGGTGTCAGGGCTGCGGCCGTTCGACGGCTCGAGCGGTGTCGATGTCACATCGGCGATCGTGCGGGACCGGCCGCCGCGGCTAGCCGCGTCGGTACCGGCCGGCCTGGCGGCGATCGTTGATCAGTGCCTGCAAAAGGATCGAGGACGACGGTACGCCAATGGCGGCGAGCTCCGCGCCGCCATCGCGGCGGTACGAGCCAGTGCGGACGCGGCGGTTCGATCGAGCGGCCGAGGTTGGTGGTGGGGTGTGGCTGCTGCTCTCGCGGCTGCGGCCGTCGTCGCGGTGGTCATGGCGCGTGGCGGCCTGCAGCGCCCGTTCCCGGCCGCGAGCGTGGGCGGCCGTGTCGAGTCGCTGGCGGTGCTTCCGCTCGAGGACCTTTCCGGCAATCCGGCTGACGAGTTACCTCGCGGATGGTCTGACCGAAGAGCTGATCGATCGTTTGTCCAGGATCAAAGGCCTGACGGTGACGTCGCGAACCAGCGTCATGGCGTTCAAGCGGTCCCGGAAGTCGGTCGCTGAGATCGCCAGACAGTTGGGCGTTCAGGCGGTCGTCGAAGGCACGATCGCTCGATCCGGCGATCGGATGCGCGTCACGGCTCGGTTGGTTGACGCGGCAACTGATCGAAGCCTGTGGAGCGAGCGCTACGATCGCGCCGCGGCAGACATCCTCACGATCCAGGCCGAGGTCGCCGCTTCGGTCGGCGAGGCGATTCGGATCAACATCACGCCACAGGAACGGAGACGGCTGTCGGCCCAGGCATCCACGAACTCGCAGGCCTACGACCTGTATCTTCGAGGCCGGTTTCACGAAGGCCGCGAGAGCCCCGAAGAGATTCGCCAGACGATTGACTACTTCGAACGGGCGGTCGAGGCCGATCCAGGGTTCGCGGCGGCTCACGCGGAACTTGCCCGCGCGTATGGACAACACCTGTTTTACGTCAGCCGCGACGAGCCGTCGCTGCAGGAGCGGGCGTTCGTCGAAGTGCAGCGAGCGCTTGCGATCGATCCGGATCTCGACGCCGCGCATCTTGCCCAGGGCCTCTTGCTCTGGCAGTCGTGGAATCAATTCCCGCATGAACGCGCGATTGCCGAGTACCGACGTACGCTGGCTCTCAATCCGAATTCCGATGAGGCACATCATCAACTCGGCCTCGTCTACCTGCACATCGGTCTGCTCGACGATGCGATGCGTGAGGTGCACGAAGCGATGCGCCTGAATCCAGCCAACACGCTCGCCCATTTCCGCGAGGGGGTTGTGTTTCTGTACCAGGGCCGCTATGACGACGCGTTGAATGTCTTTCGGCAAACGCCGGACGGATTTCAGCCTCCGCTCCTTGCATTTCAGTCAGCCGACGCCTTGTTTCATCTTGGGAGGAAGGACGACGCCCGAGCGACGCTTGACGCCTACATTCGAACGCATCCTGAAGACACCGGCGGCATGAACAACGCGATGCTTGCGGTCCTCGCGGCCGATCGCCGTGACCTCTCACTGATGTCGAGCTTGATCAGCAAGGCGCAGGAAAAAGGAAAAGGCTTCGGCCACTTTCATCACACCGCCTTCACGATCGCACGCGCCTACGCGCTCGCCGGCCAGGCGCCAGAGGCCGTGAGATGGCTGGAGCAGACCGCCGCCGACGGCTATCCCTGCTACCCGGTATTTGCCCAGGACTCGGCGCTCGACCCGATCCGACGCGACGCCGCGTTCCAGCAGTTTCTGAGTGTTCAGCGAACGCGATGGGAAGCGTCGAAGCAACTGGCGCCCTGACGCACGTGCCACATGCCGCGAACGTCGCGTCATCGGACGATGTCAGGCGGCAGGCGTGACGGTGCCGGCTGACGGGCCTGCCATTGCCATCCGCGACCTCGCCAAGTCGTACGGCCAGGTGCACGCGGTTCGGGGCGTCACCTTCGACGTGCAGCGCGGCGAGATCTTCGGGTTCCTCGGACTGAACGGCGCCGGCAAGACGACGACGATCCGGATCCTGCTGGATCTGTTGCGCCCGAGCCGCGGCCAGGCGCAGCTGTTCGGGTTCGACTGCCAGCGGCAAAGCCGGCTGGCGCGCGCCACGGTCGGCTACATGCCGGGCGAACTCGGTTTCTACTCGGACATGACCGGCCTCGAGGTGCTGGACCTCATGGCCCGCTTGAGCGGCGGTGGGGATGATCCACGCTCCGGCTGCAGCTCGCGGATCGACTCGAGCTGGCGCGAGCGGATCTCCGGCGGCCGCTTCGCGCCTACAGCACCGGGATGAAGCGCAAGCTTGGACTCATTCAGGCGCTGCAGGCGGATCCGCCGCTGCTGATCCTCGACGAGCCGACCGAGGGGCTCGATCCGCTGGTTCAGCGCGCGCTCCACCAGCTGTTGCTCGAGTTGCGCGGACGCGGTCGAACCGTGTTCATGTCGTCGCATGTCCTCTCAGAGGTCGAGCGGCTCTGCGATCGCATTGGCGTGATTCGCGATGGCGAAATGGTGTTGCTGTCGACCGTCGAGGAGGCCCGACGCCGGAGCGGACGGACCGTGCGGATTCAGTTCAGCCAGCCGGTCGAGCCGATGGCGCTGGCTGCCGGGATGTCGCTCGTCGGCCGGACGCCGGATGGCTGGAGCGTCAAGGTCGAGCACGAGATTGGACCGCTGCTGGCGGTTCTCGCGGATCTGCCGGTCAGGGATCTCGAGATCGTCGAGCCGTCGCTTGAAGACGTGCTCCGCAGCTTCTATCGGGTGGACGCGTCGTGACCGGCGTCGATCACCCTCGTGCGGTACTCGCTGCGCCGGTGGCGCGGTTTCCTGGCCGCGACGACGCTCGTCCTCGTCGCTTTTCAGTTCTTCATGATTCTCGCGGCGCGAAGCCTGGAGCTGTCGGGACGGTTCCAGCTGCTCGAAGCCGTGCTGCCGGCGTTCATGACGCAGGCCAGCAACATGATCGCGGCGTCGTTCACCGGCTTTGTGCTGTTCGGCTACTCGCATCCGCTCGTCCAGCTCTTTCTGATCGCGACCGCGATCGGTCTCGGGTCGGAACCCACGGCCGAGATCGACACGAAGTTCGTTGATCTGATGATGTCGCGTCCGCTGCCGCGCACGGTGCCCATCAATCGCACGCTCGTCATGCTGCTTGTCGCGACCATCGGCGCGATGGTCTGCATGCTGGCGGCGACGTGGAGCGGGCTCCGACTGTTTGCGCCGGCGTCCGCGCGCCAGCCGAGTGCAGGCGTGGTCGTCTCTCTGGCGGTCAACCTGGCCTGCCTCGTGCTGGCCTGGGGCGGCCTGACGGTGGCGCTTGCGTCCGTGTCGCGACGCCGGTCGACGGTCGCCGCGACAGCCGGGCTGCTGGCGTTCGCGATGTCCGTGCTCGACTACGTCGCCCGCTTCTGGGATTCCGTCGCGCCACTCGCGCGCGTGTCGCCGTTTCATTATTTCGATCCATTCGAAATAATGGGCGGCCAGCCGCTCGCGATGTCGAATGTCGTGACGCTGCTCGGCGTCTTCGTCGCCGGCGCGGTGATTGCCAACATCGCCTACGCGCGCCGCGATTTGTAAGCCCACACGCACCGGAGAAGCGTGCTCGAGCGCGAGCACGCGCGACAAATCTGGCCACAGAGGCACAGAGACACGGAGCTGACGATTCGACGGGATGGCCGGCGACGCCGGCCATCGCTGGCGACCGAAACGATCCGCGGAAATGAGTCGACCGGAAGCGCTCAGAGCGACTCATTTCCGCGGATCGTTTCGGTCCCAGTGGCCGCATCGCGGCGCCCGTCGAATCGGTGGTCTTCCCTGTGCGTGCTCGCCTGATTCCTTCGCTGCTTGGCCCGCCGAAGCGCGACGCGCGAAGGCGGCTGACTCTGTGACTCTGTGTCTGCCGTGTGGTCCGAATTATGTCGCGACCGCGGTCGCGCTAGAACTCGCGCCATGTATGTGAAGGTGACCGTCGCGTTTGCGTGCGCGCTGGTGCTGGCTGGTTCCGGTGTGTTCGTCACCCGCGCGCAGAGTCCTGGCCGCCTGCGGTTTGCGATCTCGTTTCCCGCCGCCCGCAGCGCCCAGCCGCTCGACGGCCGTGTCCTGCTGTTCATCTCTGACGACGGCAAGACGGAGCCGCGGTTTCAGAGCGACCAGTACCGCGCCAACAGCACGCGGCCGATTTTCGGCGTCGACGTCGATGGTCTCAAACCCGGCCAGGACGTCGTCATCGACGAGCGGGTCTGGGGCTGGCCGGTCCGGAGCCTGACGGACATTCCCGCCGGCGACTACTACGTGCAGGCGTTGTTGAACCGCTACGAAACGTTCCACCGCGGCGACGGCCACACCATCAAGATGCCGATGGACCAGGGCGAGGGACAGCGCTGGGACCGGAAGCCGGGCAACTTCTACAGCACGCCGGTCAAGATGCGCGTCGATTCTGCCGCGGGCGCGGAGATCAGGATCTCCCTGGACCAGGAAATTCCACCAATCGCGCCACCGAAAGACACCGCGCAGGTGAAGTACCTCCGCGTCCAGAACGATCGTCTCTCGAAGTTCTGGGGCCGGCCGATGCATCTCGGTGCGATCGTGACGCTGCCCAAGGACTGGGCGCTGCATCCCAACGCCCACTATCCGGTGCTCGTGCACCATGGGCACTTCCCGGCGGGCGCCGAAAGCGACGGCTGGCGCGAATCGCCTCCGGATGCCAGGGCGACAGACGCGCAGCGGCAGACGCAGGCAGCCGCCTACCAGTTCTACAAGGACTGGAACGGCGCCAACTTCCCGCGCATGATTCACGTCCTCATTCAGCACCCGACGCCGTACTTCGACGACTCCTACGCCGTGAACTCCGCGAACCACGGCCCCTACGGCGATGCGATCACCAAAGATCTGCTGCCGATGATCGAGCAGCAGTTCCGCGGCATCGGTCAGGGATGGGCCCGCGTCATGACGGGTGGATCGACCGGGGGCTGGGAAGCGTTCGGCGTGCAGGTGTTCTATCCGGACGATTACAACGGCGCCTGGGCGCTCTGTCCCGATCCGGTCGACTTCCGCTCCTACCGTTCGGTGAACATCTACGACGAAAAGAACGCCTACTACTACTACGAAGACAACCCGTTCAAGCGGACGCCGAAGCCGGGCTTTCGCGACTTCCGCGATCATCTGTACTCGACGTTCGAGGAGCGCAATCTGGTGGAGCTCGTGCTCGGGACCCACGGCCGTTCGGCGGGGCAGCACGACGCGTGGGCCTCGGTCTTCGGTCCGGTTGGCGAGGACGGCTATTACAAGCCGCTGTACGACAAGCTCACCGGCGCGATCGATCGCGAGGTCGCGATCTACTGGCGCGATCACTACGACCTGCGCTACATCCTGCAGCGCGACTGGGCGACGCTCGGGCCGAAGCTGCGCGGCAAGATTCACATCACGAGCGGGACGATGGACAACGGCTATCTGAACAACGCCGTGTATCAGATGGAGGAGTTCCTCGGCCGGGCGACGCCGTCGTCAGAGGCCGAAATCGTCTACGGCGAGCGGCGCGAGCACTGCTTCACGGGCGACACGGAGCATCCGAACAACGTCGGCAACCGCACGGTGCATCAGCGATATATGCCGGCGATGGCGCAGTGGATCAAGAAGACGGCGCCGGCGGGCGCGGACGTCAGGAGCTGGGTGTATGACTCGGGACTGGGATTAGGGATTGGGATCAGGGATTAGGGATTAGCGTGATAGACGCCGTATCGACCGCGGGCTCGTCGGGGATTGCGCTCTCGACTGTCGACCGCGAGTACCGGCGGAATCGCCGGAGCGTGTTTGCCGGCATCTTCGCCGGCTATGCCGCGTATTATCTCGTCCGCAACAACCTCGCGCTCGCGATTCCCGACATCCTGGCGGCGCATCCTGAGTACTCGAAGGCGGACCTCGGGTGGGCGCTGACGGGATCGTCGATCGCCTACGGCGTCTCGAAATTCCTGATGGGATCGGTGTCCGACCGATCGAATCCCAAGTACTTCCTGCCGCTCGGATTGCTGCTCTCGTGCGCGCTGATGACCGTGTCCGGTGTGTTCAAGGCGATCTACGCCATGCTGGCGCTCGTCATCGTCATTCAGATCGCCAATGGCTGGGTCCAGGGCATGGGGTGGCCTCCGTGCGGCAAGACCATGGTGCATTGGTTCAGCACCAAGGAGCGCGGCCTCGTCGTGTCGGTCTGGAACGTCGCGCACAACGTCGGCGGTGGCCTGGTCGCGAGCTTCGCGCTCTTCGGCGTGACGCTGTTCGGCGACTGGGGCGCGAAGTTCTACTTCAACGCGGCGATTGCCGCCGCGGTGGCCGTCGCCGCGTTCTTCCTGCTGCGCGACACGCCGCAGTCACTCGGCTTGCCGGCGGTCGAGGAATACAAGAACGACTACCCGCCGCACTACAACGCCGCGAGCGAGCGCACCTTCACGTATCGGGAAATCTTCGTCGAGCACGTCCTCAACAACCGCTACCTCTGGGCGATCGCGGTCGCGAACGCGTTCGTCTATTTCGTGCGCTATGGCGTCGAGAACTGGATTCCGACCTATCTGCAGACCGCGAAAGGATTCTCGTTCAAGCAATCGAGCATCGGCTGGGCGCTCTACGAGTACGCCGCGATTCCGGGCACGATCGCGTGCGGCTGGATGTCGGACACGGTCTTCAAGGGACGCCGCGCCCCGGCCACCATCCTCTTCATGGGCCTGACGCTCGTCGCGGTCGTCGTCTACGGCCTGAATCGCAGCGGACCGCTGTGGATCGATTACGCGGCCCTCATCGCGATCGGGTTCCTCATCTACGGCCCGATCATGATCATCGGCCTGCACGCGCTCGACCTGGTGCCGAAGAAGGCCGCCGGCACGGCGGCCGGTTTCACCGGGTTCTTCGGCTACGTGTTCGGCTCGGCCATCGCCGGCACCGGCGTCGGCTGGATCGCGGATCGCTGGGGCTGGGACGGCGTGTTCGTGACGATGGTCGTCTGCTGCGTCCTGACGATCGGATTCAGTGCGATGACGCTGGGCCACCGGGCGGAGAGCGCCGGACGACATTAGGAATTTCGCTGCAGCGTCCGCTCGATGCGCCGATCCGGCACCAGCCAGATGCACGCCACAGCGACATAGAGCGCGTACGACAGCCGCGGCTCGACGAACGCCAGCGAAATCGCAGCGATGTAGATGACGAGCGAGAGCTTGCCCTTGACGTCCTTCTTCACGGCGGCCGCGAGCTTCGAATGTGGTCCTTCCAGCCGGATGATCACCATCTGGAGAATGGTGTAGGCGATCGCCGCGCAGAGCAGCACGACGCCGTAGACGGCCGCCGGCAGCGCCGCGACGTGGTTCTCACCCATCCAGCCGGTCACGAACGGCACCAGCGACAGCCAGAACAGGAGGTGCAGGTTGGCCCACAGCACGGCGCCGTTCACCCGCTCGGTGGCGTGCAGCATGTGGTGGTGGTTGCTCCAGTAGATGCCCAGGAAGACGAAGCTCATGACGTAGGTCAGGAAGATCGGCAGCAGGGGCCGCAGCGCGTGGACATCCGTTTCTTCCGGAATCTTCAGCTCCAGAATCATGATCGTGATGAGAATCGCGATCACGCCGTCGCTGAACGCTTCGAGACGAGTCTTGCTCATCGGCCCTCCGCGTGTGAGGATACGCGGCGACCATGATGAACAGGAAATCGTCGCTCGCGCTGATGCTGTGGGCCGCGCTGGCGGCCGTCGCGACCGCCCAGAACCAGGCCACGGTCATCCGCGGCGCCTCGGCTTTCGACGGGAGAGGCCGCGTCATTGCCAACGCGACGATCGTCGTCCGCGACGGGAAGATCGCGAGCGTGGAAAGCGGCGGCGCCGCGACGGCCACGTATGACCTGCGGGGATTCACCATCCTGCCCGGGCTGATCGACACGCACGTGCACCTCGATACCCATTTCGGCGCGGACGGCCGCGCCACCACCCGCGGCGAGACGCCGCAGCAGTCGATTCTCTACGAGGCGGAGAACGCTTACATCACCCTGATGGCGGGGTTCACGACGGTGCAGAGCATCGGATCGCCGCTCGACGTCGACGTCCGGGCCGCCATCGCCCGCGGCGTCGTGCCCGGACCGCGCCTGTTGACGTCGATTCGGCCGATCAACGAGAACACCGGCACGCCGGACGAGATCCGCGCCTTCGTCAGGAAGCTCAAGGCGGACGGCGCCGATCTCGTCAAGCTGTTCGCGTCGAAGAGCAGCCGCGAAGGCGGCACGCAGACGATGACCGACGCGCAGATTCAGGCGGCGTGCGCCGAAGCCAGAACCGTGGGCCTTCGCACCTGGGTGCACGCGCACAGCCCCTCGTCGGTCCGCGCGGCGACGCTGGCCGGCTGCACGACGGTGACGCATGGCAGCCAGGTCACCGACGCCGAGCTCAAACTGATGCAGGAGCACGGGACCTACTTCGAACCCAACATCGGCCTGGTGTCGCAGAACTACCTCGAGAACAAGAGCCGCTACTTCGGCATCGGCAACTTCAACGAGGAAGGATTCGCCTTCACCGAGAAGGGCATCCCGATGAAGCGCGAGATGTTCAAGCGGGCGCTCACCGTCAGCGGCCTGAAGCTGTTGATGGGCACCGACGCCGGCGCCGGCGCGCACGGCCGGAGCGCCGAGGAGATCATCTACCGCGTCCAGGTCGCCGGGCAGTCCGCACGGGACGCGCTCAGGGACGCCACCTCACTCAACGCCCAATCGCTGAACCTGGGGGATCGCATCGGATCGATCGCGGATGGCTTCGAGGCCGATCTCATCGCCGTCGACGGCGACCCGCTGCAGGACATCACCGCGCTGCGCCGCGTCGTCTTCGTCATGAAGGGCGGGAGGGTCTACAAGAACGGCCGCAATTGGTGAATTGGTGAGTTGGTGATTTAATCTGCGGAACTACTACCGTCTTCCGGAGTTCATCATGAAACGTTATCGCCCTCTCGGTCTATTCGTCCTGCTGTGTGCGTCATTCGGCGCGCAGTCGCTGGTCGGCCGCGCCGGCCAGCCCGCGGCAGGTCCGGTGGCCGGCGGCAGTCCGTTCGAGACCCTGCATTTCCGGCCGATCGGGCCGGCGGGGATGTCGGGCCGGATCGCCGACCTCGCGGTCTACGAAGCGAACCCGTCGATCTTCTACGTCGGCTCGGCGCACGGCGGCATCTGGAAAACCACGAACGCGGGTGCCACGTTCGAGCCGCAGTTCCAGGATCAGGGACTGATTTCCATCGGCGACGTGACGGTGTCGCAAAGCAACCCCGATCTGTTGTGGGTCGGCACCGGCGAGTCCAACAACCGACAGAGCACGAGCTGGGGCGACGGCGTCTACAAGTCGACCGACGGCGGCAAGACCTACACGCGGATGGGCCTGCCGACCTCGCGGTTCATCAATCGCATCGTGATCGATCCGCGCAACAACGACATCGTGTTCGTCGCGGCCACCGGCAGTCTGTGGGGACCCGGCGGCGAGCGCGGCGTCTACAAGACGACCGATGGCGGCAGGAACTGGAAGCAGGTGCTGAAGGTCGACGACGACACCGGGCGCCAACGATCTCGTCATGGACCCGACCGACAACCGCGTCCTCTACGCGTCCACGTATCAGCGCCGGCGCACGCCGTGCTGCATGAACGGCGGCGGGGCCGGCAGCGGTCTCTGGAAGTCGACCAACGCGGGCGAAACCTGGACGCGCATCAAGGGCGGCGGCTTCCCGGATGGACCGCTGGGACGCATCGGCTTCGACGTCTACCGGAAGCGCTCGAGCATCCTCTACGCCGTGATCGAGGGCCCGGACACCACGAACGGCCGCGGCGGCCGCGGTGCCGCCGCCGCCCCGGACGAGGCGCCGCCGCCGCCCGCCGGCCGCAGCAACGTCGCCACCACCGTCACGCCCACCACTCCGACCGGCGTGTATCGATCCGATGACGGCGGCACGTCGTGGAAGAAGGTCAACGACGAGAATCCGCGGCCGATGTACTTCAGCCAGGTCCGCATCGACCCGAACGATCCCGACGTCATCATCTACGCCGGCGTGAAGCTGCACCACTCCACCGACGGCGGCAAGACCGTCAACACCAACGCGACCCAGACGATTCACGACGACGTCCACGCGATCTGGATCGACCCGGCCAACTCGAATCACGTGCTGATCGGCAACGACGGCGGACTGGCGGTCAGCTTCGATCAGACGAAGACCTGGAGCTTCTTCCACAACCTGCCGATCGGGCTCTTCTATCACGTCAGCGTCGACATGGCGACGCCCTACAACATCTGCGGCGGCATGCAGGACAACTACGTGTGGTGCGGCCCCAGCGCGGTGCGCGGCGCCGCCGGCATCGCCAACTACGAGTGGAAGACGATGCAGGGCGGCGACGGTTTCGTGGCGATCCAGGATCCGACCGATTTCCGGATCGCCTACAGCGAGTCGCAGGACGGCAACATGGTGCGGATCGATCGCGTCACCGGAGAAACGATGTCGATCCGTCCGCAGCCGCAGCCCGGCGAGCCGGTGCTGCGCTGGAACTGGGACACGCCGCTCTACATGTCACCGAACGATCCGAAGATCATCTACGCGGCCAGCAACAAACTGTTCCGCTCCGCGAACCGCGGCCTCACCTGGGAAAGCGTCGGCGCCGATCTGACCGCCAATGCCAACCGCGACGACGTCGTCACGATGGGCGTGAAAGGCAGCGACATCACCATCGCCAAGAACGACGGCATCGTGGCGTGGCCGACGATTATCTCGGTCGGCGAATCGATCAAGCGCCCGGGTCTGCTGTATGTCGGCACCGACGATGGCAATGTCCAGGTCTCGCGCGACACCGGCCGGAGCTGGACCAACGTCACCGACAAGGTGGTCGCCGCCGGGTTGCCGAAGGGCATCTGGATCTCGAAGGTGGCGCCGTCGAGATTCGACGAGGGAACCGTCTACCTGACTGCCGACGGCCATCGATCGAACGACTTCGAGACCCATATCTTCGTGAGCCGTGACTTCGGCCAGACATGGCAGTCGGCCGCGGCGAACCTCAAAGGCGAGTCGGTCAAGACGCTGACCGAAGATCAGCGGAATCCCGACGTCCTGTACGTCGGCACCGAGACGGGACTCTTCGTCTCGCTCGACCGCGCCAAGAGCTGGCAGCGGATCAAGGCGAACCTGCCGACCGTGCGGATCGACGAAATCACGCTGCATCCGCGTGACAACGCGATGGTGCTCGCCACGCACGGCCGCACGATCTGGGTGCTCGATCACCTCGAGCCGATCCAGGAGTACACCGCGGCGCAGGCGGTCACGACCGACGCCAAGCTGTTCACGCCGCCGCCATCGTCGATGTATCGGCGGCCGGCCCGCGATCGCAACTACGAGTTCTGGGGCGATCTCACGTTCTACGGCGAGAACCCGCCGCAGGCCGCCGTCATCTCCTGGCTCAACCGGAAACAGGTCGGGCAGGTGTCGCTGAAGATTACGGACGCGGCCGGCCGCGAAGTGCGCGAGTTGTCGGGGACCGCGTTCGCGAACAGCAACAAGCCGGGCATTCAGTCCGCGTGCTGGGACCTGCGCGTGCAGCCGGCACCCGCGCCGCCGCCGGCAGGACGAGGCGAGCGGGGGCAGGGGCCGGCCGAGGGGGGACGGGGACGCGGCGCGGCGCCGGAGACGCCGAGTCCGGTCGGCGCCGGCTGTCCGCCCATTCCCACCGCTGCGGGCGGAGGGGGCGGCGGCTTCGGCTTCGGCACCCAGACCAACGGCCCGCTGGTCATCGGCGGCACTTACAACGTGGCGTTGGTGATCGACGGCAAGACGATCGAGACCAGGCCCCTCAAGATCGCCGACGATCCGGACGTCGTGCTGACGTCAGCGGATCGGAAACGGCAGTACGACATGGCGATGGAGATGCACGCGCTGCAGCCGCGCGTCACCGAGGCCGGCACGGCCTTCGGATCGCTCAACCGCCAGGTCAACGAGCTGACGACGACGGCAGCCAGCCGGAGCGACGTGCCCGCGGACGTGAAAGGGCAGCTCGAGGCGTTCAAGAAAGAGCTGGACGCCCTGGCGCCGCGGCTCGCGATCCCGCAGGGTGGCCGGGGCGGCGGAGGCGGCGGGCGCGGCAACAACGAGAGCCTCTCCGGAAAAGTTGGTCAGGCCAAGAACGGATTCATGAGCGGGATGGTGGTGGGCGAGCAGACGCTGCGCGCCTACACGGAAGTGAAGTCCCAGGCGCCCAAGGCAATCGCCGATTTGAACGCGGCGATCACCAAGGCGGCCACGTTGAGCGCGACGCTGGCGAAATACAACCTCACGCTGACCGTGCCGCAGCCGGTCAAGGCGATCGAGGCGGCGCCGGCGCGAAAGGCGTCAGTGAATCCGAAGCAGTAGGTGCAACGGTTCATCACGAAGACCCGAAGAACCAGGATCACGAAGTATCTTCAAAAAGAAGTGCCTTCGTGCCTCGTGATAACCCGTGCCGGTAGCACGATGAAAAAGCTGTCGCTCGCGGCCATCCTCTCTTGCGCGGTTGCCCTGCACGCGCAGCCGCCTGCGGCGAAGCCGCGCGTGTGGGTGCTGTCGACCGGCGGCACGATTTCGGGCCGCGGCGACACCCGGACGAACCTGACCGACTACCGCTCGGGGTCCGTCCTCGGCGAGCAGCTGGTCGCGGCGGTTCCTGAGATCGCGCAGCTCGCCGATGTGAAGGTCGAGCAGATCGTCAACGTCTCGAGCACCGACATCTCGCTCGACAACTGGTTGACGATGGCCAGGCGGATCAACGCGATTTTCGCGGCTGACGCCGGAGTGGCCGGGGTCGTGATCACGCACGGCACCAACACGCTCGAGGAGACCGCGTACTTTCTCAACCTGACGGTCCGGCACGATCGCCCGGTGGTGCTCGTGGGATCGATGCGACCCTCGACGGCGATCAGCGCAGACGGGCCGCTGAATCTCCTCAACGGCGTGCGCACGGCGCTGGCGCCGGCCGCGCGCGGCAAGGGCGCGCTGGTCGTGCTCAACGACGAAATCAACGCCGCGCGGGACGTCACGAAAACCAATACGTATCGAGTCGAAACGTTCCGCGCTCCGGAGCTGGGGCTGCTCGGTTACGTCGATGGCGATCAGGTCAGCTTCTATCGCGCGTCGACGAAGCGGCACACGGCGAACTCCGAGTTCGATGTCAGCGGCGTCGCGGCGCTGCCGACGGTCGAGATCCTCTACTCGGTACGCCCAGCCTGGCACGGCGGCGCTCGACGCCCTGGTCGCGAGCGGCGTCCAGGGCATCGTCTTTGCCGGGACGGGTGCGGGCCTGCTGTCGACGATCGAGCGCAACGCCATCAAGAAGATCGCGGCGCTACCCGAGAGCTCGCGGCCGGTGATGGTGCGATCCGCCAGGGTCGGGAACGGCCGCGTCGTCGCGAACGAAACCTACGACGCGATGGGCATGATTCCCGCCGACAACCTGAACCCGCAGAAGGCGCGCGTCCTGCTGATGCTCGCGCTGACCCGCACGCGCGACGAGAAGGCGATCGCGCGGATGT
The DNA here is from genome assembly GCA_963792175.1 of uncultured Acidobacteriota bacterium. Classification (GTDB taxonomy): domain Bacteria; phylum Acidobacteriota; class Vicinamibacteria; order Vicinamibacterales; family CAVVIG01; genus CAWBVG01. Next base: position 54,237 of record CAWBVG010000004.1, read on the forward strand.
TCCGGGAATACTGAACTCGCGTGCACACGCTGCTGATTCTGTCGCGCAATGCCGACGCGTACCGCGAGCTGGTCGAGGCGGCGCGTCTGCCCGACCTTCGAATCACCAGCGCTGCGACGGCGGCGGCGGTCGAGCCCGCGGCGGCCGCAGCCGACGTGGTCCTCGGCGAACCATCCCTCGTCCGCGAGGTGCTGCCGCGGCTGCCGAACCTGCACTGGGTGCAGGCGACGTGGGCCGGCGTCGAGCCGCTGCTCGATCCGTCGCTGCGCCGCGACTACCTCCTGACCAATGCCCGCGGTGTGTTCGGTGCGCTGATGTCCGAGTACGTCTTCGGGTATTTGCTCGCCCACGAGCGGAAGATTTTCGAAAAGCGCGCGTCGCAGCTTGCGGGGACGTGGGATCCGGCGCATCCCGGCACGCTGCGCGGCAAACGAATCGGCCTGCTTGGCGTCGGGTCAATCGGTGCCGCCCTTGCGGGCACGGCGAAGCATTTCGGCATGCACGTCAAGGGATACACGCGCGCCAGCCGCGATTGTTCCGACGTCGACGAGTATTTCCACGGCGACCGCGCCGCGTTTGCCGCGGACCTCGACTACCTGGTGAGCATCGTGCCGAATACCGCCGCCACGGTCCGCCTGGTGGATGCCGCGCTGCTCTCGGCGCTGCCGCCGCGCGCGGTCTTCGTGAACCCGGGGCGCGGCAACGTGGTGGACGAATCCGCACTCGCGGATGCCTTGCAGTCAGGGCGCCTGGCCGGCGCCGTGCTGGACGTGTTCCAGCAGGAGCCCTTGCCGCCCGATCACGTCTTCTGGCGCATACCGAACCTGCTGATCACGTCCCACACCGCCGCAATCAGCTTTCCCAAGGACATCGCGCCGGTCTTCATCGAGAACTACCGGCGGCTCATCGCTGGCGAGCCGCTGAAGCATCGAGTGGACTTCGAGGCTGGGTATTAATCTAAGAGGCTGTTGCGGAAGAGAATCCGGACGGTCATCGGTACTGGCACGCGCTGCTTTCAGATCCTCGAACCAGTGCTGCACTACGACGATTTGCGTCAGGCTCGCCAGCGCATCGTCCGGATCGTTTCGGGCCTTCATCATCAGGAACCGCTTCCCGTCACGCGAGATGTCGTAACTGCGGCCTGCCCCTCCGAAGTACGCGCCAGCCACGACGAGCGACGGCACGCCGGGTTTGAAGCCACCTGTGGTCTCCACCGGCACTCTCATCAACCCGGCCTGCGTCCGGTAAAACAGCTCACGCCCGTCCGGCGACCAGAGTGGCTCAGTGCCCCCGGCCGTCGAGATCTTCCATAGCCCCCGATCCACCGCCGGAAACGGCCGGACGTAGACCTCGTTCTGCCTCGAGGCATTCGACTGGTACGCCAGCCACCGCCCGTCCGGCGAGATCTCGGCACTCGACTCGCCGAACTCCGTCACGATCAGGGGCTCGCTGCGCCGTTCGGCGTCCAGCGAGAGGACGTGCAGGTCGGCTGTGCTCACCGGTCCTCGCGTGTAGACGAGCCGCGTGCCGTCGGGCGAGATGCTCATGGGCCAAGACCTCTTCCGAGCTCTGAAGCAACCGCTCGACCGGCCCCGTGCCATCGGCCGCCCGCCAATACAGCCCGCGACGGTCGGAGCTGAACACCACCCGCCGGCCATCCGGGGTCCAGACCCCGAAGGTATCCGCAACCGGTGTATCCGTGAACCGCGTCAGCGACGCTCGTGCGACATCCAAGACCCACAGATCCTGTTCCGCATCATTGGCGAATACTATGAGGCGCGTCCCGTCCGGGGACAGCCGCGGGGTGTAGTAGGGGCGGAGAGGGCGCGGGGATCATCTCCTCTCGCCCCGAGAGGTCCACCCACACCAGTCTGCGGGTTCCCTCCACTTCGCCCGCCACGTATACCAGTGTCCCGGTCCGCGACACGTCGGCATTGGCCGCGCCGTTGATGCCCGCTCGGCTGATACCCTCCAGGAGTAGCACCGGGCCACCCGTCACCGCCCGCCGCGACGCGTCGAACGGGACCGCCAGCAACCTGTTGCCCAGCGTGTAGACCAGATGGCCAGTCGGCAGATACCGCGCGTCCGTCCCGCCATCCACCACCACCGTCCGTTGCTTGGTGGTCAGATCCTCGATGACGACCTGCGCGGCATCCCAAGTTGCGGGCGTTGAACAACCACCCGATACACAACGGGTGTAGAGGAGACCTCTGCCTCCGGGGAGCATCTGGGGTTGGTGCGCCGAGTGCGGGTGACTCAACCGCCACCAGTACCTCAGGCTTGCCTCCGCTAGCCGATACCCGGAGGAATCCCCTGCCCGTCCTGGGAGTACACGATGGTCTCGTCTTCTCCCCAACTGGCTCCATAGGCGAGACTGGCCTCCGCCAGCCTCACGGCGGCCCCGCCCCCGAGCGCAACCTTTTCCAGCGCGCGGTCACGTGCTTGAGAAGAAGCCGATCCACTGGCCGTCCGGCGAGAAGAAGGGTTCGGCGGGCGACAGTCTGCTCGGAGCCGGCCATCGGCCGCGCTCCCAGCTCGTCGAAGGCGCGCAGGTAGAGTTGGTTGTTCGCGACGTAAACGAAGTGGGTTCCGGAGGGCGAGATTGCGATTCCTCGTCGCCCGAAGTTGGTCCTCCGCTGCGCCGGCGGCAGGACGACCGAGGTGCGGGTCACCGGTGACGGCGGGGCCCGAGCAAGACGCGTGAAGGTCCACGTGGTGAGTGCAGTCACCGCCACCGCGCCGAGCACCATGGCGGCGACCGACCACGGGCGCTGCCACGCGGCGACGGTCGGCCCGCCCAGCGGCCGCCCGTCCCGGCGAGTTCGAACCCCCCGTCGAGTGCCAGCCGGATGTCGCCCATGTCGCGCATCCGCTGTTGCGGGTCCTTCGCGAGACAGCGCCGCAGGAACGCCGTCAGCAGCGCCGGCACATCCGTCGGCAGCGCGTTCCAGTCCGGCTCGCGCTGCAGCACGCTTGACAGTGTGAGCGCGACGTCATCGCCCTCGAACGCGCGGCGGCCGGTGACCATCTCGTAGAGCACGCAGCCGAACGCCCAGATATCCGCGCGCTTGTCCACTGCCGGCCCCGCGCCTGCTCGGGACTCATGTAGGCCGCGGTGCCGAGAATGATCCCGGCCGCGGTCATCGCGCGGCGACGTGATCGTCGGTGACCTCGACAGCGCCCGGCGACGCGACATTGGCCGGCTCCATCGCCTTCGCGAGCCCGAAGTCGAGGACTTTCACCGTGCCGTCGGGGCGCACCTTGATATTGGCCGGTTTCAGATCGCGGTGGATGATCCCCTGGTCGTGCGCGGCCTCCAGCGCTTCGGCGATCTGCTTGGCGATGGGCAAGGCCTCACCGACCGGGATCGCGCCTTGGGCGACGCGTTCGGCCAACGTCGGCCCCTCGACCAGTTCCATCACAAGAGCGATCGTCCCGTCAGATCTCTCAAGGCCATGGATCTGCGCGATGTGAGGATGGTTCAGGCACGCCAAAACTTCGGCTTCGCGCTGGAACCTGGCAAGGCGCTCAGCGTCGCCAGCGACCGAGTCGGGCAGGTACCTTGATAGCGACGTCGCGTTTGAGATTTGTGTCGGTGGCGCGGTACACCTCACCCATCCCGCCCGCGCCAATCTTGGCGGTCAGTTCATACGGGCCGAGTCGGGTACCCAACGCGATAGACATGGCGTAAGCTGACGCGCCGTGATTATAAGGGCGCCGCGAGCGCATCTCGTAACTGCACGTTTTGTAGCTCGGACTTCAAGCTTCAGACTTCGAACTTCAGACTTCTCGTAGCGTTGAATTCAGGCCATCACCAATTCACTAAATCGCCAATTCGCCCATAGTCAGCTGGTAGAGTTCTGCGCATGGCCGCGAGCGAACCGCGCCCGCTCGTGAGATTGCGCAAGATCTGCTTCACGTTGCCCGAGGTGCACGAAGTGCGCTCGCACGGCGAGCCGACATTCCGCGTCAAGAACAAGATGTTCGCGACCTACGCCAACGCGGACAATCATCACGGCCGCGGCCGCCACGGCGTGTGGATCAAGGCGGCGCCCGGCCGTCAGGCGCGGGCGATCAAGACGGACCCGGAGCGATTCTTCGTGCCGCCCTATGTCGGTCCGAGCGGATGGGTCGGCGTTTACCTCGATGCGAAGACCGATTGGAAAGAACTCGCCGACATCCTGCGCTCCGGTTACGCTCTCGTTGCACCGAAGAGCCTGACAGCTAGCCCCTAGCCCCCGCCTTCGCTCACGCACAAACATCAGAGCTTCGGCGAGGCAGGCTGTGTAGCTAGCCCCCAGCCCCTGGCCGCTAGCCCCTACTCAGTCCGCAGACTTTTCTGCTATCCTTGAAGCCTCATGGCCTCGACCTCCATCACCAGCCGCGTCGCCGCAGCCGGGGTGTCGGTCGCGTTCCTGCTGAGCCTCCTCCTTATTAGCGTCGGACTTCGAGTGCCGACCGTCAGCGGGTGATGTAGCCAAAGAGCAGCAAGACCGAAAGACAAAGGGCCATCACTCGCAAGGGTGATGGCCCTTTTTTTACGCCTTCGCGCGATCGCGCGTCGGCGGGCAAGCCGCCCTGGCGCCAGGACGCGTGGGCGGGACAGAGGAGCGAGAGAATATGAACGCGGACCCCGACCAGCAGAGCCCCAGTCCTTCGCGCCCGATGTTCCGGTTGCTGACGCCCAGCGACGATCGGAAGCCGGTCATGATGGAACCGAAGCCGGCGCCGGACGACGACCACCCGGCCGAGGAGCCGGGATACGGTCACGGCGTGTGACAATACAGCCTGCGCATGCCTGACGCGTTGAACGCCGGCACCAGGATCTACTGGGAGGAACACGGGCACGGCGATCCGGTTCTTCTGATCATGGGGCTTGGCGCCACACTGGAGTTGTGGCATCGCGTCACGCCGATGCTGTCGCGCACGTACCGGACGATCCTGTTCGACAACCGCGGCGCCGGACGCAGCGACGCGCCGCCGGGTCCGTACTCAATCCCTGAGATGGCTGAAGACGCGCTTGCGGTGCTGGACGCCGCCGGCGCGACGACCGCGCGCGTGTTTGGCGCGTCGATGGGCGGCATGATCGCGCAGGAGCTGGCGCTGAATCATCCCGAACGCGTCCGTTCGCTCATCCTCGGCTGCACCGCTCCGGGCGGCAAGGCCGCGGTGCTCGCGGATCGCGAAGTCGGCGCCGCGCTGGCGTCCCGGGCCACACTCCCGCCCCATCAGGCGGCTCGCGTGATGGTGCCCTACACCTACGACGCCTCCACTCCGCGCGAGCGCGTCGAAGAGGACGTCGCCATCCGGGAACGAACCGCGATTGGCAACGACGCCTTCAACGCGCAGTATCAGGCCATCCGATCCTGGCCGGGCACCATCGATCGCCTCGGCGCGCTGACGATGCCGGTGCTGATCATTCACGGGGAGACCGATCGGCTGGTGCCGCCCGAAAACGGACACATCCTCGCGCGCGCCATCCCACATTCGAAACTCGTCATGATTCCGAACGCCAGCCACATCTTCTTTACGGACCAACCCGAAGCCTCGAAAGACGCCATCCTCACGTTCTTGTCGCTGTAGTGTCACGGCCCAGCAAAGGCCGCGCTACGTATAATCGCGAGATGCGCTACATCGCTCTCGCCGCGCTTCTCGCGCTTGTCCCGGCTGCGCCCGCCTCCGCGCAAATCGACGCGCGGATGTTCCGGTATCCAGCGATCTCCGCCGACAAGATCGCGTTCGTCTATGCCGGCGACATCTGGCTCGTCCCAAAAGCCGGCGGCACCGCCTCGCGTCTCAGCTCGCCGGCGGGCGAAGAGCTCTTCCCGCGCTTCTCGCCGGACGGGACCAAGCTCGCATTCACCGCCGATTACGACGGCAACGCGGACGTCTACGTGATGTCCGTCGCGGGCGGTCCGCCGACGCGCCTCACGTATCACCCGATGGCCGATCGCGTCATCGGCTGGCACCCTGACGGCAAGCGCATCCTGTTCGCTTCCGGCCGCGAGAGCGGACGGCAGCGCTACAACCAGTTCTATCTGGTCGGACTGGACGGCGGACTGCCGGAGAAACTGCCGGTGCCGTATGGCGAGTTCGGAACGTTCTCGCCCGACGGCTCGCGTTTCGTCTACATGCCGATGTCGCAGGACTTCCGCAATTGGAAGCGTTATCGCGGCGGGTGGGCGCCCGACCTGTGGCTCTTCGATCTGAAAACGCTGGCCGCGCGGAACATCACCAACAACCCGGCGAACGACGCGCAGCCGATGTGGCGCGGCGATACCGTCTACTTCCTGTCCGATCGCGGCCCGAGTCAGCGCAACAACATCTGGGCGGAAGATCTGCGGACCGGCGCGGTCAGGGAGATCACGCAGTTCCTCGACTTCGACATCACGTTCCCGTCGATCGGTCCTGACGCGATCGTGTTTCTCGCCGGCGGCCGTCTCTACACCTTGAACCTGGCGACCGAGAAAACGTCCGAAGTTCAGGTCCGCGTCGTCACCGACGCGACGACGCTGCGGCCGCGAACGGCGAAGGCCGACAAGCTGGCGACGTCGCCGTCGGTGTCGCCGAGCGGCAGGCGCGTCGCCTTCGAGGCCCGCGGCGACATCGTCACCGTGCCGGCCGAGCGCGGCGCCGTGGTCGACGTCACCCGCAGCTCCGGCGTGGCGGAGCGCTACCCGCGGTGGTCGCCCGACGGACGGATGCTGGCTTACTGGAGCGACAGGAGCGGCGAGTACGAGCTGACGCTGATGGCCGCCGAAAGCGCCGGCACGGAGCGCAAGGTGACGTCGCTCGGTCCCGGCTTCCGCTATCCGCCCCAGTGGTCGCCCGACAGCCGGCGGCTGGCGTTCATCGATCAGGCGATGCGGATTCGCATCTACGACGATGGCACCGGCAAGGTCACCGATGTGGACAAGAGCCCGGACTGGATTTCGCACGGAGGGCTGGAGGCTTTCCGCTTCCAGTGGTCGCCCGACTCGCGGTGGATTGCCTACGCGCGTCCCGCCTCGACCAGCAACAACGCGATCTTCCTGTTCGACACGAAATCCGGCGCCCGGCATCAGGTCACGAGCGGGTATCTGAACGACACACAGCCGGTCTTCGATCCCGAAGGCAAGTATCTCTACTACGCCTCCGATCGCGCGTTCGATCCGATCTACGGCACGTTCGACAACTCGTGGACCTACGCGAACCCGACGCAGATTGTCGCCGTCCCGCTGCGTCGCGACGTCAAGTCGCCGCTGGCGGCGCGCAACGACGCGGAGACCTCGGCGATCGACACCGACAAGCGCGACGAGAAGAAGCCCGACGACAAGGCTGCCGACAAACCGGCGGAGAAGCCCGCCGCGCCGGCCAACGTCGACATCGATCTCGATCGCTTCGAGGCGCGAGCCGTGGTGCTGCCGCCGAAATCGGGCTCGTACAGCGATCTGCAGGCCGTCAAGGGCAAGGTGCTCTACCGCCGCGCGCCGCGCGCCGGCTCCGGCGAGGAGAAGAGCCCGATCGTGTTCTTCGATCTCGAGGAGCGGGAGGAAAAGACGATTCTCGACGACGCCGAGACCTTCGAGGTGACGGCCGACGGCAAGAAGCTGCTGGCGACGAACAAGAAGAAGTACGCGGTCGTCGACGTCAAGGACAAGCAGAAGTTCGACAAGCCGATGGAGCTGGCCGACATCGAGGTGCCGGTGGAGCCACGCGGCGAATGGCGCCAGATCTTCCTCGATACGTTCCGGTTCGAGCGCGACTTCTTCTACGACCCGAACATGCACGGCGTGAACTGGAACGCGATGAAGGAGCGCTACCTGACGCTGCTGGACGACGCGGTGTCGCGCTGGGACGTCAACTGGATCATCGGCGAGTTCCTGGGCGAGCTGAACGCCTCCCACACCTATCACGGCGGCGGCGACGAGGAGCAGGGGCCGAAGCGTTCGGTCGGGATGCTCGGCGTCGACTGGGAGCTGGTCAACGGCGCGTACCGCGTCAAGCACATCGTCCGCGGCGGGCCGTGGGACACCGGCGTGCGGTCGCCGCTCGACGAACCGGGCGTGAACGTCAACGAGGGCGACTACGTGCTCGCCGTCAACGGTGTGCCCCTCAACCCGAAGCTGGATCCGTGGGCCAGCTTCCAGGCTCTGGGCCAGAAGACGGTCGTGCTCTCGGTCAACGCCACGCCATCACCGACCGGGGCGCGTCAGGTGGTCGTCAAATGCCTCGACGACGAGATCGAGCTGCGGTTCCGTTCGTGGGTCGAAGAACGCCGGCAGATCGTGGACAAGGCGACCGACGGGAAGGCTGGCTATATCTACGTCCAGAGCACCGGCACCGACGCGCAGAACGATCTGATGCGGCAGTTCATGGGGCAGTGGAAGAAAGACGGCCTCATCATCGACGAGCGCTGGAACAGCGGCGGACAGATTCCCGATCGGTTCATCGAGCTGCTGCACCGGCCGATCGTCGCCTACTGGGCGGTGCGCGACGCGCCGGCGCAGCAGTGGCCGCCGATTGCGCACCGGGGCGCGCAGGTGATGCTGATCAACGGCTGGAGCGGATCGGGAGGCGACGCGTTCCCGTACTACTTCCGGCAGGCCGGCCTCGGTCCGTTGATCGGCACCCGCACCTGGGGCGGTCTCATCGGCATCAGCGGCGCCCCGGAGCTGGCCGATGGCGGCGGCGTCACGGTGCCGACCTTCCGGATGTACGACCCGAAGGGCCAGTGGTTCGCGGAGGGACACGGCGTCGATCCGGACATTCCGGTGGAAGACGATCCGTCGCAGCTGGCGAAGGGCACCGACCCGCAGCTGCAGCGGGCGATCCAGGAAGTGACGACGCGGATGAAGGCGTTGCCACCGAAGGCGGCGCAGCCGCCGTACGAGAAGCGCACGCCGGGAAGCGGACAATGAAGGGCGTCATCGCGATCTTCGTGCTCGTGCTCACGACGTTCGCGACCGGGCAGGAGCCGACCTTCAAGGGCGCGATCCGGACCGTCGCCGTCTATGCGACAGTCGCGAACGCCGAGGGCCGGCTCGTCCCGGACCTCGGACGCGACGCGTTCTCGGTGTTCGACAACGGCAAGCGGCAGGAGCTGAGCCTGTTCGCGAACGACGTCCAACCGATCACCGTCGTGTTGCTCCTCGATCGCAGCGGCAGCATGCGGCGGAATTTCGGGCTGGTCGAGAAGGCGGCTGAAGAGTTCGTCAATGCCCTGCTGCCGGCCGACAAAGCGCGCATCGGCAGCTTCTCGAATCGCATCCAGGTCGACCCGCGCGACTTCACGTCGAATCACGAAGAGCTCCTGGGCATTCTCCGCAGCGAGCTGCAGGAAGCGGGTCCGACGCCGCTGTGGAACGCGGTGAACGTCGGCATCACGGCGCTCCTGCACCAGCAGGGGCGGCGCGTGGTCCTCGTCTTCACGGATGGCATGGACAGCCCGATGAATTTCAGCGGCGGCAACAGCACGCTCAAGGACGTGATGAAGCGCGCCGAAGAAGAAGACGTCATGGTGTATGCGATCGGGTTGGCCGGCAGCGGTCCCTCTGGCGGATCGTTCGGTGGCGGCCGTCGCGGCGGCTACGGCGGACGGGGCGGCTACGGCGGACGGGGCGGCGGCAGGCGCGGCGGGTATGGGGGCGGCGGGGGCGGATACGGTCGACGCACTCAAGCCGACAAGCCAGACGACGGTCTCCCGAAGATCGCGGCGGTCACCGGCGGCGGGTACTTCGAGCTCACCTCGACCAGCGATCTCGCGTCCACGTTTCAGCGCGTCGCCGACGAGCTGCACCATCAGTACGCGCTCGGTTTCACGCCGGCGGCGCTCGACGGCAAGATGCACAAGCTCGAGGTCCGCGTCGCGTCAGCGGGCGCGATCGTGCGCGCCAGAAAGAGCTTTCTGGCGCGGCCGCCCGCGACGTAGCGCGTGCCGGGCAGCGAGCGAGAATAAGACGCAACCGCGGAGTTCGCTGAGCACGCAGAGAGAATCTTGGCTCTGCGCGCTTTGCGTTCTCTGCGGTTATGTCTGTTGTTCAGTGTCGGAGATGAGCGGTCCCGCGGGCAGCTCGACGCCGAACAGCTCGCGCGCGACGTCTCGCACACGCTCGCGCGCAACCGGCTCGTCGATCGCCCGGCCGCCGGTGTAGCGCGTCAAGGTGTCGCCGCGCAGGACGAGACGGCCGTCGCGCGCGGATCGCTGGATGGTCAACGTCCGCCGGAACACCGAGTCAGGATGCGTCGACGTGAAATGGTTCGCCACCTCGACGTCGCCAGCGGTTTGTGGCTCCTCGCTGAATTCGTACAGGTCCGTCATCGACATGGTGGTGTCGTGCGAGGTCCTGGATCAGCGAGGGATCGCGCATTGACAGGATCCACACGCAGCCGTCGCGGCGCAGCGCATAGGTGAGGCCGGCCTGCTCCGCGACGGTCCCGTCGCGGAGCGCGATCGGCTCCAGCAATCCGACGCCGCCGAACCCGACGTCGGCCAGCCAGGCCTCGCCGTCGGCCGGAACCTTCAGCACCATGTGCGTCCGGGCCCACCGCTCCGGCGGTCCTCGGCGCACGCGGCCGAGCAGCGTGACCGGGGCGAATCCGAGGTCGCGCAGGACGCCGGCAAACAGGGTGTTGTGTTCGAAGCAATAGCCGCCGGATCCCTCGTCGATGAACTTGCGCTCGATCGCGTCGAGCGCGACGCTGATGGTGCCGCCGGTCTGGATCGCCACGTTGTCGAACAGAAACGCCTCGCGATGCGCGACGTGCAGGCGGCGGAGCGTGTCGGCGGTCGGCGGCAGACCCGGCGCGACGCCGACGCGGCGGAGATAATCGTGCAAACGCATGATGTCTCCATATAATGCTCGGCAGCCGACCATTCCGTAAAGGAGAGAGGCGCGGATCTGGTGATTTGGTGATTTGGTGATTTGGGCGCTCGAATCGCGCATAAGGAGAAAATGATGACGCGCAACCGTTTCGCGATCGCCCTGGCGACGATAGTGTTCGTAACGGGATTCTTCGCCGGCAACGTCTTCCAGTCGTGGAGCGTCGCGCGCGCGCAGAGCCAGCGCGTGTACGAGCTGCGCACCTACACGCCGGCTGAAGGCAAGCTGCAGGATCTGCACAAGCGCTTCCGCGATCACACGCTGCGCATCTTCAAGAAGCACGGCATCGAGAACGTGATTTACCTCGCGCCGCAGGACGCGCCGCTCAAGGACAGCACACTGATCTACTCATTTCGCACCCGAACCGCGAGCAGGCGAAGAAGAACTGGGCCGAATTCGGCGCGGATCCCGAGTGGCAGAAGGTCGCCGCCGAATCGGGGATCGGCCGCATCAAGATCGACTCGGTCTACGCGGACCCGACGGACTATTCGCCGATGAAGTGAGATGGAGCGCGATAGGCTGCAGCCGAGCGTAGGAGGTATGGTATGAGACGCGCGGTTCTGTTCATCGCGTTGGCGGCTCTTCTCGTGGTCTCGACGCGCGCCCAGCAGGCGCCCGGCAACACGCCGCGCTTCACCGGCAAGACCGAGGCGATGGAGAGCAAGGATCTCTCGGTCGCGCGGCGGCGCTTCGAGCCGGGCGCGCGGACGGCGTGGCACAGCCACGACCGCGGCCAGCTGCTGATGGTGGAGGAAGGGCGCATGCGCGCGCAGAAGCGCGGCGAGCCGATCAGGGACTATGGCGTCGGCGAGAGCGATTACGCCGCCGCTGATGTCGTGCATTGGCACGGTGCCGCGCCCGGGCAGACGCTGGTGCAAATCAACGTCGGATTTGGCGGCGGCTCGAAGTGGTTCGAGGATGTCTCGGACGCGGAATATCAGGGAAAGAAGTAGGGACATGGGTTGGACGGGCAGGATGGGTAGGACGGGCAGGATGGGCAGGATGGGAAGAGCTCTCGTCGTTGTTGTCGTCGCGGTGCGCGGCGCTCGCGGCGCAGGCGCCGCGAGAGCCCGACTGGAAGGCGGTCGAGGAGGAAACGATTCGCCAGTTCCAGGCGGTGCTGCGCATCGATACCCGCAGCCCGCCCGGCAACGAACACCTGGCGGCCGAGTACCTCAAGCAGGTGTTCGACAAGGAAGGGATCCCCGCGAAGATCCTGGCGCTCGATCCGAACCGCTCGAACGTGGTCGCGCGTCTGAAGGGGAACGGCCGGAAGCGGCCGCTCCTCATCATGGGCCACAGCGACGTCGTCACGGTGGACGAATCCAAGTGGAAGTTCCCGCCGTTCAGCGCGACGCGCGACGGCGGCTGGGTCTACGCGCGCGGCACGGTCGACGACAAGGACAACCTGACGGCCGGGCTGATGACGATGCTCCTGCTGAAGCGATCGAACGTCCCGCTCGATCGCGACGTCATCTTCCTGTCCGAGGCCGGCGAGGAAGGGAATTCGAGCTTCGGCATCCAGTACATGGTCAAGGAACACTTCCCCGAGATCGACGCGGAGTACTGCCTCGCCGAAGGCGGCGGCGCGATGCGCATCGGTGGCGTCGCGAAGTACACGACGGTCGAGACACTCGAGAAAATCCCCCGCGGCATCGAACTCGTGGCGAAGGGTATCTCGGGCCACGGCTCGATCCCGCTGAAGTCGAACGCGATCGTGCATCTGGCGACGGCGGTTGGGAAGGTCGGCCAGTGGCGGCCGGAGATCCGCTTCAACGAAACCACCGGCACTTACTTCCGCGGCCTCGCCTCGATCTCGCCGCCTGAGACGGCCAAGTACTACCGTGACGTGCTGTCGACGGATCCGAAGGTGCGCGCGGCGGCGGACCAGTGGCTGTTCGAGAACGAACCGCTGCACTCGTCGATGCTGCGGACGTCGGTCTCGCCCAACATCATCCAGGGCGGCTACCGCTCGAACGTGATTCCGTCCGAAGCCAAGGCAACCCTCGACGTGCGCGCGCTGCCGGACGAGGATCCGGCCGCGTTCCTGGAGCAGGTCAAGAAGATCGTGGACGATCCCGCCATCGACGTCCGTTTCTCCGCGCAGAACACCAGACCGGCCTCGGCCGTCGACGCCCGCCTCGACTCGGAGCCGTACAAGGTCCTCGAGGCGGCGGCCAGGCGGATCTACAACACGATCACGCTGCCGACGATGAGCACGGGCGCGACCGATATGGCGCAGCTCCGCGCGAGAGGCGTGCAGTGTTTCGGCATCGGCGCCGCCATCGACATGGAGGACGGGCCGAAAGGCTACGGCATGCACAGCGATCAGGAGCGGCTGCTCGAAAGCGAGCTGCACCGCTTCGTCCGCTACAACTACGAGGTCGTGCTCGAACTGGCACGCGCGAAGTGACGATCAACGCAACGCGCGGCCTTTGCGATCGTTGCGTTGTTCGTTCGGCCGGCGCGGTTCGGTGACCGCCGCCCCTGCCCGTCAATCCGCGCTGCGCACGGCGCTCGCCGGCCTGATCGGCAACGTCCTCGAGTGGTTCGATTTCGCCGTCTACGGCTATTTCGCCAGCGACATCGGCACGCAGTTCTTTCCGCAGTCGAGCGCGACCGCCCAGCAGCTGCTGGCGTTCGCGGTGTTCGCGCTCGGATTCGCCGCTCGCCCGGTTGGCAGCGTGGTGCTCGGCCTGGTCGGCGATCGTCTCGGCCGGCGCGCGCTGCTGACGGTGTCGATCGCGCTGATGGGCGGGGCGACGCTCCTGCTCGGTCTGCTGCCGACCTACAACCAGATCGGCGTGGCGGCGCCGGTGCTGCTCGTCCTGATGCGCCTGATTCAGGGCTTCTCGCTCGGCGGCGAGTTCACCGGCTCGATGGTCTACACGACCGAGCTCGCGTCGCCGATGATGCGCGGCCTGATCAGCAGCTCCACCGCCGCGGGCACCACCATCGGCTTCATCCTCGGCTCGGCCGCCGCCTGGCTCGTCAACGTCAACTTGACGACCGCGCAGGTGGCGTCGTGGGGCTGGCGGATTCCATTCATCGGCAGCATCGTGTTCTGCATCGCCGGCTGGTACCTGCGCCGCGGCATTCACGAGACCGAAGAGGGTTTGAAGGCCGCGGCCGTCCGTGCACCGCTGGTCCCCTCGCTCCTCGCCGACTGGCTGCCGATTCTGCGCACGTTCGGCATCGTCGCGATGACGAATGCCGCCTATTACCTGACGTTCACGTATGCGGTCGAGCGACGAAAGAGCCTGACCGGTGAAGGCGGCGAAGCGTTCCTGCTGGCGAATACGCTGAGCCTGCTGGTGGTGCTCGTGTCGAAACCGTTCGGCGGCTGGCTGTCGGACCGGTTCGGCCGGCGGCGGCTGATGATGGCGCTGACGGTCGTGATGACCGGCCTGATCTACATGGCGCTGCGGATGATGCTCTTCGGCACGCCGCAGGAGTTCACGATGGGTCAGATTCTGCTGGCGGTGCCGATCGGCATGGCGCTCGGCCTCCAGGGCGCGATGGTGGTCGAGATCTTCCCGCTGCGCACCAGGGTCACCTCCATGAGCTTCGCCTACAGCATCACGCTGGCGCTGGCCGGCGGAACCGCGCCGCTGGTCTCGACGTGGTTGATCCAGGCGCTCGGCCACCCGCTCGCGCCGGCGTTCTACATCATGCTGTACGGCGTGATCGGCCTCGCCATCATGTGGCCGATGACGGAGACCAACACGCGCGCGCTCGACGAGTAGCTGAGTGAGGGGTCAGACCCGGGTCTGACCCCGAGGTGCGATCCGGCGTCTGAACGTTGACACAAATTGTCAGACGCGGCCGCTGCTCTCTACAGCCGATGCCGATGCTGCAACACCGCGCCCGTCACCAGCTCGTCGCCGGGACGGATCGAGCCGCTCACCAGCTCGGTCCATCCTTCGTCGGCGACGCCCGCGCGAACGGCAATCGGGGTGAATTGCCTGCCGTCGTATTCCCAGACCGCGCGGACCGCGGTGTCGGCCCCGCCCGCCGGCGACGCCGGCGGCGGCTCGACCTCACCGATCGCCGCCAGGAGGTCCGGCGGCGGGCGAAACGCCAGCGCGCCGTTCGGGATCCTGATCGCATGTTCGCGCCGCGCCACGGGCAGCACCACATCGGCGGTCATGCCGGGTCGCAGCCGCTGATCGAGGTTCGCCACGTCCACGATCGTCGTGTAGCTGACGACCGTCGCGACGGTGGTCGTCGCCGGTGATTGCGTCGTGCTGCCGCCGACGGCGGTCGCAGTCGCCGTCTGTTGCGCGACCGGCTGGACGCGCACCTGAGAGATCGTGCCGTGAAACGTCTCGCCGGGATAGGCATCGACGTCGAACGTCACCGCCTCGCCCGGCGTGAGCCCGCCGACGTCTGACTCGATCGACATCCACCTGCACCTGCAGCCGCTCGAGATTGCCGGCGATGCGAAAGAGCGTCGGCGACTGCACGGTCGCGGCGAGCGTCTGCCCGACGTCGACCGCCCGCTCGATGACGATGCCGTCCACCGGCGAACGGATGATCGTGTGCGAGGCGTTGACCGCCGCCTGATCGACGGCGGCTTTCGCCTGATCCACGGCCGCCATCGCCTGGACGACGGTCGCCTGGCCGGCGGCCAGGTCGGCCTTCGCCTCGTCGACGGCGATCCGCGCGGCGTCGAGATCGGCCCGTGCGATCAGCTGCGTGTCCCACAGCGCTTCGGCCCGAGTCAGCTTCATCTGGGCGTCCTCTACCGCCGTCCTGAATCCCGAGACGTCGGCGTCCGCGCGCTTCAGCCCAGCGTCGGCTTCCTCGCGCTCCGCGACCGCTTCCCGCAACTGCGCGTCGTACGCCGACGCATCGAGCGTGGCCACGATCTGACCGGCGTGCACGACGGAGTTGTAATCGGCGCCGAGCGACGCAATGACGCCCGACACCTGCGCACCCACCTCCACCGTCGTCACGGCCTGCACGGTGCCGGTCGCCAGAATCCGGCGTGTGATCTGGCCGTCAGTGACCGGTGCGGTCGAGACCTGCACTTCGGTCGTCGTGCGAAACCCCCAGGCGATCGCGCCGCCGAGCACCGCAACCGTCAGCGCCAGCCAGAACCAGATCGAGCGCCACATCCCGCACCTCCAGGGGCTTTCCGAATCGGATAATTGAGTAATTGAGTAATTGAGTAATCGAGGCAATGGATCCATCAATTACCCAATTACCCAATTACCCAATTCCCCAATTCCCCAATCTGGTTGCCATTGGTGTCGTCAGAACCGATAGCCGAATCCGAACGTCATGCCCTGCGCGTTCAGCGGCGTGTCCGCCTCGATGCGGGAGAAGCGATAGCCCACGTCGACGGCCCAGTGGTGCGCCACCGGGATATCCACGCCGCCGCCGAGCGTATACATGAAAGCCGTCGTTGAAGGCGGCGTCGTGAAGTATCCCGACGTGACGAGCTCGCTGGTCACGTCGGTGCCGACGATCGGGGTCGTTCCGTCGGGCAGGATGCCGCTCGAGTAGGTGAACTGTGCGGCCGGTGAGAGTCGCGCGACTCCCAACCCCGCCGATACGTACGGCGAGACGCGGGCGCGCGTGGGCATTTCATAGCGCAGGCCGCCGACGGAATACAACGCAGGGACGCGCGCGGTCCCGACGACGTTGAGGCCGAGCGACCCGGCCAGCGTCGCCATCGTGCTGTCGACGGCCGGCAGGGCGTCCGACGGCTGCAGATTGTGGAACTGGCCGAGGTTGCCGAAGACCAGCAGGTGTGGCGCAACCCGTACGCCTGCGTCGAACAGGACGTTGCCTGACGTGGCATCCGTGCTGGCGGCGAAGCCGCCGACCCCTGTGACGTACCCGCGCTCGTCCTGTGCCAGGGACGGCGCCGCACACAACAACGATAATGTGGCCGCGATGAACAACGTTCGCATCGTGTCTCCTCCTGCAGTCGTGACGATTGATGACGTCGTGACTGCGATTGATGCGATTCGTGGCCGCAACCGCGATGCCACCGGCGCTTGCGGCGCTGAAGCGCTGCGCGCAGACGGGACCTTCCACCAGGGCGTCACGCGAGCGGCCGACGCACTGTTGTCGAATGAGGGCATCGTGTCCTCGTTCGAGCACGTGAGCGGATCTCAGAGAAATGTAAGGACCCGATCACGCGTGACAGACGCAGATAAAATGCGCGCAAGAAAACGACTATGATTCTGTGCGGTTCGAAGGAGGCACGATGACGGCTGCGCGCCTGACGACGATTGGCATCACGCTCGCCTCGGTGACGGTCCTCGCTCAAACACCGAAGCAGCCGGACTGGAAGGCACTCGAGGACGAGACGATGCGCCACTACCAGGCGGTGCTGCGTCTCGACACTCGGAATCCACCCGGCAACGAGCACATCGTCGCCGAGTACGTGAAGCAGGTGCTCGACAAGGAAGGCATTCCCTCGCAGATCGTCGGCTCCGACATGAAGCGGCCCAACCTGATCGCCAGGTTGAAAGGCAACGGCAAGAAGCGGCCGCTGCTGATCATGGGTCACAGCGACGTTGTCACCATCGACGACGCGAAGTGGAAGTTTCCGGCCTTCAGCGCGACGCGCGAGGGCGGCTACGTGTATGGCCGCGGCACCGTCGACGACAAGGACAACCTGACGGCGTCGCTGATGACCATCGTGATGCTCAAACGTCTGAATGTGCCGCTGGATCGCGACGTCATCTTCGTCTCGGAATCAGGGGAGGAAGGCAGCTCGGGCATCGGCATCGGCTATCTCGTGCGCGACCACTTCCCGGCGATCGACGCGGAATACTGCCTGGCCGAGGGCGGCGGCGTGACCCGGATTGGCGGACAGGTGAAGTTCGCGACCGTTCAGACACTGGAGAAGATTCCGCGCGGCATCGAGCTGGTTGCCCACGGTATCTCGGGTCATGGCTCGGTGCCGCTCAAGTCGAACGCGATCGTCCATCTGGCCGGCGCCGTTGCGAAGATCGGCGACTGGCGTCCCGACATCCGGTTCAACGAGACGACCGGCACCTATTTCCGGAAGCTGGCGGCGATTTCACCACCGGAGGTGGCGAAGTACTACCGCGACGTCCTCTCGACCGATCCGAAGACGCAGAAGGCGGCCGACGACTGGTTGTTCGAGAACGAGCCGCGCCACTCCTCGATGCTCCGGACCTCGGTGTCGCCGAACATCTTTCAGGGCGGATACCGCTCGAACGTCATTCCGTCGGAGGCCAAGGCGACGCTCGACGTGCGCGCGCTGCCCGACGAGGATCCGGCGAAGTTTCTCGCGCAGGTGAAGCAGGTCATCAACGACCCGGCGGTCGACGTGCGCTTCACCGGGCAGAACGAGCGTCAGGCCGGTCCGGACGCGCGGCTCGACTCGGAGGCCTACAAGGCGCTCGAGGCGGCGGGCACCAGGATTTACAACGTCCAGACGCTGCCGACGATGAGCACCGGGGCCACCGACATGGCGCAGCTGCGCGTGAAGGGCGTGCAGTGCTTCGGCATCGGTCCCGCGACCGATTTCGAGGATCCGCCGAAAGGGTTCGGCGCGCACAGCGATCAGGAGCGGCTGCTCGAAACCGAGCTGCACCGCTTCGTGCGCTACACCTGGGAAGTTGTCTACGATCTCGCACGCGCCAAATAGCGCGAGCAGGCACGAGGGCTTGTTATGACTTCAAGTAGTGTCCGGCTACCGGACCGTCAACCGACGCATCCGCGGCTGCAGGAGCTGTTCGCCTATCTCAAGGTCAGACGCAACGCGCTGCACGACGCCGTGGACGCCGTGCCCGAAGCGCAGCGCAGTCAGCCGCCGGAGCCCGGTCGCTGGTCGGTTGCCGACGTGCTCGAGCACCTCGCACTGGTCGAAGGCCGGTTCACGACGACCCTTGGGAACCGGCTCGCCGAGGCCAGGGCCCAGGGTCTGGCCGAGGAGCGCGAAACGAGCCCGATCGTCGGCACCTTCGATCAGGCCGCCGTGCTCGATCGCACGAGCAGGCGCGAGGCGCCCGAGGTGGTTCGGCCGCAGGGCCTCGACTGGAAGAGCGCGTGGTCGCGCCTCGAGGACACGCGCCGATCGTTTCTCGACGTGTTTCTGTCGGCCGACGGTCTCGCATTGGCCGACGTCGCGTACGTCCATCCGCGCCTGGGGTCGTTGAACCTCTATCAATGGGGCGTCTGGATGGGAGCGCACGAAGGACGGCATGTCGAGCAGATACGGGAAATCGCCGCAACTCTCAACTCTCAAGTGTGAAGTCTCAACGCACGCCATGAAAATACTGTTTGGCGGTTTGTCCGCGGCGCTACTGGCGATGCTGGTTGGCGCCCGCACCCTCGGGGCGGCCGCTTCGTGCGACAGCCTCGCGTCGATGGCGCTGCCGCAGACGACCATCACGCTCGCCAGCGTCGTCGAGGCGGGCGCGTTCACGCCGCCGGGCTCTGCCGGCGCCAATCCGTCAGGACCGGCCGGACAAGTCTTCCGTGGGCTGCCGGCGTTCTGCCGCGTCGCCGCGACAATCCGGCCGTCGAGCGACTCCGACATCAAGGTCGAAGTCTGGCTGCCGCTGACGGGATGGAATGGCAAGTTCCAGGCGGTTGGCAACGGTGGATGGGCGGGCACGATCACCTATGCCGCGATGGCGTCCGCACTGCAGCGCGGCTACGCGACGGCGTCAACCGATACCGGTCACGCCGGGACGATGGGTGACGGCAGCTTCTCGTTGAACCATCCCGAGAAGGTCGTCGATTTCGCCTATCGGGCCGTTCATGAGATGACGGTCCAGGCTAAAGCGATCGTCGAGAAGCACTACGGCAATGGCCCACGGCTGTCGGTACTGGAATGGCTGCTCGACGGGCGGCCGCCAGGGTCTGAAGGAAGCGCAGAAGTATCCGGCCGACTACGACGGCATCATCGCCGGCGCGCCGGCGAACTTCATGACCCATCTGGGCGCGCACAGCTTGTGGGTGGCGCAGGCGACGCTGAAGGACCCGGCGAGCTTCATCCCGCGAGAGAAATTCGCGGTGATCCACAAGGCCGTGCTGGACGCCTGTGATGCGCTCGACGGCGTGAAGGACGGCGTGCTCGAAGATCCCGGACGATGCCATTTCGATCCAAAGACCATTCAATGCGCGGCGGGCGACTCGTCGGGTTGTCTGACGCCGCCGCAGGTCGAGGCCGTGCGGCGCATCTACGCGCCGGCGAAGAACCCGCGAACCGGCGCCGAAATCTTTCCAGGACTGGAGCCCGGCAGCGAAACCGGTTGGGTGGCGATGGCCGGTGGACCGCGTCCGCTCAGCATCTCGAACGATCACTTCCGGTTCCTGGTGTTCAAGAATCCCGACTGGGACTTCAAGACCCTCGACTTCGACAAGGACGTCGCGCTCGCCGACCGGCTGGACGACGGCCTGATGAATGCGACCGATCCGAATGTGAGCGCGTTCTTCCGCCGCGGCGGCCGGCTGCTGATGTATCACGGCTGGAACGATCAGCTCATCGCGCCGCGCAACAGCATCAACTATTACCAGAGCGTCGTGAAGGCGCTGGGTGGCGCGGAGAAAGCGGCCGATTCGATCCGCCTGTTCATGGTACCGGGGATGGCGCACTGCGGCGGCGGCGACGGCACGAGCGTGTTCGACAGCCTCGCCGTCCTCGAAGAGTGGGTGGAACAGAAGAAGACGCCGGCGCAGATTCCCGCGTCGCACCTCGCCAATGGCGTCAGGGATCGGACGCGTCCGCTCTGTCCGTATCCGTCGATCGCCGCGTACACGGGCTCCGGCGATACCAACGACGCCGCGAACTTCACCTGCTCGAAGCCGTAAGAGTGCGCGAAATCGCATGCGATTTCCGCGGTCTATCGGCTCGACGAGCGCGTCGTGTCTGTGGCACGCGATTAATGCTGATAAGCTGATCGCCGAGGTGAACGACGATGGCGCAGCCGATTGATCCCACGATGACCACGACCGCCTTTTCGCTGGACGGATATCGAACGACGAAAACGCTCGGCGTCGTGCGTGGTGTCACAGTCCGCTCGCGGTCGGTTCTGGGGACCATCGGCGCCTCCCTGCAGACGCTGGTCGGCGGCAATATCACCCTGCTCACCGAGCTCTGTGAGAAGACGCGCGCGGATGCGTTCGAGCTGGTGCTGCAGCACGCGCAGGCGCTTGGCGCCAACGGCGTGGTCGGACTGCGTTACGACGCGACCGAGGTGATGCAGGGTGTCACCGAAGTGTTGTGCTATGGCACGGCCGTGATCGTCACGCCCGAATAACTCCTGTAGTGGCTCTGTCCGCCACGATCTACAACTTCCAGATCGAGCTCGCCGACGCCGACCGCGAGGTGTACGAGTCGCTGGAGCTGCGCGCCGCACGGCATCCGTCGGAATCGGAAGAGTATTTCGTCACCCGGGTCCTGGCGTACGCGCTCGAGTACCGCGAAGGCATCGCGTTCTCACGCGGCATCTCCGACCCGGAAGAACCGGCGATCACGGTTCGGGATCTGACCGGCGCGATCACGACCTGGATCGAAGTCGGCGCTCCTGATGCCGCGCGCCTGCACAAGGCCTCCAAGGCCGCGTCGCGCGTCGCCGTCTACACGCATAAGGATCCGCAGCAACTGCTGAGGAACCTGGCCGGCGAGAAAATCCACCGCGCGGAGTCCATCGAGCTCTACGCCGTCGATCGCGGGCTGGTGCGCGACCTCGCCGCGAAGCTCGAGCGGCGGATGGCCTTTGCCATGTCGGTGGCCGGGCAGACCGTGTATCTGTCGATCGGCGAGGCGACGCTAAGCGGTATCATCACCCGGTTGCCGTTGTGAGAGCTCCGTGAGGGAACCCTGACGGCGGCCTTTGCGTCTGGATCATGAAATGAAGGCTGCATTCTGCGCGCTGTTCGCACTCACCATCCTTGCCGGCACGGCGGCCGCGGCCGACAAACCGAACTTTTCAGGCGACTGGAAGATGAACGCCGCGAAAAGCAATTTTGGCCCCATCCCCGGTCCGTCCAGCATCGTCCGCAAGGTGACGCATGCCGAACCGTCACTCACCATCGTCGAAGAGCAGCAGGGTGACCAGGGCACTCAGGTCACGACGCGCAAGTACACGACCGACGGCAAGGACATGACGTTCGAGTCGAGCGGCGCAGTGGTCCGGGGGACAGCCGTGTGGGAAGGCAATACGCTCATCCTCACGTCGGTTGTCGACGCCATCGGCGTGACGTTTACGGACAAGATGAGTCTTTCGGCAGACGGCCGGACGCTCACCAGCGCCGTACACGTTGCGTCGGCCCAGGGCGATCTCGACCTCGTGGTCGTCTTCGACAAGCAGTAACACGGAGCAGCACGACCGCCACGCGCCGACGCGGCGACGACTTCCGCCGTGATGATCACACGGCTATCGTAATTGCTAGAATCGCTCGCCATGGGCAAGAGAGATCCCCGCGTCGAGGCCTACATTGCCAAGGCACCCGAGTTCGCGAAGCCGATCCTCAACCGGATCCGCCAGGAGGTGCACGCCGCCTGTCCCGACGTGGAGGAAGACATGAAGTGGGGCTCTCCACACTTCATGTACAAGGGCATGATGTGCGCGATGGCGTCGTTCAAGCAGCACGCCGCGTTCGGGTTCTGGAAAGGATCGCTCGTCGTTGGTCCTGCGGCCGCCGACATGAACAGCGCGGGCTGGTTCGGACGGCTGACCAGGGTGTCGGACCTCCCGCCGCGGAAGGCACTCGCCGCATACGTCAAGAAAGCCATGGCGTTGAACGACGCCGGGATCACGGCGCCGCGCAAGCAGAAACAGCCAGCCAAGCCGATGCAGGTGCCGGCGGATCTTGCGACCGCGTTGAAGAAGGGCAAGAAGGCGAAGGCGGCGTTCGACGCGTTCTCGCCCAGCCACCAGCGCGAATACATCGAGTGGATCACGGAAGCGAAGAGCGCCGACACCCGCGCGCGGCGGCTGGCGCAGGCAGTTGAATGGATCGGGGCCGGGAAATCGCGAAACTGGAAGTACGAGCGCAAGTAGGACCCCGGAGGTGTCGGAGCGGGGTCAGACCCGGGTCTGACCCCGGGGTGCGATCGGGTGGGCGAGAGAGGTGTGCAGATTCTGCAACGGCCCTCACGCTCGCGCCTCACCGAGCAAAACGCGGCCGCTACTGTTTTGGCCGCTCGATCAGGACGATGTGCGAGTTCTCGCGCGAGCGGTCGAAGACGATGTGTTTCCCGTCCGGCGTCAAGTCGAATGCTCCCAAGGTGCCCAGATTGTTGAGGTGCGTGAGCTGACGTTGCTTGCCGGTGGCGAGCTCGAGGAGCCAGAAGTCAGGCGATTGATTGCTGTTGCGCGGCAAGTAGACCAATCCGCTTCCATTGGGCAAGAAACGCTGGCTGCCCGAACTGACCTGCACCGGCGGCAGCTCGACAGGCGCGCCATCCGGTCGCACTCCAAGCAGCGGCGCGACCTGGCCCGGGACGAGCGCACCGTCATACACAATCAGGTTCCCGTCCGGCGACCACACCGGATTGATCGCTTGACCCGCGACGAGCGGAACAGGCTCACCGCCATCCACGGGGATCTTGAACAACGCCGCACCCTGCGGAGTGCTGCCGCCGGTCGCGATCCACGCGCCGTCCGGCGACCAGTCGGCCGTGCCTTGGATGTCGATGGCCTCTGCCAGGCCACGCAAACCGGTGCCGTCCGCCGACATGATTGCCAGATGCCGTGTTCCTTCTTTTCCGAGCACCACCGCCACGCGCTTCCCGTCGCGTGACACCGCAGGCGGCGCGAACAACGGGCCGTCGGTTCCTTTTCGGACTTCGAACGCCTGGCCGTCCTGGAACCGCCATAGCCCATCCCCGGTTCCGCGGGCGGACAGAAAAAACAGCGACGTCCCACCGAAGCGCGGTGCCAGCGCCCGCTCGGTGGTCACCGGATACCGCTGGACGTCGGCCTCGTCGGATTGACGATCGAGAATCGGCACGCTCCAGAGACTGACGGTCGGATTGGCGATGGTGGCGACGATACGTTGGCCGTCGCGACTGGCTGCCACGGACGTGTATTTGTCGAGGCCCGAGTTCGCCCGGCGTGTGACCTTGCTCTCGGTGTCGAGGGCCCACAGCCACGGCCCCGACCCATCCTCCCCGCGCGCCACGTAGAGCAGCGTGCGCGCGTCGATCGGTGCCAGGAACGTCACAGCGGTGTGGTGGTGCGTGAGTCGCTCCAGCGATCCGCCCGAGGGTCGGACGCGCGACACGTCCATCTCGTCGGTCCAGTTCAACCCGCGCACGAGCCCATGCACGAAGTAGAGCCACTGGTCGTCTTGCGACCAGACCGGATTATGGTTGTGCCGTCCCTCTTCAGGTGTGAGGATCTGCCGCGCGTTTGCCCCTGTGCGGTCTGCGACAAACAGGGGATCACCGCCGGGGGTGTTCGGGCCAGTCCTTCCTCGAAAATAGACGAGACGCGTGTCGTCGGAAGACCAGGCAGGGCTGGTGGCGCCCTCGCTCAGGAACGCGCGTGACGTGCCGCCTGTCAGGGGGATCAACATCTTTCGCTCCCTGATGGGGTCGCCCGCGAGACTGAACCAGATCTCCGCACCGTCACCCGAAAAGCCGAAGGTCCGTAACAAGGGGTGGGGTCCGCCCAATGGCGCGATATTTGTCGTGAGGTTTGTGAAGTCCCCGGTGCCCACTTGCTTCAACCAGAGGTCGAACTCGCCCGCGTGGTCTGCGACGAAGACCACGAACCGACCGTCCGGTGAGATGTCGGCGGCTCCTTCCGCGCCCTCCCAATCCGTGAAGCGCGAGAACTGCGCGTTGGCAAGCGGGTCTTTCGGCGCGGTCATCGGGCGCCGCGCCTCCCGCACGCCGACACCCAGGGCCAGTGTGGCGACCGCGATCCACGGCAGCCACCTCGCGCGATTCTTCTCTGGAGCGCGAGACACGTCTCCAGGATCGGGCGCCCACGGCAGCGCTTCACCAATCGCGTCGATCTCGATTCTCGCGTCCCCGATATCTCGCAGCCGCTGCTTGGCATCTTTCACGAGGCATCGGAGCAAAAGCCGTCTGATGGCTGCGGGTGTCGTCGCCGGCAGCGCCGACCAATCGGGCTCGCGTTCGAGGATTCTTCCGATCGTGTCGGCTGTGGTTTCACCGTCAAACGGCACGCGCCCGGTCATCATCTCGTAGAGGACGCAGCCGAACGCCCAGATGTCGGCGCGCTTGTCGACCGCTTTCCCGCGGGCCTGCTCCGGGCTCATGTAGGCCGCCGTGCCCAGAATCGCGCCTTCCCGCGTGCCGAGCTTTGCGGGAGCCGACGGTGTCAGATTGGTATCAGGCGTGTCGGCGGTCACCGCCTTGGCGATCCCGAAGTCCAGCACTTTCACCACGCCGTCCGGCGTGATGTTGACGTTCGCGGGCTTCAAGTCGCGGTGGATGATCCCCTTTTCATGGGCGGCTTCGAGCGCGTCGACGATCTGCCGCGCGATCGTGAGTGCTTCGGCGATCGGCAAGCCCCCGCGTTCCTTGATCCTGTCTGCAAGCGTGCCCCCCTCCACGAGCTCGAGAATCAGGAAGCGAAGGCCGTCCGACTCCTCGAGGCCGTAGATCGCGCAGATGTTCGGATGATTCAGCGCCGCGAGCATCCGCGCTTCGCGCTCGAAGCGCGCGAGGCGCGAGGAGTCGCCGGTGACTGCCGGCGGCAGGATCTTGATCGCCACGTCGCGCCCGAGCTTCGAGTCGCGAGCACGGTAGACCTCGCCCATGCCGCCCGCGCCGAGCAGCGTCTGCAGGTGATAGCCGCCGATGGTCCGGCCGGGCATGGCGATCGCGGACGCTTCGCCGAAGACCATCCGCGCTCCTCCCGCAAGCGCCGGCTCGCTGAGAAACCGGTCTGCGGGCGACGGCTCGTTCAGCAGCGACTCGACGTCGCGGCGGAGCGACTCGTCATCGGGACAGAGAGCGCCGAGAAACGCGACGCGTTCGGCTGACGGCCGGGTGCGCGCGGCGTGGTACAGCTCCTCGACCCGCTTCCAGCGCTCGGCCGTCATGTGTTGGCCCGGAATGTCGCCATTCTAGTCCGCTTTGCGACCGGTGCCAGTTTTCGCCGCCGGTTTCCGCTTCCGAGGGTGGAGGACTGCTATGAAACGCTTCACGCTTGTGTTGGCGGCACTATTTCTATCGCCCGGCGCGTCGGTGGGACGGGCTGAATCGGGCACGCACACCCTGAACTGTGGTCACGAGAAGACGATCGGACAGGCAATCAAGATGCTCAAGCCCGGAGACACCCTTCTGGTGACGGGAACGTGCAACGAGAACCTGGTGGTCGGTGAGGAGTTTCACGGCATCACGCTGGACGGCCAGGGACGGGCGGCCATCAACGGTGATTCGAGTGCAAACGCCGTCTCTGTGACTGGCAACGGAATCACGATACGGGGATTCGTCATCACCGGAGGCGCACCGCAGGCCATCGCGGTCACGGACGGCGGAACCGCCGTCATTGACGGAAACACGATTCAGTTTGCCGCGAGAAATGGGATCACCGTCTTCCGCGGCAGTTCGGCCAACATCGTCAACAACACTATCCAGAACAACGGTCTCGCGGGAATCGCGATCCAGTCGACGTCCACCGCTCGCATCGGATGGTCAGGTCCCCCGAACAACAGGGTGAGCGCCCCCAACACCATTCAGAACAATGGAGCGGAGGGAGTTCAGGTGTACCGGGGGTCCTCCGCGCAGATCTTCTCGAACACCATCCAGAACAATGCCAGCCATGGCGTCTTCGTGGACCGAAACTCCCAGGCCGAGATCGCGGCTTGCACCATCACCGGCAACGCCGGCGATGGCATTCGGGGGATGAGAGGTGCTGGAGTGGACACCGGAACCGATGCGACGGGCGCGACGCCGCAATTCGACGACAACACCAACACCGGCACGAACGGCGGATACGGCGTCCGATGCGCGGTCGGTGGTTTTGTGGACGGCCGCCTCGGAACGCTCACCGGAATCTTGGGAGGTGCGTCGTTCACAGAGAGTTGCGTGAACAGCCTGATGCCGTAGCGTGTGCGGATCGGTCGCGAGAAGTCATCGCGGCCGATCCGCGCGCATCTCGCGCCGCAGCCACACCTTCGCCAGCTGCCAGTCGCGCATCACCGTTTCGGGAGACACGTCGACGACTGACGCGGTTTCCTCGACGGTCAACCCACCAAAAAACCGCAGCTCCACGACGCGGCTTTTCCGCTCGTCGAATTTCGACAGCGCCTCCAGCGCATCGTCGAGTGCGACGAAGTCCTGACGCGGCTCGTTACTGATGGCGAGCGCCTCGTCGAAAGTGACTTTCGCCGCGGCGCCGCCGCGCTTACCGGCGCGACTGGCACGGGCGTGATCGACCAGGATGCGACGCATGACGCGGGCGGCCACCGAGAGAAAATGCACACGGTCGTGCCACGCGACGCCTTTCGCATCGATCAGGCGGAGGTACGCCTCGTTGACTAGCGCGGTGGCCTGAAGGCTGTGGCCCCGCCTCTCGCCGGCCATGCACCGCCGCGCGATTTGATGGAGTTCCCGCTGAACCAGCGGAATCAGTCGCTCGAGGGCCACCTCGTCGCCCTGCCCCCATTTGAGAAGGAGCTCGGTGACTCTCGCCGCGTTTTCAGGAATTCCCCATTCTAGGCTTTTTCACCATTTGACGTTTTTCGCGGCTGGTTTCCGCTCTAGAGACAGAGGGAACATCAATGACCAGCAGACCGGGATGCGCGACGGCACGACCGCGGCTCGAATCGATCCGCTTGGCGGCTCCACTCATCGTCTGCACGCTGCTCATTGCGTGCTCGTCCGCGACATCTCCCACAAAGCTCGAGGCCCCGCCGGGCGCTTATCGCTCTGTCTTTGCAGCTCTAAAGGGGGAAACAGGTTTCGCTGGCATCAGTGTCACCCCGAAAGCCATTCCGGAGGGCACATTCACCGCGGACATCAGCATTCGCCTCATGGGTCTGAAGGCGAATACGACGTACTTGGTGCAGCGGGCACAGGAAGGAGTCGGCGGCCGCCCGCTCGGTGGGGATGGGATTTGCCAGCGCTCCCTCAGCCTCTTTCCGTGGTCGTCGAGCGATGCAGCCGCCCTGTCGTTCCAAACAGTGCCGCTTCCCAATACAGGTCCGCTCATCAGCGTGACGACGGCCGCGAACGGCGATGGGTCTCTCGATTTTGAGTTCCGCACACTCATGATCCTGGCGGGAACGACGAACGATGTGATGTACAGGCTGGTCGACGACGACGTCGCCCCAACGACCGAATTACGGAGCGCCTGCATGACGATCACGGCTAAGTAGCGCCCGTTAAGAGGGGTCACCGGGGTCAGAGCCGGGTCTGACCCCGGGATGCGATTGGACGCGCTCGAGACGTGTGCAGATTCTGCAACGTTCTCGGCTCAGTAGCCGCGGGCGCGAGCCTGAAAGGCTCGCGCTACTCAGCTTGGAGACACACCGCCGGATCGGTCCGCGCGGCACGCACCGCCGGCAGGACGCACGCCGCGACTGCAATCACCGCGAGCAGCAGCGGCGACACCAGCAGCGCGACCGGATCCAGCGGCTCGACGCCGAAGAGCAGCGACTGCATCAGACGCCCTGTCACCACGGCGCCGGCGAATCCCGTCACACCTCCAGCCGCCACGACCGGAAGCACGCCCGCGATGACGCTGCCAGCGACGCCTCCCGGCGTCGCGCCGAGCACGAGGCGCACGCCGATCTCCCGCGATTGCTCGATCACGGCGTGCGCCATCATCGCGTAGAGACCCGTCACGGCGATGACCAGCGTCAGGATCGCAAAGGCGCCGAACAACGCCAGATTGGCGTGCCAGCGCGCTTCGTGCCGGGAGACGACGTCCTCCATCGCCTCGATGGACACGACGCCGTCGCCGTTCAGGGCGCGAAGCCGCTGACGGATGAGCGGCGCCACCGCCTCGGACGACACAGCCGTGCGAACGACCAGCGTCTCGATGCGATCGGGCGATTGCGCGAACGGCACGTAGACGTCGAAGGCGGGCGCCGTAATCTCGCGATTGCGGGCGTCGCCGACGACGCCGACGACGGTCCACCACACTGGCCCGGGCGGGCGCGCCGGGTTGAGCGCAGTCACCTGCAGCCGCTTGCCGATCGCCGGCATGCCGGGCCAGGCGCGCGCGGCAAACCCCTCGCTGACCGCCACCACCGCTTCGGTGGTCGCGCGATCGCCGTCGGTGAAAAAGCGCCCCTGCCGGAGCCGGCCGCGGATCGTCGTCAGGTACTCGGGCGTCGTCGTCTCGATGTTGACGAACGGATTGTGGCCGGCAGCGTCCAGCGACTGACCTTCGAGCCTGACGGGCGAGTCGCTGCCGATCGACCCGAGCAGCGGCCGGTTCGACACGCCCGCGGCGGCCGCTATCCCGGGAATCGCCGCCAGCTCCGCGATCGCCCGCTCGGTCAGCGTCCGCATGTCGCGATCGGTCGCGGTCGAGGATGGCGGCGACAGTGTGACCGCGAGCAATTGCCGAGCCTCGAAGCCCAAATCGAGGCGCGCCAGCGAGACGACGCTGCGCAGCATGAGACCGGCTGCGGTCAGCAACACGACGGCGGCCGCCAACTCACCCACGATCAGCGCGCGGCGTAGCGGCTGTCGCAACCCACTGGCGACAATCGTGTGACCGCTGCGACGCAAAGTCGCCTCGAGATCGCGGCCGCTCTGAAACGCCGGCGCGATCCAGCTGAGGACCGCCGCCGCGACACCGATGGCGGCGGTGAACAGAAGCGTGTCGAGGTTGACGGCGGCGTCGCCGAGCCGCGGCAGTCCGTCGGGCATCCACGCGCGCACCATCGGAACACAGGCGAGCGCGGCGAGTGCGGCGGCAACTGTCGCCGCGAGTGCCAGCAGCAGCGACTCGTAGAACGCCTGCCGCATCAGCGCCCATCGCGACGCGCCGAGCGCCATTCGCACGGCAATCTCGTGGCGCCGACCGGCCGAGCGCGCGAGCAGGAGGCCGGCCACGTTGGCGCACGCCGCGAGCAGCAGCACCGACACCGCGCCGATGAGCATCCACATGCCCGGCCGCGCCGATCCGAGGATGTCGTCAACCAGCGGCGTCACCCGAGCTTCGACACGCCGCCCGCGCGGGCCGGCGCGCGACGCCCGATCGATCACGCGATTCAGGTCCGTGCGGGCGGCCGCGAGCGTGGCCTGCGGCTTGAGTCGCCCGATGGCGAAGAGGACGCCAACCTCGCTGTCCTCGAGCTTGTCGAACATGGCGTTGGGCGGGACCGCCGCCAGATCGGCGACGACAGGCGTCCACGCTTCCGCGCCGGCCGGATAGCGAAAATCGGGCGGCATCACGCCGACGACCGTGAAGGCACCCTCGGTTGACGCGAGGATCTGACCGACCACTCGAGGGTTGCCGCCGAACTGGCGCTGCCAGAAACCATAGCCGAGGATCAGCGTCCGCGCGGCGCCGCGCCGATCGTCGGATCGATCGAACGTTCGTCCGAGGTAGGGTTTCGCGCCGACGATCTCGAAGAAATTGGCCGAGACCGAGCGGTGCGGAATCGCCGCCAGACCATCGCGCAACCGCAGATGCAGCGTCCAGTTCGTCGAGCCGATGACCCCGAGATCGGCGAACGTCTCGAGGTTGGCGCGCCAGTCGAGATAGGCGCGGTAGGAGATT
Organism: uncultured Acidobacteriota bacterium; assembly: GCA_963792175.1. Taxonomy (GTDB): domain Bacteria; phylum Acidobacteriota; class Vicinamibacteria; order Vicinamibacterales; family CAVVIG01; genus CAWBVG01. The sequence continues at coordinate 84,760 of CAWBVG010000004.1, forward strand.
TCCGAGCGCGGCTCGCTGGCGTCTTCGCCGGCGATGACGAGACGCTGCTGATCGACGAACGGGAACGGACGGAAGAGCACCGCGTCAGCGATCGAGAACAGCGTGGCGTTCGCGCCGATCCCGAGGCCGAGGATCACAACAACGGTGGCCGTGAAGGCCGGTGTCCGCCAGAGCGACCGCGCCGCGAGTCGCAGCCCCCACATGCGGGGCATTGTAGTCGGCGCACCGGAACAGAGATCAAGAGATCTTGATAACAGGAGATGAGAAGATCAGGAGTTTCTTTTTTGAAGACGAATGAAAACAAGAACCTCCTGATCTCCATCCCTGACCTCCTGTAAGAGATCTCAGTGGCCGCGCAGAAATGCGATCGCGGCCTCGGCGAACGGCGCGGCCTGCGGCCCGAAGATCGGTCCGTGCCCGCCGTTGGGCACGACCCAGAGCGCAGATCCGGGAATCGATCGGTAGATCTCCAGCGCGAGTTCGACCGGATAGAGTGGATCGCGGTCGCCGTGCACGATCAGCGTTCGCGCGGTGATCGTTCCCAGCAGCGGCGGCGTGAACGCCATGTCGTCGTGGGAATCCTTGAGGCCGCGCATCTGCTCGAACAGCATCCGAATCTGATCGTCGCCATGCACATGACGCTGCCGATGCGTCGCCCACTCGGCGTCCGAGAACGAGTCGACGCTGAGCTGCGCCATCGCGGCTCGCGCCGGCGCCGGGAAGTAGGGAGTTGCGCTGACCAGGACCATCGCCTCCAGTCGGTCCGGCTGCTCGGTCGCCATGTGCAGCAGCGTCTTGGCGCCGGCGCTCAGGCCGATGGCTTTCGTGCGCTCGACGCCGATGCGATCGAGCAGCGCGAACATGTCCTTCGCGCACTGCCGGAGCGTGAACGCGCCGGAGGGGTTCGTCGAGCGTCCGTGCCCGCGAAGGTCGGGCACGATGGCGCGGAACCCGCCGGGGTCTCCGGACGTGAACACCAGCTGCCAGTCGGCGCCGATGCCGGTGCCGCCGTGCAGCAGGAGCAAGGGATCCCCCGCTCCGCGATCCTCGTAGTGCAGCCGGAATCCGTTGACGTCAACATCAGCCATGCGCGCAGGATAGACTGAGGCGCGCTTGCTGATCCAAGCGAGTGATATGATCGAGAAGCGGCCTCAAACACAAACAGTCTTCAGTTCCCAGTCGTCTGTCATCAGTCGTAAGTATCCAGTCGTCAGTCGCAGTCGTCAGTCACAGTCTTCAGTCCTCCAGTCATCAGTCGCAGCCTTCACGCAACCGGAGTTACCGTCGGTGCTTGCGATCCTCGGTTTCCAGGTGCCGGATCAAGCCCGTCAGCATCTTCGCGATCTCCTCGTACATGTTGGAGATAGGAACGCGTTCGCTCTCGGTGATGTGGTTCCGCTTCACTGCAACCACCAGTTGCGTCCGAATCTCTCGGCTGGAGCCTTTGGACCGATAGCAGGTACTGCGCGAAATGGCGATCGGTAGATTGTTCGAAGCCCTCGCTAATCAGAGAGGCCACGCGCTCTGAAGATGAACCGAGTTGATCGCGGAGCCGCGGGTCGCGCCTGAACGAATCGCGCTGGATGATCGCCGACACTTGAGCGGACGCATCCATCGCCTTTTGATAGACGTCCAATTCTTCAACGCACTTGGCCATGATCGGCCGATGAGCATGACTTGTGCCCATTCCAGACTTCGCTTGCACACAATCGGTGAACGGATGACTGAGACTGGACTGCCGACTGACGACTGGGACTGACGACAGACGACTTGGGACTGACGACAGACGACTGGACTGACTGACGACTGACTGACGCTCCCGTCAGTCAGTCACTCATATCGGAGAGCCGTCATCGGATCCACCTGCGACGCCCGGTGCGCGGGGATGAATCCCGCGGCAAGCGAAACGGCGGTCAGCGTCCCGGCTGCCGCCATCAGCACCACCGGATCGGATCCCTTCAACTGGAACAGCAGCGATTGCGCGAGCTGTCCGAGGCCGACGGCCGCGCCAAGGCCGATCGCGCCGCCGGCGAGCGTCATCAGACCCACCTGTCGCATCACCATCCGCCGCACGCGCCCGGGGTCGGCGCCGAGCGCCATGCGCAGGCCGATTTCCCGCGTGCGCTGCGTCACCGTGTAGGCGAGCACGCCATACAGGCCGATGGCCGCGAGCAGTGTCGCGAGAGACGCGAACGCCGTCGACAGCACGCTGATGAACCGATCGAGGAACACGTTCTCGCGAATCTGGTTCGGCAATGTCTTGAGGTTCTCGACCGGAAGATTGGCGTCGAGCCGCGCGATCGCCTTCGGGATGTTCGCCAGGAACTGATCGGGATCGGTCGATACCCGCGCGTAGAAGGTGATGAACCCGGCGCGCTCGTCCTGACGCGCCGGACGGAAGAACTGCGGAGGAATCTCCCGCTTGACGTCGCTGTACTTCGCGTTCTGCACGAACCCGACGATCTCCATCGTGAGCTTCTCGTTCGCGCCGCCGTCGCCGATGTGCTTGCCGACGACGGTGTCGCGGCTCAGGTTGAACTTCTTGGCAAACGCCTCGTTGACGATGGCGACTTTCGGCGCGCCCATCGTATCGGCTCGCGTGAACTCGCGTCCCGCGAGCAGCGGCATCCCGAGCGTCTGAAAATAGGCCGGACCGATGACGTTGAAGCGCGACTCTCGATCGGTGTCCGGACCCGCGTTGAAGCCCTCGACCGCCACCGAGTTGCCCCAGTTGCTTCCGCCCAGCAACGGCACCGTCGCGCTCGTCACGCCGGCGACACCCGGCAGCGCGCTCAACTCGTCCTCGACGCGCTCATAGAATTGGCGGGATTTCTCGGGCGTATAGCCGTTCAACTCCGGCGAGATCGCGAACATCACGACGTGGTCGGCCTTGAGTCCCAGCTGGACGCGACTGATGTTGAAGAGGCTGCGGGCGAAGAGGCCGGCCGATACCAGCAGCGCCATCGACAGCGCGATCTGCGTGGTCGCCAGCGACGTCCGGAATCGCGATGCGGCCCGCGCGCCAGACGGCTGACCGGACTGTCCCTTGAGCGCGCTGACCAGATCCGGACGCGTGCTGTGGATGGCCGGGAACAGCCCGAAGAGGATTCCGGTACCGAGGGCGAGGGCCGCTGCGAACAGCATCATCCGCCAGTCGATGCTGAAATCGATCGTGTTCGCCGCGTCGGACGGCAGCAGCGCCGCCATCAGGTTCAGCGTCCACTGCGCGACCAGCAGGCCGCCGATGCCGCCGAACAGCGCCAGCAGGCACGATTCGCCGAGCAGTTGGCGAATCAGCTGTCCGCGGCCGGCGCCGATCGACAGCCGCACCGCCATTTCGGCGGCACGCGACGCGCTGCGCGCCAGCAGCAGGTTGGCGATGTTCGCGCAGGCGATGATCAGGACGAACGCGGTGACGCCAAAGAGCAGCAGGAGCGGCGCCTTCGCTTCGCTGCGGACATCGCTCTGCCCGCGCGCCCCCTCGACCATCTGCAGCGGCTTGGCCTTGAAGCGCTCGAGCGTCTGCGGACTCATGCCCTTCTGCAGTGGCACTTCGACATCGTTCACAATCGTGTGGTACTGGGCGCCGAGCGCGGCCTTGGCCTGATCGATCGACACGCCCGGCTTCAGTCGCGCGAACACGTACGCCCAGTAGCTGCGCCGGTTGTCGAAGCCCTTGAACGGCTGCGAGAAGCCGCGCATGGTGATTGGCGCAAACAGCCGCGGCTTGAGGCCGAGCGTCGTGCCGTCGAACCCGCGCTCGGCGACGCCGACAATCGTCATCGTCTGGCCGTTGACGATGATCGACTGGTTGAGCACGCCAGGGTCGAGGCCGAAGCGCGACTGCCAATACGCGTGGCTGAGCACGACGACGTGCGACTCGCCGATCGTGCGGTCGTCTTCGGGGCCAAGCAGCCGGCCGATCGCCGGCTTGACGCCCAGCGTCTGGAAATAGCCGCCGGAGACCAGCAGCCCCTCGCCGTTCTGCGTCTGGCCGCGCGCCGAGAGGTTGGCGCCGAAGTTGACGTGCGCGCCGATCGACGTGAAGACCGTCTGCACCTTTTCGAGATCGCGGAACATCGGGTAGCTGAACACGTCGTCGCAGCCGCCGGCCTGGCCGCACGATGTCGACCCCGGCTTCGGGCCGGGCACGGCCAGATTGACCAGCCGATCCGGCTCCGGCACCGGCAGCGGGCGCAGGAGCATCTGGTTGAAGAGGGAGAAGATAGCTGCGTTCGCGCCGATGCCGAGCGCCAGCGACACGATGGCCACGATGGTGACAAACGGCGTCTTGAACAGCGTGCGGAGCGCGAACTTCAGGTTGAGCATAATGGTAAACAAATAGACGCGAGGAACCGGCGTTTGGTTTATCCGTGGAGGTCGGATGCACAGCACCGCTGCTCAGTTATCCAATCACATCAAGCGCACGGTTGCCGGTCCCATGTGGCACGGCCCTGCGCTCGACGAGCTGCTGGCCTCGGTGTCCAGCGATCAGGCCGCGGCGCGGCCCATCACGGGGGCTCACTCCATCTGGGAGATTGTGCTGCATGTGACCGCATGGGCCGAGATCGCCCTGGCGCGTCTGCACGGACAGCGCACCGGCGATCCGGCGCCGGATGAGGACTGGCCGCCGGTGCGGGGCGTCATGCACGCCGCCGCCAACTGGCAGGCCGCGCTGGAACGGCTTCGCGAGAGCTATCGCGCCCTCGCGACGGACACGCGCCGGCTGGAGCCGCCGGCGTTCGACGAGAAGGTGGCGGGGGCCGATTATTCGGTGTCGAACCTGCTGCATGGTGTGATCGAGCACGGCACGTATCATGGCGGGCAGATCGCCTTGCTGAAGCGGGCGCTGGAGGGAAAGAGGCCTGCCGTATGAAACCGCGGTATTTCAAGACGCCGGCCGACTTTCGCGCGTGGCTGGACGAGCATCACGCCGACACGCCGGAACTGTGGGTCGGCTTCTACAAGAAGGCGTCTGGCAAGGGCGGCATCAGCTACCAGGACGGCGTCGACGCCGCGCTGTGCTACGGCTGGATCGACGGCATCAAGAAGCGCGTCGACGAGCACAGCTACATGCACCGCTTTTCGCCGCGGCGGAAACGCAGCATCTGGAGTCTCGTCAACACTCGGCGCATGACGCAACTGATCAAGGACAAGCTCGTCGCCGAGCCGGGACTGCGGGTGTTCAAGGAGCGCGACGAGAAGCGAAGCGGCGTCTACTCCTTCGAACAGCGCCAGCAACCGCTCGCGCCCGCGTACGAGAAGCTGTTCAAGGCGAACCAGCCGGCGTGGACGTTCTTCCGCGCCCAGCCGCCGGGTTATCAGAAGCTCGCCACGTTTTTCATCATGAGCGCGAAGCAGGAAGACACGCAGCGCAAGCGGCTGCAGACGGTCATCGACAAGTCGGCCAGCGGAACGAGACTGCAATGAATGTGACAAAGCCCGCCCTGCGAATCGAATCGGCGACCGAGCGCGACGTGCCCGTGATCCTGCGGATGATCAAGGGGCTCGCGGAGTACGAGCGGCTCAGCGACCACGTCATCGCGACCGAGGAAAAACTGCGCGCGACGCTCTTTGGTCCGCGTCCGGCGGCCGAAGTGCTGATCGGCTATGACGGAAGCACGCCGGTCGGGTTTGCGCTGTTCTTCCAGAACTACTCGACGTTTCTCGCGCAACCCGGCATCTACCTCGAAGATCTGTTCGTGGTGCCCGAGGCGCGCGGACACGGCTACGGCCGCCAGCTGCTGGCGCATCTCGCGAGAATCGCCGGCGAGCGCAGCTGCGGACGGCTGGAGTGGTCGGTGCTCGACTGGAACGAGCCGGCGATCGGGTTTTACAAGAAGCTCGGCGCCGTGCCGATGGAGGATTGGACAATCTTCCGGCTGACCGGTGATGCGCTGGCGCGCTCTGGCGCCGCGCAGGTCTCGGCTCCATCGGGGTATAGTTCTCCCCTATGAAAGCTCTGGCTCTCGCGCTCGCGGCGGCAATGGTCTCGACGCAAACCGGCGGCGGCGCGACCGGATTCACGGCTCACGAAATCGGGACCGGATTGCGCGGCGGCTACCAGGTGGTCGTCGCGGATCTCAACAAGGACGGCAAGCCCGACATCATCGCGCTTGCCTCGGGATTGCCGGAGCTGCTCTGGTACGAGAATCCCGGCTGGCAGAAGCACGTGCTCGCCAGCGGCGTGTCGCAGCTGATCAACGCCGCCGCGTACGACATCGATGGCGACGGCATTCCCGAGATCGCCGTCGCGCAAGGCTTCACGATGTCGCCCAAGACCAGCAAGGGACAGATCGGGTTGCTGACGCATGGCGCCGACGTCACCGCGCCATGGACCTACAAGGAAATCGATGCGGTGCCGACAGCCCATCGCATCCGATGGATCGATGCCGACGGCAGCGGCAGGAAGATGCTGGCGATGGCGCCGCTCATCGGCCCGGAGTCGACGCCGCCCGACTACAAGGCGCCGATGTCGATTCTGTTCTACCGCGCCCCGGACTGGAAGCGCGAGGCCGTCACCGATGCGCTCACCGGTCTCGTGCACGGCATCGAAACCACACCGTGGGACGGCGTGAAAGGCGAGGTGCTCCTGAGCGCCGGCTTCACCGGTCTCAACCTGTACCGCTTCGCGAACGGCACGTGGGCGCAGACTGAATTATCGAAAGGCGACCCGCAACCGTGGCCGAAGAGCGGCGCGAGCGACGTCAAGCTGGCGCGCCTGGGCGCGCAGAAGTTCCTCGCGACGATCGAACCGTGGCACGGCAACGAGGTCGTGATTTACCGGCAGGCGGGCGGCGCGTGGACGCGACAGATGATCGACGACCAGATCGTGGACGGCCACACGATCATTACGCTCGACATCGACGGCGACGGCCGCGACGAAGTGATCGTCGGCCAGCGCG
>CAWBVG010000005.1:0-199098 GCA_963792175.1 uncultured Acidobacteriota bacterium
GTAGGTGTGGACGATGTACCAGTTCTTGGTCGCGACGTCGGTCATGCCGTCGGCCCCGCCACGCCAAACATCCGGAAAATCCACTGCACCAGCTTGAGCAGACCGAAGTCGAGCGCGAACAGATACAGGCCGAAGAACACGGATGTCAGGATCACCACGACGGTCGTGGCATAGACCTCTTTCTGCGACGGCCAGGTCACGCGCTTCAGCTCGTTGCGGACCTCCGAGAGGAAGAGCCGCATCCGCTCGAAGCGACCGCCGGCCGCTTCCCTGACTGTGTCGAACCGTCCTGCTTCTTCAGCCACGTTGTTACTCACTCCCGTGTCCGACGTCCCCGCTCGTGTCCGCCTGAGCTATCGCGTTGGCCGCTTGCCAACCGTCGCTCGCGTGTCGGTCCACCTTCGCCCGACTTCGCGCCTTCGGCGCTTCGTCGAGGCAGGCTGCTCAGCCTGCCTAGCCGCAGCTGGCGGAAGAGCCAGCCGCCAGCGAAGGCTGGCAGGCCAGGAGGGAATCGAACCCCCAACCCCCGGTTTTGGAGACCGGTGCTCTGCCAATTGAGCTACTGGCCTACGACTCAATTCGAGTCGGTGAGTTGGCGAATTGGTGAGTTCCAATCACCAGATCACCAAATCACCAATTCACCAATTACTTCGATTCCTTGTGCGCCGTGTGCTTCCGGCAGAAGCGGCAGAACTTCGAGAACTCCAGCCGCTCTGTCGTCTTCTTCTTGTTTTTCGTCGTGCTGTAGTTGCGACGCTTGCACTCGGTGCAGGCCATCGTCACGATGTCGCGCATTGCATTACTCCACGATGTCCGTGACCGTGCCCGAGCCGACCGTGCGACCGCCTTCACGGATGGCGAAGCGCGCGCCCTTTTCGAGCGCGACCGGGGCCATCAGCTCGCCGCTGATCTCCGTGTTGTCGCCCGGCATGACCATCTCGACGCCTTCCGGCAGATGCAGCGTGCCGGTGACGTCCGTCGTCCGGACGTAGAACTGCGGCCGGTAGCCATTGAAGAACGGCGTGTGCCGTCCGCCTTCTTCCTTCGACAGGATGTACACGGTGCCCTTGAACTTGGTGTGCGGCTTGATGGTGCCCGGCTTCGCCAGCACCTGCCCGCGCTCGACGTCGTCTTTTTCCACGCCGCGGAGCAGGACGCCGATGTTGTCGCCGGCCTCGCCCGAATCCAGCAGCTTGCGGAACATCTCGACGCCGGTGACGACCTTCTTCTCGGTCGGCTTGAACCCGACGATCTCGATTTCCTCGCCGACCTTGACGCGTCCGCGCTCGACGCGTCCGGTCACGACCGTGCCGCGGCCCGAGATCGAGAACACGTCTTCAATCGGCATCATGAACGGCTTGTCGACGTCGCGCTGCGGGAGCGGGATGTAGTTGTCGAGCGCTTCCATCAGCTTCGTCACGCCGGCGACGCCCTCGGGGTCGCCCTGCAGCGCCTTGAGCGCCGACAGGCGGACCACCGGGATGTCGTTGCCGGGGAAGCCGTAACCGGTGAGCAGCTCGCGGACTTCGAGCTCCACCAGATCGAGCAGTTCGGGGTCGTCGATCGCGTCGACCTTGTTGAGCGCCACCACCAGGTACGGCACGTTGACCTGGCGCGCCAGCAGCACGTGCTCGCGCGTCTGCGGCATCGGCCCGTCGACGGCGCTGACCACGAGGATGCCGCCGTCCATCTGCGCGGCGCCGGTGATCATGTTCTTGATGTAGTCGGCATGCCCCGGGCAGTCGACGTGCGCGTAATGCCGCTTCGCCGTCGAATACTCGACATGGCTCGTCGCGATGGTCATGACCTTCGATTCGTCGCGGCGGCCCTGCGACTCGGACGCCTTCGCGACTTCGTCGTACGAAATGAACTTCGCCCAGCCCTTGTCGGCCGACACCTTGGTCAGGGCGGCGGTGAGAGTGGTTTTGCCGTGGTCGATGTGGCCGATGGTGCCAACGTTCACGTGCGGTTTACTTCGGTCGAATTTTTCTTTGGCCATGTCGTCTACGCCTCTTCGTTTCTACTCACTCGTTGTGGCCCACCCGCCCGCCTTCGCGTTCCGCTTCGGCGGCAAGCGCGCGACGGCCTCCGTGGACAACCTCTTACAGACCTTCGCGATGGCTTGCCATCCGTAGCTCACGTCGCCGTCACTGCGGCCCACCGTCGCTTTCCTCGCTCGCATGCTCTGCGCGAGCTTGGTGGGCAACCTTCGCGATGACACTCGGCATGAGCGAAGGTTGGAGCCGATGACCAGGATTGAACTGGTGACCTCGTCCTTACCAAGGACGCGCTCTGCCAACTGAGCTACATCGGCCTTCGCGCTCCCTGCACGCTTCGCGTGGCGAGTCGCGCTACGGCCGACAGGTCGGCCGCGTTCCGGTCACGCGCGCCTCCGCTGGCTTGCCATCCGAAGCTCGCTCGCGAAGTTCACGCGAGCGAAGGATGGAGCGGGAGACGGGGATCGAACCCGCGACCAACAGCTTGGAAGGCTGTGACTCTACCACTGAGTTACTCCCGCCTACGCGCTCACCAACTTCGCTGTTTCGCGCTCCGGCGGGTAAACCCGCGTGTCGCGCTTCTGTCAACGTCACCGCCGAACCATCCGCCCAACCCAACGCTTGCCACCTGGCGAGGCGAAGGCTGGCTTGCCAACCGAAGCTCGTTCGCCCCTCCCGCGAGCGAAGGTTGGTGGCGAGGGAAGGACTCGAACCTTCGAAGCCACTAGGGCGACAGATTTACAGTCTGCTGCGTTTGACCGCTTCGCTACCTCGCCAACTGTCTGTGTTTTGGAAGCGTGATGTTTCTAGGCGCTTACCTACGTTACCGATGGAGCTGGCGAAGGGATTTGAACCCCCGACCGGCTGATTACAAATCAGCTGCTCTACCGGGCTGAGCTACGCCAGCCAGCACAAAAGGTGCACTTTAGCACGTCCTGTGCCACCCGTGCAACTGACTGGGCGGCCTCACCATGGACGAGCCGGCAGGCCGGACGACAACCTCCCATTGCTACTCATTTCGACCGTCGTTGCCGAAGTGCCTCGAACAGAGCAATTCCGGCGGCCACCGAGACGTTCAGACTTTGAACGTGGCCCTGCATCGGGATCGACGCCACCCAATCGCACCGCTCGCGAACCAGGCGCCTCAAGCCGGTCCCCTCCGCGCCCACGACGATCGCCGTCGGCTGCGTCAGATCGACTTCGTCGTATCGCTTCGGCGCGTCCCCCGCAAGCCCGACACTCCAGACGCCGACCTGCTTCAGATCCTCGATCGCCCGCGCGATGTTGACCACCTCCGCGATCCGCACGTGCGCCACCGCGCCCGCCGATGCCTTGCCCGCCGCGCCATCGAGCGGCGCGGCATGGCGCGACTGACGCACCACGCCGTCCGCGCCAGCGGCATCGACCGTGCGCAGGATGGCGCCGACGTTATGCGGATCCTCGATCTGATCGAGCACGACGATCAGCGGCGCCCCTTTCGCGCCGGTAACCAGATCCTCGACGCTCAGGTGCACCGCGTCGTGGACGTCCGCCACGACTCCCTGATGCGCCCCGCCCTTCGCAAACCGATCGAGCTCGTCGCCCTTCGCCCGGCGCACCGGAATGCCCTGCTGCTCCGCGAGGCGCACCACGTCGTTGAGCCGGTCGTCCGAGCGGAACGACACACGCAGCGCCGTGACGCGCTTCGCGCGCAAGGCTTCGACGACGGGATGGATGCCGTAGATGCGCACGGCTCAACTCTCACCGAGCTGCTCAGCGTTGAGACTTGAGACTTGAGCCTTGAGACTTCTCGCGAAAGCGGCCGCGCGCTCTCTGTTGCCGAGAATCTTCGGGATGCCGGCTGACTCCGGCAAGGCGGCGCCGGCGTCGATCGCCGGGACCGCCAGATCCAGTTCCGGGCCCTCCGCGCGACCGGTCAACATGATCCGAATCGGATGAAACAGCGCCTTGCCCTTCTGCCCGGTCCTGGCCTTGACCTGATTCGCCACTGCCCGGAATCGCTCGCGATCGAGCCGCGGGGCCGACTGCGAGCTCTTCGGCGAACGCGTCCACGACGGCGCGCGCTGCGTCCGTCGTCATCTCCCCGCGAACACGCGGATCCTCGAGCGCCCGATCAGGCGAGTAGTCGAAGAGAAACCCGAGCCGCGCCGGAATCTGGTTCAGGCGATCGACCGATGCGCTCGCCATCGACATCGCCGATGCCAGAAACTGCACGCCCTGATCGTCCGGCGACATGTTGATGCCGGCATTGTTGAAGTACGGCAGCGAGAGCTGTGCCAGCCTCGCGGCATCGGCGACTTTCAGATAGTGCCGATTCGCCCAGGCGAGCTTCTCCTCGTCGAAGACGCCGGCACTGTGACCGACGCTGTCGACGGAAAAGCGGCGCGCGAGCTCGTCGATCGGCAGCAGCTCGTCGCCACCGCCTGGCGACCACCCGATCAGCGCCAGGTAATTGACCAGCGCCTCGGGCAGATAACCCTTGGATCGGAACTCGGCAACAGACGTCGCCCCGTGCCGCTTGGACAGCGGGCTGTGGTCCGGTCCCATCACCATCGCCAGGTGCGCGAAGCGCGGCGGCGCGAACCCCAGCGCCTCGTACAGCAGCAACTGGCGCGGCGTGTTCGAGATGTGATCCTCTCCCCTAATCACATCGCTCACTTCCATCAGGGCATCGTCGATGACGACGGCGAAGTTGTAGGCCGGATGGCCGTGTGCCCGGAGGATGACCGGGTCGCCGATGACGTCGGTGTGGAAGCGGACATCGCCGCGCACCGCATCGGTGAAGACGACGTCGCGTCCCTCGGGTACGCGGAACCGGATCGCCGGCCGCTCGCCAGCCGCGATCCGCGCCGCGGCCTGCTCGCGTGAAAGCCGACGGCACGTACCCGGGTACATCGCGGGCCGACCGGCGGCCGCTGCTTCCTGACGGTCGGCATCGAGCTGCGCCGCCGAACAGAAGCAGTAATACGCCTGCTCGGCGGTGAGCAGCTCCTTTGCGTACGACTGGTAGAGATGCAGCCGCTCGGACTGCCGATAGGGTCCGTGGGATCCGCCGATATCGGGTCCCTCGTCCCAATCGAGACCGAGCCAGCGCAGATCGCGGATGATGGCGGCCTCGGACTCCCGCGTGGATCGCTTGACGTCGGTGTCTTCGATGCGGAGGATGAAGGAGCCGTTCTGTCCGCGGGCGAGCAGCCAGTTGAACAGCGCGGTGCGCGCGTTGCCGACGTGGAGTTGCCCGGTGGGGCTGGGTGCGAATCGGACTCTCAACTCTTCGATCTCACCAACGCGATCGCGTGGACGGCGATCGCCTCGCCGCGACCCAGCTCGCCGACGCCCTCGTTGGTCTTCCCCTTGATGCTGACGCGATCGGCCGAGATGCCGAGCGCGGCGGCCACATTCGCGGTCATGGCCTCGATATAGGGCAACAGCTTCGGCCGCTCGGCGATGACCGACGCGTCAACGTTGCCAATTTCGTAGCCTCGATCTCTGACCACCTCGACCGCGCGACGCAGCAGATCGACGCTTGATGCGCCTTTCCAGGCGGGATCGGTATCCGGGAAGTGGCGGCCGATGTCCCCGGCACCCGCCGCGCCGAGCACGGCGTCCGTAATAGCGTGACACACCGCGTCGGCGTCCGAATGACCCGCCAACCCGCGGTCGAACGGGATCGTCACACCGCCCAGGATGAGCGGACGCCCCTCCACGAGCCTGTGCAGATCGTATCCGATGCCGGCGCGGCCGGTTCTGGCCGGTGCAGCCCGGCTGGCCCCTTCGTGCTCGGCTGACGTCGACGGCTGCTCGCGGCCCGTGGACTCCGCACCATGGCGCGCGAAAGCCTGCCTCGCCGAAGCTTGCGAGCGTGATGCGAGCGAAGGCGGGGCTTCCGCCGAGCGCGCGATAGCCTCCGCGAGCACGAGATCCGCGCGGGTCGTGATCTTCAGATTCGACGCCTCGCCTTCGACGATGCGCACGGCGTGACCGGCCCGTTCGGCGAGCGTCGCTTCATCGGTGGCGTCAATGGTTTGCGCGAGGGCATCGTTGAGGACATCGCGCCGGAACGCTTGCGGCGTTTGCGCCAGATAGATCGTCTCGCGCGCGATGGTCTCCCGCACGAAGTGTCCGGCGTCAAATGGACCGTCATCGGTCCGCTTCACCGTATCGCGGGCCTGGACCGCCGCCACCGCCGCTCCGCTCTCGGCGGCCGCCGCGATCGTACGACCGATGAGGTCCGCGCTCGCAAACGGCCGTGCCGCGTCGTGAATGACGATGACGTCGCTCGCCGCATCAGCGGCGCGGAACGCGTTCGCGACGGAATCCTGCCGCCGCGCTCCACCGGAAACGATGCGCAGCGGTTTGCCGGCGCCGCGCAGATACGCCGGCGGATCGTCGGTGAGCGGCTGCGGCAGCGCGACGACGACCTCATTCACGGCCGGGTGAGCGAGGAACGCGGCGACGCTCCGCTCGAGAATCGCGCGTCCACCTACTTCCAGGAGCTGCTTCGGCGACCCGCCACCAAAGCGCAGGCCGCGCCCTCCGGCGGCGATGATGGCGGTCACGAACATGGCTGGCTCGAAGAATTCTGCAATGTCTCCACCGCATTCGCAACGACCGCATGCACCCGGGCCGCGAGCGCCCGAGCGTCCCGCACGGTCGGTGTCTCGATCGCCGGCGGCTGAATCGGATCGTGGACGACCAGCCGTACGTCAGCCGGTTCGGTCCGCAGACGTCCTTTGGGCATGACCTGCCGCGTGCCGATCACCGCCAGCGGGACAATCGGCAGTCCGGCCTCGATCGCCAGCAGAAAGCTGCCGGCCTTGAAGTGGGCGACGCGGCCGTCCGGACTGCGCGTGCCCTCGGCGTAGATCAGGAGCGAGAGGCCTTCGGAGACCAGCGCCCGCCAGCGGCGCAGGATGCCCCCGCGGTCGGGGTGGCCACGATCGACGAAGAGATGGCCGCCGCGACGCAGGTGCCAGCCGAGCACGGGGAATCTCGCCAGCGATTCCTTGGCGATGATCCGCAGCTGATACGGCAGCGATGCGAAGACCACCGGCGTGTCGTAGATGCTCTGGTGATTGGAGACGAAGACGTAGGTCTTGCCCGGCGTGATGCGATCGAGTCCTTCTACCGCGACCCTGACGCCGGTGGTTTTCAAGATGAGCCACGACCACGCCCGGGCGCAGGCGTGCGCGAAGTAGCCGCGGCGATCGACGATGCTGGACACGATCGACGCGGCGCCGAGCACGATCGTGTAGAGGGTGATGGCAGGGATCAGATAGAAGACGGTCCGCCACCAGTGGAAAGGAGGAATGCGCAAGTTAGAAAGGACAATGTACTGCTTTTTGTGTAGCATGCTCCACATTCAAGGAGCCGTCCTTATGGAACGAAAGCAAGCGTCCGACTACCCGCAGGAACTGCTCGATCTCTTCCACGAATACCAGCACGGCGACATCACGCGGCGCGACTTCCTGGAGCGCGCCAAGAAGTTTGCGGTCGGCGGCGTGACGGCGATGGCGCTCTACGAGAGCCTCAAGCCGAACTACGCCTGGGCGCAGCAGGTCCCGAAGGACGACGCGCGGATCAAGACCAGCTACGAGACGGTCCCGTCACCGCAGGGCAACGGCAGCATCAAGGGATACTTCGCGAAGCCGGCCAACGCGAGCGGCAAGCTGCCGGGCGTGCTCGTCATTCACGAGAACCGCGGCCTGAATCCGTACATCGAAGACGTCGCGCGCCGGTTCGCCGTCGCGAACTTCATCGCCTACGCGCCCGATGGCCTGACGTCGGTGGGCGGCTTTCCGGGCAACGACGAGCAGGGCGCGGTGAAGTTCCGCGAGGTGAACGGCCCGAAGATGTTCGAGGACTTCGTCGCCTCGGCGGCATGGCTGAAGGCGCGTCCGGACTGCACCGGCAAGATCGGCGCGATCGGCTTCTGCTTCGGCGGCGGCGTCGTCAACAATCTCGCGGTGCGGCTCGGCGCGGACCTCGCCGCGGGCGCGCCGTTCTACGGCGCGCCTCCGAGCGACGAGAACACGGCGAAGATCAAGGCGCCGATGATGCTGCACTACGCGGACCCGACCAAGGACACCGGCATCGGCGCGCGAATCCCCGCCTACGAGGCGGCGCTCAAGGCGAACAACAAGACATATCAGCTGTTCATCTACGAGGGCGCGCAGCACGGCTTCCACAACGACACGACGCCGCGCTACGACGAGGCCGCCGCCAAGCTCGCGTGGCAGCGGTCGCTCGAGTTCTTCAACAAGAACCTCCGGGGGTAAAGAGCACCGTCGGGGCTAGGGCGGGGCCCTGACACATCTTCGCTGGCGGCTAGACGCTAGCGAACCTCAGCTAGGTACCGGAAACCGCGTGAGGTGCCGCCGCGGCCTGTGCGCGAACAGGCTGCGGCGCCGCGACCATATGCGGCGCGCCGTTCTCGATGAAACGGCCGAAGATCATCTTCCCCGCCGTCGTCTGCAGCACACTCGTGACGACGATCTCGATCGTCTTGCTGATCATCTTCCGCGCGTTGTCCACGACGACCATCGTCCCGTCGTCCAGGTAGGCGACGCCCTGGTTGTATTCCTTGCCTTCCTTCAGGATGAACACTCTCATCAACTCGCCGGGCAGGACGACCGGCTTGAGCGAGTTCGCGAGCTCGTTGACGTTCAGCACGTCGACGCCGCGCAGCTGCGCCACCTTGTTCAGGTTGAAGTCGTTCGTCACGATCTTCCCCTGGAGCGCGCGCGCCAGCTCGATCAGCTTCAGGTCGACCTCGCGGACGTCGGGATAGTCGAGGTCCGAGATCGAGACCTCGAGACCGGACATCTTCTGGATCTTCTGCAGGATGTCGAGACCGCGCCGCCCGCGGTTGCGTTTCATCGAATCGGCGGAGTCCGCGACGAGCTGGAGCTCCTTGAGCACGAATTGCGGGATGACCAGCGTGCCATCCATGAAACCGGTTTCGCAGACGTCGGCGATCCGGCCGTCGATGATGACGCTGGTGTCGAGAATCTTGTAGCGCCGCTGCGGGGCGGCAGAGCGGAACAGGCTGACGAGGCGCGCCGGTTCGAGCCATTCCCCGTGCTTCGCGCCGAGGACGAGACCCAGATACGGCAGCACGATCAGCATGAAGCTCTGAAGGAACTCCACCTTGCGGTCGAGGTTGTCGGCCCAGAACAGCGCGGACCCCACGGCTCGCGCAATCGCCAGCCCGATCGCGCAGCCGATGAGCGCGCCGAGGATCCGGGTGAGCGAGGTTTCCCGCAGCCGGCTCTCGAAGAACACGACGAGCGCGGCCAGCACCAACGCGAACGCGACGTTCGCGGGAAGACCAACCGGGAGGGGCTGCAGCAGACCGGCCGCGTAGGCCACGGCGGCGACGAATAACACACGCGCGAGCGCAAACCAGGCCATCGGAGGGCTCCGTATGTAACGCGCGCCTACCCGGTATAAGAGCGATGAAAGAGCTCGGGCGGCGACGAGCTGTGGAAAGATATCACCGAATGTCACGAAATGTATGTAGTTGTCGTGAGGGGAGCTGAAAAGCGGGAAAGGGACTGCGACGCCTATCCGAGCATCGCGTCGAGGGCTTCGCCCACCGTGCGGACGCCAACCAGTTCGCATTCACCATCCGGTGTCGGGCCCGCCGAATCGCTGACGTTCGCCTCCGGCATGATGCAGCGGCGGAAACCCATTTGCGATGCCTCGCGCACGCGAAGCGCGGCCTGCGCAATTCCGCGGACCTCGCCGGCGAGACCCACCTCTCCGAACATGGCGGTCGTCGTGGGGATGACGCGGTTGCGGACGCTCGATGCGATCGCGGCGAGCACGCCGAGGTCGGATGCCGGCTCGTCCACGGTCATCCCGCCGGCGATATTCACGAACACATCGTCGCCAATCAGGTTCAGGCCGGCCCGCTTCTCGAGCACCGCGAGCAGCAGCGACAGGCGCTGCTGATCGATCCCGCTCGCCATCCGGCGCGCCGTGCCATAGGTGCTGGAGCTGACGAGCGCCTGGACCTCAACGAGGATCGGGCGCGAGCCCTCCACCGAACAGAGCACCGCCGAGCCCGGCGCGTTCTGCGGGCGTTCGGACAGGAACAGTTTCGACGGGTTCGCCACCGGCCGCAGGCCTCCCGCGGTCATCTCGAAGACGCCCAGCTCGCTGACCGCGCCGAAACGGTTCTTGACCGCGCGCACGACGCGGTGCGAGTGGTGGCGTTCTCCTTCGAAGTACAGGACCGTGTCGACCACGTGCTCCAGCGCCTTCGGGCCGGCCAGGCTGCCGTCCTTCGTCACATGGCCGACGAGAAACGTCGGAACGTTCTGCCCCTTCGCCGCGAACAGCAGCTGCGTCGCCGCTTCGCGCACCTGACCGATGCTGCCCGGCGCGGACTGGAACTTCAGCGAGAACACGGTCTGGACCGAATCGACGATGACCAGCGCCGGCTTGATGCGGGCGATCTCCTCGAGGATCCGCTCGAGACACGTTTCGGCGAGGAGATACAGCGGCGCGTGTCCAACCGCCAGGCGTTCTCCGCGCGACTTGATCTGATGTTCTGATTCCTCGCCGGAGCTGTAGAGCACCGGGCCGATCGTGCGCGCCATGCTGGCGGCCGCCTGCAGCAGCAGCGTGGACTTGCCGATGCCGGGCTCGCCGCCGAGCAGTACCGAGCGAGCCGGGGACGACGCCGCCGCCGAGCACGCGATCGAATTCGTCGATGCCGGTGGTCAGGCGAGCGTGTTGTTCGACGTTGATATCGGCGTACAGCTGCGCCGCGCCGCCGGCGCCCGCGAGCGCGTAACGGTGGCCTGCCGGCGGAGCGCCGCCGCTTTCGAGCGGCCGTTCCTCGACGAGCGAGTTCCACGCGCCGCAGTCCGCGCAGCGCCCCAGCCACTTCGGCGACTGGCTGCCGCACTCCTGACACACGAACACCGTCGAAGGGCGCTTCGCCATGCTGTGATTATCGCAATTGGTGAGTTGGCGAATTGAAGAATTGGTGATTCACGGCGGATTTCGTGCAGTCAGGTCACTCATTCACCAATTCACCAATCAGCTGTACACGCGCTCGATTCTCGAGCCGATTCGGCAAAGGATTTCGTACGGGATCGGTACCAATCTGTGCAGCCATCTCGCGGACGTCGATCCGGTCGTCGCCCTGCGATCCGATGATGACGACCTCGTCACCCGGCGACACATCGAGGCCGGTCACGTCAGCCATGAGCATGTCCATGCAGACCGAGCCGACAATCGGCGCGCGACGTCCGCGGATCAGCACGCTGCCGCGGCTGGCGAGCCGCAGGTCCAGGCCGTCGGCGTAACCGGCCGGCACGATCGCGATCGTCGTGGGAACCGCCGCGCTGAACTTCACGCCGTAGCCGACGCCTTCTCCGGTCCGCACGCCCTTCACCGCGACGATGCGGCTGGTGAGCGTCATGATGGGCGTCAGGGACAGGGTCGAGGCGAGCGGCGGCGGCACGATGCCGTACAGCAGCAGGCCCGGGGCGCACGCGGTCGTACCACACGCGGGAATCGCGCAGCATGGCGGCGCTGTTGGCGGCGTGGATGTACGGCGAGCGCTCGGGACGTGTGGAACCGCCTGGCGCGGGAACAAATCGTTCAACCGCAGAGCTCGCCGAGTCCGCAGAGAAAGGGTTTTCTCCGCGATCTTGGCGTGCTCCGCGGTTGACGTCTTCCACGTCAACCAGCGCCTGCTCGAAGCGGAGGCGCTGCTCGTTGAACAGCGGCGACTCCGGATCGTCGGCGGTGGCGAAGTGCGTGTACATCGCCGCGAGCTCGAGGTTGGGACTGGCCAGCAGCTCCGGCAACGATCGGCGCACGTTGTCGAAGCGGAAGCCCAGCCGGTTCATCCCGGTGTCGATCTTCAGGTGATATCGCAGCCGCTGGTTGTACTTCCTGGCCGCCGCCTGAACCGCCCGCGCGGCGCCCGGGGTCGAAATGGTCGGCGTCAGGCGGCAGTCGAAGAGGCCGTCGAGATCGCTGACGCTCAGCGCCCCGAACACCAGGATCTCCGCGCCCACGCCGGCCTCGCGCAGCGCGTGCCCCTCCTCGATGTCGGCGCAGGCCACCAGATCGGCGCCCGCCTCTTCGAGCGCCAGCGCCACCTGTCCCGCTCCGTGTCCGTAGGCATTGGCTTTCACGACGGCGATCACGCCCGGCGTGCGATCACCCGCTTCCGCGGCGAGGTATTGGACGATGCGGCGGTAGTTGGACTTGAGCGCGTCGAGATCGATCCGCGCGACGGTCGGCCTAATCACAGAAGGGCATCATACAATTGGCGAATTCGCGAAGGAGTGAATTGGCGAACTCAACTCACCAATTCACTGGATCATCAATCCGCCAATTTCAGGCATTCCCGATGGCCAGGTTTTCGAACCTGGTGAACTCGCGGATGAAGGCCAGCTTGACGACACCGGTCGGGCCGTTGCGCTGCTTGGCGATGATCAGCTCGGCCACGCCTTCCGCACCGGTCGGCGGCTGGCTCTTGTCGCCGTACATGTCCTCGCGGTAGATGAAGGCGACGACGTCGGCGTCCTGTTCGAGCGCGCCCGATTCGCGGAGGTCGGACAGCTGCGGACGATGATCCGAACGCGACTCCGGCGCGCGGCTCAACTGCGACAGCAGCACGACCGGCACCCGCAGCTCCTTCGCCAGCCCTTTCAGCGAGCGCGAGATCGAGGCGAGCTCGAGGGTGCGGTTCTCGAACCGCCCGCGACCCTGCATCAACTGCACGTAGTCGACGATGACCATGTGCAGGCCGTGCTCGGCGGCGAGCCGCCGGCATTTCGCCCGCATCTCGAGCACGCCGATCGACGGCGTGTCGTCGATGAAGATCTTCGCCTCGCTCAGCGTGCCGATGGCCTGCGACAGCCGGCCCCAGTCGCGCTCGCCGAGAAAGCCGCCGCGCAGCCGGTGCGCGTCGATTCGCGCTTCGGCGGTCAGCATGCGCAGGAACAGCTGTTCCTTCGACATTTCGAGGCTGAACATGCCGACCGTCATGTCGGTCTTGGTGCCGACGTGCTGCGCCATGTTCAACACCAGGCTCGTCTTCCCCATCGACGGCCGCGCCGCGACGATGACGAGGTCCGACGGCTGCAGGCCCGACGTCATCTCGTCGAGATCGGTGAAGCCGGTCGGCACGCCGGTGATCAGCTCCTTGCGCGCGTGCAGCTTTTCGATCGTCTCGAGGCTGCCCTGCGCGAGCTCGCGGAGCGACACGAACCCGTCGCGAACAGCATCGTCCGCGATGGCGAAAATGGCGTGCTCCGCCTGGTCGAG
The DNA here is from genome assembly GCA_963792175.1 of uncultured Acidobacteriota bacterium. GTDB lineage: Bacteria > Acidobacteriota > Vicinamibacteria > Vicinamibacterales > CAVVIG01 > CAWBVG01. The sequence goes on from CAWBVG010000005.1 coordinate 13,296, forward strand.
GATGACGTCGGCTTCTTCCTCGGCGTTGTACGCGGTCGCGAGAATCTTGTTGGCGGAGAAGATCAGGTTCCGAAGGGTCGCCTTCTCCTTGATGATGCGCGCGTAATGCTCGACGTTGGTCGATCGCGGGACGCCGTCGACCAGCGCGGTGATGTAGGCCGGCCCGCCGACTTCGTCGAGCTCGCCGGATCGACCCAGCTCCTCTTTGAGCGTCACCAGATCGATGGCGTCGCCGCGCTCGGACAGCTTCACCATCTTCTCGAAGATCCGGCGGTGCGCATCGCGGAAGAAATCGCTCGAGTCGATCACCTCCGCGGCCAGGTTGAACGCGTCGTTGTGCAGCAGGACGGCGCCGAGCACGGAACGTTCGGCTTCGAGGTTGTGCGGAAGCGTCCGCTCGGCGACTGCGGCGTCAGGCATGTGGGGGAAAGTTAGAAGTTAGAAGTTAAAACTTAAAAGTCAAAACCACAACACCAAAGTCACACCTATGACGCAAAAAGAAAAAGACTCGGAGCGGGCAAACGACCAACTCCGAGTCTCGAGTCTTCCTGGTTTTAACTTTTGCCTTTTAACTTTTAACTTTGGTATCGCCGCCTTCGGCCACGACGCGAAGCTTGACCTGGGCGGTCACGTCGCGGTGAAGCTTGATGGGAATGCTGAACTCGCCGAGCTTCTTGATCGGTTCTTGCAGCACGAGTTTGCGTCGATCGACCTCGAAGCCTTTCTTGGCGAGCGCGTCCGCGATGTCCGATGTGGTCACCGAGCCGTAGAGCGCGTCGGTTTCGCCGACTTTCCGGGCGATTTCCACGTCGACGTTGCCGATCCGCTCCGCCATCGCCTGAGCGACCTTCTGCTCTTCGGCTTCCTTCAGATCGAACTTGACCTTCTCGCGCTCGATCTGTTTCTTGTTGCCTTCGGTCGCCAGCAGCGCCAACTTCCGCGGCAGCAGGTAATTGCGCGCGTAGCCGTCGGCGACTTTCACGACCTCGCCGCGGCGTCCGAGGTTGTCGACATGTTCTCGCAGTATGACTTCCATAAGGTGTCCTCTAATCAATCCGTGACGTACGGGACGAGCGCGATCTGCCTCGCGCGCTTGATCGCCGTCTGGAGTTTCCGCTGATGCATCGCGCAGGTGCCCGAGATGCGCCGCGGCAGAATCTTGCCGCGCTCGGGCACGAACGGGCCGATCAGCTTGACGTCCTTGTAATTGATGTCGTCGATCTTGTCCGCGCAGAACTTGCAGACCTTCCGGCGCCGGAACAGCGTGCGCCGCTGGCCCTTTTCCTTGTCGCCGGGCTTCTTGTCGCCGCCGCGGCCCGCCGCCGCCGCCGCCGCCCGAGCGTCCTTGTCCGAACGGCATTTAAACCTCCACTCCGTCAAAACGATCGTCTTCCGCATCGTCCGGTTCGCCGGCCGGACGCCCTTCGCCCGGCTGCCGCTGCGGCGGCAACCCGCGCTTCACGCGGCGGCGCTCGGAGTTCGTCCGGCGCTTGGTCTGCGTGCGCTCGACGACTTTCTTCTCTTCGTCGACCCGGACGACCATGTGGCGAATCACCTGGTCCATCACCTTGAGACGGCGATCCAGCTCCTTCATCAGCTCGCCGGATCCGTTGATCACCTCGAGGACGTAGACGCCCTCCTTGTTGTGCCCAATCTCGTAGGCGAGGCGCTTGCGGCCCCAGTTCTCGGTTTTCTCGATTTGGCCGTGCATGCGCGACACCACGGCCTCGAGCTGGCCGTGCAGCTCGGTCACCTGCTGTTCGGTGGTGTCGGGGGGAAGGATGTAGACGAGCTGGTACTGACGATCTGACATGACTGCTCCTTCAGGACCTCTCAGTGTTGATCCGCAAATCGAGACGGGCCACCATTCCGGTGGCAAGGGCGCCCCGCGCGTGCGGGGCTATTCGGTTGTTGCGGGATCGCCGCCGTTGAACGCGTTCATCACCGCCTCGATCCCCGACGTGATGAACATCTCCGCCGCATCGGCCGCGCGCGTCGTCATGCGCTCGACCTCCGCCGCTTCCTCTTTCTCGAATCGTGACAGCACGTGATCCGCGAGATCGCGCTGCTGCTCGCCGCGTCCGACGCCGATCCGCAACCGCGAGAAATCGTCGCCCAGATGCGCGATGACCGATTTCAAGCCGTTGTGCCCGCCAGCCGACCCGCGCGCCCGCGCCCGCAGCCTGCCGAGCGGGAGTTGCACTTCGTCGACCACGATCAGCACGTCGGGGACGTCCACCTTGAAGTAGCGCGCGATCTCGCCGACGGCCTGACCGCTGAGGTTCATGAACGTCAGCGGCTTGGCCAGCAGCGCGCCGCCGTCCGGCCGACGCCACTTGGCGATGACCGCCTCGGCGGGCGCCGATTCGAACCCGACCGCTGCCCGCCGCGCGATTTCGTCGATGACCGCGAACCCGATGTTGTGCCGCGTCCCCTTGTACTGCGCGCCCGGATTGCCGAGCCCGACTATCAATTTGACGGGCAGCTTCACGGAATCGCTTACTTCTTCTTGTCCTCTTTCGGCTTCTTGTCGTCCTTCTTCTCGGCGGTGGCTTCCTCGCCCTCTTCCTTCTTGCCCTTCTTGATGACTTCGGGCTCGGCCGGCGTCGCCGTGGCCGCAGCCGCCGCATCGGCCGGCGCCGCGACTTCCTCGGCCTTCGGCATGATCACGTGCACGAGCATCGCCTCGCCTTCGGTGACCGACTTCCACTTCGGGTTGGTCGCGACGTCGCGGACGCGGATGCCCTGGTGCAGCATCAGCTCGCTGACGTCGACGTCGACGTGCTCGGGGATGTCGGCGGGCAGGCACTCGATGACGATTTCGCGCCGGATGAATTCGAGAATGCCGCCCTGCTGCTTGACGCCCTTCGGCTCGCCATGCACGGTGACGGGAATGGTCACCTGCAGCACGCGATCCATCGCGATCCGGTAGAAGTCGGCGTGCAGCACTTCGTGGGTGACCGGATCGATCTGGAAGTCCTTCACGAGCACGCGCGTGTCGCTGGCGCCCGCGAGCTTGAGCGAGATCAGCGTGTTCTGCCCGGATTCCGAATGCAGGATCTTGAGCAGCGCCTTGGGCGGCACGGCGATGGGCGTGGCTTCCTTGCCGTCGCCGCCGTACAGCACCGCCGGCACGCGCCCTTCGCGCCGTGTCCGCCGCGCCTCATTTTTTCCGAACGTCTCTCGTGTCGTTGCTTCGAGTGTCGCTTCCATCTTTTCCTCTTACGCTCAGGGGCTGGGGCTCGGGACTAAGCCCCTCAATCCACCTTGTAGAGTCCCGAGTCCCCAAGTCCCCATGCCCTACACGAACAGCGAAGAGACCGAAGTCTCCTCGTGAATACTCTTGATCGCCTGTCCCAGCAGCCGCGCCACCGAGAGCACGACGATCTTGCTGCACGCCGCGGCCGCCGGCGACAGCGGAATCGTGTTGGTCACGATCAGCTTGTCGATCGGCGACTTCTCGATGCGGTCGATCGCCGGACCCGACAACACGCCGTGGACCGCGCACGCGATCACCCGTTCCGCCCCGTTGGCCTTGAGCGCCGTCGCGCCTTTCGCAATCGTGCCCGCGGTGTCGATGATGTCGTCCTGCAGAATGCAGGTGCGTCCCTCGACGGCGCCGATGACGTTCATCACTTCCGCCGTCCCATCGTCGCTGCGCCGCTTGTCGATGACGGCGAGCTCGGCATCGAGCCGCTTCGCATAGGCGCGCGCCCGTTCGGCGCCGCCGGCATCCGGCGAGACCAGCGTCAGCTTCGGATAATCGAGCCGCGCCAGGTAGTCGATGATCACGGGCGCGGCGAACAGATGGTCCACCGGAATGTCAAAGAACCCCTGAATCTGCGCCTTGTGCAGATCCATCGTCAGCACGCGGTTGGTGCCGGCCGCGCTCAGCACGTTCGCGACGAGCTTCGCCGAAATCGGCACGCGCGGCTTGTCTTTCCGATCCTGACGCGCGTAGCCGTAATACGGCACCACCGCGGTAATCCGCGCCGCCGACGACCGGCGGAACGCGTCGATCATGATCAGCAGCTCGACGAGATGCTGATCGACCGGGTTGCTCGTCGGCTGCACGATGAACACGTCGGTCCCGCGGATGTTCTCGTCGATCTGGAACGAGACCTCGGAATCGGGAAACCGGCGCAGCCGCGACTGCCCCATCGACACGCCCAGAAACGCCGAAATCTCACGCGCGAGCTCGGGATGGGCGCTTCCCGAGAACACTTTCAATTCACCGAACCCGGTCGCCATGAACGGATCACCCATCGCCGTATCCTAGGGGCGGCTCGCCGCCCGTGCTGGCGAGTTGGCTGGGGCGGAAGGATTCGAACCTTCGAATACGGGATCCAAAGTCCCGCGCCTTACCGCTTGGCCACGCCCCACCACAGGTAGTCGCCAGACGCCAGGCACCGGTCGAGCCGCTACCGTCGCCAGGTCGCGCATCGCAGGCCGATAGCCGGCGACTCTCAAAAGCGACTGGTGACTGATGACTGGAGACCGATGACTACCGTAGGTAATCCACGTGGCGCAAACGATAAGTGTATACGATGGCCTCAGGTGACGGCAAGAGCCTGACAGGTCGCACGATCCACCGTTCTCGTGACGATCGTCCGCGATCCGCGCTTCGAAACCAGCGAGGCCGCGCGCTGCGCGCCGGTTCGTGTCGAAAAGAGGCCAAAAACGGCCGAGCCGGCGCCCGTCATCGCGGCGTGAGACGCACCCGCCCGCTCGAGCGCGCGGACCAGGCGGCCAATCTCTGGATGTCGTTTTGCCACGACCGCTTGGAGGTCGTTGGTCGCCTGCCTCGCGTGGCCGCGCTCCATCACGGTCCCACCACGCGAACGCATCCTTCGTGGAGACGCCGAACGAAGGGATGACCAGCACCACCCACGCCCGCGGCGCGTCGACGAGCGGAAACAGCAGATCGCCACGGTCCAGTCCGAGCGCCGTGCCGCCCTCGAAAAAATACGGGACGTCGGCGCCGAGCGCCGACCCGATGGCGCGAACCCGATCCGGATGCACGCGCCACAGGCGGCCGAACGCCCGCAACGCGGCCGCCGCATCGCTGCTGCCGCCCCCCAGGCCGGCCTGCAGCGGAATCCGCTTGGTCAGCTGAATCGACACGTCGCGCGGGACTCCCCGGCGACCGGCCGCTTTCCAGACCTGTTCGGCGGCGCGCCAGACGAGATTGCTTCGATCGGCCGGACACGCGGGGTCGTCGCAGGTCAGTTGAAACGCGCCAGGCACCGCGCGGATCGCGATCGTGTCGTGCAGCGCGATCGATTGAAACACCGTGCGCAGCTCGTGGAAGCCATCCGGCCGAACACCCAGGACTTCGAGCGAACGGTTGATCTTCGCAAACGCACGGACGCGCGCCAGCGGCCTACTGATCACGGTCCTTGGCAGCGCCCAGCAGCCCGGACCGCTTCAGTTCCTCGACGCTGATGCGCTCGGCATTCGCCGGCACATCCACGCGAAAGACTTCCGGCTTCAACTGGACGTTGGGCTCGAGCTGCGACAATTTGAGCTCCAGGTTGAAGCGACGCTGATCGGCGCTGACCAGGCGGACGACATGCGGGAGCCCATCGTGGAAGTCGTCGTAGTCGGCGCGCCAGGTCGGGCGGAGCGCGTCGCCGCCATGAAGATACGTCACCAGCCGCCACGGCGCCGTCGCCGAATCGCGACGCATGTAGATCTTCGCGCCGCCGGGACCAGCGGACGTGCGCCAGTTGTCGCCAATCGCGAGCGGACTGTCGAGCCGATCGGGCATCGCGCAACCGGTCAGCGTGCGCAGCATGTCGTTGGCGCCCAGCGGAACGCCCGCCACGGCGGCCATCACGTCGGCGGGCGGGCCATGCTCGACGACGCGCCGATCACGCGGCAGGAGAAGCGTCCCGTCGTTGCCGGTGCCCACCAGCGTGAACAGCGGCGCGCCGAAGGGCGCCACCGCTTCGAGGCGCATCGACGAGGGCGTAAAGCCGCCGATCAGCCGGGCGCGAATGCGCTGGCCGCCGACCGATCCGCTGACGGCAATCTCGGCGGTCAGGGACTGGACGCGCTGACAGCTCGTGAGAGCCTGCAGGAGAACCGCCGCGATGTCAGGTGCGAGCGTGCCGGGCCCGGTGGGCAGCTTGGTCAGCCTGGGGGCGCACGACGCCGAACAGATCGTCAGAATCAGGACGGCACGACGGCACGAACCGCTCACTTCTTATTGAGCTTCTGCTTCGCCGTCCGGATCTTGCGATCGATCTCCGCGCGATTGATGGAGTCGCCATCGCCGGCAAGCGCGCGAGTGAACGCCACGATCGCCTCGTCCAGGCGTCCCAGCTTCATCAGCACATCGCCGTAGTGGTCCTGAATCACTGAATTGGTCTGCAGCTGTTCGGCGGCGCGGCGCAGGCTCGTCTCCGCGAGATCCAGCTTGTCCGCTTTGAAGTACGCCCAGCCGAGGCTGTCGAGGAACGACCCGTTCTCCGGCTCGAGTTGCAGCGCCTTCTTGACGAAGTTCACCGACTCGTCGAGACGCTCCCCTCGCTCGGCGAGCATGTAACCCGAGGTAGTTCAGCGCCGCGGCATTCTCGGGATCTCTCGAGAGAAGCTGCCGGAATGTCGCCTCGGATTCCGCGAATTTCTTCTGCTTGTCGAACGCCGCCCCCAGCTCGAAGGTGACGGCGGGATCGGACGGGAACTTGGCCTGCGCGTCCTGCAACAGCTTGATCGCCTGGGCGCCGCGATCGGCTTCGCCGTACGCCTGCGCCAGCGCGACGTACGCGGTGGGGTTGTCGGCGTGCTTCTTCAACGCCTCTTCGAGAATCGCCACGCCCTGCTCGGGCTTGCCCGAGTAGCGCAGCGCCCGGGCCTGGACGCGCAACAAGCGCAGATCGTCAGGATTGTCGGCGGCGGCGGCGCGCGCGGCTTCGACGGCGGCGCTGTACTTCTTGGCGGCGATGTTCGCCTCGACCAGATAGCCGGCGACGGCCGCATCCTTGGGCGACAGGCGACGCGCCTGCTCGAAGGTCGCGATCGATTTGTCGTATTGTCCGAGCTCCTGATAGGCGAACCCGAGATGGGGCAACAGGATCGTGACGTCGAAGGCCGGGCCGGGCGCTTTCGCAACCACCGGCGCGAGCGTGTCGATCACCGCCTGATACTGACGCCGCTCTTCGAGCGCTTCGGCCAGCGCGTAGTACCCGAAGGCGCTGCCGCTGTTCTGCGCGATCAACTTGCGCGCGCTCGCCTCCGCGCCGGCGGTGTCGCCGAGGCGTCGCTGCGCCTGCGACAGCAGGTACAACGAGCGCATGCCGAGCGCGTCTGGCGTACGCGAGGCGGCGGTCATTTCCGTCAGCACGTCGCGCGCCTTGGTCAGGTTCTGACGGCCGCCCGCGTTGAGCAGCGCGGACGCGTAGCGCGCCTTCAGCTCCGCATTACGCGAGCGCGGCAGCGCGCGCTCGTACGCGGCCGCCGCGTCGGACCAGCGCCGCTCGCGCTCGTAGAAGTCGGCCAGCGTCGGCAGCAGGCGCGGATCGTCGGCCGCATGCTCCTCGAACCAGACGATGGCGTCATTGGTCTTGCCAGCGCCCGAGGTACGCCTCCGCGAGCATCGCCGGACCGTCCTGCCAGCCGGGCTCCTGCGAGACGAGATCGGTGAGCATCGGAATCGCCTTGTCGTACTGCTCGCGCCGACACGTAGACGCGCGCCAGCGTCGCACGCACGTTGGGATCGCCCTGCGACATCGGCCGCTCGAGCGCCGCTTCCAAATGGCGAATCGCCTTTGCGAGGTTGTCGGACGACGCCCGGTCGGCAGTCGCGCCACGCGCCGCCGCCGCCGCGACCGCCCTCCGACGAGCGCAGCGTAGACGATGCCGAGCACACGGTTGGCTTCGCGATTGGCCGGCGCGACCTTCAGCGCCTGTTCGGCGGCGCCCATCGCTTCCTGCACTTTGCTCTGTCGCAGGTAGAGCGCGGCCAACTCCGCGGGAATGTCCGCCGCCTGCGGATCCAGTTCCATCGCGCGCTTGTAGGCCGCGATCGCGCCGTTCTCGTCTTCGCGCTCCTCGAGGTGATGCGCGAGCAGGAACTGCGCGTACGCTTCAGCCGCCTTCGAGATCGGCGGCCTGGTCTGCGCGGACGCGGCACACGGAAACGCGACGCTGCACGCGGCGACGAACACTGCGAACTTCATACGATCAAATTGTTCCACAAAAGCCGGGAGGTGTCATATATTCCCCCCATGCCGGTCGACCCGGAATTACTCGAGATTCTCGCCTGCCCCAACTGTAAGACACCGGTGACGCTCGTCAAGAACGGCGCCGCGCTCAAGTGCGCGACGTGCAAACGTGTGTATCCGATCAAGGACGACATTCCGGTCATGCTCATCGACGAAGCCACGATCGAACCGTGAGCGACGAGACTGTCAGAATTGGCAGCTGGGTTATCGGGTAGTCTGGTAATTGCGAATACTGCTGGTTCGGCTGCGACAGATCGGCGACGTGGTTTTCACGACGCCAGCCATTCACGCGCTGCGCCGGCGGTTTCCTGACGCGCAGCTCTCCTATATCGTCGAACCCGCCGCCGCGCCGGTGGTCCTCCACAACCCCAACCTCAGCGACGTCATCGTCGCGCCGCGTGTGCGCGGGCTGCGCGGCGTGCTGGCCGACGTCGCGCTCGGACGCCGGCTCAAGGCGGCGCAATACGACGTCGCCATCGACTTTCATGGAGGCCCGCGCGCGTCCCTGCTGACGTGGCTGAGCGGCGCCCCGGTACGGATCGGCTACGAGATTGCCGGCCGCGGCTGGATGTACACACGCCGCATCGCGCGTCCGCGCGAGCTGCGCCGGCGGCATTCGGTCGAAAACCAATGGGACTTACTCGATTCGCTCGACATCGCGCCTCCGACGCGTGCGATCGATCCGGTCGAGATGCCCGCCGACGCGCGCCACGACCGCGGCAGTCGAGGCGCGGCTCCGCCAATGCGGCGTGTGTCTGGACGATCCGATCGTGGTCGTCCACGTCAGCGCCGGCAATCCGTTCAGGCGGTGGCCGATCGAACACTTCGTCGCGCTCATCGCGAAGCTGGCGGGCGACGACCCGAAGCGCCGCTTCGTGGTCACGTCAGGCCCCTCGGAAGGGGATGCCGCGGCACGTGTCATCGCCAACTCGCGGTCCGCCGTGGGAGAGGACGCGGCAGCGCGCATCGTTTCGTGTGGCGAGTTTTCGTTGGCCGAGCTCCGCGGGCTCTTCGATCGTGCCGCCCTCTACATTGGCGGCGACAGCGGTCCCCTGCACATCGCCGCCACGACCCGCGTGCCCATCGTCGGCTTGTACGGGCCGACGCTGCCGGTGCGTTCCGCGCCCTGGCGTAGTGACCGCTACCCGACGGAGTCGGTCGATGTCGGCGAGTTGCCCTGCCGGCCGTGCGACCAGCGGGTCTGCGCCCCTGGCGATTTCCGGTGCCTGACGCGGATTCAGCCCGAACAGGTGCTCGAGGCCTGCCTTCGCGTGCTTCGCTGACGGGCCAGGGGCTCGGGGCAAGCTGTAATACCGGTTGGCCACACGACAGCTCGCCACGAGTCCCGAGCCCTGACCGCGATCACGGATTAAGATGACACTGTGACCAACGCCATCGCCCTCGACGCCCGGGAGCCGCTGCGGGCCGAGCCGCTCGAAACGGCGGGCCTGGCTGCGATGATCGGCGTGGCCGGTGCGCTGCAGTTCTCGATCGCGGCCGCACAGATTCTGTTGGCCATCGGTCTTGCGTGCTGGCTCCTGCTGCTCGTCGTGCGCCGCGAGCGCTTTGCCGCGCCGCACTTCTTCTGGCCGCTTCTCGCATACGGGGGCCTCACGCTGGTGTCGGCGTTGCTGTCGACCGATGTGCGTGCCAGCCTCATCGACTGCAAGCAGCTCGTGCTCTTTTTGATCGTCCCCGCCACCTACCGGTTCGTCAGCCGGTCCCGCGCGCCGATGCTGATGACCGTCATCCTGACCTGTGCGGCGGTGAGCGCCGCCTACGGCATCGTGCAGTACGGCATCCTGCACTACGACTTCCTGGGACACCGGCCGCAGGGAACGCTCGGCCACTACATGACGTACTCGGGACTCCTGATGCTCGTGATCGCGATTGCGATCGCGCGCGTGCTGTTCGGGCGCGGCGAACGGACGTGGGCGGCGCTCGTCATTCCGGCCCTGACGGTGGCGGTGTTACTGACTTTCTCGCGGAGCGCAACCGTCGGCATGTGCCTGGCGGCCGCGCTGCTGTTTTCGCTGAAGGACTTCCGCCTGTTTGCGATCGCGCCGATCGCCGCGGCCATCTTCTTTGCGCTCGCCCCTGGCCAGATTACCCAGCGCTTCGTCTCGATGTTCGACACCAAAGATCCCACACGGCGCGACCGGGTGGCGATGCTGTGGGAAGGCGAGCGGATGATCGTGGCCAACCCCTTGACGGGCGTCGGCCCCAACATGGTGGAACGGCGTTACGCCGAGTACCGCGGTCCGGACGCCGTCAACGAGGTGAACCCGCACCTGCACAACGTGCCGATCCAGATCGCTGCCGAGCGCGGTCTGCCCGCCCTTGCCGTCTGGCTCTGGTTCATCGTCACGCTGTTGCGCGACACCTGGCGCCGGTTCACGGATGGCACGGATCGTTTCCTTCCCGCCGCGGCGCTCGCCGCGACGACGGCAATGCTGACCGCCGGGCTCTTCGAGTACAACTTCGGCGACTCGGAGTTCCTGATGCTGTTCCTGATCATCGTCACGCTGCCGTTCACGGTGGAGCGAGCGGCCAGCCAGAAGTCGGAAGTCTGACGTCTGAAGCACGCAACGGATTATCACGAAGAACGAAGGGCCCGAAGGTCACGAAGATCGTTTAGGCTAGAAAATGATATTCGTGTTCTTCGGCTCTTCGTGTCTTCGTGATAAACCGTGCCCAGTCTTAGTGCCGGAAATGCCGTCTGCCGGTCACTACCATCGCCATCCCGTGTTCATCCGCCGCGGCGATGACCTCCGCGTCGCGGACCGACCCGCCTGGCTGAATCACCGCGGTCGCCCCGGCCCTGGCGACGGCATCGAGGCCGTCGCGGAAGGGGAAGAACGCGTCTGACGCCGCGACCGATCCGGTCAGCGATCGGCCGGCGGCCTGCGCCTTCATCAGCGCGACGTTGACCGCGTCCACGCGACTCATTTGACCGGCGCCAATCGCCAGCGTGCGCCGCGACTCGGTGAAGATGACCGTGTTCGATTTGACGTGCGCGCACACGCGCCACGCAAAGCGGAGCGCTTCCCATTCGTCCGCAGTCGGCGTCCGCTTCGAGACGACCCGCAAGCCGTCCGGCAGCGATCCCGCCGCCCACGGCCGATGGGCCTCTGACACGACATCGCGCTCCTGAATCAGCATGGCGCCAAGAATCGAACGCATGTCGCCGACGGTGGTCACGGCGTCGAAGCCGGCGATGACGACGCGCATGTTGGCTTTCCTGGCCAGGATGCCACGCGCGCCCTCGTCCACGCCCGGAGCGATCACGGCCTCGATGAATGTCGAGACGATCGCTTCGGCCGTCGCGACGTCAATCGGTCTGTTCAAGGCGACGATTCCGCCGAACGCCGCCAGACTGTCTGCCTCGCGCGCGCGGACGTAGGCGTCCGCCGGTGACTCGCCGATCGCCACACCACACGGGTTCGTGTGTTTGACGACGACAGCGGCGGGCTCCGGAAATTCCATCGCGATGCGGGCCGCCGCGTCGAGATCGAGGAGATTCGTAAACGAGAGCTCCTTGCCCTGCACGACGTCCACCGCGCTGAAGCCGGAGCCGCCGGATCGCGTTCCATACCACGCCGCTTTTTGATGCGGGTTTTCCCCGTATCGCAGATCTCTCAGCTTTTCGACAGTGAGACTCACCCGATCGGCGAGGTCGATGGTTGGCCTGAAGTGGCTTTCGTCGGGGCTGTTCGCTCGTTCCACCCGATCGCCGTCCACGTTCGTCTGCAGCAGCGTCGTCGCGATCGTCGTGTCGTATTCGGCCGTGTGCGCAAACGCCTTCAGCATCAATTCGAACCGGAACGCCAGGTCCGGCGTTCGATCGAGCGCGGCCAGGAGCCGCGGGTAATCGGCCGGGTCGACGACGACGAGGACGCCGCGGAAATTCTTGGCGGCCGCACGTACGAGCGAAGGCCCGCCAATGTCGATCTCCTCGACCAGCGCCTCGAAAGGGGTCGCCGGATTCGCGGCGGCCTTGCGAAACGGATACAGGTTGACGGCGACGACGTCGACGAGGCCGATGCGGTGGCGCGCGAGCGCCTCGAGATCGTCGGGACGATCGCGCCGCGCGAGGATGCCGCCGTGCAACGCCGGATGCAGCGTCTTCACCCGGCCATCCATCATTTCAGGGAAGCCGGTGATGTCGGAGACGTTGGTCACCGCGAGACCGGCGTCGGCGAGCGTGCGCGCCGTACCGCCCGTGGACACCAGTTCGAATCCGCGGGCGGCGAGGCCGCGCCCCAAATCTACGATCCCTGTCTTGTCCGAAACACTCAGCAAAGCTCTTGGCATAATCAACGAAGTCCAGTATCATCGGTGTCGACGCCGGGCGGGCCTGGCGCCGTAAGGGAAAGGGCCGCACAGACTGCGGCTCTTTTTTTTGCCCCTTATATTGTTCAACGACGCGTTTTGCGTCACAGCAAGCAGGAAGAAGAACGATGCGTATCACAGGCAAGGTCAAATGGTTCAACAACGCCAAAGGTTACGGGTTCATCGAGCGCGACGGAGGCAGTGACGTCTTCGTCCACTACTCGGCCATTCAGGGCGACGGCTTCCGGTCGCTCGAGGAAGGTCAGGCGGTGGAATTCGAGATCGTTGACGGCCCCAAAGGCCCGCAGGCCGGAAACGTCACGAAGATCTAGTCCCTCGACATGGCTGGTGGCCCCGCGGCCGCCAGCCATTAACCCCATCTCGGTCAGCCCCCCAAGTCCCCAGTCCCTACTTAGGTAACCGACAGCTAGCCCCTAGCCCCGACAGATTTACTCCTTCACGCCCTTGAGCGCACGCGCGGTCAGATTGACCTTGCCGTCTTTGACGGCGACGCGAAACGCGACTTCAGGACTGCCGGTCTCGCGCAGCTTCTTCACCTGGTTCTTCACCAGTTCGGCGAACTTGTGGAACGGCACGGCCTGCTCCCCAACCTCGCGTCTCGCTTCGGTCAGCGATTCGTAGAGCTCCGTCAGCTTTTCGACCTCGCGCACCGGATCGCGGAACGCCGCGACGTGGAGAATGCGATCCTCGGGCCGCTTCGGCTCCGCCGCCGCCGTCGGGCGCTTCTGCGCGAACGGTCCCGGCCGGCCTTCTTCGCGGGCGCGCATCCCGCGATCCCAGAGGTCGATGAACGTCTGGTAGCGCGATTGGAGCGTGCTGAAGCGAAAGCGATCGCCGGTGTTCGGGATGTAGGCGCGATCGTACTGCGTGACCATCGCTTCGACGCGCGCCCGGGTTTCCCAGGGCGGCTTGGGCAACCGTCCGGAGAAAAACATGTTGTATTCGGCTTCGAGCTGCTTCAACTCGACCTCGAGGCGCTGAAGATCCTTGTCGATGGACGGAGGCACGGGCGCTACCGGGGAATGAGGAACCAGACGAGCGGCAGCCACAGCTCGCGGGCGTACGGGACCGGTCGATCGTCCACCAGGACTTCGGTCGCGTCCGAGGCACCGACCATTTCGAACAGCTCTCGCAAACGGGCGGCATCGGTGGTCCAGAATCGCGCGCGGTAGCGCCGCGCGGCGCCCGTCCCGATCTCGCGGAACTCGGCTGACGCACGCGCGAGCTCGAGCGCGGCCGGGAAGTTGGGCGTGTCCAGATGGGCAAACACGAGCGTGATCGAGAACGGACGTGGCCGCGCGCCGAACAGCGCCTCCTGCAGGTCCGGATCGAGCGCGGCGAGCTCCTCGTCGGTCGGCTGCTCCGGCAGATCCGCGTACGGCCAGAAGCGCTCCAGCGGCCGATGCTTCGGGGGATCGGATGACACGGGATCGATGACATAGTATTGCATCCTTCGGCTTGGCTCAGGATCCCCTGCTGCCGTTTTCGCGATCTTGCAATGCCTGACTTCAGTGTCATCCCGTCGATCGAGCAGTTGAGGCAGCGGCCTGCGATCCGCGCGCTCGAGGCGCGGTTCGGCGCCGAGGCCACTGTCGGCGCGCTGCGGGCGGCGGCGGCCGAGGCACGCCGCGCGCTTGCGAGCGGCGCCGGCGCGGAGGTCGTGGGAAGCATCGAGCAGGCGGCCGCGACCCAGCTGGCCGCTGCGTTCCGTCCATCGCTCGCCCCCGTCATCAACGCGACCGGCGTCGTCATTCACACGAATCTCGGACGCGCCCCCCTCGCGGCAGTGGCCATCGAGCGGGTCGCCGACGTGGCGCGCGGCTACTCGTCACTCGAGTACGACGTCGATCGCGGCGCCCGTGGCCGTCGTGACGTCCACGCCGAAGGGCTGATCTGCCGGTTGACCGGCGCCGAGGCGGCGGTCGTGGTCAACAACAACGCGGCGGCGACGATGATCGTGCTGGCGGCGCTCGCGGCCGGGCGGGAGGTCATCGTGTCCCGCGGCGAGCTGGTCGAAATCGGCGGCGGCTTCCGCGTGCCTGACGTGATGGCGCAGTCGGGGGCGACGCTGCGCGAGGTCGGGACGACGAACAAAACCCGGGCCGCTGACTACGCGGCCGCGATCACTGAAAGAACTGCACTCATCCTGCGCGTCCACCCGTCCAATTTCACGATCGAGGGCTTCACCGAACGACCCGACCTCGCGGAGCTCGTCGCGATTGGCAAAAAGTTCAACATCCCGGTCGCCGAGGATCTCGGATCCGGCAACGTGTCCGGCCCGATCCCGGCACCGGATCCCGGCATCCGATCCGGGTCGACACGTATCCGACCCCACGGTCCGCGGCGACGATCGCGGCGGGCGTGGACGTGTGCTGCTTCAGCGGCGACAAGCTCCTCGGCGGACCGCAGGCCGGGATCATTGTCGGCCGTCGCGCGCAGATCGACCGCATTCGCAAACACCCGCTGATGCGCGCGCTGCGCGTGGACAAGATGACATACGCAGCGCTCGAGGCCACGCTGGCGGAATACGTCGCCGGCCGCGCCCAGACGACGGTGCCGGTGCAGCGCATGCTGACCATGAGCGCGGCCGAAATCCGCGCGCGCGCCGACGCGGTTGCCAACGCCATCCGCGGCAACCACGGCTGGCGCGCCGACGTGGTGAAGGGCGCCTCCGCCATCGGCGGCGGCAGCGCGCCAGGCGTGGAGCTGCCAACGTGGCTGGTCGCGATCGAAAAAGCCGGAACGACTCCAGACGGCTTGGAGGCGGCGCTGCGCCGTCAGACGCCGCCGATCATCGCGCGCATCGAGCGCGACCGCGTGCTGCTCGATCTCCGGACCGTACTGCCAGAACAGGATTCCGCGCTCCTGGCCTGTATCGCCCGCCTATAATCGGCCGCATGATCCGACCGTTCAGCAGCTGGTGTCTCGCAGCGTGTCTGTGCGTGCCGGCGAGCGCAGCCGCGCAGCAGCGATCGCTCGCCGCGGCCACATCGAGCGACGTCGCCGCCGGACAGCGCATCTTCGACGCGCAATGCGCATGGTGCCACGGGGCCGCAGGCACGGGCGGCACGGGACCCGATCTCCACCGCACGACGCTTCGGCACGCGGCCACCGATCGAGACCTGACGACCATCGTGCGGAACGGCATTCCGGGGACCGAGATGCCGGGGTTCACCAGCGCGCTGACCGAAACCATGGCGTGGCAGACCGCGGCGTACGTGCGCTCGCTCGGCCGCACACGCGCCCGTCCGCTGCCGGGTAACGCGGAGCATGGCGCGGCGGTCTACGACGCGAACGGCTGCGGCGGCTGTCACATCCTCCGGGGACGCGGCAATGCGCTCGGTCCGGAGCTGACCGCCATCGGCGCGCTGCGCGGCGCGCCGTACCTGCGTGACGCGCTCGTCAAGCCGGAAGCCTCGCATCCACCGGGATACCTCGTCGTCAAGGCAACCACCACCGCTGGCAACGTCATCCGCGGCGTCCGCGTGAACGAGGATGTGTTCTACGTCCACGTGCGCGACGCGCGCGGAACGGTCCACACGCTGCAGAAGTCGGATTTGTCGGCGCTCGACCGCGAGCTCGAGGCCACGCTGATGCCGTCGTACGCGCGTTTGTCCGCCGGCGATCTCGACGATCTCGTCGCTTACCTGGCGAGTCTGAGGGGTGCCCGATGAGAACCCGGGCAGCCCTGAAGGGCTGCGCGACGACAACGGTCTTCGTCGCTCGCCGTCGCAACATTGCTCGCACAAGACGGCCAGTGGTTGATGTACTCCGGGTCGTTCAGCTCGCATCGCTTCTCGCCGCTCGCGCAGCTGACGCCTTCGAACGTCGGCCGGCTGAAGCCGGCCTGGGTCTATCAGCCAGCGGGCGTGGGATCGGTCGAAGCCACGCCGATCGTGGCCGACGGGGTGATGTACACCACCTCGGGCCCGACCAACGTGGCCGCCCTGGATCTGAAGAGCGGCAAGCCGTTGTGGGAATGGAACCGCCCGATCGCCGCCGGCGTCCTCAACCTCGGGTTCCCGCGGGTCAACCGCGGCGTGGCGATTCTCGACGGCACCGTCTACGTCGGCACGCTCGACGGCTACCTGGTCGCGCTCGACGCGAAGTCCGGCGCCGAACGCTGGTCGACCCAAGTCGGGGACAATCCCACCGGTCACGCCATCACCGCCGCTCCCCTCGCCGTCGAGGGCAAGATCATCGTCGGCATCAGCGGCGGCGAAGCCGGGATCCGCGGGTTCCTCGACGCCTACGACGCGAAAACCGGCAAGCAGGCCTGGCGCTTCTGGACGGTGCCATCGCCGGGCGAACCCGGGAGCGAATCGTGGCCCGGCGACAGCTGGGTTCACGGCGGCGGAGCGACCTGGCTGACCGGCTCGTACGATCCCGAGTTGAAGCTGCTCTATTGGGGCACCGGCAATCCGGGTCCCGACTGGAACGGCGACTCGCGCAAAGGCGACAACCTCTACACCTCCTCGCTGGTCGCGATCGACATCACGACGGGAAAAGCGCGCTGGCATTTTCAATTCACGCCGCACGACGTGCACGACTGGGATGCGAACCAGATTCCCGTGCTCGTCGACGCAGACGTCCGCGGCACGCCGAGGAAACTCGTCGTGATGGCGAACCGCAACGGCTTTTACTACGCGTTGGACCGCGGCACCGGCGAGTACCTGTTGGGCGTGCCGTACGCGAAGCAGACGTGGGCCCAGGGGCTCGATGCGAAGGGACGGCCGATGCTGATTCCGAACATGGAGCCGTCAGAGAAGGGGACGCTGGTCTATCCGAGTCTGCAGGGCTCGACGAACTGGGCCAGTCCGTCCTACAGCCCCGTGACGCAGATGCTGTACGTGCCGGTCCGCGAGATGGGCTCGATCTATTACAAGACGGCGGTCGAGTACAAGCCGGGGACGTACTACACCGGCGGCAGCGAAAAACGGCTCGACGAGGAATCGTGGGGCGCGGTGCGCGCGCTCGACGTCAAGACCGGCAAGCAGATGTGGGATTTCAAGCTGCCGACGCCGACCTGGGCGGGCGTGATGTCGACGGCGGGCGGTCTCGTCTTCAGCGGATCGCCGGAGGGCAATTTCTTTGCGCTGGATGCCATGACCGGCAAGCCGCTGTGGCAGTTCCAGACTGGCGGCGCGATCCGATCGGGACCGATGTCATTCTTCGCGGATGGCAAACAGCACGTCGCCGTGGCCGGCGGTCACGCGCTGTTCGTGTTCGCGCTGCCCGATGAACGATGAACTCTCGTACGTCGTGTCCACCTCCAGGCGGACCTGGTGAAGTCCGAACGTATCATCCAGGTCCGGCGAGATACCCGGGGCGTGCCTTGATGGTGGCGCGCTTTCCTTTGAGCCGCACCTCGAGGCGGTGCCAGCCGTCGCGTGACACGCCGCGCGGCGTATAGCTCACGAGGTAGCGCTGCCGGAACTCCTCGAGAATGCTCAGGAACGTGGCGCTGAGGTTCGCGGTCTTCTCCAGCTCGAACAGACGGCCGCCGCTGAACGACGCCAGATCGCGCAGAAAGTCCGCCTTCACTTTTCCCACTGCCACGGCATACACGACCACGTCCGACCGCTTCGCCGTATCGAGCACTGCCGCGGACGATAGCCAGCTCAAGGTGTCGAGCCCATCGCTGAAGACAATCAGCAGGGCCCGCCCGGCGTCGGACTCCCCGACCGTAATGCCTGCGTAGACACCGTCAACCAGAGACGTATCACCCTCGCCGGCAACGTTTCCGATCGCCTCGCGGAGCGGTTCGAGATCGCTGGTCAATGCCGCCCCAAGCATGACTTGATTGTTGAACGTGACGAGCGCCGACTGATCGTTGCGCTTCAACCCAGCGAGCACCGCGGTGCCAGCGCTGCGAAGGTGCTCCAGGCGCTCGCCGGCCACGCTGTCGCTCATGTCGAACGCCAGGACGACGTTCAACGGAATCTGGTCGTAGCTGACGAACTCCACGTCTTGTGGCACGCCGTTGTCCAGCACTTCGAAGTCCGCGGGTCCCAGGCCGAGCACCGGCCGGCCGCCGTCCGTCACCAAGGCGTCGACGCGCACGACCTCGACCTTCGCCGAGAAGACCGGACTCTGCGTCTGCGCCGACAGGGCTGTCGACAGGAGCAGCGCGCCCAGCGCGGCCGGTCGAACCGTCATCGCTCGGCCTCAGAGAGAAACGGCCGCCACAGCTCCTCGAGCAGGTCGTCCGCGTTCCGCGCCTGCGACTTGTAATACGTCCACCACGGGTCGTCGGGCGGCGAGTCGGCGTGCTGCAGCTCGAAGACGATCTGCAGCTCCTTGAACGCGGTCGCGCGATCGCCGAGCCGCCTCGCGAGCGCGCTCAGCGCGAGGTGCGGCGACTGAGCATTCGGATACAAGGCGGATGCGTCAGCGTACGCGTGTCGGGCGGCATCGGCGTGTCCCAGTCGCTCTTGCGCTGCGCCGAGGAACAGCTCGCCGTAATAACGGAGGAGCGGATCGCCCTCGACCTCGAGCGCGGCGCAGCAGCTCCTTCGCGGCATCGGCCTCGTGCTCGAGCAGCAACAGCACATGACCGAAACGCAGGTGCAGCTCGGGCAGCGACGAGTCGGCCGCGAGCGCACGGCGATAAAAGCCCTCGGCTTGGCGCAGTTCCGCACGGTCCGACCCGATGGCGAAGATCGTGCCCGCAGGCGCGACGGCCGATCGAATCGCGCTCTGAATATGCGGCGCCGCGTAGGTCTCTGCGAGAGAACCGCTCAGAAACAGGATGACGGGATCGGCGGACAACACCCCTCGCGCGCGCTCGAGATGGTGGGTGTCGTAGTCCTGGCGATCCTGCATCCAGGCGGCGGTGGCCCGGTACCAGTCGCGAACCATCTCGTCACGGCCAGGCGCGACGCGATCGCTCCCGTCTGGGCTTGACGTAGTCGAGCAGCATGCGCGCCAGCTCCCAATGCACACCGACCTGCCGGAATGCGGTGCCCTGACCGTCGGCGAGGCTCATTCGGAAAGCGTCGGGACCCGGCGCGGAGGACGTGCTGACCGGCTCACTTCCCGTAGGCACGAACATGCCAATGTCCGCCTCGAGGAGAGCGCCCCGACGCAGGATGTAGTTGTCGTCGCCGCTCCGCTTCGAATCGTGGGCGCGTTGCGCCAGGTCGCGCAAGTCGCCGTCCAGCTCGGCTTGAGCGTGCCATGTTCGAGACAATACCTCTCGTCCGGGGTCGCGGCCGCGCCGACATAGCCGCCGGCGGCGCACGCCAACACGCGCAGTCGGTGCAAATGAACGCTGGCGTAGTGGATTTCCTGGGCGCGGGGTTGTCCTTCCGCACGGAGCGAGAAGTTCACGGCCTTCGGATTCCGAATCAACCGCAGGAGGACGTTCGTGTCGACCCACAGCGACCGCAGCGCCGCGTTCGACCACTGGCTGACTTCGACTGCCGCCTCATCGGGCGTGCCCGGCTGGTGCCGCATCACCGCTTTCAGCCAGCGCTCCACACGTGCGAGGCGGGCGTCCATATCGGCTTCGGCTCGGATCGGCCGCACGCTGGTCACCGTCGTGGGATTCGCCGAAGCGGTCGAGCGGGCGAGAGCGACGCGCGAACGCGCTTGAGAAGGTGCGTTCACGATCGCAAGCGCGGCGGCCAGCAATACGACTCGGCGCATCGATGAACGCGCCATGCTAACACCGCCGGGACGCCGGCTAGAAAATCGTGGAGATCGAGGCCGCGGCCCAGTCGAGCACGCGCGTCGGCAGGATGCCGAGGTAGAACACCAGAATCGCCGACACGACGAGCGCCAGTCCAGCCGCCTTCGGCACCGACGGCAGCCGTGGCGGCGAATCGGCGGGCGTCATGTACATCATGACGACGATGCGGAGGTAGAAGAAGACCGACACGACGCTCGTCAGAACGCCGATGATCGCGAGACCGGTATAGCCCGCCTTCACCGCGGCGCTGAAGACGTACCACTTGGCGATGAATCCGGCCAGCGGCGGGAATCCGCCCAGCGACAGCAGGAACAACGTCATCAGCGCGGCGAGGGCCGGATGCGCGTCCCACAGCCCCGCGTAGTCGCGCACCTGATCGTTGGCGCCCTCAGCGCTCTCGAGCACCGCGATCACCCCGAAGGCGCCAAGGTTGGTGACGGCGTACGCGAGCAGATAGAAGAGCACCGCGCCCTTGCCGACGTCGTTGGCCGATAACAGCGCGACGAGGAGATACCCGGCGTGGGCGATGCTCGAGTACGCGAGCATCCGCTTGACGTTGGTCTGCGCCACCCCGACCACTGTGCCGACAATCATCGTCGCGGCGGCAATCACCCACAGGACGATCCACCACTCGTGGCGCAGCGGATCGAACGCGGCGAGGAACACGCGGACGAACGCGGCAAACGCGGCCGCCTTCACACCGGTCGACATGAAACCGGTCACCGCGGACGGCGCGCCCTCATAGGCATCCGGCGTCCACATGTGAAACGGCACCGCGGACACTTTGAAGGCGAAGCCAACCAACAGAAATCCCAGCGCGAGCAGCTGCATCGGCGTCGGCGCGAGCGCCTGCGCCGCCATCAGGCTGCCGATGCGGTCGAGCCGGGTGCTGCCGGCGAGGCCGTAGGTGAGCGCGATGCCATACAGGAAAAACGCACTGGAGAAGGCGCCCAGCAGGAAGTACTTGAGAGCCGCTTCGGTCGCGATCGGCGAGTCGCGGCGGATTCCCGTCAGCACGTACACCGCCAACGACAGCACCTCGAGCGCCAGAAAGATGACGACGAGATCGGTCGCCGTCGCCATCAGCATCATGCCGGCCACGGCGAACAGCATCAACGCGTAGTACTCGCCGCCGGGCAGGCGCTCGCGCTCGATCGCCGGTCCCGAAAACGCCAGCGAGAGCAGGCCGACCACGATCAGGATCCCGGTCACGAAGAGGCCGAAGTTGTCCGCCACCACGACACCGAAGCTGGAGGTGTCGTGGTTCCAGAGCAGCACGGACGCAATCGCCGCGCCGATCAGACCGACGACGCCAAGACCCGCGATCGGCATCCGCTCACCCGGATCGCGGAAGGCCTCCGCCACCATGGCGGCAATGCCGGCGGCGGTCACGCAGGCCATCGGGACGATGGCGTTCAGGGATGATGTCATCGCCGGGGCCCGGGATTCGGGAGTCGGGGCTCGGGATTCGGCAGTCGGGGCTCGATGCCGGCCTGAACGCGCGTCGGGCTCCGCTGCTCCTGCTGAATCTGATTCACCAGCCGATCGACCGCCGGCGCGATCGGCCTGAGAAACAGGTTTGGCAGCACGCCCATGAGAATCGCCGCGGCGATGATCGGCGCGATGACCACCCACTCGCGCGGCAGCAGATCCGGCAGCCGGCTGTTCTTCTCGTTCTCGACCGGGCCATAGTTCACACGCTGGAACATCCACAGCATGTAGGTCGCCGACAGGATCACGCCGCTGGCCGCGAACGCCGTCAGCGTGGGATCCCATCTGAACGCGCCGAGGAGAATCAGGAACTCGCCCACGAAGCCGTTCAGCCCGGGCAGCCCGATCGACGAGAGCGTAATGATCAGAAACGCCGCCACCAGGCGCGGTGTCACCTTCTTGAGGCCGCCGTACTCCGAGATCAGACGCGTGTGCCGCCGATCGGAAAGCATCCCGACGATGAGGAACAGCCCGCCGGTGCTGACGCCGTGATTCAGCATCTGATAGACCGCGCCCTGCACGCCCTGGACATTCATCGCGGCGATGCCGAGCACGACGAACCCGAGATGGCTCACGCTGGAGTACGCGACGAGCTTCTTCATGTCGGGCTGCACCATCGCGACCAGCGCGCCGTAGATGATGCCGACGACCGCGAGCACGGCCAGCGCCGGCGCAAAAAATGCCGCGGCCTGCGGGAAGAGCGGAAACGCGAACCGGATCAGCCCGTAGGTGCCCATCTTGAGGAGAACGCCGGCCAGGATCACGGAGCCGGCGGTCGGAGCTTCGACGTGCGCGTCGGGCAGCCAGGTGTGAAATGGAAACAGCGGCACCTTGATGGCAAACGCCAGCGCGAACGCCGCAAACAGCCACAACTGCCGGTTCGGCGCGATGTCCAGGTCGTACAGCTTGACCAGATCGAAGCTGTAGGCGCCGCTGGCTTCCTTCTGCAGGTACGCGAGCGTCAGAATCGCCAGCAGCATCAGCACGCTGCCGGCCATCGTATAGAGGATGAACTTCACCGCGGCGTAAATCCGGCGGTCGTAGCCCCAGATGCCGATGAGGAAGTACATCGGGATCAGCATCGCGTCCCAGAACACGTAGAACAGGAACAGATCGAGCGAGACGAACACGCCGATCATCGCGCTCTCGAGCAGCAGGACCACGATGCAGAACGCTCTCGTCTTGTGGTGCACCGATTCCCAGGAACCGAGGAATGCCAGCGGCGTCAGGAAGCCCGTGAGCACGAGCAGGAACAGGCTGATGCCATCGACGCCGACGAAGTAGCTGATGCCGAACGCCGGAATCCACTCGTAACGCTCGACGAACTGGAAGTCGGCGGACGCCCCGTTGAACCGGCTCCACAACAGCAGCGTTTCCGCGAACACCAGGATCGAGACGACGAGCGCGATCCGGCGCGCGAGCGGCGCCTGCTGCTCGTCGCGGCCGACCAACAGCAGAAGCAGCGCGCCGGCAATCGGCAGCGCGACGAGGGTGGTCAGTATTGGAAACGGCATCAAAGTTAAAAGTTAAAAGGCAAAAGTTAAAAGTTAAACTTAAAGTTAAAAGTTAAAACTGCAAAGACGATGTATTGCTGGTTTTGAGTTTTGACTTTTCACTTTTGCCTTTCACTGTTAACGCCACAAGTAATAGCCAAGGATCAGGACAACCCCGAGGAACAGCGACGCCGCGTAGGCGCGCACCGAACCGGTCTGCGTGCGCCGCAGCTCCTGGCTCGAGCCTTCGACCACACGGCCGACGAGGTTGACCGTGCCGTCGATCGCGCGAACATCGACGATCTTCCACAGCCCTTCCTGCGAGACGATGCGGATCGGCTGGACGATCGTCGCGTCGTAGATCTCATCCACGTAGTACTTGTGCTGAAGCAGCCGGTAGAGGCCGGCGAAGCGCGCGGCCACCCCGTCCGCAGCCGCGCGGTGTTTCAGGAAGAAGTAGAAGGCGATGCCAATCCCGCTCACTGCGACCGCGACCGACACAGCCATCAGCACCAGTTCGAGGTCTGCCGCCTCTGCTGCTTCGCCGATCGCGACGCCGCTGAAGCTCGGCTCGAGGAATCTGGCGAACCAGTCCGAGCCGCCGAGCACGTGCGGCAGCCCCACATAGCCCGCGACGACCGACCCGATCGCGAGGACGATCAACGGCCACGCCATCGCCGGCGGGGCGTCGTGGAGATGTCCGCCCGAGTGCTGAGTGCTGGGTGCTGAGTGCTGGGTGCTCGGTGCCGGGTGCTGGGTGCCTGGTGCCGGGTGCTGTGCCGGGTGCTGACGGTGCCTGGTGCCCGGTGCTAGGCCCAGGTGCGGCCGAAGCCGTCGCGAAGGCCCGACCTGTGCGGCCGAAGCCGTCGGCGAAGGCCCATGAAACGCCAGGAACACCAGACGGAACATGTAGATTGCGGTCAGCAGCGACGTGAGCAAGCCGACGATCCAGAGGACGGTGTGACCGCTGGCGAACGTATGG
Organism: uncultured Acidobacteriota bacterium; assembly: GCA_963792175.1. Classification (GTDB taxonomy): domain Bacteria; phylum Acidobacteriota; class Vicinamibacteria; order Vicinamibacterales; family CAVVIG01; genus CAWBVG01. The sequence goes on from CAWBVG010000005.1 coordinate 37,536, forward strand.
AACAGAATCTCGTCCTTGCTGAAGAACCCCGAGAGCAATGGAACGCCGGCAATGGCGAGCGCGCCGATGAGAAACGTCCAGTACGTCACCGGCAACTTGTCCTTCAGGCCGCCCATCCGCCGCAGGTCCTGCTCGCCGGCGAGCGCGTGGATGACCGCGCCCGATCCGAGGAACAGCAGCGCCTTGAAGAACGCGTGCGTATACAGGTGAAAGATTCCCGACGCGTACGCGCCAACACCCATCGCCAGGAACATGTAGCCGAGCTGCGACACCGTCGAATACGCGAGCACGCGCTTGATGTCGTTCTGCACCAAACCGATGGTGCCGGCCATCAGCGCCGTTGCCGTCCCGATGACGGCGACGACCGTCAGCGTCAGCGGCGTATGGCTGAAGAGCGCGGCGTTGCGCCCGATCATGTACACGCCGGCCGTCACCATCGTCGCCGCGTGGATCAGCGCGGAGACCGGCGTCGGGCCCTCCATCGCGTCGGGCAGCCAGACGAACAGCGGAATCTGCGCGGACTTGCCGGTCGCGCCGACGAACAGCAGCAGGGTGATCAGCGAGAGCGTGCCGAAGGTGGTTTCCGGCGCCAGCGGGGCGATGGCGCGCGCAATTTCCTGGAAATCGACCGTGCCGAAGCGGACGAACGCCAGCAGAACGCCGAGCACGAAGCCGAAGTCGCCGATGCGATTGACGATGAACGCCTTCTTGCCGGCATCCGACGCCGACTTCTTCTGATACCAGAAGCCGATCAGCAGGTACGAGCAAAGGCCCACCCCTTCCCAGCCGACGAACATCACCAGGAAGTTCGAGCCGAGGACGAGCACGAGCATGAAGGCGGCGAACAGATTCAGGTAGGAGAAGTAGCGGGCGAACTCGGAGTCGCTCTCCTCGTGCATGTAGGCCGTCGAGTAGACATGGATCAGCGATCCGATCCCGGTGACCACCAGGATCATGACCGCCGACAGCGGGTCGACCCGCAGGGCGAACGCCACCGTGAAGTCGCCCGACGAGATCCACGTGAAGACGCGTTGGACGATCGCCCGCGCCTCGGGCTCCAGCGCCGCCAGCCGCCACACGACGACCGCCGAGACGAGGAACGACCCGAGCATCGCCGCGCAGGCGACGGCGCCGGCGGCCGCCTTGCTGAGACGCCGGCCGAAGCTGGCGTTCACCAGGAAGCCGATGAACGGTAGCAGCGGGATTAGCTAAGAGCATCGCGCTGCTTACCATTTGAGTGCCGTGAAGGAGTCGGGGTTCAGCGATTCCTTGTGCCGGAACAGCGCGATGATGATTGCGAGTCCAACGGCCGCCTCCGCCGCGGCGACGGTCATCACGAAAAAGACGATGATCTGTCCGTCCGCCGAGCCCAGCGCGCGGCCGAAGGCGACGAACGTCAGGTTCACCGCGTTCAGCATGATCTCGATCGACAGGAGAATCGTGATGAGATTCCGGCGCACGAACACGCCGGCCGTGCCGATCGCGAACAGAATGGCCGACAGCAACAGGTAGTTGCCGAGTGTGGGCATCAGCGCGGCCCTTCGCGGCGGGCCAGGACGACGGCGCCGACCATCGCGACGAGGATGAGGATCGACGTCACTTCGAACGGAAACGCATAGTCGGTGAACAACGATTGCCCGATCGCCGCCACGGAGCTGACCGAGGCGTCCGGGAATCCGCCGGTGTCCGTCCCTCTCGTGAGCGCCCACACCAACTCGACGAGCAACCCGACGGCGAGCGCGGCACCGAACCGCATCGGTCCCGGCCTGAGTAGCGGGTGCACCCGCTCGTCGGTACTCGGTATCCTCGTGCGGCGCGTTCAGCAGCATCACGACGAACAGGAACAGCACCATGATGGCGCCGGCGTAGACCACGATCTGAATGACGGCCACGAACGGCGCGTCGAGCAGCACATAGAGCCCGGAGAGCGCACCGAACGAGGCGATCAACAGCAACACGCTATAGATCGGGTTCCGCTGGCCGATGACCAGCAGAGACGCCAGGATGGCGACGGCGGCGAAGATGTAGAACAGCATCATGCGGCGAAATACAAGACGCCGGCCGCGGTCACCAGCAGATTGACGACCGCGAGCGGCAGCAACACCTTCCATCCGAACGCCATCAGCTGGTCGTAGCGATACCGCGGCAACGTCCAGCGCATCCACACGTAGAAAAACAGAATCGCGCTCACCTTCAGCAGGAACCAGATCCACCCGAGCGACTCGGGGAGGAACGGCCCGTGCCACCCACCCAGGAACAGATCGGTCGCCACGGCGGACACCGTGACCATGTTGATGTACTCCGCGAGGAAGAACATCGCGAAGCTCATGCTGCTGTATTCGGTGTGATAACCGGCGACGAGCTCCTGCTCCGCCTCGGGAAAATCGAACGGCGCGCGGTTGGTTTCGGCAATCCCGGCGGTCAGGTAGATGACGAAGCCGACGGGCTGCAGGAACAGGAACCACCGGGGAATGACGCCGAACCAGGTGCCGGCCTGGCCGTTCACCAGTTCGCGCAGCGACAGCGAGTTGCCGATGAGGAGGACGCTCGCCAGCGCCAGACCATACGACAGCTCGTAGCTGATCATCTGCGCCGACGCCCGCAAGCCGCCGAGCAGCGAGTACTTGCTGTTCGAGCTCCATCCGGCCAGCACGATGCCGTACACGCTCATCGACGCAATCGCGAACACGACGAGCACCGCGACGTTGACCTCGGCCACCTGCAGGTGCATCGAGCTCGGCAGCCACCCGAACAGCGTGGTGTCCGCGCCAAACGGGACGACGGCGAAGGCGGCAAAAGCGCAGGTGGCGGCAATGATCGGCGCCAGCGCAAACAGGAACGCGTCGGCCGCTTTCGGCCGCAGCTCCTCCTTGAACATCAGCTTGATGACGTCGGCGAGGGGTTGCAGGACGCCTTTGGGGCCGACCAGGTACGGTCCGAGCCGCTGCTGCAGCAGCGCCGCGACCTTGCGCTCGACGTACACCATCACCGCCGCCGAGTTCAGCAGCATGAAGAAGACGAAGAGCGTCAGGACGATCTGGGCGATGAAGAGCGGAGTCATTCAGTCGCACGGCCTATCACGAAGGCTCGAAGTCACACGAAGGTCACGAAGAAGCCTTTGTACAAAAGATGCTTCGTGGTCTTCGTGGCCCTTCGTGGCTTCGTGATGCATCGTCGGCTCAGTGCGCTCCCACCGGTTGTCGCGCGCGCCAGTCGGCCGGCAGCGTGCACCGTCCTTCCTTGATGTGCGCCTCGTACTCGTGCCTGAAGTGCTTCAGCGTGGTCAGGACCGGCGTGACGGCGGCGTCGCCGAACGCGCACAGCGTCTTGCCGGCGATATTCCCGGAGATGCTGTTGAGCAGATCGAGATCGCGCATCTCGCCTTCACCTCGCTCGATGCGCCGGAGAATCTTGAACAGCCAGTCGGTGCCTTCGCGGCACGGCGTGCACTTGCCACACGACTCGTGGCGGTAGAAATGCAGCAGGTTCTCCGCCAGCCACACCATGCAGGTCGTGTCGTCGAGCACGATGATCGCCGCGGAGCCGAGGAGCGACCCGGCCTTCTGAATCGCGTCGAAGCTGGCCGGGATGTCGAGCTGATCCGGCATCAGAATCGGAACGGACGATCCGCCAGGGATGACCGCCTTCAGCGTGCGCCCGTCACGTACACCCCCGGCATAGCCGTCGATGAGCTCGCGGAGCGTGACGTTCATCGACGCCTCGAAGACGCCCGGCTTCTTCACATGGCCGCTGACGCAATACAACTTCGGTCCGCCGTTTTTCTCGGGACCGACCGAGGCGAACCACTCCGCGCCGCGCGAGACGATGATCGGCACGTTGCACAACGTCTCGACGTTGTTGACGGCGCTCGGTTTGCCATACAAGCCCGCGACGGCCGGAAACGGCGGCTTGTTGCGCGGTTGGGCTCGCTTGCCCTCGAGCGATTCGAGGAGCGCGGTTTCCTCCCCCGCCTCATAGGCGCCCGCGCCACGATGCACGTACACGTCGCACTCGAACCCGGAGCCGAGGACGTTCTTCCCCAGGAATCCCTTCGCGTAGGCGTCGTCGATCGCGCGCTCGAGGTTCCCCTGCAGGTGGAAGAACTCGCCGCGGATGTAGATGTAGGCCACCTTCGCGCCAATCGCGTAGCAGCCGATCGCGCACCCTTCGATGAGGAGATGGGGGTTGCGCTCCATCAACAGGTGATCCTTGAAGGTGCCCGGCTCGCTCTCGTCGGCGTTGCAGACGATGTAGCGCGGCTCGATCTTCTTGTCGACGAACTGCCACTTCATGCCGGTGGGAAACCCGGCGCCGCCGCGGCCGCGCAGCCCCGACGCCTTCACCAGCTCGATGATCTCGTCCGGCTTCTTCGCGAGCGCCGCCTTCAGCGCCTCGTATCCGCCGTGCTGGAGGTAGAAGTCGAGCGTAAGGAGTTGGGCTCGCGCACGTGTGCGGTGAGGAGAGGATTCGAGGTTCGCATCATCCAGCCCTATCCCGAGGCCCCGTTCAACGTGTCTTCGATCCTCGCGCTTCTGACGATCATCGGCTTTTCCCTTCGACGACGTGGTGACACCCGGTAGGGCCGCTTCGCCGCGGGCGCGCAGGTCGTCGATCAGCTTCGGCACGTCTTCGGGACGCAGGGACTCGTGCCACGCATCATTCACCATCACCACCGGCGCGCGATCGCAGGCGCCCAGGCACTCGACTTCCACCAGCGTGAAGGTGCCGGCGGCGTCGGTCTCGCCCGGTGCGATCCGCAGGGTCTCGCGCAGCGCTTCGGTCACGCGCTCGGCGCCGTTGACGGCGCACGACAGCGTCCGGCAGACGTTGATCACGAACTTCCCGACCGGCCGGGTGTAGAACATCGTGTAGTACGACACGACGTCCTCGACGTCCGCGCGCGTGATGCCCAGGAGAGCGGCGACGTGGCGGATGGCGTTCGCCGTGATGTAGCCCTGCTGGTGCTGCGCGAGATAGAGCGCCGGCAGAACCGCCGAGCGCCGCTGATCGGGCGGATAGCGGGTGACGATGGCGTCGAACCGCGCGCGATTCTCCGGCGTATAGGCGAACGGCGGCCCCTCGTCCTCGAGCTTGCGGGACGACCTGTGGAAGGTGGCGTCGTAGGCCATCTTTGGATGAAAGCTCACCGGTCCACGTCTCCCATCACGACGTCAATCGATCCGATCACCGCGATGACGTCGGCAATCAGCCCGCCGACGATCATCGGCTCCAGCGCCTGACATGCCAGCAGCGATGGCGCGCGCGACTTCACACGCCACGGACGGTTGGTGCCATCCGATACGACGTAGAAGCCGTGCTCGCCGCGCGGTCCTTCGACCGGCACATACGCCTCGCCGGCCGGCACGGTGAAGCCCTGCGAATAAATCAGGAAGTGCTGGATGAGCGCTTCCATTTCCGTGTAGACCCGATCCTTCGGCGGCGGCGTGACGCGCGGATCGTCGACCGCAAATGCGCCGGTGGGCGAGATGCGCTCGAGCGCCTGGCGGCAGATCTTCACGCTCTCCTTCATCTCGGCCACCCGCACCAGATAGCGGGAGTAGACGTCGCCAGCCGACTGCGTCGGCACGTCGAACTGATACGTGTCGTAGCCGAGGTACGGAAAATACCTGCGCACATCGTAGTCGACGCCGGCAGCCCTCGCGATCGGGCCAACCAGGCCATACGCGATCGCGTCGTCTTTCGAGATGACGCCGACGTTCTGGGTGCGCTTCAGGTAAATCTCGTTCTTCGTCAGCAGATCTTCGTATTCGGCGAGCTTGGGCACGAACCGATCCAGGAATGCGCGGACCGCGTCGTGAAAGCCACGCGGCAGATCTTCGCGCAGGCCGCCGACACGCATGTAGCTCGGGAACATCCGGAAGCCGGCGAGCATCTCGTTCAGATTGAGCAGCAGCTCGCGCTCGCGGAAGCAATACAGCATCACCGACACGGCGCCCACTTCCATCCCGTGGGTGCCGAGCCACACCAGGTGGCTGTTGATCCGCTGCAGTTCCGCGATCAGGACGCGGATGTCGGTCACGCGCTGCGGGACCTCGAGGGCCAGCAGCCGCTCCACCGACAGGCAGAACGCCATGCTGTTGGATTGCGCGCTCAGGTAATCCATGCGCTCGACGAGCGGGATCACCTGCTGCCACTTCTTCTGCTCCGTCGTTTTCTCGATGCCGGTGTGCAGATAGCCGATCGTCGGGGATGCAGACCGAACGGTCTCGCCGTCCAACTCGAGGACGAGACGGAGCACACCATGGGTGCTGGGGTGCTGCGGCCCCATGTTCACCGTCATGGTTTCCGTGCGAATGCCAGGCATCAGGCTTGATCGCGCGACAGGCGATCCTTCGTCAGGTTCGCGCGGAACTCTTCCTCGGTCACCTGCAGCGCCTCGGTGGTGCGCGGCGTCAGCTTGATCTGGACCGGATAGTCCTTTCTGAGCGGAAACCCCTCCCAATCCTCGGGCATGAGCAGCCGCCGCGGGTCCGGATGGCCGTCGAACACGATGCCAAACAGGTCCCACACTTCGCGTTCGAGCCAGTTCGCCGCCGGCCATACGTCGCTCGCGGTCGCGATGCGCGCATCGTCGCCGTGCAGCCGGACTTTCAGACGCAACCGGCGACGATGGGCGATCGACACGAGCAGGTAGACGACCTCGAAGCGCGGCTCGCGCGGCCAGTAATCCACTGCCGTCAGCTCAATGAGCAGCGTGTACGCCAGCTCGGGCCGGTCGCGAAGCACCCTCGTCAGCTCCGGCATGTCGTCGCGCGCGGCGTAGATGGTCGGCTGAAGATCGATGCCGGGCGCGTCCTCGAGCTGGGCGGTCGGAGCCGCCTCTCGCAGCAGCGCGATGAGGCCGGCGGTGTCCATCGGTCCCATCTATGCGAGCTTCTGCAGCGCGATCTTCCGCTGGAGCTGGACGATGCCGTAGATCAGCGATTCGGGTCGGGGCGGGCATCCGGGCACGTAGACATCGACCGGCACGATCTGATCGACCCCCTGCACCAGCGCGTAGTTGTCGAAGACGCCGCCGATCGACGCGCAGGCGCCCATCGAGATCACCCACTTGGGCTCCGGCATCTGGTCGTAGATGCGGCGCAGCGCCGGCGCCATTTTCCTGGAGAGGCGGCCGGCCACGATCATGAGGTCCGACTGCCGCGGGCTGCCGCGAAACACTTCGGCGCCAAAGCGCGCGACGTCATAGCGCGAGCAGCTCATCGCCATCATCTCGATCGCGCAGCACGCCAGGCCGAACGTCACGGGCCAGATGGACGAGCGGCGCGCCCACTGCACCATCTTCTCGACGCTCGTCGTCAGTACCGGAATCTCGGATTCGAGTCCCACTTTGGCTTTTTCTAGCTTCTAACTTCTAACCTTTTAACTTTTAACTTTTAACTTTTAACTTTTAACTTTTCTTTTCCTCGCCCCAATCGAGCGCGCCCTTCCGCCAGACGTACACGTAACCGGCGAGCAGCAGCGCCATGAACAGCAGCACCTGGACGAACCCGTTCCACCCGAGGCCTCGCAGCGCCATCGCCCACGGATAGAGAAACGCGACCTCGATGTCGAACAGCAGGAAGATCATCGCGACCAGGTAGAACTTGACCGACTGGCGCTCGCGCGCGTCGCCGACCGGCGGCATCCCGCACTCGTAGGGCGCCGACTTCTCGGCGGTGGGTTTGCTGGGGCCGAGTACGCTCGAGAGGAGCACGGAGATCAGCGCGAACCCGGCGCCCAGCGCGATCATCAACAGGATGGAGAGCCAGCCCTGCATCGGTCAGTGTGTAGGCTTGTGAACAAATTCCCAAGCCAAGCTCACATGCTAACGCAGTCGGTAGTCGGGAGTCGATAGTCAGTGGTCGAGTCGGGAGTCGAGAGTCTCGTCGGCAGTCCCGAGTCGGACCCGACCGACTACCGACTGACTACCGACCGACTACCGACTACTCGACTTGACTCATCGACTCCCGACTACCGACTATCGACTACGATGCGTCTGGCCTGGTTTTCCCCGTTCCCGCCTGAACGCTCAGGCATCGCCACCTACAGCGCCGAAATCGTTCCGCTGCTCAGCTCCGCGCACCACATCGACCGCGTTCCTGAATCGGGCGCCCACGACTTCGTGTGGCGGCATCGGCGTGATCCCTACGATCTTGTCGTCTATCAGCTCGGCAACGCGCCGTGCCACGACTACATGTGGGCATACCTCGCCGCCTTTCCCGGACTCGTCGTGCTTCACGACGCGCGGTTGCACCACGCGCGCGCGCGTCGCTTGTTGAAGGATCGCCGCTTCGACGACTACCGCCGGGAGCTGGCCTTTGACCATCCTGACGCACGGACCGAGGTCGCGGAGTACGCCGTCGAAGGACTGAGCGGGTCGATCTACTACTTCTGGTCGATGCTGCGCGTCGTGATGCAGACGGCTCGGCTGGTGGCGGTCCACAACCCGCGGGTCGCCGGCGATCTTCAGCGCGAGTACCCGGGCGCCGCCCTCGAAACCATCGCGATGGGCGTCTCACCCATCGCCGCGGACCCGGACAAGCGGCGGCTGGTGCGTCACGCGCTGGAGATTCCCGACGACGCGATCGTGTTCGCGGCCTTTGGAAGGGTGACGCCCGAAAAAAGAATTCCTGCGATCCTCGAGGCGCTGGCGCTTCTGAGACGTCAAGGCATGGACGCCTGGCTCCTCATCGTCGGCGAAGGGGACGATCGGCCGGGCATCGTCGCGGACGGCGTCCGCACGACCGGCTACGTGAGCGATGCCGCCGTCGGCGCCTATCTCATGGCCGCGGACGCCTGCCTGTGCCTCCGATGGCCGACGGCGCTCGAAACATCGGCGTCGTGGTTGCGGTGTCTGGCGGCCGGCCGCCCCACGGTGATCACCGACCTTCCGCACCTGGTGGACGTCCCGCAGCAGGTCGCGCTGCGCGTCGATCTGTTGAACGAGCCAGGGGACCTGTTGAGCGCGATGCGGCGTCTGGCGTCCGATCCAGAGCTGCGCAATGAACTCGGCCGCGGCGGCCAGGCGTACTGGGCGTCGAATCACACGCTTCCGGTGATGGCCCGCGACTACGAGCGTGTTCTCGCCGCGGCTGCAGCGCGCACGGCGCCGGAACAGACCGGGCTGCCGACGCATGTCATCGACGACCACAGCGAGCCGGCCCGCCGGATCGCGGCGCGGCTCGGCGTGGACGTCGATGTCCTGAGACACGCCTGACGACGGTATTCCTAGAGTTCCCAGGCGTATCCCGGCTCGGTCGTCAATCTCGTGTCTTCGATCGGCATGCCGATCGTGAAGTGATAGAGACTCTGGAAGGCGTGGCCGGCGAGGCCCAGCACGTCGTGGACCGGGTCGTCGTAGAAACAACCGATTCCGGTGCCGCGGGCGCCTGCCGCCTCGGCCTCCAGATACAGCACCTGTCCGACGACGCCCGACTCCCAGAACAGCTGACGGTAGAACGACGGGCCGAATTCCTCCAGGCTCGCGTCGAACTCGGCGAGCATGCTGAGGCTGAAGAATCCATCGGCGGCGATGTCCTGATCGCAGCTGACGCGCGCGGCGAGCCGCCGGCAGTCGCCGCGAGCCAGCCGAATCAGCGGTAGCGTGTCGGTCGCCGGCTCCCACAGGAAGTCGCGCCCCATCGCAGCGCGCAAGGCGTCAGCCGCTTCCGGCCGCCGCGGCAGCAAGTACAGACCTGGCTCGACGCCGTCCACGCGATGGACGAACAGCGCGAGGTGGATCCGTGCGCTCCACCACAACGCGTCCCACGGCGCGCCGTCGCCGGGCATCACGTGCGACAACATGGCGAAGAAGCGATCGGCGTCGATCGGCGATCGGCCGTCCAGCGCCACGGCGCTGCGACGCTGTAGCAGGAGCGGGGCGGGATAGGCAGGCTTGCCCGCCGACTTGTCCACCGAAGCGCCGCGAGGCGCGAAGGTGGGCGGGAGGGGCAGGAGGGCGGGTAAGCAGGGAGGTCGGGCGGCCGGCGTCGCGCGTCGCCGCGGCAATCTCGTCGATGAAGGTCCACTGCACGTGGTCCTCGCTCAACTGATTGGCGTGTCCGGTCCAGGCACCCGCGCGGACGGCGTCGAGAAGGGCGGCGCGACTGACGCCTGACCACTGGTGACTGCCCATCGGGCCGATTTCGAGGAGGCACCCCGGTTCTTCACGCTCGGCGTCAACGAAGTCGTCGTCGCGATCGATTCCGGTCAGCGACGCGATGTCCGCGTGGGACCAGTCAGGCAGGATTCGCGCGCCCAGGCCGGCGAGCGCGGCGGCGATCCGAATCGCCGCGATCGCGTGACCGAGGTCATGCTGACAGTAGCGAAAGGCGCGTTCGCCGTACTTCCATGCTTCGCGCCAATGAAGGGAGGTCAGCGCGATGAGGCATGCCGGGCCGCCAACCGCCGGACTCCACGACGGCATGCCAAACGCGCAGCGCCGCTCGACGGCGTGCCGATCCGGCGCGTAGTGATAGACCGCTGGCGTCTCGCCGAGACCGGGCTCCGCCCCGACGACCAGGTACGCTTCGGTCGGATGGAGGTTGCCGCTGGACGGATTGACGCGAAGGGACCAACGGGAGCCGCGGAACTGTTTCCAGGCAGACAGGCCCAACGAATACCGCAGGAGATCGGCGAGCGCATGGCCCGCGCCGGGCCGGGGCAGCACGCACTCCGGCGCGCCGCGGTACGACCGGAAGGGATTCGGCTGCGACGCCCAGTCCAGATAACCGAGCGACCGGGCGAAGCGGTTGAAATGGTGCTTGGTGCCGTCGTGATAATCGCCGACGCCTAGCAGATCATTCCTTCAGCGCGTCCTGCGCCAGCGCCATGCGGCGATCGATCTCCGCGATCGCATCCGCAATCTGGGCGCGGCGCCGCTCGTTGGTCGTGGCCGCCGACTGCCGCTCGAGCTCCGTGCGCGCGAGCCGCAGCGACTCCAGGGCGTGCACTTTTTCAGGATCGCGAACGGGCTTCGCGAACGTCTGCTTCCGTTCCCGCTCCAACTCTTCCATGCGCTCCTGAATGCGCGCATCAGCGTCGATCAGTCCCTCGCCGGCATCACCCATGGCCACATTATAAGATGACCTCGTGGCACGCACGACCGCTGATCCGCTTGCGCCGTTTCACTCGCCGGTGCGTGCCTGGTTCAGCGCCGCCTTCGAGGAGCCGACCGCGCCGCAGGCGCTCGGCTGGCCGGCGATCGCACGCGGCGAGTCGACGCTGATCCTCGCGCCGACCGGCAGCGGCAAGACGCTGACCGCGTTCCTGTGGTGTCTCGATCGGCTGATGTTCTCGCCGCAGCCGCCGAAAGCCCGCCGCTGCCGCGTGCTGTACGTGTCGCCGCTCAAAGCCCTCGCGGTCGACGTCGAGCGCAATCTCCGTGCACCGCTCGCCGGCATTGCTCAGGTCGCCGAGCGTCTCGGAGAGCCGTTCGTCGCGCCGGCCATCGCCATTCGCACCGGCGACACGCCGCAGTCGGAGCGCGCGCGCTTCCAGCGAGAGCCGGCAGACATCCTGATCACGACGCCCGAGTCGCTGTATCTGCTGCTGACGTCCAACGCGCGCGAGGCTCTGAGCTCGATCGAGACGGTCATCATCGACGAGATCCACGCGCTCGTGCCGACCAAGCGCGGGGCGCACCTGGCCGTCTCGCTCGAACGCCTCGAAGAACGCTGCGAGCGTCCTCCGCAACGGATCGGGCTGTCGGCCACCCAGCGTCCGCTCGACGAGGTGGCGAGGTTTCTTGGCGGGACCGAGACGTCACGCGCCGCCGCCGCGCGGCCCGCCCAGGGCCGCCGCACCACAAGCCTGCCGCGCCGAAGCTCGGTCGTGACTCAATCGAGCGGAGGCGGGAAAGGCCCGCGCTACGACGAACAGAAGATCGATGCCGAGATCGAGCACGAGTTCACGGCGCACCGCGGCACCGTCCGTTATCGCCCCGTCACCATCGTCGATGCCGGCAAAAAGAAAGCACTCGAGCTGACCATCGAGGTGCCGGTCGAGGACATGGCGAAGCTGACGACGGCGGACGACATTCCGAGCGGGCCGGCATCGGTCGGAGATTCGCGTCCGTCAATCTGGTCGGCGATCCACCCACGGCTGCTCGAGCTGATCCGCGCGCACCGATCGACCCTCATCTTCGTCAACAGCCGCCGTCTGGCCGAACGCCTGGCCGGCGCGCTCAACGAGCTGGCCGGCGAAACGCTCGTGCGCTCGCATCACGGGTCGATCGCGCGGCCGCAGCGGGTCGAGGTCGAGGATCTGTTGAAGGCCGGTCAGCTCCGCGGGCTGGTCGCCACCTCCTCGCTCGAGCTCGGCATCGACATGGGCGCGATCGATCTCGTCGTCCAGATCGAAGCGCCGCCGTCGGTCGCCAGCGGCCTGCAGCGCATCGGTCGCGGCGGCCATCAGGCCAACGCGATCAGCGAAGGCGTGGTATTCCCGAAATTCCGCGGGGATCTGGTGGCGTGCGCCGCGGTCGCCAAGGCGATGCACGACGGCGCCGTCGAAGCCACACGCTTTCCGCGGAACCCGCTCGACATCGTCGCGCAGCAGCTCGTCGCGATGGCGGCAATGGACGACTGGCCTGTCGACGCGCTGTTCGCGACGATCCGGCGCGCCGCGCCGTTCGCGGAGTTGAGCCGCACGGTGTTCGACGGCGTGCTCGACATGCTGTCCGGACGCTACCCATCCGACGAGTTCGCCGAACTCCGCCCGCGCGTGACGTGGGACCGCGTGGCGGGCACCGTGTCCGCACGCGAGGGCGCGAAGCGCGTGGCGATCGCCAACGGCGGAACGATTCCGGATCGGGGGCTCTACGGCGTGTTTCTCCTTGGCGCAGGCCCGGGCGCCGCACGCGTCGGCGAACTGGACGAGGAGATGGTGTTCGAGAGCCGCGTCGGCGAAACGTTCGTGCTCGGCGCGTCGTCGTGGCGAATCGAGGAGATCACACACGATCGGGTCATCGTCTCGCCGGCACCCGGCGAGCCGGGCAAGATGCCGTTCTGGAAAGGCGATCGTCCGGGCCGCCCGCTCGAGCTCGGCCTGGCGATTGGCCGCCTGATGCACGATCTGATTCGCCTTTCCCCGCCCGCGGCGCTCGACAAGCTGACGCGCGAGCACGATCTCGATGCGCGGGCGGCCGAGAACCTGCTGCAGTACCTGCGCGATCAAACGGCGGCGACGAGGGCCCTTCCCGACGAGTCGACGGTGGTCGTCGAACGCGTGCGCGACGAGCTCGGCGACTGGCGGGTGTGCGTCCTGTCGCCGCGCGGCGGCCGGGTTCACGCGCCATGGGCGATGGCGGTGGCGGCGAAGATCCGCGAAGAGACGGGGATCGACGTCGAGACGCTCTGGGGAGACGATGGGTTCGTCGTCAGGTTCCCTGACGTGGACGCGCCGCCCGAGCCCCGGTTGATGTTCCCCGATCCCGAGGAAGTGCAGGCGCTCGTCGTGCGCCAGCTTGGCGGCACGGCGCTCTTCGCCGCGAAGTTCCGCGAGAACGCCGCCCGCTCGCTGCTCCTGCCCCGTCGTCGTCCCGGCCAGCGCGCGCCGCTGTGGCAGCAGCGGAAACGCGCCGCGGATCTGCTGGCGGTGGCGTCGCGTTACGGCTCGTTCCCGGTCCTGCTCGAGACCTATCGCGAGTGCCTGCGGGATGTCTTCGACATGCCGGCGCTGATGGGCACGCTGGGAGACGTCCGGAGCCGGAAAGTGCGCATCGCCACCGTCGACTCGGAAACCCCGTCGCCGTTCGCGGCATCGCTGCTGTTCAGCTACGTCGCGAGCTTCATCTACGACGGCGACGCGCCGCTCGCCGAACGGCGCGCGCAGGCGCTGTCCGTCGATCAATCACAGCTGCGCGAACTGCTCGGGGATGCCGAGCTTCGCGAACTGCTCGACGCGGAGTCGATCGAAGCGGTCGAGCGCCAGCTGCAGCGGCTCGAACCGCAGTACCTGCGTCAAGAGCGCGGACGGGTTGCACGATCTGCTGCTGTCGCTCGGCGATCTGACGCGCGGCGAGATTGTCGAACGATCGATCTCGGCGGACGTCGCGGCGAGCGTGGACCAACTGGTGGCGGCCCGGCGCGCGCTGGCGATCCGCGTCGCGGGCGATCCGCGATTCATCGCCGTCGAGGACGCGGCCCGCTTTCGCGACGCGCTGGGCGTGCCACTGCCGGTCGGTGTTCCCGAGTCGCTGCTGCAGCCGGTGCGCGATCCGGTCGGCGACCTCGCGCTGCGCTATGCGCGGACGCACGCGCCGTTTGCCGCCGGGGAATTCGCCGGCCGATACGGGCTCGCGCCCGCCGCCGCCGAAGCGGTACTGCTGCGGCTGACTGGCGAGGGGCGCCTGATCGAGGGCGAATTCCGGCCGGGCGGCACGCGGCGCGAGTGGACCGATGCCAACGTGCTCCGGATGCTGCGGCGCCGGTCGCTCGCCAGACTGCGGCGCGAGGTGGAACCGGTCGACCAACAAGTCCTCGGCCGGTTCGCCACCACCTGGCAGGGGATCGTGAAGCGCCGTCAGGGCGCGGACGCGCTGCTCGACGCGATCGAGCAGCTGCAGGGAACGCCGCTCCCGGCGTCGATCCTGGAAACCGAGCTCCTTCCCGCGCGCATCGACGTCTACGATCCGGCGGACCTCGACGCGGTGACGGCGGCCGGCGAGGTCATCTGGGTCGGCGTCGAGGCGCTGGGCGAGCGCGACGGACGCATCGCGTTATACCTCGCCGATCATCTGCCTCGCCTGTTGGCCCCCGACATGACGAAGGTCCGGCTCCCGCCTTCGCCGGCCGGCGTTGGCGGGACAGGACAGCCGGACCCGCCGAAGCGGGACTTGCCGGAGGCCGATCTCTCCGAGCGCGAAATCGCGATCCTCGACTACCTGCGCGAGCACGGCGCGTCGTTTTTCGCGCCGATCCTCGAGGCCGCCGGCGGAGGATTCCCGGCGGAAACGGTCGACGCGCTGTGGAATCTGGTGTGGCGCGGCCTGGTGACCAACGATACGTTCCACGCGCTGCGCGCCTTTACGCGCACGCGCGTGCCGCGTCGAAAGGCCAGGCTCCTCCGTCGGGCCGATGTCTCGTCCTTCCGTTCGCGCCGCCTCGCGCCACCGTCGGCCGAAGGCCGGTGGACGCTGGTGACGACCTGACGGAGCGCGAAGGCTCGAGCCGAGCGAACGCTCGGCTAAAGGCGTCGCGCTACGAAGACGTCCACGAAATGGGCCGCGGCGCATGACGCAGCAACTGCTGGCGCGGCACGGCGTGCTGACGCGCGAGTCGCTGAACATCGAAGCGGTCCCCGGAGGGTTCGGTCTGCTCTATCCGGTCCTCAAGGGCCTCGAGGAGAACGGCCGCATCCGGCGCGGCTATTTCGTCGCCGGCCTGGGCGCGACGCAGTTCGCGTTGCCCGGCGCCCTCGATCTGCTGCGATCGCTCCGCGAGACACCGGACGATCCAGAAATCGCGGTGCTCGCGGCGACCGATCCTGCGAATCCCTACGGCGCGGCGCTCAAATGGCCCGCCTCACGCGCCTGGCGGCGCTTCCACCTCCGCCAAGGCTTCGGTGGACAGGTCGGCGGGGCCGGATGTCTGCGGCCGCGAAGGCGGGGCGTGGACCCACGCGAACGGTCGGCGCCACGGTCATGCTCGTCAACGGCTCCCTGGCGGCGTACCTGGCGCGCGGCGATCGCCAGCTCGTCACCTACCTGCCCGAGTCGGAGCCCGAGCGATCGAAGACCGCCCGCGCTGTCGCGCGGGTACTGATCGACCGCGCCCGCACGGGCGGCGAGTCGCCACGCGGCATGCTCATCGAGGAGATCGACGGCGTCCCGCCCGCGACGCATCCGATCGCGAAGTTTCTTGCCGAAGCCGGCTTCATCAGCGGCGCACTGGGGATGCAGGCGAAACTCCACCACACAAGTCATCAGTCGCCGGTCGTCAGTCATCAGTCCGCAAGTCGCCGGTCATCAGTCAGGAGTCGTCAGTCGTCAGTCGAAGTCGTCCGTCTCCAGTCCCTTCGCACGACGATACCTCGAAAATTCGGACGTTGAGACTGAGGACTGACGACTACTGACTGACGACTGAGACTGACGACCGATGACTTACGACTGACGACTGAAGACTGGCGACTGGAGACTGTCCTTGCCAGAAGGCGACACGATCTTCCGCGCCGCCGCGACGCTCCATCGCGTCCTGGCCGGCAAAGAGGTCACGCGGTTCGAATCGGTCTATCCCGCCGTCACTCGTGTCGCCGACGATCGTCCGATCGTCGGGCGCACGATCGAGTCGGTGTCGGCGCGCGGCAAGCATCTGCTGATCGCATTCTCCGGCGATCTCATTCTTCGCACCCACATGCGGATGAACGGCAGCTGGCACATCTATCCGGCCGGCGCCCGCTGGCAGCGGCCGGCGCACGAGATGCGCGTGCTGGTCGGCACGCGCGACGCCGTCGCGGTCGGCTTCAACGTGCCGGTCGCCGAGTTGCTGACAGCCGCGGGCGCTGGCGCAGCACCGCCAGTTGCGAGCGCTCGGTCCGGATCTGCTCTCCGATGCGGGCGGTCCGGACGTTCAGAGAGCGAGCCGTTCGATCGCCTCGAAGTGATCCGGCGACTCCGCGGGCGGGGCGGCGATGCGATCGGCGACGCCCTGCTGAATCAGCGCGTCGTCGCCGGCATCGGCAACGTCTTCAAGTCGGAGGTTCTCTTCGTGGCCCGGATCGATCCGTTCGCGCCGGTGTCGTCGCTCAGCGACGCCGAGCTGGAACGGCTGGTGGCGGTCGCGCGCGAACAACTCGCTGCGAATGTGATGACGAGATCGCAGACGCTCAGCCCGGCATTCGGCCGCCGGACCACACGCAGTCTCGATCCGCGCGAGAAGCTTTGGGTATACGGGAGAGGCGGCAGGAAGTGCCGCCGCTGCGGAGCGCTGATTCACTCGAGGAAGGCCGGGGTCGACGCACGCCTGACGTACTGGTGTCCGGCGTGCCAGCCGCCGCATCCGCCATGACGATGCGCCGGCGGGAAGGCAGCGCGTGCCTTCCCACCCGCGAACCGTCCGATGAAGTCGACTACTTGGTAGCCTTCGCGGTCACGCGGACTTCCGACGCGTGCAGCGTGCCACCCATGTCGTGGAACGACACGCTGACCTTGTCGCCCGCCGCGACGAGATCCGTGATCGCGACTTTGCCACCCGCCGCTGCCGACTTCGTGCCGGCGCCGCGGCCGACGACTTTCGTCTTCGAGTCGATCGTGAACGTCTGATCGAACGTGGCGCCGCCGCCGCTCGATCCGCTGATGCTCAGCGACGTCCCCGAGACGGACTTGACGGTGCCGTTTGACGACTTGGGGGCAGCCTCGGCCGCGGTGGCCGGGCCGGCGCTGGCGACGGCGCGGATTTTCGCCGCGTGCAGTGTGCCGCCCATGTCGTGATACGTCACTTCAACGTTGTCGCCGACTTTCACGACTTCGCCGAGTTTGGGACCGGCCGCGCCGGCTGCCTGCGCCGCCCGGCTCTTGGTGCCGGCGCCGCGGGCTTCAACGGTGGTCTTGCTGTCGACGCCGAACTTCATGTCGACGCCCTGGACCTTGACGCCAATCGAATCGGCCGCCATAGCAGTCACCGTGCCGCGCGCTGTCTTGGTTGCCTGAGCGAACGCGGGAGTGGCGGGCCAGCCTGCGACTACGAGTGCTCCGAGGGCAAGTGCTACGAACGTCCGTCTCATATCGGCCTCCTGAGTGAAGAGTTTCCGAGGCGCCTGACTGACGGGACCGTGTTGCGTGAGCGTAGACGCAGGGCAAGGCGCCACGGTTCCCCGGTGAATCCTAGTCGAAACCGCCTCATCCGAAACACAATTCTTCGCCTTTCGGATAGTTCCATCTCCGTTCGGATAGTCCTGACCGGAGGACGATTATCGCCATTCCCGGCCTTTCCGGAACGATCCGCGCCCTGGCTGATGACATGCCCGAGGCCTCAATCAAAACGCTTGCCGCTCGTTCTAGCGGTGCACGCCGGGGGCCTCGTGGCCGGTGCGCTCGACGTAGTCGACATAGGAGCCGGGATAGGCGTGGGGCTGCGCTTCGACGCCGCTCTCCCCTCCGAGCTCCAGGACTCGATTGCTCAAACCGCGCAGGAACTCGCGATCGTGCGAGACGAAGAGCATCGTGCCGTCGAACGCCTTCAACGAGTCGAGCAGCATTTCCTTCGTCGCCAGATCGAGGTGGTTCGTCGGTTCGTCGAGCACCAGGAAGTTTGGCGGGTTCAGCAGCATCCGGGCGAGCACCAGCCGCGTCTTCTCGCCGCCCGAGAGCGCGCGAATCTTCTTGTCGGTGTCATCTCCCGAGAACTGGAAGGCGCCGGCCAGGCTGCGCAAGGCGCCGATCGGTTCCTGCGGAAAATCGTGCTGCAGCTGTTCCTCGATGGTGAGGTCAGGGTCCAGCACGTCGAGGGCCTGCTGCGAGAAGTACCCCATGTACAGACTCGCGCCGAGCTTCACGGAGCCCGAATCGGGCGGCAGCGCGCCGGCCACCATCTTGAGCAGCGTCGACTTGCCCGCGCCGTTCTTGCCCATCACGCACCAGCGCTCGCCGCGGCGGATCGTCAGGTTCAACCCGTCGTGGACGACACGCCGACCATAGGCTTTGGTGACGCCTTCGAGCGTCGCGACCAGTTCGCCCGAGCGCGGCGGCGCGCGGAAGTCGAACTTCACGACCTGGCGCTTCTTCGGCAGCTCGATCTTCTCGATTTTCTCCAGCGCCTTGACCCGGCTCTGCACCTGGGCCGCCTTGGCAGCGTGCGCGGCAAAGCGCTCGATGAACCGCTGTTCCTTGGCCAGCATGGCCTGCTGGCGCGCGTACGCCGCTTCGCGGTTCGCCTCGCGCACCGCGCGCTCGCGCTCGTAGAAATCGTAGTTGCCGGAATACACCGTGATTTCGCCGCTGTCGATCTCCGCGATCCTGCTCACCAGGCGGTTCATGAACTCGCGATCATGCGAGGTCATGAGCAGCGCGCCGGGCAGACCCTTCAGAAATTCTTCGAGCCAGATGATCGATTCGATATCGAGATGGTTCGTCGGCTCGTCCATCAACAGGACGTCCGGCCGGCCGAGCAGCACCCGCGCCATCCCGACACGCATCTTCCACCCGCCCGACAGCTGCGCCGACATCTCCGTCGATCCGCTCATCGTCGAACCCGAGGCCGTGCAGCACTTCGCGGGCCTGGGCTTCGAGCGCGTAGCCACCCAGATGCTCGTATTCCTCCTGGACCTCGCCGAAACGCGCGAGGATCCGGTCCATCTCGTCGACCCGTGCCGGGTCGGCCATCGCATGATTGAGTTGTTCGAGCTCGTGGTGCAGGTCGCCGACGCGGCCGCTGCCGAGAATCGCCTCGTCCAGTACCGAGCGGCCCGACATCTCTTCGACGTCCTGCCGGAAGTAGCCGATCGTCATCCGCTTCGGCACCGACACGTCGCCCTCGTCCGGCGTTTCCTCGCCGACGATCATCCGGAACAGCGTCGTCTTCCCGGAGCCGTTCGGCCCGACGAGCCCGACTTTCTCGCCCGGATTGAGCTGGAAGGACGCGTCAACGAACAGGATTTGTTTGCCGTACTGTTTGCTGACCTTGGAGAAGGAGATCACGGACCTTGTATTGTAATCATGTCGGGTGAAAGTGCCGACCGAAGCGCGGTAAGCTCACCTTATGAAGCGAGATTACAAGCGTCTGACGCAGCCGCTCGTCCGCGACGCGAATGTGCTGCGGCCGGCCTCCTGGGACGAGGCCCTCGAGCGCGCCGCCGACGGATTTCGCGCGGCGATCGAGCGCCACGGCCCTTCGAGCTTCGGGCTGTTCAGCTGTTCGAAGGCGACCAACGAGGTCAACTACCTCGCGCAGAAGTTCGCGCGCTCGATTGGCAGCCACAACGTCGACAGCTGCAACCGTACCTGACACGCCCCGAGCGTCGTCGGTCTGACGACGGTATTCGGCGCGGGAGGCGGGACGAGCGCGTATCAGGAGATCGAGGAGACCGATCTCATCGTGCTGTGGGGATCGAACGCGCGCGAGACGCACCCGATTTTTTTCCACCACCTGCTGAAGGGGGTGCGGCGCGGGGCGAAGCTGTATGCCATCGATCCGCGACGCACGAGCTCCGCGGCCTGGGCGCACGTGTGGCTCGGCATCGACGTCGGATCCGACATCGCCCTGGCCAATGCGATGGGCCGCGAGATCATCGCGGCCGGACTGTGCAATCACGAGTTCATCGAGCGGGCGACGTCAGGCTTCGAGGCCTACCGCGAAGTGGTCGAGCCGTACACGCTGGCGCGCGCCGCCCGGATTACCGGGGTGACCGAGGAGACGATTCGCGAGCTCGCACATGCCTACGCGCGCGCGGGGCGCGCCCAGGTCTGCTGGACGCTCGGCATCACGGAGCATCACAACGCCGCCGACAACGTGTTCTCGATCATCAACCTGGCGCTCTTGACCGGGCACGTCGGCCGCTTCGGATCCGGGCTCGCGCCGCTGCGCGGCCAGAACAACGTGCAGGGCGGCGGCGACATGGGCGCGATTCCGAACCGCTTCGTCGGCGGGCAGGACGTCGAGGACGCGGCGCTGCGCGCGAAGTTCGAGCGCGAGTACCGCACCACGCTGCCGCCCCAACGCGGCTGGCATCTGAGCCAGATGTTCGACGCGATGGAGCGCCACGACCTGCGGGCGCTGTACGTCATCGGCGAAAACCCCGCGCAATCGGAAGCCGATTCGACGAGAGCGTTACGGCTGCTCGACCACCTCGATCACGTCGTCGTCCAGGACATGTTCCTGACCAGGACCGCCGAGCTCGCCGACGTCGTGCTGCCGGCTGCCGCGTCCTGGTGCGAGTCGGAAGGCACTGTGACCAGCAGCGAGCGCCGCGTGCAACGCGTGCGGAAGGCGCTGGAGCCGCCGGACGGCGCGCGCGACGACATCGCCATCCTCTGCGATCTTGCGCACCGGATGGGCCACGACTGGGGCGCTCCGTCGGCGGAGCAGGTGTGGGATGAAATCCGCCGGCTGTCTCCCTGGCACGGCGGCATGAGTTACCAGAGACTCGAGGAGCACGGCGGGCTGCAGTGGCCCTGTCCGACCGAGGACCATCCCGGCAGCCCACTCCTGCACGATCGCCTCTGGAAGCGTCCAATCGAGGGGCCGCCGGCGCCATTCATGCCGGCCGAATTCGAGCCACCCGTCGACACGCTGACCGACGAGTTTCCGATGCGGCTGACGACCGGCCGGCGGCTCGACTCGTTCAACACCGGCGTGCAGACCGGCGGCTATCGCTCGCCGCTGCGCTTCGGCGAGACGATCGATCTCGCGCCGGAAGACGGCGAACGGCTCGGCGTTGGCGAGGGCGAACGCGTCCGCATCGTCTCGCGACGCGGCGCCGTCCTCGCGCCGGTCCGCTTCGATCGCGGCCTCCGGCCAGGTCTCGCGTTCATGACCCTGCACTTTCCCGACGAGGTCGATACCAACGTGTTGACGATCGACGCGACCGATCCCAAATCCGGCACCGCGGAGTTCAAGGCGTCTGCGATCCGGATTGAGAGACTCTGATTGGATCTGCACCTGATTCCGGGAGCGGTCGCCACGCCCGAGGAGCGCGCCGCCATCGACGCGGCACTCCCCTCGTCGCACGCGGCACTCGGCACAGCACCCGGCACCCAGGCACCCGGCACCCGGCACCTGGCACCCCCGCACCTAGCACCCAGCACCCAGCACCTAGCACCCGCTCTTGGCTGCTCCCCGCGCTTCACGCCGCGCAGAGCCGTGCCGGCTGGATCAGCGAAGGCGCGCTGAACTACATCTGCGAACGGCTGTCCGTGCCGCCGGCCGAGGCCTTCGGCGTCGCCTCGTTCTACGGGCTGTTCTCGCTGCAGCCGCGGCCGCCGCTGGTGGTGCACGTCTGCGACGACATCGCCTGTCGTGCGAACGGGGCCGAGGGCATCTGCCAGGACCTCGGGCGACGCGTGGGCGCTCAGGGTGAATCGCTCATGAACGGCGGCGCGATGTGGTTGCGGAGCCCGTGTCTGGGCCAGTGCGATCGGGCGCCGGCCGCCCTCGTCCAACGTGCGGGGAGTGATCCGCGCGACTGGACCATGACGAGCGTCACCGCGGACGACATCGTCGCGATCCTCCGCAATGAGACATCACGCGTGGTGCCTGACGAGCTTGGCGCGCCGAAGCCGCGCAGCGGCGAAGGCGGACCTGTCCCGCCGAAGCCGCGACAGCGGCGAAGGCGGAACCAAGGTCTACGCGGATCCACCCCGCCTGCTGCGTCGCGTCGGCGTCGTGGATCCGGCGCGTCTCGATGCGTATCGCGCCCACGGCGGCTATGAGGCGCTGACGCGCGCACTGGACATGGGCCGGGACGCCGTCATCCGCGAAGTGACGGACGCCCGGCTGGTCGGTCGCGGCGGCGCGCTCTTTCCGACCGGGCGTAAATGGGACGCGGTCGCGCGCGCGGCCGCGCGCCCGCACTACCTGGTCTGCAACGCGGACGAATCGGAGCCCGGCACGTTCAAGGATCGCGTGCTGATGGAAGAGGATCCGTTCGCCGTCGTCGAAGCGATGACGATCGCCGCGTTCGCGACCGGCTGCGAACAGGGCTACCTGTACATCCGCGGTGAATACCCGCTGCCAACCGACCGGCTGCGCGATGCCATCGCGCAGGCACGTGCCGCCGGTCTGCTCGGCGAGCGCGTGATGGGCAGATCGGTCGGGTTCGACGTCGACCTGCGACGAGGCGCCGGCGCCTACATCTGCGGCGAGGAAACCGCGCTGTTCAACTCCGTCGAAGGCTTTCGCGGCGAGCCGCGAAACAAGCCGCCGTTTCCCGTTCAGTCGGGACTGTTCGGCAAACCGACGGTCGTCAACAACGTCGAAACGCTCGTCAATGTCCTCGACATCGTGCGAGAGGGCGGCGCCGCGTTTGCCGGAATCGGCACTGGAACATCGACCGGGACGAAACTGTTCTGCATCTCCGGCTGCGCGGCGCGGCCGGGGCTGTACGAGGTGCCGTTCGGCATCACGCTTCGCCAGTTGATCGAGAAGGCGGGCGGTACCCGCGACGGCAGGCCGTTGCAGGCGGTTCTGCTCGGCGGTGCCGCCGGTGTCTTCGTCGCGCCGAACGAGATCGATCTGCCGCTCTCGATCGAGGGCGCGAGCGCGTCGGGTGCGACGATCGGCTCCGGCGTCGTGATGCTGTTCGACGACCGCGTCGATCTCCGCGACATCACGCTGCGCATCGCCAGCTTCTTCCGCCACGAATCGTGCGGACAGTGCGTGCCGTGCCGCATCGGCACCGTCCGGCAGGAGGAAGCGCTGCATCGCCTGGCTGCGTCTTCCGCATCGCGCGCGCAGGATGTCGCGCTGATTGACGATCTTGCGCTGGCGATGCGCGACGCGTCGATCTGCGGACTCGGCCAGACCGCCTCGACCGCCGTCCAGTCGGCCATCAGGAAGCTGCAGGTCTTTCGATGATCGAACTGACGATTGACGATCGTCCGGTCACGGCGCCTGATGGCGCGACGATCCTCCAGGCCTGCAATGTGCTCGGGGTCGAGACGCCGACGTTGTGCTACCTGAAGACGCTGACGCCGGTCAACGCCTGCCGCCTGTGCGTCGTCGAGGTGGAGGGCTCGCGGGCTCTCGCGCCGGCCTGCTCGAGGCAGGTCGAAGCCGGCATGGTCGTGCGCACGAATAGCGATCGCGTCCGCCACAGCCGGCGGCTCGTGCTGGAGCTGCTCGGTTCGTCGGTCGATCTCTCGCTCGCGTCGGCCGATCTGAAGCGGTACATGCGCGAGTACGGCGCGCAGCCGGAGCGTCTCGGCGGCGCGACGGTCGCGCAGCCGGTGAAGGTCGACAACGACCTTTACGTTCGCGACTACTCGCGATGCGTGCTCTGCTACAAGTGCGTCGAAGCGTGCGGCACGGACGCGCAGAACACCTTCGCGATTGCGGTCGCCGGCCGCGGCTTCGACGCTCGCATCTCGACCGAATCCGATCGGCCGCTGCCCGATTCCGCGTGCGTCTACTGCGGCAACTGCATCGGCGTCTGCCCCACTGGAGCGCTGATGTTCAAGTCGGAACACGACATGCGGCAGGCGGGGACCTGGGACGAGTCGAAGCAGACAGGTGACCGACACGATCTGTCCGTACTGCGGCGTCGGCTGCACGCTGCAGCTGCACGTCCAGGACAACACGATCGTCCGCGTCATGTCACCGCTCGATCACGACGTCACGCGCGGGCATCTGTGCATCAAGGGACGGTTCGGGTGGCAGTTCGTGCAGAACCGGTGACGCCCGTGTCTTCTCGGGGCTCAGGGGCTCGGGGCTAGCTGTCGGCGAGAATTACCGAAACATCTGCGAGGCCAGCGTCAGCGTTTTGAACACGCCCCAGGCCAACGGCACGCCGACGAGCGTCCACGCGGCTGCCACCAACCCCCAATGCGATGGGGCGACAGTCACGTCGGCCACGGCCACGCGCGCCGGCGCCCCGGCAATCGCGAGCGGCTCTCGCGGAGCGGTTTCCGGACCGCGCGCGGTGAACAGGCTCTCGCTCACCGGCCGAACCGCGAAGTTGCACACGAGTCCAATGGCGAGCAGCCCGACCAGGACGTACATCGTGAACGTGTACGCGTCCGACGGCCGGACCCCGCGTCCGATCTGAAACTCGCGGATGTAATTGACGAGCACCGGTCCGAGTACGCCGGCCGTGGACCATGCGGTCAACAGCCGTCCGTGAATGGCGCTGACCTGTCCGGCGCCGAACAGATCGGCGAGGTACGCCGGAATCGTTGCGAACCCGCCGCCGTACATCGTCAGGATCACGCAGAAGATGGCGACGAACAGCGCCAGGCTGGCCGCGCCGGCGGTCGGCGCGCTGGCGTAGAGGAGCATACCGAGGCCGAAGAACACCCCATACGTCGTTTTTCGCCCGAGCCGATCGGAGAGTGACGCCCAGAAGATGCGGCCGCCGATGTTGAACAGGCTGAGCAGGCCGGCGAATCCCGCGGCGGCCGACGCGGTGACGCGGCCTTTGAAGATCTCCTGGATCATCGGCGAGGCGACGCCGAGCACGCCGATGCCGGCGCTGACGTTCAGGCAGAGCACCGCCCACAACAGCCAGAATTGCCGCGTTTTCCATGCCACGCTGACGGGGACGGAGTGGGGACGGAGTGGGGACGGAGACGTCTCCGTCCCCACTCCGTCCCTGCTCCGTCCCCCTGCGGCGTCCAGCCGGGCGGTGGCAGCCGGTAGCCGAACGCGCCCGCCATCATCGCCGCGAAATAGATCGTGCCGAGCACGACGAACGTTTCCCACACGCCCACCGAGACCGGCGTCGCGAAACGGTGCATCAGGGCGTCGGCGAGCGGCGTGCCGATCATCGCGCCGCCGCCGAATCCCATGATCGCGAGTCCCGTCGCCATGCCGCGCCGATCGGGGAACCACTTGATGAGCGTCGACACCGGCGAGATGTAGCCGAGGCCCAGCCCGCATCCGCCGATGACACCCGAACCCAGCCACAGCAGCCAGATCTGATGGAGATAAATGCCGAGGGCGGAGATCATGAACCCGCCGCTCCAGCAGCACGCGGCGACGACGCCCGCCTTCCGCGGACCTTCGCGCTCCACCCAGGCGCCGAACAGCGCCGCGGACGATCCGAGCACGACGAAGAACAGCGTATACATCCACCCGAGCGTGCTGACTTTCCAGTCGCCGGCGGCCGGGCTCGAGACGCCGATCGCTCGTCCGAGCGGGAGCCAGAACACGCTGAATCCGTAGGCCATCCCGATCGAGAGATGGATGGCCAGCGCGGCGGGCGGGACGAGCCACCGGTTGAATCCGGGCGGGGCGACAATCCGATCCTTCGCGAGCAGACCGGCCGTCAATCGAGCCTCCTCATCCTTCGACGCGCTCCGCGTGCGCGTAGATCGTGAAATCGCCGCCGCGCACGAAGCCGACGAGCGTGATGCCGAACGCGCGCGCCAGGTCGATCGCCAGCGTCGACGGCGCCGACACGGCGGCGACGACCGGCATTCCGGCAAAGAGCGCTTTCTGCACGATCTCGAACGATGTGCGGCCGCTCACACACAGCATGTGCGACGAGAGCGGAAGCGCGTCGCGCATCAGACAGCGGCCGACGATCTTGTCCACCGCGTTGTGCCGCCCGACGTCCTCCGCCACGTCGATCAGCTCGCCACCGCGCGTGAACAGGCCGGCGGCGTGCAGACCGCCTGTCTCGTCGAAAATCGCCTGCCGCTCTCGAAGACGGGATGGCATCTGCCCAATCGTGGACGCGGCAACCCGCCACGTGGCGCCGAGCGGCGCAACATCCGTCGCGAGCGATTCGATCGTGCGTCTCCCGCAGAGCCCGCACGAAGAATTCGTGGTCACCTGCCGGCGGCCGTCGAGGGCCCGCGAGACCCTGATCTTCGAGCTCCGGGCGCCAGCGTCACGTTCACGACGTTGTGATTGTCGCCGCCCTCAGGTCGCGATCCGTGCAGTACTCGATCGTGCCGAGCTCGTCGGCGTTCCTGATCACGCGCTCCGCCAGCAGAAACCCGGCAGCCAGCTCCCGATCCGCGCCCGGCGTTCGCATGATCACGGCGAAGGGCTGACCGTGCAGCCGGATCTCGAGTGGCTCCTCGGTAGCCGCCCGATCGATCGCGTGCGCCGCCTGGCCGTTCTTCATTCTGACAATCGATACGTCGCGAAATGGCGACGATTCTGCCGCCACCGATCTCGCGCGATGGTGCGCGCGCACGCCGTCCGCGAAGCGCTGGCGCGCGTGTCCTTCGACGAGCTGGCGCTCGTCCACAATCGGCAGATCAGGCATGCGGGCTGTCAGTACCGCGGCGAACAGGCCAGGACCCTCGAGGCCGCAGCTCGGCGAGTCGGCCTTGAGCACGTAGCCGTCGAGATCGGCGCGGGCGAGCTCCTCGACCCGGCGATCGGCGTATCGCTGCAGCGTGTCGGTCACGTCGCGTTTCGTCCCGGTCGTCATCAGCGCCGTGCGGCCGCTTGCGTCGTGGACCAGCTCCATCGTTTCGCGCGGTGTGCCAAAACCGGCCTCGACCTCCGGGCACACCGACACCCATTCCACCTGCGGTCCAAGGACATCGACGAGCCACGCGTCACGCTTGTGCCGGCCGTCGTACCGCACCGGTTCGCCGAGAAGACACGCGGAGATGCCGACGCGAGGCCGATCGCCCACGCTATGATTCTATCCATGCCGAAGCGCAAAGAGCGGTAGTTCGCTCGGTCGGACGTTCGAAACAATGTCGACTGTCGTCACGCGCTGGACCGGCAGCACGCCGGCCTTCGGCGTGGCCTGCGCCGTGATCGTCGTCTGGGTGATCCTCGGTCCTGTCTTTCATTACTCGGACACGTGGCAGCTGGTCATCAACACCGGCACGACGATCGTCACCTTCCTGATGGTGTTCCTCATTCAGCGGTCGCAGAACAAGGATTCGCTGGCGATTCACATCAAGCTGAACGAGATGGTCGCCGCGCTCGAAGGCGCGAGCAACCGGCTGATCGATGCGGAATCACTCTCCGAGGATGAGCTGCGGACTCTGGAAAGGTACTATTCGGAGCTCTCGAAGCTCGCCGACAAGGAAGGCAACGTCAAGGTGTCGCACTCGGTCGAGGAGGCGCGGGCGCGCCACGTGTTCAAACACCGCCTAAAATAACGTCATGCCGA
Organism: uncultured Acidobacteriota bacterium; assembly: GCA_963792175.1. Classification (GTDB taxonomy): domain Bacteria; phylum Acidobacteriota; class Vicinamibacteria; order Vicinamibacterales; family CAVVIG01; genus CAWBVG01. The sequence continues at coordinate 65,271 of CAWBVG010000005.1, forward strand.
CGACTGCTTCGTTCGATATCACGTCGACCATCGATTTCCAGGAGGTCGACAACGCGCTGAACCAGGCGCGGAAGGAAGTCGGCCAGCGCTACGACTTCAAGGGCGCGAAGGCCGACATCGACCTGAACGCCGCCGAGAAGACGCTGACGCTGACGACCGACGACGAGATGAAGATGAACGCGCTCTGGGAGATCATCCAGACCCGGCTCGTTCGACGCGGCGTCGCCATCAAGAACTTCAAGGCGCCGGAGTCGGAGCCCGCAGCCGGCGGTGCAGTCCGTCGCGTGATTCCGATCCAGCAGGGCATCCCGATCGAAGCCGCGCGCGAGATCGTCAAGTTCATCAAGGAGAAGAAACTGAAGAAGGTGCAGGCGGCGATTCAGGCCGATCAGGTGCGTGTGAGCTCGCCGTCGAAAGACGAATTGCAGGACGCGATGCGCGCGCTGCGCGAGCACGACTTCGGCGTCGCGCTTCAGTTCGGCAACTACCGGTAACGTTCTCCGTCGAGCTTGGTATTACTTCTTTTCTTTCTTCTCGTCCCACTCGACCGCGGTCGCGTTGTCGGGATCGACTTTCACGATGATGTCCGACAGGCGATCGGTCCTCTTGTTCAGCGGCACCCGGACCTCGTAGTGCAGTTCCTCCTGCGAGGTCGCCCTCAGCTCGAACTCGAGCCGGTTCTTCGCCAGCAGCTGCTCGAGCTTCGGTCTCAAGGCCGCGGGATCCTTGGCCTTCACCTTCAGCAGGAACGGGTGCGTGGCCTTTGGCTCGAACGACTCCACGATCCACAACAGCCCCAGGATGAAGACGGTCGCGAAAATCGCGAGCATCCACAGACCGACGCCGGTGGCCAGGCCGACCGCCAGCGTCGACAGCATGACGCCGGCATCCTTGGGATCCTCGATCTTGGCGCGGTAGCGCACCAGCCCCGCCGCGCCGACGATGCCGAACGCCCGGGCGAGGCTGGCGCCGACGACCAGCATCACGACCGAACCGACGACGGCGAGGATGATCTGCGTCTGAATGACCGGCGCCTGGCGATGCGGTGTGCCGCGGCGTCGGGGGCGCAACGCCAGCACGCACGCCAGCCCGGCGGCCACCGGCAGCCGCGTCACGGCGTGCCTGAGATGATCGAGCTGTGTGTATCGATCGGGCGTATCCGGCGGCAGCTCGCTGCGACGCGGCTGTTCGAGCGGCGCCTGCGCGGCAGCAGCGACTGGCGTCAGGAGCATGAGCGCGACGAACAATCGACCGAGCGACTTCAACGCAGACGCAGCCCTTCGTCGATCTGCTGGTGAATCCGCGCGCCGTCAGCGAGTGCAACGATCGCAACCGATCGCGACGCGGGAATGGCGCGGCTTCGGTCGGAATCGTCGCGAGCGTCGCGTGGCACGTCGCTGGATTCAGCAAGTACGTTGCCAAGCTCGACGGACGTTCCCCATGGCAGAGTTTAGGCTGGCGCTCAGCTTGCTATCCGACCTCAGGTGGCCGGCGCGCGCGTCCCGCTTTCAACCTATCGACTGCAGTTCAACGCACAATTTACGTTCACACGTGCGTCGGCGATCGTTGCGTACCTGGATGAGCTTGGCATCGGCGATTGCTACGCGTCGTCTTACCTCGCTGCGGTCCCTGGCAGCCCACACGGCTACGACGTCGCCGACCCGACACGTCTGAACCCGGATCTCGGCACCGACGAGGACTACTGGCTCTGGATCGACGCGCTTCGATCGCGCGGCATGGGGCACGTGCTGGACATCGTGCCGAACCACATGGGAATCGCGCAGTCGGCGAACCCGTGGTGGCAGGACGTCCTCGAAAACGGTCCGAGCTCGCGCTTCGCACGCTTCTTCGACATCGAGTGGCATCCGGTGAAGGACGAGCTGGCGGACAAGCTGCTGATTCCGATTCTCGGCGACCAGTACGGCGCCGTGCTCGAGCGACAGGAGCTCCAGCTGGTGTACGCGCACGGCGGGTTCGTCGTCGTGTACTACGACAATCGGCTGCCGGTCGCGCCCGACACCTACGGGATGATTTTGCGCGACGAACTCGGCTCCTGGCTGGAATCGCACGCCGGCGAGCACGCCGACGAGTTGCAGAGCATCCTGACCGCCGCCGAGCACCTGCCGGCGCGAAGCTCGCGCGAGCCCGAGGCGATTGCGTTGCGTGCGCGCGAGAAGGAAGTGGTCAAGCGGCGTCTGGCGGCGCTCACCGCCGGTAGTCCCGCAGTCGACCTGCTCCTCAAAGCCTGCCTGCGGCGCTTCAACGGCATCGCCGGACAGCCGCGCACGTTCGATCGCCTCGATGCGCTGCTCAACGCCCAGTCGTACCGGCTGGCGCACTGGCGCGTCGCGTCGGAAGAGATCAACTACCGGCGGTTCTTCGACGTCAACCAGCTGGCGGCGCTGCGGATGGAAGATCCGGCGGTGTTCGACGAGGTCCACCGCTTCGTGTTCGAGCTGGTGCGGCGCGGCGCCGCCACCGGCCTTCGCATCGATCACGTCGACGGCCTGTTCGCGCCTGGCGACTACCTGAACCGGCTGCAGTCGCGGCTCTCGCCCAACCGCGATTTCTACATCGTCGTCGAAAAAATCCTCGGCCAGGGCGAGGAGCTGTCCGGCGAATGGCCGGTGCACGGCACGACGGGCTACGAGTTCGCGGCAGTCGTCAACAACCTGTTCGTGGATCGGCGCAACGAGCGAGCGCTGGACGACATTTACAAGCGGGTGATCCGCGACCGGCGTCTTCACGACGATGACGCCGCGGCGGCCGAACGGCTGTCGTTCGACGCGTTGGTCTATCGCAGCAAGAAGCAGGTCCTCCACGAAACGATGTCAGGCGACATCAATTCGCTCGGACATCAGTTGAATCGCTTCTCCGAACGGAACCGCCACTTCCGCGACTTCACGCTCTACAGCCTGATTTCGACGATCAAGGAAGTGATCGCGTGCTTCCCGGTGTATCGCACGTATATCGGCGCCGACGGCCCGGACCAGACCGTGAGCGAGCACGACCGGCGGTTCATCGATCAGGCGGTGCAGTCCGCGAAACGGCGGGGACCGGCGGTGACGGCGCTGGTGTTCGACTTCGTCGAGCAGCTCCTGCTCAAGCAGACGCGGATTAGCTCGAGCGAGGAATGCGAGGCGCGCGCGCGGTTCATCGGGAAGTTCCAGCAGATTACCAGCCCGGTGGCGGCGAAGGGCATCGAGGACACCACGCTCTACATCTACAACCGCTTGCTCTCGCTGAACGAGGTCGGCGCCGATCCGACCAACTTCGGTCTCGATCCGGACACGGTCCATCAGTGGATGATCCGGCGGCAGCAGCAGTGGCCGACCGCGCTCTCCGCGACGGCAACCCACGACACCAAACGCGGCGAGGACGTGCGCGCGCGTCTCAACGTGCTGTCAGAATTGCCGGGCGCGTGGAAGGGATTGGTCATGCGCTGGCGGGCCGCAAACCGCCGGTTCAAGACCGAATTGGACGGGCGGCCGGCACCGGACGCCAACGAGGAGTACCACCTCTATCAGATGCTGGTGGGCGCATGGCCGTTCAACGGCGACAAGGCAGATCCCGTCTTCCGGAAACGGCTCGACGCCTACATGATGAAGGCGTTGCGCGAGGCGAAGGTCCACACCAGCTGGCTCAGTCCGGACGAGGTCTACGAGCGGGCGGTGACGCGGTTCATCGATGCGGTGCTCGATGCAAGCCGGCCGAACGCCTTTCTCGCGTCCTTTCTGCCGTTCCAGGCACGAGTGGCGGAGCTGGGCATTTACAACAGTCTCGCGCAGCTGATGATCAAGGTGACCGCGCCGGGCATTCCGGACTTCTACCAGGGCACCGAGCTGTGGGACCTCAATCTCGTCGACCCTGACAACCGCCGGTCGGTCGACTACGACCTCCGCACGCAGGCCCTCGCGTCGCTGGGGTCCTGCCCTGACATTGCGGATCTCGTCGCGAATCGGACCGACGGGCGCATCAAGATGTTCGTCATGACGCGCGCGCTCGCCGCACGGGCGCAGTGGCGCGACCTGTACGAGCGGGGCGAATACGTGCCGATGACGACGACCGGCGCGAGCCGCGATTGCCTGTTCGCGTTCGCACGCGTTGCCGCCGGGTCGACGTTTGCGATCACGTGCGTGCCGCGCCTGATCGGCTCGCTGATGCCGGACGCGTCCGGGCCGCCGCTCGGCCGCGGCATCTGGAAAGACACGAGGGTCGCGCTGCCGGCCAGCTGTGTCGATCTGCTGGCGGCGCCTCCCGCCGTACGCGATGTCTTGACCGGCACCGTGCATCAGGCCGAGCTGATCGACGGCCGGTGGATGCTGCCGGCGGCGGCGCTGTTCGAGCGGTTGCCCGTCTCGCTGCTCGTGCCGGCGACGCTATGCTCTACCTGACGATCATCGGCGGCGCCTTCATCGCCTGGCTCATTGTCGCGGTGCTGTTCACACCGCACGTGCCGTACCACATCGAAGCCGGGATCGACGCCCGCAGCGATCACTTCATCCACGTCATCGAGTCGACCTGCTCGACGCACCTCGAGTCCGACAACCGCGTCGACATCCTGACCAACGGCGACGTGTTCTACCCGGCGATGCTGGCCGCCATCAAGGCGGCTCGCGAGACCATCAACATGGAGTGCTACATCTTCAAGAAAGGCGAGATCGGCGAGGCCTTCATCGACGCGCTGTGCGAGCGCGCACGGGCCGGCGTGCGCGTCACCATCGTGATGGATGCGATCGGCAGCTTTGGCGCCTTTCGAAAGTCGTCGCGACCGCTCGAGGCCGCCGGCTGCCGCGTCGCCGCCTACCAGCGGTTCACCTGGTATCGCCTGAGCCGCCTGAACAACCGGACCCACCGGGAGCTGCTCGTCGTCGACGGCACCGTGGCCTTCGTCGGCGGGGCCGGCGTCGCGGACTGGTGGGCGAAGCCGCACCGCCGCAAGCCGATGTGGCGCGACATGATGGCCCGCATCGAAGGGCCGGTGGTCGCGCAGATTCAGGGCGTGGTCGCGGAGAACTGGATGGAATGCTGCGGAGAAATCCTGACCGGACCGAATACCTACAAGCCGCGCGTTCGCGCGGGCGACTCTCCGGCGTTTGCGGTGAAGAGCTCCCCCGCCGATCGATCGACGACATCCCGCGCGCTGTATCAGCTGCTGGTCGAAGGCGCGACGTCGACGGTCCACATCGCGACGCCGTACTTTCTTCCCGACAAGGCGTTCCGCAGCGCCATCTGCCGCACGATGCAGCGCGGCGTCCGGATGACGGTCATCGTGCCGGGCGCCCGGACCGATCAGCGATGGGTGCGGCTGGCGAGCCGCCGCATGTACGGGCAGATGCTCGAGGCCGGTGTGCGAATCTTCGAGTACGAGCCCGGCATGACCCACGTCAAGGCGCTGCTCGTCGACGATCTCTGGTCGGTGATCGGCACCACCAACCTCGATAACCGGTCGTTCGAGCACAACGACGAGGTGAACCTCGCGGTGCGCGACCAGGCCGTGACGGCGCGGATCCTCGCGGACTTCGAATCCGACCTGGCCAGGTCGCGCGAAATCACGCTGGCCAGCTGGCGTCATCGCCCGCTCTGGGAAAAACTGATCGGCACCGTCGCCTGGATTCTCGAACGACAGCAGTAACCGCTTACTTGATTCTGCCGATGGCGTCGGTCCAGATTTCGATCTGCTCGCGCGTCATCGGTCCGTCGGGCGCTTCGCGGCCGTCGCGGTATTTCCAGCGTTCGATGTCGTGCTGGTACTGCTCCCGCGACAACAGCGTGCCGTAGCAGACATCGTTCTGAAGATTGGGACGGCTCACGCTGAGACGCCGGGTCAGCTCCTCCATCACCCAGGTCGGGACGTTCTGGCGCTTGTCCGGATAGACGAAGCCGAACAGGATGATGTGGCTGAAGAGGACGCGCCAGTAGTCGCCGAACCGCATCAGCAGCCGCGGCCAGTCGAGCGACGGACCGGTTTCGCGCAGCAGGTGCAGGACGTCGGCGCCATCGAATCGCTCGCGCTCCTGGATGAAGGCCTTCGACCAGATCATCTCTTCCGCCGGCGACAACCGGACGATGACGCCGAGCACGTTGGTCTTCGGCGCGTGCTCGAACCACAGATCGTCGACGCGCGCGATGCCGTTGCCCGAGCTGAAGATGATGTCGATGAAGTGCTCGCCGCGATGAATCTTGCCGAGCCAGTGCGGGAACGGCACCTCGGTCTGGTAGCCGAGCTGCTCGAAGGTTTCGAGCACGCGCGGGCAGTCGTCCGGCTTCACGAAGATGTCGACGTCCTTGGTGTCGCGCGGGATGTGCGCGTAGTGCGAAAAGGCGAACGCGCCGCCCACCAGGAACGGGATCCCCGTGTCCTGCAGCTTCCGCAAGGCGTCGATGTAGAAGTCCGCCGCCGGATCGTGAATCGCACGGGCGGTCGAGGTTTCCATCGGGTCTCCTCAGGATGCGACGGCGTCGGTCGCGCGGCGGCCGCGCGTGGCCGCGGTCGCGACCGGCACCGACGCGTTGGCGTCGACGTGCACGTCGAAGACGCGAAACGGCGGACGATCGGCGAACGTCCGCGTGAGCAGTGGCATCGACACGTTGTAGACCGGCGCACCGTTTTTCGTGAGCCCTTGCGGCTGGCCCCGGTGCGCGTGGCCGTGGAACACGAGCGAGACCGGATACCGTCCAAGCGGCTCCTCGAGGCGGCTCGATCCGAGGAACGGATAGATCTCGAGCGGCTCGCCCTCGACGGTCTGCTGGACCGGTGAATAATGCAGCAGCGCGACGAGCTGCGGCGTGCGCAAGCCGCGCGAGCGCCGCTTCGAGCTTGAGCGCCTCGTCGACCGCCTCGCGAACGAACTGTTTGATGATCGTCTCTCCCCAGGGACCGAGCGCGCGTTTGCCGAATCCCCCGCCAAAACCCTTGACGCCGGCGATGCCGATGCCGAGCAACTCGCACGCATCGCCATCCAGCACGTGGAGTCCGGCCTCGGCGAGAATCGCCGTGACCTCCTCGGCCTTTCCCGATTCGACGTCGTGATTGCCCAGCACGGCGGCCACCGGAATCCTGAGCGCCGTCAGTTCCTTGGCCAGCACGCGCGCTTCATCCGGCAGACCGTAGTCGGTCAGGTCGCCGGCCAGCAGCAGGAGGTCGGCCGACTCGGCAATGCGCGCGAACAGCGGTTGAAAGGCGCCCTGCGACGTTTTCGTGCAGTGCAGATCCGCCAGAGCCGCCACGCGAACGACAGTCTCGGCCATAGCGGGCGAGTTGACTACAAGAGTTAAGCCAAGCCGGCCGGCTGAGCTGTAACCGGGCCGAACCTTTGCACCTGTGTCGAAGGTGGAAGAAGCCTCGGCGTTGGGGTTGATCGTCCTTTCGACTCTGATCGCAATCGTCGGGGTGGCGTTAGGGCTGCATTATCGGCGGTTGCTCAAGATTGCCGACGAGCAATCTCGCAAGGCGGAGGCGGCCAATCGCGTCAAGGATGAATTCCTCGCGAACCTGTCGCATGAGCTACGCACGCCGGTGAACGCGGTGCTGGGTTGGGCGAGGCTGCTGGCGAGCCGGAAGCTCGATGACGCGCAAACCGCCAGAGCGGTGAAAGGCATCGAACGCGCCGGATTGGCGCAAGCACAGCTCATTGAAGATCTGCTCGACCTGTCGTGCATCGTTTCTGGCAAGCTGCGCATCAATCCGATTGCCATCAGGATTCAGCCGGTCATCGAATCGGCAGTCGATTCCGTGCGCCCGGCGGCGGCGGCCAAGCAGATCACGCTGGGCGTGACGCTCGATCAGCAGATCGGCTTCATGGTCGGCGACCCCGATCGCATCCGGCAGATCGTCTGGAATCTGGTGTCGAACGCCATCAAGTTCACGCCGCCCGGCGGCCGCGTCGACATTCGTCTGACGACAAGCGGCGACCACGTCGTGATCGGCGTCCAGGACACGGGCATCGGCTTTGGAACGCGCCTGGCCGCGCGCCTCTTTCAACGCTTCCATCAGGGCGACAGCACGCCGACACGAAAACACGGTGGCCTGGGCCTGGGCCTCAATATCGTGCGCTATCTGGTGGAGCTGCACGGCGGCACGGTCACCGGCCGGAGCGCAGGCGAAAACGCCGGTTCGTTGTTCCAGGTGCGGCTGCCGATTGTGGCCGCTGAACCACCGAGGATTATCGAGCGGCGCCAGGTGGAACGGCGCCGCTTTCCGTCCCCGCTCGTGCCACCCCTCCTGCCGCAAGGCTCCCACACCTGAGCTTGTCGCGCTCGGACCGGGCTCCTATCATCGGCACGATGACCGCTCGCCGCGACGCGACGACGCCGTCTTCGCCCCTCGTCCTGGTCGTCGAAGACGATCCGGAGACGCGGCAGTTCTATAGCGAGGCACTGCAGCGTGAGGGTTTTGTCGTCGAGCAGGCGCACAACGGCCATCAAGCCCTGCACAAGGCGCTCGAAATGGATCCCGATCTCATCCTCACCGACATTGCGGTACCTGGCATCGACGGCATCGAGCTCTGTCGGCGCCTGCGCGCCGACTCGCGGACACACGACATTCCCGTACTGGCGATCAGCGGATACGGCGATCGGCAGTACGCGGACCGCGCGCGTATGGCCGGCGCCGATCGGATGCTCGCGAAGCCATGCGATGCCGGCCTCATCGTTGATGAGGCGCGTCGCCTCCTGCTCAGTCGAGTTGGCCGCGCTCTTGCCCGAGTTGAGAATGGAGGCGAGCCTTGAGCTTATTGATGGCGCTGCTGATCGTGCTGCTGATTCTCTCGCTGCCGACCTGGCCGTACAGCGCCGCATGGGGGTTCTATCCGAGCGGCGGACTGGGCATCGTGCTGCTGGTGTTGCTCATCGTGCTGTTGACCCGCCGCCGCGTCTGACAGGATTCTTTACAGAAGATCAAGGCCTCCTTCACGTTGCCTGGCGACTCGCGGCTCGACACGCGACCACCTTTCGCGTCATCCATGACCGTTAAACGGCACACCCCGGGTGTGCCGAAGAAGCTCAGTTCCGTCAGTGCCGTGCGGGCCTGGAACATGGCCGCGTCGCCAACGCGTGCAGCCGCGTGCAATCTGTACCGGCACAGCCCTTGGTTATTCGCACAACTGTCATGACGCTCAACGTGTTTTCAGCGGGCCGCGATCTGGTCCGCTGGGAAGTGACCGCGGTCAGCGCCGACGGTCCGTATCGGCTTGGTGTCTATCATCCGGGCGGCGCAATCGTGGAGTACTTCACGAGCGTGTCGGCCGCGCTCGAGCGCGAACGCGAGCTCGAAGGCCTCTTCGCGGACTGTCGCGCGGGTTACGAGCCTGCGACGATGGTCGCGGGAGACTGATGTCCGCTACCCTGCCACAGTGCGTGCTGGTGGTCGACGACGACGAGGGCGTGGCGTTGACGTTCTCGCGCATGCTCCGTCTGCAAGGCTATCGCGTCGAAACAGCGACGAACGCGGAAACCGGCCTCGCGCTCGCGACGGCGCACAAGCCTGACGCCATCATCCTCGACCTGCGGATGCCGATTTTCGGCGGCGTCGAATTCCTGCGCCGGCTGCGCAGCGCCCATACGGACGCCGACGGTCCGGCGCCTTGCGTCACGATCGTCACCGGCGACTATTTCATCGAAGAACCGATCGCCAGCGAGCTGCGGCAGCTTGGCGCGCAGGTCTGTTTCAAGCCGCTGTGGGTCGACGACCTCGTCGACGTCGTCGGCCGCATGCTCGCGCCGCCTCCGCCGCCCGCCGACGCCGGCGCGTAATCCCGCTCGTCCGTTCTTCGGTTAGTGCCAGGATCCGTGTGCCGGGATCGGGGCCGGGACCGAGGCCGGGATCGGGTCGGATCGGGGTCGGATACCGGAACGGACCGCATCAAGGTTGTCGTCGGTGTCAGATCACGCCGCAGTTTCTGCCACTACAATTGCGGACACCATGGCAAAAGACATCGCGTTCGAGATGGCCGTCTCCAGCGTCCGCTTCGGCGCGGGCGTGACGCGCGAAGTGGGCATGGACCTCGCGGACCTCGGCGCCAGGCGCGCACTCGTCATCACCGACCCGACGCTCGCCGCCATGCGTCCCGTCGCCATCGTGATGGAATCGCTGCGTGACAGCGGCGTGCCGGCGACGCTCTACGATCGCGTCCGCGTCGAACCGAGCGACGAGTCGTTTCTCGATGCGATCGCGTTCGCGCGCGACGGCGGATACGACGCCTTCGTCGCGGTCGGCGGCGGCTCGACGATCGACACCGCCAAAGCGGTCAACCTCTACACGACGTATCCGCCCGCCGATTTCCTCGACTACGTGAACCCGCCGATCGGCAAGGGCCTGCCAGTGCCGGGACCGTTGAAGACGCTGATCGCCATCCCCACCACCGCCGGCACCGGCAGCGAGACGACCGGCGTCAGCATCTTCGACTACCGCCCGCTCCACGCCAAGACCGGCATCGCCAACCGCCGGCTCAAGCCGACGCTCGGATTCCTCGATCCGGAGAACACGCGCACGATGCCGCCGGAAGTGGCCGCCTCGACCGGCCTCGACATCCTGAGCCACGCCATCGAGTCGTACACGGCGATGCCCTTCACCGACCGGCCGCGTCCGGACCGGCCGTCCCTGCGGCCGGCATACCAGGGATCGAATCCAATCAGCGACGTCTGGTCGATGGAGGCGCTGCGCATGGTGTCGCAGTTCCTCGTCCGCGCGGTCGACGATCCGTCCGACGACGAGGCGCGCGCGCAGATGCTGCTGGCGGCGTCGTACGCCGGCGTCGGCTTCGGCAACGCCGGGGTGCACCTGCCGCACGGCATGTCGTATCCGGTCTCGGGCAACGTGAAGAGCTACCAGGCGCCAGGCTACGGCGCCGACCACCCGCTGGTGCCGCACGGCATCTCGGTCATCCTCAACGCGCCGGCCGTCTTTCGATTCACGGCGTCCGCGAGCCCGCAACGCCACCTGCAAGCCGCCGAAGCGCTCGGTGCCGACATCTCGAACGTCCGCGCCGAGGACGCCGGAAAAATCCTCGCCGATCGCCTCGTCTGGTACATGCAGCGGCTGCGCACGCCCAATGGCCTGAGCGCGATCGGTTACACCTCCGCCGACATACCGGCGCTGGTCGAAGGCACGCTCCCGCAGCACCGCGTGACGAAGCTGTCGCCGCGGCCGGCAGGGCCTGAGGAACTGGCCAGGCTGTTTGAACAAGCACTGACAGCCTGGTAGAGAAAGTTAAAAGTTAAGTTAAAAGTTAAAAGTTAAAAGGAAAGTTAAAGAGGAAAGCCAAAAAGAAAAACCAAGAAGACAGGCGCGCTGTCTTCCTGGTTTTGATCTCTAACTTTTAACTTTTGACTTTAACTTTTGAACTTTTAACTTTTAACTTTAGCAACCGACGCACTTGTGGTTGTTCTTGACGCCGTATCCCTCGAGCAGCTTGATCGTCTCGGGGAACGGCGAGATGCGCTGCACGGGACCATTGGCCATGTCTACCGTGGTCTGGCCCGCGCGATTGGTGATCTTCGGGTCGGCGCCTTTCGAGATCAGGTACTCGATCATCTCGTTGTCGCCACGGGCCGCCGCGTTGTGGAGCGCGGTGTTCCCTTCGTGCTCGCGCGCGTTGACGTCGGCGTGGAGCTCTTCGACGAGATACTTGACCGCGGCCAGCATGCCGCTCGGCGCGAACTTGTGGTGGTTTGCGGCGAACCCTTCGCCGTAGCCCTGGCCCGCGGCCGCCAGCAGCGGCGGGACGCCCGGCCCGCCGACCGGCATCGGCGGCAACCCTGAGATGTCCTGGACCTGACGTTCGCCGATGTCGCCGGTCCGCGGACGGCCGGCGCCCTTGGTCGTCGGAATGTTGTGATCGGCGCCGTACGCGACCAGCAGCTTCATCGCATCGATGTCCGCGCTGTACGCCGCGCGCCAGAACGGTGTCGCGCCGATCTCGTCGACGCCGGACTGATCGAAGTCGGTACTGCGCGTACCACACCTTCTTGGTCAGGCGCGCATTCGGGTTCGCGCCCTTGTCGAGCAGCGCCTTCATCAGATCGAGATACGAGGACTGCTGCTGCTCGAACGCGCGCGGCTGCGGGTAGAGCGCCTTGGCGGCCCACTGGCAGTTGAGCGCGGCGTAGAGCGGGGTGACGCCGTTGTGCTGCGCGATGTTCGGGTCGCCGCCCTTGTCGAGCAGCATCTTCGCGAGATCGAACTGACCGTTGATCGTCGCGACGAGCATCGGCGTCGCCTTGTCGCCGACCGCCTGCTGGTTGACGTCGGCGCCAGCCTCGAGCAGCGCCTTCGCCGCCTCGATCTGTCCCTGACGGGCCGCGAGGTGCAGCGGGGCCATGCCGCCCCAGTAGGCGACCAGCTCGGTGAAGTTGTACTGGCGATCGATGCCGGGCTTGGCGTTCGGGTTGAAGCCGCGCCGCCCGCCCTGCGGTTCGGCGCCGCCGCGGCCGCCGTTCTGCGGCCGCCTGCTGCTGGAACAGCATCGCGAGCCGCTCCTGCTCTTCCTTGTTGAACGCCGCGAGGTCCATGACATTGGTGGTCACCTTCGTGTCGGCGCCATTGGCGCGCCAGCACGCGGATGACGTCGGCCCTGCCGTAGGCGGCGGCGAACGGAGAGCGCCGTTTCACCCTTGACCTTCTCCTTGGCGTTCACGTTGGCGCCGTGCGCGATCAGCGACTTGACCGCCTGCGGCATTGCCCGCCTGCGACGCGAACATCAGCGCCGTCGTGCCGTTGGTGGTCGCGGCGTTGGCATCGGCGCCGGCCGCCGCGAGCGTCTCGACCATCGCGGCGTCGCCGCTGCGGCTCGCAATCAGCAGCGGCGTATAGCCGCCGATGCGCGTCGTCGCCTTCATGTTCGCGCCGGCGTAGAGCAGCGTCTTCGCCAGATCGACATCGCCCTTCTGGGCGGCCCAGTGGAGCGACGTCATGCCGTCCGGCTGCGACGTGTTCACGTCGGCGCCGTCCTTCAGCAGCGCGCGGACAGCGTCCTTGTTGCCCTGGATCGCCGCGTCGACAATCGACGGCGCGGGGCCGGTGGCGAACAGCGCGGCCGCGAGAGACAGCGTGGCCGCGCCCGTCACAGATCAACGTTCTACGGAACATGTGTCGCACTCCTACGCCTTGTCTGCAGCGTCTTGGCCGGTTCGGACGCGTTGTTCAGATCGAGCTCGCCGGTGCTGTCGCCGAACTGCTTGCATGTCGTCGCGCCCGAGCATGTGCAGCATCGTCAGCATCGAGTTGGCCATCGGCGTGCCGTCGGCGGCCTTGACGTGCACGCCGCCCTTCAACCGGCCGCCGGCGTGGCCCGCCAGGAACAGCGGCGCGCGCCGGTGGTTGTGGATGTTCGAGTCGGCCATCGGCGACCCGTACAGGATCAGGCTGTTGTCGAGGAGGTTGCCGTCGCCGTCCGGCGTCTTCTTCAGCTTGTCGAGCAGGTACGGCACCATGCTGACGTGATACCGGTTGATCTTCGCGAATTCGAGGATCCGATCTTCGCGCTCGCCGTGATGCGAGGCGTTGTGGAAGCCGGTGTTCACGCCGCTCTCCGGATACGCGCGGCCTGACGCGTCGCGTCCGAGCTTGAACGAGAAGACGCGGGTCGTGTCGGACGCGAACGCGATGGCGATCAGGTCCATCATGATGTGGACGTGCTCTTCGAACGAGTCGGGCACGCCGATCGGCGCTTCGGGGAACGCCCGCGATTCGCCGCTGCTGTTGCGCGCTTCGACACGCTGGATCCGCCGCTCGATCTCGCGGATGTTGTCGAGGTATTCGTTGAGGCGCTGGCGATCGCTCGAACCGATCTCCTTCCGCAGCGTGCGAGATCTGCGTGGTCACCCAGTCGAGAATGCTCTTGTCGGCGCGCAGGTTCGCGGCGCGCTCTTCCGGCGTCGCGCCGACGCCGAACAGCTGATCGAACACGACGCGCGGGTCGCGCACCATCGGCAGCGGCTGCGTCGGCGACGCCCAGCTGATCGTGTCGGTGTAGATGCAGGAGTAGCCGTAGGTGCAGCCGCCGGCCTGGTCGACGTTCTCGATCGACAGCTGCATCGACGGAATCGGCGTGTCCTGGCCGAACTTCGTCGCGTAGAGCTGATCGATCGACGTCCCGGCGAGGACGTCGTTGCCCTCGGTCTGCTTCGGGTGCGACTGCGTCAGGAACACGGCGCTGGCGCGGAAATGATCGCCGCCGATTTCCGGCAGCGTGAACGCCTCGGCGTTGCGCAGGTCGGTGTTGCTGACGATCGGTGACGTCGTTCTTGAACGGCTCGAGCGGGCGACAGGCTGGTCTGCGACAGATCGAAGTCGCGGCCGACCTTCTCCGGCGCCCACAGGTTCTTGGAGACGCCGAACTTCGTGCTGCCGGCGCAGCCGTGCACCATCTCCATCGCCACCAGCCGGACTTTCGGCGCGGACGCGGCTTTCGCCGTCCTTCGACCACGCCGCCCCGGCCGGCAGCATCGCGTCGAGCACCGGCAGGGCCACGGTCACGCCCATCCCTTTCAGGACCGCGCGGCGGGAAAGGTGCTTCTTGGTGATTAACATGACGCTTATCTCTCCAAGGTAGTAGTCACGGCGGGTTCCGCCCGAGCCATCTGGAACGCCGCGCTGTTCACGATGCCCAGAACGAACGACGAAAAGCGATTGCCGTTCTGCGCCGCCTTCGCGATCATCGCGCGAATCGTCGGCTGGTCGTAATACTCGACGCGCCGGCCGAGCGCGTACGCCATCAGGTTCTCGGTGAAATTGCGGATCACCGTTTCCGGATGATTGACGAGCGCCGCGCGCAGACTTGCCGGCCCGCGAGATCGGCGTGCCGTCATACAGCGTCGCCGCCGTGTCGACCGGCGCGCCGCTGTCCTTGATGCGCCACGCGCCGACGACGTCGAAGTTCTCCAGCGCGAGGCCGAGCGGATCGATCGTCTTGTGGCACGACGCGCACGCGGGATTCTTCCGGTGCTCCTCCATGCGCTCGCGCACCGTCAGCGACTTGCCGCCCGCGCCGACGCGCCTTCGTCTCCTCGAGCGGCGGCGGCGCGGGATCCTGCGGCGCCGGCGGCGGCGGCGATCCGAGCAGCGTCTCCATGATCCACTTGCCGCGCTGCACCGGCGACGTGCGATCGGCCACCGACGTCAGCATCAGGATGCTGCCGTGGCCGAGGATGCCGCGCCGGTTCTCGTCGGCGAGCGGGACGCGCCGGAAGTTGCTCGCCGATGATGTTCGGGATGCCGTAGACCTTGGCGATGCGCTCGTTGACGAACGTGTAGTCGGCGGTGAACAGGTCGAGGACGTTGCGATCCTCGCGGACGATGCTGTCGAAGAGCAGCTCGGTTTCCCGCTTGTAGGACTCCGCCAGCTCGTTGTCGAACGACGGGAACAGCAGCGCGTCGGGGTGAATCTTCTCGACGTCCTGCAGGCGCAGCCACTGCGACGCGAACCGGGTCGACATCGCTTCGCCGCGCGGATCGGCGAGCATCCGGCGGACCTGCTTCTCGAGCACCGCCGGCGTGTGCAGCGTGCCGTTGCCCGCGACCTTCTGCAGCTCGGCGTCCGGGGACGTGCCCCAGATGAAGTACGAGAGCCGCGACGCGAGATCGACGTCGGCCACGCGGTAGTTCTGGCCCGGCCGGACACGCCGACGGGAATCTCTTCGAGCCGGAACAGGAAATGCGGGCTCGCCAGCAGCGCCTGCAGCACCGACTTGATCCCGGCCTCGAAGTCCTTGCCCTTGCGGCCGTCGGCGTAGAACTGCATCAGCGACTCGACGTCCTCGTTCGTCGACGGACGACGGTAGGCCTGACTCGCGAGCTGCGAGACGATCCTGCGCGCGCACGGGATCTCGTCAGCCGGCGACATCGGGCGGCAGACGAACACCTTGCGCCGGCTCGGCGTATCGGAAACGCCAGTGACCGTCATGCGGCCCGGTGATGCTGAGATCGCGCAGGTGCGGCAGGATGGTGATGCCGACGTTGTCGCCGTATTCGGTGTCGGCGAGCGTGTAGTCGATCGGCGCGACCAGGTCGTCGACGACGCCGTCGAATTTCTGAGATGAACGCGGCCGCGAGATCCGCTGCGGTCCGGCCGGCACGTGAATCCGCGGCGTCGATCAGGTTCAGCCCGCTCTTCTCTTTCTCGCTCATCCGATAGTCGATGTCGAGCAGCGCGGCGCGCGCGCCGTTGATCGAAATCTCCAGCTGCTCGTTGCGGCTCGCGACGCTGCCGAACAGCTCGCCGACCGGCGTGCCGTGCAGCATGACGCGGAACGTGTACTCGCCGTCGGCCGGGAACGTGTGCACGACCGAAATGCCGCCGCGCGTGCCCCACGGCGTCCCTTCGATGTGGTGCATCTGCGACTGCGTGCGCGGAACCTTGAACGTCGCCTCGGTCGGGCTGGCGTTGCGATCGCCGAGCGCGACGCGTCGAAATCTTCGACGCCGCGCGCAGGTAGCCTTCGAGCAGCGTCGGCGACACGCCCTGCACGTCGGCGATGTTGTCGAAGCCGGCGCTCATCGTGTCGGGCGGCAGGAACGCGTTGACGTCGACGTCGAGATCGAGGAGCTCGTGGATCGAGCGCGCGTACTCGGCGCGATTCAGGCGCTGGAACGTCCGGCGGCCGGGGTTCGGGTGCAGCGCCGCCGCGGTGTCGATGCGGCGTCTCGAGCGCCACCGCGAGCGTCTTCAACGCTTCGCGCGTCGGGGCGCCGCGCGCCGGGCGGCGGCATCATGCCGGCGCGCAGCTTGCGGATCATCTTCTCGCCGATTTCCGCGTGGTCCGCCGACTTGCGCGACGTCGAACGCGGCAAGTGTCAACTGACCAGCTTTACCCTTGTCGCTGTGGCAACCGGCGCAGGTACCTGCTTGACCAGTGCGGTCTGTGCCTCCGCCGCGGGCGGCGCCGGGGTGTGCGCCACGGCCATCGCCGGCTTCGGCTGCGCGGGCGCGGCGGACTGCGGCGCGGCGGAACGCTTGGCCGGCGTCTGCGCCGCCAGTCCAAGACCGCCGGCGAAGACGACCACGCTCGCAGCGGTTAACGTCAATCTGTTCATGCGGTTCCCTGTACGAACGGACACACGTCGGTCCTCGGGAAAGTATACGGCCGCGACTCTCGCAGACCGTTCCCTTTCTTGCACTTTCTCGTCACAGGTTGTCGACGAATGTCTCTTCGTAACCCCAATCAGACCAATGGGATAAGAGGACGGCCCGCCGCCTCTACCGGCTGGCTGGGCGGCGCCGCGCGGGAAAGCTCAGTTCGGGAAGCTGGTCAGGGCGTTCGTTGCCGCTTCCCAGAGCAGCATGACCGCGTACGCACGCCACGGTCGCCAGGCATCGGATCGGCGATCGAGCGCACGCGCACTGAGGTCGCCCGCCATCCGCCGCAGCACGAGATCGCCGCTGGGAAACGCGTCTGGCTCGCCGAGCGCCCGCATCGCCACGTACTCTGCCGTCCACGTTCCGATCCCTGGAATCGCCAGCAGCGCGGCGACCGTCGCGCTGACGTCCGCGCGCGCGTCGAGGACGATCCCGCCGCTTGCCACCGCGCGCGCCAGCGAGCGGATCGTATCGGCGCGCGCCGGCATCACGCCCGCGCGTTCGACGTCGGCCTGCATCAGCTGCATCGGTGTCGGAAACAACCGCACGAGTCCGGCGCCGCCCTCGACCGCGGTCCCCCACAGCGACGCCAGGCGTCCCGCGAGCGTCGTCGCGCCACGCACCGAAATCTGCTGGCCGACGATGGCGCGTACCGCCAGTTCGAAGCCATCCCACGCCCCAGGTGTTCGGATTCCCGGATGCTGTGCGAGAGGGCCGCGCAGCAGCGGGTCGAGATGCAAGTGTCCGGCGATGACCGCGGGATCGGCGCCCAGGTCGAACAAGCGACGCACCCGTTCGACAATCGACAGCAATGCGCGCGGATCGGGAAACCGCACGTCGACGTCGAGCGCCGTGCCCGAGTCGTGGCGGGAGACGGCGATGACGCCCGGCTGCCTGTCGACGACGATCGTGCGCCGATAGGACACGTCGTCGACGACCTCGACGCCAGGCGTCGCGCGCGCGCCAAGGAACGCCAGGACGGCGCTCCAGTCGTAGGGAGGCCGATACGACAAGTCGGAAGCGGTAACACCCGTGCTCGACCGGCGGCGCCTGCCTCGCCAGGCGCCGCAGTTCCGACGGTGTGCGCCTGTAGGTGCGTCGAATCTGCCCGTTGAAGCGGCGGACGCTTCCGAATCCGGCGGCGAAGGCAACCTCTTTGAACGGCAGGCTCGTTTCATCGAGCAGCTTCTTGGCAAAATGGACGCGGCGCGTCAGCGCCACGTCGATTCGGCGTCGCGCCGAGGTGATGCAGAAACAGCCGTCGCAGGTGACGCGCGGTCACGCCCAGCCGATCGGCCAGCGCATCCACGCTCGCCTCGTCCAGCGCGCCGTCGGCGATGAGTCGCAGCGCGCGCGACACAACGCTCGACGTGCCGAGCCACGCGGGCGTGCCAGGCGACGCTTCGGGCCGGCAGCGCAGACACGGGCGGAATCCAGCCGCCTCCGCGGCGGCTGCCGTCGCGAAATAGCGGACGTGCGCGTCCTTCGGCGCCCGCGCCGGACAAATCGGGCGGCAATACACGCGCGTCGTGGTGACGGCGATGAAGAACCGGCCGTCGAACCGCGCGTCGCGCGATCGGCGCGCGCGGTCGCACGCGCGTTGATCGAGGAGCATGCTCCCGCGAGCTTATCGTGTTGACGGCGCGCGACTGGTCACAAACGGACGTGGAGGGCAAGCTTCATCTGGCGAGCGCGAGCGCCGTCACCGCCCACCCGGTCGCGGCGGCGGATACCCACTGGTGCGGGCCGTACGGAAAACCGCTGGCGAACGCCGCCTGAATCGGCTCGGCACGCGACTCGACGAACCACGAGCCGTCGGCGATCTGCGTGCGGAGCAGATACTCGACGCCCTTGCGGTACGCGGGATCGGTCGCCTCCACCGCGCCGCTCTCGCGCAGCGCGACCAGCGCCTGGCCCGTCGCGTAGGCATCGGTCAGCTGTCGCTCGTCGAGCTGCGTCCAGCCGCCATCGGCGCGCTGCGTGGCCAGCAGCTCGCGCGCTGCGGTTCGAATGGCCTCCTGGGGCGCATGCGCCCACGACA
This sequence comes from uncultured Acidobacteriota bacterium, assembly GCA_963792175.1. Classification (GTDB taxonomy): domain Bacteria; phylum Acidobacteriota; class Vicinamibacteria; order Vicinamibacterales; family CAVVIG01; genus CAWBVG01. Next base: position 84,387 of record CAWBVG010000005.1, read on the forward strand.
ATCCGAGCAGCCGAAAGGCACGATCTTCCGTGGCCGTGGCCTTCGCCGTCGTCAGCCACCGAGCCGCGCGATCAACCGACGCCGCGTATTCTGCGCGCTGCGCGGGCGGCGCAAACGCCTGCAGCGCGCGCAGGGAGACAGCGGTCACTTCGATGTCGTTGGACTCGATCGGCGGACGGATCGTCTGAATCGGCCAGTGGCCGTCGGTCGCCTGACGCCGCTTGAGCCACATCGCCTGCGCGTCAGTCGCGGCGTCGGGTGGATAGTGCTCGACCGCGAGACCGAACAACAGGTAGCTGATCGTGTCCTGCGCGCCGGCAATGAAATGGTTCTGGAGTGTGCGCGCTCGCCAGGTATCGAGATACGCGCCGACGACGCGCGACTGCGTTTTCGCCGTGGTCTCGTTGACCGTGTAGCCGTTGGCTCGTGCGGCGGCAACGGCCATCGCGACGAGGCTGTTGTGATGACACGAGACACAGCCGGTGCGCTTGATGAACTCGACGTCGATCTCCTGCAGCAGCGGCAAGCTGCGGTCGATCGCCGCGCGAATCGCCGCGGGCGTCGCCGTCGTCACGCCGACCGCTGTCGGAACGGTGGACTCCGACGGATCGTAATTGCGCTGCACGGGACCGGGCATCGGCGGCGGCGGACGCCGCGGCAGCGGCCCACCGGCACCGACGAGCGCGGCGCACGCCGCGCAGTTGGTGCGGACGAACGTCGCGGGCACGCCGCCGCCAGCCGGACGGCCGGCGCGCTCGAACAGCAGACGGAACATCTCGCTGTCGTCGACGCGGGCCGCTTCGCGGAGCGGCGATGGCTCCGACGCCGTCCACGGCGATGGATCGGCGCCGTAGTCGAGCAGCAGCTTCAGCGCGTCCGCGGCTCCAACGATGCCGCCGACCACGACGAGGGCGGATCGTCCCGCGTCCGAGCGCGCGTTGACATCAGCGCCGGCGTCGAGCAACAGCTGCATTTTCCCGCGATCGGGCGCAGCCCACATCAGGGCGGTCGCGCCCGCCGTGTCTCTCGCATCGGGATCGGCGCCGAGAGCGAGCAGGCGCTTCACCAGTGCGGCATCGCCGTACAACGCTGCCGACATGAGGGGCGTTGCCGCGTCGGGTCCACGCCGGCGGACGGCGTGCGGCGCGTCGCGCAGCACGCGGTCAATGGCCGGCTGGTCGCCCTGACGGATGGCGCTCATCAACGCCGACGCATCCGAGTCCGCGGCGGGCGTGGGGACTTCTCCGGACAACTCGTCGGGCCATGCCGCGCCCTGATCGATCCACTCCTTGAGCGTCTCGATCTCGGCATCTTTCAGCGGGCCCGCCGGCGGCATCCGCTGCCCGAACTTGGTGTCGATCAACCGGTGATAGAGCCGGCTGCCGTCGGCGTTACCAGGCCCGATATCGGACTGCGTCCCGCCGCGCAAGGCGTCGGCGCGGCGATCGAGCCGCAGCCCGTTCATTTGGAGCTCGGGGCCGTGACAGCTCACACAGTGCTGCTGCAGGATCGGCTGCACGTCACGGCCGAAATCGATCTTGCCGGCCGGGGTTTGCGCGGCCAGCAAGACCGCTGTCGCCGAGACGGCTGCGATGATCATCGCGGGTGATCTTAAGTCAAGATGAGCTGCGATGATGCCCCTCATGCGCCCGGCGTTCCATTCGCTGATCGCCCTGACGGTCGTCGGTGGTAGCGGACAGACGGCGGCACCGGAGAGCCGGTCCGTACTCGCCGAACGCGTGACCGCGCTGACCCGCAACACGGTCTGGAAGCCGGTCGTGGCGATTCCGGTGCGATTCAGGACGTTTCATCCGCAGGGGATGGTCAGAATCGGGGAAACGTTCTTCGTGTCGTCCGTGGAGGTCAGGGATCGGGAGGCAGGGAACGGTGTCGGTCATCTGTACAAGATCGACCGGGGCGGGAACCTCGTCGCCGACCTCACCTTGGGCGAGGGGAATATCTATCACCCAGGCGGGATCGACTACGACGGCGTGAACATTTGGGTCCCGGTGGCTGAATATCGGCCGGACAGCCGCTCGATCCTGTACCGGGTGGATCCCCAGGCGATGAAGGCGACGGAAGTCCTGCGCTTCGCGGATCACATCGGCGCGATCGTTCACAACACGGACGACCACACACTGCACGGCGTGAGCTGGGGGTCGCGGCGGTTCTATCGCTGGACGCTCGGCCGCGACGGCACGGTCACCAACGGCACGACGCCGCCGGAACGGCTGCGGACGTTCAACACTTCTCACTATCTCGACTATCAGGACTGCAAGTATGCCGGGGCGCGGCGCATGCTGTGCACCGGCGTCACGGAGATGCGCCAGCCCTCGGCAACAGCGGCGTTCCGGCTTGGGTGGCATCGACCTCATCGATCTCCGCGACGGCCGTCCGCTGCATCAGGTGCCGGTCCTGCTGTGGACCGCGGCGGGGCTCGACATGACGCACAATCCGGTCTGGCTGGAGCCGACCGCCGCGGGTTTGCGCGGCTATTTCATGCCCGAGGATGAGAAGTCGACGATCTACGTGTACGACGTAGACGCCAGATAGCGGTGCGCCTGCGGCGTTACCCGCGTTCGAAGGCGACGGTGTGAGCGACCATATTCGGCACGGCCGTTCTGCGGGCCAGAATCCAGGAATCTGACTGAGGACTTCCAGCGACGTGATCCTCAGCCGTCCACCACTCCGGTTGAAGCCGCGCCTGCCCGGGAAGCGCAAACCCGAGCAGGTCTTCAATCTCCGCGAACGTCAGGACGACGCGGTTCGCGTATCGGCCCTCCAGGTACTTGTACAGCAAGAGGGTACTTGCCGGACATGGCGCGCCCGGGGGGACTCTCGGTCTCTTCGAGTGCGTCGCGGAGGCTGTACGGCTTCGGCGCGCGCCTCGTGATCCAATTCAGCAGCGGGACCCTCATGCGTCAGTACATCCCGCCCATGCCGCCGCCACCAGCGGCCGGCGCTTCGCCAGCCGGCTCCGGGATCTGCGACACCAGCGCTTCGGTCGTCAGCATGAGCGAGGCGATGGACGCGGCGTTCTGCAGCGCCGTCCGGACGACCTTCGTCGGATCGATCACGCCGGCCGTCACCAGGTTCTCGTACTTGTCGTTCAGTGCGTTGAAGCCCTCTTCCGGACCCAGGCCCTTCACCTTGGCGACGACAACGGCGCCTTCCTGGCCGGCGTTGCTGGCAATCCAGCGAATCGGCTCCTCGACCGCTCGGGCGATGATCTGAACGCCGATCTGCTGTTCGCCGTCGAGCTTCAACGCGGCGAGCGCTTTCGCTGCCCGGAGCAGCGCGACGCCGCCGCCCGGCACGATGCCCTCTTCGACGGCCGCCTTGGTGGCGTGCATGGCATCTTCCACGCGCGCCTTCTTTTCCTTCAGTTCGGTCTCGGTCGCCGCGCCGACCTTGATCACGGCGACGCCGCCGACGAGCTTCGCGAGCCGCTCCTGCAGCTTCTCGCGATCGTAATCGGACGTCGTGTCCTCAATCTGCGCCCGGAGTTGCTTGACGCGCCCCTCGATCGCTTTCTTGGTGCCGGCGCCTTCGATGATCGTCGTGTTGTCCTTGTCGATCGTGACCTTCTTGGCGCGGCCCAGATCCTCGAGCTTCAGGTTCTCGAGCCTGAGGCCGAGATCCTCCGTGATCGCCTTGCCGTTGGTGAGCGTCGCGATGTCCTCGAGCATCGCTTTCCGGCGGTCGCCGAAGCCGGGCGCCTTGACCGCCGCGACTTTCAACGTGCCGCGCAGCTTGTTGACCACGAGCGTCGCCAGCGCCTCGCCCTCGAGATCTTCGGCGACGACCAGCAGCGGATCGCCGCTCTTCGCCACCTGTTCGAGCAGAGGCAGCAGATCCTTGAGGTTCGAGATCTTTTTCTCGTGGATGAGGATGTGCGGGTTCTCGAGCACGACCTCCATCCGCTCCGGGTCGGTCACGAAGTACGGAGAGAGGTAGCCGCGGTCGAACTGCATGCCCTCGACCACGTCGAGCGTCGTCTCCATCGTCTTTGCTTCTTCGACGGTAATCACGCCGTCCTTGCCCACCTTGTCCATGGCGCCGGCGATGATCGTGCCGATGGTTTCGTCGTTGTTGGCGGAAATGGTTCCGACCTGCGCGACCATCGATCCCGTGACCGGCTTCGACATCTTCTTCAGCTCGGCGGTGATGACTTCGACCGCCCGCTCGATGCCGCGCCGCAGTTCCATCGGATTCGCGCCGGCGACGACGTTCTTCGCGCCTTCGCGATAGATCGCCTGCGCGAGCACCGTGGCCGTCGTGGTGCCGTCGCCGGCGACGTCCGACGTCTTGCTCGCCACTTCGCGCACCATCTGGGCGCCCATGTTCTCGACCGGATCCTTCAGATCGATTTCCTTGGCGACGGTCACGCCGTCCTTGGTAATCGTCGGCGATCCGAATTTCCTGTCGATGATGACGTTGCGGCCCCTGGGACCGAGTGTGACCTTGACCGCGTCGGCCAATTGATTCACGCCGCGGAGGATGGCCTGCCGCGACTGCTCGCCGTAGGTGATTTGCTTAGCCATTTACTTTTTCTTTTTCTCAGAAACTCCCTCGATGACGGCCAGCACTTCATCTTCTTTCATGATGAAGTAGTCCTTGCCGTCGAGTTTGAGCTCCTGTCCTGAGTACTTGCCGAAGAGGATGCGATCGCCGGCTTTGACGTCGAGCGGGACGCGCTTCCCGTCCTTACTCCTGCCGTTGCCGGCGGCCAGCACCGTGCCTTGCTGCGGCTTCTCTTTCGCGCTGTCGGGGATGATGATTCCGCCGCTGCGCTGTTCGCCTTCGTCGAGGCGGTGAACGATGATGCGGTCGTGGAGAGGTCGAACATTCATGGCGTGTCAGCTCCAGTCAGAGGTTGTGCCGGCGCAGCGGCCTCGGGACCGCTGGTCGCGTCGAGTGCCTGCGGAAGATCGCGCGCTGTGAGCGAAGCGGCGATCTCGCGGCGGCGGTTCTGATACTCCAGAAAGCGGGCATACAGCACCACGACGCCCGGCGGCGCATCGGTCACGGCCGAAAGGCCGCCTTGTTCGCGACTCGTGATTTCGCCTGAGACGCACGCGCGTCTTCGGTTTCCTTCTTCTGCCGGGCGATTTCGCGTTGCGGCGCTTCACGATCGTCCAGTCGGGTGGCCTGGACGTCGGCGGTTCGCGCCAGCGCCTCGAGTCGCGGCGAGGCGACGATGAGCCGGAAGTCTGACGAGTAACCTCGATACAGCACGACGGAGTAGTCGGCGCCGGCCCAGCGAGCGACCAGCGTTCCCGATTCCTCTTCCACTCGCGTGAGCGCCCCACGACCGGTCCGGGCGCCGGGTTTCAACCGCGGGCCGTACTCGAGTCGAGAGGGCGTCGATGAGGTCCGCATCGGTCAGGCCCGCCGTCCGCTCGTGGTCGTAGTCAACGACCAGCTTCGAGAGTTGATCGTTGTAGAAGCTGAACACGATCTGTTTGACCGGGTCCGCCTGCGAAGTCGTCTCGCTCGATGAGTACGGCCGCTGCCACCGCAGTTCCTGCATGATGGCCGGCCGCACATGGATCGCGGTGGCCTGTGACACGGCAACACCGGTCAGCGCGGACACCGACGGAAGGTCACCGCCAAGTTGAAAGTCTCGATAGCTCGGGCGACCCTGGCCGTGCAGGAGCGGCGCTGTCAGCAGCAGGCCGAGAGCGCCGATGGCGAGCGCGCGCCTGATGATCATGGTCGTTTGTCCTTTGAAGGTCTATTCACGGCATGCAGCAACTCGGCGACAGTCGCCGGCGGCGGACCGCCACCCCACACCAGCAGCATCACCGTTGGCGGCGCCACGCAGGCCACCAACCACAGGCCGGCATTCGCGAGACGTGAGCGACGCGCCCGCGACCACGCTGACCGCAGCGATCACGAGAATCAGCGCGCACCACGCCGAGACCAACCGCAGACGAGAAAAATTACTGAACATGTGATTCCTTCTGTGAGCGTGAGCATTTCACTTGTCACACCATTCGACGTACGCGCCGGGGACTTCGTTGCGAACGATCATCACGCGCAGCACCCGTTCCTCCCGAAGGAGTTCGGCGGCGCCAGCCCGCGCCCTTTCGATTGAGGCGTAGCGGGCCCATGCCTGGGGCATGCCAGAGGCCGAACCACGCCGCATCGTCGTCACAAGCCTGAACATACGTTCACGTTACGCCCCTACGGCTGTGACGCGCTGTACCGGAGTGCACACCGGCGAAGACGGGGACCCTCAGGGCCTCAAGGGAGATTGCGATCAGCGGGGCCGCCCGGTCAGCACCGGCACGAGCAGGAATTCCGATAGCGCGTCGGCCGTGCTGAACACTTGTCCGGTCCCGCGGTGTTTCATCAGCAGCGCGTCGGTGGCGTTGTCCACGAACAGGACGTCGACGCGATCCTCACGTGGCGGCATGCCGCCACCTATCGCGAATCGAAACACGCAGACCATGACCGCAGCGTTCAGATTCGGCGCGATGGTGAGTGACACCGTTGGGGACGCCGTCCTGCGGACCGCGAACCCGCCGTCGTTCGCCGTGGCATCAACCACAATTTCGCGCGCTCCATCGCCGACAAACTCGCCGCGAAAGGCGTCGACGTCGCGGACCACTGCCGCACGGAGCTCGTCAATCAAGCGCCGGCCGTTCCGGCGGACGAGCTCGGCCTTTCGAGCGGCGGCTTCGTCTTCCCTGAGCCGCGTCGCGTCGCGCCGCCGCTCGTCATCCGCAATCCGCTTGATCCAGTCCGCGACCACCACGACCGTGCTGCTCATTCAGGATCTCGTCGTCAAAGGCGATGCGACGCCCTTCTCGCGGGCCTGTGCCACCGCCTTGAGCAGCGCCTGGGTGCGCTCGCGGCGACGCATTTTCCGCTTTCGCTCTTTTTGAAACCTGGCGCGATCGCCATTACGTTTGGACATGTCCAACTGATGATACGGGCCTGCTCGTGAGCTGACTGTGCACAATTGAACACCGCCGCCTGACGGTTCCCGCGATCATTGGTCGCGTGAGCGGATTGTTCCGGCCGCTGTGGCGGACCACAGTGCCATCGCTGGAGAAGCCGTTTCGCGACGAGCTGCTCAGCATCGAGCGGCTGGAAGAGCGTGCCCTGGCGCTCGCGGCGAGCTTCACCATCGACCCGAACCCGCGGCGCCGGGCCCGAAACATCTTTCCGCGATTCGACGACAACGCACGCGTACTGCGCCAGGCATACCGCACGCTGGCGGACGATGTCCGGACCGGGCAGTTCGTCACCGCCGCGGCGGAATGGCTGCTCGACAATTTCCACCTGGTCACGTCGGAGATCCGGGATATCCGCCAGCATCTGCCTGGCGCCTACTACCGGCAGCTGCCCACGCTCGCGTCGCGAGAGCAGGCGGGCCATACACGGATTTACGCGATGGCCGTCGAGCTGGTGCGCCACTCCGACAGCCGCATCGACCGTCAGCAGCTGGCGGTGTTCGTCAACAGCTACCAACGCGTCGCGCCGCTGACGATCGGCGAGCTGTGGGCCTGGCCCAGCATGCTGAAGCTGGCGCTGATCGAAAACCTCAGACGTCTGGCCGCCGAAACCCTGGCGTCGCGCCGCGCCCGGCTGGCCGCTGACGCGTACGTGACTCGCGTCGAGCGCGAAAACCCTGACGTGACGCGACCGTTGCCGCCGGCACTCGGCATCGCCTCGGTCGTCCAGTTGCTGCATCGGCTTCGCGAGTACGGTCTCCGGTTGTCGTCAATCCGCACCGCCGTCGAAGAACGCCTGGTCTCGCAGGAGACGACCGCGGAAGCCGCGATTCGCAGCGAGCACCAGCGGCAGGCCGCCGACCAGGTGTCGGTCGCCAACGCCATTACCAGCCTGCGCCTCTGTTCGGCGCTCGATTGGCGCCAGGTACGTCGAGTCCGTGAGTCTCGTCGAGCACGTCCTGCAGCGCGATCCGGCAGGGGCGTACGGACGGATGGACTTCCTGAGTCGCGATCGACAGCGCCAGGCGGTCGAGGAACTGGCGGCGCCGAACGGCGACGCGCAGGTGAGGGTCGCGCTGCGGGCGGTCGAAAGCGCGCGCCAGGCGGCAGCCAGCGGATCTCCCGCCGACCGGGCCGCCCACGTCGGCTATCACCTCATCGATCGGGGGCGGCGGGACCTCGAAGAGGACGTCGCCTATCGACCGCGGCTCGCGAGCCGGGCGAGACGTTTCGTGTTCGCGCACCCGACACTCGTCTACCTGGCGCCGATCGCGATCATGACGGCGGCGCTGGCCGCCGGGATCGCGGTGTACGCTCGATACGAGGGCGCTGCGGCCGCCACTCTGACGGCGCTGGTGCCGCTGCTGCTGATCCCGACGGCTGACATCGCGATCGCACTCGCTCAACGCATCGTGGCCTGGGCCATCCCGCCTCGCCGTCTGGCTCGCCTCGACTTCACGGATGGTGTTCCCGACGACGCCCGCACGATGGTCGTGGTGCCGACGCTCCTGGCGAGCACCGACTCGGTGGCGGCGCTGCTGGAGCACGTCGAGGTGCTCGCGCTGGGCAACCTCGATCCGCGCATCCATTTCGCGATCCTCAGTGATTTCACGGACGCGGATGCGCGCGACCTGCCCGGCGATCCGCCGATTCTGGCCGCCGCGCGCGCCGGTATCGAACGTCTCAACCTGCGGTTCGGCCACCAGCACGCGGATCGCTTTTTTCTGTTTCACCGAGCGCGGCGCTGGAACGCGCGAGAGCGCGCGTGGATGGGCTGGGAGCGCAAACGCGGCAAGATCGAGGAATTCAACCGGCTGCTGAGAGGCGCGTCGGATACCGGCTTCAGCGTGCAAGTGGGCGAGGTCGCCATTCTTCCGTCGGTGCGCTACTGCATCACCCTCGATACGGACACGCGTCTGCCACGCGACGCCGCCAAGGCACTCGTCGGCATCATCGCGCATCCCTTGAATCGGCCGCGCTTCGACGCCCGCGTCGGTCGCGTGACGGAAGGCTACGGGATTCTGCAGCCTCGCGTCAGCGTCACCATGGCGAGCGCTGCCGGATCGCTGTTCGCCCGGACATACGCCGGCCATACCGGCGTGGATCCGTACACGACGGCGGTCTCGGACGTCTACCAGGATCTCTTCGACGAAGGCATCTTTACCGGCAAGGGTCTCTATGACGTCGACGCGTTCGCGGCAGCGCTCGACGGGCGCGTGCCGGAGGATGCCCTGCTGTCGCACGACCTCTTCGAAGGTCTCTATGCGCGCACCGCGCTCGTCACCGATGTCGAAGTCGTCGACGACTATCCGTCGAGCGTCCTCGCGCATGCGAGGCGCCAGCACCGCTGGGTGCGTGGCGACTGGCAGATTCTGTGGTGGCTCTTTCCTTTCGTGCCGTCGCGTACAGGTCTCCAGCGCAATCGATTGCCGCTGGCGTCACGCTGGAAGATCCTCGACAACCTGCGTCGCAGTCTCACCGCGCCGGCAACGGTGGCGCTGCTGCTGCTTGGCTGGACCGTCCTGCCGGGAAGCCCGGTCGTCTGGACCGCGATCGGCCTGGCCGCGATCGCGCTGCCGGTGGCGCTGCGGCTGCTCCAACTGCTCAGAGGGCCGGCGCCCTTGGAATCAGGGCGGGCGTTCCTGCGGGCCACGCGTGAAGATCTCCAGATCGATATCGCCCGCGTCTCGTTGCAGCTGGTCTTTCTCGCGAATCACGCCTACGAGATGCTGCACGCGATTACCGTGACGCTGGTGCGGCTCGGTATCACCCAGCACCGATTGCTCGAGTGGGAGACCGCCGCCGCCAGCGCCCACCGTGGCGGGCCGCCGCGGCTGCCCGTATTCGCGAAAGAGATGATCGCGAGTCCGCTCATTGCGGTGGGCGGTCTCGTCCTCGTCCTTCTCGTACGTCCTGACGCGTGGCCGGCAGCGGTGCCGGTTCTTGCGTTGTGGGCGGCGGCTCCCCTGATCGCGTACGCCCTCAGCCGGCCCGTGCCAAACCGTCGAGCGGCGCTCGGCGCAGACGATCGCGAGTTTCTCGAGTCGGTCGCGCGCAAGACCTGGCAGTACTTTGAGACGTTCGTCGGAGCCGAGGACCACGCACTCCCGCCTGACAACGTCCAGCTCGTCCCGACGCTGGTCGTCGCGCACCGGACGTCGCCGACCAACATCGGCATGACACTGCTCGCAACCCTTGCGGCCCACGACCTCGGATTCATCGACGCCGATGATTTCGCCGAGCGGATTGACAGGACGCTCACGACCGTCGAAAGCCTGGAACGCTTCGAGGGTCATCTGCTGAACTGGTACGACACTCGAACGCTGGCCCCCCTGCCACCGGCGTATATCTCCACCGTCGATAGCGGAAACCTCGCGGGCTCGCTGGTGACGCTGTCCGTCGCGTTGCAGCGACTGCACCTCGATCATCTCGCCCAGCGAGCCGTCGCCCTGTTCGATGGCATGAACTTCAGATTCCTCTACGACCCGCAGCGGCAGCTGTTCACCATCGGCTACCGCCTCGCCGACGAGGACGGGCCGGGACGTCGTGATCCGTCCTACTACGATCTGCTCGCCTCTGAAGCGCGGCTCGCCAGCTTTCTCGCCATCGCCAAGGGCGATGTCCCTGAGTCCCACTGGTTCCATCTGGGACGAGCGGTGACCAGCGTCCGGGGCGTGCCGGTGCTGCTGTCGTGGAGCGCCACGATGTTCGAGTACCCGATGCCGCTGCTGGTGATGCGGAGCTATCCAGACACCCTGCTCGATGAATCCTGTCAACGCGTCGTGCGCCGCCAGATCGAGTACGCGACGGCTCGCGGCGTGCCCTGGGGCATCTCGGAGTGCGCGTACAACATCGTCGATCATCACGACATCTTTCAGTACAAGGCCTTCGGCGTCCCCGGGCTCGGTCTGAAGCGCGGGCTGGGCGACGAATTGGTGGTGGCGCCGTACGCCACGGCGCTCGCCGCGATGATCGACGCTCCGCGGAGCGCGACCAATCTGCGGCGGTTGACCGGCGCGGGGCTCGAGGGCGACCACGGGTATTTCGACGCCATCGACTACACGCCTCGCGAGGCCGACCATCACGACCATGCCGCGGCGGAAGCGGCCAGTCCGGCCACCGGGACTGTCGTCCGCACCTACTTTGCCCACCACGCAGGCATGACGCTGGTCGCGCTATCGAACGCGCTGCTCGACGATCGGATGGTGCGAGCGTTTTCACGCCGACCCGCGCGTGCAGGCGACCGAGCTGTTGCTGCAGGAGCGCGTGCCGCGCCGCACGCCGACGATTCAACCGCGACCGCTGGATGAGATGCGCGTGGTCGCTCCGGCACCGTCCATGCCGGTGCGGCGGTATCGTTCGCCACACACCGCCTTTCCGCACGCGCAGTTTCTGTCGAACGGCAACTACGTCACGATCGTCACGAACGCCGGCGGCGGCAGCAGCTTCCATCGCGGCCTGGCGGTGACCAAATCGCGACGCGACCCCACGCGCGATCCAGGCAGCCAGTTCGTCTACCTGCGGGACGTGCGGAGCGGCTCGGTGTGGTCGGCGACCTATCATCCGACGGCGGCAGAGCCGGACGACTACATCGTCGAGTTCCGCGCGGAGAAGGCGACGTTCCGCCGCCACGACGACGAGATATCGACGCAGCTCGATGTGGCGGTATCCACGGAAGACGACGTGGAAGTTCGCCGCGTGACGGTCGCGAACCAGAGCACGCGGATCCGCGAAATCGATCTCACCAGCTATGCGGAGATCGTCCTGGCTTCTCCGGCCGACGATCTCGCGCATCCGGCCTTCGGCAAACTGTTTCTGGAAACGGAATTCCTGGCCGACAGCGCAGCGCTGCTCTGTCATCGGCGCGCTCGAGATCCTCAGGAGCAGGCGGTGTGGGCGGTGCACGTCCTGAGCCTCGAAGGCCGGCCGCAGGGACCCGTTGAATGGGAGACCGATCGGGCACGATTCCTTGGCCGCGGTCGTGACGCCGACCGGCCGGCTTCGCTCGACGGGCGAGCGTTGTCCGGCACGACGGGCATCGTCCTCGACCCGATCTTCAGTCTTCGCCAGAGGATCAGGCTGGTCCCAGGTGCGTCGGTGCGGCTCTCGTTCTCGACCGGCATCGCCTCAGATCGCGAGACTGCCGTCGCGCTGGCAAGAAGTACTGCAACCCGAGCGCGGCCTCCCGAACATTCGCCCTTGCGTTCACGCACGCGCAGAGCAGTCTGCGCCATCTCAGTATTTCAAGTGACGAGGCGCTCCTGTTCGAGCGTCTGGCGTCGAGAGTGCTCTTCGCGGATAGCTCACTGCGGGCGGGCCCCGACACGATTACCTCGAACGAGCTCGGTCAAGCGGGTCTGTGGCCACACGGCATTTCGGGCGATCTGCCGATCCTGCTGGTGCGTGTGGTGGGCGACGAGGACGTCCTGCTCGTGCGCCAGGTGCTTCAGGCGCAGGAGTACTGGCGCCTCAAGGGGCTGAAGGCCGATGTCGTGATCGTGAACGAGGATCCCTCCAGTTATCTGGACGAGATGCACGCGCAGCTCACGGCGGTCATGGACAACGGGCCCTGGCGAACGTGGAAACATCGGTCCGGCGGCGCCTATCTCCTGCGCGGCGATCTGATCGGCAAAGTGCAGCGGACGTTGATCGAAGCCGTCTCGCGTGCGGTCCTTGGAGGCGGCCGAGGCGACCTTCGCGCCCAGCTCGATACACCGCACCCCGCGCAGAGCCGCCAGCGTCCGGCGTTTGCGGCCGCGGCTCCAACCGAGCCGAACCCGTCGCTGATCGAGGCGCCGATCGCGCCACCGCCGATGACGTTGACCAACGGCCTCGGCGGCTTCACCGACCGGGGACGGGCCTACACGATCGTGCTGGAGGGCGACCAGGAAACTCCTCTTCCATGGGTGAACGTCATCGCCAACGACACCTTCGGCACCATCGTCACCACCTCTGGTTCCGCGCACACCTGGTCGGAGAACAGCCGGGAAAACCGATTGACGTCGTTCGCCAACGATCCCGTCGTCGATCCCACGGCCGAAGCGCTGTACATTCGCGACGACGACTCCGGGGACGCGTGGTCACCAACCCCCGGGCCGATGACGCGTCACACCACGAGCGGGCAGTTCGTGGTCCATCACTCGGCAGGCGTCACACACTTCTCGCGGACGACACGAGGCATGCGCCACGAGCTCGAGGTGTTCGTAGACGCCGACGATCCGGTGAAGTTCTCGTTGCTGACGTTGACGAACGATGGCGAGGCCGCGCGAAACCTCAGCGTGTTTGCCTATAACGATTGGGTGCTTGGCCCGCCGCGTGACAGCCAGGCCGGGCACATCTTGACGACCCACCATGTCGAGCGCGGAGCCATCCTCGCCAGAAACACCTACAGCGACGAGTTCGGTGGGCGCGTGGCGTTCGCGCAGGCCAGCGAGACGCCACATTCCGCGACGGGCCACCGTCTGTCGTTCATCGGCCGCAACGGGTCGATGGCCCGTCCGGCGGCGCTCCTCCACCTGGCGCTCGAGCCACAATTCGGCGCCGGTCTCGATCCCTGCGCCGCGCTGCACGTGCAGGTCGTCTTGCAGCCGGGAGAACGACGCCGCATCGTGTTCCTGTTGGGTCAGGGCCGCGACATCGATCACGTCGAGCGGCTGATCGCGCGACACGGAACCGTCGATGGCGCTGCGGCCTCGTTGCAGAAGGTCCAGACCTCCTGGACGAGGACGCTCGAGACGATTCAGGTCCGCACTCCGGACGATTCATTCGACGTGCTGATGAACCGGTGGCTCGTTTACCAGGACATCAGCTGCCGTCTGTGGACGCGGGCGGGCTACTACCAGCCGGGCGGAGCCTTCGGCTTCCGCGATCAACTGCAGGACGTGATGGCGGTGCTGCTGGCGCGGCCCGAGCTCGCCAGGGCGCATCTGCTCCGAGCCGCCGGCCGGCAGTTCGTCGAGGGCGACGTTCAACATTGGTGGCACGAGCCGAGCGGCCGCGGCCTGCGCTCACGTTGCTCCGACGACCTGCTGTGGCTGCCTTACGTGGCGGCGGAGTATGTCCGCACCACGGGCGACGTGGGCGTGCTGGACGAGCGGGTGCCGTTCCTGGAAGCGCCGCTTCTCGCGCCGGATGCGCACGAGGCCTACGGTCAGCCCCGCAGGTCCTCAGAGGATGGAACGCTCTTCGAACATTGCGTTCGAGCGATCGACAAGGGCCTCACCGTCGGCGCGCACGGCTTGCCGCTCATCGGCAGCGGCGATTGGAACGACGGCATGAACCGCGTCGGGCCGGAAGGGCGAGGCGAAAGCACGTGGTTGGGCTTCTTCCTTCACAACGTCCTCAGCGACTTCGTGCCGCTGTGCCGCGGGCGGAACGACCACGCCCGCGCCAACCGCTACGCGAGCGATGCGCAACGGCTCGCCGAGGCGCTCGAACGTTCCTGGGACGGTGAATGGTACCGGCGCGGCTATTACGACGACGGCTCGCCGTTGGGATCGGCGCACAACGATGAGTGCCGCATCGACTCGATCTCGCAGTCGTGGGCCGTCCTCTCGGGCGCAGTCCCCATCCGCTTTGCGGAGCGCGCGATGGACTCGGTGCGCACGTCGCTGGTCGCACGCGGATCGCAGATCCTGTTGTTGCTCCACCCGCCGTTCGATCGATCGGCACAGGACCCCGGCTATATCAAGGGGTATCCGCCGGGCGTCCGCGAGAATGGTGGTCAATACACACACGCGGCCGTCTGGATCGTGATGGCGCTGGCGCGGCTCGGCAGCGGCGACGAGGCCGCGGAATTCTTCCACATGCTGAATCCGGTCAACCATGGCCGCACGTCAGCCGACGTGGCTCGCTACAAGACCGAGCCGTACGTCATGGCGGGCGACGTTTACGCGCGGCCGCCGCACTCGGGACGCGGCGGGTGGAGTTGGTACACCGGTTCGGCCGGCTGGATGTATCGTGCCGGCCTCGAGAGCATTCTCGGTCTGCGGCGCCGCGGCGAGACGTTCGTCATCGACCCGTGTATTCCCTCGTCGTGGCCCGAGTACCGGATTGCGTGGCGCTTTCTCGACAGCCGCTATGAGATCACCGTGTCCAACCCCATGCGACGGTGCCGAGGTGTCGGGACGGCCACCCTCGACGGCTCACCGGTCGACTCGGGCGCCATCCCGCTGCTCAATGACGGCGGCACGCACGAGGTGCAGATCGTGCTCGGAGATCACGCACCACGTCAGCGCGATCGTCAGCACCCCACGATGGCGTCAGAGCGTCCATGAGGGCGTGTGCAAAAAGAGACAGCCGTCAGGGGCACAGGCCTTTACAGTTTCGGGCTCGGAGGGTTGTGAGAACGATTCCGGCAGAGGACGCATCGGATCGCCGTGGCGGTGGCTCGGACCATGTCGATCAAGAGCTCGCCCACGACAATCCGCGGCGGCGGCGCGAATCACCCGCCGAGCGCGAGTCCGACGACGGCCACGCGAGCGGGACGAGTCGATCACTGCTTCGCCACGGAACGAAGGAGGATTCATGATTCGAGCGGTGATCGCCGTCACGATTCACGGCGCCGCCTCCGTTGTGTCTGCCGCGTCACGAGACGCGACAACTCGCAGCGACGTGCGTCACCGCTGCTCCGCGAGAGCGTCAGTCGCGCAGGGCGACGCGCGTCGCCTTGAGCAAGGCCAGTTGCGAGCGGGTTTTTGTTGATCGCTTTTGCTGGTCGGGCATCGCGCCCGGCAGCGGACCAGCATCACCGTAATAGGCGATGATGTTCGCGCTCAAGGCCGTTTGCACGCCGGTGAACTCGCGGTCGGCCAACCGGTCCAGAAGTTCGTCGTAGGTGGCGTCGGCGAGCGGGTACTCACCTCTGGCCGTCGGCTGGCCTGTGTCGAAATCGGTGTTGGGCAGACTCAGCCGCCCGGCTCGCAACTCGTCCAGTGACTTGCGGAAGCGCTCCCTCGTCGTGGTGAAGCTCTCCAGGAACAAGCGTTCGGCTTCAGGAGTGGGCACGGAAAAACTGAGCGACCGGAACGGACCGATCTTCGGTACCAGGTTGTAGACGAGGGCGAGGAACCGGGCGAACCCGTGAGGCTTGGCGTAGTCGCTGCCGAACTCCTTGTCGTACTGCTTTCGTGACAGGTTGAAGACGAACGTCTTGCGCTGGATCCCGGGGGTCACCTTCGCGATCTGATCACGCTTCTTTCCCCAGGCGACCTTCGTCATTTCCGGAATGGTCGTTCCAACCGCATGACGGTACGTGGCAATGGCCAGGTCCTCGCTGAGGAAGACGTCCTTCATCTGGATGCCGTAGGTGTCCAGGAATGCGCGTTCGAGCGCCGGTTTCGCGACCTTGAACCCGATGTAGCTGTGATACGACTCCGGCGCATACGCGCCTGCCGCCACTTGCACGACGTCGAAGCCAAACTCCACGAGCACGTGACTCTTCGGTGACTGCTCGTACGTGACGCGGTTCCCGAACCTCGCCCTGAGCTTGGGGTACATCAGCGCCACCGCGCGATTGACGGCGATCGGATGACCGCTGTTGTCGGCCGCGTAGTGACCGAGTGCACCAAGGGCGAAGGCGTACTCGTCGATGTCCTGCGCGTCACGGATCAGCGCGGCGACGAAGTCGCCGGTGCGAACGTAGTGCAGCAGATTACTGAAGAAATGACTGCCGAACGGATAGTAGCCAAGGTCCTGAATCACGCATCCGCCGTAGGCGTAGGCGCGAGCCCGCAGCAGGTCGTCAGGCGTCGCCTGTGGAAAGCGCGCCTGCAACAGGGCCTTGATCGTGGTATCCCAGACCGCATCGATATTCGCTTCGTGGGCGAGTACCGAATAACCCTCTGCGCGCCTCGGCACCCACAGCCCCGCGAGGACGATCGTCCCCACGATCAGCAACCGGGCAAGACTCCTGGTCACAGGAAGGCTCGGAATTGTCGAGCCACCAACTCGGGCAATTGGTCGACGCGTTCAGGATCACTGAAGGAAGCGAAATGACGGCCCAACGGTCCCCGCACGCCGAGATCCCACTGGCCACGCATCTCTGACGGCGAAACCATGACGCTCCACTCGCCGGTGCGCTCCATTTCCTTGCACACCTGGTGAATCTTCCGCTTGATCTCGTTCACCACACCTACGTCGGACACGCCTTCGATGACAACTTCGAGATCCATCAGCCAACCCTAACCCTTTACGCGCACTTGCGCACGCCGGCCATCAGCAGCACTCCTCACGGATCATCGCGGCGCTGAGTACACGCGTTCGAGCGGCTTCTCGGAACTGGCGAACATTTCGCCGATCAATTGGCATCATTCGGTGGAGCAAAAATCATGTCCCGGATGTACCGCACCATCCGATTCGTCGTGATATCCCCGAACCGTCGATTGTGAACGAATCCGTCAGTCACTCGCGCGGGACCTGCCCAGCCATCGACAGCCATCGCTGGATGCTGACGTGTCACGTTGACATGCAGCTGCTTGTCGCCCGCAATCTCGAAGAAGACCACCTGGCAGTCGTCCGCGAGCGGACGATCCGCCGTCAGTCGTCCGACGGCGGTCTCCATCGTCGCGACGTCGGCCGTCCACGAATTCGTGCGCAGCGAGTGCCTCGTCGTGATGATCCCCGCGCCTTCGCGGCCGCCGTGAGCAAAGGAACGCCTGGACAGGATTTTCATATGTCACGACCTTTACTTCTCATGTGATCCACTGTATGCCCACGGTCTTCCGCGGCCTGTCCTCTATTGCACAGGGCGCGGAGTCGGACCGGAGGCTGCCTCCGCGGCGCTGTGCGGCCATGCGGGCCTCTGACGTGGACGTGTGCACAAGAGAACAGACGCCGCCGATGACTCGCTTCTATCCTTGTCACGGTCAACGTCACGTTTCATAGAGGTCAATCATGTTGCGTTATCTCAGTCTTGTCGTGTGCTTCGTGTTGGGTTCAGCGGGTCTCGACGCCGCGAACAAGGAACAGGATCGACTCGAGAACTGCGGCGTCGTGATGCAGGAGATTCTCGACATCCCCGAAAACATCCCGCAGGAACTGCTGGAGAAGGCCGAGTGCGTCATCATCATTCCTTCGATGACGAAGGTCGCGCTGGGCATCGGCGGCAGCTACGGTCGCGGCGCAATGGTCTGCCGATCGGGTAAGGCGTTCAACGGACCCTGGGGCGCACCGGCGATGTATACGCTCGAAGGCGGCAGCTTCGGGTTGCAGCTGGGCGGTGAATCGACCGATGTCGTGTTCCTCGTCATGAACAGCCGCGGGGTTGACGCCCTGCTCAACAGCAAGGTCAAGCTGGGTGCCAGTTTGTCGGCCGCCGCCGGGCCCAAGGGCCGCAGCCTCGAGGGATCGACCGACGCGTCGCTGCGCTCGGAAATCCTCAGCTACTCGCGGTCGCGCGGCCTCTTCGCGGGGATGTCGCTCGAAGGGACGTCGCTACGTCCAGACGACGACGCGAGCAAAGAGGTCTACGGACGCAGCATGACGGCGCGAAAGATCGTGACGGGCAATCGCACCGACGTTCCGGCATCCGGCCGTCATCTGGTCGATGTGCTGCAGAAGAATGCGCCGCACAATGAGTCGAAGCGTTCAACGCAATGAGCGCGTGCACTTCTAAGCCCGGCATCGGGATGCGTCAACCAAGGATCAGCGAAGAGGTTTCACCGTGACAATCACACTGCCAGGGCTCATCGTCCTCCTCGTCATCGCGGCTATCTGCGGAGCCGTCGGCAGGGCGATCGCGGGTGGAGGAGGCGGGCTCCTCACATCCATCGCCCTCGGCTTCATCGGCGCTCTCCTGGGGCCGTGGGTGGCGAGTCAGCTCCACCTCGCCGAGCCGCTCGTGCTTCACGTCAGCGGCCAGCCGTTTCCGATCGTGTGGTCGATTATCGGCGCGGCCCTGTTCGTGGCGCTGCTGCACCTCGTGTCCGGGCGGAGATGGGTGAGAGGCTGATCCTCAGTCGTGCAGGACGACACTCAGCAGCGAGCTGTTGATCTTGAGGGGGATGTCGCCGTCGTACTCGATGAAGCCCAGCTTCTTGAACTTGTTCAGAAAGAAGTTCACGCGCGAGCGGGTGGTGCCGATCATTTCAGCGAGCGTCTCCTGCGAGATCTTCGGCACCACGCGCACCGGCTTGTCCTGCTTGCCGTAGCGCGCGAGCAGCAGCAGCGTGCGCGCCAGGCGCTTCTCGCTCGAGTTGAAGAGCTGATCGATCAGGTCTTCTTCGATGCGGATGTTGCGCGACAGCATGTGGGAGATGAACCGGTCGGACATCGCGTGCTGTTTGTGCAGCAGCCGCACCATCTTGGCCTTGGCGACGACCCGGATCACGCTCGGCGTGATGGCGGTGGCGCTGCCCATCCGAATCGGCTGGCCCGCCAGGCAGCCCTCGCCGAAAAAGTCGCCGGGGCCCGAGCATGGCCACCACAGCTTCCCGACCAGTCTTCGACAGCACCGACAGCTTGACGCCTCCGCTCTGAATGTAGAGCACATCCTCGCAGAGGTCCCCTTGCGTGAAGATCGTCGCGCCTCGGCCGTAGTCGACGACGCTTTTCGCAACCCCTGACGAATCGAGAAATGCTTGCGCGTTGAAGGGTGCCAGGCGCGCTCGTGCAGGCTTCGCGACACCCGGGGTTCGTGCAGTTGATGGCCTCATACCAACAACGGTATGCCCACGGCATCGCGGCTGATGTTCACAATTGAACAGGCCGAGCGCACCTCAGAGAGAGCGGTTGAGGTGTTCAAAGGGTACGCTAGGCGGTCGCCAGGTTCGACACCGGACACCGCGGGAGATCGACGGCAAACACGCACCCGTGACCCGGCAGATTGCGGGTCGCGACCCGGCCACCGTTCGCCTCAGCGGCCCATCGACTGAACGCCAGTCCGAGACCCAAGCCGGTTCGATCGGTGCTTCGCTGCTCGAATGGCCGGAACAGGTCCTTGCCATTCCCGTCCGGCAGACCGCCGCATTCGTCCTCGACCTCGATTGAGACACGCTCGTCGCTGGCGCGAACGCGCAGCGTGACCGTGGTTCGCGGCCTGGTGAACTTGAATGCGTTCTGCAGCAGATTCGTCACCGCTGCCGCGAGGACCTGGCGGTCCGCGTCGATGGCCACGGCACCGTCGACTGGCAGAACCGTCAAGGTGATGCCAGTGGCGTCGGCCAATAAGGTCGCCGCCGGCGCGAGTTCCTCGATCATCTCAGTCACCAGGAATGGCTTCCGATTCTGGATACCCTGAGTGAGCCTCACCTCAGCGAGCGACCGCCCAATGAGATCGCGTGCGCCGAGAAGGCTGCGCTTGAGCACCGTTCCCGTGCTGCCGGCGACGCCGACGTTTCCGGACTTGACGACTTCGAATGCGATCAGCGCGGTCTGGATCAAGTTTCGCAGTTCGTGCGCAAAGAACCCCAGCCGTTCGTTCTCGCGAGCGCTTTCGCCGTCGATGGTGGACTGTTGGCGTTCGCGCCCGTACTGCGTGACGGCGCCCGCCATCGCGTCGTCCAGACACGCGTTGAGCAGCCGAAAATCGTCCGTGCCGATCGGGGCACCCATTTCCATGGCCAGCTCGGTGATGGACTGACAGACGTCGCCATAGTCGTGTACGACTTGTGAGACGCTGAACCCGCGAATCAGAAGGTCGTGGCCGTGCAGGATCGCGCTCCTGCCAATCTCCGGGCTCGACGACAGCCCGAGGCGCAGCGCGTCGACGAGTTGACCGAGAAACAGTGGGACGCCGTGATCGATCTCCGCCTCCGTGGGCGGAGGTATTGACCTCGATGCCACCTTCATCCGGCAGCGGCGGATGATTTCGTCGCGATTGGCGGTCACAAATTCATGAAGCATGGCATTTCACTTGCTCCAGCCTATGCTTGAGGTGTTGACGGGGGTGTTCAAAACAACACACCCCGGTTGTGGTAGGAACTGCGTGTGGGCATGGAGAGACCCTAACTCTCGACGCGGCCGTTGCGCGATGGGCCCGCGCTCGCCTCCAGAGTACCTGGAGCGACTGACGACGATGCGACCCCGTGAACAGTCCGGCTGCGTGTGGGCGATCCGCATGGCCTGAATGTCGACGGCAAGTCGTAGAGTGCATTCGAGCATTTGCTCGTGAAGACGCGCGTCGAGCCGCAACCGTCGTCGGGAGAGACGTCATCATGGTGCTCCTCGGCTCAAAGCGTGGAGACGTAACCGAACCAAGAAAGGCGTTCGAGGGAAGTAAGCCAGCATAGGTGAGCGTCTTTTCAGGGCTGTACCCAATTGCACAGGCGCATCAGGAGACTACCGAAGGAGGAAGTCGAACAACCGCCCGAAAATGGTCTTGTGTCCGACGCCGAGCCGTTCGCTCGGCGCGCCGCCACCCTCCCGCTCGAGTCGTTCGCGATCGTATGCAGGAGCAGGAGCGTCAAATGTGTTAGGGGTCACCAGGACCGCTGTGGCAACGGTTGGCCGAGCGCGGCATGAAGCGGGCGCGGCTCGAAGGCCCCCGGAATCGGGCCGGACGGACGGAAGTTCATGTATCGAGCATAGGTAATCGCCAAGCAGATTCATGTTCAATACCGCACAGGCCTTTGGTGGCATACTTAAAATGCGGATGAGCAAGAAGCGCATGGGACAGCCCGCATTCGATCTGGAACGATTTCTCCATTCCGTGGGGAACTCGAGGCGTCAGGTCACCTACAAGCCATCGGACGTGATCTTCGCGCAAGGCGACCCGTGCAACACCGTGCTGTACGTCCAGGACGGCGGCGTGAAGCTCTCGATCCTGTCGGGGTCGGGAAAAGAAGCCGTGGTGGCGATGGTCGGTCCCGGGGATTTCTTCGGCGAGGGCGCCCTGGCCGGCCAGCCCCTCCGCATTGCGACGGCGACGGCCGTTGAGACAAGCCGGGTCCTTGTCGTGCAGAAGCGGGCAATGGTCAAACTCCTGCATTCGCAGCACGCGTTCTCGGACCGCTTCATCACGCACATGCTCGCCAGAAATATCCGCATCGAGGAGGATCTCGTCGATCACCTGTTCAACTCGAGCGAGAAGCGGCTCGCCCGCACGTTGCTCCTGCTGGCCCGGTACGGCAAACAGAACGTGACGCAGCGTGTGCTGCCCAAGCTCTCTCAGGAGGTGCTGGCCGAGATGATCGGCACCACGCGGTCGCGGGTGAATTTCTTCATGAACAAGTTCCGCAAGCTCGGCTTCATCGAGTACAACGGCGGGCTCAAGATCAACAGTTCGCTCATGAGCGTGGTGCTGCACGACTGACTGAACAGAATATTCGCTTGATATTTGACTTCAAGCGAGAATAAAATTCTGTTGCTATGGCTGGCAACAGAACTATCGACGATACTGACCGCCGAATCATTACCCTCCTCCAGGACAACGCCCGCATCTCCCAATCCGATATCGCCAAAGCGGTGGGGCTGGCCCCGTCCGCCGTCATGGAGCGCATCCGCAAGCTGGAAACGCGCGGGATTCTCACCGGCTACGTCGCGCTCGTGGATCCGCACGCCGTGGACCAGCGGATGCTGGCGTTCGTCGCGGTCCGGACCAACGTCGTCGGCGACGAAGAACGGGAGGTCGCCGCACGCCTGGCGGCGATTCCCGAAGTGCTCGAGGTCCATTACGTGGCGGGCGACGACTGCCTGCTGCTCAAGATGCGCGCCCGCGACGCCGAGCACGTCGGACAACTGTTGCGCAATCACGTGAGCGCCGTCCCCGGCGTGCGATCGACCCGCACCACGATCGTGCTCGGCAGCATGAAGGAATCGCCGCGCCTGCCGATCGTCGTCGGCGACGAAGAAGAGGACGCGGTGCTCGCCGGACGGAGGGAGCCATGACGCCTCGCGACGGCCGTGACCACATCAGACTCGCCTACATCGCGTGGATCACCGTCTGTCTGCTCTGGGGCACCACCTATCTCGGCATTCGCGTCGCGCTCGAAACCATTCCGCCCGCGACCGTCGGCGCGCTTCGCTATCTCGCGGCGGGCGGCGCGCTGGCAGTCATTCTTCTGCTGCGCGGCGAGCGGCTGCCTGGACCGCGGCACTGGTGGGGACTCACGCTGCTCGGATTCCTGATGATCGGGATGGGGAACGGCGGCGTCATCTGGGCGGAGCAATGGGTGCCCAGCGGCGTCGCCGCCGTCGTCGTCGCCTGCTCGCCGTTCTGGATGGCCGGCATCGAATCGGTGCTGCCCAACGGCGAACGACTCTCGTTCCGTGGCGCGATCGGCCTGCTGATCGGCTTCCTGGGGATCCTCCTGCTGGTGTGGCCCGATCTGACGCGCGGGGGCGATCGAGGACGTCTGTTCGCAGTCGGCGTCGTCGCGCTGCAGTTGGCGTGCCTCGGCTGGGCGCTCGGGTCCGCGTACTCGCGGCGGCACGCGCGCGAAGAAAACGCCCTCGGCACGGCCGCGATGCAGATGCTGTTCGGCGGTCTCATCATGGCGATCGTCGCGACGGTTCGCGGCGAGTGGACGCACCTGACGTTCACGTGGCGATCGGGCGCCGCGGAGCTCTATCTGATCCTGCTCGGGTCGCTGGTCGGCTACTCCGCGTACGTCTACGCGTTGAAACACCTGCCGCTCTCGACCGTCTCCCTGTACGCCTACGTCAATCCCGTGATCGCGGTCGCGCTCGGCACGGTGATGCTTGGCGAGCCGTTCGGTTGGCGAGTGGTCGTGGCGCCGCTCGTGGTCTTCGCGGGAATTGCGGTGGTCAAGATGTACGGAGGCGCCGGGCGCTCGCCGCGCGCTGCCAAGGCGCGCGCCGCGGCCTGATCAACGTTTCGTCTTCAGGTGAACGGTCTCTACAAGAATCGCATGTGGCGAATCGCGGCATTGACGACGTAGATGCGAAGACTGTTGCCCTGTGAATTGGCCGGCTGGAGGAAGAAGCCGCGTCCATCCGGCTTGTAGGTCAGGGTCGATCCGATCATCATTTCGCCGTCCTGAAAGGTGACCTCGATCTTGCGGCCGCGCGGTTGATGATCGAAGGTGTTGTCATCCAAGCGACCCGGCTGCCCCTGAAGATCCTTCACGAAGAACACCGCTTTCACCCGCATCGTCGGCACCAGCAGCCGCTCGGCCGCCGAACAGGTCAGCGTCGGACACAAGTACAGGTGCGCGCGATCTGGATGAAAGTCGTTCGAATAGCCCCGCAGCAGTTGGCCACCGAGGCATCGGAGCACCAGGCGCTGCCAGCCGGCCGGCAGATCCTGCTCGGTCGTCGTGCATGGTTGCGAAGCGGCGATTGTCCGGGCCAGCGGCGCGCCGATCGTCGCGGGGACCGGGCTCGACGGACACCAGTGGTCAATCAGCCCCACGAGGTACGCGCTGACTTTGAGGAGCCGGAATTGAGCCGCATCGAGACCGAATCCTGGCGCGAACTCCGCGGTCACCGCCACCGGCGGGTCGCCGGCGTCGGTACACATGTTGAGGGTGACGCGCTCGCGATCGAGCGAGGGGGCGTACGCCGATCTGTGCGTGCGAATGGACAACAGCGGCAGATGCAGGGACAGCGCGTCGCGAAGCTGCGCCATCACCGAGTCGACGGAGTCGTATCGTTGCAGGGCGGGGATGGTCGTGCGCAGCAGTTGCGCGATCTGGCGGTCGGTGGGCGTGTCCCTCCGCTCCGCGGCCGCGCGGAGCCGTGTCAGCGCGTCGATGAGCGTCGATCCGTCGCGCCAGCGTCCGGCGCCGGCTGACGCCGTCGATCGCCTGAAGAACCCTTCGACAATCGTCTTCAACGCGAGTTCCAGCCGAAGCGACTCGTCCGCCGACGCGGGGCGGGGCGGCAGCGGAACTTCCAGAGCCGGATGCGAAAACGGTCGATCGAAGACGCAGGCGCCGCGGTACTTGACTCCCCCTTGCAGTCCGGACACCTGCGACCGCAGGACGCGTGATACCACGTCGGTCACGTTGCGCGTGCGGCCATCGAGAAGTTCGATCACCAGGTCGGTATCGGGCCGCAGGAACATCGACGTTTCGACCAGCGCGCCGCCTGCGGACAGATCGACGAGCGTGACGGCTTGGCCGTACTTCAGCCGTGCCGTGATCGGATTCTGGAGGTCAACGGGTGTCAGACGAGCGTGCACGCGCCGGTCGCTGCCGCGACTGGCGGCGTAATCGATGGATGCCGGCAAAGCGTCGAAGAGCGATGCGCCTGAAGCTGGCAACGCGGCGATCGATGCGGACCGATTGCTCATGGGGGACGCGACTGCCGTGGCAAACGTGCTGCCACGAGAGCCGCCGTCAAATCACGTGGCTTTCTGGGAGTTGAAAGTTTTGAGCGTCCGATTATCGGACACTTTCGTGTGCAGTTACCGTCCATGATGAGACACGAACGACACTAACGCGCCGCTGCCGGCAGAGACCTCTGTCCCGGCACCGATCCCGGCACTCGATCCCGGCACTGATCCCGGCACGCCCGCTACTCAACGCGCGACACACCGCCGATACATCCCACAGCCCCCGCTTCGACACGCAGGAGATCAGCATGAAGACACTCGCGATCCTCGCGGCCGCAGGCACCTGCCTGCTGACCGGGGCCAGCACCCTCGATGGCGACCAACCGCTCACCCTGCAGGTCTCCCCGCTGACCGCGCCCGCGCCGGCGTTCGTGAGCGTGCGCGCGACCGTCGAAGCCAGCGACGACAACCGCGCTCTCGAGGTCATCGCGCAGTCGCCGGATTTCTATCGAAGCAGCCGCGTCGAGCTGCAGGGCCGCAACGCGCCGCGGCTGGCGGTCTTCGAATACTCGAGCCTGCCACCGGGCTTGTATGACATCACCGGCGTGCTGGTGGGCACCAGCGGCAGACGCGCCGCGGTCTCGCGACTCGTTCGCGTCGTTGGGATGGCCGGCTCCGGCAGGTAGATACGGCGCGCTTATCAGCAGCGCGACCTTCACGGATTGACGGCGCGCAACGGCACCTGCAGATAGACGAAGGACATCCCGCTGCGCAGATAGTTCTCGATCCGCTGAAGCACCGCCCCGCGGCGCAGCCACTCCGGACCCGTCTCGAGCATCCGTTCCTCGATCAGCGTCGAGAGAAACAGGTATCCGGCCGCGATCAGGCGGTCGCGCAGCGCGTCGAGCAGATGTTGTTCGAGTTCCACGGCGTTCTGGACCGTCGGCAGAATCGCCATGGCCTGCAGATAGAACGCATCGTTTTCGCCAAACCGCGGATCGGAACTGACGCCTTCCTCGTCGTGGTTTTCGAGCGCGCTGCCGAGGGCGTAGCCGACAATCCGGCCCGACACGCGATCGCGAAGCACGACGCCGATGGCCCCCGGGTTCGCAATCGTCGCTTCCAGCGTCTCGAGCTGAAACTGCAGCAACGGCCGCCGCCCCGATCGCAGCACATCGGGTGGATACGCCGCACCCGGACCGTAGCGTTCCTGCTCGACCTCGAGGATCTGCTGCTTCAGCGCATCGAAATCGGCACGCGTCACATCGACCACATCGACGGTATCGAGCGGGATCGCCAACGTGCCGACACGGACCTTGACGGCGGGCGCCACGTCGCCCGCGGCGCGTCCGCCCACCAGATCCTCGACCGCGAAGCGAAGGATCGCGAGCGCCTCGTCGATCGCCGACGGCTCAGTGTCGTAGCGGGGATACAGCCGCACGCTGCGCTCGCCGGCCTTCAGCAGCAGCAGCCCGCGCCGGAACGCGCGATCGAGCAGCGCATCGCACAGGTCCGCGCGCTGGACATCGAAGCCGATCATGACGCCCGGCCCTCTGACGTTCTTCAGGATCTCGCGATAGTCGCGCGACAGCGCCTCGAGCCCGAGCCGCGCGCGGTCGCCGGTGCGGCGCACCGCGTCGAGGTCCAGCTTGTCGAGAACGGCGAGCAGCCGCACCATGCCGACCGAATCGCCTTCCCACGTCGTGTTGAACTTCTTCTCTTCCTGGAAGAAGGTCGCGAGCGCTTCGCTGACGAACAGGACGCCGTTCTGCGCCTTCTTCGCCCAGGTGACGAGGTCGGGCGGGCACGGCAGATCGAACAGCTCGTGCGCCCACAGCCGGCCGGTCATCCCCCATCCGGTCTGGACCTCGTCGAAAATCAGCGGCACGTCGTAGATACGCGTCAGCAGCCGCAGCTGGCGCATGAACCGCCCGCTCGCGATTCGAACGCCACCTTCTCCCTGAATCGGCTCGACGAGCACGGCGGCCACGCGCCGCGACCGTCTGACGACGTCGGCGGTCAGCAGCGCGCGCTGGGTCTGGACGAAGGCGTCGACGTCCCGTTCCGGGAGCGCCAGGAACTCGTCGATCGCGTCGATCTCGCGCCGGAAGGTGTCCCGGCTCTTCTCCGCACGCGGCAGCCGTCCGGACACCAGCAGATCCCACAACTGCTTGAGGCTGCGCTCCTCGCGGCGCAGCGTCTCCTTCGGCGCCCGAGCTTCCTCGACCGGAAACGGGATGTGGGGCCAGTCGAACGTCGGAAACCCCAGGCGCGCTTTCTTCCGATGCGTCACGGCCAGGCTGCCCAGCGTGCGTCCGTGGAAGGCGCCCTCGAACGAGACGATGAATCCGCCCTCGGCGTCCTCCGTCGTCTTCACGCGATTGAGCAGCACGGCCTTGATCGCGTTCTCGACCGCCTCGGCGCCGGTGTTGACGATGAAGTGCCGCGGCGTGCCGGCCGGCGCGATCTCGGTTCAAGGCGGCCTTGAGGCGCAGCGACAGCACCGTCTGGTATTCGGAGTGCGCGTAGCGGGACACGATGTATGGCAATGAATCGAGCACGGCCTGGACGACCGCGGGATCGTTTTCGCCGAACGCTTGCGTCGCGATCAGCGCGCCCATGTCGAGGAAGCGATACGGCTCGCCGGCGGCGTCGCGATCGATGATCGCCAGGTACGGGCCCACCGATTGCGCGGGATCGAACGCCACCGGCAACGAGAAGAAGAGGCTGCTCGACGCCGCCTCCATGGCGGCGTTTGAAGCAGGCAACAGGTCGTGCACCAGATCGTCGAGTGCGCGGTCGCCCTCGCAAAACGCCTCGGGGACATGCACGCGCATGTCGCCGGCGCGGTAGCGCGCGTTCAGCCGACCGATGCGTTCCAGGAACTCCTCGACGGTCGAGGTGGGGGGAGCGAGCGTCTCCATGCGGCCTATCTAGACGATAGCGCGGATCGCGCGGGCGCGCTGCTGGCGAAGATTACAGCCAGCTTTCCAGCAGGAAGCGGCATTCTTCGAATCGCGCCGCGACGGCGCCGACCTCGGTCGCGCGCACGACTTCGGCCGAACAGACCTGTTTGCCGGTCGGCAGGTTCCCCACCTGCATCGGCGGCGAGAGGATCACTTCGACCGAGGTGCCGGGCGTCAGCTCGGTTGGACCGAACAGCACGCCCGATTCACTGAGGTTCACCACGCGGCTTGGATGCCACCCCTCTTCGCCGGCGCGCCGGTACATGATGGTAATCGGCAGCGCGACGCGTCGTGCTCGTGGGGTGTAGATCATCGAGTTCATACGTCCCCCCGCATGCCGGACGATTCCGTGGAGCCGACGGTATCCTCTGCGAGCCACCGCAGAAGTTCAAGCGGAAACCTCCGGCGCTTTTGCGTTCGCGTCCGCGGTGGTTTAGGCTACCGCCACCGCGATGACCACACCCGATCGAACGCTTGGTGTCGCCGTGTGCGGCACCGGCTGGTGCGCCGCGCAGCACATCGCTGCGTTTCTGAAGCAACCCGCGGGCACGGGTCACCTGGCTCTGCGGCCGCGACGTCGAGCGCGCGCGCGCGACGCTGTCGAAGGCGGGCGTCGCGCTCGACGGCGTCGGCTCGACCAGCGACTACGAGGAGCTGCTCGCGGCGCCGCGACGTCGACATCGTCTCGATTGCGACGCCGAACCACCTGCATGCGGACGAAGCCGTCGGCGCGGCGCGCGCCGGCAAGCACTTCCTCCTCGAGAAGCCGACCGGCCTCGACGTCCGCCGAGCTGGTTCGCATTCGCGACGCCGTGCGGCGCGCCGGCGTGCGGACCATCGTCTCGTTCGAGCTGCGCTACAACCCGTTCCTGAAGTTCGCGCGGTGGCTGCGGAGCGGACGGATGGCTCGGCGAGATCCGCTTCGCGCGCACGCAGTACCTGTCGCACGTCACCGATTGGTACAGCGGATGGGAGTGGGTGCGCACGCGCGAGAGCGGGCGCAGCCATCTGCTCGCCGCCGGCTGCCACGCCGTGGATGCGCTGCGCTGGTGCTCCGGCCTCGAGCCGACCGTCCGTGAGCGCGCTGCACACCCACTTCACCGAGCGGCTACGAGTGGCCGACGTCGATCGTGGCGAACATGACGCTCGGAGGATCGGCGCTCGGCCACGTCACCAGCTCCACCGACTTCATGCTGCCGTACACGTTCGTGGTCGAGCTGATGGGCGATCGCGCGACGCTGCGGCAGGACCTGCTGCAATGGCTCGACGAGCCGCTCGACCTCGAGCGCGCTGGCGGCGGCGAACCCGTTTCCGGACGTCCGGCTTGCGGCGGCCACGGATCTGGCGGGCCGGCCGGCGATCCGGATCGTCTGCACGATGCCCGAGACGGCCGACGTCAGCCACCATCCGTTCCAGGCGGAGATCGACGAGCTCGTGGCCTGCGTGCTCGAGGATCGCGAGACGTCGATCAACGTCTTCGACGCGCAGAAGACGATGGAGGTGTGCCTGGCGGCGGATCGGTCGGCGGAGCTCGGAGGCCAGCCGGTCGCGCTGCCGTTGGTCGTAGACTAGAACGAACAATTGGCGATTGAGCGCGAATGTGAGTGAATTGGTCGGATGCCATGAGCCGCACTCGACGCTCGCGGCGTGATTTTCTCAAGACCGTCGCCGGCGCCGCTGCGGCGGCGCCGATCGTGCTGCGCGCGCAGACGCTCGGCGCCGTCACAGACGCCGTCGTCGAACGACCGGATCCGCGTCGCGGCGATCGGCGTCGGGATTCGCGGCCAGCAGGACCTGCGCTCGGCGCTTCGAACGCCAGGCGTCGAGCTGGTGGCGGCCGCCGACGTCTACGACGGACGGCTGACGCTCGCCAGGGAGCGCTGGGGCAGCCAGCTCTTCACGACGCGCGACTACCGCGAGGTGCTGGCGCGCCGCGACGTCGATGCGGTGATCATCGCGACGCCGGATCACTGGCACATGCAGATGGCGGTCGACGCGATGAAGGCGGGCAAGGACGTCTACGTCGAGAAGCCGATGGTGCAGCAGCTCGACGAAGGGCCGCGGATCATCGAGCCGCGCGGCAGACCGGCCGCATCCTGCAGGTCGGCAGCCAGCATGCCAGCTCGATCGTCTACGCGCAAGGCGAGGGAGCTGTTCCGCGCCGGCGCGATCGGCGAGCTGAACCTCGTCGAAGCGTGGATCAACCGCAACTCCTCGATGGGCGCGTGGCAGTATTCGATTCCGCCCGACGCCTCGCCGCAGACCATCGACTGGGATCGGTTCCTCGGCCGCGCGCCGAAGCGGCCGTTCGACCCGGTGCGCCTGTTCCGCTGGCGCAACTACCGCGACTACGGCACCGGCATTCCCGGCGATCTGTTCGTGCACCTGTTCACCGGCATCCATTTCGTGCTCGACGCGCTGGGACCGACGCGCGCCATCGCGAGCGGCGGGCTGCGCCAATGGAACGACGGCCGCGACGTGCCCGACGTGATGCTCGCGCTCTACGACTATCCGAAGACCGCGACGCATCCGGCGTTCACGCTGTCGCTGAAGGTGAACTTCGCCGAAGGCGCCGGCGACGCCTACGTCGTTCCGCTTCGTCGGACCCGAAGGCGTGCTCACGATTGGCGACAAGTCCGTGACGCTGTCGCGGCGCCCGCCGGCCAAGGAGCCGGGCCAGACCGGCGACACGTTCGCGAAGGCCGCGCAGGACGCGTATCATGAAGGAGTATCGCGCGAAGTATCCGGATCGGCCGGAGCTGCAGCCGCGCGCCGACGAGACCTACGCCGCACCGCCGCGCTACAACAGCACCGAGGATCATTTCCGCAACTTCTTCGACGCGGTGCGCACGCGGCGGCCGGTGGTCGAAGACGCGGTGTTCGGCCTGCGCGCGGCCGGACCGGCGCTGCTCGCGAACCACAGCTACTTCGAGAACCGGCCGATCGGCTGGGATGCCGAGAAGATGACGCGGACCTCGATCGAGTCGCACTGATGAAGGAACGTCGCTGGGCGTGTACGACTCGCGTTCTCGGCGCTGCGGCGATCATGCGCTGCGTGCGGCGCAGGACACGCCGAATACCCTGTCAGCGCGAAAGAGCGGGCGGACGGCTGGCGCCTGCTGTTCGACGGCAAGACGACCGCGCGGCTGGCGCGGCTATCGCCAGCAGACGCTGCCCGGCGGCTGGCAGGCCGATCGACGGCGCGCTCACCCGCGTCGGTCAGGCCGGCGACATCGTCACCATCGACGAGTTCGGCGATTTCGAGCTGACGCTCGAGTGGAAGCTGTCGCCGAACGGCAACAGCGGCGTCTTCTACCGCGTCGTCGAAGACGACGACGGTGATGTGGCACATGGCGCCGGAGTATCAGATCATCGACAACGCCTACAAGGAGCCGCTCAAGCCGGGGCAGTACACCGGCGCGAATTACGATCTGCATCCGCCGTCACGCGACGTGACGAAGCCGATCGGCTCGTGGAACGAGACGCGCATCCTCGTGCGCGGCGCGCACGTCGAGCACTGGCTGAACGGCGTGAAGGTGGTCGAGTACGAGCTGTGGACTCCTGACTGGGAGCGGCGGGTCCGAGGAGAGCAAGTTCAAGGACTACCCGAGCTACGGCCGCGCGCGGCGCGGCCACATCGGGCTGCAGGACCACGGCGACCGCGTCGCCTTCCGGAACATCAAGATTCGCGAAATCAAGAACTGAGAACGAGCTCGACGATCGTATCGATCGGATCGACGGCGTCGCGCGGCAGCTTCACCACGACGCCGAAATCGTGCTCGGAGAATTCCGCCGCGCGGCCGGTGGCCAGGAAGCGGGCGCTGCGAATCCTGGCGCCGAGCGGCGGAAGCAGCAGCGACGTGTCCGGCGCGTCGAGCACGTGGACGTACACGCGGTTGCCTTTGCGCGTCGTCACGCCCCAGGCGTGCGGCGCGATCGGACCGCCGCGCGTGCCGTAGATCGCTTCGCCATTCTTCGCCATCCACGCGCCGATTTCCTGCAGCCGCGACACGAATTCCGGCTGGATGCGGCCGTTCGGCATCGGCCCGACGTTGAGCAGGAAATTCGCGTTCGATCCGGCCGCGCGCACGAGGTAGCGGATCAGATCGCGCGTCGACTTGTGCCGGCGATCGGTGAGGTTGAATCCCCACGACCCGTTCATCGTCTCGCAGGTTTCGAGCGGCAGGTCGCCGATTTCCGAGTCCTTGTTGAAGTCGGCGGTGCGGCCGCCCGGCAGATCCTTCTCGAACATCTGGAAGTCTTCGCCGGGGAACGGGCGGCGGTGATGGTTGGCGCCGATGAGCGCCTGCGGCTGCAGCTCGTGAATCAGCGCGTAGGTGCGATCGAGCTGCCACGGCGCCTCGGGGCGATCCCACCACCCGTCGAACCAGATGCCGCCGATCTCGCCGTAATTCGTCAACAGCTCGCGCAGCTGGCCGTTCATGTACTCGATGTAGCGGGACCACTCGCCCTGCCTCCGGCCGCTCCGCGTCGCGGCCGGTGCGGCCGCGCGGAAAGTAATCGGGATGATGCCAGTCGAGCTGTGAGTAATAGAAGAACAGCTTCAGTCCCTGCTCGGCGGCATTCCTCGGCGAGCGCCTTGAGGACGTCCTTGCGATACGGCGTGCGCGAGACGATGTTGTAGTCGGAGACCTTCGAGTCGAACATCGCGAAGCCGTCGTGATGCTTGCTCGTGATGGTGATGTACTTCATGCCGGCCGCCTTCGCGAGCGCGACCCACTCGACCGGATCGAACGCCACCGGATTGAACTGCGCCGGCAGCTTTTCGTAGTCGGCGGCCGGAATCTTCCGATTGTTCATCACCCACTCGCCGTCGCCGAGCACGCTGTAGACGCCCCAATGCACGAACAGGCCGAAGCGCGCGTCCTGGAACCACTCGCGCGCCGCCAGATTCGCCGCGGTCGGCCGATAGCCGGTCTGCGCGTGCCCGGTCGCGGTTGTGCCGAGTGTGCCGAGCGCCATCGCGGCAACCGCCACGAGCAACACCGAAAGTCTCGTTCTCATCATCGACATGATGCTCATATCAGGTATTTGTCGTATCCGGCCTTGACCAGCTCTTCGTAGGCGCGCCAGACGTCGTCGGGAATGTCCTGGTGGATCTGAAAGCCTTTCGCGGGATAGCAGCCGGATCCGCTGCAGATCGCCGACCATGATGCCACCACGTCGTCCGGCGACAGCGCGTCGTGTGAGTATTCACTGCAGATACGTCGTCCATCGACACCTGCGGCGACGTCACCACGAGCTGCTTTCTCAGGCCAGACCTTCCTGAACGTCGCATAGCTGCGGCGTTCCATGTACGGCTTCTGCACGACGATGAACGACTGCGGATCGAGCCCTTTCTCCGCGAGCAGCTGCCTCGTGAACTGGACGTTCTCGCCGGTGTTCGTCGATCGATTCTCGACGAGGATCCGCTCCTTCGGGACGCCCATGCCGGCGGCAATCGCGGCGAACTGATCGGCTTCCGGCTCCTGCCACAGGTGCCGCGTGATCGCGCCAAGTCCACCCGCGAAAATCAGCAGCGGCGCCCAGCCCTCGAGAAACAGCGCCGCGCCGCGCTTCGCGACCGTCTTGTCGTGGCTGCACAGCACGAGGATCGCATCGGCCCGGGCCAGCTGATGATTGAGGTGATGGTAGTCCCAGAGCGTCTGCGCGAGACCGCGGATCCGATCGTTCATCGACGCTGGCAGCCGCCGCCGGTCAACGGAGGCGACGGAGATAACGGCTTAACCACAGAGACACGGAGCAACGGAGTACGAACAGAGGTCAGCGATTCGACGGGCGTCACGAAGCGACGGCGCAATCGGATCGAATCGTGAAAACGAGCACGACGATCATCCGTGTTCGTTTTCACGATTCGATCCGATCGCGCAGTCGGCCTGCGTCGCAGGCCGACCCGTCGAATCGCTGAGTCTCTTCTCGTCTCCGTTGCTCCGTTGCTCTGTGGTTTACCCGTTCGCTCCGTGCTCTCTGTGACCTCGGCGGGCATTACACCGGCTTCTGCCCCTCGAGGAACCGGTCGAGGCGGCGCGCGAGATCGGTCAGGTAGGCGCTGTCGCCGCCGGACACTTCCGTCGTGAAGCAGCCGCGATAGCCGACGTCTGCGAACGCCCGGTGGACGGCGAGCCAGTCGATGTCGCCCTCGCCGATGTTGCGTCCACGCGAACCGGCCGTTCGGACGATCGAGCTGGAAGTCCTTCAGGTGCACCTTCGCGATGCGGGGCCCGAGCGCGCGAATCCAGTCCTGCGGGAAGCCGTAGAACACGACGTTGCCGACGTCGAAATACGCCTTCAGCCAGGGCGACTCGAATTCGTCGACGTAGCGGGCGAACTCCATCGGGCTCAGGAGGAACTTGTTCCACACTTCCTCGACCGCGACGACCACCTTCAGACTCGCGCGCCAGCGGCAGCAGGCGCTCGCGAATCACGCGCTGCGATCGCGTCCACGCGTCCTGATACGAGGTCGTCGCGTCGACGACCGCCGGAACCAGCAGCACCGTGTCGGCGCCCCAGAGCGCCGCGTTGCGCAGCGAGGCCTCCATGCCGGCGACGCTGCGATCGACGACCTCGCGGTCGCTGCTCGACAGCGGGTAGCGCCAGTGATCCATGTTCATCACGGAGTGAATCGCGCAGCCCGGTCTTCTCCGCCGCCTCGCGGACTTCCGCCGCTTCGTCCTTCGCACGCGATCGTCTGCATCTCGATCGCGTCGAAGCCGGCGGCGCGCGCGATCTGGAAACGCTGCGCGTACGGGAGCGTCCTTCGGCAGCATCGAGATGAGCACGGCCTTCGCGCTCGACGGCTCGGCGGCCCGAGCTCGTCGCCCTCGACCGGCTCGGGATGCCCGGCGTCGAGGCCGAGACGGCCTGCCGAGGCCGCACCGATGACAACGCCGGCGGCGACACGACTGCAGAAACGTGCGGCGATCCATCACACGTCCCCGGCCTCAGACGCTCTTTCAGGTAATCCGTGGTCCGCCACGCCATCGCCAGGATCGACCAGGTGGTGTTCTGCGTGCCGCCGCAGACGAACGGCGCGGCGTCGGCGATGTAGACGTTCTTCGCGTCGTGCAGCCGGCAGAAGCGATCGGTCACCGAGGTCCGCGGATCGTCGCCCATCCGCGCCGTGCCGATCTCGTGAATCGACCAGCCGGGCGGCAGCGGCTCCCGCTCGATCTTGATGTCCTCGGCCTTCGCGGCCACCAGCATCTCCTCGATCGAGTCGGCCATGTCCTTCGCCATCTTCAGCTCGTTGTCGCGGAAGATGTAGTCGAACTTGAGCACCGGAATGCCCCACGCGTCCTTCACGGCCGGATCGAGCGTGACGCGGTTCTCCTTGCGCGGCAGCACCTCGCCGAAGCCGCCGAAGCTGATGAGCGCCGGATAGTACTTCCGCACGTTCGACTTGAACGCCTTGCCGTATCCCGGGATGTCGTGCGCCATGCCGGGATACTCGGAGCAGCCGCCGCCGCCCTGGAAGTGGTAGCCGCGGATGAAGTCGGGATGCTTGTCGGTGATGTTGCGGAACCGCGGGATGTACGGCGCGACCGGACGGCCGTCGTCGAGCGTCGCTTCGGTGCCGATGCGGGCCGGGATGTATCCGCTGCCGCGAATGCCCATGATGTGCTCGCTCAGGTAGCAGCCGAGCACTCCCGACGAATTCCCGAGGCCGCTCGGGTGCGCGCTCGATCGCGAGTTG
Source organism: uncultured Acidobacteriota bacterium (assembly GCA_963792175.1). GTDB lineage: Bacteria > Acidobacteriota > Vicinamibacteria > Vicinamibacterales > CAVVIG01 > CAWBVG01. The sequence goes on from CAWBVG010000005.1 coordinate 120,207, forward strand.
AGCAGGATGCGCGTCGTGTCCAGCGCGCCGGCGCCGAGGACGACCACCGGCGCCTTGAAGTCCATCACCTCGCGTGTGTTCGCGTCGATGACCCGCACGCCGGTGGCGCGGTTCGACGCCTCGCCGACGAGCACTTCCGAGACCCTCGAATACGGCCGCACCGTCAGGTTGCCGCTGTCGCGCGCCGGATAGATGAGCGCCGTCGGCGAGTGGAACGCCGCGCTGATGTCGCAGCCGCGTCCGCAGCGCCCGCGGCCGGCGCAGCGCGCCCGATATTTGTTGTTCAGGACCCCCTCGGTCGTCACGCCGGCGCGGCCGGGAATGTAGTGGCGTCCCATCTTGGCAATCGCGCGCTTGAACGCCACCTCGACGCAATTCAGCTTCGACGGCCGCTGGAACACGCCGTCGGGGACCTGCATGAGGCCTTCGGTCGTCCCGGAGCATCCGAGCAGCACGTCAACCTTGTCGTAGTACGGCTTCACATCGTCGTACGAGATCGGCCAGTCGACGTCGAAGCCGTCGCGGCTGGCGGCGTTGAACTGCAGCGGCCCGTAGCGCAGCGCGCCGCGGCCCCAGAAGTTCGTCTTGCCGCCGAGGACGTTCGCGCGCACCCACGCGTACGGCGTCCCGGTCGTCGGATTCTGCCGCTCGTCCACGACCCAGTTGCGGGTGAACCGATTGCTCGCGTACGACGCCACCTTCTTGTACTTCTCGAATGCGGGATTCGAGCCGTACGGGCGATCGAGAAAGCTGTACTCGGCGACGTCGATCGGCCGTTCGCCTGGCGGCAGGCGGCCGCGCCGGTTCGATGGCGTACGGCCACTCCATCGTCCGGTACTCGGTGCGAACGTCGATCATCCGGCCGGCTTCGAGAAGCAGCACCTTGACGCCGGCCATCGCCAGCTGAAACGCCGCCATTCCCCCGGCGGCCCCGCTGCCGACGACGATGACGTCCCAGCGATCGCTGCCGGGCTTGATCGAGTCGGCGAGCCGCTTCGATTCGTCGAGCGCGCGCGTCAGGTTGACGTCGAGGGTCGGATCCTGCTGCATCGTCTCTCTCTCTAACAGAGATCAGGATGATCACGGAGAATGTCGTGATTCTCAAAGAAAAACATCGTGATACTCCTGGCCTCCGTGCGCATCGCTAGAACGTCGTGTACTTCGCTGTCTACATGTTTCTGTCCGCAGATGCGGGCAATCCTTGCCGTCCTCGGTCTGGCAGCCGACGAAGTCCTTGAGGAACATGATTGCCCTTGTAGTGCAGCTCGTCGTGAATGCCGATCTTCGACGTGTAGTAGCCGCGAATCGTCGCCTGCTTCGCCATCACGAAGAACGCTTCGAGCGGCGTCTGCGGCGCCTTCTCGTTGCGGCTGATGGTCTGCAGAATGGCGTCGACCTGAGCGGCCGTGAGCTGGCGAACGGCGCGCGGAACCGCGCCGCGGCTTCGCCGTCGAGCGCCGCGAGCCCGCCGAGCCATTCCAAGGACAGCCGCCGGTCGCCTTCGCTGACCAGCAGATCGATGTAGTCGGCGACGCGCGCCTGCTTCGCGCCCGGAGAACGATCGTCGGTGGGAATAATCGCGTCGACGAGAAGCTCGAGGGTCGCGAACTGCGTGGCGAGAAGACCTTGGGCTGCGGCGGCGCATTGCTCTCCTGAATGCGCGCGAACGCGAGCAGCCCTTCGTCGGACAGCCACGGCAGCGCCGCGACCGTGCCGATGCCGGTACCAAAGGCTTTGAGCGCCGTCCGCCGGCTGACCCCCGCGGGCTTCAACTCCTGGGCTTTCTGCATGGCACATCATGCTGCCGATGCAGGGGCGCGATCAAGAACGTCCGGTGCCTCGGCGAAGCGTCACGACGCGGTCGGCGCCGACGTCAGTCAACCGCTCGCGCTGACCGTCCGGCCACTGAACGACGATCGCGGTCACGGCCGCGGCCGCGCCGAGCCCGAAGTGCACGCGGACGTCGCTCGCCGACAGATAGCTGCCGTCGGTCCGCACGCGGCGCCAGAGCGTGGGACGCCCGGCTCGCTCGACGCCGACCCAGCGCGCCAAACCCGAACCGGTTGCCCGGCCGCTGGTCGAGCCGCACCTGCAGCCAGTGCTGTTGCCGGCTCGCCTGGTTGAGCAGCAGGCGCACCGGGCCGTTGTTGTTCGTGACGACGATGTCGACGTCGCCGTCGTTGTCGATGTCGCCAAACGCGGCGCCGCGGCCGATCTCGGCGCGCGCGAACGCCGGCCCGCCAGCGCGCTGGCGTCTTCGAAGCGGCGCCCTTCCAGGTTGTGGAACAGCTGGTTGCGCATCCGGAACGGCGACGGCTGTTCCGCGCTGCGCCTCGACGATGTTGACGGCGCCGTTGGCGATGAAGAGATCGGGCCAGCCGTCGTTGTCGTAGTCGAACCAGTCGGTGCCGAAGCCGGTGAACGCCGCCGTCAGACGCGCCAGCCCGGTGCGCGCGCGCACGTCCTCGAAGTTGCCGTGGCCGTCGTTCAGGTAGAGCACGGAGGTCTCGCCGACGATGTTGGTGACGAACAGATCCTCGTCGCCGTCGAGATCGAAGTCGCCCGACGCGATGCCCATGCTGCCCTCGGGGTTGCCGGCGGCGTTCAGCGCCGAGCCCGAGAGCAGCCTTCGTCGACGAACGTGCCGTCGTGCTGGTTGATCCAGAGCTGGTTCGGCGTCGCGTCGTTGGCGACGTAGAGGTCCGGCCAGCCGTCGCCGTTGTAGTCGCCGGTCGAGACGCCGAGGCCGGCGCCGTCGGCTTTGGTGATGCCCGCGCGCTCGGTGACGTCGATGAAGCGGCCGTTGCCGTCGTTGCGGTACAGACGGTCGGGCACCGGCTGGTAGGCAGCGCGGGCCGCAGTAGTCGCGCGCGCCGACCGAGTCGTTGCACTGCTTGTTGCCGGCGACCGTGAAGTCGAGGTAGTTGGCGACGAAGAGATCGAGGTCGCCGTCGCGGTCGTAGTCGACGAACGCGGCGCTGGTGCTCCACAGCGGGTCGCTGACACGCCGGCCTGGGTCGTCACATCGGTGAACGTGCCGTTGCCGTTGTTGTGATAGAGCGTGTCGGCACCGAAACCGGTGACGAAGAGGTCGAGGTCGCCGTCGTTGTCGTAGTCGCCGACCGCGGCGCCCATGCCGTAGCCGCGCACGCCGACGCCGGCTGCGCGGTGACGTCGGTGAAGCGAAGCGTGCGCCGGCCGTCCGGCGCCGACCGTCGAGATCGTTGCGGAACAGGCGGCTCGCCAGGCGGCGAGCTCCCGTTGATGGCACCGCTCTGGACGAGAAAGACGTCGAGGTCGCCGTCGTTGTCGTAATCGAAGAGCGCGACGCCGGCGCCCATCAGCTCCGGCAGGTAGTACTGGCCGGTCGCGCCGTTGACGTGGGTGAACACCAGCCCGGTCGCCGCGGCGGACTCGACGAAGAGCGGCTCGGCGGCCGACATCGCGCGTCGCACGCCGCCGGCAGGCGCGTTAGCGCGATCGCGCCGGCAGCGCGATCGCAAAGACGAACCGCAGAGGCCGCAGCGACCGTACAGAGACAATCTTCTCTGCGATCTGTGCAGTGTCTCAGCGGTCAAACGTGACAGGCCGCTCACCTGAGTCGCGCCAGGTCGCGCTCGATGGCGGCGGCGAGCTCCTCCTGCCCGTGCTCGGCGGCAAGCTGCTTCGCCTCGGTCGCCCACTTGATGCCTTCGTCATTGTGGCCCGCGCGCACGTGCGCGGTCGCCAGGGCAAACAGGTAGCGCGGCGCGTCGGCGTCGCGCGGCTCCGTCAGCTTCTCGAGCTCCACGATCGCGTCGTCCGGCCGCGACGAGCGCGAGCAGCATCCGTCCGAGATTGAACCGCGCCAGCCGGAACGTCGGCTGCGCGTCGACCGCCTGCCGATACGCGGCGGCCGCGGCGTCGATCTGTCTGCTGCCGCTCGAGGATCTGCCCGAGGTTGTTGTGCGCCTGCGCGTGACGCGGGTTGACGGCGATCGCCTGCCGGTAGGCGTCGGCCGCGAGCGTCCCACTTTCCTGCAGGCCGAGCAGCACGCCGTAGTCGTAGTGCGCCTCGGCGAGGTTGAACCCGAGCGCGACGACGCGCGCGGTAGTGCGCCTCGGCCTTCGGCCAGTCTCGGGCGCGGCCGTAGAGCGAGACAAGGTTCGCGTGCGCCTGCGCGAGCGACGGATCGCGCGCCAGCGCCGCTTCGTGCGCCGCGATGGCGCCGGCCACATCGCCGGCATCCGCGAGCTTCAGCCCCCGCTGCAGGTTCGTCTGCGCATCGTCCCTCAGCGCGTGACAGTCGCGAGCACCGGGTCCTCGAGCGCCGGCCATCGGGGACCGTATTGCGCGTGCCGCTCGAGCGCGCGCTGCGCGTCGTCGCGACGCCCGAGCGCACGATACGAGAGCGCGAGCGCGTAATGCGCGGCGCCCCATTCGGGAAAGAGCGACACGGCGCGCTGGAGGTGCGCGACCGCCGCCTCGTGATGCCCTTCCGCCGCCGCGATGCGCCCCAGTCCGAGCTCGGCCGCCGGCCTCCGACTGCCGGAACGCGGCGCAAGGCATCGAACAGCCGCTGGCTTCGCTCGATATTCCCCGCTTCGAGGAGCGCTTCGGCGAGCTTCACCCGCGCTGGCAGGTAGTCCGGCGAGATCGTCAACGCCTGCTCGAGCCGCGCCGCCGCGTCGGCGTGCCGCGCGAGGCGCTGCAGCACGAGCGCGTCGAGGTAGTGCCAGTCGAACGTTCTCGGCGCCAGCGCCTGGGCGCGCGCGTACGCCTCGTGCGCGGCGTCCCATTGCTCCCACGCGTGCAGCATGCGCGCGAGCGCGCCAACCGCTCGGCGTCGTTGGGACGCGCGGCCGCATCCTGGTACGCGCGCGCGAGCGCGTCACGCGTCGGCGCCGGAAAGGAGTCGAGCGCGAGGTGAGGAAAGGCGGAGGCGCAGTCTGCGGCGCCGCCGCCGCGCCTTCGGCGCTATGGCGAGCCAGGGCTGTGGGGAGCGCGAGCGCGGAGATGAAAAGGAGGACTGCGCTGGTCATCACGGAGTTGCGGATTGAGGATTGCGGATTCTGACGTTTCCGTCAATCCGGCCTTCGACAAGCTCAGGCCGCCCTGAGCCTGCCGAAGGGCGCATCCTCGACCCGCAGTCCGTAATCAGTGCTAGAAGGTGAACCTGAGCCCGAGCACGACCGACCGCTCCGTGTAGGCGGCGTTGGTCAGAGCGCCGTCCGCCCGCGATGCCGGTGATCTGTCCGAACGTGCCGGACGTGACGTTGCTCTGCGGGTTGGCGAAGACCGGCTTGTTGAAGATGTTGCCGGCCGTCGATCCGGGCCTCGAGCCGCTTCTGGCCACCCATCGGGAACGACCGCGGAACAGCGAAGGTCGAGGTTCCAGCCGCCGGGACCGTAGAACTGGTTGCGGCCCGTGTTGCCGAAGCGGACGCCGGTCGGCTGCGCGAAGGCCGTGGTGTCGAACCACGCGCCGGCCGAGCCGATCTTGTCGGTGATGTTGTAGGTGCCGGTGAGATCCGCCGTCTGCTGGTTGCTCGGCGTGTTCACCGAGCGTGCCGCTGCGCCGTCATCGTGAACGGATTGCCGCTGAACGCGCCGAAGACGCCGTTCAACTGCCAGTCCTCGGACGATCGCCTGCGCGGCATTCGCGTAGCCGTTCCGGTGCTCTGCCACGGCAGCTGATACACGAAGCCCAACTGGAAGTTGTGCCGCCGGTCGAAGCCGGCCGGCGCCCAGTTGCGATCGAGCTCGCTCGGCGTGTTGAACGTCAGCGTGGCCCGGCCGTCGTCGTTCGCTCTCGTTCATCGCCTTGCTGAGCGTGTAGGCGCCCTTCAACAGGAACCCGTGCGAAACGCGCTTGTTGAGCGCGATCTGCAGCGAGTTGTACTCGGTCTTCAGCCGCATCGCCCCACGAATTGATGGCGACGAAGCGCCCGAGCGACGCGTAGGGCCGGCCGGCGTCGCCGCCGCCGAGCGTCTGCGGCGCGTTGATGTCGAGCGCGGCGTAGCCGCCGACGCCCTTCGCCCCCACGTAGGCGACGTCAACCGTCAGATCCATCGGCAGGCGCCGTTCGAACGCGACGTTCCAGGTGTGGACGTAGCCGCGATCGATGTTGTCGATCTCCGGCGTGTACTCCGCGGCCGCGCGATCGAGCGGCACACGGCCCAGCTCAGTCGGGCCCCATCATGGTCGGAATGCCCTGCTGGAGCGGTGCGTAGTAGCGCGAACTGGTCGGGGTTGAAGAAGCTCGACGCGATCGTCACCGGATAGTCGTTGTCGCCGCGCACCGCGCGCGCCCAGCCTGCGCGTTGTAGGTCAGGCCGTAGCCCGTGCGGAAGACCGTCTTGTCGTTGATCCGGTAGACGCCGCCGACGCGCGGCGCGAAGTTGTCCAGACCGGCGCTTCATCCCGTTGGTCTGCGGATTGCTGCCGCGCCCGGCGACGAGCACGTCGAGCTGGCGGGCGAATCGGGATTGGAGAGATCGAGCCGGTCGAGACCGCGGCCGTCCGCGCGGTGCATGATCGGGTAGAACTCCCAGCGCAGCCCGAGATCGAGCGTGAGCTTCGAGGTCGGCGTCCACCGATCGCGGAAGTACAGCGCGTGCTGCCACTCCCGCGCGGTCATCAGCTCGTTCTGCACGCTCTTGTTGGCGGTGCCGACCAGGCCGAGCAGGAACGAGGCGTACTGGTTGTAGAAGTTGGTCGTCTGGCGCCGCCGCGCAGTGCCGGTCGTGTTCGCCGTTGAAGTCGAAGCGCCCGCGCGGGTTGCCGGTTTCCGGCTGCCAGTGGTCGAGGTACAGGAAGTTCAGGAAGTAGCCGCCGCGGAAATCGTGCCGGCCCTTGACCTTCGTGAGGTTGGTGGCGATCGAGTAGGTCCGCTCGTCGCGGAAGATCGGGTTCCAGCCGTCGCGGTTGCCGAGCTGGCTGGAGAAGCCGGTCGTCCCCGAATCTGAACGGGATAGCCGGCGTAGCGCTGATCGCCGATGCCCTGATCGTTGGTGCCGGGAATGCCGAGGACGTCGAGGCCGAAGTTGCCGGCGTTGAAGTCCGGACCGAGCACGTCCTGCTTCTGCCGCGAGAAGCCGAACGTGCTGTCCATCAACAGCGTCGGGCTGAGCGTCCACGTCTGGCCGGTCGTCAACTGGTAGACCTTGGTGTTGCCGCCGTCGCCCGTCGCATTCGGATCCGGTCCGAGGTAGTTCGTCAGGTCGTCGACGATCGCGTGCATGTGGCTGAACTTGACCCAGAGCTGGTGCGTCGCCGTGCGGTTCCAGTTCATCTTCAGCGTCGTAGTTCTCGCGATCGACCTGCCGGTCTTCCTGCCGCTGGTAGTTGTTCGTCAGACCGCCGGCGCCGATGCCCGGCGGTGTTCGGCAGCGGGGACGAGCTGCATGATCTTCAGCGCGATCGGGTTGATCATGCTCGCCGGAATCTGGTTGTTCGCGAACTGCTGCGCGCCCGGCGCCGTTGGCGTTGCCGGTGAACGGGTTGTAGATGCTGCTGGACCGAGCCGTTCGTGTTGAGCGCCTTGCTGAAGTCGCCGGCGCGCAGCGCGGCGTCCGGCACGCTGAAGAAGGTGAAGAGGCTCTGGCTCCGCTTGTAGCCTTCGAACGACCCGAAGAAGAACAGCTTGTCGTGTTTGATCGGACCGCCGACCGTGCCGCCGTAGTTGTTCGTCTTGACCGGCAGCTTGTCGGGCACCGGTCCGGCGCCGAAGTAGAACGGCTTGGCGTTCAGCTTCTCGTTGTTGAAGCCCTCGAACGCCGAGCCCCTGAACTCGTTGGTGCCCGACTTGGTGATCGACCGTCACCGCCGCGCCGCCCGCCATGCCCTGCTCGGCGTCGAAGCTGCTGGTCGACACGTTCGACGGTGTCGACCGTCTCGGCCGGCGAGATGTACATGTTGTGGTTCGGCAGCCAGATGTTCATGTTCGTGGCGCCGTCGGTGCGCGTCGAATTGCTGCGTGTTCGCCTGGCCGTTGACGTTGGTCGCCATCGACCGCGCCGGCGTGTCGGTTTCCGCGTTGCCGAACGCCATCGGCGTCGTGCCCGGCACCAGGTTGATCAGCGCCTGATAGTTGCGGAACCGGTTGAGCGGCATGCTGCGTGATGCTCGTCCGACTTGAAGCTCCGTGTGGACGTCGGCCTTGTCGGTCTGCAGCAGCGGCGACTCGCCGACGACCATCACCGACTCGGTGACCGTGCCGACTTCCAGCGCGACGTCGACGCGCGCAATCTGGCCGATGGTGACCGGCACGTTGTACCGCGCGACGTCGCGGAATCCCGTCAGCGTCACCTTGACGTCGTACGGTCCCGGCTGAACGTTGATGATGCTGTAGGCACCATCGCTGTTCGTGACCGCTTCACGCGTCAGGTTGGTTTCCTTGTTGACAATCGTCACCGTGGCGCCGGGGATGCACGGACCCCGTGGAGTCCTTGACTGTCCCGACGACGCTGCCGTAAAGAATCTGTGCCGACGCAGGCACTGCCGTGAAGGCGATAGCAAGGAACGAAGCGGCGATGGCGAACCTGGCGACAGACCAGACGCCCGATCGCGAAGGTCGAACGGTACTTGCCACGAATCCCTCCTCCGTCAAACGAAGACGTACAGTGACTAACGAAGACAATGAGTCGCGCAGAGGGTCGCACCGCAGGGCTGGGGCTGTCAAGGCCGATGTAATGGATTTCAATTAGTCCGTCGACAATCCGACCAAATTCTTGAATCGGAGGAAATTAGTTCGCGTGTAGGATGTGCCCTCACGAGGTCTTGATGAAGCCGCCCACGGTGTTTCTCGGCGAGATGACCAACCCGGAAGTCGAGGCGTTCCTGAAAAATGGTCACACAGTCATCATTCCGACCGGCGCCACCGAGCAGCACGGACCGCATGGGCCGCTCCTGACCGACGTGCTCATTCCGCAGGAGGTGGCGCGCCGCGTCGCGCCCCAGATCGGCGCCCTCGTCGCCCCGCCCATCAACTACGCGCTGTCCTATCCGCACGTCGGGTTCACCGGGCTGGCGCACATCCGCATTCCGACGTTCATGGCGATGATTGGGGACCTGTGCGCCTCGTTCGCCACCGCGGGTTTCAAGCGGATCGTGTTCCTGAACGGCCACTACGACAACACCTACGCCATCGCGTACGGGTGCGCCGATGCGGCCGACCGCATGCCCAAGGGCGTCAAGGCATTTCCGGTCAATTACTGGGACGGCCTCACCGCGGAGGAAGTCGCGGAGTTTTCAGGCCTGAAAAACGGATTGCACGCGAACCTGGCCGAGACCTCCGCCGTGCTCGCGATCAACCCTGCCCTGGTCGACATGGACCGGGCGAACGCCGAGTTTCCGCCGTTCCCGGAGTACACGGTCAACACCGCGCCAGTGCACACGGCCTTCTTCTTTACGTCCCCGGGATCGGTGCTATTGGGCAACGAAATCCGGCACCTGGGGTGACGCCCGCGGCTCGACGGCGCAGATCGGCGAGCGCTACTTACAGGCAGGGGTCAGGTCGACGCTGGCGGTGCTGGAGAACATCGAGAAGACGTTTGCGGCCATGCCGCCGCGAGAAAGCGGGGTCAGATCTTGATTTTTGCGGTCCGTCCACGACGTCGCGCAAAAATCAAGATCTGACCCCGGATCATGCAGATCAAGACCTACGTCGATCGATCGACGCTCAGCCTCGCGGCGGCGCGGCACGCCGCGCAGGCCCTTCGTGCGGCGATCGACGCACGGAAAGAAGCCCGAATCGTCGCCGCGACCGGCGCGTCGCAGTTCGACTTTCTCGACGCCCTCACCGCCGCGCCCGGCATCGACTGGTCGCGCGTGGAGATGTTTCACCTCGACGAGTACGTCGGCCTGCCGATCGATCACCCGGCCAGCTTCCGCAAGTATTTGCTCGAGCGGTTGATCAGCAAGACGGGTCTCACGCGGTACCACCTGCTCGACGGTGAACGCGACGCCGCCGCCGTCGCCGAGCGAGCCGGACGCGCGATCGCCGAGCGCCCCGTCGACGTCGCGTTTGTCGGCATCGGCGAAAACGGCCACCTCGCGTTCAACGATCCGCCCGCCGACTTCACCACGGAACAGCCGTACCTGATCGTGACGCTCGACGCCGCCTGCCGGCGGCAACAGGTCGGCGAGGGCTGGTTTGCGTCGATCGACGAGGTGCCGTCACAGGCGATTTCGATGTCGATCCGCCAGATCATGAAGTCGCGCGAGATCATCTGCGTCGTGCCCGACGCGCGTAAAGCGGTGGCCGTCAAGGCCTGCCTCGATGGTCCGGTGTCGCCGGCAGCGCCCGCATCCATCCTGCAGACGCACGCCAACGCCACCATCTATCTCGATCGCGAGTCGGCGAGCCTCCTGCCCCCGGAACGCCGCGGCGCCATCCTCACCGACCTGTCCCGCCAGAGCGCCGGAGGCGCGGCGGCGGACGCTTCATGAAGGTCACGCTGCCGGGATTGTTCGACCTCCAGGTCAACGGCTTCGGCGGCGTCGATTTCAATGCACCCGACTTAACCGCCGATCGCCTGGACGACGCGCTCGAGCGGATGCGGCGCACCGGCGTGACCCGCTGTCTGCCGACGCTGATCACGTCGTCTTTCGATCGCTTCGCGGCGAGCGCTCGCCTGCTGTCGCACAGCTCGCATCCGGCGATCGCCGGGATTCACATGGAGGGTCCGTACGTCTCGCCCGACGACGGCTATCGAGGCGCGCATCCACACGCGAACGTCGCGACGCCGACCCTTGACGATTTCCGCCGGCGCCAGGACGCGGCCGCCGGACGCATCGTGCTCGTGACGCTCGCTCCGGAACGGCCTGGCGCACTGCGGCTCATCGAACATCTGGTTGACGCGGGAATTCGCGTGGCGCTCGGCCACACCGCCGCCACGGCCCCGCAGATCGCAGATGCGATAACCGCCGGCGCGACGCTGGCCACGCACCTCGGCAACGGCTGTCCGCAGTCGCTGCCCCGGCATCCGAATGTCATCTGGGATCTGCTGTCGGCCGATGCCCTCGCCGCCAGCGTCATCGCGGATGGTCATCACCTGCCGCCGGCCACCGTCAAATCGCTGATTCGCGCGAAAGGCGCGCGGCGAACGATCCTCGTCACCGACGCGATCGCTGCCGCCGCGTCTCCACCGGGACGCTACAGCGTCGCCGGCGTCGAGTGCGATCTCGACGACGACGGACGGGTGTCGTTGCCGGGGACGCCGTACCTCGCCGGCTCCAGCCTGACGATGGACCGCGCCATCGGCAACGCGGTGAGATTCACGGGACTGCCGCTCGACGACGTGGTGCCGATGGCGTCAACGATTCCGGCGGCTTACCTGGGCACGACGACCGCTGGCACCGTCACCGCCGACTGGGATGCTGCCGCCTGCGTCCTCCGCATCTGTGACGTAACCTGTCGCGCCGAAGCTCTACATCAACATCGGAGCGAAGGCGGATGAAAATTACGCTGCTCGACTGGGCGGTCCTCGTCGGTTATCTCATCGCCATCACCGCCATCGGCCTGATCGTCGGCTATCGCGTCCGCCACAGCCGCGAGTACTTTCTCGGCGATCGAAAGTTCGGCCCGTGGGTGATGATCGGCCAGAGCTTCAGCGTCGGCACCCACGCGGAAATGCCGGTGGCGCTCGCCGGCGCGGTCTACGGTCTCGGCGCGTCGGCCATCTGGTATCAGTGGAAGAACCTCTTCATCACCCCGATCTACTGGATCATGGCGCCGGTCTTCCGGCGCATCCGCCGGACGACGATGGCGGAGCTCGCCGAGGATCGGTACGGCCGGTTCATGGGCACCAGCTACATCGTGTTCGCCGTCTGCTTCTTCATCATCGAAACCGGCGGACTTCTCAAGGGCGCCGGCAAAGTGATCAGCCAGGCGACGGGCGCCACCGCCGGCGTCAACGAAATCGTCGTCGTCATGACGCTGATGTTCATCCTCTACAGCTTCGTGGGCGGGCTGGTGGCGTCGGCGTGGACCGATCTGCTCCAGGGGTTTCTGATCATCGTCCTGTCGTTCATGCTGATTCCGCTGGGCTGGCACGAGGTCGGCGGTCTCGCAGGGATGAAGGCATCGCTGGCGCCGGCCCGTTTCTCGCTCTCGACGCCATCTGGCATCGGACCGTGGGTCATCGCGATGCTGACCATCAACGGTCTCGTCGGCATCATGGCGCAGCCGCACATGCTGGCGACTGTCGGCACGGGGCGGGATGAACGCACGTGCCGCGTGGGGATGCTGTTCGGCAACTTCGTGAAGCGCGTCTGCACCGTCGGCTGGATGCTGGTCGGCCTGATCGTGGCCGCGATTGCCGCCAAGGGAGGCGGCCAGGCCGCGATGCTCGCCGACCCGGAGAATGCGTTCGGATTCGCGTGCCGGCAGCTGCTCGTTCCAGGCTTGCTCGGACTGCTCGTCGCGTCGATTCTGGCGGCGAGCATGTCTGCCTGCTCGGCGTACATGGTCGACGTCGGGGCGCTGTTCACCGAAGGGCTCTATCGGCCGCATCTGGCGCCGAATCGCAGCGACCGGCATTACCTGTGGGTGGGCCGAATCAGCGGCGTCGCGCTGACGATGCTCGGCGTGCTCTACGCGATGTTCCTGATTCAGAGCGTGCTGTACACGTTCCTGTTGACGGAAACGCTGGCGACATTCGTCGGCATCAGTGTGCTCGGCGGCATCGTCTGGCCGCGGGCGAACCGATGGGGCGCCATTGCCAGCCTGCTGAGCGCGCTGGCCATGAATTTTCTGCTGTATTACATGGCCGGCGAGCGGCTGGATCGCTGGGATCCGAACGTCTTTCTCGCCGCGCTCACCACCGGCATCGTCGCGCTGGTCGTGGTGTCGCTCTTGACGCCGCCTGAGCCCGCGGCCCGGATGGAATCGTTTTTCACCCGGCTCACGACGTCGAGCGATGAGCCCGAAACAGCTGGGCGGCCGCTGCTGCTGGTCAGTATTCTTCACCCCATCCGTGCGGCCGGGGGCCGCGGATGGCTCGCCTTTCGAGAGGATCTGGGCGGGCTGGCGCTGGGCTTCGGCCTGGTCGCCGCGCTGGTGGCCGGAACGGCCTGGCTTCTGGCGATGTAAAAGATTGCCATGTAATCGATTGCGGGATGTCTGACGTTATAATTACCGGCGGATAATTTGAGCGTGCGCACACCGCTGGTCTGGTTGATGGCGGCGTCTTTCGTCTTTGGCGGTGCGGCACGCCAGGACATTCGTACGCCTGCCACGCCGAAGCCCGGCACGGGCCGCCGACGCCGGGCGGAGGCGGGCCCCTCGCGCCTGCCCTCGCACCCGAAACTGCGAACCTCATCGGGACCTACTGCGTCTCGTGCCACAACGACCGGGCGAAAACGGGCGGTTTAAGCCTCCAGACGCTGTCGATCACCAATCTGCCTGAACACGCGGACGTCTGGGAAAAAGTGGCGCGCAAGCTGCGCTCCGGCGAAATGCCGCCGTCGACCGTCCGCTCGAGGCCGGACGCGAAGCAGGCCGAGGCGTTCGCCGTGTTCGTGGAGACCACGCTGGACCGCGCGGCCGCCGCACGGCCAAATCCCGGCCGCGCGCCCGTGCATCGCCTGAATCGCGCCGAGTACAGCAATGCCGTCCGCGATTTGCTGGCCGTGGACGTGCGGCCCGGTGAATGGCTGCCGGTCGACGATTCCGGTTACGGCTTCGACAACATCGCCGCGGTGCTCTCCACGTCGCCGGCGCTGCTCGACAAGTACATGTCGGCGGCGCGCAAGGTCAGCCGCCTGGCCGTCGGCGATCTCACGCTGAAACCGGTCGAAGAGATCTACGACGCGAAGCGCGATCCCAACAAGGGCCCGCGCAACGAGCAGTTGAACGACGACCTGCCTTTCGATTCGCGCGCCGGCATGACGGTGGAACACTACTTCCCCCTCGACGCCGAGTATGTGTTCAAGGTGCGCGTGTCGGGTGTCCAACCAGGGTCGGACGAAGCGAAAGAGGATCCGTACCAGGTGCGGGTTCCCGTCAAGGCGGGACTCCGCACGATTGGCGTGACGTCGCCGCGCGAGAATCTGAAGCGGGAAGCGGACGCACCCGGCGGCGACCAGGCGTGCCGGCGGGCGTGGCGCGACGCAGATTCCGTCGCCCGTCGACCTGCGGCTGGATGGCGCGCGTCTGAAGCGATTCGACGCGCGCGGCCGATCGCCGGAGGTCACCAAGCTGATCGTCGGCGGCCCGTACGCACCGACGGGACGCGGCGACACGCCGAGCCGCCGGACGATTTTCGTGTGCCACCCCACCGTCGCGCAGGAGGCCTCGTGCGCGCGGACGATTCTGCGAACGCTCGCGCGCCGGGCGTTCCGGCATCCGGTGACGAACGCCGACATCCAGCCGCTGTACGACTTCTACGTGAAGGCGCGCAAGGGATCAGATTTCGAAGGCGGCATCCAGGCCGCCATCGAAGCGATGCTCGTCTCGCCGGAGTTCCTGTTCCGCATCGAGCAGGATCTCCGCCTTCGCGCCGCACGATGCCGAGAGGCGCTCCGGCGAGGCAGGCTGAGGGGGGCAACGCGTATCGCATCAGCGACGTCGAGCTCGCGTCGCGCCTGTCGTTCTTCCTGTGGAGCACCATTCCCGACGCCGAGCTGCTCGACGTCGCCGAGCGAGGCCGGCTGTCGGATCCAGCGGTCCTCGAGCGCCAGGTCCGCCGGATGCTCGACGATCCGCGCGCTGACGCCCTCGTGTCGAACTTTGCGGGTCAGTGGCTGCAGTTGCGAAACGTCGAAACGGTGAAGCCGGATCCGGTCATCTTCCCGTTCGACGAGGCGCTCCGCCGGGCGTTCCTCACCGAGACGGAGCTCTTCGTCTCGAGCCTGGTCCGCGAAGACCGCAGCCTGCTCGATCTGATTTCCGCCGACTACACGTTCGTCAATCAGCGGCTCGCCGAGCACTACGGCATCCCGCGGATCTACGGCTCGCAATTCCGCCGCGTCACGCTGCCCGCCGGGAATCGGCGCGGGCTGCTCGGACAGGGCAGCGTGCTGACGGTGACGTCCTATCCCAATCGCACGTCGGTGGTGCAGCGCGGCAAGTGGGTGCTCGAGAACCTGCTCGGCACGCCGCCGCCACCCCCGCCGCCCGACGTTCCGGAGTTGAAGGCGGCGCCGCACGGCAAGGTCGTGTCGATGCGGGAGCAGATGCAGGCGCACCGGGCCAATCCGACCTGCGCCGCGTGTCACGCCCGGATGGACCCCATCGGGTTTGCACTCGAGAATTACGACGGCGTCGGACGATGGCGGGACGAGGACGCGGGCGCACCGATTGACGCATCCGGCAAGCTGCCCGATGGCACCGGCTTCAATGGTCCGGCCGGCCTCAACGAGCTGCTGCTGACGAAGTACCGCGCCGACTTCGTGCGAACCTCGGTCGAAAAACTGCTCACGTATGCACTCGGACGGGGCGTCGATTACCACGACTACCCGACAATTCGTTCGATTGACAGGGACGCGGCGCGCGATAATTACCGAATCTCGTCCCTGATCCTGGCGATCGTCAAAAGCACGCCGTTTCAAATGCGGAGAGGGTCGGATTCATGAGCACGTTCAACCACACCCTGCCGAGACGCACGTTTCTCCGCGGCCTGGGCGCCACGATGGCGTTGCCGCTGCTCGATTCGATGGGATCGAGGATCACCGCCGCCGGACCGGCGACGACGCCGATTCGCCTGGGTTACGTCTACACGCCGAACGGCATCATCGGCGCGAGCGACAAGAGCCCGCGGCCGTTCATGTGGACGCCCAAAACCGCCGGCGCCAACTTCGAGTTCAGCCCGACGATGAAGGCGCTCGAGCCGTATCGCGATCACGTCAACGTGTTCAGCGGGCTCGCGCAGGTCAACGGCCGCGCCCTCGGCGACGGTCCGGGCGACCACGCGCGCGCCACCGCCACGTTCCTCACCGGCGTGCATCCCTACAAGACCGGCGGCGCGGACTTCAACCTCGGCATCTCGGCCGATCAGATCGCCGCGAAGGAATTCGGCAAGTACACGCAGCTGTCATCGCTCGAGATCGGACTCGAGCCGCAACCGCTCGCCGGGAACTGCGACTCCGGCTACACGTGCGCGTACATGTCGATGTCGTGGCGCGGCCCGACCAGTCCGCTGCCGGCGGAAATCAACCCGCGGATGGTGTTCGAGCGGCTGTTCGGCGACGGCGACAGTACGGACCCGAACGCGCGCATGGCTCGCCTGGAACATCAGAAAAGCGTCCTCGACTATGTGACCGGCAGCCTGTCGCGGCTGCGCATGCGGCTCGGCACCGGCGACAAGCGCAAGCTCGAGGAGTACCTCGAGGCCGTGCGCGACATCGAGCGCCGGATCCAGCGCGCCGAAGAACAGAACGCCTCGATCCCGCTGCCGCACATCGAACGGCCGAGCGCGATTCCCGACGACTACGAGCAGTACACCAGGCTGATGCTCGACATGCAGGTGGTCGCGTGGCAGACCGACATGACGCGCGTCGCGTCGTTCATGCTGGGCCGCGACGGCAGCAACCGGGCGTACCGCGAAATCGGCATCTCGGACGGTCACCACTCGATCTCGCATCACCAGAACGATCCCGAGAAGGTCGACAAGCTGATCAAGATCGACGAGCTGCACGTCTCGATGTTCGCGTATCTCCTCAAGCGACTGAAGGAGACGCCCGACGGCGACGGGACGCTGCTCGATCACTCGCTGGTGCTGTTCGGCAGCAGCCTGAGCGAGTCGAACATCCACACGCACGACGATTTGCCGATCGTGCTCGCCGGCACCGCCGGCGGCCGCCTGAAGGGCAATCGCCATCTCGTCTACTCGAAGGAAACCCCGTTGAACAACCTGTTCCTGAACATGTTCGATCTCGCGGGCCTGCCGCACGTCGACGGGTTCGGGGACAGCACGGGCCGGCTGACGAACCTCTAGGCAGAGATGCCTGTCGCGCCGCAGTCGTCGCGAAGACGGCTTTTCACGAAGCGACGATGAGCACGAAGCTCACGAAGAACTCTCGTACAGACGGGCTTCGTGTCCTTCTTGGATGCTTCGTGCCTTCGTGATAACCGTGGGCTGCCTCACCGCGTGGATGCCGCTTCCGTCGCTGCATGCGCAGTCGCGCGACGTGCGCCTGCTCGAAGCGGTCAAGCGGCGCGATCAGCGGGCGTTCACCGCGCTGCTCAAGGCGCGCGCCGACGTCAACGGCGCGCTGCCGGACGGATCGACCGCGCTCGCATGGGCCGTGCACCTTGGCCAGCGACCGATGGCGGAGGCGCTGCTCGACTCGGGCGCGAACGCGAATACGGCAGACGAATACGGCGAGACGCCAGTCACGCTCGCCGCCGCCAACGGCGACGCGGATCTGGTCAAGCGGCTGCTCGCCGCCGGCGGCGACGCCCGCGCCGCGCGCTGGAACGGCGAAACCGCGCTGATGATCGCGGCCGGCGCCGGCAGCCTCGACGCGGTGCGGCAGCTCGCGCAAGCCGGCGCCGACGTGAATATCGCGGAGCCCCGCGGCGGGCAGACCGCGTTGATGTGGGCCGCCGCCGAAGGCCACAGCGATGTCGTGGCCGGACTGGTGGCGATGGGCGCCAATGTGAACGCCGCGTCGCGTGCCGGCTTCACGCCGATCGTCTTCGCGGTCGTCAAGGACGACCCTGCGTCGATCAAGGCGCTGCTCGCCGCCGGCGCCAACCCCAACGTGACCGTGCAGTCGGGCGCGAAAACGATGATCGTCGCGATGCAGTACAAGAATACGGCCGCGGCCCTGGCGCTCCTCGAGGGCGGCGCGGACCTCAACGTTCGCGATCGGGCCGGCAACACGCCGCTGCATCTCGCCGCACAGGCGGGCGACCTCAAAGTCGTGCGCGCGCTCCTCTCCAAGCGCGTGGATCCGAACGTGCGCACGCCGAAGTCTGCGGCGCCGATGGGCGCGCGTGGCGGCGGCGGCGGACGCGGAGGGGTCGCAGGCGAACAGACGCCGCTGATGATGGCCGCGCGCGGCGACCGCGAGGACGTCATGCGCGCGCTGGTCGCTGCCGGCGCCGACCCGACGCTCAAGGCGCAGGACGGATCGAACGTGCTGATGGCCGCGGCGTCCGGCGCGCGAATGAAGACGTTTACGTATGCGTTCGAGATCGATCCGAACGTCAGCGTGGTGACGACGACGGGCAACACGATCATGCACGTGGCGGTCGGCCTCAACGGGCGGACGCAGCCGGAAGTGTGCGAAGTGATCCAGTTCCTGGCCGATCACGGCGCGAAGCTGGACGAATTGAACGGCGCCGGACGGACGCCGATCGCGGTCGCCGACAACCTGCCAGTCGATATGGCGGTCGATCTGCTGACGAAGCTGATTACCGCGCGCGGCGAGAAGCCGAAGATTCCGTCCAAAGAAGATGAGTGATCGGGGCTGGGGCTGGGGGCTAGCTGTCCGCGTGGTCGCTATCGCCGCGCCTGGATCGCGGCGCCGGCGCTTCCCGCGGCGTGCTCCCGCAAGCGCCGCTCGAGCGGTCTGCCGCCCGTCGACTACTCGCTCGGCCCGGATTCGCAGCCACAGGCCGGTGTCCCGAAAGGGAAAGTGACGCAGCACCGCCTCGCGCCCGGAACGTTCTTTCCGGGGACCCCGCATGACTATCAGGTCTACGTGCCGGCTCAGTACCATGCCGCGCACCCGGCGGCCTGGATGATCTTCCTCGATGGCAACGGATACGCCGGAGACAACGTCCGCGTCCCGGTGGTGCTCGACAATCTGATCGCCAGGCGCGAGCTGCCGCCGATGATGGCGATCTTCCTGAACCCGGGTGTGATGCCGGCGCTGTCCGATCAGGCGCAGAACCGCTACGAGCGCATCTTCGAGTACGACTCGCTGACGCCGCGATTCGCCAACTTCCTGATCGACGAGCTGATTCCCGAGGTCGGCAAGTCGTACCGCCTCTCGACCGATCCGAACGACCACGGCATCGCCGGCCTCAGCACCGGCGGCGTCGGCGCGTTCGTCGCGGCCTGGAATCGTCCGGATCACTTCCGGCGCGTGGTCACCTGGATCGGCAGCTTCGGCAACTTCCGAGGCGCCGATCGGCTGCCGGGGCTGATCCGCCGGAGCGAGCCGCGTCCGCTCCGCGTCTTCATGCAGACGGGACGGCAGGACCTCGTGAACTATGCCGGCAGCTGGTACCTCGAGAACCCGCGGATGGCCGCGGCGCTCGAATTCGCCGGCAACGACGTGAAGATCGAGCTCGGCGAAGACGGTCACAGCAATCGCCACGGCGCGTCGATGCTGCCCGACACGCTGCGCTGGCTGTGGCGCGACTATCCGCAGCCGGTGACGGTCAAGGAAGCGCCGCCCGGATCGGGCCGTGGCACGTTCGCCCTGCTCGTCCCCAGACGCGACCTCGTGCCGCCGCCGCCGCCGCCGGCAGCGCAAAGGCCGCCGCAAGCCGCCGCACCGCCCGCGGGACGCGGCGCCGGACCGCGCGGCGCGGTCTACGCGCTGGTCTATCGCGACAAGCTGTGGGAACAGGTCGGCAGCACCTACGAATCGACCGCGAGCCCAGCCGTGGATCAGAACGGCAACGTCTTCTTCGCTGATCCGGCCGGCAATCGAATCTACAAGTCGGACGCCGCTCGCGCGGTCACGGTTTTCAAGGAGCGCACCGGCGGAGCGCGCGCGCTGCGCTTCGGCGCGGACGGACGCCTATACGCCGCGCAGCCGGCCGCCGGTCGCATCGTGTCGTACGGTCCGGCCGCCGACGAAAAGATCGTCGCGCAGAATGTCCAGGCGAACGACCTGGCGCTCACCAAAAGCGGTGGGATCTACTACGTCGACACCGCGCACAAGACGGTCGGCTACATCAGCGACAAGGGTCAGCGACGAATCGTGTACGACGGCCTGGCTCGCCGAAGCGCGGAACGCGCGGAGGCGGCCGGCGAGATCATGAGTCCGACCGCGCTCACGCTGACGCCGGATCAGGCGATGCTGCTGGTCGCGGACGGCATGGACCGCTACCAGTGGTCGTTTCAAATCGCGGCTGACGGATCGCTCGTCAACGGCGAGCCGTTCCAGCGCCTGGAGATGCCGGAAGAGGGACTGTTCAGCGGCGTCGGCGGTCTGACCGTCGACACGCTTGGATACATGTGGGCCACCAGCGCCATGGGCATCCAGGTCTGCGAACAGCCCGGACGCTGCACGAACATCCTGAACAAGCCCGAGTTCACGGCCACGCCGGTGACGAGCATCGCCTTCGGCGGGCCGGATCGCGCGTGGCTCTACGTCACGCAGGGCGGCGAAGATCTTTCGACGAGAAACGAGACGCACCGGCGTCGTCGCATGGGAACTCGTCAAACCCCCTCAACCCGGGCTGTGATTCGAGGTTAGTGTGGCAAGCCACGAAGACACGAAAACATGGTTCGATGCTCACCTCGCTTGCCCTATTGTCGAAGTGCTTCGTGCCTTCGTGGCTGTCTGCGCGTCGTGCGCCGTCGCGATCGGATCCGGCGCGCGCAGGAGAGCGCGCGGACCGTCGCCGACGGTGTGTACACCGAGGCGCAGGCGGAACGCGGCGCCGCCGCGTACGACGGCGCGTGCGGCAACTGTCATCGCGCCGATCTCGGCGGCGCGAGCGGGCCCGCGCTGAAGGAGCAGCGCTTCAATCAGACCTACGCGGGCAAGGACCTGAAAACGCTCTTCACGAAAGTCGCGACGACGATGCCTCGCGGCGCGCCGGGAAGCCTGGGAGAAAGCGCCTATCTCGACATCGTGGCTCACCTGTTGAAGGAAAACGGATTTGGCGCGGGTTCGCGCGATCTGACCGTGGACGGCCTCGACGGCATCCGCCTCATGGCCAGCCGGCCCAAGCCGCTGCCGGCCATCGGCGACTACTCGTACGTCGAGGTGGTGGGTTGTCTCGCGCCGGGCCCTCAGAACTCCTGGCTCCTGACACGGGCCAGCGATCCGGCCGTCACCGTCGCTCCCACGTCCGCGGCGCCGGCGCCGGCCGCAACCGCGGCGCCGCTCGGCACGCAGACGTTCCGCCTGCTGGACGCGATCGCCTACTCGCCCGCCGATCACCGCGGCCAGAAGATCTACGTGCGCGGACTGCTGATCAAGCTTCCCGGCGAGCAGCGTCTGACGATCAGCGCGTTCGAGACGCTGTCACCGACCTGCGGCAACTAGCGGAGCCACGCTGATTCATCGGGCAGCCACGAAGACGCGAAGACACGAAGAGATAATCTTGGTTTCGTGCCTTCGTGGCTTCGTGGCGGCACCGGCCGTTGGATCGCGATGCTCGGGCTGATCCCAGCCGCCGTCGGAGCTGCGAGTCCACAGGCGTCGGAGCGACACTTTCTTTACGCGGCAGCTGCCCGACTCGGACGCTGACGCGGATCGGTCGATCCGGATACTCGTCTTCGACATCGCGAACGGCCATCGCCTCGTCAGGCGGATCGCGCTGTGGCCGGCCGCACCGGGTGGTGAGGCGGAGACGGTCAGGGGCATCGCGGCGCACGCACCGAGCCGCCGCGTCTACATCAGCACGACGAAACGGCTGGCGGCGATCGATCTCGGGACCGACAGGATCGTCTGGGAGAAGAACTACGACGGCCATTGCTGCGAGCGAGTGGCGATCTCTCCCGACGGAGAGACGATCTACGCGCCGGCCTTCGGCAGCCCGCGGTGGTTCGTCGTTCACGCCGCCACCGGCGAGCTGCGCGCGTCGATCGGCGTGACCGGCTGGCCGCGCGCCACGATCTACTCGCGCGACGGCAGGTACGTCTTCCTGGGCGCATGGGACTCGCCGGTGCTGTCCGTCGCCGATACGGCGCGGCATGCCGTCGTCCGGACGGTCGGTCCGTTCGGCGGATCCGTCTGCCCGTTCGCGGTCAACGGCAAGAACACGCTGGCATTCGCGAACGTTGACGGCCTGGTGGGGTTCGAGGTCGGCGACCTCCAGACCGGGCTGATTCTCGACCGGGTGGCGGTGGACGGCTATGACAAGGCGGCCGCGGCGCCGTACGAATGCCCCAGCCACGGCATCGCGTTCACTCCCGGCGAGCGCGAGCTCTGGGTAGCGGACGGTGTCCGGAATCGACTCTACGTGTTCGATGCCGCGATGTACCCGCCGGCGCCGCTCGCGGCGATCGAGCTGTCCGCGCAGCCACGGGCGATTACATTCAGCGTCGACGGCCGATATGCTTATGCATCAACCGGTGAAGTGCTCGATACCGACATAAAGAAGATCAGTGGTCGACTCGAAGACACAGGACACGCCACGGTGTCGAGCGAACACCTCGTCGAAATCGATTTTTTGGATGGCCGGCCGATTCGGTCCGGCTCCTGAGAATTCCTGCCGTCTTTTCCCTTGACTCCCGGACCGCGCCTGTCTACCTTTTGCGCGATGTAATCGGTTGCATATAGGCGGTTCGACGTGCGACCGAACCTCAAACTTCATTCTTCCTACTTCAGAGTTCGGTACGTTCACCCTCGAGGAGGACAGATGCTGCGAAGGATGCTCCTGGCAGGCGGCGGTCTGATGTTCGCACTGATCCTCGGTTCTTCCCCTGCGCTCGCGCAGATCACAACCGGGACGGTTTCCGGCACCGTCAGGGATCCGCAAGGCGGCGTGATCCCCGGCGCGACCGTTGTACTGATCAGCGAAACCAAAGGAACCAGGTCTGCGCCCGCCATCACCAATGAGACCGGTACCTACGTATTTCCCAATGTGACAGCGGACACTTATACCGTGGAAGTCACGTTGGAGGCGTTCAAGACCGTGAAGCGCGGCGGCATCACGGTGAGCGGCGGCGACCGCGTCGGGATGCCTCCGCTCATCCTCGAGCCAGGTGCCCTGGCCGAAACCGTCACGGTCGTCGGCCAGTCGCCGCTCGTCCAGACACAGAGCGGCGAGCGGTCGTTTGCCGTGTCGTCCAAGCAGATCGAAACGCTGCCGTTCGCGCGGAACAACTTCACGAGCGTGACGGCGTTCGCACCGGGCGTCGTGCTGACCGGCGCATCGGCCGGCGGCACTCGGATCGGCGGCGCCGGCCAGAACAACATCATGATGGACGGCATTTCAGCGATGGACACCGGCAACAACGGCCAGATGCTGAACATGAACGTCGACTCGATCGGTGAGGTGAAGATCCTCACGCAGGGCTATCAAGCCGAGTTCGGCCGGTCGAGCGGCCTGCAGATCACCGCGGTCACCAAAGGCGGCTCGAACAAATTCCGCGGTTCGGCGTACGACATCCAGACCAACTCGGACTGGGATGCGAACAGCTGGGTGAATCAGAAGAACGGCGACGCGAAGGTGAAGACAGCCACCAAGACGATGGGCTACACCATCGGCGGGCCCGTCGGCAAACCCGGCGGCAACAACAAGCTGTTCTTCTTCTACTCGCACGAATATCGGCCGGTGACGGCGGCGATCAACGGCGGCAACCCGATCCGCATTCGCGTGCCCACGGCGGCCGAGCGCGCCGGCGACTTCTCGCAGACGCGCGACAACACCGGTGCGCTCTTCAACCTGATCAAGGATCCGCTCTCGACCGCGGCGTGCACGGCGGCGAGCACCGCCGGCTGCTTCCAGGACGGCGGCGTCCTCGGCAAGATTCCCGCGAACCGGCTCTATGGGGTCGGGCAGGCGATCCTCAATCGCTATCCGATGCCGAACGTCAATCAGTTGCCTGGCCAGAACTACAACTACGAGGTGGCGGCGCCGACGACCGACAACCTCACGCAGCAGCCGGCGATTCGCGTCGACTATCAGCTGTCGCAGAAGCTCCGCGTCACCGGCAAGTACTCGGGCCAGCGCGCGCGCAAGCTCGTCACGCCCGGCGCCATCCAGGGGTTCAGCGACGTCCAGAACCCGTATCCCTTCATCACGAACTATGGCGTGACGGTCAACTACCAGTTGAACAACTCGACGTTCATCGAGGGCACCTACGGCTTCATTCGCAATCAACTCGCGGGTGGCGGATCGATCGGCGGAATTCTGACGGGTGGCATGCTCGTCAACGACGCCGCGAACCGCACGAGCAGCCTTCCGGGCTTCCCGCTGCTCTATCCGAACGCCGGCGTCGTGGATCCTCGGTATTACGCCTATGGCGTATTGAACGATCTGAGCCCGGGGTGGTGGGACGGCAACAAGATCAATCTGCCGCCGGCGTTCGCCTGGGGCACCCGCATCGTGCCGACGCAAGGCGGCACCGCCGGCATCGGCGATCTTCCCGGACCGCCGAATCAGCTGTTTCCCGGGTTCCTGAACATCAACCGTACGCAGGACGTGGCGATCAGCCTGACGAAGGTGTGGGGAGCGCACACCAGCAAAGCCGGCTTCTACAACAACCACAGTTTCAAAGCCCAGAACACCGGCGCCGGCGGCGTGCCGGGCCTCGGGTTCCAGGGCTTCGTGAATTTCGGCAACGACACCAACAACGCCCTCGATACCGGCTTTGGCTTCGCGAACGCGGCGGTCGGCGTCTTCACGCAGTACCTCCAGCAGTCGAAGCTGATCGAAGGCAGCATGATCTACAACAACACCGAGTTCTACCTGCAGGACAACTGGAAGGTGAACGGACGGCTCACGCTCGACTACGGCCTGCGCTTCACGCGCCAGCAGCCGCAGTACCGACCAGTTCCTGCAGATGTCGAACTTCTTCCCGGATCAGTGGTCGCGGAGCCAGGCGCCGCTCCTCTACATCTCCGGCTGCAGCAACGGCGCGACCGTCTGCTCCGGGAACGCGCGCAATGCCGTCGATCCCCGCAACGGGCAGATCGTGACGGCGCCAGGCGCCGCGAACAGCGCGGCGCTCATCGGCACGGTCATTCCGAATACCGGGAACGTGACGAACGGCGTCATTCAGGCCGGCAACGGCATCGCCGACACGTCATACGTGTGGCCGAAGCTGGCGGCCGCACCTCGTTTCGGGGCGGCGTACGATCTGACCGGCAATCAGACGTTCGTGCTGCGCGGCGGCGGCGGGCTTTTCTACGATCGTCCCGACGGCAACACGGTTTTCTCGATTCCAGGCAACCCGCCGATCTCGACCGCGCAGGATCTGCGGAACGGCCAACTGTCGACGCTCGGCACCGGTCTCGCCAGCGTCGGCGTGCCGTCGATGATCACGTTCCAGTACAACGCGCAGCTGCCTTCGTCCTGGCAGTGGCAGGGCGGTGTGCAGATCGCGCTGCCGTGGGCCGCGATGGTCGACGTCTCTTACGTCGGCAATCACGGCTTCAACCGGCTGCGCGCGTTCCAGGGCGGCGCCAACGGCGCGGTCGACCTGAACGCCGTCGACATCGGCGCGGCGTATCTCCCGCAGAACCAGGATCCGACGCTCGGCCCGAGCGCCACGCCAGGGGCGAGCGCGTACACGTCGAACCTGCTGCGAGCATTCCGCGGCTTCGCCAACATCAACGATCAGGAGACGCGGTTCTGGGACACGTATCACGGCATTCAGATGTCGGTGAATCGCCGCTTCCAGAACGGTCTGGCCTTCGGCACCAACTACAACCTCGGGTTGTCGCTGAAGGGCAATACCGGCTTGCAGCTGCGCATCCAGCACGCGGCCGACGGCACGATCTCGGTGCGTTCGGATCAGGCGCAGTACGAGGCGCTGAACGAGAACCTCGCGCTGCAGCGTCACGTGATCAAGAGCTATGCGGTGTGGGACATCCCAGGGCCGTCGCGATTGGGCAGCGTCGCCAAGGCGGTGCTCAGCGACTGGCAGCTGTCAGGCGTGCTCACCGCGGGCTCTGCGTATCAGCCGGGTGCAGCGCAGGCCAACGGCGCGGCGCAAGCCAACAACCAGACGAACGGCCGATACGACCTCACGTATACGTACCAGAACGCCGGCACGAACGTGAACCTGACGGGCTCCCCGGACTACGCGGCCAAGATCGTGATCGTCGGTGATCCGGGGTCGGGCTGTTCGGACAATCAGTACGCGCAGTTCAATACGAAGGCGGTCACCGGACCGACCTACGGCAGCGTCGGCCTCGAATCGGGCCGCAACATCTTCGGCGGCTGTCCCGATCACACCGTGGACATGACGATTGCCAAGAACATTCGGTTCGGCGGCAACCGCAACCTCCAGTTCCGCCTCGCCATGTTCAACGTGTTCAACACCGTCATCTACAACGACCGCAACCGCAACGTGATCTACCGCAGCCCGACGGATCTGACGATCGTCAACTCGCAGTACCTGGCGGACGGTTCGCTCGATCCGAACCGTCTGACGCCGAGAACCGCCGGTTTCGGCGCCGCCACCGGCGCGCAGCCGCTGCGTAACATGCTGCTGCAGGTTCGGTTCGGGTTCTAAGACAGCTATCAGCTGTCAGCTATCAGCCCTCAGGGGCTGATAGCTGGCAGCTGAAAGAGGCTTTCCGATCGAAAGGCGTCGGCCGGCGCGGTTTGGCTCACGCGATCTGCACGCTCGCCTGCGGTTGTATCCGCACGGTCAATCCGTCTGACGAGACCATCCATCTCGGGCCGCTCTGGTGCGCTTCTCGATCGCGGGGGACGACGACGACCGGCAGCGTCGCCGTATTCGAACTCTCGGTCCCCAGCGGCCAGTCGCCTCATGGCGCCGGACTGCAAAGCCACGATCATTACGAAGGGACGATCTGCGGCATCGAGGGTGTGTCGACCTGGAAACCATCGATGGCAAACCGATCGAACGTCGGGCCAGGGCCAGGCCCTCGTGCATTCCGCGCGGAGCCATTCACCGATTCGACAATTCAACGGCAGCCAGGATGTGCACGCGCTATCCGTGATCACGCCCGCCGCGATCGGCCTGGCGAGTACCTACCGTGAGGTCTGCGCGAGGTGATGAAGTCAGCGGCACGGTCGGCCACCGGACCGAACGAAGATGGCGGCAATCGTCGCTCCGCCACGGCCTCGCGCCGGCTCCGCCGCGGCCCTGAACAACGGTCCGAGAAAACGCCTACCGTCAACGTTCTCGTCAACCACTGAGGCGCTGGAACAGCTCGAGCTCTTTCGCCGCCAGCTCCGTCTGGCCGGTCCGCTGGTACGCCTGCGCCAGGCGGTAGTGCGCCTGCGCCAGGTCGGGCGCGAGCCGCGTGGCGTGCCGCAGCTCCTGAATCGCTTCCGTATACCGCTGCTGGTCCGAGAGCAGAATGCCGAGCTCGAGGAAACGCCTTCGCGAACTTGACGTCGAGCGTGACCGCTCGCCTGAGCAGCCCTTCAACCTGTCGCAGGTTCGGCGGCGGTGAACCGGCGGGCTGACCCTTTCCAGAGGCTCATCGCATAGTGGAATTGCGCCTGCGCGTTGCGCGGCTGCGCCTTCGCAAACCGCGCCAGCCGCCTGGTGATCTCCTCGCCCAGCGCGGGCGCCACGCCGTACATCTCACCGAGAAACTGGTAGGGGCGCGGATCGGCCGGCGCGAGATCGGCCGCCTGACAGAACGACTTGACGGCGTCTTCGTACTGGCCGCGCGAGTACTGCGCGATCCCGAGGCCGACGTGCAGCCGCGCCGACTGCGGATGGCGGGCGATGGCCGGCGTGAACACCTTGGCGGCGTCCTCGAACGCGCTGCAGCTGCAGCAGGTTGTTGCCCCAATCGAACAGGTGTTCTTCGGTCGGCGCCATGTGCGCGGCGCGCTGATACTCCGGGTCCGCGCCGGCGAAGTTGCCCGCGCGTTCTTCGACGTTGCCGAGCAGGTTGTGGAGCTCGGCGTTCTCGTGGGCGGCCATCATCCGACGCGATCTGCGCCCGCGCCTCCGCGAGTTTGCCCAGTTCGAGGAAGCGCGAGCGCCAGGTCGTGGCCGCTGGCGTAGTGGGCCGGGTCGATGGCGCGCGCGCGTTCCAGGTGAGGCAGGGCCGCCCGCAGCTTGCGCTGCTGCACCAGGAACGACGCGAGCTGGTACTGCGCCTCGAAGCTGTCCGGGTGGCGGCGCGACCGCTTCCGACAACGTGCGCTCGGTGGCGGCGGCCTCGGCGGCCTGAGGCGTGCGGGGCTCGGCCTTGCGTGGCGCGGAAGGCTGGCGGCGCTCCCGCTCGTGTCACCGCGACGAGCACGAGCGGGAGCAGCAGCTGTCTCAACTCTCAAGTCTCAAGTCTCAAGTCTCAAGTCTCAGCGCTCACGACAGTGAGACTTGAAACTTGAGACTTGAGCCTTTACTTCGCTTACCAATACACCTTCGCGCCGAGCTGAATCTGACGCGGCGTGTTGCGCATGCTCGTGATGCTGGCGAAGTTTCTCGCGTCCAGGAAGTTCAACGATCCCGGCAGATTGAACGCCGGCAGTGTTGGTGACGTTGAACGCTTCGACGCGGACCTCGAACTGCGTCTGGCCGCGAAGCCGAATCTGCCGCGCGACGCCCATGTCGAGTTGCCGCAGCGGCGGGCCGGTCACCTGGCTGCGCGGGCCGCCGAGCGGGCTGAAGTCGGTCTGCCCGATCGTCGCAACCGGCTTCGGATCGGCGAATGCCGCCGGGTTGTAGAACTGGTTCACGTCGTGGGCTGCCCGCGTACGGATCGCCGACCACCAGCGCGTAACAGCCGGTGCCGGATCCGCTCGCCACCGAGCAGTTGATCGTCTGCGCCTGGCCGCTGTAGAGCGACAGCACCCAGTTGGTGCGCCAGCCGCCGAGAATCGGTCCCTTCCCGGGCAGATCGTAGCTGCCGCTGAAGACGAACGCGTGCTTCGTGTGGAAGCCGGAGAGACCGATGTCGTTCGGCGAGATCCCAGCCGGCGACGTCGGGCGCGCGGAGACCGCCGACGCCGCCGCCCGACAGCGAGTCGCCGGCATTGGTCTTCGAGTCGCTCAGCGTGTAGCTCAGGAGGAACTGCAGGCCGTCGTGATACCGCCGCTGGAACTTGGTCTGCAGCGAATCGTACGAGCTGACGCCGACCGTCCGGACGTTGAGCGAGCCGCGCGCGAAGTCGGGGAATTGCACGAACGGCTGCGGATTGGTGCCCGGCGGCAGCAGCTGCGTCACGTTGTTCATGCCGGTGAACGTCTCGAGGTGTCGTCCGCGCGTGCCGACGAAGCCGATCTCCACCGAATGGTTCGGCAACGGCTCGGTCTGCAGCGTCACGTTGTAGTTGTGATACCGCGGCGTCTGGTAGTCGAACTCGACGCCGCGCAGCGTGAGTCCGTTCGCGTTGACGTTGACCGGATCGAGGACCACCCGGCTGCGGGCGTCGAGGCCGACGAGCGATCCATCCGGCAGCCGGTTCGGCGCGGTGTCGTTCGGCGACGTTGTAGATCAGCGTGAACTGGAACGGGTAGTTGTAGCCGAGGCTCGGGTTGCCGCCGCGATTCTCGAACGCGCCGTAGAACAGACCGTAGCCGCTGCGCAGCACGACCTTCGGCGCGATCTCGTAGGCCGCATCGACGCGCGGCGCGAAGTTGTTCTTCGGCATCTTGCCGAGACCGCTGCCGAACTCGTCCGTGTACACGAGCTGGATGCCATCCTTCGCCAGGTTGCTGACGAAGCTCGGCGAGAGCGCCTTGCTCTTCCAATCGGCCGGAATCAGGTACTGCGACGGTCGAGCCCGGGCACCATGTTCGCCTGCTCCGATTGGCGTTCCTGTTCGCGGCTGAACCAGTCCCAGCGCAGACCGTAGTTCACCGTCAGCTTGGACGTCGCGTGCCAGCTGTCCTGCACGTACGCGCCGTGATAGGTCTTGAACGCGTCCACCGCCCCGAACGGCGACGCGCGGAGCTCGTTCTGGCCGCCGAGGAAATCGACGCCTCCCGGCACCAGCGACGGAATCTGGTTGAGCAGCAGACTGCGCCCGGCCGGTGCTGGTGTCCAGGACGTTCACGAGCGACGTGTAGCTGCCGTTCCAGCTGTATTCGCCGCGTGCGTACGGCGGCTGCGTCGACCCGAAGAAGATGTTCTGGTACATGTAGCCGCCCTTGAAGGCGTGCGACTTGTACACCTTCGTCAGGTTGTCGCTGAACTGCGCGGTGTTGCTGAACCGCTCGCTCACCACCCAGCTGGCGTGGCCCAGATTGCTGAGGTTGCCGATGCGACAGGAGCGGGAGGCCGCCGTTGCCGGCCAGCTGCGGGATGCCGGTGAGTGCCGTACCGTCGCGGGCAGATCGCTGGTGTCGTCGCCGTTCGGCTGCAGCCGGTAGGTGTGCTCGCGGCCCACGCCGAAGCGCGCCTCGTTGATCAGCGTCGGCGACAGCACGTGCGTGTGGCTGGCCGCGAAGCCGTTGACGCGCACTTTCTCGTCGCCTTCGGAGAACCCGCCGCCGTCGCCGTCGCCCTCGAACGGCGACGGCCGCACCTTGTGGTTGTTGGAGAAGCTGTAGCGCGCGAAGAACCGATCGTTGCTGCTGAAGTTGTGATCCACGCGGACGTCGAAGGCGTGCGTGTCGTCGTTGTTGGTCCGGTTCACGACGTAGTTGTTCATCAACCCGGGCTGGTTCGGCGCCGGGTACAGAGTTGCAGCAGCTTGATCGCGTTGGGATCGATCCGGCCCGCCGGAAGCTGGTTGCCGGGAAATGCGTCGCGCACGAAGCCGGCACGCGCCGCCACGATCCCGGTGACTGGATCCACCTGTCCCGCCGTCAGCTGAGCGCGTCGTCGCCGGATCGAACACCGTGCCGCGCGGGAAGCGTGCGCCCCAGGACGTCGGCGCCGACCGTGCCGCTCTGCAGCGAGATGAGATCCGAGAAGTTCGTGAAGCCGCTGCTGCGCTCCGCCGCCGTGGGCACGCTCCGTGACCCACGTGCGCGCCTGCTTGATCAGGCTGCCCTCGTAGTCGCGCGAAGAAGAACGTCTTCGAGCGGAATGATCGGGCCGCCGCCGGTCAGCCCGAACTGGTTCGAGAGGTACTCGCCTTTCTTGAGCCCCGCGCGGTTCGCGAAGAAGTCGTTGGCGTTCAGGCCGTCGTTGCGGTTGAACTCCCACGCCGCTGCCGCGAAGCTTGTTGGTGCCCGACTTCAGCGTCGTGTTGAGCACCGCGCCGCCCGCGCGGCCGTACTCCGCGCTGAACGAGCTCGTCAGGACTTTGATCTCGTCGACGGCGTCGATCGGCGGCTTGACGACGTAGGCGACGCCGCTCAGGAAGTCGACGTTGCTCGTGTTGTTGTCGATGCCGTCCAGCAGGTAGTTGTTCTGGCGCCGGCCGCACGCCGTTGGCGGCGAACATCAGCGGCGCGCGCGCGCCGGGCTGCGGCGGCACGACGCCGGCGGTCAGGCGGGCGAGCACGGTGTAATCGCGGCCGTTGACCGGCAGGTTTTCGATGGTCTCGGACTTGAACGTCTCGCCGACCGTCCCCGATCCCGTCTGCAGCAGCGGCGAGGCGCCGGTCACCAGCACCTCTTCGCTGATACCACCGGCCTGGAGAGCGAAGTCGAGCGCGGACCTGTTCCTGGATGCCGACCGTGATGCCGCGTCGCGCTTCCTTCTTGAACCCTTGAAGCTCGACGTCGATCCGATAGGCGCCGGTGCGGATCGGCGTGAAGATGTAGGTGCCGTCCTCGCGCGTCACGCTGGTCAGCGTCAGCCCTTGACCTTCGTGCGTGATGGTGACGGTGGCGCCGGGCACGATCGCCCCTGACTGATCTTTCACGGTGCCGGTAATCGAGCCGGTGTCGACCTGGGCACTTGCGGATGCGGTCAGCAACGCCGAGAGCGTGACTGCCAGCACACCGATGCCGAATCCTGACGGGACGCGCATCACGTCCTCCCTTTCAGAACAAACGTCGAAATCGCCTGTTGCGGCACGCAGCCTAGCTTGACGCTCAGCGTTTTGCAAGCCTATCCTGCTGTCCCTGAACAAGTTCCGGCATGTGAAACAGATGCAGCTCTTCATGTCAGGTCGTCCGCCTTCGCTCAGCGACTGCGATTGCGCTTCGGCGTGACAGGCTCTGTCGTGTTGCTGCGTTCTTGGCGTGCCGCACACCATGACGCAGGCGGTGCCTGCCGCTGCGCTCGAACGCAACCGGCGGGCGCCGCTGCCGTTCGCCGATTTCCGCGACCTGGCCGCCGCCGCCGGCCTGACCGCGCGCACGGTCATCGGCGGCGCACACACCAAGGACTACATCCTCGAGACCACCGGCGGAGGTGTCGCGATCCTCGACTACGACAACGACGGCTGGCCCGACATTTTTCTCGTCAACGGCGCCCGCCTCGAACCCTCTTCCAGCGACGCGGCGCCGGCGAGCCATCTGTATCGAAACCGCGGCGACGGCACGTTCGAGGACGTCACCGAGAAGGCGGGCGTCGGCGGACACGGATGGGGACAAGGCGTCTGCGCCGGCGACTACGACAACGATGGCGACGTCGATCTGTTCGTCACCTACTACGGCGATCAGGTGCTCTATCGCAACAATGGCGACGGCACATTCAGCGACGTCACCCGTCAGAGCGGCTTGTCGCTCTCCAGCCCGCGCTGGAATACCGGAGCGGCATTCCTCGACTTCGATCGCGACGGCCATCTGGATCTGTTCGTGTCGGCCTACGTCTCGTACGCCGACGCGACCCGCTACCCGCGAGGAAGCCGCGGCGACTGCTTCTGGAAGGGCCTCGGCGTGATGTGCGGCCCGCACGGTCTCGCCGGCTCCCAGAACATGCTGTTTCGCGGCAACGGCGATGGCACCTTCAGCAACGTGTCCGAGAAGGCGGGCCTGCTGGCCGCCCGGCCGGCCTTCGGCTTCACGCCGCTCGTCCTCGACTACGACAACGACGGCTGGCCCGACGTCTACGTCGCCAACGACTCCGCTGCGTCGCTGCTGTTTCACAACAATCAGCGACGGGACGTTCAAGGATGTCGGCCTGCAGGCAGGCGTCGCCTTGACCGCCGACGGCCGCGCCCAGGCGGGCATGGGCGTCACCGCCGGCGACTACGACCGCGACGGCTGGCTCGACATCGTCAAGACGAACTTCGACGACGACACGCCTTCCTTGTATCGCAACCTGGGCCGCGGCCTGTTCGACGATGCGACGCGCACAGCAGGATTGGCTGTCAACACGCGATACCTCGGTTGGGGTATAGGGTTTCTCGACGTCGATCTCGATAGCTGGCCGGACATCCTCATCGTCAACGGCCACGTCTATCCGGAGGCCGATCGTCTCGGTGGGCACTACAGCTACGAGCAGCCGAAGTTGCTCTATCGCAATCTGGGCAACGGCCGCTTCGAGGACGTGTCGATGCGTGCAGGGGCGGCGCTGCTCGAAAAGAAGGCGTCACGCGGCGCGGCCTTCGGCGATCTCTTCAACACCGGCATGCAGGACGTCGTCGTGAACAACATGGACGACCCACCCAGCCTGCTGCACAACTGCGCGGCGCCCGCAGGCCACGGGCTGCTGATCGAGCTCGTCGGCACGCGCTCGAATCGCAGCGCGATCGGCGCGCGCGTGACGGTGTCGATCTCCGGCCGCCGGCTCATCGACGAAGTGCGCAGCGGCGGCAGCTTCTGTTCGCACAACGACCTGCGGATCCACATGGGCCTCGGAACCCGGACCCGAGCGGACACGATCGAAATCGCCTGGCCGAGCGGCGCGGCCGAGACGATCTCCGGGGTCGACGCGGATCAGCTGGTGGTCATCCGCGAAGGCAGCGGCGTGATCCGCCGCACGCCGCTGGTGCGCCGGGCTCTGGCGGGCTGTGCGGCGCGCTGATACGATCGGCGCGTTCACGGCTCATCACGAAGACACGAAGAGTCCGAAGTTCACGAAGTTTCTTGATCAAAAGGACTGTCGTGTTCTTCGTATCTTCGAGCCGTCGTGATAAATCGTGGGGTAGGCGCGGTAGGATGACCGAGTGGGTATGAGACTACAGCGGCGCGACGCGCTTCGCATCATGGCGGCGTGCATGGCCGACTGGTGGCTGCCGCGCCACCTCTTCGCGCAGCGAATCTCCGCCCCGAGGAAACCCGAACGCCGCGTGATCGTCGTGACGTTCGGCGGTGGCGTCCGCTACGAGGACACGATGGCTCCGGAGGGATGGGTCAACATCCCGCACCTGGCGTCGGAGCTCGTGCCGCAGGGACTCGTGTATCCGGTCGCGCGCCATGAAGGGCTCACCGGACACTTCAACTCGACGGGCGCGCTCGTCACCGGCAGCCGGCAGAACGTCGACGCCTACGGCAGCGAGGCGCCGGTCACACCGACCATCTTCGAGCAGTTTCGCAAGGAACACGCGCTGCCACCCGAAGAAGCGTGGGTCATCGCCACGAACAAGAGCTTCGGGCTGATGGGCGGCAGCAAGCTGCGAGCGTTTGGCGATCCCTACTCTGCCAACGTGGTCCTGCCCAAGCAACTGCTGATCAAAACGATCAAGTCGGCGGTGAGCACGAACAGCGGACCGGGGGTCGAGGATCGACGCGCCCTGGCCGAGCGCATGATGCTCGCGCTCGACGAGGGGTACGAAGGCTTCGGGTGGCGCGTCTTCGAGTCGGAACGGACGCTCGGCCCCGAGCTGAGGGCGAGCCTCGCGAAGTCGCTCCTCGATTACTTCAACGATCCGGCGGTGCCGACCAGCGGCGACGAGCTGACGTTCTTCATGACCAAGGAGATCATGAACCGCTTCGCGCCGTCGCTGCTGGTCGTGAATTTCTGGGACATCGACATCGCGCACTACGGCGCGTTCTCGCTCTATCTCGATGCGATCCGTCGGACCGATCGACTCGTGCACGAGCTGTGGCAGCACGCGCAATCGCTGCCGACCTACCGCGATCGAACGACGCTGATGGTGGTGCCCGAGATGGGACGTGACAGCGACGTGGCCGGCAACGGCTTCGCGAACCATCGCAGCGGCGACGAGTCGTGCCGCCGCGTCTGGCTGGTGGCGCTTGGAGCGGGCGTGCCGAAGGGCGTCGGCAGCCAACGCCCGATCCGGACGCTGGATGTCGCGCCGACCGTCGCGGAGATTCTCGGCTTCAAGATGGTGGAGTGCGAAGGTCGGCCGCTCCCCGAGCTCGCCTTCTGAATGTGCTGCGAGTGAGCTCGATCGTACCGCGGAGTCATCGCGGAGAGCGGGACTCGAGGATATCCGATTCTGGGTGCTCTGGGCTGAGTCTACGGCGGTAAATGGAGCGCGCGGTTTAGCCGAGCGACGATGCAATTCAACCCCGCACTGATCGGAGAGGCCGCGACGCTGGCGCGGACGCACGGCGAGACGCTCTCGCATCTGCCGGCGACGGTCCACGCCTTCATTCTCGTCGAGCTGCAGAAATGGCCGACGCTGTTTCAGCCCGAACAGCGTTATCAGCGTGCGTTGCTGGAGCACCTGTCGCGATCTGCCGAAGTCCTCATTGGACAGCGCAACCGCGGGGGTCGCCAGGATCGAAGGACAGGCCGGCGTCAACAAGGTCACCGATCGCCATCCCGCCGGGTTCCAGGATGCGGCGCAGGCACTGCTGCGCCAGCGCGGGCTGCAGGTCGCCTGGCGCAGCGAGGTCGACGGCTTTTTCCGGACCATCGACCCGGCGCTCGAGGCCCGGCTCTATCCAGCCGATGCCCCGCGGCGTCTCGTCGTTCAGATCTATGGGAGCGGCATTGCGGTCCAGCGCGACAAACTGTGGAGTCGCTTCAAAGGTGCCGGTGTCCGCGTGCCGCTCGACCTGGGCGGGACGAAGGGCACCGAACCATTTCTCCGGCAGCTGCTCGGCGCTCGGGAGGATGGCGGCGGCACGCCGGCCTTGCTCACCACGGCCCTCGCGCCGTCCCCGCTCGATGCGTGGTTGATCGAATCGCACGAAGCGCTTCATGGCCTCTTCGACGCGGGACAGACAACGACGTCGAGCGCCGCGCCGACCGGATTGAGTTACGACCGTCTGCGTCCGTACCGCGACGATCTGACGCGGGCGCTCAACAGCAAGATTCAGAGTGGCGTGGAGAGCCCGCAGGCCTTTGCCGCCTACGCCCGAAGCCTCCAGATCGCCCCGCCTGCCGGGGCGCTGCTCTACCCCGCCGATATCCTCGTGGCGTTCGTGCGCGACGTGCTGCTCACCGGCAACGGCACGCTCGTGATGAACAACACGTTCGTCGAATGGGCGGCGGTGCAGGCGATCAAGCGGGCGCAGCCGCGCGTCCTGATCACCCGGTTCGGCGTCCGCGACAAGCTGAGGCCGTTCAGCAGCATGGTGATGTTCTCCCAGCCCCGGCCGTCCGATCACCTGCCGAGCGTCCAGGATCCGGCCGGATCGTTCATCGACGTCGAGCAGTTGTCGTACTACGTGTGGTTGAACGCGGAGAAGACTCCCGCCTACCGCGGCAAGACGCTCTATCTGTTTCTCGCCGAAGGCGTCGACGAGATGCTGGCGATCCGATCGGATCGGCCGGCCGCGACCGCGTCCGGGCTGGCTCCGGCGCGCTTGACGGATGTGTACGCCACGATGGCGCAGTGGCTGGGCGGGCCGGCGCCGGGCCAATCGGGACGACCGATTGACGTCCTTGTCAGTTAGACGCCAGTCCCCAAGTCCCCTAGTCCCCTCTTAGAACTCAAAACCTCGGGATTGACCAGATCCATCTGCGCGAACGCGCGGGCTTCGGCGAGCGCGACATTCTGCAGCGCGCGCTCGGCCATCCGTCGATTGGCCGCGGCGGTGTTGCTGCCGATGTGCGGTGTCAGGATGACGTTCGGGAGCGAGCGCAGGTCGCCGCCGCCGGCGGCCGGCACGTAAGGCTCGCGTTCGAAGACGTCGAGCGCGGCGCCGGCAAGACGACGGTTGCTCAGCGCCTCGAACAGCGCGACTTCGTCGACGATCGATCCGCGCGCGGTGTTGATCAGCCAGGTTCGCTCGCCGAGATGCGTCAGCCGCTCCCGGTTGATGAAGTGGACGTTCTCGGGGCTTGCGGTCATGTGCAGGCTGACGAAATCCGCCTGTCGCGCGGCGATCGCAAAATCATTGGTGATGACGTCAACGTGTTCCGGCGCCGCGGGCGGCACCACGCCCGGCCTCGAACAGCACACCACGCGCATGCCGTAGCCAAGCGCCGCGATCCGCGCGACCGCGCGCCCGATGCCGCCGCACCCGACGATCGCGAGTGTCTTCCCCTGGAGCTCCACACCCGGCGCCGGATCCCACACGTGTCGAGTCATGTTCGCCGACGTGGAGAGCAGCGGCCGCGCCGCGGCGGCGACGAGCAGCATCGTGTGTTCGGCGACCGACTGATTGAGCACGCCCGGCGTGTTGGTGCAGAGGAGACCGGCCGCCGTGGCTTTGCGCTTGTCGATGTTGTCGTGCCCGACGCCGAATCGCGCGATCACGCCACCCTGCGGCAGCGCGTCGTACAACGGTCCAGTGTACAGGTCGTGGGCCGACGATCACGGACGCGGCGGGCGTCTCGCGCAGGGCCGCCGCGAGGTCGGCCTCGTCATCAGGCGCGCGAAGGCACGCCAGCCCTGGCGCCGACACGAAAGAGGGTTCCGCCTTCCTGTATTCAGACTCTGTGACGAGCACCGTCGGCCGCGAATCCGCCATGCCGCGGAATTTAACATTGACAGTGTCTCGACATCGTTCCTATTCTTCGAGCCACGTGAGTTCCGGCCTCTCCAGCATGGCGCCGCCCACGGACACGCGCGTCCGCTACAGAGTGCTGGGCATGACGATGGTGCTGGCGGCCATCACCTACCTCGATCGGGTCAGCATTTCGGTGGCCCGGCCCGACATCGCGCGCGATCTCAACCTCAGTCCGACGCAGATGGGGTATGTGTTCAGCGCGTTCTACCTGGCCTACGCGGCGTTCGAGATTCCCACCGGCTGGTGGGGCGACCGGATCGGCACGCGGCGGGTGCTGACGCGGATTGTCTGCTGGTGGTCGGCGTTCACCGTGCTCACGGGCCTGGCGTTCAGCTACTCGTCGCTCCTGGGGATCCGGTTTCTGTTTGGCGCCGGCGAAGCCGGGGCGCTGCCCAACGCCGCACGCACGTTCTCGCGCTGGTTTCCACGGCAGGAGCGCGGTACGGCGCAGGGCATTTTTTTCATGAGCATGCACCTGGCCGGCGGGCTGACTCCGCTGCTGGTCACGGCGCTGCTCGTCTATTTCAGCTGGCGGTCGTTGTTCGCGTTGTTCGGGTCGCTCGGGTTCATCTGGGCGGTGGCCTGGTACCGATGGTTTCGCGATTCGCCGGCGGACCATCCCGCGGTCGGCCCCGGCGAGCGTCACCTGATCGAGAGCGGGCTGGGCGCCGACACCGGCCATGCGCTCGATGCCACGCAATGGAAGCGGCTGCTGTGGAACCGTACGGTCATCTGCCTGTGCCTGATGTATTTCACGCAGGCCTTCGGCGGCACCTTCTACGTGACGTGGCTGCCGACCTATCTCGCGTCGCGCGGCCTCACCGGGATGACGGCCGGCATTCTCGCCGGCTTGCCGCTGATCCTCAGTTCCGCCGCGGATCTCCTGGGCGGCGTCGCCACCGATCGCGCGGTGCGCCGGCTGGGCCTGCGGCCAGGACGGATCACGATCGGCGGCGGCGCGCTGGCGTTTGCCGGTGTGTTCACGATCATTGGCGCCTTCGTCGCCTCGCCGGTGGCCGCGGCTGTCCTGATCGCCCTCGGCGGCGCGTCGTCGAATTTCCTGCTCGGGGCGGCGTGGGGAACCTGCGTCGACATCGGCGGCCGCCGATCGGGCGCGGTCAGCGCGGCGATGAATACGTCTGGCCAGGTGGGAGCCATCCTCAGCCCGATCCTGGTCGCGACGGTGGTGCGGAACTTCTCGAACTGGAGCGCGCCGATTTATCTGACCGGCGTGCTGTTTCTCCTGGGTGGACTCTGCTGGGTCTGGGTGGATCCCACCAAACCGGTTTCCGAGTGAAC
This sequence comes from uncultured Acidobacteriota bacterium, assembly GCA_963792175.1. GTDB lineage: Bacteria > Acidobacteriota > Vicinamibacteria > Vicinamibacterales > CAVVIG01 > CAWBVG01. The sequence continues at coordinate 158,948 of CAWBVG010000005.1, forward strand.
AACCTCAAGGACACAGGTTACGACACAAGGTAAGACCCGATGAATCGCGATGCATTGTCTGTCTGTCGTTGCGGCGCTGTCCGCGAGCGCGGTGTCCGGCGCGCAACCACCGGCCGCGCAGGGACCCGACTACAACGCCTTCTACCAGATCGGCCCCGATTCGCTGCCACACGACGGCGTGCCGAAAGGCGAGGTGCGCGGGCCGTTCGTGCTGCCCAGTCAGGCGTATCCGGGCACGCAGCACACCTATTGGGTGTACGTGCCGGCGCAGTACGACCCGAACGTCGCCGCGAGCCTGATGGTGTTTCAGGACGGACAGGCGTTCAAGGACATGGACGGCGTCGTCCGCGCGCCGAACGTGCTCGACAACCTGATCTATCGTCGCGAGATTCCGGTGATGATTGCCGTCTTCATCAATCCCGGCCGCACGCCGGAACAGCCGGAACCGACGCCGGCCAACTGGGGCGACCGCGACACGAACCGCCCGACCGAATACAACACGCTGGACGACAAGTACGCGCGCGTGGTCGTCGACGAGCTGATGCCGGCGATCTACAAGGAGTACAACGTTTCGAAGGATCCGGATCGGCACGGCATCGGCGGCGCCAGCTCCGGCGCGATCGCCGCCTTCACGGTCGCCTGGCAGCGCCCGAACGACTTCCACAAGGTACTGAGCATCGTCGGCAGCTTCGTGAACCTGCGCGGCGGCGACGCCTACGCCGACATCGTCCGGCAGAGCGAGAAGAAGCCGATCCGGATTTTTCTGCAGGACGGCCGCAACGACAACCGCGGCGTCGGACGCGGCGGCGTCTACGATCAGCGCCGCGACTGGTTCTACCAGAACGTGCGGCTGATGCAGGCGCTCACCGACAAGGGCTACGACGTGAACTACACGTGGGGCATCAACACGCACGGCCAGCGGATGGGCGGACCGATTCTGCCGGAGATGATGCGCTGGCTGTGGCGGGACCATCCGGTCTCGACCGACGTCAACGACACGGTCGAGCGCAACTTCAACGCGCCCAAGAAGACCCCCAAGTAGCGCCGTGAATCGCCGGACGGTCTTGCTCGCCGTGGCCGCTGTGTCTCTCGGGCGGCTGCTCGCCGCGCAGCGCAGCGCCGATACGGGCGTCCGGGCAGGCTTCGACGGCATCTGGAACTCCGCCACCGCCACACCGCTCGAACGCCCGGCGCCGTTGAAGGACAAAGCCTTCTTCACGCCGGAAGAAGCCGCGCAGTGGGAACGCCAGGTCGCGGAAAACAATCAGGAGCCCTCGCCCCAGACGCCTTCGAAGAATACCGGCACCGGCACCTACAACACGTTCTACCGGGAGTTCGGCACTCGCATCGTCAAGACGCTGCGGACCTCCATCGTCACCGACCCGACGGATGGGCGCATCCCCGCCCTGACACCCGAAGCGGCGGCGGTGAAACGCCGCCGCCTCGATGCGATCAAGAACGCAGAGAGCGCGCAGGACACCGGCCTTCAGGATCAATGTCTGGCGTTCCTCACCGCCGGGCCGCCCATGCTCCCGTACTCGTACAACAGCAACTACCAGATCATGCAGACGAAGGATGCGGTCGTCGTGCACGCCGAGATGATCCACGACGCCAGGATCATTCATCTGGACCGCCGCGAGCACCTCTCGCCCGACATCAGGCTGTGGCTCGGCGATTCGATCGGCCGCTGGGAAGGCGGGACGCTCGTCGTGGACACGACGAACTTCAACGACGGCGGCGGATTCTACGGTGACGCGGGCGGCAACTTCGGGTGGGACCGGAATCTTCACCTGATCGAGCGGTTCAGCCTGCTGGACGCCAACACCCTGCTCTACCGGTTCGAGATCGACAACCCCACGGCGTTTACCAAGCCCTGGAAAGGTGAATTGACGATGGCGCGATCAGCCGGGCCGATCTACGAGTATGCGTGTCACGAAGGCAACTACTCGATGTCGAACCTGCTGCGCGGTTATCGCGCCAGCGAGCGTCAGGCGCCCAAACCCTAACCGCCCGTGACCAAACACTGACGACCGTGACGAGCGACGCGCCAATCCGGCAGCTGTCGGCACCCGATCTGAAGGCCCTGCTCGAAAGCGGCACGGCCATCGAGCTGGTGGACGTCCGCACGCATGAGGAGCGCGCGATAGCCGCGATCGAAGGGTCGCGTCTGCTCGACCAGACGTATCACGATGCGCTGCTCCTCCGCGATCGCGACACGCCGCTCGTCTTCCAGTGCCACCACGGCGTCCGCAGCCAGCACGCCGCGGAGTACTTCAGGGAGCAGGGGTTCCGCAATCTCTACAACCTGCGCGGCGGGATCGACGCCTGGTCGATGCTCGTCGATCCGTCCGTGCCGCGCTACTGAGCGGTCGGCTCGCAGGCAGACACCCCGGTGGACGACATTCCTCTCCTCATCGACTTCGTCACGCCGTCATCGATATTCCGCGAGCCCGATCGAGCCTCGACGTTTCGGATTATCGGTAACGGCCCGCCAGGCACGTTCGTACTGTTCCCGACAGGCCTCAGGGTATCGCTGCCGACGGATCAAGTCGTCTTTGCGGATGACACTGGCGGTCACGCGCGCGTCGGCTTCGGCGGGATGCAATTCGTGGGAGCGGACGCGGAGCACCTGGTGTTCGTCAGGATTCGCGAGGTGCTTCCAGAGGACCAGCTCTCGCCCGCCCGCAGCCACACGATGCGTCTGGACTCTCAGCTCGTCGCCACAGTCTCGGTAGACGGCCGCGCCTGTCTGGCGCGGTGATCGCCGAGGTGAAGGCCCTAGGCCTGCCAGAGGCCGCTGGCAGCCCTAAGAGCTGCGCTACGTCAATTCTGCAGGACGCGTCCGGCTCAGAGCGATTTCAAGGTACTCGACGAGATCGGCTTTCTGATTCGGCGTCAGATTGAGCTTGAACAGCTGGTCGTAATGATTCACCACCGCGAGAAGATCGGGCGCACTGCCGTCGTGGAAGTACGGCGCGTGCTGTAGAAGCCCGCGCAGCGGTGTCGTCCGATACTTGCCGGTTGCCGACCTGTCCGCGTACCGGGGATCCATCCCTACTTCTGATGGCTCGTGTAGAAGCGGCACGCGCTCGTTCGGACCGCTCAGGACGTCCGTGAAGTTCGGTCCCTCATGACATGTGCTGCACTGGGCCTGGTCGCGGAACAGCGCGCTTGCCACGCTGGGCAGCCGCCGCATTGAAGCTGTCCTTTTCAGGCTTCGGGCTGCGCAAGCTCAGTTGGTAATCCAGCAGCGCCGCCAGCTTCGGCGTGACCAGATCCGGCGTCTGCCTGATGACCAAGCCGATTCTCGGATCGGCGAAGTTGCCCTGGCCGCCCATCTGGCCAACGCCTACGTAGCTGTTCCAGTACCAGATCGGCCCATCGGCTGTCACGGTCTCGAACCCTACGCCTTTCAAGCCGTAGATGGGAGGGATCACGATCGGCAACGAGGGACTGTTGAGCGGAATGAGGTTGGTGCCGTCGAACGCGTGATGCCGCGGGTCGTATTTGCCCGGTCCCCAGCTCCTGAACTCGGCCTTGGTCGCTTCGTCGAGCGCCGGCGACAGCGCGACGATGGCGCCGACATTGAGATCGGTGTTCCCCCACCCGTCGAGCCGTTTGCCAACGCCGGGCGCGAGCGAGTCGTCGACGGACGAGTGGCACAGCGCGCAGGTCACACCGACTTTCAGGAGCCGGCCGGTCTTATCGACCGTCCCCTTCACGCCGACGACGGCATTCAAACGCAGCAGCGCGATCGTCACCGCCGGATCCTTCAGATCAACCTGACCCGCGCGCAGCGCCTTGACGACGTCCGCAGGCAGAGCATCGACATCGACCTTGAGGCCAACCGCCAGCGCCGTCGAGGGATCGACGGTCGCGATGACTTCGTGCATGCGCAACACGTCGGTCCAGAGTTGTTCGTCGCCAAACGTGTCGAATCGGAATATTGCCTGCCCGTCTTGGTGACGTGCAGCACGCGCCGCGCTGGGACGTGGCCACGGCTTGCTCGGCACGAGTCGTCGGCGCCGAGATGGCGAACGCCAGCGCGAGAATGAATACGATTGAGGCACCACCGATGAGTCGCATGTCCGACCGCTCCCTTGGGCCTGTCACGAGGCCTCGGGTGATCAGAGTGGCGAGCGATCGAATGGTGACAAACGATGGACTGAACTGTTGGTGACTACGATTGCTGAGGAACGATCCGGGCGAGGACACGAGCGACGACACGGTCGCAACGAGGACGATAGAACCGAAACGCTTCCGGTGTGGTCGCGCCCGTTCGCTCCAGCATGGCGCGCCGCAACGCGGCGCGGCCGCGCGACAGCCGCGTTTTGACGACGTCTTCCGTGACGTCGAGGCACTCTGCCACTTCCGACGTGCTCAGGCCTTCCACGTCGCGCAGCATGAAGACCTCGCGCATGCCGTCGGGCAGCGTGTCGATCGCCCATTCCAGCAGTTCGCGCAGCTCGCTGGTGAATGCCGCCGTTCGGGATTCTCGGAGGGATTGCGGGACATGAACGGCTCCACATTCGAGAGTTCGTCGTCGAACGCCTCGTGCCTGCCCTGGCGGCGAACCCGAGCCAGGGATTCGTTGATCGCAATCCTCGTCAGCCACGTCGAGAACTGCGCCGAACCATTGAACTGGCGAAGATGCGTAAAGGCATTGACGTACGCCTGCTGCATGACGTCTTCGGCCTCCAGCTCATCGCGCACGATCGCCCGCGCAGCCCGGTACACCCGTTCGTTGTAGCGGCGCATCAACAACTCGAACAGCGCGGTGTTGCCGTCCAGCACCTGCTGGATGACTTCCGCGTCGCTCTGTTCCGCCTGTTCGAACGCAACCGCCGAGCTCGTTCCCGTCGTCATGGTCACCGCCTCAGTATAGGAGTCACGAGCGCGTAAAAGGTGACAGGTCCGCACGCAAGCGCATCCGCCGACTGTCGAGGCTGTTGTTCGCTCGCGATCCGGAGTACGCTGGCGGGATGTCTGATGTCAGACTCGCGTCGTTCAGCAACGCCTGCAGCTCGTCGGTCGGGCTGATCGTACTGGCCGCGGCGTGCGTGACCGCGGCCTGCCGCCCGACCGCCGCGACGCCGGCCGCGACCGTCTCGGCCGACACGTGGGCGGTCGTCGACGGCAAGGAGATTACGCGCGACGCCGTCGACAAGGCCTATCGCCGCGTGCGCGACAGCTCGCAGACGCTGTCGCAGGAAGAGACGCTCGCGGGGAAACTGAGTCTCCTCAACGATTTGATCCTTCAGGAGATCCTGCTCGCCAAGGCGGCTGCGCTCAAGCTCGAGGTGCCCCAGAGCGAGCTGGACACCGCGTACGCGGACGCCAAGAAGAACATCTCCGACGAGGCCTTCCAGCAGGAGCTGTCGCAGCGCGGCCTCACGGCGGCCGACATGCGCGAAGGGATTCGGCGCGAACTGCTCACCAAGAAGGTGATCGATCACGAGATCGGCCCGAAGATCGCGGTGTCGGACCAGGACGTCACCGACTTCTTCACCGCCAATCGCGCGCAGTTCAATGTCGCGGAAGAGTCGTATCACATCGCGCAGATCGTCGTCACGCCGGTGCGCGATCCACAGATCGCGAACGGGACCGGCGACGATGCCACGACACCGCAGGCGGCGGCGGCGAAAATCCAGATGCTGATGGAGCGCCTCAAGGCCGGGGCATCGTTCCGCGATCTCGCGATGGGCTATTCCGAGGATCCTCAGTCGGCGCCGCGGGGCGGCGACCTGGGTTTCGTGCCGGTGTCGCGGCTCAAGCAGGCGCCGCCGCAGCTGCGCGACGCCGTGCTCAACAAGGCCCCGGGCACCGTCAACGTGGTGAGCGCCGGCGGCGCGCACACGCTCGTGCTGGTCGCCGGCCACGAACAGGCGGGGCAGCGCGACCTGTCGACGCCCGGCGTGAAGGACCAGATCTCTGGAACGCTCCGGGGCCGCAAGGAGCAGCTCCTGCGCGCGGCCTATCTGACGACGGTGCGGAACGACGCCAAGGTGGCCAACTACATGGCGCGCCGGCTGGTCGAATCGAGCGGCCAGATGCCGACCGCTCCACTCTCCACACCGCCCGGACGCTAGCAGGCTGCTGAAAAACGCAGCCTGAAGTGAGAACTTAGAATTGAGAACTTAGAACTTCGGCGAAATCCAGGCCAGAACGATGCTCGACGTCAGTGCGAGCGGCTATAACGACTGGCACGGGCAGCCGTAGATCAAGCTGCAAGTCAACGCCAATCGAGCGCTTGCGCACGCGCATCCGACTGGATTAATGCCGAGAGTCTCGGCCGCTACGGGAGTCACCGCATCGATCGCACATTGCAGCGTGGCGGGCGAATAGCGTGGGCCGGAATAGCGTGATTCGCGCACATGCGCGCGGAGCAGCTGCGCGACCGGCCGACGAGAAGGTTCCACGTCACGACAGAGGAGGACCCGACCGCGCGGCGCGCGCCAAATCGCCTGCAACCAAGTCTTTGCAGCAAGCGGAGAGTAATCGCATCTAGACCGCCGACATCACAGCGCTGCCGACAGCGGAAGGCCGGCGCTATCTCGAGGTGCTGCTCGACCTGTATTTCCCGATGTGATCGTCGGCTGGGCGATACGCGCGTAACTTGGAGATGGAGCTGGTCTGCGCGGCGTGGAGGATGGCGATCGCCCGTAGTAGCCCAAGGCCGCGACCTGATTCACCACTCGGAGCGTCCACACTGAATCGGGGCCAGTTGTGGCCTGCACGAAAACACGAAATCACGAAACCATTGGGTCCTTTTCGTGTCTTCATGCTTTCGATGGCGATCCCGGCGGTACTGATTCGACAGGGACGAGTGCCGCTACCGAGTGGCCCGATCACTCATCGGGCGCGTCGAAACCTCTCGAGAAGTCGCCATCGAATTCAAACGGCGCATCCGGATCGGCTGACCACGCCCGTCGCCGAAGCCTCTTCAAGGTGCGCCAGTCATTCCAGTCGCTGATGCGCTGGCGGCGCCTCGATAGCGGCACGGCCGCGGTCGCGGGCCGGCGAACGCCGAGATCCGGAAGCCGGCCGTGCATCGCGTCGCGGCCGCGGTCGGTCAGGCTCAACGTTCGATACTGATCGGTCGACACGGCGATCAGTCCGGCCGCAATCGAGGCGTCAAGCCATCCGCGAATCGCTTCCGACGACTCGTGTCGGAGCGAGCCCGTGCTCGGCAGGCCGGTGAGCGCGGGCGGAAGGCTCCCGGTGTCGCCGACCAGCATCGCGACGATCCGGAAGCGGCCGTAGCGCTCCCCCGCCCGCGCGATGCCGGTCAGAATCGTTTGCACGCACTCGCGCTCGTAGCGGTCGATGGCGCCGGGCCGGCAGTTGCCGCAGGCGTCGCAGCGCTCGCGAGCGGCGGCGTCGCCGAAGTAACGAAGAATGCCGGCGCGCAGACACGCCGCGCTGTCCGGCGTACTCGATCATCCGGTGCAGCTTGCGGTGTTCGAGCTCCTTTCGGCGCGCAACCTCGGCGGGATCGCGCGTCTCTGCCATCCGTTCCCGCCGGTCGCGCCGCGGGCTGTCGATCAAGTATTCGCGCGTCGCGACGTCGGCCGGATCCCACAGCAGGGTGGCGGTCGCCGCGCGCCCGTCGCGGCCGGCGCGCCCGATCTCCTGGTAGTACGCCTCGAGCGATCCGGGGATCGCGTAGTGCACGACGGCGTCGACGTCCGGCCGATCGATGCCCATCCCGAAGGCGTTGGTCGCGCACACGACCGGCAGCGCGCCGCGGGCGAACGTGTCCTGCACGCGCGTCCGCACGTCCTCCTTCAGGCCGGCGTGATACGCCGACGCCTTCACACCGGAGGCGTTCAGAACGCTCGCGGCCGCCTCGGTGCTCTTGCGCGTCGCCGCGTAGACAAGGGCACGGCGCCCGCGCACCAGATGCGGCAGCCGCGCGTCCTTCTCCTCTTCGTCCTCGACCCGTTCGACGCGAAGGTAGATGTTCGGCCGATCGAATCCGGCGACGAGCACCTGCGGCTGCTCGAGGCCGAGGAGCGCGACGATGTCGTCGCGCACCTCGGGCGTTGCCGTCGCGGTGAACGCGGCGATGGGCGGCCGGCGACCGGCGCGATCGCTCGCCTTGCACCGCGCGGCGGCATCAGCGCAGACGTCGATAATCCGGACGGAAATCGTGGCCCCACTCGGAGACGCAGTGCGCCTCGTCGACGACGAACCGCGCGATCGGCAGCTCGTCGAGGAGCCGCAGGAACTGATCCGACGCGAACCGTTCGGGCGCCACATACAACAGCCGCAGGCGCCCGGTGCGCGCGGCGCTCAGCGACGTTGTACCGGCCGTCGGCGGTCAGCATCGAATGCAGCGCGCCGGACCGAATCCCGCGGCGGTTCAGCTCGTCGACTTGATCCTTCATCAACGAGATGAGCGGCGAGACCACGAGCGTCGTGCCAGGCAGCACGATCGCCGGCAGCTGATAGGTGAGCGACTTGCCCGATCCGGTCGGCATCACGGCGAGCACGTCGTGTCCGCCGAGGACGGCGCTCGACGATCTGCTCCTGCCCGTGCCGGTATTCCCGGTGTCCGAAGTGCGTGCGCAGCCGCCTCAACGCCTCGGCGTTCACCTCGTTCGTGATGCCCATCGACGACGACGATGGCATCGTCCGGCGGTGGGCCTTCAAGGGAGGCACGGGCTTTCTGCACACGAATTTTCGCGAGACACTGCCGGCGCCAAGCGAGTGCTGGGTGCTGCGTGCTGGGTGCGGTGCCTGGTACTGAGTGCTGAGTGCCGAGTGCTGTGCCGGGTGCCGGCACTAGGCACGAGCACTCAGCACCCAGCACCAAGCACCCGCCTCGATGGCTAGCCAGCGCGTCCTTGCAGTACTGCAGACACTTCGGGATCTCGACCAGCGGATCGCCGTCGTACTCGAACTCGACGTTCGCCGGAATGTCCCACTTGTTCTTCTGCAGGAGCTTCAGCACGTCCTTGATCGGCGTGTCGCCCTGCCCCCACGGCGTGTTGCCGCCGCCGTTGGTCGCCTTCTTCTTGTCCTTGAGGTGCAGGTTCGTGATGCGGGCGTGGTGCTGCTGGATGAACGCGACCGGGTCGTAGCCGGCCTCGGTGTAATGGCCGATGTCCATGTTGGCGGCGTGGTACTTCGAGGCGGCCATCACCGCCGTGAAGCTTTCGGGCTTCGCGACTTCATCGGGATCGGTGGTGTTGGCGTGGCCGTGGAAACCGACCAGCATCTTGTGCTTGTCCGAGAACGGCGCCAGGCGCTTGGCCATGCTGACCTGCGTCGACGTCGTGATCGCCTTGACGCCGAGCCATTCGGCCATCTTGAAGGCGTACTCGATCTCGTCATCCTGCGTCGTGCGGACGTTCATGTTGTAGCAGAGCAGGCGCAGGTCGATGCCGGCGTCCGCGATCTTCTTGCGCACGGGCGCGAACGTCGCCGCCGACGCGGCCATCCGCCAGTCGTGCAGCGCCTTGATCGCGGCGTCGCGCGCCGCCTGTTGCTCGGGCGTGAGCGCCGCGCGTCCGCCCACCCGGGGCGCCGCCGCCACGGCCTCCCGGTCCGCCGGCCCGTCCCGGTCCGGGTGGTGCGCCGGCCAGCGCTTCGGCGTGATTGGACATCAGCTCCATCTCGCCGATCCCGATCGTCTGATACGCCTTGATGATGTCGTCGGCGTTCGGGATGGTGCGGAAGCTGTAGGTGATGGCGCCGATCTGGACGCCTTTGATCTTCGAGTCGATCGCCGCAAACGCCGACAGCGGTACGCGTGCCAGCGCCCAGGACGCCGGAAGAGCTGTCAGCGTGAGTTTCCCGAATTCACGTCGCGAGCGGTCCATACCTCGCCTCCTCCAAGACGAAGACGAGAGCCCGACATGGCGCGGGCGATGTTACCATCAACGCGCGCTTTGCGTCGATCGTGGTTGACGCGGCGACGATGTACATCAAGGCGCTCGGCGAGCGTCGACCGAGCGGAGGTCGACCCGCGAGGCACGGCGCGCGGGAAGATAACCGGCCAGTGCCGCGACGCCGGCCAGCAGCAGGGTGGCCAGCGCGATGGTCGCCGGATCGGTCGGCGCCAGGTCGAAGAGAAGCGTGAACAGCGTCGCCAACCGCGTCATGGCCAGCGCGGCGGCCAGTCCGGCGCCGATCCCGAGCGCCATCAGCAGCAGCACCTCGCGCATGACCAGGCGGACGACGTGCCGCCGCTCGGCGCCGAGCGCCATGCGGATGCCGATCTCGTTCGTCCGCTGCGTGACGGTGTACGACATCACGCCGTACAGGCCCACGCAGGCCAGCAAGCAGGCCGAACAGGCTGAAGGCGCTCGCGGTCTGGGCGATGAAGCGTTCCTGCACCAGCGATTCGTCGACCACGTCGCTCATCCGCCGCACCGCTGATCACCTGCGCCTGCGGCGCGACCTCGCGCACGAGCCGCTGAATCGCTGCCGCGTAGTCGGCCGGTCTCGCCGTTCGCGCGAAACTGGAGCATCATCGGCGATCCGGCGCGGCTGTTGAAAATGATAGAGGTAGTAGGTGAGGGGCGCAGGATCGCGCAGATTCGCGTACTTCGCGTCGTGCGTGACGCCGATCACGTTGAACCGCTGCCCGGTGCCTTGTTGGACGAACGTTTTGCCGACGGCGTTTTCGCCGCCGAAGAAGTGGCGGGCCATCGCCTGATTGATCGACGGCGTCGAGCGCGCGGCGCGCCGGCGAGGTAACCCGGCCTCATCACCGGCGGGCCGTTCGCTCTCCCGCCATCGGACGTTCATCCTGCGGGCCGAACGCGCGCCCCGCGAGAATCGGCATCTTCATCGTCTCGAAGAACCGCGGCCCCACTTCCATGAGATAGCAGCTCGGCGGGGTCATCGGCGCGAGGGCCGGAACCGGGAGCGGTGATCGTGTACGACACGCTGCCGTTGCTCAGGAGGCTGAAATACAGGAGCGTCGCTGACTGGACGCCCGGCAGAGCCTCCAGTCGTGGCAGCAGCTGTTTGTAGAGACTGGTGCGACGCGCCGCGTCGTAGCTGGCGCCGGTGTCGAGGGAAAACTGCACGATGTTCTGATAGTCGATGCCGGCATCGAGCGTTCGCAGATTCATGAGACTGCGGACGAAGAGCCCGGCGCCGACGAGCAGAAACATCGAGAGCGCGACCTGCGTGACGACGAGCGACTTGTTCAGCGTCAGACGCGACCGGCTGGCGCTCGCACCCGTCTGATCCTTCATCGCGCCGATCGGATCGACGCGGGTTGCCTGCCACGCCGGCAGCAAGGCCGAACAGCAGCGCGGTGATCACCGACACGATCACCGTGAACGCCAGGACGCGCGCATCGGGCACCACGTCGAGCGACGTCGGAGAACCCTGCGGCAGATAGGCCATCAGCGCCCGCAGGCACACGGGGGCAACGAGCAGGCCGGCCGCGCCGCCGAGCGCCGCCAGCAGCACGCTTTCGGTCAGCAGCTGCCGCAGCAGGCGGACGCGCGCCGCGCCGAGCGCGAACCGCACCGCAATCTCTTTGCGCCGCGCGGTCGCGCGCGCCAGCATCAGGCTGGCGAGGTTGACGCACGCAATCAACAGCACCAGGGCCACCGTGGCCATCACGATCGTCAGCGGCTGCTGGAACTGCTGTCGCAGTCTCGTGTAACCGGCACCGCCCGGCTCCAGCCTGAGCGTGCGCTCGAAATGGTTCTGCCGCTGCGGCGCGGTCCAGTTGGTCGAACGCCGGGCCACTTCCTCGATCTGACGGCGGAAGACGACTTCCACTTCTGCCTGCGCCTGCGCCATCGTGGCGCCAGGGCGTAAGCGGCCGATGGCGCGAATCCATCCCGAGCTCTCGCGGCCCAGGTTCGGATCGTCAATCGCCTTGATCGGCCACCACAGCTCCGGCCGGCTCCCGACGTCGAATCCGAAAAACCCGCGGGGCGCGACGCCGACAATGGTCAACGCCTTGTCGTTGACGGCGATCGGCCGGCCAACCACGGAGGGATCGAGACCAAATCGCCGATTCCAGAACTCGTAACTGATGACCGCGCCGGCCTGCGTGTTGGCCGGGTCGTCGTCTGCTTCGGTGAGCAGCCGCCCCAACGCCGGCTTGACCCCGAGCACGTCGAAGAAGTTTCCAGACACACGCTGCTGCTGCACCGACTCGGCCGGCGCGTCGGTGCCCTGTTCGCGGACGAGCAGCCGCGCGCGGAAGACGCCGGCGCCGGTGATGATGTCGGTGAACGAATCGGTGTTCGGCGCGGAACATCTCGTAGAGCGGATAGTTCAGGTTGTAGCGGGCGGCGGCACGGCACGCGTGGTCCCGCACGGAAAAGAGCACCAGTTCCTGCGGCGCGCTGACGGGGAGCAATCGCAACATCAGCGCGTTGATCAGGCTGAAGATCGCGGTGTTCGCGCCGATGCCCAGCGCGAGAATCAGCACGGCGTCAGCGTGAAGCCGAAGGACTTCAGGAGCATTCGCGAGCCGACCTGCACATCCTGAAACACGTCGTCCTCCAGTCGTCGAGGCTGCAGCGAGAGCGCATCCCAGAACGCGCTCGCGCTCCGCCGGAGCAGATCGAGCTTGTTGCGCCAGTCGAGCCGATCCCAGTCCGCGAGCTGCCATTCCCGATACTGCAGCTCCGTCTCCCATTCCTGACGCCAGTCGGCGCGGAGGCGCCGCGGGACGATCACGCCGACGAGCGCGATCAGCCACAGGTGCGGCCGGCGCGGCGAATCGTGTGCGGTGGGGACTCGGTCGCACGGTCAAGCCTTCACGCCCGCGACGGCTTCGGGGTGCGCGCCCGGCTCGGCTGGGTCTGTTCCAGCAACCGGTAGCGTTTGACCGCTTCGCCGAGCGCTTCGCGGCCCGAGCGCGTCAGCTCGTAGTACTTGCGCGGCGGCCGCGGCTCGGCGCGCGCGATGCCTTCTTTCTCCCAGGTCGACGTGAGGTGGCCGGCGTCCTCGAGCCGGCGCAGCGCCGGATAGACCGTGCCGCCGGGCAGCCCGGTGATGTCGATGACGTCGAACCCGTAGCGATAACCGTTGGCGACCGCCTGAAGGATGACGGCGGTCGAGTAGGTGAGAAAGGCTCTGGCCATGAGGCTCCCGGCTCCGTGGCTAGTAAACTATCTAGACAGTATTCTACATACCGAGCGAAAGCGAGGGGACTCGGGGACATGCGGACTGCGGCTTCCCGACTATGGCGATCATAGTCCCCAGTCCCCGAGCCCCTACTGCTGCTGAGAGCTCCTGCTCTTCGCGCCCTTCTGTTGGAGGTATTGAACGACCGACTCGTATTTCAACGCCTTGGCGGCGTCGAGCGCGGTGCGCCCGTCGGTGTTCGCGGCATTGACGTCGACGCCCTGCTCGACGACGAACTGCACCGCTTCGAGCATCAGCGCTTCCCGATCGCCGCGCTCGGGTTGCGTCCACGGCGTCCCGCCGCCCATGCCGACCGCCGCCATCAATGCCGTCGTCTCATCGCGGCGATGCTGAAAGCCGGTGCCGCCTCGTCCTTCGACGACGTGATCGCCGTGATGCACGACGCGTGAATCGGCGCCGTGCTCCACGAGAATCCGCATGACGGCGGGGCTGCTGAACCTGGCGGCCAGCCAGAACGGCGTCGCGCCCACCAGCTCGGGGGCGAAATTGAAATCGTGCGACGAGCGCCGCGTGGGCGTCCAGGTTTTCAGCGGCGCGTTCGCGTCCGCGCCGTGCGAGAGCAGCGCGCGCACCATCGTGTCGTCGCGACGCATCACCGCGGCATGGAGCGCGGTGAAGCCGGCGGCGGACGCATTCGCGTCGGCGCCGCGGTCGAGGAGAAAGCTCACCACGTCCGCCGAGCCGGCGTGCGCCGCGAGTGTCGTCGCGCTCACGCCCCAGGCGTCGGTGTCGTTCACGTTGGCGCCCGCGGCCACCAGCAGCCTGGCCGACGCCAGATCTCCGACGCGCGCGGCGAACATCAGCGCGCTGTCTCCGCCGTGCGGGATGGCGCGGTTGTACTCCAGATAGCCGTGCGGCGGCACGGCCATCACCTCGCTCCAGACATCCGAGCGCGCGTGAACGTCGGCGCCGTGGGCGAGCAGCACCTTGACGCACTCGGCATGGCGCTGCGCGACCGCCCACATCAGCGCGGTCTGCCCGCGGGTCCCGCGGGCGTTCACGGTGGCGCCTTTGGCGATCAGCTGTTCGACGACGGCGGGATTCCCGGAACGGGAGGCGACCATCAACGGCGTCTCGCCGGCCAGCAGCGCGGCGTTCGGATTTGCGCCGGCGTCCAGCAGCCGCTTGACCATCGGCGCGCTGGCGTTCAGGCTCGCGGTCCACAGCGGCGTCGCGCCGAGATCGTTGGCCGCATTGACGTTGGCGCCGGCGCGAATCAGCAGGTCCGCGCTCTCGACGTCGTCGCGATAGCTGGCCCAGTGCAGCGCGGTGGTGCCGTCGGCCTCCGCGGCGTTGACGCTCGCGCGCTGCTGAAGCAGCAAGCGCAGGGCGTCCCTGTCGGCGTTCTTCATCGCCGCGACGAGCGGAGGTGTGCCGTCGCCGGCCCCCATCAGGAAGAGGGCCGCCAGCGGGATGAGGTATCGCCTTTCGAACATCATCGCATTGCGTGTGCCACCGCTACCGAGTACGCAGAGATCACGGAGCGAACGGGATCACCACAGAGACACGGAGCAACGGAGGTTAAACGGGAACTGCGGCGGGTTCGACGGGTCGGCCTGCGCAGCAGGCCGACGAGCGCGATCGGATCGATCGGGAAAAACGAGCACCCTTCGAATTCATCGAGGTGTTCGTTTTCCCGATCGATCCGATCGCGCCGCGTCGCTTCGCGACGCCCGTCGAACCCGCACAGCTCCGTTCAATCTCCGTGACTCCGTTGCTCTGTGGTTAAACCGTTCTCTCCGTCATCTCCGTTGTCTCTACACCCCCGACAGCGTCTCGAGCGGCAGCTTGCCGGTGCTGCCGCCGATGTGATCCACCGGCACGTCCAGCTTGTCCATCAGCGTCACCAGCAGATTCGCCATCGTCGGCTTGTCCGAGTAGGTGAGGTGACGGCCGCCCTTCAGGCGTCCCGCTCCGCCGCCCATGACGAGCAGCGGCAGGTTGTCGCCCGAGTGGCGGGTGCTGTTGGAGATGCCGGAGCCGTAGAGGATCGTCATGTGATCGAGCAGCGACCCGTCGCCATCCGGTGTGGCACTCAACTTCGCCAGATACCGGGCGAACAACTCGGTGTGATACCGGTTGATCTTCGACATGTGCGCAATCAATTCCGGGACGTCGTTGTGATGCGACAGCGGATGGTGCGCCTCGGGCACGCCGATCTGCGGGTACGGCCGCGCGCTCTGCTCCTTGCCGATCATGAACGAGACGACGCGCGTGAGGTCCGACTGGAACGCCAGCAGCTGCAGGTCGAGCATCAGCGCGAGATGATCCTCGAACACCGGCGGCGCGCCCTGCGGCTGCTCGATCGTCGGCAGCTCGAGGTCCCACTGCTGCTCGGCTTTCTGAATGCGGCGCTCGACGTCGCGGACCGCTTCGGCGTACTCGTCGATCTTCGTCTGGTCGCCCGGCCCGAGCTCCTTCTTGAGGCTGGCGAGCTTCGCGGTGACCGAGTCGAGGATGCTCTTGTGCTGGCGCAGCCTCGTCTCGCGCGCCGTCCGATCCGTGCTGCCGCTGTCGCCGAACAGCCGCTCGAACACCGCGCGCGGATTCCACTCCATCGGCAGCGGCTGCGTCGGGCTGCGCCACGACAGGGTGTGCGTGTAGACACAACTGAGGTTGCCGGTGCACGCGCCCGCGTTGGCGGGAGCGTCCATCGACAACTCGAGCGACGCGACCTGCGTCTCGGAGGCAAAGCGTCTCGCGAGCAGCTGATCCATCGACACGTCGGCGACGATCTCGATTTCGTTCCGGCCGCCGTGCACCGTGCCGGTGAGAAACGATCCCGAGGCGCCGGCGTGAATGTAGTTCCAGTTCGCCTTGATGCCCGACAGCACCAGCATCTGATTCCGGTATGGCGCCAGCGGCTCCAGAATCGGCGACAGCTCGAAGGCGGCACCCTCGCCTTTCGGCTTCCAGTACTCCATGGCCATCCCGTTCGGCACATAGAAGGTCTGGAACCGGTGCGCCGGCTTCGCGGCCGCCAGCCCGCGCCGCGCCGGAATCATCGCCTCGAGGAACGGCAGCGCCAGCGTCGCGCCCAGCCCTCGCAGGACGGTGCGCCGCGGCAACGATTTCGCCGTGAGGAAGGTCATGTTCATCGGGTCCTCATCAGGAACGTGGGGCTTTGCGTGATGCCGAGAATGATCGACGACCACCGGTAGTCGTGCGCCGCCGCCTCGCGTACGATCGTGCGCACGGCCGGCCGATCCGAGTACTCGAGCGGCCGCCCCAGCGCGTAGGCGAGCAGTTTTTCGGTGACCGTGCGCGGAAACTGATCGGGCTGGTCGAGCAGCAGCGCCCTGAGGCCGGCGAGCCCCTCGACCTTTGCGCCGCTCACGGTCTGACCGCTGGCGTCGACGGGGCGGCCCGATTCGTCGACCGTCCGCCACCCGCCGATGACGTCGAAGTTCTCGAGCGCGAACCCGAGCGGATCGATCGCGGCATGACAGCTGGCACAGCTCGGACTCGCACGATGTTGCGCGAGCCGCTCGCGCATCGACGGCGGCGCGGCGCCCGGCTTGCCCTCGGGCAGGTTCTGATCGACGCCGGGAGGCGGCGGCAGAACCGGGAGGCCGAAAATGTTGTTCAGCAGCCACTTTCCACGCAGCACCGGCGACGTGCGGTCGGGATACGACGTCGTCGCCAGCAGCGCGCCCTGGGCGAGCAGCCCGCCGCGCTGATCCGGATTCGGCAGCGTCACGCGGCGGAAACGGCTGCCGTAGATCCCCGGAATGCCGTAATGCCGCGCGAGCCGTTCGTTCACGAACGTATAGTCGGCGTTCAACAGGGAGACGACGCTGCGATCTTCGCGGATCGTGCTCCCGACAAACAGCTCCGTCTCGCGCTGGAATCCCTGGAGCAAACTGAGGTCGTAGTTGGGATACCGCTCCGGATCGACGACGACCTCGTCGACGCGGCGCAGGTTCAACCACTGTGCGGCGAAATCGTTGACCAGCGATTCGCTGGCGCGCGGGTCGGCCAGCATCCGCCGGACTTCCTTGTCCAGGGTTGACGGACTCGTCAGCTGGCCGCGCTCGGCGAGCGTCAGCAGTCGATCGTCCGGGATGCTGCCCCACAGGAAAAATGACAGCCGCGACGCGATTTCGAGGTCGCGCTGACCGACCGGGCCGGCCGAAGGCCGGTCTCGCCGAAGCGCCTCCGATTTCGGCGGCGCGAAGGCGGAAGCGTGGATCCGCAGAAGAAAGTCGGGATCGACGAGCAGCCGCTCGAGCGCGAACTGAATGCCGGTGTCAAAGCTGCCGCCCTGCTGACGGCCCTTGTCGAAAAACTCGAGCAGCGTCTGCACGTCCTGGTTCGTCGCGGGACGGCGGTACGCCAGCCGCGCCATTCGCGACAGGATCCTCGTGGCGCACGCTTTTTCGTCTGCAACGGACGCCGGCTGGCACGTGAACACGGCGCGACGTCCGCCTTCGCCGCTTTGCGGCTTCGGCGAGACAGGGCTGCTTGCGCCGCTGCGCGGCTTCGGCGGGGCAAGCGGCGCCGACCGCGCGTACGGCCCACCGATCTGAACGGAGCCGACGCTGGCGTACCCCATGTACACCTGATCGTCGGTGATGACCCGCCCGCGCTGCAGCGGCTGCGGCAGGCCCTCCGGTTCCCACAACTGCCGCACGAACGCGACACCGACGACGTGCGGACCGGCCGCGACGGGAACGCGGATCTCCAGTCCCGCGTCGCCACCGATCTGCATGTACTTTTCCCAGGAGTCGTCGCCGGCGAATCCCGGCTCGCCGTCTCCGGCGTAGCTGGATGCGGCCGGCCGGCCCTTCGCCTCGCCGCCGACGGTGAACCGCTTCAGCAGTTTGTGATCGAGGCGGACATCGACCTGCTGCGGCCAGCCCATGCCCTTGATGTAGTCCTGGTACTGGCGCTGCAACCGCACGTTGATCGCGTACTCGCCGTCGGACGGGAAGTCGTGGCGAATCGACATGCCGCCGCGGGATCCGAACGGCAGGTCTTCACTCTGACGGTCGTCCTGCATGACGTGGAGTGGAATCTCGAAGGTCTCGACGGCCGGACGGGTCGGAGGCAGCCCGGTGGCGAGGCGCGTGACCTGCCGCGCGACCGACATGTAGCGTTCGAGGTGCGCCGTCGAGATCGACAAGGCGTCGGCCATGTTGTCGAAGCTGCCATCGGCGGTCTCGTCCCCGGGCAGGAGTGGCTTCACGTCGACGTCGAGCGCGAACAGGTCGCGGATCGCGTTGTTGTATTCGGTGCGATTGAGACGATGGACCGCGTTGATCCGTCCGGGATTCGGCTTCGCCAGCCAGGCGCGATCGATCTCGTCCTCCAGCGCGCTCGCCACCGCACGATACGTGGCGGGATCGGGCCGCGGCCGGCCGGGCGGCGGCATCGAGCCGGCACGGAGCTTCGCGATCACCTTTTCCCAGGCTTCCGGGTTGGCGGCGGGATGCGCCGAATCGAGGTTGTCGATCGCGAACCCGGCGGTGCGGAGCCGCTGGTTGTGACAGGAGACGCAGTACTTGTCGAACATGGCCGCGGGCGCGGCCGGAGGTGCCGGTTGAACGCTGGACAGCGTGACGCCTATCGAGGCGCTGATCCAGAGACCGAAGATAAATGCCCGTCCCACGGTCAGGACATTCTGACGCGATCCGACCGCGGATCGGTCAGGAAATCTGCGCCGCATCGCGGGAGCAGGGGCTGGGGACTTGGGACATGAGCCGACTTCAGCTAGGAACTCTGCGACATTCAGCCCCGAGCCCCGAATCGCCCAGTCCCCGTTACGACCGATATGCCTGCCGCCCAACGCCTTGAATCGGAATCCCCTGGCCGGCCAGCACTTCATGCTGCAGCGCGTACATGGACGCCGCCGCCTCGTCGATATGGCGCACGAAGGCAATCGAGCCCTGCAGGATCGGTTTCAGGCGCTCGCGATCCTGCAGGCGCGCCTTGGAATACTCGTGCTCGACCACCAGGTGCGTGTTGGCAACGTCGAGCTGCAGCAGCTCGCGGGCGGCCAACTGGTGATCGAGCCAGTCGACGGTTCGGTTCTGCAAGTACGCGAGCGGATCGTGCTTCGCCGTACCCGGCAGCTCGTGCTCCGCGATAGCCGTGTGCTTCTTCCAGGCGTTGAGCTGATCGGCCGGCTTGTCCGACGGACGATCGCCGACCCAGTCGCCGCGCTCGACCGTCTGGCCGGCGTAGCCCCAGCCCGCCACGCCCTTCGCGTCGATCACCTGGCCCTTCACGTGAAAGCCGCCAACGAGGAAGTTGTAGCCCGCGTCTTTCAAGTATTGAAAGATCGAGCGCGTGTCCTGCCCCATGAGGATCGCGTGCGAGGGATCGTAGTGAATGCGGAACTGATCGCCCACGCCGTGCCGCTCGCAGATGCGGTGCAGCGCGATCCACGTGCCCGGCGTGTAGGCGATGTTGTTGTGCCAGTTGTCGCCGGTCGTCCACCCCGGCATCGGGCATTGCTCGACGCGATACGTCAGGCCGCGTTCCTTCGCGGCTTTGAGCAGCGGCACGAACTGCGCCTCGAAATCGAGCAGGTTCTGATCCATGCTGCGCTGCTGGTTGCGGCCGACGAAGCCGCAGACGGCATCGACGCCGAGCAGCACCGCGGCGTCGAACACGCGCAGCATGAAGTCGTGCTTCTTCTTCCGCACCGCCGGATCGTGGTGCAGCATGTTGTCGAAGTACCCGACATCGGACAGGCCGACACCGCTCCCCTTCAACGCACTGTCGACGCGGCGCGCCCGATCCTTGTCGAACGGTTTCCGCAGGTCGAGCGTGTTCGCGACCGGATCCAGCATCGCCTCGGGTGGGACGTCGGTCTCCGTGGGATGCAGCGCGGCCGACAGCTGCAGGTAGCCGGCGTTCAATTCCCTGGCGAACGCCACCCATTCTTCGATCGCTCGATCCGGATCGGGATCGCGGACAGCGCGCGGCGTCAATTCCTGAAGCGCCGCCGTCAGTACCCCCACCTTCATGAACTTTGGCTCGAACGTCGTCGTCGGCATGCGCAACATCCTACATTAGGAGCCCGGAGGTTACGGAGCGAACGGGATCACCACAGAGACACGGAGCAACGGAGGTTAAACGGGAACTGCGGCGGGTTCGACGGGCCGGCCTGCGCAGCAGGCCGACGAGCGCGATCGGGTCGAACGTGAAAACGAACACCTCAGAATTCGTCGGGTGCTCGTTTTCACGTTCGATCCGATTGCGCCGCGTCGCTTCGCGACGCCCGTCGAACCCGCACAGCTCCGTTCAATCTCCGTGACTCCGTTGCTCTGTGGTTAAACCGTTCTCTCCGTCATCTCTGTTCGCCCGCGGCTCACCACGACAGGTGCACGGTCCGGCCCTCCCGCGCCGATTCGTACGCCGCCAGCGCCACGACGAGCGAGCGGCGCGCGTCCTGGATGGTCGCTACCGGCGGCCGGCGCTGTTCGAGGCAGTCGACGAGATGCGTCAACGGGAACGGCGACGCGGGCGCAAACGGCTCCTCGGATTGGCGCTCGAACACCCAATCGCTGGCGCCCGCGGCCAGCACCGCCCGCCCCGGCGCCCGGAACCACTGATCGATGATTTCGCCGCGGGTGCCCACCGCCTCGAGGCGCACGACGCTGTTCTGCTTCGGCGACGGGCCGGTTTTCCTCGGTGCGTTGATCGTCCACGAGGCCTCCAGCGTCGCGACCAGGCCGCTGGCGAACGTGAAGGTGGCCATGCCCCAGTCTTCGACCTCGATGTCCTTGTGCACCAGGTTGGCCATGCGCGCGTCGACCCGCACGACTTCACTGGCGGCGAGCCACCGGAACAGGTCGATCCAGTAGATCCCCTCGTCGATGAACGCGCCGCCCGGCACCTGACGCGGATCCGCGAACCATCCCGGGGTGCCCGGAGCGGTACCAATCCTCGGCGATCGACCAGCGACAGACGTGATGCAGCAGGACGAGGTCGCCGATGTCCCCCGCGTCGATCCGCGCCTTGATGTCGGCGGATCGCAGCCGGCTGATGCCCTGGAACGCCAGGCACGACACGCCGGCCGCTTCGACCGCATCGACCATGCGATCGGCCTCGGCCACGTTCATCGCCATCGGCTTGCCGAGGATGATGTGCTTGCCGGCCTGCGCGGACCGGATGGTCAGGTCGGCGAGCTGCGCGACAGGCGCCGCGAGGTGCACGATGTCGACACGCTCGCGCTCCAGCAGCTCGCCGTAGTCGCGGTAGCCTTTCACGCCGAACGTGCGGGTGAAGGTCTCCAGCTGCCGCTCGTTGTCCCAGGCCGCCGCGACGAGCTCGGCCTTCGGATACTCCCGCAGCCCTCGCGCCAGCCCGAACGCCGAATACCAGTGACCCAGGCCAAGGATGGCCACCCGCCATGCCGGACGATCGCTCACGATTCAGCTCCACGAAACGGCCACTGCCGCAGCTGCAGCGACCAGGCCAGAAAACAGAGCACGCCGAGCGCGAGGACGCCGAGGCCGAAGGCCATCACGCGCGCGCCGGTCGTGCTGAAGATGAACAGCCAGCCGAGGGCGGCGATCGCCGACCGGCGCGGGATACAGCCAGATGCGGAACGGGCGCGACCATGCCGGGCGCTCGGCGTCGAAGGAGCACGACGCCGGCGATCTGCCCGAGGAACTGCACGACGATACGCGTCGCGATCAGCGCGTCGATGACGACGTCGAGCGCAAAGAAACTGCTGGCGATGGAAAGGGCGCCGAGCACGAGCAGCGACACGTGCGGAAAGCCGCCCGTCGGGTGCAGCCGGCCGAACGGCGCGAGAAAGTAGCCGTCGCGCGCCGCCGCATACGGAATCCGCGAATAGCCGAGCAGCAGCGCAAACACCGATCCGAACGCCGTCCAGAGAATCATCACCGTGAACACGCTGGCGACCGCGGGCCCGTGGATTCTCTCCATGAACACCGACACGACGAACTGCGCGTTCGGACTCGACGCCGCCGGCACGAAGTCGCGCCACGGCACGACGCCGACGATCGACAGGTTGATCGCCAGATACAGCACGGCGACGGCGGCCGTGCTGAAGACGATCGATCGCGGGATGACCCGGCCGGGATCCTTGACCTCGTCGCCGATATAGCACACGTCGTAGTAGCCGAGGTAATCGTAGACCGCAATCCGCGATGCCGCGCCGAGGCCCAGCAGGAAGCCCCACGAGAACTTGAACGCGTCCGGGGGAAAGTCGAACGCCACATGCGGATCGAAATGCCGCGCGCCGGTGGCGATGACGGCGACGACCGCGATCATCGTGCCGGCCCACAACGTGACGGTGATCGTCGCGATCGACGTGATGCGGCGATACAGGAGCGCGACGTTCACGACGCCGACCGCCGCGGAGATGGCGAGCAGGCGGCCCGGCGTCAGGCCGGTCCACAGATAGCCGGCGTAGTTGGCAAACCCGATGTAGCCCGACGCGATCTCGAGCGGCCCGCTCAGGATGAACTGCCAGACGAAGAGAAACGCCATCAGCCGCCCGTAGGTCTCGCGGCCGAACGCTTCGCGCAGATAGCCGAACGAGCCGCCGGACGCCGGCATCGCGGCGCCGAGCTCGCTCCACACCATGCCGTCGCACGACGACGATCACGAGCGCGACAATCCACCCGAGCATCGCCTGCGGCCCGCCGAGCGCCGTCATCAGCAGCGGGATCGTGATGAACGGACCGATCCCGATCATGTTGATCATGTTGAGCGCCGTCGCCTGGAGCAGGCCAAACCGGCGCGTCAGGGGTGGTGCCGTCACCGTCGGGATACTACAGCGACAAGGCGTATACTGCTCGTCCAACGGAGGGGACGGAGCGAACGGGATCACCACAGAGACACGGAGCAACGGAGGTTAAACGGAGATGCGCGCCGGTTCGACGGGTCGGCCTGCGCAGCAGGCCGACTAGCGGGAACAGATCGGATCACGAAAACGAGCACCTGTTGATTCGTCGCGGTGTTCGTTTTCGTGATCCGATCCGCTCCCGCCGCGTCGCTTCGCGACGCCCGTCGAACCGTCGTCCTCCGTTCAATCTCCGTGACTCCGTTGCTCTGTGGTTAACCCGTTCTCTCCGTCATCTCTGTTGGCGTGGCAGCACACTGAGGAGCAGGCATGAATCGCAGGACGTTTCTTCAGCAGACGGCTCTCGGCGGCGCGGCAACGGCGCTGGGTCTTTCGTCATCGATCCGTCTC
Source organism: uncultured Acidobacteriota bacterium (assembly GCA_963792175.1). Taxonomy (GTDB): domain Bacteria; phylum Acidobacteriota; class Vicinamibacteria; order Vicinamibacterales; family CAVVIG01; genus CAWBVG01. Next base: position 182,259 of record CAWBVG010000005.1, read on the forward strand.
GACGCGAGCGTCCGCTGGCCCGTCGGGTGCTTCAACCGCCCGTGGACGACGTGGAGCTTCGACGACACGCTCGCGCAGATCAAAGCCGCCGGCTACCAGACGACCGGCCTGCTGACGCGCACCAAAGACGAGCCGTTCATCGGCGCCGACGCGACGCCCGAATACCTCGCCAAGCTGAAGCAACGTCTCGCCGCCAGCGGACTCAAGGCGAACATGGCGGCGCTGCGGTCGCGCCACAACGTGCCGCTGGCCGAGTCGATCAAGGAAGTGCGGCAGCAGATCGAGAATGCCGCCGGCCTCGGCCTTCCCTTCCTCCTCACCTTCGGCGTGGACAAGCCGGAGGAGTACGAGCACTACTACACGGTCATGGGCGACGCCGCCGCGGCCGCGCAGGAGCGCCGCATCAAGCTGGTCATGAAGCCGCACGGCGGCGGCAGCGGCGCATCGGCGGAAATCGTGGCCGCGATGAAAGCCGTCAAACACCCGAACTTCAAGATCTGGTACGACGCCGGCAACATCATCTACTACACCGGCAAGGACCCGGTTGAAGAGCTGAAGCCGATCGCGCAGCATGTCACCGGTTTCTGTGCCAAGGACTGCGCCGCGCTCAAGAGCGACGTCATGATCCAGTTCGGCACCGGAAAGGTCGACTTCGCCGCGGTCTTCGCCACGCTGAAGGCCGCCGGCTTCGACGGACCGATCATGGTCGAGTGCTGCAAGATCGGCGCGACCGCCGAAGAGACGACGGCCAATGCGCGAGCCAATCGGACATTCCTCGAAACCGTGCTGGCGCGCGTCTAGCCGCGCCGGGCTCCTGCGCGTCGCCGGGTGCCTCGCGTGGATCGCGGTCATCAGCGCGAGCCGCTATGATGGACCCGTGCACGCGCAAGCCGACGACCGCCCGCGGCTGTCGGTGACACCCGCCGACGACTTCGAGATTTCGGGAACCGGAGACGGTCCGGCATGGCGCCGCGTCGAGTGGACCGCGCTCCGGCGGCGGCAGCCCGACGGACATCCGTACGACTCCCGATTCAAGATGCTGTACTCGACGACGGGCTTGTACTTCCTGATGGAAGGCACCGACCGGACGCTCACCGCGACCATGAACGAAGACTTCATGGACCTGTGGAAAGAGGACGTCTTCGAGGTGTTCCTCTGGACGGACGAGCGTTTTCCCGTGTACTTCGAGTACGAGATCTCGCCGCTCGATCGCGAGCTGCCCATCCTGATCCCCAATTTCGGCGGACGGTTCCTGGGCTGGCGGCCGTGGCACTACGATCAGGATCGCAAGACGCGGAAAGCCACCAGCATCATCGGCGGCCCGAAACAGTCGAAGGCGGCGATTCAGGGATGGCGCGCCGAGTTCTTCATTCCGTACGCCCTGCTGTCGCCGCTGCAGAACGTCCCGCCGAAGCCGGGCAGTGCCTGGCGCGCGAACTTCTATCGGATGGACCACGACGGCGGCAAGACAACGCAGTGGGAGTGGGCGCCGGTCGGCGACAGTTTCCACGACTACCAGAAGTTCGGCCATCTGGTGTTCGCGGATAAATGAACGTTCACGTCTTCCTGGGAGGTCAGTGATGTGGAGTCGAAGACGTTTTCTCGAAATCGTTTCCGGGTTGCCGGTCGTGGGAGGTTTCGTCGAGGGAACGGCCGCTGCCGCTGCACAGCCGTCGCAAAAGCCGCGTGACTATTTCCGCGAACTCGGCGTCCGGCCCTTCATCAACGCGGCCGGCACCTACACGGCCATGACCGCGTCGCTGATGCCGCCCGAAGTCGTGGACGCCATCACCTACGCGTCGAAGCACTACGTGATGCTCGACGAGCTCCATGACAAGGTCGGAGAGCGGCTCGCCACCCTGCTCCACTGCGAAGGCGCGATGGTGACCTCGGGCGCCGCGTCGGCCCTGACGCTCGGCACCGCCGCGGTGCTCACGGGAACGGATCAGAAGAAGATCGTCGACCTGCCCAACCTCTCCGGCGGCAAGAACGAGGTCATCATCCAGAAATCGCATCGCTTCGGCTACGACCACGCCGTCCGCAACTGCGGCGTGCGGCTCGTGGAGGTCGAGAGCGCCGAGGATCTGGAGCGTGCGGTCACCGAGCGCACGGCGATGATGCTCTTCTACAACAACAACAACTCGGAAGGCCGCATTCAGGATGAAGCGTTCGTCCAGCTCGGAAAGAAGCACCGCATCCCGACGCTGAACGACGCGGCCGCCGACGTGCCGCCGGTCGAGAACCTGTGGAAGTACACGAAGATGGGGTTCGACCTCGTCGCGTTCTCAGGCGGCAAGGGCATTCGCGGCCCGCAAAGCGCCGGCCTGCTGCTCGGACGAAAGGACCTGATCACCGCCGCCCGCCTCAACGCGCCACCGAACGGCAACACCATCGGCCGCGGCCTGAAGGTCAACAAGGAAGAGATGCTCGGAATGCTGGCGGCGATCGAACGATATCTCGCCGTCGATCACGCGGCCGAGCGGCGGACCTTCGACGCGCGCGCCGAGACCATCCGCGGCGGCGTGGCGACGCTGCCCGGCGTCAAGGCCGAGATCTTCGTCCCTGAAGTCGCCAACCACGTGCCTCACGTCCGGGTCTCGTGGGATGCGGCGGCGAAAGGCCTGACCGCGAACGACGCGGTCAACGCACTGCGCGCCGGCGAGCCATCGATCGGCACGCGATCGGAAGGCAATGCACTGGTGATCGGCGTCTGGATGATGCAGCCGGGCGATGAGAAGGTCGTCGCGCGCCGCCTTCGCGAGGTGTTGGCCAAAGGCTCAACCGGCTCGAAGTAACCGTCCTGATGAAGCGCCTCGCAACACCCGCGATCGCGCTGTGGCTGGTCGCATCGCTGGACGCCGGGGCCGTCGCGCCGCGCGCTCCACCATCACTCCGCGGCTCGGATCTCGATGGCGTGTGAATACGCCATCGAGGCGTACGGCCGCGACGCGGAGGCACTTCCCCGCATCCTCGACGAGGCGTTCGATGAGGTCGACCGCATCGACCGCCTGATGAGTCACTACAAGGCGAACAGTCCGCTGTCGCAGATCAATCAGGAGGCGGCACAACATCCCGTCGCGGTTCCTCAGGAGTTGTTCGACTTCATCGCGGACGCGATGCGCTATCACCGCGAGTCCGGCGGCACGTTCGACATCACCGTCGGTCCGTTGATGAAGGCGTGGGGGTTCTTCCGCGGCGAAGGCCGCCTGCCGTCGGAAGGCGAGCTTGCCGGCGCACGGCGCCACGTCGGCGGGGCTCATGTGACGCTCGATCCGGCGTCGCGCACGATCGCGTTCGACGAAGCGGGCGTGGAGCTCGATCTCGGAGGCATCGCGAAAGGCTACGCCGTCGACCGCGTCGTCGAACTGCTCAAACGGCGCGAGGTCGCCGCTGCCTTGGTCAGCGCCGGAGGCAGCACGATCTACGGGCTCGGGTCGCCGCCCGCCGCGGCGGCGTGGACGGTCACGCTGCAGGATCCGACCGATTCCAGAAAGACCGCGTTCAGCCTTGGGTTGAAAGACCGGGCGCTTATCAGTCGCCGGCAGCTCGGAGAAGTCGTTCGAGGCCGACGGCGTCCGCTACTCGCACATCATGGATCCGCGGACGGGGCGACCCGCGCAAGGCGTGCTGAGCGTCGCGGTGCTCACGACGACGGGCACTGCCGGCGACGCGCTCGACAACGCGTTTTTTGTGCTGGGACCGGAACAGGGCCGCGCCTATCTGCATCGACTTCACGACACCGAGGTCATCTTCTTCCTGCCGGACGCGAGCCATGGGTGGAGGATTGTCCGCGAAAAGTAGCGCGGCGCTACTCTGTCTGGCGTTCGCCGCGGTCGGCGCGCAGCCTCCCGCTGACTTCGAAGCCCTCCCGTTCGCGCCGCGAAGCTACGTCTGCCATCGTGCGCCTTCTCCACTCGCCATCGACGGCAAGCTCGACGAACCGGCCTGGACCTCCGCGTCCTGGTCCGATCCGTTCGTCGACATCGAAGGCGACCGGCGTCCGCGGCCGCGATTCCGCACCCGCATGAAGATGGCGTGGGACGACGAGTACTTATACGTCGCCGCCGAGCTGGAGGAACCGGACATCTGGGCCACGCTCACCGAACGCGACTCGGTGATCTTTCACGACAACGACTTCGAGGTCTTCATCGACCCGGACGGCGACACACACGGGTACTACGAGCTCGAGGTGAACGCACGCGCCACCGCGTGGGATTTGATGTTGATGAAGCCGTACCGCGACGGCGGCCCGGCGATCAACGGCTGGGACATCGCCGGGCTGAAGGTCGGCGTCGACATCCGGGGCACCATCAACCAGCCGGGCGACCGCGATCAAGGCTGGACGGTGGAGCTGGCCATGCCCTGGAAGATCCTTCGCGAAGCGGCGCCGGATCACCGGGCGCCGAAGGGCGGCGATCGGTGGCGTGTGAATTTCTCGCGCGTCCAGTGGCAGATGGACGTCGTCGACGGCCGATACGTCAAGCGCACGAAACCGGGCAGCACGGATCCGCTTCCCGAGGACAACTGGGTCTGGAGTCCACAGGGCGCCGTCAACATGCACATGCCCGAGCGGTGGGGCTACGTCCAGTTCTCGAACGCGCCAGCATCGTCCGGCGCCGACACGTTCGTCGGCGATCGGAACGAGACGCTCAAGTGGGCGTTACGCCGTCTTTACTATCGTCAACGCACCTTCCGTGATGCGAACGGCCGTTATGCCACGACGCTCGAGGCGCTGCATGCCTCCGACATCCGCGTCGATGGCCTCGACTTCCGCCCCTCCCTGCAGGTGACGCCGACCATGTACGAAATCACGGCGCAAGGATTCGACGGGGCAATCGCGCACATCGCGCACGACGGCCGCGTCTGGCTGACTCGCTGATTACCCCGCGCACTGTACGCTTGCGGGACACGCTGTCCGCATCTGGGACCGGACATTTCTTCGCTTACACTCGTCAAATACCAAGGAGAAAAACGACGTGGGCAGAGCTTTGTCGCTGGTTGTCGCTGCGCTGATCGCCGTCTCATCGGTTCCGGTGCTCTTCGGTCAGACACCGGATGCCGCTCAGATCATGGCGTCGGCCCGAGAGGCGCTCGGCGGCGAGAAGAAGCTGTCTGCGGTGCGGAGCTTCGTCGCCACCGGCCGGACCCGCCAGATTCGCGGCAACAACCTCGTGCCGATCGAGTTCGAGATCAACTGCGAGCTGCCCGACAAGTTCGTCCGCAAGGATGAAATCCCGGCGCAGGATACCGACCCGACGACGCGCGGGTTCAACGGCGACACCTTGATCCAGGTCCCGCCGCCCGGCGCCGGGCGCGGCGGGCCGCGAGCCGGTGGTCCGGGCCCCGGCGGTCCAGCCCCCGGCGGCGCCGCACGAGCCGGCGGTCCGCCGCCAGCAGGCGGACGCGGTCCGGGAGGACCACCTGTGCCTCCCATCGTCGCAGTCAAACAGGACTTCGCGCGGCTGATGCTGGGAATGTTCGCGGCGTCGTTCCCGAGCTTCCCGCTGACGTTCAAGTACGGCGCTGTCGGCGAAGCCCCCGAAGGCAAGGCCGACGTCCTGGACGTGAACGGACCCGCCAACCTCGTCATGCGATTTGTCGTCCAACGTGAGACACATCTTCCCGTCATGCTGATGTGGAACGCCCCCGCGCCGGGACAGCCGGCTCCAGCCGAGCAGCGCCTGTATTTCGCCGACTATCGGGACGTCGACGGGCTCAAGCTCCCCTTCCGCATCCGCCGGGCGGTTGGTGCCGACACGATCGAAGAGACCACCTTCGACCGTTTTCGGATCAACGCGAAAATCGATCCGCGAAAGTTCGAGATGCCGAAATGAAAACCGTCCTATTCGTCTTGAGTCTTGCTGCCACGTGCGCATCGAGCGCGTTCGCGCAGGCGACCGCGACCGCGGCGCTTCGCGTCACCGTCCTCGATCCCAGCAACGCGATCATCGTCGGCGCCACGGTCACCGTGACCGGCGCTGAGCCGGCCACCAGCGCCCAGACGGTGCCGGAGGCGAAGTCCGCCGAGAACGGCATTGCGACGTTCACCGGCCTCGCGCCGGGCCGCTACACGATCCAGGCGGATTTTCCAGGCTTCGAAACGCGCCTGTTACAGGAGGTCAGGCTTCGCGGCGGCGAGAACCGGCAGGTGGCGATCCTGTCGATCTCGAAGCTCGAAGCCTCGGTGACCGTCGAGCAGGACAAGCAGCTGGCCGCGGCCGATCCGCGGGGCCGATCCTTCGGCACGACGCTGACGCGCGAAGAAATCGAAGCGCTGTCGGACGATCCGCAGATGCTGCAGCAGCAACTGCAGGACATGGCCGGGCCGGGAGCGGTCATTCGCATCGACGGCTTCGAGGGCAGCTCGTTGCCGGCGAAGGCGCAGATTCGATCGATCCGCATTTCACGGGATCAATTCGCGGCCGAATTCCACAGCGCGGGGGGCGTGTCGATCGAAATCATCACGCAGCCGGGCCTCGGGCCCATCCGCTACTTCACGAACTTCCGCGTCCGCGACGATGCGCTCACGGGCACCAGTCCGTTCGTCAGCTCGAGAGGACCGGAGCGCAACACCAACTTTGGCGGCGGCCTGAACGGCACACTCATCAAGGACAAGAGCTCGTTCGGCCTGTTCGTCTTCGGGGTGAATTCGTACGACACGCCGAACCTCAACGCGGTGCTGCCCACCGGCACACAGGCCGAGTCGCTGAAACTGAGAACCCCGCGCGAGAACCTGTTCGTCAACGGCCAGATGGACTACGCCGTCACCCTCGACCAGACGCTTCGCTTCGGGTACAACCTCAGCCGCTTCACGAACGAAAACCTCGGCGTCGGGGGCTACGACGAACCGGAGCGCGCGTACTCGAACCAGAACCGCACCCACAACATCCGCGTGCAGCATTTCGGACCGTTGGGCCGCCGCGCGTTCCTGCGATCGCGGGTGCAGATGTTCATCGCGGACTCCGAGTCCGTGTCCGCCACGCAGGCGCCGACGATCCGCGTCAACGACTTCTTCACCAGCGGCGGGGCGCAGCTGGCCGGCGGCGAGCATTCGAAGCGCCTCAACGTTGCGACCGATCTGGACTACGTGCGCGGACGTCAGTCGTGGCGCGCCGGCATCATCGTGGACGGCGGCTGGTATCGATCCGATGCGTCGGCGAACTACCTCGGCACCTACACCTTCGACAACATGGACGCCTATCTCGCCAACCGTCCGAGCAACTACTCGCGGCGGATCGGCGATCCGAACCTGTCGTTCGGGAACGTGCAGTTCGGCTTCTACGTTCAGGATGACATCCGCCCGAGGAAAAACCTGACGCTCAGCCCCGGCCTGCGGTATGAAGCGCAGTCGCACGTCGGCGGCGTCGCCAACATCGGTCCGCGCTTCGGCGTGACGTGGGCGCCAACGGCGTCGGGCCAGACCACGCTGCGGGCCAGCACCGGCATCTTCTACGACTGGCTGCCGACAGGCACCTACGAGCAGTCGCTGCGGGTGGACGGCGTCCGCCAGCAGGAGTTGAACGTGTTCAACCCCTCCTATCCGGACCCGGGCAGTTTCGGCACCATCCCGCCCATCAACAAGTACCTGCTCGATGCGGGTTATGAGATGCCGCGCATCACGCGTATCAGCGGAGGCGTCGACCAGGGCTTCTTCAGAGTGAACCGGGTGGCGATGACCTACAGTTATCAGCGCGGGTCGCGTCTGGCGCGCGGCTGGAATCTGAATGCCGCCGTCAACGGAGTCCGGCCCGATCCAGCGTTTCGCAATATCGTCCAGGCCGTCTCGGATGCCGCATCGACCCAGCATCAGGTGATCGTCGACGGCAACCTGAATCCCGGCGCGATGCTGCCGGCCTTCAAAGGACCTCTGATCAGCTGGAAGCGTACGACCGTCTTCGTCAACTATCAGCTGACCTTTCTGCGGAACAACACGGACGGCGCGTTCGCCATCCCCGCGACCGGCGATTTGAACGCCGAGTGGGGACCGGCTGCGAACGACGTGCGGCATCGTGCGAACATCGCGTTCAACAATCAGATCGTGCGCAACGTGCTCGTGGGCCTGAACGTCAACGCGTCCTCGGGTGATGCCTACACCCTGCTGACCGGCAGCGACGACAACCGCGACGGCATCTTCAACGATCGGCCCTCCCAGATCGGCCGCAACACGCTGCGCGCGACCGGACAGACCAACGTCAATCTGTTCCTGGCGTATCAGCTCGCGTTCGGCCGGCAGGCCACGTTGCCTCCGGGCATCGGCGTCTTCGGCGGCGGCTCCGCGGCGACGGTTCGGACGGTGGATCAACAGCGGCGGCCGTTATCGCGTGCAGTTCTACATCCAGGGCCAGAACCTGACCAACCAGTCCAACTATCTGGGCTACAGCGGGACGATGTCGTCGCCGTTCTTCGGGCGACCGACGGCCGTCCGCGAAATGCGCAAGATCGACGCGGGCATTAATCTAAACTTCTAGTGGACTGTCGTCGACGAAGCAGCACCGCGGACGATTGCCACGAAAGCACGATTCGACAGCTCACCAGGCGCCTCCTGAGCTTCGTGACTTCGCGTGTTCGTGGCAACCACGAGGATCGCCATGCCCGTGACCGTGACTCTCGACCAGATTCTGCATGTGGCTCCCAACGCCCGCTCGAGCTATCGGGAAGCGTTTCAGAACGGCCAGCCGCTGCTCGACCGGTTCAGCATCTCCGACACGCCGCTGCGCCTGGCGCATTTCATGGCCCAGCTGCTGCACGAGACGGACGGGCTGGCGAATCAGATTGAAAGCCTGAACTACAGCGCCGAGCGTCTGCCGCAGGTGTGGCCTGCGCGCTTCAAACCGACCGGACCGCTCGACCCGGCCGACTTCGCCCACAACCAGCAAAAGCTGGGTAATGAGGTGTACGGCGGCAGAATGGGAAACACCGGTCCGAACGACGGCTTTACCTATCGCGGACGAGGCCTGCTCCAGTTGACGGGGAAAGACAGCTATCGGGAAGCGACGGCGACGCTACGCGCCCAGGACCCTGCCGCTCCGGATTTCGTGGCGATGCCGGACGCCGTTTTCAGCGCGCAGTGGTGTCTGGCCGTCGCCGCCGTGGAATGGGCGTCGAAGGGCTGCAATGCGCACGCCGATGTGGACGATATCCGCAAAGTCACCAAAGCGATCAACGGCGGCCTCATCGGGCTGAGCGATCGAATGGAGCGGCTCCGTCTGACGAAGGCCGTCTGGTCCTGAGGTAGCTATGTCGTTCAAGACGTCAATCGTCAGCGGATGTGGTCTCGTGGTCGCGTTGTGCTCGATGACATCGGCGGCGGCGCCGGCGCTGCAGCCATCACCGCATCACTGTTCGGGCGCCGCGATTGAACAGGCGCCAAAACTCCTCGCCTTCCATTTCGGTCCCGACAGCCGCATCGAGATCGACAAGACGGTCAAAGCCCTCGCGCCGATCCGCAACCCGGCCAATCGCGCCCAGCGCCTCGACGTGCTCGAAGTGTGGGGGCACATCTACAAGGGCCAGTACCGCATGCGCTTCATCTACGCGCGGTCACCGAAAGATTGTGTGCTCGTCGGCCAGGAAATTCTCGAATACGCAAGCTTCTGACGAGCATTCTAGAACTCGGCGCATCCAGGGAGCACCTCAGGAGCAGCGGCACTATCGTTTCCCCTGCTACAATCTGCTTGGTTTTAAGAAATGCCACGAAAGCCGAACATCGCGACAGTGGCCGAACACGCCGGGGTCGCGGTCAGCACCGTGTCCCGGGACCTCAACGATCGGCACGTGAGCCGGAAGGCGCGCGCGGAGATCGCCAAAGTCATCGAGCGGCTTGGCTACACCCGTCGTCAACCGCACGAAACCTGAGCCTTGGCCGTCACGGCTGCATTGGCGTCGTGGTCGACTCGAGCCAGGACCCATGGTTTACGCGGCTGCTCGCCGGCATCGAGACGGAGTTGTCCAAGCGTGACAGCAGCCTGATGCTCGCCAGCACGGAGCTGACCGGCAAATATGATCCCGGCATCGTCTTCGAATGGATCCGAGAGCGGCGCGTCGACGGACTGATCGTCGCGAAATCGCAGCGACGAGATCGCCCGTTGATCCGCCGCGCGGTCGATGTGCAGCTTCCCACGGTGCTGGTGGCGCCGACGAAGCCTTCCCCGGAGTGCAGCTGGTTCGTTGCGACAACCGTGCTGCGGGCGTCGAGGTGGCGAATTACCTCGTGCAGCTCGGTCACACCCGGATCGCGTTCGCCGGCGGACCACGGCACTCGATTGACTCGAAGCATCGACTCCTGGGACTGCGCGAGGGGTTGCAGAAGCATCGCCTCTCGATCGATCCGACGTGCGTTTTCTCATGCGGCAGCTACGAAGTGGCCGCCGGCGACGCGTTCGCGCGAACGTTCTTCGAGGTGCCGCGCGACCTGACCGCGATCGTGTTCGCCAACGACGCGTTGGCGTCGGGGTTCATGCGTGTGGCGCATCAGCGCAAGATCCGGATCCCGGAGGATCTGTGGATCGTCGGCTTCGACGGGCTGCCGGAAGACGAGCTGCTGTGGCCGGCGCTGACGAGCGTGGCTCAGCCCATGCTGGAGATGGGCGCGCCGCGTGCCGCCGGCTGTTCGAGGCGATCGACTCACCGGGCCGGCTCCAGACGATCGAGTTCCCGATGCTCTCACCACCCGCGAGAGCACGGCGGCACCGCGGGTCCGTGTCTGGCCCGCCGCCAGCGCGTCGTAACTCCCCCCCGAACCGCGATCGATCGGTCGGCTCCCTGCTCAAATACTTGACACGTCAGCTTGCGACATGATAAGGCCCTCACTGGAACCGGTTCCACTACACACGCTGGAACCGGTTTCTGGTTTGTAAGTCCACGGTCAATTGCTGGAGGAGGGTTAATGCGGTTCGCCAGAGGTTTCAGGGGCGGACTGGGTCTCCTTTCTCGCCCTCGTCTTCGCGGGCTATCCGACCGTTCTGCACGCGCAAACCACCAGCGCCTCGGTTTCGGGGTCGGTCCAGGACGCGCAGGGCGGGGTCCTGCCGGGCGTCACGGTCACGATGACCAGCCGCACGCAGGGCAACGTGCTGACGGCGGTCACCGACGGCGGCGGCCGCTTCGTGTTTCCGATCGTCCGTCCCGACACCTATACGCTCCAGGTCACGCTTACGGGCTTCAAGACGCTGGAGCGGACGAACCTGGTCGTGAACGCGAACGACAAGCTGTCGACGGGATCGCTGACCCTGGAAGTCGGCGCGCTGAGCGAAGAAGTCACCGTAGGTCGAGCCGCGTGACCGCGCTGCAATCGACCAGCGGCGAACGCTCGTTCACGCTCGAAAGCGAAACGTTGAAGAACATCGCGAACAACGGGCGGGCGCTCTTCAACTTCGCGACGCTGGTGCCCGGCGCGCTGTCGCAGAACACCGGCAACACGGAGCTCGGCTCAGGTCAGCGACTTCACCGTGAACGGCCAGCGGCCGAACTCGAACAACATCACGATCGACGGGGTCGCCAACATCGACACCGGCGACAACGGCGGCAACATGGCGACGACGAACATCGACGCCGTCGCCGAGTTCAAGATCCTGACCAACGCCTACCAGGCGGAGTACGGGCGCGCCGTCGGCGGCCAGGTGCAGGTCGTCACCAAGAGCGGCTCGCAGGCCTTCCACGGCTCCGGCTACTGGTACGGACGGCGCTCGGACTGGGACGCCAACTCCTATCTGAACAAGCGCGAGACGCCGGAGGTCCCGAAGCGAAGACCGCGCGCAACGACTCCGGCTACACGTTCGGCGGGCCGGTCTCGTTCCCGGGTTTCAACGCCGAGAAGAAAAAGCTGTTCTTCTTCTGGAGCCAGGAATTCCAGCGGCGCAGCAACCCGGCGACCGTGCATCAGACGCGCGTGCCGACGGCCCTCGAGCGGCGCGGCGATTTCTCACAGAGCGTGGACAGCAGCGGCAATCCGTTCCCGTACATCCGTGATTACAGCACCGGCCTGCCGTGCAGCGCCACCGACACGCGCGGCTGTTTCCAGGACGGCGGCGTCCTCGGCCGGATTCCCGCGAACCGGCTCTATGCGCCCGGCCTGGCCACGCTGAAGCATTTTCCCGCAGGCGAACTTCTCGGGCGGCAGCGGCCTGAACTTCACGAGCCAGGATCCGGACAGCCCGAAGCGCCGCGAAGAGCTGCTGCGCATGGACTTCCAGGCCACGGACACGTGGCGGGTCACCGGCCGCTACATGAACAACAAGGAAGACATCCTGCAGGCGTACGGGACGACGTGGGCCGGCAACGGCAGCGACCAGCTCCCGACGCCGACGCTCTTCGTCCACCCCGGCTCGAACTACATGCTCTCCGCGACCGGCATCCTGAACTCCAGCACGTCGCTCGAGCTCAGCTGGGGACGCGCCTCGAACTCGCTGAACTATCAACTCCAGCAACAGCAGTTGTTCCGCGCGAACGCCGGGGTGTCGGCTTGCCGCTGCTGTTTCCCAGCGCCGTCCAGGCCGACTACGTGCCGTGGTTCGTCTTCCGCGGCGGGCGCACGGGCAACGCCGGCCAGTATCAGACCGATCGCGGCCCGTTCACCAACCAGAACGTCACCCACGACGTCGTCGCCAACCTGACGAAAGTCTGGGGCGCGCATTCCTCGAAGGCCGGGTTCTACTTTCAGCACAGCTTCAAGCCGCAGAGCATCTTCGCGAGCTTCAACAGCCAGATCGATTTCGTCGACAACTCGAGCAACCCCTTCGACACGGGGTTCAGCTACGCGAACGCGGCGACGGGCGTGTTCAATTTCTACCAGCAGGCCTCGAAGTTCGCGCTTCCCGAATGGCGCTACAAGAACATCGAGTGGTACGCGCAGGACAACTGGAAGCCCACCGACCATTTCACGCTCGATTACGGCGTGCGGTTCTACGCGCTGACGCCGCAGTGGGACACGACGCTGCAGGCGTCGAATTTCCTGCCGGACAAGTTCGATCAAAGCAAGGCCGCGAAGCTCTACACGCCGGTGTGCGTCGGCGGCGCGCCGGGCGCGGGCTGCGTGCGGCGCGGGATGGACCCGACGCTGATCGCGCACGGCGCACGCCGACGTTGGCCAATACCGTCGAAGAGCGCTTCATCGGCCGGCTCACGCCCGGCTCGAATCGCTTCAACGGCAGCTTCCAGGCCGGCAACGGGATCACCGACCAGCTCCAGGACGGCAACGCCTTCCGGGTCTCGCCGCGCGTCGGCGCGGTCTACGACCTGAGCGGCAAAGGCGAGACGATCGTCCGCGGCGGCTTCGGGATCTTCTACGACCGGCCGCAGGGCAACATGGTCTTCGACATGATCTCCAACGCGCCGGGCGTGCTGAACTCGCGGCTCGACTTGGGGCGGCTGCAGGATCTGACCTCGGCGGGCGGCGATCCGTACCCGACGCTGTCGCTCAATCCGACCGCGTTCGGCTTCAAGCCGCCGCGCGTCGACCAGTGGAACGTCGGCGTTCAGCACAAGCTGGTCGAGGAACTCATCCTCGACGTCGCCTACGTCGGCTCCAGGTCGACCGACCTGCTGCGGCAGGTGCAGATCAACGCCGTGCCGTTCGGCGCGACGTTCCTGCCCCAGAACCAGGATCCGACGCGTGTCCCGAGCGCGGTTCCGGGGGCGTCGGCGCTGCCGAACGACTTCCTGCGGCCGTACCGCGGCTACGGCAACATCCGGATGTGGGACTACAGCGGCTATGCGGACTACAAGGCGCTGCAGACGTCGGTGACCCGCCGGTTCGATCGCGGGTTCATGGTCTCCGGCTTCTGGGTGTGGAGCAAGGCGCAGGGGATCAACAGCACCGACGTTTCCGCAGGCGTGCCGAATCTGAGCGAGGCGCAGACCAGGCGCTCGACTACTCGCTGCTGGACTACGACCGGACGCACAACTTCACGGTCAACGCCATCTACCAGACACCGAGCGTGACGAGCAGCAAAGGGCTGGGCCTCCTGGTGAACGACTGGCAGCTCTCGGGCGTCTACCGGTGGACGAGCGGCCGGCCGAATACGATCAACTTCTCGATTCCCGGCATCGGCGCCGCGAACCTGACCGGGACCGACGGCAATCCGAACGCGCGGATCGTCCTGACCTGCGATCCGGGTGTCGGCTATAGCGGCGATCCCTACAGGCAGTTCGCCAACCCGTCGTGCTTCGCGCCGCCGCAGCCGGGCAGCAAGGGCGACGAAACACCGCGGTTCTTCGCCCGCAACCCGCCGCTCAACAACCTCGACCTGTCGGTGTCGAAGAACTTCCCGATCGCGCACGGGATGAAGTTCGAGGTCCGTCTCGACATCTTCAACTTCCTGAACACGGTCCAGTTCACCGGCCTCAACAGTACCGGTGAACTTCAGCGAGCCTGACGGATCGGACGATCACCAACCTGCCGTACGACGCGCAGGGGAATCTGACGCAGCGAAACGGATTCGGCACCATCAACGGCACCGCGCCTCCGCGCACGCTGCAGCTCGTCACCCGCATGACGTTCTGAGCGAGTCCGGGCTGAGGGAAGGGCGGGGGACTCAGGCTCGCTCGGCAGCGAAGGGCTGGATCAGGCTCGAGGGCAGAATCCGCTCTCGATCCCGCCGGTCCTGACCCGTCCGGCTCACTCGGCATGCGCCGTCCAGCCTGCGATCGGGTTCGCGCGCGTTCGAAATCGCGCGCGGTGTGTGCTCGCGTTGTCTGCGTCGCTCGGTGCGATCGTCGCATTCATGCCGGCAACTGCCGCGCAGCAGGCACGGACGGAGGCGCAGGAGCGCACCCGGCTGCTGCAACTGCAGCGCGACGCCGTCACCCAGCTGCAGCAGGCGGCGCGTCCGGACGCGCCGGCCGATCAGGTTCGACGCGCGCTTCTGGATGCCAGCCGCAGTCTCGACAGCGACGATTCGAGCGCGCCGCAGACCAGAACGACGGTCTCGATCCGTCGCTGCGACGCGAGCTTCGTCGCGCCGCGTCGGAGCTCGCGGCCCTGGCATCGGGAGACACTCGAGGCGTCGCGTCGGCGGCCGGCCCGTCCTCGCGCTCCTCGAAAAAGCGCGGGCTCAACTCGAGGCCGACGTCGCGCTGGGCCTCACGTTCCAGGGAAGCTACAGCCAGACGAAGCCGAAGGATCCGGCGTACGGCGGCCACGCGTCGGCGATGGGCCCCGCGCCGGCGAACATCCCGTCGCCCGAAGACGGCGCGCCCGTGCCGGTGACCTTTGACGTCGGTGCGCGGCTGCCGACGAAGATGTATTGCGGCGGACCGACCAAGGACCACATCCTCGAATCGGCCTGCGGCGGCGTCGCCCTGTTCGACTACGACGGCGATGGACTGCTCGACATCTATCTGGTGACGGGGGCGGAGCTCACGCCGGCGCGTGAGCGTGTCCCTCATCGCAATGCCCTCTATCGCAACCTCGGGGGATGGAAGTTCGAGGACGTCTCCAAGCAGGCGGGCGTGGATCTCGCGGCGTGGGGCAGCGGCGCGTGCGCCGGCGATGTCGACGGCGACGGCCTCCTCGATCTCTACGTCACCAACTGGGGGCCGAACGCGCTGTTCCGCAACCGTGGCGACGGCACGTTCGAGGAGGTGGCGGCTCGCGCCGGCGTCGCTGCCGGCGGCTGGAGCACCGGGTGCACGTTCTTCGATGCCGACGGCGACGGCGATCTCGACCTCTACGTCGCGCGCTACGTCGACACGACGTGGGATTCCGTCGTGCGAGCGCAGCGGACGCTCGTCTGGCGCAACGGGCCACACATCATGGTCGGGCCGGCCGGACTTCCCGGAGAGTCCGATCTGTTCTTCGAAAACGTCGGCAACGGACGGTTCGTGGAGGCCACCGACGCGCACGGCCTCTCTGACGCGTCCCGGGCCTACGGCTTCGGCGTCGTGGCGACCGATTACGACGACGACGGGTTCGTCGACCTGTTCGTCGCGAACGACTCGAACCCGAATTTCCTGTATCACAACCTCGGGAACGGCCGCTTCGAAAGCATCGGACTGGCCGCGGGCGTGGCGGTGAACGGCGACTGCGCGCGCGCAGGCGGGGATGGGCGCCGACGCCGGCGACTACGACGGCGACGGCGCGGATCGATCTGGTGCTCACGACCTTCGCGCACGATCGCTACACGCTGTATCACAACCTCGACGGCCGGCACTTCGAGGACGCGAGCACGTCGGCGGGCATCGCGGGCCCGACGTTCGCTCGCATGGGCTGGGGCACGGCCTTTTTCGACGCCGACCTCGATGGCAAGCTCGACCTGTTCTTCGCCAACGGCCACATTTTCCCGGACATCGACAAGTTCCCGCAGCTTGGCGAGACCTACCGCCAGAAGAACCAGCTGCTCTTGAACCTCGGCACCAGGTTCCGCGACGTGTCGGAACGCGCCGGCGCCGGGCTTGCAGATCGCGGCGGTCGGCCGCGGCCTTGCCGTCGGCGATCTCGACAACGACGGCGATCTCGATCTCGTCGTCAGCAACACGGACGACGCGCCGACGCTGCTCGAGAATCGGCAGGCGACGAAGCACCACTGGGTGGCGGTGCGCGCCGTGGCGGCGGCAGGGAACCGATTCGCCATCGGCGCAAAAGTGACGATCAGCGGCGGCGGCGCAAAGCAGGTGCGCGAGATCCGCTCGGGCGGGAGCTTCCTCTCACAGAACGACCTGCGGGCGTACTTCGGGCTCGGCGATTACGCAGGTCCCGTCGACGTCGAGATCCGCATGCCGGGCGGACGCCGCTGGGAATGGAAACAGCTTCCAAGCGACCGCCTCCATGTGCTCACGCTGTCTGAATCGGCCGCCATCCCCCGCGCCGGTATCGCACGATGAGCTCGGTGTGCGTGCCTCGGAC
>CAWBVG010000006.1:0-110817 GCA_963792175.1 uncultured Acidobacteriota bacterium
CCGTTTCTCCAGGTCGCGCGCACACAGCGGCCAAGCTGGTACTCGGCGATTATCGCCCGCACGCGCGGCGACGCTGTCGACGCTCCTCCGTGATATGCGCCGCGAACTGCTCGCGCTCGAACCCAACCTGGTGTTCGTCGAAAACCAGACGATGGAAGCCGAGGTAGACGCAACGCTGTTCCCGGTTCGCGCGGGCGCCCTGCTCGTGACGGTCGTCGGCGGGACGGCGATGCTGCTGGCGGCCATCGGCCTGTACGGGGTCATCGCCTACTCCGTGGCGAGAAGGACGAAGGAGATTGGCATCCGGCTCGCCCTCGGCGCGCGCCCGGCGTCGGTCCTCTCGCTCGTCATGCAGCACGGGCTGGTCGTGGCGGGCGTTGGGCTCGCTGTCGGATGGCTGCTGGCCGCGATCGTCGGCGCGACGACCGGCAGCGTGCTGTACGGGGTTCGCGCCAGCGATCCGGTGTCGTGGCTGGGTGCCTCGGCGCTGTTGCTCGGCGTCTCAGCCATTGCCAACATCATCCCCGCGTTGAGAGCGGCCAGGGTCGAGCCTTCGCAAGCCCTCCGCATGGAATAACGCGAAACACCGACACCTGGATCTTCGTCTATCCAGAGATATGAGTTCCGATATCCGGGTCGGCCTGCGGCTGTTGTGGAAAGACAAGGCGTTCACGCTGACGGCGCTGTTGACGCTCGCCTTGTGCATCGGCGCGAACACGGCCCTCTTCTCGGTGGTCCACAACGTCCTGTTGAGACCGCTGCCCGTGCCGGAATCAGACCGTATCGTGCAGATGGGCAACGCCTATCCCGGCGCCGGCGCCGGCGCGGCCCTCGGCACCTCGTCGGGGGTTCCTGACTACTACGACCGCCTGCGCGAGACCGACGTGTTCGAAGAGCAGGCCCTGCATAACGGCCGCAACGCGAGCATCGATCAGAACGGCACTCCGGTTCGCGTCAGGGTGACCCAGGCGACGCCGTCGTTCTTCCGGCTGCTGCGTGTCGGACCGGCGCTGGGCCGCGCCTTCACGGAACAGGACGGCGAAGTCGGCAACGACAAGAAACTGATTCTGAGCTATGCGTTCTGGCAGTCCCAGTTTGGCGGCGCTCCAGATGCCATCGGCAAAGAGATCCGCCTCGACGGCCAGCTGTACACCGTCGTGGGCGTCATGCCGAAGGGCTTCTATTTTCTCAATCCCGACGTGATGCTCTGGCGCCCGCTCGCGTTCACGGCGCAGCAGAAGTCCGACGAGCAGCGCCACAGCAACAGCTATCAGAACATCGCCAGATTGAAGCCCGGCGCGACCATCGCGCGCGCGCAGCAGCAGATCGACGCGCTCAAAAGAGAAACCTGGATCTCTTTCCGCAATTGAAACCGTTGCTGATCAACGCGGGGTTTCACACCACCGTCACGTTGCTCCAGGAGACCTTGGTCCGCGAGATACGGGCGACGTTGTACCTGATGTGGGGCGGCGCGCTCTTCGTGCTGCTCATCGGGTGCGTCAACGTGGCCAACCTCTCGCTCGTGAGGTCGCGCGCGCGGCTGAAGGAGCTGGCGACGCGCCTGGCGCTCGGCGCGGGCCGGGCCCGCGTGGCCCGGCAGCTGATCGTCGAAAGCGTCATCCTCACGCTGCTCGCGGCTGCCGCAGGCCTGATCGTCGGCTATGGCGCGCTGCGTCTTCTGGGCACGCTGAACATTCAGGAGCTGCCGCGCGGCGCGGAAATCCGGCTCGACGGCGTGGTGGTGGCTTACACGCTCGGGACCGCCGCCGTCATCGGCTTCGTGCTCGGGCTGATCCCAGTGGCCAGCGTCCTGCCGGCGAATCTGAACGTGGTGCTGCGCGAAGAGGGGCGATCCGGGACGAGCGGACGCAGCGCGCGGACGTTACGCCGGGCGCTGGTGGTGGCCCAGGTGGCCTTCGCATTCGTCCTGCTCGTCGGCGCCGGTTTGCTGTTCGCGAGTTTTCGCCGCGTGCTGGCGGTCGATCCCGGGTTCACCGCCGACAGCGTGATGACTGCCGCGATCAGTCTGCCGCGCGCGCGATACACGGACGACGCCGCGCTGATTCGGTTCACCCACGAGGCGCTGCAGCGTCTGCGGGCGCTGCCCGGCGTGACCGCCGTCGGCGCCACCGACACCATTCCTTTCGGCGGCAACAACAACGACAGTGTGATCTTCGCCGAGGGCTACCAGATGAAGCCCGGCGAGTCGGTCATTTCTCCGAGCGCGGTCGACGTCACCCCGGGGTACTTCGAGGCCATGGGCGTCCGACTGGTGCGCGGCCGCTTCTTCGACGACCGCGACGCCCCGATCGAAAAGAAAACACCGCCATCGGCGGGCGGCCGAATGGCGCCTATTCGGTCATCGTCGACGAGACGCTCGCGAAGCGATTCTGGCCCGGACAGGACCCGATCGGCCGTCGGATGTACAAGCCGAACGACGTCACACAGGGCGATCTCACGGCGACTAACGAGAAAACCGTGTTCTTCACGGTCGTCGGCGTGGTTGGGAGCATCAAGCTCCACGACCTCACCGAGGGCGGGAAATCCGTGGGCGCCTATTTCTTTCCGATGGACCAGGACACCTCGACCGGCATGACGTTCGCGCTCAAGACCGCCGGCGACCCGCTGTCGCTGACGAGCGCCGTCCGCGGCGTACTCAATGGACTCGACCGCGAGCTCCCGGTGTTCGACACTCAGACGATGGATCAGCGGATGGAGAAGTCGCTGGTCAGCCGGCGCTCGCCGGTCGTGCTGTCGCTCGTGTTCGGCGGCGTCGCGTTGTTGCTGTCGGCGATCGGGATCTACGGCGTCCTCGCGTACCTCGTGACGCAGCGGCGGCGGGAAATCGGCATCCGCATCGCGCTCGGCAGCAGCGCGCGGAGCATCTTCGAGCTGGTGCTCCGCGAGGGGCTCGTCCTGATCATCGGCGGCTTCGTGCTCGGCGCCGTGGGCGCGCTCGCGCTGCGGAAGAGTCTCGAGAGCCAGCTGTTTGGCGTGAGCGCCAGCGATCCGCTGGTGCTCGCGGCCGTCACCGGGCTGCTCGCGGCGGTCGCGGTCGTGGCGTGCGCGCTGCCGGCACGGCGGGCGACACGAATCGATCCCATCGTCGCGCTCGCGGAGTAGTCGCCGACGGGCCGACGACTCGGGTACAGAAGAATTTTCAGCGCGTCGGCCGCTCCGCACGTCGAAAACCGCGAATCTGACCCAGGCTTTGCCGCAATCTGGCACCGTCGGCCGCCGTCGCACGTCCCCGTACGCACCCCGGGGTCAGACACCGGTCTGACCCCTCTCTGACACCACTCTGACCCCAAGGACCGCCAAACACCGCCTCTCATCCGCCGAAAGCTGCCGTTCGCCGAAAATCCCCGGCCCACCGGAACCGCCGTGCGAAGATCGCCCGTCAACCATGCTTCAGGTCAACCACCTGCGAAAGACCTTCGGAAAACTCGTCGCGGTGGACGATGTCTCGTTCACCGTCGATCGCGGACAACTGGTCGGGCTGCTCGGCCCCAACGGCGCCGGCAAGACGACGACCGTGTCGATGATTGCCGCGCTCGTGACGCCGGAAAAGGGCGAAGTGCTCGTCGGCGGCGCGCGCCTGGCGGGCGACACCGATCCGAAGAAGCGCCAGATCGGCCTCGTCCCCCAGGACCTCGCGCTCTACGACGAGCTGTCCGCGCGTGCCAACCTCCGGTTCTTCGGTGCGCTCTACGGCCTCTCGGGCGCCGCGCTCGACAAGGCGATCGGCGCCGCCATGGACCTGGTCGGCCTCGCCGATCGCCTGAACGATCTGGTCAAGACCTACAGCGGCGGCATGAAGCGGCGGTTGAATCTCGCCGCCGGCCTTCTCCACGATCCCGACATCCTGCTGCTCGACGAACCGACTGTCGGCGTCGATCCGCAAAGCCGCAACGCGATCTTCGAGAACCTCGAGCTCCTGAAGTCGCGCGGCAAGGCGATCCTCTACACCACCCACTACATGGAAGAAGTCGAGCGCCTCGCCGATCGCATCGTCGTCATGGACCACGGACAGAGTGATCGCCGACGATACGCTCGCCGGCCTGCAGTCCCGCGTCGCCGTCGCGGGCGAGAGAGCGACGCTCGAGTCCGTATTCCTCACGCTGACGGGAAGGAGCCTGCGAGACTGATGTCGCTCATACCGCTCTCGGCGATGGTCCGCAAGGACCTGCAGTTGTTCTTCAGCGACAGACGCTCGGTGATCGTCAGCTTCGTGGTGCCGATCGCGATCGCCTCGTTCTTCGGATCGATCTTCAGCGGCCCCAGCCGCAACAGCGAGCCGGCGAAGATCGCCGTCGCGATCATCGACCAGGACGGCAGCGCCGATCTCCAACGGCATCGTCGCCGGCATGCAGGCCGACAAGAACTTCAAGGTGACGACGCCGCCCGAAGCAGAGGCCAGAGATGCCGTCCGGCGTGGGCAGCCTTGCGGCGGCGGTGATCATTCCGAAGGGGTTCGGCGACGCGGCGGGCAGCGCGTTCTTCGGGGACGGCGCCAAGCCGCCGCTGAACGTGATCTTCGATCCGTCCCGCAGCACGGAAAAGGCGATGGTCAGCGGCATCATGACGCAGCACGTCATGGAATCGGTGAGCAAGGAGATGTTCGGCGGCGCGCAGGGCCGGGCGATGGTGGAACGGACGCTGCCGCAGATTCAGGGCGCGCAGATGCCCGACGATGAAAAGCGCGCGCTCATCAACATGCTGAGCTCGGTGCAGCAGTTCTACAACCGGCAGCCGGCCGGCGGCGGCCAGGCCGGCGGCGCTCGACAGGGCATCACGATGCCGTACACCGTCCACGAAGAGGCGATGACCGCTGGCTCGAACATCGCCTACAACGGCTACGCGCATTCCTTCGGCGGGATGGCGATTCAGTTCCTGCTGTTCGCGATGGCCAACATGGGCGTCGAGATGCTCCTCGAACGTCAGCGCGGGCTCTGGAAACGGCTGCGCAGCGCGCCGGTCTCCAGATTCACCCTTCTCGCGGGCAAGGTGGCGAGCGGCGCGATCATCTCGTTGATGATTCTCCTCGTGTGCTTCGCCTTTGCGATGATCGTCTTCGGCGTGAGGATCCAGGGCAGCGCTCTGGGTTTCCTGGCCATTGCGGTCGCCTGCGCCCTGATGGCGTCCACGTTCGGGCTGCTGGTGGCGGCGTTGGGGAATTCGCCGGCAACGGCGCGCGGCATCACGACGCTGGCCGTGCTGATGATGGTGATGCTCGGCGGCGCCTGGGTGCCGTCGTTCATCTTCCCGGCGTGGCTCCAGCAGTTCACGCTCGCCGTGCCGGTCCGCTGGGCGGTCGATGGCCTGGACGCCATGACGTGGCGCGGCATCGGCGTTGCGCGGCGCCATCGCGCCGACCGCCGTGCTGCTCGGCTTCGCTGCCGCGTTCAGCGCGATCGCGGCGTCGCGGTTCCGCTGGGAGGAAGCGTAGGGACTCGGGCTAGTCTGAGCCTGCCTCGCCGAAGCTCTCGCGCGCGGGCACTGCGAGCGGAGGCGGGGCTGGGGGCTAGGGGCTGGGGGCTAGCCGAGCGGCCAGCTGCGCTGCGATAAGATCGCGGCATGAGACATTTTCTCGTCCGCGCGATCGGCGGCGGTGCTGGTCCTGCTGCCGATCCTGGTCTTCACACAGGCTCCCGCAGGCGACCAGGTGTCCGCGCGGGCGAAGCAGCTGCACGATCGCGCGATCGTCATCGACTCGCACGACGACACCACGCAGCGGCTCGTCTTCGACAAGACCTTCAATCTCGCCGCGCGGAACAAGAACGGGAACATCGACATCCCGCGCATGCGCGAGGGTGGCCTCGATGCGCTGTTCTTCTCGATCTGGGTGCCCAGCGACGTCACCGGTCCGCCGGCGGTCAAGCGCGCGCTCGATCAGATCGACGCGGTGCGCGAAGCCGTGCGGGCGAATCCGAAGGACCTCGTGCTGGCGACGACCGCCGCGGAGGTGCGCAAGGCGGCGGCCGAGCACCGGATCGCGGCGCTGATGGGCATGGAGGGCGGCCACATGATCGACGACGATCTGCGGCTGCTGCGGGTCTATGCGGCGCTCGGCGTCCGCTACATGACGCTGACCCATTTCAAGAACAACAACTGGGCCGATTCGTCGACCGACCAGGCCGCGCACAACGGCCTGACCGCGTTCGGCAAGGATGTCGTGCGCGAGATGAACCGCCTTGGCGTCGTGGTCGACATCTCGCACGTCGCCGACAAGACCTTCTACGACGCGCTCGAAGTGTCGAAGGCGCCGGTGATGGCTTCTCACTCGTCGGTGCGCGCCATTGCGAATCACCCGCGCAACATGACCGACGACATGATGCGCGCGCTCGCGAGAAACGGCGGCGTGATGATGATCAACTACCACGCCGCCTTCCTCAGCGAGGAGTTCCGCGTCGCCAGCGAGAAGAAGTCCGGCAACGTCGTCGAGGCGATGGCGGCGATGTCGAAGAAATGCGGCGGCGACGAGGCCTGCTCGACGCTGGAGAGCGAGCGGATCGATCACGAGGCGATGGCCAAAGGCGAGCTGCCGAAAGTGACGTGGGAAAAGATCGTCGAGCACATCGACCATGCGGTGAAGGTCGCCGGCGCCGATCACGTCGGCCTCGGCTCGGACTTCGACGGCGCGACGATGCCGCTGGGCATGGAGGACGCGTCGAAGCTGCCGAAGCTCACCGACGCGCTGCTCAAGAAGGGCTACTCCGAGGCCGACATCCAGAAGATCCTCGGCGGCAACATTCTGCGCGTCATGGAACAGGTCGAACGTGTGGCAGCTGGCGGCAAAGCCGGCAGCCACGGTCATCACGACGCCCGAAGTCCACGAACACACGGAGTCTCGCTGCACGAGACCTTCGAGCCTTCGTGACAGAGCTCTTCGTGTGTGGCTGCATCGACGAATGAAGCGTACCGCTGAAGTCGTCATCGTCGGCGGCGGATGCATGGGCGCGAGCGTCGCCTATCATCTCGCGCGCCTCGGCGTCACCGATGTCGTCCTCGTCGAGCGCGAGCAGATGCTCGGCACCGGCTCCACCGGCAGAAACGCCGGCGGCGTGCGTCATCAGTTCTCGAACGAAGCGAACATTCGGCTGTCGCTCGAATCGATCGCACTGCTCGAGCGCTTCGCCGACGAAGTCGGCCAGCCGATCGACTTCCACCAGGACGGCTACTTGTTCCTGTTGGCCAGGGACTCGAGCGTCGACACCTTCCGGCGCAACGTGGCTCTGCAACGGAGTCTGGGTGTCGAGGTGCAATGGCTCGACGCCGGCGAGGCCGAGCGGCTGGCGCCGGGTCTCGACGCCGCGGGCGTCGCGGGCGCCACGTTCTGCGCGCGCGACGGCATCGCCGATCCGAACGGCGTCACCATGGGGTTTGCGAAGGCTGCCCAGGCGGCGGGTGTGGAGGTCGCGCGCGACACGGAGGTCACCGGCGTGCGCGTCGAGCGCGGCCGCATCGCCGGTGTCGAGACCACGCGCGGCACGATCGAGACGCGCAAGGTGGTGAACGCGGCCGGACCGCACGCGCGGCAGATTGGGCGGATGGCTGGTGTCGACGTGCCGGTCGAGCCCTACCGCCGTCACATCTTCATCGCAGCCGCTCCGGCGGGGGAAGCGGCGTGGCGCGTGCCCGCATCGCGGATCATGGTCATCGACTTCGACACCACCTTTTATTTCCACCGCGAAGGCGCCGGCCTGTTGTTCGGGATGGGCGACCCGGACGAAACACCGACGTTCGACACCACCGTGCAGTGGGATTTCCTGCCGCAGGTGATCGACGTCGCGGTGCAGCGCCTGCCGGCGCTGGCGGACGCGTCCATCTCGCACGCGTGGGCTGGCCTTTACGAGGTGACGCCCGATGCGAACCCGATCATCGGGCCGGCGCCTGGTGTGGAGGGATTGTTCTTGATCAACGGCTTCAGCGGGCACGGATTCCAGCATTCGCCCGCCGCCGGACGCATCCTCGCCGACGTGATCGCGGAACGCGATCCACACTTCGACCTGGCACCGTTCGACCTGCGCCGCTTTGCCACCAGCGGCGTGACCGGGGAACGCTACTTCGTGTAGTCACATGCGCCACGCCCTCCGATCCCTGTGGAATACGAAAGGATTCACGGCGATCGCCGTCGCGACGATCGCCATGGGAGTTGGCGCCAACACGGCGGTGTTCAGCGTCGTGGAAGCCGTGCTCCTGCGGCCGCTGCCGTTCAAGGACGCGGACCGCATCTTCACCCTGACCGGATCGAACCCGAAGCGCGACATGCTCGACGCGACGATCTCGTATCCGCAGTTCGTCGAGCTGTCCACGCGCGATCGGATGTTTGCCCGCCTGTCCGCCTACACCTACGACAGCTTCAACCTCACCGGCGACGAACGGCCCGAACAGCTGCCTGGGGTGCGCGTGACCGCGAGTTTCTTCGACGTGCTCGGCGTGCCGATGGCCGTTGGCCCGGGCTTTACCGCGGCCGATGACGTGCGCGGAGGGCCGCCAGTCCTCGTGCTGGCGAGACGTTTCTGGTCGCGCCGGTTCGCGATGCGCCGCGAGGTCGTCGGAGCTCGTCTCACACTGAACGGCGTGCCGCACACCGTAGTCGGCGCGCTTGGCATCGACCTGCCGCCGCCGTTCGACGACGTCGACGTGTGGACGACGCGTGTGGACGCGTTGAACGGCTTCACGCCCCAGCAGATCGCCGCGGGTCTGGGGTACTTGTGGGCGATCGGGCGTCTTCCGGCGGGTGTGCGCGCGGAGCAGGTGCAGCCGGAGGTGGACGCGATCGCCCACGGTTACGCGCGTGCTCATGTCGGCAACACCGACGCCGACCCCGAAGAGACCTTGCGGCTGCAGCCGATTCGGGAGCGGACCGTCGGCAACACCCGATCGCCGCTGCTCGTGCTCACGGCTGTCGTTGGCCTTGTGCTGCTGATCGCTTGCGCCAACGTCGCCAACCTCCTGCTGGTGCGGGCGACCGCCCGCGCGCACGAGACGGCGATTCGCGCCGCGCTCGGCGCCAGCCGGCTGCAGCTGGTGAAATGGCTCGGTGCGGAAAGCGCCATGCTCGCGATTGCCGGCGGTGTCCTGGGCACCGTCCTCGCGATGTGGCTTGTCGAACTCGCGTCGGCCGTCGTTCGCGGACTCCCGCGAGGCGCCGATGTCGAGATCAACGCCTCGGTGATGGCGTTTTCGCTCGCGGCCTCCGCAGCGGCCGGCATGTTGTTCGGCGTGGCACCGGCACTGCGCGCCGCCAGGCAGGCGCCGGTGGAGGCGCTGCACGCGAGCGGCCGCACGGCGACATCTCACCGCAGTCGGCTCGGCGCCGGGCTGGTCGTGGGCGAAGTGGCGCTGTCGTTGATGCTCCTCGTCGGCGCCGGTCTCTTGCTCAGAAGCTTCGTGAAGCTGCTGCATGCGCCCGCCGGGTTCAGGGTCGCGGGCCTGGTCTCGATGCGCATCTCGTTGCCGACCGTGAAGTATGCCGACCAGGCGGCGATGCGCGCGTTCGTCGACCGCGTCGTGCCGGCGATCGAGTCGGTGCCCGGCGTCGCCAGCGCGTCGGCGTCGATGCTGCTCCCACCGTTTGTATCGATCGTCGCCCCGTACCAGACGGCCGACGGTCCGCAGCGGCCGATCGCCGAGCGGTCGTTCGCGGCATGGACCGGCATCACGCCTTCCTATTTCGCGACGATGGGCATGCCGATGCTGGCGGGCCGGGCTTTTACGGCGGCGGACGACGAACGGGCGCCGCTCGTCACGGTGATCAGCGAAGGCCTGGCGCGGCGGGCGTGGCCCACGGGATCCGCGATCGGCAAGCGCATTCTCATCGGACGCTTCTCTGGATTCGCCGAAGTCGTCGGCGTCGTCGGCGATGTGAAGAACGCCGGACTGGCGCAGCCGCCGCAACCGCAGGCCTACACGCCGTACGCGCAGCGGCCGTGGTCGACGATGGGCCTCGTCGTGCGCGCGGCCGCCGGCGATCCGCTCGCACTCGTGCCGTCGATTCGAGCCGCGGTCCTGTCGGTGGATCGCGATCAGCCGATCACGGAGGTCACGACGCTGGAATCGTCGCTGTCCGATTCGCTCGCGACCGCGCGCTTCACGACGATCCTGCTGCTGGTGTTCGCGACGATGGCGCTGGTGATGGCGGCGGCCGGGCTCTACGGTGTGATCGCGTATACGGTCGAACGGCGAACGCGGGAAGTCGGGATTCGCGTCGCGCTCGGCGCCGACGCCCGATCGGTTCTCACGATGGTGGTGGCGCAGGGACTTCGCCTCGTCGCTGCCGGTATGGGGATTGGGCTGGTGCTCGCGATGCTCTAGCGCTCGTGTGATGCGAAGCCTGGTGTTCGACATCGCGCCAGCGGACCCGGTCTCGTATGCCGGCGCGATCGTCCTGTTCGCGGTCACCGCGCTCGCGGCGACGGTCGTGCCGGCGCGCCGCGCGCTGCGTGTCGATCCGATCGTCGCGCTTCGAGCGGACTGACCCGCCTTCGCGTTGGTTGACGGCGTGAGCCTCGGCCCTTCGGCGGGCTCAGGGCCGTCCCGAGCATCGTCGAGGGACGGCGAGGCAGGTCCTGACCTATGCATTTGAAACTGCGAACGTGCGACGTGCGGTCCTGGCGGACGTCGGACGCCGAGCCGATCAGCCGGCACGCGAACAACCACAAGATCTGGCTGAATCTACGCGATGCGTTTCCGCATCCCTACACGACGAGGGATGCGCGCGAGTGGATCCGCGGCGTGCATCAGCGGACGCCGGAAACCAGCTTCGCGATCGCGGTGAACGACGAGCCGATCGGCGGCATCGGATTCGTGCTGCGGCAGGACGTCGAGCGCGTGTCGGCGGAGATCGGCTATTGGCTCGGCGAGTTCTACTGGGGGCGCGGCATCGCCAGCGAGGCGTTGTCGGCGGTGACCGCTTACGCGATCGAGAAGCACCACCTGACGCGCGTCTTCGCGGTCCCGTTCGCGTGGAATACCGCGTCGTGCCGGGTGCTGGAAAAGGCGGGCTACGTCCTCGAGGCGCGGCTGCGCCGCAGCGCCGTCAAGGACGGCAAGGTGACGGACCAGTTCCAGTACGCGTTCATCGCCCCCGAGGGAACGGAGTAGACGGAGGTAACGGGTTCACGGAACGAGCAACGGAGGTTGAGCGGAGGGCAAGCGCGACCGGGCCCGCGAAGCGGGCTACGAAAGCCAACGCGCCGCGCAAACACAAACCAGCTGGATACTGGTTTGTGTTTGCGCGGCGCGCTTGCTACGCCGGCCGGCTGCGCCGGCCGCCCGGTCGCGCACAGCCGCTCTCCGTTGAACCTCTGTTTCTCCGTTGCTCTGTGGTGATCCCGTTCGCTCCGTAACCTCCGTTATCTCAGCGGCGGCGGTCGGCGGCGAGCCGCAAGCCGAGGCTGAAACCCTTGTCCTGCGGCGAGTGCGTGTAGCGGAGACCGCACCGGGCGCTGTTGGCGTCGAAGAACCAGCTGCCGCCGCGGATGACGCGTTTTGCTCCCTGCGCGGGGCCGTGCGGATCGATGTTGGCCGCGTCGCCCTCTGGATACGGTCCATACCAATCCGCGGTCCACTCCCAGACGTTGCCGTGCATGTCGAACAAACCCCACGGGTTGGCGGGGAATGCGCCAACCGCGGTCGTGCGCTGGCGGAACTCGCCGGCTGGAAACGACGCGTACGGCATCGCCCCTCTGTAGTTCGCCTGGGCGGTGGTCAGGTTCTCTCCCGTGGAGAACGGACCGGTCGTGCCGGCGCGGCAGGCGTATTCCCACTCGGCCTCGGTCGGCAGCCGATAGCGCAGCGTGGCCCCAGGCTGATCGTTGAGCTTCGCGACGAACTGGAGCGCGTCGAAGAACGTGACGTTCTCGACGGGGCATTTCGATCCGCAGTCACCGAAGCGGCTCGGCGACGTGCCCATCACCGAACGCCATTCCTGCTGCGTCACCTCGTGTTGCGCCAGCAGAAACGGACGGTTGATGACCACGTCGTGGAGCGTCTCGTCCTCGTTGCGGCCTGCCTCTCCCGTCGCGCTGCCCATCGTGAAGCGCCCGGGCATCAGCTCGACGAACGTCATGCCGGTCTGTGGATCGACGTAGGTCGGGCGCGGCGAGTGAATCTCTTCTTCGGCGCGCACGTCGAACCGGCGGAAACGGCCGTAGGTGGCGACGGTGTTGATGTTGTTGCCGTTGGCGAACGCGTAGCTCTCCCGCATCTCGAGCGGCACGCCGATGTCGAATCGATCGTCGGGCCGGAACGTGGTGGTCACCACCGCGCGGATCGAAGGCTGTTCGACGCGCAGCTCCGTCTTCACGACGCGGCCGCTGATGGCATCGATCCACAGCCGGCCATGAGCGAAGAGATTCGTGCCGGCCTCGCCGCGGACCATCGCCGGCGCCGTTTCCTCCTTGTAGTCCACGATCCAGACGTTGGCGCCCATGCCGCGATCTTCCTTCCCGAGCGAAAAGTGGAAGCGCGGCTGATAGCTTCGCTGGAGAACGGCGAGCGCCATCACCGGATTGCCGATCGTGCTGCGCATGTTGCCCAGGTTGTAGCGCGCGCCTTCGTCGCGAATCTGTTCGGCCTGCGCCATCGCGTCGGCCGCCGGATTCAGGAACAGCTTGGCCAGACGCGCTTCGCGATCGCGAACGACGACGCCGTCGACGGCGATGACGTCGCGGAACGGCACCAGCGCTTCGGTCTCCGGCGACTTGACCAGGAGAAAATCGGATCGCAGATCGCGGTGACGCGCGCGCGTCGATTCCGCGGCCGAGGGCGGCTGCGCGACGCCGCCGCGGCCGGTGAACGGACTGTAGGTCGGCAGGGGCGACGCGGCGTTCTGGGCGTACTGCTCCTCGGCGACGACGTTCTCGAACCGATCGACGAAGTAGTCGAGATACCACGCGGCCCGGTTGAGCAGGCCTTCGAGCGTGACCGGATCGGCGGCGCGCAGATGGGCTGCGCCGGCGGCAATCGCGCTGACGATCAGCGCGAATGTGAAGCCTGAGACCGCCGATTGAGGCAGCCGCTTTCGCATGGGAAACCTGCACTATACTGCAGCTTCGCAAGGAGATACGCCATGTTGCGCCGCACACTTCCGCTCGTTTTTGCCGCGTTCGTCATCGTTCCGGCTCTCGCGCAGACGCCCATCATCTCGCCGACGACTCCGCAACGCGGAGTGATCGCGCCCGCGACGGGGACGTATTTTCCCGAACGCCTCGACTGGCAGCACAAGAAGCCCGAAGAAGCCGGCATGAACGCTGCGGCGGTGAACGAAGCCGTGCAGTTGGCGATTGCGGCCGACACGCCGGGACCGCACGACATGACACAGTTCCTGACGAACAGCTTCGGCAAGGAGCCGTTCTTCAGCCTGATCGGGCCGGTCAAGGATCGCGGCCCGGCCAGCGGCCTGATCACGCGCCACGGATACATCGTCGCCGAGTGGGGCGATCCGAATCGCGCCGACATCACGCAACAGCGTGACGAAGACGTTCCTGACCACGGTGGTCGGCCTGGCGGTTCAGCGCGGGTTGATCAAGGACGTGAACGACTACGCGCGCGACTACATGCCGCCGCACGTCGATCTGTTCGACGCGCCGCACAACCAGAAGATCAAGTGGGATCACCTGCTGCGTCAGACGAGCGACTGGCAGGGGACGTTGTGGGACCGGCCGGACTGGGCGGATCGTCCGGTTGGCGCGACGCTCGAGGAGCAGAAGAACCGCAAGCTGTGGGACCCGGGGACGCATTTCAAGTACAACGACGTCCGCGTGAACGTGATGGCGCTGGCGGCGTTGCAGGTCTGGCGGCGGCCGCTGCCGGACGTGCTGCGCGAAGAAGTGATGAATCCGATCGGCGCGTCGTCCACGTGGCGGTGGTACGGCTACGAGAATTCGTGGGTCGATCTCGACGGCCACAAGGTGCAGTCGGTGAGCGGCGGCGGGCACTGGGGCGGCGGCATGTTCATCAACTCGTACGACATGGCGCGCTTTGGCTATCTGTTCCTGCGCAACGGCAAGTGGAAGGATCGGTCGATCGTGTCGGAGAAATGGATCCAGATGGCGCGGACGCCGGGGCCGGACAACAAGACCTACGGCTACGCGAACTGGTACCTGAACACCGACCGCAAACCGTTGCCGTCGGCGCCGGCGACCGCGGTCCGGTTTGTGGGCAACGGGTCGAACATCATCTACATCGACTGGGAGAACGACATCGTCGCGGTGTTCCGGTGGATTCGCAACGACAAGGCGCTGGACCAGGTGGTCGGGAAAATGATGGAGTCGCTGAAGACGACCACGACGGCGGCGGCGGCGCGGTAGGGTCGAGGTTTTTGAGAGCCGGGCTCGGGCCCGGCTTTCTTTTCGGCCCATTTGACAAATAGATTTGTCTAATCGATACTCTCTGCCCGTGCAGGTCGTCACCGACTCGGCCCAGCTCGCGACGCTCCTGTCGCCCCTGCGCATGCGGGTGCTCGAGGAGATGCACGAGCCGCAGTCCGCCACGAGCCTGGCGCCGCGCCTCGGTCTCTCGCGCCAGAAGCTGAACTACCACCTGCGCGAGCTCGAGCGGGAGGGGTTTCTCGAGCTGGTCGAGCAGCGACAGCGGCGCGGGTGTGTCGAGCGCCGGCTGCAGGTCACGTCCCGCGCCTTCGTCGTCAATCCGGCGATGCTCGGTGCGCTCGCCGACGATCCGGCGCAGACGCGCGATCGCTTCTCGAGCGCGTACCTGATTGCCGCCGCGACCTCGCTGATGCGCGACGTCACGCTGCTTCGGGAACGCGCCGCGGCGGTCGATCAGAAACTCGCCACGTTCACGATGGAGTCCGAGATCCGGTTCGCGTCTCCCGCGGCGTTTCGCGAGTTCACGGAAGACCTGGCGTCGGCAGTCGCCGCGCTAGCCGTCAAGTACGACCGGCCGTCGTCGCCGGGAAGCCGAGGCTTCCGCGTCGCGATTGGCTCCTATCCCACCGTCACCAAGAGCGCACGCCAGGCCGCCGCCGAAGCGGCGCATCACCAGCGGAAACACCGACAGAAACCGAGCGAGGAGATCATGAAGGACCGTTCATCACCGACGAGGTCACAGGCGCACGAGATTGCGATCGACGCGTCAGAGGAAGCGGTCTGGAAGGCGATCGCCGATGGCGAGGAGCTGACGCGGTGGTTCGTCGAGGCCGCGAAGGTCGAACCGGGAGTCGGCGGAACGTTCTGGCTGTCATGGGACGGCGCCGAAGCAGGACGATGACAGCCGGATCGACGTGTGGGAGCCGAACAGCGGCTGCGCGTCACCCTGAAGCCGTTCGAGATGGGCGCGGCCAAGTACGACGGCCGACGGCGATCGTCGAGGAGTACACCATCGAGCGCCGCGACGGCAAGACCGTGCTGCGCCTCGTGCGAATCGGGCGTTCCGAACACGCCCGAATGGGACGGGTTCTACGACGGCACCAATTCCGGATGGGCCGCAGTTCTTCCGCACGATGCGCCACTACCTCGAACACCACGCCGGCAAGCCGCGGACGACGATCAAGGTCGTCGGCAAGCTGCCCGGATCGCTCGAGGAAGCCTGGGCGCGCCTCACCGGACCCGGCGGGCTTGGATTCGAGCCGGCCGCCGGCAAGGCCTTCTCGACTCGCACCGGCGCGGGCGAAACGCTCAGCGGAGAGGTCGTGTTCGCCAGCGGGCCGAAGACGCTGGAATTGACGCTTCGCGAACTGGACGACGCATTTCTGGCCCACTCGATGTCGAGCTGGTGGCGGCGCTCAGTTCGTCTACAGCGCTGCTCTCGGTGTTTGGAAAGACGCCTGCCGAGGCCGAGGCGATTCGCGCGAAGTGGCAGACGTGGCTCACGACCGTGCTGAAGGTGGAAGCCGCTCCCGAAGGAACCGCGGCCACCTGTTGAATCAGGGTCGCATCCCTCGCGTCATCTCGGCCCCTGCGCGGTGGCCGGCGCCTTCGGCGCCTCGAGGACGTGCTGCCGCACGAGGAACTCGCGGATCTTCGCGTACGCTTGCACGCGCTGAGTTGGCGTGCAGCAGTCGTACCCATGCTTGCCGCCCGCCATCGTCATCAGCTCGTTCGGCACGCCGGCGTCGGCGAGAGCCTTGTGCAGGCGGACGGATTGCGTGTAGGGGACGGTCGGATCGGCGTCGCCGTGAATCGTCAGGATCGGAGGCAGGCCGGGCCGAACGTAGGTGAGCGGGGACACACGCTTCGCGATCTGGTCGCGATCGAGCGCGCTGCCGAGCCACGTGACGGCGTACGCTTTCATGTTCGGACCGTCAAGCAGCTCGTTGACGTCTGAGATGCCGAACCAATTCACAATCGCCGCGACTTTCAGGTTGTCGGGGCCCGGGCACTGCCGATCCAATCCGGCCGAAGCCGGGAGCATGCCGGTCGTCAGTGCCAGATGGCCGCCGGCCGATCCGCCGGAGACGACGAGGCGATTGACGTCGATCCCGTACTCTTTGGCGTGCTGAATCACCCATCGCAGCGCGCACCGGCAGTCCTCGACGGCCGCCGGAGCGGAGGCCGTGCGCGCCAGCCGGTACTCGACGTTCACGACGTTCATGCCCATCGCGAGGTACGCCGGGATGCCCGTGGCCGACTCCTTGACGCCGCCGGTCCAGCCGCCGCCGTGGATCCAGATCAGCGTCGGGAGGGGCTTGTCGGCCGTGCGGGTGACATAGAGGTCGAGCTTCGACTCGTAGTTGCTCGACGTCAGATACGTGACGTTGGGCACAATCCGATACTCAATTTCGAGTCGGGCCGCCCACGCCAGCGGCGAGTCCTGGGCGTGTGCCGGCGCGGACACGAGCGACAGCATCGAGAGCATCAATAGCTTCTTCATCATGCGTTCCCCTCCGTGCGAGCGCAGCTTACTACCCCAGGGCCGGTTGATGGAGCCGCACGCCCTCAGCTCGCCCCTAGCCCCTAGCCCCGACAGGGACCCTGGCATCGAGCGTGACCCCAGAGCTTCGGCGAGGCAGGGGCGCCGAAGACTAGAATTTGATCGCAAGGCGCGGATAGCGACGATGGTCCGTCAGCGCGATACTCGTCGCATGAACGCGATGCCTCAGACAGCGCAGATCCTCAACAGCGCGGCGCGGTGGAATGCGGTGCTCGCGCGCGACCGCGGCGCCGATGGCCTGTTCGTGTACGCCGTCAGCTCGACCGGTGTGTATTGCCGTCCGTCCTGTCCCAGCCGCAGGCCCCGGCGCGACCGGGTTTCGTTTTTCGATACGCCGGCGGCCGCCGGCCATGCCGGCTTCCGTGCCTGCCGGCGTTGTCACCCGGAAGCAGCGACGACGACCGATCCGTGGGTGGACAAGATCCGGCGCGCCTGCGTCTATTTGAGCAACGTGGAGGGTCATCCGTCGCTCGCCACGCTGGCGGCACGGCTCGGCGGCAGTCCCTATCACCTGCAGCGCAATTTCAAGCGGCTGGTTGGCGTGACACCGCGCGAGTACGCGGAAGCCTGTCGTCTGACGACCGTCAAGCGCCGGCTGCGACGAGGCACCGGCGTCACCGGGGCGATGCTGGATGCCGGCTACGGATCCAGCAGCCGCTTCTACGAACGCGCAGTGCCGAAGCTGGGTATGGCGCCCTCGGTGTATCAGCGTGGAGGTGCGGGCATGACGATTCGCTATTCCGTGGTCGATTCACCGCTCGGAAAACTGCTCGTCGCCGCGACCGCGCGAGGCGTGTGTGCGGTGTCGATGGGCGAGTCGGACCAGGCGCTCGCGACGGCGTTGACGCACGAATATCCGGCGGCCAGCATCGCCGAGGACGCGGGCGGGTTGGCGCGCTGGACCAGCGAGATCGTCGCGCACCTCGAGGGCCGTGAACCGCGTCTGGACCTGCCGATCGACGTCCGCGCGACGGCGTTTCAGTGGCAGGTGTGGCAGGCGCTGGCAGCGATTCCCTACGGTGAGACGCGGACCTACCGCGACATCGCGGCAACCATCGGACAGCCACGCGCCGTCCGCGCGGTCGCGCGCGCGTGCGCCACGAACCCTGTCGCCCTGGCAATTCCCTGTCATCGGGTGGTGCCGGCATCCGGGGGGACCGGTGGGTACCGATGGGGCGCCGATCGCAAGAAAGCGCTCCTCGGGCGGGAGGGGCTGGACGGGCGGGAGAGGCAGGAAGGGCAGGAAGGGCGGGAAGGGAAGAGACAACGGGCACGCCGGAGCGAGTAGCGCCTTCGGTCGACCGACGAGGCCTCCCGTCCAGCCCATCCCGCATTTCCAGCCCCTCCGCCCTGTACAATGTCCGCCCGATGCCGACCAGATACGGCCAGTCCCCCTGGATCGATCGATTCCCGAAGTCGCGTGTCCCCGCGCATCCCAGATACCGCGGTGCGGCGAAGACTGACGTCGTTGTCGTCGGCGGCGGTCTGACCGGGTGCGCGACCGCGTACACGTTTGCCGCCGCGGGCGTGAAGGTGATCCTCCTCGAGGCCGGGCAGATCGGTCGGGGCACGACCGCCCATCAAAGCGGCTGGGTTTCCGAAGAGCCGGGCGTGCGATTCGCCGATCTCGAAAAAGCGATAGGCGCGCGCGGTGCCGGCCGCGCCTTTCAGATGTGGCGACGGGCCGCGCTCGACTTCGCGGCGTTGCTGCGCAGGCTGGACGTGAAGTGCGATCTCGCAACCGCACCCGGCGCTGACGGTGGCGCGGACCCCGGAACAGGCGGCCCTGCTGAAACGCGAGCAGAAGATACGCCGTTCCGCCGGTCTCGACGCGCCCCTGTTGTCGGGCCGCGCCGTCGCGGCCGACATCGCGCTCGACGCCGGCACGGGACTCCGCACGAAGGACGGCGCCACTCTCGATCCGTACCGCGCGTGCGTCGGCGTCGCCGCGGCCGCGGCGGCGCGCGGGGTTCAGCTGTTCGAACGATCGCCCGTCGTCAAGGTCACGTTCGGACGCAAGGATGCCGAAGTGTTCACGGCCGGCGGCAGGATTCGCGTCGCGCGCGTCGTCGTCGCCACCGGCCTGCCGACGACGCTGTTCAAGTCGCTCGCGCGCCACTTCTGGTTCAGGACGTCGTACCTCGCGCTGACCGCCCCGGTGCCGGCGGCGATGCGAAAGGCGCTGGGCCGCCGGGACGCGGTCGTGCGCGATCTGGCCGATCCGCCGCACACCGTGCGCTGGGTCGACGATCAACGACTGCTCGTCGCCGGCGCCGATGCGGCCGCAGTGCCTCCGCGCCAGCGCGAAAAAGCGGAAAAAGCGATCGTGCAGCGCACCGGCCAGTTGATGTACGAACTCTCGACTTTGTATCCAGATATCTCCGGCCTGCAGCCGGACTTCGGGTGGGCTGCTGATTACGCGCGCACCGCTGAAGGACTGCCGTACCTGGGACCGCACCGAAACTTTCCGTGGCATCTGTTCGCATTCGGCGATTCGAGTCACAGCGTGACCGGTGCGTACCTGGCGAGTCGCGTTCTGCTACGACACTACTTCGAAGAAATGGATCCGGCTGACGAGCTCTTCGCATTCACCCGGTAATCCCCCGATAAACCTCGGTATACTCGAAAACATGCTGAAATATTTGCTTTCTGGAATGTTGTCGCTTGCGCTCGCGGCGCCGGCGTTCGCACAGTCACAGGCCGCCAACGGCTCCATCGAAGGAACGGTCACCGACAGCTCCGGCGGCGTCCTCCCTGGCGTCACCGTCACCGTCACCAGCCTCGATACCGGCCTCGAGCGATCGATGGTCACCAACGAAAAGGGACTCTATCGGGCGCCGCTGCTGCCGCTCGGCACCTATCGTGTCGTCGCTGAACTGCAAGGGTTCAAAGGTACGAACAGACGGGTGTCAAGGTGTCGGTCGGTCAGTCCGCCGTCGTGAACATGGCGATGGGCGTGGGCACGGTGAGCGAGACGGTCACCGTGAATGGCCGACAGTCCGCTGGTGGATACCGTCGCGCATCGACATCGGCCACACGATGACCGATCTGGAGGTGCACAACCTGCCGCTCGTCGCGCGCAATCCGTACAACTTCGCGCTGGTGCAGCCCGGTGTCACAGGCTACGAGAACGTCGAGTTTGGCGTGCCGCGCCTGGCGGCCAACGGCGCCGCGATGCGCATCAACTACCAGATCGATGGCAACACGAACACCGAGAAGGACCGCGCCGGCCTGCGTCTGCTGCCGATGTCGGAAGTCGATGATCACGGAAGTGAAAGTCGTGACCACGGGTTTCGCACCGGAGTTCGGCCAGACGATGGGCATGGTGCTACAACGCGATGACGCCGTCGGGCACGAACACGTTCAAGGGCGAAGCGGGCTATCTGTTCCGCCGCGAATCCGTTCAGCGCGTTTCCGTTCTTCTTCGGCTGCGGCAGCACGACGCCTAGCTGCCAGCTGCCCGGCCAGCGTCCGCAACGGCCGTGCTGCCCGCGACGAAAGTGGATACGGGCACGGCGGCCGTCGGTGGGCCGATCGTGTCGAACAAGCTCTTCTTCTACGGCGGCTGGGAGCAGACGCGACGCGACCTGTCGTCGACCAGCCTGATCACGGTCGGCCCGTCATTGTGGCGCCAGGTCGGTCTCAAGCCGCAGCCCGACGCGGTGCCCAATGTCCAGACCGGCGAAGTTCGTGATCGGCAAAGCCGACTATCAGATCAACAACGACCAACCGGTTGACGGTGCGCTGGATGCGGTTCCACAACGACGCGCCGTACAACAGCGGCGGCGGCACGGCGACGCTCGAGCGCGCGACGGACTTCCTCGACGCCATGGATTCAATCGCGGGCCAGCTCGTGTCGTCGTTCGGATCGAACAAGACTGAACGAACTCCGCTTCCAGTACGCGCACCGGCATCAGAGCTCGATTGCGAACTCCGATTCGGGGACCGGGCCGCGGTGTCCATCGGGGTCGCGAGTTCGCCCTCATCGCGTTCGGTGGGCCTTGGCGGCGGCACGGGCCAGGGCAACGCCGGCTTCGACTTCAAGCAGAACATCACGCAGTTCATCGACAACTTCACCTACATCCGTGCCGCGCACAGCTATAAGTTCGGCTTCGACTGGCAGCACATCTACGACGAGCGGACGAACGCGCCGCAGTTCCTCTACACGTTCCCGATCGGTCGCCGCATACCTGGCGGCGAAGTGCGGAGCGACGCCGCTCGGCTACACGACGATGACGCAGATCACGGGCGACCTCGACGTTCAACATGGCCACGAACATCGTTCAGCGTATTCGTGCAGGACGACTGGCAGGTCGCGCCGAAGGTCAAGATCCTCTACGGCGTTCGCTACGATCTCTACAGGTATCCGGACGGTCTCGCCAACGCGCCGCTGGTGTCGTCGCAGGCGTTCAACATCGACAAGAACAACTTCGGTCCGCGGGTGGGCGTGGCATGGTCGATGGATGAGAAGACCGTGCTGCGGGCCAGCACCGGGCATCATGTACGACCAGCCGATTCTCGGCGGATACGAGCAGGCGCTGCCAGTTGAGCGGATCGCCGAAGGCGCCGGTCTACATGTTCAGCGGCACGACGGTCTGGTGCGCCGGCGTTCCCCAACGGCGCCTCGACCGGCACGCTGGCCGCCGCAGTCGCCGTGGGACCGTCGATCCAGCGTTCGTGGTCGCGCACACGTGGCAGAACAACGTGCAGATCGAGCGCGCGTTCGCGCGCGACATGTCGGCGTCGGTCGGCTGTCATGTACGCGAGGGGCTCGGATCTTCCGGTCGTGACGAAATCAACCCGATCAATCCGATTGGCACGCTCGCCGACGGCCGGCCAATTTACAGCACCGACGGCCAGTGCGGCGACGCGCCTCGATCCGCGCTTCAACCAGATCCTGCAAGTGGGGGTCAATCGGCGAATCGACGTTCAAGTCGATGACCGTGAGCGTGAAAAGCGCTTCGCGCAGGGACTTTCGTTCAACCTGCAGTACTTGCTTGGCAAGGGTCTCGACAACACACCGCTGCTGACGCAGTTGACCGTGCAGTCGGAAGCCGGCCGGTCCGACCCGAGCAACATCGACCGCGATCTCGGGCCGAATCCGCTCGACATGCGCCACAACTTCAACGGCAACATCGTCTACACGTCGATCAATCACTCGTCGAACCCCGTCGTCAGACAGCTGCTCAGCGGCAACGAGATCGGCGTACTGATTCAGATCAACAGCGGCCTTCCGTTCAACATTCCCTCGAACCGCGACTTGAACGGTGACGGCGTCGAGCAGCGATAGGCCGCTCTTCGTCGCGCGCAACTCGATCTACATGCCGGTGCGGAAGAACGTCGACATGCGTTATACGCGCGTGGCTTCCGATTCGGGGCGCCGTGCGCGGCGAGATCATTCGGAACTGAAGAATGCCTTCAACATCCAGCAGCTCCAGTCGCTCACCACGACCCAGGCGGTGGACACGCTGGGAAATCCGGCGACGGCCATTCCGACCGATCCGTACCAGTTCGTGAACCCGTCCGGCTTCGAACAGCGGAAATTCCAGCTGGGATTCAAAGTCCGCTTCTGAGGGGCAGGAAGGGCAGGATTGGCAGGAAGGGCTGGCATCGGAACATCCGGCCCCTCCTGCCCATCCCGCCCATCCTGCCGGTATGATCGCTTCATGAGGCGTTCGTTTCTTTCCGCGTTACTCGTTTTTCTGGTCTTCGCAATCATTCCCACCGCTCAAATGCGGGTCGTCCCGCTCGACGAAGAGCAGGGCCACGTCGCCCTCGGCCTCGCGCTGCGGCACCTCGGTAACGTCGGCATCTTCATGCACACGACGGCGCATCCCGACGACGAGAACAACGGGTTGCTGGTGATGCTGAATCGCGGGCAGGGCTACCGTACGGCGCTGGCGACGGCAACCCGCGGCAATGGCGGACAGAATGAGATCGGTCCGGAAATCTTCGAGGCGCTCGGCGTTCTGCGGACCGGCGAGCTGGCGGCGCTGCATCGCTTCGACGGCGCCGAACAGTACTTCACCCGGGCGGTCGACTTCGGCTATTCGTTCAGCCTCGAGGAGACGTTCGAGAAGTGGGGCCGCGACGACATCACCGCGGACTACGTGCGGCTGATTCGCATGATTCGCCCCGACGTGATCATCACGCTGCCGCCCACCGGCAATGCCGGCGGTCAGCACCACATGGCGTCGGCGGTCATCACACGC
Organism: uncultured Acidobacteriota bacterium; assembly: GCA_963792175.1. Classification (GTDB taxonomy): domain Bacteria; phylum Acidobacteriota; class Vicinamibacteria; order Vicinamibacterales; family CAVVIG01; genus CAWBVG01. The sequence continues at coordinate 23,115 of CAWBVG010000006.1, forward strand.
GACGCGTACAAGCTGGCCGGCGACCCGACCAAGTACCCGGATCAGATCAAGGACGGCCTGCGGCCGTGGCAGCCGAAGAAGCTGTATCAGAGCGCCGGCTTCGGGTTCCCGGGCGAGCCAGCCACGGTGGGCAGGATCGCAAGAATCAACTCCGCGGTCTACGACCCGTTGCTGGGCAAGACCTACGCGGAAATCGGCTCCGAAGCCCGAAGCATGCACAAATGCCAGGGGATGGGCCAGCTCCTGTCGCTGCCGATCGCCGCGTCCGCGGCCAGCTATCAGCTGGTCGAAACAACGCTGCCGGCGCAGCTGGAGAAGGACGAAGCGTCCCTATTCGACGGCGTCGACACCGGCGTGACGAGCCTCGGGAGGTTCGTGTCGGGGCGCGCGCCAAAGGATCTCACCGACGGGCTGAGCGCGATCGCCGCCGGCGCCTCGAGTGCGCAGAAGGCGTTCGATTCGGGCAACGATGCGGCGACGCTGAAACCGGCGCTCGACGGACTGTCCGCGGTCCGCGCCCTCCGTCGCGAACTGCAGGCCATGCCGATCGATGACACGGCGAAGTTCGAAATCGATTTCCGCCTGCGTCAGAAAGAAGACGAGTTCCAGCAGGCGGCGTTGCTCGCGAACGGCGTCAGGGTCGAGGCGCTGGCCGACGACGGCGTGGTCGTGCCTGGACAGGCGGTGAAGGTGAACGTGATCGTCGCCAATCGAGGCGCCGCCGACGTGACCGTCAAGCAGGTGCGGTTTCTCGGCTTCGCCGCGGACGCGACGGCCGCGGGAGAGACAGCGTGCACGATGACGGCCTTCACCGGTGGCGGCTTCGGCTTTCCCGGCGGCGGCCGGGGCGGACGAGGTCGCGGTGGCGCCAACGCCCCGCCGCCCCAGCCGATGTCGACGTTGAGAACCGGTCAGGTCGCGCACTGCGAACCCTCGTTCACCATTCCGGCGAATGCGCGCGTGACAGAGCCGTACTGGCACCGGGAAGGCGAAGCGGGACGTTATACGTTCGACACCGATGCGCCGTTCGGCCAGCCGATGCGGCCGACGCCGTACTCGGTGCAGATCACGCTGGCGATGCCGGGGGGCGAAGAGGTCGTCGACGGCTTGCCGGTGCAGCATCGGTACGAAGGCGACGTGTTCAGCGGCGAGAAGCGGACCGAGCTGCTGGTGGTTCCGGCGCTGTCGGTACGGATGTCGCCGCAGGTCGCGATCATCCCCGCCGCATCCATCCGAGCGGCGCGGCCGGGTTCCGGCAAAGGCACGGCCACGGCTTCGCGTACGGCCTCCAGTCCGGCGTCGCCCTCGGCAGACCGGGAGGTTCGGGTGACCGTCGTCAACGACACGGTTGGTCCAGCCGACACGACGGTGCGCCTGGAAGTACCGCGCGGCTGGAGCGCCACGCCGGCCTCGCAGCCGATCACGTTCGAGCGCGCCGACGAATCCCGGACGGTGCGCTTCGACGTCAAGCCGGCGCCGACCGCGATGAACGGCGAGTTCCACATCCGCGCGATTGCGACGTCGAACGGGCAGACGTTCGATCGCGGCTTCGAGGTGATCGAGTACCCGCACATCCGCCGCTATCACATCTACGACAGCGCGGCGGCGACGCTGAAAGTGATCGACGTGCGGACTCCGGCGAACCTGAGGATCGGCTACGTGATGGGCGTCGGCGACCAGGTCCCGCCCGCCATCGAACAGCTGGGCGCGACGGTCGAGATGATCAGCCCGGACGATCTCGCGTGGGGCAAGCTGTCGCGGTTCGACGCGATCGTCACCGGCGTCCGCGCCTACGAGCGCCGTGACGACCTGCGCGCCAACAACCGTCGTCTGCTGGACTACGTATCGAACGGCGGCACCTTGATCGTCCAGTACAACAAGTTCGAGTTCAACGACGCGCAGTACGGACCCTATCCGGCGAAGGTCAGCTCGAACCGGATCACCAACGAGAGCGCGCCGCCGCACGTCAAGACGCCCAGTCCGTTGCTGACGCGTCCCAACGAGATTGGCGAGGCGGCGTGGCAGAACTGGGTCCAGGAGCGAGGTCTGTATTTCCTCGCGGACGACAAGGACCCGCGCTACCACGACGTGCTGGAATTCGACGACGACTTCACGTTCAACAAGGGGCCGAAGACCGGCGCCCTGGTCGAGACCACCTACGGCAAAGGCCACTGGGTCTACGTGGGGCTTGGCTTGTGGCGGCAGCTGCCATCGGGCACGGACGGCGCGTACCAGTTGCTCGCGAACCTGATCTCGCTCGGCAAGAAGTAGAGTGACGAGCATCAGATGGAAGTTCCTCTCACTCCCCTCGAGTTCGCGCGACGATCGCGGGCCCTGTATGCCGATCGGGAGGCGGTCGTTGACTGTGGCCGAAGCTCTGGCGCGCTCTGCGGCTGACGTATGCGCAGTTCTTCGAACGCTGCGATCGATGGTCCGCCGCGTTGCAACGGCTGGGTGTCGCCAGGGGCGATCGCGTGGCGTATATCGCGCCGAACACGCACGCGCAGCTCGAGTCGTTTTACTCCGTGCCGCAGATCGGCGCGGTCCTCGTACCGATCAACTACCGGCTGACCGCCGACGATTTCGCCTACATCATCGGTCACTCGGGCGCGAGCGTCGTGTGCGCCCACGAGGACTATCTCGAGGCAGTGGATCGCATCAGGGATCAGGTGCCGGCGGTCCGGCATTTCGTCGCGCTCGAACCAGGCGAGACCGACCCTGTCTCGCCGAAGCGTCTTCGCGAAGGCGGATGGCTGGACTACGAAGCGCTGCTGGCTGACGCCAGCGCGCCGTTCGCGCCGGCGCAGGTCGAGGAACACGACCTCCTGACCATCAACTACACGAGCGGCACGACATCACGGCCCAAGGGCGTGATGATCACCCATCGCAACGCCTACATGAACGTCGTCGGGACGCTGCTGCACGTGCCGATGCGGATGACCGACCGCTACCTGTGGACGCTGCCGATGTTCCACGCCAACGGTTGGACGTTCGTCTGGAACGTGACCGCCGTAGGCGCGGCGCATATCTGCCTGCGCAAAGTCGATCCGGTGAAGGTGTTCGAGACGATCAAGAGCGAATCGGTCACGCTGCTGTGCGCGGCGCCAACCGTCCTGATCGGGATTGCGGGCGCCCCGCCGGATGTTCGCGCCGGCGCGCCGAAGGGCATCCGGGTCGTCACCGCTGGCGCGCCGCCTGCCGCCGCCACCATCGAGCGCGTCGAGGGCGAACTCGGGTGGACGATCACGCACGTCTACGGCCTCACGGAAACCGCGCCGTTCATCACCGTGTGCGAGCCGCGGCCCGAACACGATGCGCTGAGCGCGCGGGAGCGGGCCATCGTCAAGGCGCGCCAGGGGGTCGAGCTGATCACGTCAGGCGACTTGCGCGTCGTCGACGAGGCGGGCAAGGACGTGCCGCGTGATGGCGCAGACGGTCGGCGAGATCGTCGTCCGCGGCAACGTGGTGATGAAGGGGTACTACAACGATCCCGAGGCGACGGCGCACGCGCTGCGCGGCGGCTACTTCCACAGCGGCGATGCGGCGGTCGTTCATCCCGACGGCTACGTGGACATCCGCGATCGGCTCAAGGACGTCATCATCAGCGGTGGCGAGAACATCTCGTCGGTCGAAGTCGAAGGGCGGCTGCTGCGCCATCCCGCTGTGCTGGAAGCGGCAGTCGTCGGTCTGCCGGACGTCAAGTGGGGCGAGGCGCCGCACGCGTTTGTCGTGCTGAAGGCTGGCGCGACGGTGACCGCCGAGGAGTTGCGGACATTCATCCGGGACCAACTGGCGCATTTCAAATGTCCCCACAGCTTCACCTTCGTCACTGAACTGCCAAAGACGGCTACGGGGAAGATTCAGAAGTTCGTGCTGCGCGGCCGCCGCGCCGGCATTTCAGCGCAGTGACGACTACAACGTTTTTTGGGCCGGCTCAGCCAGCGGAAAAACAGGACAATCATCACGGCCGGGATGAACGGCCCCCACCACACATCGAGGCCGAAGGCGCTCAGCGTCGAAGACCCGCCCTTGACGAAGGCCATGATGGCGCCGGCCCAGGCGAACGCGCTGATCAAGTTCAGCGTGCTGAATTTCACTGCCCGCATGCCGGCATAAGCGCACGCGATCGGAATCGCCGTGCGCAGGCCCGGCAGGAAACGGCTGACGAGCACCAAGGCGGTCTCGTGCGCGTGCACGTGCGCGATCACGCGATCGCGGTACTTCCCGAGCCTCGGATAGCGATCGAGCCAGTGGATGCGCCCGCGGAGAATGTAGAACCACAGCTGATCCCCGGTCGCTCCGCCGAGCGCGCCGCAGACCAGCACGGCCGGCCACAACAGCCGACCGCTGACAGCGTCCGCGCATACCTTGCTGTAGTAGATCTCGCCTTCGACGATGGCGGCGATGTAAATGGGAAGGTAAGACAGCATGAATAGTCGGAGTCAGTAGTCGGTCGTCTAGTCGGCAGTCGAGTCAGTGGTCGGTCGTTCCCGACCACCGGCTACCGACTCGAAGCGAGCACATCTCGGACCGTCTCCGCCACTCGCTGAAGCTGAGCTTTTGTCAGGCCCGCGTGCACCGGGATCTGAATCGCTTGAGCGGCGCGTCGGGCGCCCTCGCGCTCATTGCGAGTGCCTTCGAAGAGCGGCATGTCGGGCGGCACGTCAACATGCAGCGTTTCAATGTCGATGCCGCGCCGCACGCAGCGGACGACGAGGTCGTCGCGCTTCGGGCCTTCGGGGCCGTACACGCAGTACTGGTAGTACACGTGCGTGCGATCGGGCGGCGCCTCCGGCACCTGGATACCCGGAACGCTGCCGAGCACACCGTTCATGTAGCGCGCGTTAGCCTGCGCCTGGGCGGTCCAGCCGTCCAGCCGTGCGAGCCCGGCCAGCCCGAATGCCGCCTGCACGTTCGGGAAGCGCTCCGTGTACTGGTCCGGCAGCGGGTGCAGCGACCGGATTTTTTCCCACAGGAACACGTCGGGGTTCGCGTCGATGAGCGCCGAGACCCACAGCACCGGAAAGAGCGAGATCGAGAACACCCAGGGCTTGATGAAGATGCGCTGCAGCCGGCCCATCAGCAGCCGGTCGCGCACGCGCTTTTCGCTGGGCCATGGCAGCGCGTCGACGATGGCGCGCACTTTCGCGGCGAGCGGCGCATCCTGGACGAGCGCGAGACCGCCGCCGTAACAATTCAGGGGCTTCAGCGTCTGAAAGCTGAACAGCGCGCCGGTGCCAAATGTCCCGACGGGGCGGCCCTTGTACGTCGCGCCCAGTGCGTGCGCGCAATCCTCGAGCACCACCAGGTTGTGCCGCGCTGCGATCTCGAGCAGCCGGTCCATGTCACATGGGAGCCCATACAGGTGCGTCGGCACGATCGCACGGGTCTTGTCCGTGATCATCCGCTCGACCGACGCCAGGTCGAGGTTGAAGGTCTTCGGGTCGACGTCTGCGAACACGACGGTCAGCCCTGCGACCTTGGCCAGCTCGGGGACCACCCAGAAGGTCAGCGACGGAAAGATGATTTCGGATCCGGGTGGCAGGTCGAGCGCCTTCAACATGTAGTAGAAGGCGATGCGCCCGTACGCCGCGGTGATGGCGGTGCCGCTGCCGGCGCGGCGCTCGAACGCGCGCTCGAATTCCGCGATCTGCGGTCCCTGGATGTATTCGCCGCGCGCCTTGCAGGCGTCGGCGATCTGTTCGGTGTCCGGGAGGACTCGCGCACCATAGCGCGAGATGGCGGAGCGCATCAGGGAAGCGTACTACGGAGCGGGCATGGAGGGGACGGAGCGAACGGGAACGGAGGTGACGGAGAGAACGGTTTAACCACAGAGCAACGGAGTCACGGAGATTGAACGGAGGACGACGGTTCGACGGGCGTCGCGAAGCGACGCGCGGGAGCGGATCGGATCGCGAAAACGAACACCGCGATGATCACTGGGTGCTCGTTTTCGTGATCCTATCCGTTCCCGCTAGTCGGCCTGCTGCGCAGGCCGACCCGTCGAACCGGCACATCTCTGTTTGACCTCTGTTGCTCCGTTCCTCTGTGGTGATCCCGTTCGCTCCGTTCCCCCCGTTAACTCAGCACGCCACGGGCCGTGAGATGTCGGCGATCTCCTCGCGGCTGTGACGGTCGTTCACCCGACGATCCATGCGGCTCACCCATTCACGGACAGCCGTGTTCTTGATCTTCAGGAAGTTCGCCAGGTACGACGGCCGCATGTAGAAGCGCTTGTACGCCGCCCCGAGCAGGAACCGCAACTCGCGCTCCGACAGGTTCGGGTGCGCGAACGTCGGCGTGTAGCCGTCGAACTTCTCCCAGTCCGTCTCCGTGAGCAGCGGCTGAATCTGCTTGAACATCGGCGTGCCCGGATACGGCGTCAGCATCTTGAACTGCGCGAACGTCGACCCGAGATCGGTGGCGTAGTCGATCGTGGCCGCGATCGAGTTCCAGTCGTCCTGCAGGAACCCGAGGACATAAAACGCCGCCGTGACAATCCCCAGCTTGCGGCAATGTTCCATGATCTGGCGCTGGTGCGTCTGCGGAATCGGCCGGCGCCCGGACTTCTTGAGCGTCGCCGGGTCGAGCGACTCCACGCCGAAGCTCATCGCGCGGAAGCCGGCGGTGTATAACCGATTCAGCAGATCGGTGTCGAGGCGGTCGAGCCGCGTTTCCGCCTCGAACGTCAGCGTCAGGCCGCGCGCGGCGATCTGATCGCACAGCTCGAGACACCGGTCCCGCTGTTCGCTGAACAACGGATCGCGGAAGATGACGTACGGCCGGGGATGCTGGTCGCACAGCCGCTCGAGCTCATCCGCGATATTCGCGATCGAACGCGCGCGATAACCCGCGAGGATCCGGTGCGGGCAATACGTGCAGAACTCAGGGCAGCCGCGGCTGGCGAGCAGGGGATAGCCGCCGCCAACCGGACGCGTGAAGAATTTGAACCCGAGCTTGCGGCGATCCTCGGTGACCAAATCCCACCGCGGAAACGGCAGCGAATCGAGATCGTTGATCTGCTCGCTGATGACGGTCCCGCTGAGCGGCTCGCCCTGGGCCAGCCGCATGACCGCCGCCTCGGGTTCGCCGTTCAGGAGGAAATCGCAGTGATCGGCGAACAGTTCGGGCATTTTCGACGCCGTGATGCCCATGAACCCGACCTTCACCCCGCGCGCGCGCATGCCGTCGGCCCACGCGGTCTCGTTCTTGTGATCGACCAGCGACGACAGCACCAGCGCAACGTCGCCATCGACCATCTCGCCACGCGTCCAGCTGACCTCGTGGCCGGCGCGGGCGAGGATCGCCGCGATGTAGGCCATGTGCACGCTGGGGACGTCGTGGAATTGCTGCTTGAGATACGCCATCACGGCCGTGACGCGCGAGAACGGATCGAGCCGCGATCCGTATCCGCCGACGACCGTGTCCTTGCTGACGAACCCTCGATTCGACTTCAGGTCCGCGAGAACGACCTTCATCAGTCACCTCAAATCCGATATATCCGACCCCGACCGCAAAAACAGCAGCTCAGGCTGTCAACGGGGGACCGCGAGGTGACTTCGGGGAGAATGTGCGCGTGCGCGGATGCCAGTCGAGCGGGCCAACGAGGAGTCCGAGCGGTTGCAGCGTCGGCGTCGCACGGACGTCGGCATCGATGTTCGCCGCCGGCGCGTCGTTCTGGATCGCCGCGTGTTCATCGTCCGTGTTGGCGCGAGCGGCGCGCTGCAGACGCGCCGTGATGTCGGACAGACCAAACAGGGTCCGCTGCGGCGGCCGAGCGAGCGGGCCGCCGAACGATTTCGCGTGGCGGATGAGTTTCTTGAGCGTGGCGCTGTGCTCGTCGCACTTCGTCGCGGTCGCGCGAGGCGCCTGCATCGTCGCCGCATGGGCGAGCGACACCGAGAGCAGCCAGAACAGCACGACGCAGCTGGCCCTCATCAGCGTCCGCGGGGGCGATGAGATAACGCTCATGACACGAGGTACTTAAGCGGGAACGGGCTTCACTATCCCACAGCCCGGCGGGTGACGCAACCGGGTCCGTTACAAAAAACCTCTGATTTATAAGGAAATTTTGCGTATCTCGCCCGACCGGAGACATTTGTGCACAATTCTGTACACTCTGCGGGCTCTGCTGTGCCCACCACCCCCATCCTGGTTGTCGGAGCCGGCCCAGCCGGCGCCACGGCGGCGAGAACGCTCGCGGCCGCCGGTCTGCCGGTCTGTCTGCTGGATCGATCGAGCTTTCCGAGGAACAAACCGTGCGGCGGCGGGATCAGCACACGCGTCCTGACCCGGTTTCCGTACCTCGAATCGGCGCTGCGGCGCATCACGACGCATATGGTCGCGCGTCTGCACCTCGAAGGGCCCGACGGTCACTCGACGATCATCGAGTCGGACGGTCCGGCGGCCCTGATGATTCGGCGCGTCGAATACGACGCGCTCCTCGTCTCGCTCGCCGTCGAGGCCGGCGCGACGCTCGTGCCGGGCGTCGACGTCGTGCAGGCGCGGCAGGACGCGGCGCGTGTCGAGCTCGTCGCGCGCGACGGCCGTCGTTTCGAGGGAGCGTTCGTCGTCGCGGCGGATGGCGTGAACAGCGTCATCGCACGCCGTCTCGGGCTGAACCCGGGATGGCCCGCCTCGTCTGTCGCGATCGACATGATGGAAGAAACGCCGCGCGCGGCGCTCCGCGACGTGGATCCGTCGACCCTCTGGGTCGCCTACGGCTACGACGCGCGGAAGTCTCAAGGGTCAAGTCTCAAGTCTCACAGCAGTGAGAGTGGCAACAGTGAGAGTTGCAACTTGAAACTTGCGACTTCCGCGAAGCGGGCCCCGGAAGGCTACGCCTACATCTTCCCGAAACGCGATCACGTCAACATCGGCATCGGCTACGTGTTGTCGCACTACCGTCAGGCGATCGACGCCGCGCCGTACCAGTTGCAACGGGGGTTCATCTCGCGGCTCCGCGACCGCGGCGTCGTCGTCGGCGATTCGGTGAAGCAGAACTTCACGCCGTTCCTGATTCCGGTCGGAGGGCCCCTGCGCGAAACCGGGACGCGGCCGCGTGCTGCTCGCGGGCGACGCCGGCGGATTCGTGAACGCCTTCACGGCCGAAGGGATCTATTACGGCATGGTGTCGGGCGACCTGGCGGCGCGCGCCATCCTCGAGACACGACACGGCATCAGGAATCTGGCCAGGCGCTATCGCCGCGCGTGCGATTACGAAATTGGCCCCGAGTTGCGCGATTCCGTGCGGATTCAGCGATACCTGTTCGCGGACCGCCGCAGAATTGCCCAGGTCATCTCAGGCGCGAATCGTGAACGCACGAGTACCCGGCTCATCCTCGACTTCGCCATGGGACGACGGACCTACCGTGATATGCGGCGCCGCTTTCTCGCGCGCATGCCGTGGCTCGCGGGCCGGCTCATCTGGGAACACTTGCGGGAAAAAACCATTGTCGAGCGTAGCCGACGTCACTAGTATTCTTGCCAGGAGATTGTCGGGTCATGGCGAAAACTGCGGATCGCCAGGTTGAGCATCTGTTGCGGCGAGCCGGGTTCGGGGCGCGGCCGGACGAGCTCGAGCTGTTCCGCGAGATGTCGATCACTCAGGCGGTCGACCTGCTCGTCCACTACGACAGCCTCGTCGACGATGTCGACCAGTTGATTGGCAAGCCGGGATACGCCGGCACGACGGTCAACGGCGTGTTTTCGCCGCAATCCAACATCGCGCACGCCCGACAGCGGTGGCTGTTCCGGATGGTGCACACCAACCGTCCTCTTCAAGAGAAGATGACGCTGTTCTGGCACAACCACTTCGCCACCGGCTACAACAAAATCGCGGGTGCGCTCGGCGCGGCCGAAGGCGCGCGCTACATGGCGGCGAAGAGCGCCGAGGATCCGGGGACGGTTCGCGGCCAGATCGAGATGCTTCGCGAGAACGCGCTCGGCAACTTCCGCGACATCCTGACCGCCGTCGCCAAAGACACCGCGATGATCGTCTGGCTCGACGGCCGGACGAACTTCAAGGCCCAGCCGCAGGAGAACTTCGGCCGCGAGATCATGGAGTTGTTCAGCGTCGGCGTCGGCAACTACACCGAAGCCGACGTCTACGCCGCGGCGCGCGTCTTCACCGGCTGGAACCTCGCGCGTCCCGGCGTGAACGGCGATCCGACGCAGCACTACGAGTTCGTCTACAACGCGAACCAGCACGACACGAACGCGAAGACGTTCAGCTTCGCCATCTATCCTGACGGCGGCAAGACCATTCCGGCGCGCGCCGCGGCCGGCGGGATGCAGGACGGGATCGACTTCATCAACGGGCTGGCCGCGCACCCGAACACGGCGCGCTACCTGGCGGCGAAGCTGTATCGGTTCTTCGTCAGCGAGTTCGGCGCGATCAACGTGACGTTCGTCAACCGCATCGCCGAGCGTCTACTTGCAGAGCGGCTACGACATGCGCGCGGTGATGCGCGAGGTGCTGCTGTCGCCCGAGTTCTGGGACGAGAGCGCCTACTTCGCCCGCTACTCGTGGCCGGTCGAATTCGTCGTCCGCGCCCTGAAGGATGTGGGCTGGACGGGGTACTCGGTCAACGACGCGCTCACGCCGCTGTCGAACATGGGACAGATTCTCTATGAGCCGCCGGACGTGTCCGGATGGGACGCGGGCCAGACCTGGTTCGCCACCGGCGCGATGCTGGCGCGGATGAACTTCGCGTCGTCGCTGGCCGGAAACCAGAAGTTCAACCTCGCGAACGCCGTGAAGACCGCCGGCACGGGCAAGACGCCGGAGGCGATGCTCGCCTACTTCGGCGATCAGATCGTGACCGCGCAGCAGGACTCGAGTGTCACCACCGAGCTCAATAATTACCTGCACGCCAACGGGGCGTGGACCGGCAGCGACGCGCAGCTTCAAGCGAAGGCGTCGGGGCTCGTGCACTTGATCGTCGGTTCCCCGGAGTACCAGCTCGTATGAAGGTCACCAGACGCCAGTTCGTCAAGGGCGGCATGGCCGCGTTCACGGTGACGTTCGCCGCGCCGGAGTTCGTGTCCGATCTGGCGCGCGCGCAGGGCGCGCACACGCGGAATCTGGTCATCCTCTATCTGGGCGGCGGCAACGATTCGCTCAGCATGATTGCGCCGTACAACGATCCGTTCTACACGTCGCGCAGGCCGTCGCTGGCGGTGCCGGCGGGCCAGGTGCTCCAGGTCGGCACCGATTCCTCGAAGGTGGCGCTCGGCCTGCATCCGCGACTGACGGGGCTCAAACAGATCTTCGACCAGGGACGGCTGGCGCTGGTGCAGCGCACGGGCTATCCGAATCAGAGCCGCTCGCACTTCCAGGGCGTGGACATCTGGTCGACCGCCGATCCCGTCAATTCGTCCGGACTCGGCTGGGTTGGCCGTTATCTCGATTCGCTGCCGTCGCCCGTTGATCCGCTCGTCGGCTGGAATACGACCGGCAGCCTGCCGCACGTGTTGCAAGCCGCGCACACGTCGGTGCCGGCGATCTCGAATCCGGCCGGCTATTCGTTTTCGAGCCCGAACGGCGGCGCCGAAGCGGCGGCCGAGCGCAGCACGGCGCTCAAGATCGCGTCGCATCTGCCGGTCGACCGGCCGGAGCTCGCGTTCGTCTACGGCAGCGCGCAAGCGGCGCTCGGCACGCTCGACCGCGTCGCGACCGTCGCGGCGTACGCGCCGACGCTGACCTATCCGGCGAGCGGGCTCGGCCAGGCGCTGCGCGCGGTGGCGGGCGCGATGAACAAGGGAATCGGCACACGCGTGTTCTACGTGACGACCGGCGGCTTCGACACGCACTCCGCCCAGAACGTCAACGCGACCAACGGCGCGTACTACAACCTGATGGCCACGCTCAACGACGCGCTGCTCGCGTTCTTCAACGATCTCAAGAACCAGGGGCTGCTCGACGACACGCTATTGGTCAGCTTCTCGGAGTTCGGCCGGCGCATCACCGAGAACGGCAGCCAGGGCACCGACCATGGATCGGCATCCGCGATGATGGTGATGGGCGGGAAGGTGAACGGCGGCCTCTACGGCACCGCCCCCAGCCTCAGCACCGATCCGAGCAACCCGACCCTCGAGAACAACGCCGGGGACGTCAAGTTCGAAACCGACTTCCGATCGGTCTACGCGCAGGTCATCGACGGCTGGCTCGGCGCGGATTCGGTCAAGCTGCTGGGCGCCAACTTCAAGAAGAGCGGGCTCGCGTTCATTTAGTGCTCGCCCGCTGACAAGGACACAAAGGGGAACAGAGGACACAAAGGGCTGTGGCCCCTCGAGCGGAGCGTCTCTGCTGCGGGGGCCTCTGTGTCCTTTGTTTCCCTCTGTGTCCTTGACATAAGCTAACGATCTGAAATGCCGCCAATCAAGCGCACGAAGTTCAAGCTGTCGCCCGAGCAACTGCTCGAGATGTTCTACTGGCTGAAATTGATCCGCGCGTTCGACGAACGCCTCAGCATTCTCGTCAAGCAGGGAAAAGTCCGCAGCGGCGTCTACACCGGCATCGGCCAGGAAGCGATCATCGTCGGCACCTGCTACGGCCTGCGGAAAGAGGACTACATCTGCCCGCTCCACCGCGACCTCGGTGCGTTCCTCATGAAGGGGGTCGAGGCCAGGGTGATGATGGCGCAGATGTTCGCGAAGGACACCGGGCTGTCGAAAGGGCGCGACTCGGCGCTCCACAGCGGCGTGAACGAGCTTGGCATCTTCGGCAACACCAGCATGCTCGGGGCGAATCTGCCGGTCGCCGCCGGCCTCGGCTATACGTTCAAGATGGAGAAGACCGACAACGTCGTCATCGCCTATTTCGGCGAGGGCGCGAGCAACGTCGGCGACTTCCACGAGGCGTTGAACTTCGCCGGCGTCCAGCAACTGCCGGTCATCTTCATCTGCGAGAACAATCAGTACGCGTATTCGGTGCCGGTCGAGAAGAGCATGGCGATCGACGACGTGGCGATCCGGGCGGAGGGCTACGGCTTCGACGGCGTCGCCATCAACGGCAACGACGTGCTCGCCGTCTATCAGGCGACGCAGGGCGCCCTGGCGCGGGCGCGTACCGGCGACGGCCCGACGCTCATCGAGTGCAAGACCTACCGCTGGCACGGCCACTCCGAGCACGACAAGGCGTTCTATCGGACGGACGAAGAGCTGGCGATGTGGAAGAGCCGCGATCCGATTCCGACGTTCACGACCTACCTGCGCGCGCGGCACGTGCTCGACGATCAGAAGCAGAAAGACATCGAGGCGACAAGTCGCCGCGACGATCGACGAGGCGCTCGAGTTCGCGATGAATTCGGCGGACCCGAAGCCGGAGGACGCCGTCACCGACCTGTATGCATGATTACGGCTCATCACGAAGGGCGAAGACACACGAAGATCACGAAGATTCTTCTTGTTGTACAAGATGACTTCGTGTCCTTCGTGTTTCTTCGTGACTTCGTGAAAGCCCGTTGGTACCGATGAGCAAAGAGCTGACGTATCTCGACGCCATCCGCGAAGCGCTCGCCGAAGAAATGCGCCGCGACCCGAAGGTCTTCGTGCTCGGCGAGGATGTCGGCCCCTACGGCGGCGCCTTCGGCGCGACGCAGGGACTGTACGACGAGTTCGGCGAGCTGCGCGTCGTCGACACGCCGATTTCCGAGTCGGCGATCATCGGCGTCAGCATCGGCGCGGCGCTCCGTGGCTACCGGCCGGTGGCCGAGATGCAGTTTGCCGACTTCATTTCGTGCGGATTCGATCAGATCGTGAACCAGGCGGCGACGCTGCGATATCGGTACGGCGGCCGCGCGTCGGTGCCGATCGTCGTGCGGGCGCCGAGCGGCGGCGGCGTCAGCGGCGGTCTGTACCACTCGCAGAATCCCGAAGCGTGGTTCGTGCACCGGCCGGGCCTGAAGGTCGTCGCGCCGTCGACCGCTTACGACGCCAAGGGACTGCTGAAGGCGGCGATTCGCGACGACAACCCGGTGATTTATTTCGAGCACAAGTTCCTCTACCGGCGTGCGAAGGGCCCCGTCCCCGAAGGCGACGAGATTGTTCCGATTGGCGTCGCGGCGACGCGGCGCGAAGGCGGCGACGCCACGCTGCTCACCTACGGGGCAATGGTGACGCCCTCGCTCGAGGCCGCCGACCGCATGGCGAAAGAAGGCGTCGAAGTCGAAGTGATCGACCTCCGTTCGTTGATGCCATTGGACAAGGCCGCGATTTTCACATCGGTCGAGAAAACCAGCCGCGTCCTCGTCGTGCACGAAGACGTCAAGACGCTCGGTCTCGGCGCGGAGCTGTCGGCGATGATCATGGAGGAACGGTTCGACTACCTCGACGCGCCGGTGCTGCGCGTGACCTATCCCGACACGCACGCGCCGTTCTCGCACGTGCTCGAGGCGGCGAACCTGCCGAACACCGATAAAATAGTCGAGACGCTTCGAAGGCTGGCTGCGTACTGACGTGCAGAACCCCGACGATACCCGAACGGATATCGCGCTCCTGGACCGGATCGTCGCGCGCGACGAGCAGGCGGTCGCCGAGCTCTACGATCGGCATCACCGGCTGCTGTTCGGGCTGATCCTGCGAATCCTGCGCGATCGCAGCGAGGCCGAAGAAGTGCTGCAGGAAGTGTTCGTGCTCGTCTGGACGCGAGCCGAGACCTACAACGTCGCGCTCGGATCGCCGGCGGCGTGGCTGGTGCGGATCGCGCGGAATCGCGGCATCGACCGGCTGCGCGCCAACAGCGTGCGCGTGCGCGCCGCGGAGTCGGCGCCGTTGCCCGAGGCTGCGGCGAGCCCCGAGGCCAGCGCCGCACTCAGCGAGCAGCAGCGCGCCGTGGCGTGCGCACTGCAGTCCCTGCCGCCGGATCAGCGGCTGCTGATCGAGGAGGCGTACTTTCGCGGTCTCACGCAGTCCGAGCTGGCGGAACGCTTCAACCTGCCGCTCGGCACGGTGAAGACGCGGATTCGCACCGGCATGATCGCGCTGCGCGAGCGGCTTTCCCAGGTGTCCATCGGGCAATGAAGGACGACGTGGAGACCGCGGACGGCGTCGAATTCGACGAACTGCTGGAGCTGGCGCTGGCGCAATCGGCCGCCGCCGCGAGCGGACTGGTGTCGCCCGACGTCAAGCAACGGCTGATGGCGCGCGTCCGCGAGTCGGCCGAACCCGCCGGCTTCTCTTTCTCCTGGCGCGCGGACGATGTGTGGATGCCGCACGCCGTGCCCGGCATCAAGATGAAGGTCCTCGCGCTGAACAAGCAGCGCGGCTATGCCACCCTGCTGCTCGACGTCGCGCCGGGCACGCGCTTTCCGTCGCACCATCACGGCGGCGCCGAGGAATGTTATGTCGTGTCCGGCAGCCTGTTCACGTGCGGACGGCGCCTCGGACCCGGCGATTTCGTGCATGCCGATGCCGAGACGGATCACGGCGAGCTCTGGACAGAAGAAGGCTGTCAGGTGATTCTCGTCGTCCCGCCGGAGGAACATCTTCCGCCGAGCATGCTGGGCTGACTTGTCCCGCCGTAGGCGCCCCGCGGCGAAGGCACACCTGTCACCGTAGCCGCCCGAGCGGCGACGATGGAGCATCCTTTCGGGTCCGGGCGCCGTAGGACTAAGTGTGGCAGTACACCACGAGTACGCCGATCAGGCCGCCGCCTACGCGTTGGGCGCGCAGACGCCAGCCGAACGGGCTGA
Organism: uncultured Acidobacteriota bacterium; assembly: GCA_963792175.1. Classification (GTDB taxonomy): domain Bacteria; phylum Acidobacteriota; class Vicinamibacteria; order Vicinamibacterales; family CAVVIG01; genus CAWBVG01. The sequence continues at coordinate 38,810 of CAWBVG010000006.1, forward strand.
TTTCGAGGCCCACCTGGCGAACTGCGCCGTGTGTGCGGCCGAGGTCCGGTCGTTCGCGCCCGTGGTCGGCGATCTGGGGATGACGAATCCGGCAGCGGTCCCGTCGCCGGCGGTTCGTGATCGGCTGCTGAGCGCGATCCGCGCCGGGTCGGGCGCCGCCGCGCCGCTCGCCGCCGTCCGCGCCGCTTCCAGCCAACGGACGGGCGAACGAATAGAAACATCAGGAGCGATGTCCCGCGTTGGCCCCTATGCCCTGGCGGCGTCGATGGTGCTGGCCGTCGCGCTCGGTGGTTACGCAGTGCAGCTCCGCGGTCGCATCTCGACGCTGGAGGCGCGGCTGCGCGACACGGTGCTTCGCGCCGAGACGAACGAGCGGCTGGTCGCCGAGGCGCGGCGTTCGGCGCTCGAGAGCCAACGCACGATCCTCGTGCTGGCGGCGCCCGACCTGGCGCGCATCGATCTCGCCGGCCAGCCTGCCGCGCCGCACGCGTCGGCGCGCGCATTCTGGAGCCGCTCGCGCGGCCTCGTCTTCACCGCCTCGAATCTGCCGGCGCCGCCTCCCGGACGCGCGTATCAGCTGTGGGTGTTGACGGCGCAGCCGGCGCCGATCAGCGCCGGCATGCTGAAGCTCGACGCGAACGGGCGCGCGACGGAAATGATCGACACCCCGCAGGATCTTCCAAGGCCCGTCGCGATGGCCGTCACCCTCGAGCCCGAAGCGGGTGTTCCCGCGCCGACCGGCGACAAGTATCTCGTCGGTCTTGCGAACTGATCACGGCAGCCCTTCCAGCGGTTCGCGGGTTCGCAAAGTTCTGAGGCGTCGCCGTTTCTCGAACTGAGAACCCTGGAACCCGAGCTCTAGGACCTGCCAAAGATCGCCTGCAGCGCGTCGTCGACGGTCCGGTACGTGAACGTGAAGCCGCCGCGCTCGGCGCGCTTCGGCACGGCGCGTTGCCCCGAGAGCACGAGCGCGTCGGCCATCTCGCCAAGCAGCAGTCGCAGCGCGAACGCGGGCGCTGGCATGAAGGCAGGCCGGTGCATGGCGCGTCCGAGCGCGCGCGCGAACTCGGCATTCGTCACCGGATTGGGCGCCGTGGCGTTGATCGCCGCGCCAGACTCTGGCGTCCGCATCGCCCACCGCACGAGATCGACCCAGTCCTGCCGATGGATCCACGGCCAGTACTGACGGCCGGATCCGACCGGACCGCCGGCGCCGAACCTGAATGGCGGCAGCATCGGCGGCAGCGCGCCGCCATCTCTCGCGAGCACGAGACCGGTCCTGATGCAGGTGACGCGCGTCCGCGGTGTGCCGGCGCGGCGCGCCTCTTCTTCCCATGTGACGCACACTCGCGCGAGAAAATCTGATCCGGGAGGTGTGTCTTCCGTCGCCACGTCATCGGAGAGCGGACCGTAATAGCCGACCGCCGATCCGCTGACGAACACAGACGGCGGCTTGAGGCAGCCCTGAATCGCCGCCGCGAGGCTCCGTGTCGCCTGCACGCGCGAGTCGAGAATCCGCTGTTTCTGCGCGGCGGTCCATCGCTTCGCCGCAATCGATTCGCCGGCGAGGTTCACGACGGCGTCCGCGCCGTCAATCGCTGACGCCCACGGGCCACTCCCGCCGTTCGGCGTCCACTGCACAGTTTTGAACGTTCGATCGCCGGCGCCGCGCGACAGCAGGCAGACGTCGTGACCGTCCGCGGCAAGCGATTGCGAAAGCGCGCGGCCGAGGAAACCGGTGCCGCCGGCGACGACGACCTTCATCAGTCGGGTTCAACCCAATGATCGCCGCAAATATTCCTGGTCTAGAAGATGGAGTAGACGACGCCGACCTTGAGGATGAATTGATCGGCGCGGGCCGTCCGCTTGTCCTGACCCGTCGTCGTCTCCACGATGATGTCCGGCCGGGCGATCATGTAGCCGGCGTTCACGTTGAGGCCGAAATCCTTGTTCAGGTCGTACCAGACGCTGAGCTCGGGCTTGAGCACGAGCGTATTGGACGCTCGTGCGGTCACAGATTGCGCGCCGAGGCGGCGCTCATAGGCGTCAACCGCGCTGGGGACCAATCCAATCGATCCGAACGCGTACCCGCCCAGGACATCGCCCGTGACGCTCAGCCGGCGGTTCATCCTGTACGAGTATCCATAGCCGGCCATGATCGGCCGAACCTTCAGTTCACCCAACTCGGTAATCAGGCCGCCAACCGGCCGGTCGATGTCGACCGCGTACCAATTCAATCCCCAGTGAAACCCCCAACCTTCATTCCCGTGTCCGAAGCGCCACAACAGTCCGGGTCCGAGTCTGCCGTGGGCATAGTCCTCTGTTGACGCGCGATCGGTCGCCCGGATCTTGAAGTCGGCGCCGATTGCGAATTTGTTGTTGGTTTGCGCGACCGCCGTCCCCGCGACGAACGCGATGCAGATCGTCAAGGAACCGATGAGCGTGAACTGTGGACGAGGCACCGGCCGGAACCGTGCAAGTGCCGTTCCTCACAAACGCCGAGCTGGCGCGGCAGATGTCTCAGAATGTCTGCCGCGCGACCCACTCCCGAAGAAGCGAATCGACGACGATGTAGCGATCGCCTTCACGCGTCACCACATCGTCGCGCATCAGCGCTCCGAGCGCGGCTTGGACCGTGGAAGGTCCGCCAAGCCGATGGCGCGTGCGGACGTCAGCCGAGAGCAGCTCGCGGCCGTCCTGGAGCACGACCGCACGGAGCGCTCCGCGCTGCGCCAGCGTGAGACGCTGCCAGACGGCTTCGAACAGCATCTGCTGCTCGGTCAGCAGCCGCTTCAGCGCCTGATGCAGATCGTCGAGGGTCACGCGCCGCCGGGCGCTGCCGCGGACTTCGTCCCAGGTTTCGTGCGCGAGACGCTGCACGTCGTAGGGCAGATTGCCGGCGAGATCGACGATCGCCATGCCCAATCCCGCTTCGGGACGCATGCCCGACGCGGCGAAGCGGGCGTCGATGAACGCGGCGAATTCGTCGGCCGGTATCTTGTCGAGGCGCATGACCGGACCGGCCTTGTAGAACGGACGTCTGGGCGTGAGCATCCGCTCCATGAGCGACGGCTCGGACCCGGCGAACACATAGCCGACCTCGCGCTGATGCTGCACGGCGGCGCGCATCGCGTGCTCGACCGATCCGCCGTTGAAGCCGCCGATCGCCTGAAATTCGTCGAGCGCCACCACCACGTTGCGGCGCCGCGTCTCCGCGAGCCGGGCGGGCAGGGCGAACACTTCCTGCGCGAGGCGCGAGATGTCGCGGTCGGTTCGCGCATTCGGAAAGGCGACCCGCATCGAGGCGGCGCCGTGTCCGGACGGATCGACCCGCGCGTCGGCCGAGAGATCGACGCGCGTGGACGAGATCGCGTCGCGGAGCCAGGTGCGCGCGCGGTCCCATTTCGTCTCGGCGGCCGCGAGCGCGCGCGCGTAACCCTCGAGGAACGCCACGTACGAGCTGAAGCTGCTCACGGTGACCTCAACCGTGAGGGCGCCTTTCCGTGACATCGCCGCGAGGGCGCGGCGGACCAGCGAGGATTTGCCGTAGCGCCGCGGCGAGATCAGGAACACTTTCTGGCCGGCGGCGAGATCGCGGACCAGCCGGTCGAGCTCGGCGACGCGGTCGACGAACGCCGACGGCCGGCACCACCTCGCCATAGACGAACGGATTCTGTGTTACGTCAAACACCGTAATGGCTACGGATTATAGCGTAATGCGGGCGCGGGAACGGTTCGAGGTTCAGGCGTTCGCTAGTGGCAAGTGCCGTGGTACTGGTCGAAGGGCGCGCCGGCCACCGGCAGGAACACCGAGTCGAACGACGTCGACTGGAGCGTGAGCTTGAGGAGCCCGTACGACCGCATCTGGGCGGCGCTGTTGGCGATCGAGCCGCTGAACTGGTAGAGCGGCGCGCCGCCGGTGCCGGCGATGATCTGCGTGATGCCGGTGGCGTCGTTGCGGCGTCCGTCGGGGCTTTGCGGCGCGAACCGCTCGTAGAGGTGATCGTGGCCGTTCACGATGAGGTCGGCGCCGCCGTCGAAGAGCACCTGCCAGGCCTCGCGCATCACCCGCGACTCGGGGGAGCCGTTGCTGGGCCCGGACGTGAAGACCGGGTAGTGCCAGATCGCCATCGTGCATTTGGCGTTGCTGTTCTGGAGATCGTCCTTCAGCCACATGATCTGGTCGAAGCCGCCGCTCGCCTGCAGGGGACTGTTCAGCGCGACGATATGCCAGTTTCCCAGGTTGAAACTGTAGTAGCCGGTTCGGAAGCCGCCTTCTCCGGCGCGGGCGCCGAAGTACTGAAAGTAGGGAAGGGCACCCGGCTGGTAGTATTCGTGGTTGCCAGGCACCGGAAACGTCTTTGACTTGAACCGGCCCCAGGTGTTTTCGTAGCACGTGAAATCGTCGCTGGACCCGAGCGGGTAGGCATTGTCGCCGGCGGTGAAAATCGCATCGGCGGTGGTCGTGTCCATCATCCTCGCGGTGTCGCGCGCGTGAATGCCGGCATCCGCCAGGGCCGAACAGTCTCCGATGTCGCCCGCCCCGATCATGACGACCGTCTGCGGAATGATGGGCGGAGGATTGATGGTCGGTCCGCTGGGAGTGCCTTTGGAACCGCTGCCGCCGCCGCCGCACGCCGCGGCGAACGCCGCCAACGCGAAAAAACAGCGAACCCGCTGGCGGACACTCATGGGCTGATCACAACATTATCGTCGAAGCGCCCTCCCGAACTCTGGATTCGTGTTTGTCTCCCCACCCCGCCGTCGTTAGTGTAAAGTACCCAGCCGACCCATTTATAGTCCAGTGTCGAAAGGGGATACGGTCGCCGTGTCCCGAGTGTTCGTGAATGGTCGGGCGCGTCCGCACGATCTCGGGCAGACGACCCCGGCGGTGAATTGCTGATCATGTCGACGATCCAGGATCCCGTACCGGCCGATCGGCTCATCGTGTCCATCGAGCAGCGGCGCGAGGCCGTGCTGGATGTGATCCGTCAAGCTCGGCAGCGCATCACACTGTCGCTCTTCCGTTGCACCGACGACCAGGTGTTCGCGGAACTGGCAGCGGCCGTGCGTCGCGGCGTCGCCGTCGAAGTGCTCGTCACGTCGCGCGCGAAGGGCGGTAAGAAAAAGCTCGCGAAACTGTGGAGCACGCTCGAGCGGACGGGCGCCGCCGTCAAGCCGTACACCGATCCGGTCGTGAAGTACCACGCGAAGTACCTGGTCGCCGACGATGGGCCGGCGCTCGTGACGTCGCTGAACTTCACGAAGAAATGTTTTCGCAAGACATGCGACGCGCTCGTCCTGACGTACGACCCCGACGTGGTCTCCGGTCTGCGTCGCCTGATGGAAGCGGACTGCTCCCGGCTGCCGATGCCCTCGAATATCAGCGAGCGCCTCATCGTCGGACCCGAGCGAGCGCGCCGTCAGTTCACCCATCTGATTGAGAGCGCGCGGTCGAGCATCCGTGTCATCGACGCCAAGCTCTCGGATCCCGATCTCGTCGCCATGCTCAACGAAAAGCGGGCGCGCGGGTTGGCGGTCGACCTGTTTTCGTCCAAGCGTCTCGGCGAGCTGAAATCGCACGGCAAGATCATGCTCATCGACGACGAGAAGGTCGTCGTCGGCAGCCTGGCCCTCGCGGCGCTGAGCCTCGATTTCCGGCGGGAGGTCGCGATCGTCGTCGACGAGCCGTCGGCGGTGGCCGAAGCGGCGGAGCTCTTTCGGGGGCTGGCGGCCGCGGCCGCGGACGCGCGCGCGGCGGCGGCGATGGGAGAAATCGCCTCGTGCTGATCCGCCTGCTGCTGACGGCCTGGCTGTGCGTGTTCGCCGCGCCGGGACAGGCTGCGGACGTGCAGCAGGATCAGCCGACGGCCGAGGCGGCCAAGCCGGGAAAGAAGGCGAAGCCGAAAGACCAGAGCAAGCCGAAGGATCCGGCGAAGCCGAAGAAGCAGAAAAAGCCGAAGTCGAACGTCCCCGCGCCCGACGAGCCGATCAATCCCGACGAGCCGATCGATCCCAACGTGGTCGAACCGGGCGGCGGCGGCGGGGGATGGCGGTTCTCGTGGAAGCAGCACCCGTCGGTGCGCTACGGATCGGTCTTCCGCCTCGACGGACAGGCAAAGTTTCAGGAGGACGCGCATTCGACCTACGAGGGCGCCGTCGACGTGCCCGAGTGGGAGCTGCACCGCAACCGCTTCGGGATTTCCGGATACCTGACCAAGAAGATCGAGTACGAAGTCGAGCGGGAGTTCACGGAAAAGGAGCTGACTGAAAAGGACATTCTGGCGGGGGTCACGCCGGCAGTCACACTGGAAGGACGTGAACGTAAACCTGACGTTCGTGAAGAACGCGCAGGTTAAGGTCGGTAAGTTCAAAGTGCCGTTCGGTCTCGACCAGTTGACGGGCGTGACACACAACGACTTCATCTACCGGTCGCTCGGTGCAAACTACCTGGCGCCGGCGCGCGACATCGGCGCCATGGTGCACGGACGGTTTTTCAAGCGCGGGTTGAACTACTGGGCCGGCGTCTTTCAGCACGATGGCGACAACGCGCGGTCGAAGAAGATCCAGGGCGGCGACGAAACGTTCGCCGCACGCGTCACCGGAATGCCGTTCCGCAAGATTGCAAGCGGGTCGATTGCCGTGATCGAAGTCGGATCGTCGTTCGCAATCAGCGCGCTGTCCGACGATTCGTTCCGGCCCAACGGCCTTCGCGGGCGGACGGTGGTCAGCCAGGACACGTTCGCCGAGCCGGTGTACGTGAAAGGGCGTCGTCGCCGGTGGGAAGCCGATGCGGACTGGGCATTGGGACCCGTTCTCGGCCCGGACCGAGTACACGTGGGTGTCGGACGATCGGAACGGTCAGGGTTTGGGCGACGAGAACCTGCCCGACGCGCGCGCCAGGTCCTGGTATGTGACTCGGCGTCGTGGGTCGTGACGCGCGAGGACAAGAAGCGGCCGCTCAAGCCGGCCGACGATTTTCTGCAGGGCGGCTGGGGCGCCGTCGAAGTGGTCGCGCGAATGGAGCGGCTGTGGTACGACAGCGTGGGACCGTCGACCGGCATCGCGTTCCGTAACCCCAGGGCGGAGACGATCTTACCGACGGGCGACCGCGTCGTCACCGTGGGCGCGAACTGGATACTGAATCGCTTCACGAAGCTGCAAATCAATGTCATCAGGGAACATCTTGAAGACGCCGATCGGAATCCAGTCACGAACGGCGGCGCGCTCTGGAGCCGGATTGTCCGGCTGCAGTTCGTGCTGTAGGCGAAAGCGCGGGAGGGCAGGCATGCTGCTGAACCGGGCGCGCGCGTTCATCCTCATCCTGGCGGTCGGCGCCCTGCTGCCTCGTGCAGTTGGTTCGCAGGCGCCGGCGGTCGATCCCTCGGACATCTTCTTCGACGACACGGTCGTTCACGATATCCGCCTCGCAGATCAACGAACGCGACCTGGAGTCGCTGCACGTCAACTTTCTCCTCAACGATTACTATCCCGTCAATTTCACGTGGCGCGACAAGGCGCTGCAAGGAGTCGGCATCCGCTCGCGCGGCACCGGCAGCCGCAGCGGCGTCAAGCCGGGTCTTCGCATCGACTTCGACCGCTGGGCCACCGATCAGAAGTTTCTCGGGCTGAAGTCGGTCATCCTTCGCAATCAGACACAGGACTCGTCGAACCTTCGCGAGCGTCTGTCCATGCTGTTCTTCCGCCGCATGGGTCTCAAGGCCGAGCGCCAGGCGCATGCCCGGCTGTTTTTCAACAACCGCTACGCGGGGCTGTACACGCATCGTCGAGTCGGTCGACAAGGTGTTTCTCAAGAAAAACTACGGCGAGGACACCAGCAACCTGTACGAATTCGCCTTCGACAACAGCGTCGGACACGTGCCGTTCATCTTCAAGTATCTGGGCAGCGACGCCAATCTGTACGTGCCGGTGCCGTTCAAGCCAGAGACGAAAGAAACCGATACGCAGCCGCAATACATCGAGCGTCTGATCTGGACGATCGACCAGGCGGGTGACGCGGCGTGGCGGCAGTCGATCGCCGAATACCTCGATCTCCCCAAGTTCATCCGGCATCTCGCGATCGAGAGCTTCCTCGCCGAAGAGGACGGCATCACCGGCGACTACGGCCCGAACAACTTCTATTTCTATCGCTACGAGAACAAGAGCCTGTTCCAGTTCATTCCGTGGGACAAGAGCAATACCTTCTGGGAGGCGCCGAGTCCCAACTATTTCATCCTCCGGAACGTCGAGGACGGTCCCGTCGATCATCGGAACCGGCTGGTCCAGCGGGCGCTGAAGTATCCGGATCTCTGGACGCTGTTCCTCGACACGCTGGAGGAATGCGCGAACTCGGCGTCGGCCGGCGCGACGACTGGCGCCAACCCTCAGCCTGGCTGGCTCGCAGTCTGAAATCCAGCGCGAGTACCTGCAGATCCGCGAGGCGGCACTCGCCGACACGCAGATCTTCACGAACGCTGCAGTTCGAGCAGGCGATCGCGGATCTCAAGGCGTTCGCGGCGGGACGCAGCGATGCCGTCAAAGCGCAGGTCGCCACCTACCGCGCCCGCGGTCCGCTGCCGTAATTTCTGACTATGCTTTCGTGCGACGCGCTCGTCGCTTCGCCTCGGCGCGGAGATGCGCCGCGGCGCCGCCTATCAGCTTGCGTCGTGCGCGGCGGTCGACGCCGTGGACCCGCTGGCACGCCAGTCCCACGAACCCGTCGGCGGCGGCGGCGCGCTTCGCCGTCACAAAGTGCCGCTCGGCGGCCGGTGGCGCGAAGCGGAAGAGATTGGTGAGCCAGCCGACGGGCACTCCTGCCGCCCGACCGAACGCCATCGCGGTGTCGACATAGGGCGCCGCCACGACGGTGCGGCCCGCCGCGAGCGCCGGCCGGATTTCCCATCGCAGCCGGAAGGCGAGATCGGCGGCGTACAGCAGCAGCAGCGTCCGTGCGGACGGCGCCCCGGCCGCGGCATCGGCCACGCAGAGATCCTGGAAGATGCCCGAGGCGTCCCAGTGGCTGACGCCTCCCCGCCCCGGCCGGACGATGGCGCGCCGCGCGGCCGCAATCACCGCCGAGGCATCGACTCCGTCGACGGAGACCAGTCTCGCTTTTGACGGCTTCACCTCGCCATCCCCTGTCCGGCGAGCCATTCGGCGACGGCGTCGGTGTTCCACGGTGACCACGGACGGCGCTGACCCTCGAGGAACAGCTCGCGAATCTGGCGATGCTGATCGCCGATCGACTGCTCGGCGTCGACGGTGATCATGTTGAAGATGAGCGCCAGCGACTCGTATTCCCGGATCACCCGTGCGATGAAGCGCTGATAGCTCTCGACCGGGTCCTCGACGTCGGTCACGTCCTGGCCGGCCTCGTAGAAATTCGGCATGCGCGTCGCCGTGACCCGTTTGCCTGACGTGATCGGCGACACCGCGAAGTAGAAGACGAGGTCGGGCCACAGCAGCGGCTGGTACAGCTTCAACACCCAATCCAGATCGAGACCGCGCGCGACGTCTCGCGCGAGACCGGTGAAGAGAAACCGGTCTGCAATCACGAGCTTCCCGTCCCAGAGCGCCGGCAGGATGATCTGCTCGACGCGATGGCGGAAATCGGCGCCGTGCAGCAGCGAGAATTCTTCGGGGCTGAGCGCGCGGACCGCTTTGCGGCTCTTGATGATCGGCTTGATCAGATCCGACGAGTTCCACTTCGTCGTGACGACGTCGTAACCTTCGGATTTCAGCCACGTCTTGAACAGCTTCCGCTGCGTCGTCTTGCCGGAGCCGTCTGGCCCCTCGAAGGCCACCAGGAGTCCCCGCTTCTTCGCGGGATCGGTGAAGTGCGCGCGAGCGGAGCGGCGGGCGACCCGTAGGGCCGCGGCAGACGGTTGCATCGGGGCTAATAGTAACGCTTCGGCAGATCGACGATCACTTTTCGACGAACGAGATCCGCGATCTCCGGCGACACCCGGCCGGTGGCCAATGCCGCCGCGGCGGCCGGGTCGAGCGCCACTTCCTCCGGCAGATACTCCCGGCAGGCGCCGTACTCCTGCTCGTAATCCTCTGATGGAAAACGCAGGCGGAGCCGCGTGCCCGGGGAGGCCGCAACCGCGGGTTCCTCGGCCGGGACATACAGGGGATTGACGCGGAATTCGCCGGCGGCGGCCGTCGGGATCGGCAGGGCGTGACGTGCGTAGACGCCTGGATGACGGCTCGCAACCATCGTCAGCGCCGCATCGCGTTCGAGGTCCGCTGTGGTGTCGGACCGCGAGAGATCGAGCGGTCCGCCGTTGACGACGTCGGCGAAGAGCCGGGCCTCGGCAAACAGGCGCGGCTCGATGGTTTCGAACAGCGCCGCGTAGCCCTCGGCCGATAGCGGCTGGCCGTGCGACGGGCTCCAGACCCGCTCGTTGTGCGCGTGCCCGATCAGGACCGCGCCTGACGCGTCGACCAGCCGTTCCATCTCGTTGACGAACTGGCGCTTCGTCCAGATGAACATGAAGGCGTCCGTGCACATCGCCAGGCTGAAGGCGCCGCGCGCAAACGGCAGCGGGGCGTTCCCGTCGCAGCAGACCGGCTCGCACCCCGGAGCCGTGAAGCGGCGCGCGAGCCAGATTTTGGGGTAAAAGAGATCGGCGAGCACCGGCGGCGCGGTTGACAGCTCCAGCAGCGTTCGGGTCACGTGGCCCGAGCCGCCGCAGATGTCGATGGCCCGCTTCGCCCCGCCGAGCACCGTGGCGCCGACCGCTCGTGTCACCGCCTGCGCCACGATGTAGGTGGGATCGGAGAAACGGTAAAGGAAATAGCCGCCCTCGAAGTTCGGCCCGAGCGCCTCGACCGTTTCCCGATACGTGGCGATGTCGGATTCGGCGGCGGCTTCGAACGCGCGCGCGCCCGCCTCGTCGTCCAGGCCGACCATCGTGCGGCGCGCCAGATCCGGACGGCCCGCCTGAATCTGATCGCGAGCGGTGGTGGCGGCCGGCTGCAGATGCAGAACCGGGATGCCGTCGACGACAGGGAAAATGCAGCACTGGCAGCCGAGGACGCCGTCCTGAATCTCATCGCCGCTGCGGCGATGAAACAACGATGTCACCAGCTCCAGCCGGCCGCCGCAGTAAGGACAGCGCAGGATCTCTAACGTTTCAACTTTCAAGGTTCAAGTCTCACTGCAGCCCGTCGCGCGCGTAGTGGCGGCCTCAGCCGGACCTACGACCTCACCATCGGTTCGCCCAGTCGTTCGAGCAGTGAGTCGGTCGCTGCGGCCTCGAGCGGCGCGCGGCGGAAATGCTCGACGCCCAGCCAGCGGCGCGCTTCCTCTTCATCGATCCAGGCGATCGGGTTGTTCGCGCCCATCTGGGTCCGATGGCAGCGCAGCGCGGCAAGTTTGCGCGGCGCCCAGGGGCGCACGTCGACGGCGAACGTCGCGGGCTTGGCACCATCGCCAAACGCGTCGGGATGGATGCCCCAGAAGCTCGAATCCGGCGCCGCGCCCCCTTTGGCGTGCGCCGCTTTGATGACTTCGCCCATGATGCCGTTCGGCATGGTCACGTAGTAGAGCGGTGGCGCTTCCGCGCCGAACGACTTGACGGCCGTGTACGTGCGCTCGTGCACGCCGACATGATCCAGGTGCCAGTAGAGCCCGTCTTCGGCAAAGGTGATCACCGCTTCCGGCCGGTACCGTCGGATGGCCGCGACGATTTCCTCGTGCAGCTCCGGCACGTGGTCCCAGCGCAAGTCGCCGTCCGGATGATCCATCACGATCACCTCGGCGACGCCGAGGATCGCGGCGGCCTCGCGCAGCTCACGCTCGCGCGCGCGGCCGAGATCGCCGTCGGTGACGAGCGCAGGATCGCTGATCGACCCGGCCTCGCCGCGCGAGGCGCACATGACGACGATGCGGACGCCGGCGTCGGCCAGCCGCGCGAGCGTGCCGCCACACGCCAGCGACTCGTCGTCGGGATGGGCGAAGATCGCCAGCACCGTGCTACCTTCCACGGTGAGCCTCCACCAGCCGGGTGTAGACCGCGCTGTACCCGTCCACCATCCGTGCCACGCCAAAACGCGCGACGGCCTGGTCGCGGACGCCGCGGCGATCGAGGTCGAAGACGCGCGGCAGGTCGTTGATCATCTGCTCCAGATCGTTGAACACCATTCCCGTGACACCTTCGTCGACTACCTCGCGGACGGCGCCGCGATCCAGCGCGGCGACCGGCGTGCCGCACGCCATCGCTTCGGCCAGCACCAGCCCGAACGGCTCGCGCGCCTGAATCGGGTAGAGCAGCGCGCGCGCCCCGCCATACAGCTTCACCTTGGCGGCGAAGTCGGCCTCCCCGTAGTAGACGATATGGCGGCCGTCGACGTGCGGAGCGATTTTCTCACGGTAGTACTCGCCTTCGGCCGCGGCCAGAATCAGGCGCATGCCGACGCGTTTGGCGATCTCGATGGCCTGGAGGACGCCTTTTCCCTCGGTGAAACGCCCCAGAAACAGCAGGTAGTCGTCCGGCCTGGCCTCGAACGTGAAGCTGTCGGTGTCGATGCCGTGCAGCACGGTATCGACGACGTTGAGGCCGACCAGCAGGCGCGCCTGCTCGTTGGAGATGGCGACGAATGGCGCCTCCGGATACCGGGACCACAGGGCGACTTCGGCGGCGCTCGGCGAATGGTGCAGCGTCTGCACGATTGGCGTCGGCGACAGGCGCGTGAACGCCAGCGACATCGGATAGTACGCGGCCTCGTAGTGGATGATGTCGTACTCGCTGCTCCGCTCGACCGCGGCCGCCAGGTTGAGCATCTCGTAGAGCTCCCAGGGCCACATGTGCTCGTCGTGCCAGTAGCCATGCGGGTAGATCGCGTTGAGTCGCGCGCTGGTTTTCGAGTCGGCGGTCGCGTACAACGTGACGTCGTGGCCGCGCGCGACGAGCCCTTCCGTGAGCAGCGACGTCATCGTCTCCACCGATCCGGACTTGGACGGCGGGATGGTCGTGGCGACCGGCGCGATGTGGGCGATTCTCACGTGCAGCCTCTACCACCGTCATGGCTGTCACTCGTGTCTTCGTGAGCCGTCAATCACGCCGCGACCTCCAGCAGCTTTGGCAGCACGCGCGACGCGTCGAAGTGCTCGCGCGCGATCTCCACCGCGTGGCGGGCGTGCCGATCGTAGTCGGCGTTGATCCGTTCGATGCCGGCGATCGCTTCTTCGGGCGTGGAGAAGGCGAGGAGACCTTCGCCTGAAGGCAGGTGCTCGGTCCAGCCGGTGTCCTGCACCAGCGCCGGACGGCCCGACGCGAGGTAGCACTCGGTGCGATCGCTGAACCAACCCGAACGATTGACGACGTAGGTGTGCTTGGCGACGCCGAATTCCGCCTTCGAGCCCTGGATGAACTCGCGGTAGGCGGTCGGCGTGCGCGAGACCGCCATCGCGTCCACCGTGTCCCACCCGTGTTCGCGCAGGAGCCGCTGCGGGCCGTTGATCGCAAGCTCGAAGCGCTGCGGCGTCTTCGACGGCAGATCGACGAACTTCACGAACTCCTGATCCTTGTTGCCCCCGACGTCGGCAAAGCTCTCGATCTGCCAGGTCATGACACTCGTAAACCGATCGCGCGGCCTGACCGGTCGAACGCCGCCCGTGACCCAGTCATCCAGCGTGATCGGCTGCCAGGTCTTGTGCCAGGTAAACGCCCCGGTAGGAATCGGCGACGCCGGGGTGCCGATATTCGCGCCGAATGTGAACAGGTGGTCGAACTTCTCGAAGAACTGCACGTACCAGGGCTCGGCCTTGGCGATGGCGAGCTGCGTGAACGCCGGATCCGAATCGATGAAAGCCTTCCTCGGGATCCGCGCGTATTCATCGCGCCAGAACCAGGTGCCGCCGGAGAGATTGATGAAGAGATCCGCGCCGGCCGCGTACTGCCGCACATCGTCGACGCTCCGGCCGTGATAGCTCCCGTCGTAGTTGACGAACGACCAGCGATCGCCGAGGCCGTACGGCTCGAGCGCGTTGTGAATGTACGCCGTGCCGTAGGCGGGATCGGTCGAGCGCGTGTTCTGCACGGGGTCGTAGACACATTCGCCGGTGTCCTCGACGTAGAACACGTCGTGACCGAGGGCGCGCAGCCCGAGCAGGTACATCAACGAACACCAGGTCACGCCCCCGAACGGATAACGGGCGATGATGCCCGCGAACAGGATCCTCATCGCTGCACGGGCGGAGGGCGGATGGGCAGGAAGCTCTCCGCTCGTCCGCCCCTCCAGCGGCCCTCCCGCCCCGAACGTCATCGTTTCGCTGCCTCGATCAGCTCGTCCACCGTCTCCGGATCATCGAGCGACTTGCCGACGGAGAGACGCGCGCACATCCGGCGATAGAGTTCGTTCTGCGCCAGCAGCTCTTCGTGCCGGCCTTTAGCGGCGATCCGTCCGCCATCGAGCACCAGAATGCAGTCCGCGTCGCGAACCGTGGACAAGCGGTGCGCGATGACGATCGTGGTTCGGCCGGCGCGGAGGCGCCGCAGCGCGCCGAAGACAATTTCCTCGGAGATCGCGTCGAGCGACGATGTCGGCTCGTCGAGGATGAGGATCGGGGCGTTCTTGATGACAGCGCGCGCGATGCTCAGCCGCTGGCGCTCGCCCCCCGAGAGGCTGCCGCCGGCTTCGGCGATTTCGGTATCGTAGCCCTTCGACAGCCGCGCGATGAACTCGTGCGCGTGCGCTGCCCGCGCCGCGGCTTCGACCTCCTCGTCGCTCGCGTCCAGCCGGCCGTAGCGCACGTTGTCGCCGATACTGCCCGCGAAGAGCACGGGCTCCTGCAGGACGATCGCGATCTTCTCGCGCAGCGATCGGACCTTGTACTTCCGCACGTCGCGGCCGTCGATCAGCACGCGGCCCTTCGTCGCGTCGAACAAGTGAGGAATCAGGCTGACGAGTGTCGTCTTGCCGGCGCCGGTGAGGCCGACGAGCGCGACCATCTCTCCCGGCTTGGCCGCGAAGGTAATGTCGTGGAGCACGTTCGTGCCATCGGGATACGTAAAGCCGACTCCCTCGAATCGGATGTCGCCCTTGACCGACGTCGCGTCGACGGCGTCCGGCGCGTCGACCGTTTCCGGCATCAGCGCGAACATCTCGCGCACTCGCTTGGCGCCGGCGACCGCGCCCTGCAGCTGGCCGGTGGTATGGGCGATGGCGGACAGCGGCCCGTAGACGGCGCCGAGGTAGTTGATGACGACGTAGAGGTCGCCGATGCTGAGCGTCCCGGTCATCACGAATCGGCCGCCGACGATGACGACGAGCGCGGTGCCGAGGATGGTGATCGTGCTGACGACGACGGAGAAGAGCGACTGCTGCCAGGTGATCGCGATGCGCGCGTGCATCGCCTTCTCGCCCGCGCCGCGGTAGCGCTCGAGCTCGTGGCGCTCGCGCGCGAAGCTCTTGACCAGCCGCATCGCGCCGAATGTCTCGTAGAGCCGCTCGAGCAGCTTCGATTCGAGCTCCTTGACCCGTTCCTCGCGGTTGGCGAGCGTCGACGTGTAATACCGCAGGCAGAAGAACAGGAACGGAACGACCGTCAGCGACAGCAGCGCGATCGTGACGTTGAGGCTCAGGATCATGCCGAACATGACCGTCAACGCGATGATCGACGTGGCGAGCGGAAAGATGCCGCTCATCACCAGGTTCTCGATCGCGTAGGCGTCGACGTCGACGCGATAGACGGCGTCGGCCGTGCTCTTGTGGATGTGGTGATGCAGCCCAAGCCCGGTGAGGTGCTCGAACAGACGGTGCCGGAGGTCGTACACCATCCGCTGGCCGGTATCGACCTGCACCTGCGTCCCGTACGCGGAGACCAGCTGGTTGACGATCTGCAGGACCACGCCGGCGGCGACGACGCCGACGAGCAGCGCCAGCCGATCGTTGGTCGCCGCGTGCGTCAGCCAGGCGGCAAAGGGCGTGTTGAAGCTGAGTCCGAGAATCTTGATGTGAGCGGGAAACGGCTTCCGCGTCAGCACGTAGTCGATGACGATCGCGAAGGGCCACGGCTGCAGCGCTCCGAGCACGATCTCGGAGAGGAGCAGCACCGACAGCACCGACACGCGGGCGCGGTACGGCCGAAGGAACGTGCAGCGTCCAGCGCAGCAGGCCGCGGTCGGCGGGCTGAGCCGCGGCAGCGCTCATCCGCCCACCTTTCGACCGGGTGTCAGCACGCGCGGCGGAATCAGTTTGGCCGTTGGCCTCGGAATCGGCAGCGCCACCAGCTGATCGCGCTGGGAATCCGCCACGTACAGCCAGCCGCGTCGCGCCGCAAACGCGACGCGCGTCGGTGCGCCAAATGCGACGCGCCCTTCGTCGCTCACGTCCCGGATGATGCCGTCGGGACCGACGGCGCGCACGTTCTGGTTGTAGTAGTCGGCGATGAAAATCGTGAGGCGGCCTCCCGGCTCGGGCACCAGCGCGATGCCCGCCGGACCGGCCAGCGTCGCCTCCGTCGCCGGGATGCCGGCCACGGACGGGCCCCAGCGCCCGTTGCCGGCGACGGTCGAGATGATGTGCGATCTTCGGGTCGACCTTCCGCACGCGGTTGTGGTGGATGTCGGCGATGTAAATGTCGCCATTCGGCGCAATCTGCACATCGCTCGGCATGTTCAGGTGCGCGCTGGTCGCCGGCCCTCCGTCGCCGACGTCGGCGTTGTTGCCGGGCGAGCCGTCGCCCGCAATAGTCCGGATCAGGCCGGTTCTTGCCTCGATCATCCGGACGCGGTAGTTGAGCGTGTCGGCGATGTAGATGTCGCCGTTGGGCGCTGCCGCCACGGCGCTCGGGGTGTTGAGCGCGGCCTCGGTCGCCGGCTTGTCGTCGCCGTCGTAGCCGTTCTCGCCCGATCCGGCGATGGTGGTGATGATGCCGGTCGGATGATCGACGCGCCGGATCCGATCGTTGTGCGAATCGGCGATGATGACGTCACCGTCCGGCGCTATCGTGACGCCATCCGGTGTGTCGAGCTGTGCCTCGGTTGCCAGACTGTTGTCGCCCGAGAATCCGCTGCCGAGGTCGTAATTGCCGGCGTACGGCTCGATGTCGGGGTGGTCGCGCGCGTCGACGCGCCGGATCACATTGTTGTTCGAGTCGGCGATATACATGTCGCCGTTGGGGGCGATGGCGATCCCGCCGGGCGCGTCGAGCCACGCCGAGATCGCCGGTCCGTAGTCGCCGGCGTAGCCTTTCTTCCCGCCGATCACCTGCGCCGTCGCCGCCTCCCGCAGTATGAACGTGCCGGCGCCGAGCGCCACGATCATCACGACGAAGATGAACGCGCTGCGCAGGCCGTACATCCGCAGCAACGACGGAGCGACCAGCGGCACGCGCGCGGGACCAGAGGGCAGGACCATCATGCCGCTACCGACGGTGACCTGGCGTATGCCGCGGCGGACGATCGCCGTCGTCTGCGCCGTCCGCTGCGCGACGAGCGCAATGAGGGCGACGGTGAGAATGGCGACAACGCTGCCGGCGAGACGCCAGCGCAGGACCAAGCCAACCGCGGCTCGCTCCGGAACCCAGCGCAGCGCCGACAGTGCCGCGACGCCGATCAGGAGGATACTCACCGCAGTGACGATGCCGAACGTCGTCGGACGCAAATGGGTGCTGATGCGCACGAGCGCCTTGCCGCCGCCGTGCTCCTCGACCAGCGCGCGGACGTCGAGCCACGCCCAGCGGCCGACGAAGACGCTGACGTCCCGGTCGTCGGACCAGCCTTCGTCGATCTCGATCGTGCGCACCGCGCGCGATCGGCGCAGCCAGTCGGCCAGCCGGGCCAGGATGCGATCGGCCGATGTCCAGGTTTCGCTCCAGAACCGGTCTTCGGTGACGCTTCCGGACACCAGCAGCAGCGCTCGCCACGCCTCGGCAAACGACGGCCGCGCGCCGCGCTTCGTCTGCCGCTCCTCCGGCGGCAGCGCCACCTCGGGCGGCGACAACACACCGCGGATCTGCCCGCGCAGGCGCGCCAGCGGCTGGAGGAAATGGAGATACGCCACCATGCCGCGATACCAGAGCTTCCGGCCTTTGAGGGAATCGACGTCCGATCGCAAGGCGTAGGCGACGTTCTTCCCGATCGTGACGGCGAGCCCGACGATCCCGCTGCCGAGCAGGAGCGCCGCCGCCCACCAGTGCTGTCCGGTCGCCACGACGGCGAGTCCGGCCAGCGTCAGGACGAACGAGATCACCTGCCACCGGATCGAGTGCGGCATGAATGCGAACGGGTGAACGTCCGCGCGATACACCGAGGGGAACGCCGCCGTCCCCCAGACGCCGGCGTTGATGCGCGTTCCCCACAGCGAACGGACGAAGGGGAGTGGACTGTAGATGCGTCCGCGCCACAGCATGTGGCCGTCGAGGAATTTTTCCGGGTGATGCGCCATCAGCCAGGTTTCGCCCTCGCCGTAGCCGACCTGCTGCGACCAGTACGTCTGGATCGAGCTCCGGTGGTGGTGCCAGACCAGGGCGGCCGCCGCGAAGCCGATTTTCCAGCCCCGTGCCTGCAGCCGCCAGCACACGTCCACATCGTCGCCGGCGCGCAGGTATACCGGATTGAATCCGCCGATTGCGAGCAGCGCGTCGCGGCGGAACGCCATGTTGCAGCCGGGGACGTGCTCCGCGATCCGATCGTCGAGCAGCACGTGCGTCGGACCGCCGGGAGCCCGCGCGATGCACTGCGCGATCGGTGGATCGTCGGCGGGGACCACGTTGGGGCCGCCGGAGCCAACGACATCCGAGCGGAGAAATGGCTGAACCAGAAACGTCAGCCAATCGCGATCCACACGCGTGTCCGCATCGGTGTAGGCGACGATCTCGCCTGTCGCTTCGGCAAGACCCACGTTGCGCGCGGCGCTGAGACCCTGATTCAAGGTGTCGATGACGCGGACGCGTGGATGCGCGCGGCCGATCTCGCTGGTACGATCCTTCGACCCGTCGTTGACGAGGATGACCTCGTAGTTCGGATACGTCAGCTGATCGAGCGAGTGCAGGTTGTCCTCGAGCGTCTCCGCCGCGTTGTACGCGCACACGACGACGGAAACCCGCGGCCAGGTCAGCTCCTCGCGCGAGAACGGCGCGTTCGCAAACGCGGCCGACACTGCGCGCGCGGCAGGTTTCGGCCGGCGCGCGGCGTCCACGAGGCCGAACTTCCAGTCCTCGACCGGATGGCCGCCGCGCCACCACTCGTCGGTCCACGCAAAGGCCACCGCGCCGCACGCGCCTTCTTCGAACGCGACGCGGATGTGCATGGCCGTGATCTCGGCCTGCCCGGTTTCGCCCTCGCGAAGGCTGTCGGCGCCCGCCTCGGCGAGGAGCAACGGTTTCTGGCTGGCGACATGCTGGAGGCGCGCGAGATAGGCGCGCAGCTCGGGTTCACGATGCAGGTACACGTTGAACGCACAGATGTCGTAGAACGAGAGGTCGAGGAACTCGGTCGGCGGAAAATTGACGTACGTGAACAGACTCGCAGGCGACGTGTCCTTCGCGGTCTTGTACAGGCTGCGGAGGAAATTCTCGACCCGAACGCGGCCGTGCCAGCGGACAACCCCCGGCGGGATCTCGTTGCCGAGGGCAAACGCGAGCACCGCAGGGTGATCGCCGAGCTCAGCGACTTTCCCGGCGAGGTCGCGGCGGATTTCGCGCTTCAGCGATCGATTGTCGAGAAACGCCACGTGCTGCGACCACGGGAGCCCGACCATGACGCGAAGGCCGCTGCGGGCCGCTTCGTCGAGCAGGTCGCGCCGGGGCGCGGTATACGTGCGGACGGTGTTGATGCCGAGTTCCGCCATCAGGCGGAAGTCTTCGGCGACCTGCGACGGCGGCGGAAACTGATGGCCGTGGTCGTCGGGGGCGAACGTGCCGTACGTCACACCCTTGACGAGATAGCGCTCGTCACCGACTCGGAGGAATTTTCCGTCCGCGGCGATCCGGTCCAACGACACCGGCTGCGACGCGCGACGCAGGCGTGGATCGTCCTGGACTACAGTGCTCACAACAGGTGGAAGCCCTTTCGGGGCAAATACCTATTGTAGCAGGGGTTATCGGTCGATCCGGACGCTACCGCTGAAGGTCTTGAAGCGCAGAGTGCCGCCCGGGCCGCCGCCGAGCTCGGCCTTTAGCGAACGCCGGCTGCTGCTGTGCAGCGTGAGGGGCATTTCGGAATTCAGACGGCCGCTGAAGGAGTTGAAGGTGACGGACCCGCGCGCGTTCTCCGGAACGTGCAGCTGGATGCTGCCGCTGAACGTGTCCACGTCGATCGACTGATTCTCGACCCAGGTTTTGGCCCGAATCTCCACGGATCCGCTGAACGTATGCGCCCGAACCGAGCCCGTGACGTCGTCGAGCTGAACCCGGGACGAAAAGCCGTGAATGCTGTGCGACCCCTCGACGCCGGTGACCGTGACCGGCGAGCTGAACACGTTCACGTCCAGATTGACCTTGTACGGAACCTTGAGGTCGA
Organism: uncultured Acidobacteriota bacterium; assembly: GCA_963792175.1. Taxonomy (GTDB): domain Bacteria; phylum Acidobacteriota; class Vicinamibacteria; order Vicinamibacterales; family CAVVIG01; genus CAWBVG01. The sequence goes on from CAWBVG010000006.1 coordinate 59,281, forward strand.
GGTCTGTTTCGACGATGCGGGTCTTGCGAGTCCAGTTGAACCAGGACGACGAATGGTCACGCTGGTTCGCGTCGACGACCAGCGTCGAACCGCTGCTGTAGATTTCGAGCTTCGAGCGGTCCAGCCACTCCCGATCGCCGCGGCGGACGGCATCGATGACGACGTCGCTCCGGTCGCTTGCGGTGACCACGACCCGGCCGGAGAAGTTCTTCACCCTGAGGGTGCCTCCCGAGGGCAGCTTTTCCGTCCTCGTGATGTGCTCGGTCTCGGTCGTCGACGCGACGAGTGAGGACCCGACGAGCGCAAGAACAGCGAAGGCGGCGAGGGCATAGTTCCGCATGGGGTGTTTGACGGAGTTGACGCATCGAACGTTCGACCGGACCCCGCCTTCGCGCTCCGCGCTCCGGCGAGGCAGGCTTTCGCGCTTCGCGCTACGGCGAGGCAGGCTTGGCAACGAGCTGGAACCTAGTCGTCCAGACTGAGGGCCCCAGTGTAGATCGCCATGCCGACGACGGCGTCCACGCCCAAGGCGTGGAGTTGGTCGATTTCCTCGCGGGTGGTGATGCCGCCGGCGGCGGTCACGCGTCGGCGCGGTGGCCTTCTTGACGGCCAGGATAGCGGCCATGCTGGTCCCGGCCATGAGTCCCTCGGTGTCCACATGGGTATAGAGAAACTCGTCGCAGAACGGCTCGAGGGCCCGAACCGCATCGACAGCCGTGAGTGGCAGGGTGGTTTTCCAGCCGTGAATCACGACGTGGCCGCCGCGACTATCCACGGCCGCGATCACGCGCTCGCGCCCGACCGCCTCGGCGAGTGTGCGGGCGAACTCGAGGTCCGGCGCGCCATCCCTGAAGAGCGCCGATCCGGCGATGACTTGTTGCGCGCCCGCTTCCAGCACCAGGCGCGCGCGGTCGACGGAGCGGATGCCGCCGCCGACCCGGCAGGAGAGCGACCTGGCGATCCACTGCACGAGGTCGAGGTTGTTCCCGGTTCCCATCGCCGCGTCGAGGTCGATCACCTGCACCTTGGGGAACTTCTCGAACTTCCGGATCCACCGGAGGACGTGCGGGTCCTTGATGGCGAGACGCTCGCCCTGGACCAGCTGCACGACGGCGTGGTCCTTCAGATCGATCGAGGGGATCAGCATCAGCAGGGGCTGGACGCGAGGGACTGGGGGCTAGCTGTCAAGAAACTCTCCTAACGCTTCGCCGCGGCCTTCTTTTTTTCGAAGTACGCCGACCGCAGGGCGGCGACGAATCGCGCGTCGACCAGGCCGGGCGCGTCGCCCTGATAGTCCATCTGTCGATCCTTGCGGAACTTGTCCACTGCGGCGATGGCTTCGTCGTCGTAGGTTGCGAAGTCACGGTTGTAGGCGGTCTGCTGCGCGCGCGCGTCCGCGACGAGCTTGTCGTACTGGGCTCGGTCGGTTTTCTGAAGCTCCTGCATGCGCGGCGAGTTGATGGGGCCCGGCGGATCCGGAAACGCCGACAGCGAGGGACGCCAGTATCCGAGCGCATGCAGCATGCGCTTCAGCTCGATGACGTCGGCGCCTTCGAACTTCGAGAAGGTGCGATAGCCCAGTCGGCGGCCCGTCGTGTAGTAGATCCGTTTCAGCTCGGCGACCGGCTCGGGGTGCTCGCCGACCTCGATCGCGAGCGCGATATGGTCGTTGCCGCGGCCCGGATCGTTCGGGTCCGCGATCTTGATGGCGGCCGACTGGAGGTTACCCCAGCGGCGGTCGCCGCCCTTCGCGTAGCCGGCCTCCATCGCGAGGATCATCCGCTCGGCCAGCGCCATCCCGGTTCCTTCCGTCGCCTCGAACGTCGCCGCCACCGCGTCGACCACCTCGGGGCCGACCATGATGTTCGCCTGAACCGTGTAGGTTTTCCCCTGCCGGCTGCCCGCCCAGTTGCCGTTCTGCTTGCCGGTATGGGCGGCCGACCTTCCCTGCATGTCGATGAGCCCCAGCTGACGTGATTCGCGCTGCTGATCGTCGGCCAGCAACTGCGCGAGCGCCGCTTGCGGCTCGACGCCCTTCGCGAGCAGGTCGAGTCCGCGCGGGCCATATTCGACCACGGTCGAAGCCTGGGTGCAGACGGCACCGACGCCGGCGCGCACGTGCGGCACCGCCCGTCCGACGAACGGCACGCGCGTCGTCACGCTCGCGCCCGACTGGCCGGTCGCCGGATCGATGGCGCACAGCGAGAACGTTGAGTACTGCGGCAGGCCATCGTCGTTGAGGGCGACGCCGTCCGCGGCGCGCTGCTGCGCCGCCGGACCAGGCCGGGCAGCCATAGGGCGACGACGATCGCCGCAACAAAATGAAGCCGCGTCATGGCATCCTCCCGAGATGCGCAGAGACGCTGTTGTCACGAAGTCCCGAAGGATACGAAGGTACACGAAGCATGCTTTGTACTAAAGAGTGTTCGTGCGTCTTCGTGCACTTCGTGACTTCGTGAAAGGCCGTCGATTACAGACGCACGGGGATGCCGTGCTCGCGCAAATGCCGTTTGAGCGACGCCACGCTCGTCTCGGCGTAATGAAAGATCGACGCGGCGAGCGCGGCGTCCGCGCGGCCCGTCGTGAACACGTCCACGAAATGCCCGAGGCCGCCGGCGCCGCCCGAGGCAATGACCGGAATCGAAACCGCGCTCGAGACCGCGGCGGTGAGCGGACAATCGAAGCCGGCCTTCGTGCCATCGCGGTCGATCGACGTCAAGAGAATTTCGCCGGCGCCGCGGCTTTCAGCCTCGCGGGCCCACTCGACGGCGTCGCGATTCGCCGCAGCCTGTCCGCTGCGGGCGTAGACCGCGAAGCGATCGCCGATGGCTTTCGCATCGATCGCGACGAGGACCGCCTGGCTGCCATAGCGCTCGGCGAGCGCGGTGATCAGCGACGGCTGCGAGAGGGCCGCGGTGTTGAGGCTGACCTTGTCGGCACCCGACTCGATCGCGACGTCGGCGTCCGCCTCCGTGCGAATGCCGCCGCCCACGGCGAGCGGAATGAACAGCTCGCGCGCCACGGCACGGATGGTGTCGGCCAGCGCACGCCGCGCTTCGATCGTCGCCGTGATGTCGAGGATGACCAGCTCGTCGATCCCCTCGGCGTTGTAGCGCCGCGCCAGCTCCGCGGGATCGCCGGCGGACCGGAGGCCTTCGAAGTTGACGCCCTTGACGACCTGGCCATTCCGCACATCCAGGCACGCGATGATTCGCTTGGAAAGCACTGAAAACCCAACTAGCCAGCTAACTGCACGAAATTCCGCAGAATCCTCAAGCCGACTTCGCCAGACTTCTCCGGATGAAACTGCACGCCGGCGATGTTCGCCCGCTGCACGACGGCGGAAAACGGCTCGCCGTGTTCGGCCATGGCGACGGTTTCACTGGTCAGCGGCGCGACATAACTGTGTGTGAAGTAGACCTGCGACTGATCCGCCACGCCTTCCAGAATCGACGCGTCGCGCTGCACGGACAGCGTGTTCCACCCGACGTGTGGAATCTTGATGGCTTCGCTCGAAGCGAGCCGCCGGCATTGCCCCGACAAGAGTCCCAGCCCCGGCAGATCGGGTGCCTCGTCGCTGCCCTCGAACAGCCAGTGCATGCCGAGGCAGATGCCGAGCAGCGGCCGGCCTTCGCCGATGCGCTCGAGGATGCCCTCGATCCAGGCGCCGTCGAGTGCTCGCGTCGCGCCGAAATGTCCCACGCCAGGGACGATGATGCCGCGCGCCTCGCGAAGCGCATCCGGTCCTTCCGGCACGAACACGTCGGCGCCGATCGTCGTCAACGCCTTCTTGACGGACGTCAGGTTTCCGGCCCGGTAATCGATCAGCGCGATCACAGGAGGCCTTTGGTGCTGGGCAGCATGCGCGCGAGCCGCTTGTCCTTCGCGCACGCCACCCGCAGCGCGCGCGCGAACGCCTTGAAGACCGCCTCGATCTTGTGGTGGCTCGAGCGTCCGTACAGGACCTTGACGTGGACGTTCGCCCGCGCGCCGATCGCGAAGCCTTCGAAGAAGTCGTGCACGAGCTCGGTCTGCAGGTCGCCGACGCGGGCCGCCGCTACTTGAAGCGAAACGACGGCGTGCGGCCGGCCGCCCAGATCGATGGCGGCGACGGCCAGCGTTTCGTCCATCGGCATGACGAAGTAGCCGGCGCGGTTGATGCCGCGCCGGTTTCCGAGCGCTTTCGTGACGGCCTCGCCGAGCGTGATGCCGAGATCTTCGACGGTATGGTGCTGATCGACGTCGAGATCGCCCGCGGCGTTGATGGTGAGATCGAACGCTCCATGCCGCGCGAAGAGCTCCAGCATGTGATCGAGGAACCGGATGCCGGTCCGCACCTGATAGCGCCCCTTGCCGTCGAGCCCGAGTCCGAGGGCGATCTGCGTCTCGGTGGTTCGACGCTCGATCAACGCGCGGCGCACAGGACCTCTTCCATGACGTCGATGCAGCGGCGCGTGTGGGCGACGATGCCGGCGCCGATGCGAATGCAGCCGGCGCAGCCCGGCTCGGTGGACCGATCGCGCAGGTAGACGCCGCGCGCGAACGCGCCGTCAACCAGCGCCACCGTGCGATCGCCGGCAGACACCAGCACGAAGTTGGAACTGCTCTTCACGTACGTCATGCCGAGCCGTTCGCAGGCGGCATAGAGCATCGCCTTCGACTCGGCCACCTGACGCAGGTAGTCGTGCAGGTAATCCAGGTCGCCGAGCGCTGCCTGCACGGCGACGACCGCGGCGATGCTGACGCTGTAGACCGGCACGGCGCGGCGGATGGGATCGATAGTGTCCGGTGCGCCGACCAGGCACCCGATTCGCAAGCCCGCAAGGCCGAACGCTTTCGAAAACGTCCGCCCGACGATGACGTTCGGAAACGAGTCGAGTTCGGGGATGAAGCTCGCACCGGCGAACTCGGCGTAGGCCTCGTCGACGAACACGACAGCCTCTCTCGGCACATGCCGCGCAACGACGCGAATCGCCTCGAGCGGCATCGACACGCCGGTCGGATTGTTCGGGTTGGTCAGGAACACGACCCTCGTCGCCGGTGTGATCGCCGCCAGTACTTCATCCAGCGCGAACGTGAAGTCGGGCCGCGGCGGCACCTGGACGAGGCGCCCGCCGGCCACCGCCGTGTCGAAGCGGAAGATTTCAAAGGCCGGCTCCGGCACGACGGCTTCCGGCACCGGGCCGCCGGCCGGCGGCCTCAAGTACGCCACCGCCAGCGACATGATGCCTTCGTCGAGCCCGTTCGTCAGCGTGACGCGGTCGGGCGTCACGTCGAGATACTTCGCGACCGCGTCGGTGGCCGCGGCGTACGGAGGGTAGAAGCCGATCTGATCCGGACGCAGCCGTGCCAGCGCCTCGATGACGCGCGGCGAACAGCCGCCGGTGTTTTCGTTCTGATGCAGCCGGAGGCCGTCGTAGAGCTCCGGAGGTTTCTGGTAATGCGACATGGCTAATGGCTGATGGCTGATGGCATATGACGGATGACAGAAGGTCAGTGGCGCAGCCGCATCTCGATCGACTTGGCATGCGCGTCGAGCCCTTCCGCGCGGGCGAGCGGCAGAATGGTTTCCGCCAGCCGCGCGAGACCCGCGCGGGTGACGCGCTGCACGGACATCACGCGCACGAAGTCGGCGGCGCTCAACCCGCCGCGCGATCGCGCCATCCCCGACGTCGGCAGCACGTGGTTCGATCCGGTCGCGTAGTCGCCGGCCGCCTGTGCCGCGTACGGCCCGACGAAGACGGCACCCGCGGTCACCGGCTGCTTGATGAGCGATTCCCGATCGACCACGAGATGCTCGGCGGCAAACCGGTTCGCCAGCGCCATCGCGTCGTCTGCGTTTCGGGCGACGACGACGACGCCGTGGGACGACAGCGACCGCCGGGCGATCGATCGCGCGGCGCTTTGCCGGTCGACCGCCTTCGCGACGCGCGCCGCGAGCGCACGATTCCAGGTGATGAAGACGGCTCGCGCATCAGGGTCATGTTCGGCCTGGGCGACGAGGTCGCCCGCGATCCAATCCGCGCGGCCGCCGCCCGCGACCACGACGATCTCGGTCGGGCCGGCGTAGAAGTCGATCGCGCAGGTGCGGGCGACGATGGCCTTTGCCGCGGCGACATATCGGTTGCCGGGTCCGACGATCTTGTCGACCCGAGGCACCGTCTGCGTGCCGTAGGCGAGCGCGGCGACCGCGTGCGCGCCGCCGACGCGAAACAGGCGCGTCACCCCGGCCTCTTCGGCCGCCGCCATCACCGCCGGCTCCGGTCGTGGACACACGGCGATGATTTCCCGGACGCCGGCCACGCGCGCCGGCACGGCGGTCATGAGCAGGGACGACGGGAGCGGGAATCTGCCGCCAGGCACGTAGCAGCCGACACGGACCAACGGCTCGACACGCTGCTCGACCGAGACACCGGGCGCGACCGCGATGTCGGCATGACGCGGGATCTGGCGAAAGGCGACCCGCGCGATGTTGTCGGCGGCCTGGCCGATGGCGCGCCGCACCGATCGATCGACGCGGGCCGCCCCGGCCCGGATTTCCCCGCGCGTCACTTCCAGCGGTCCGTCAGCGCCGTCGAACCGTCGCGCGAAGCGCTCCAGCGCGCGATCGCCGCCGGTGCGCACCGCCGACACAATACCCCGCACGCGCCGCTCGAACGCCGGGTCGTCGCTCGCCGCGGTCGCGATCAGCCGTTCGATCGCGCGGCGGTTGGTTGCGTCGACGATTCTCACGCCTTCTTACCCATCCTGCCCCTCCTGCCCCGCCCCTGCTAGAGCACGATCTTGTTCAGCGGATATTCCACGATCCCTTCGGCGCGCGCAGTCTTCAGCTTCGGGATGAGATCGCGGACCGTCGGCTCTTCGATGATCGTGTTGACCGCGACCCACTCCTCGTCGCTGAGCGCTGAAATCGTCGGCCGCTGCAGCGCCGGCAGCAGCGCCAGCACGGCGGGAAGATCCGTCCGCCGCACGTTGAGCATCAGGCCAACCCGCCCCTGCGCTTCGATGGCGGCCCTGAGGAGCAGCGCGACGTTCTCCAGCTTGGTCCGTCTCCAGGGATCCGCCAGCGCCGCGTGGTTGGCGATCAACTGCGTGTTCGATTCCATGACCGTGTCGACGATGCGCAGCCGGTTCGCGCGCAGCGACGACCCGGTTTCGGTCACTTCCACGATGGCGTCGGCGAGCATCGGCGGCTTCACCTCGGTGGCGCCCCACGAGAACTCCACCTTGACGCGCACCCGCTGGCGTTCGAAATACGCGCGCGTCACCCGGACCAGCTCCGTCGCCACCGTCTTGCCCTCGAGATCCTGCGGCGAGCGGATGGGGGAGTCTTCCGGCGCGGCGAGTACCCACCGCACCTTGCCGAAGCTTTGCTTGGCGTACACCAGGTCCGCGATGCTCGAGATCACGCCGGTCCGGCCGTCGCCGGCTTCGTGCTCGGCGATCCAGTCCTGTCCCGTCAGCCCCGCGTCGAGGACGCCGTCCGAGACGTAGCGCGCCATTTCCTGGGCGCGGATCAGCATGCACGCGATTTCGGGGTCGTCGATGGTGGGGAAGTAGGACCTGGCGCTGACGTAGACGTTGAAGCCGGCGCGCGCGAACAGCTGAATCGTCGCGTCCTGCAGCGAGCCTTTCGGTATCCCCAATTTCAGTTGCATCTTGTACATCCGACACAAAGACTTGAGACCGTGTCGTGTCCTTCGTGTTCATTCAACGTCCGAAAGAAGCACGTACGTTGGCCCGTGTGGCAGACGTTGCCTTCGCCGAGGCGCTTCACTTTCACGAGCACCGTGTCGTCGTCGCAGTCGACCAGGATTTCGGTGACCGCGAGCTTGTTGCCGGACGTTTCCCCCTTGGTCCACAGCGTGCCGCGCGAGCGGCTGAAGAAGGTGGCGTAGCCGCTGCGCCGCGTTTCCGCCAGCGCGACGTCGTTCATGAAGCCGACCATCAGGACTTCCGACGAATCGGCATCCTGGATGACGGCAGGTATCAGTCCACCGAGCTTTGAGTAGTCCATAAAAACAAAAACCCCGCCGTACCGGGCGGGGTGATCTCAGGTCCCTGGTTCTTCTTCCCTGGTCCGCCCTAGATCACACCCCCTCCGGCCGGTGGCCGTGGTGCGAATGGTGCGCGTGATGGTGGACGGCGAACATGGAAACCGCAGCGTAGTCGATCGTCAATCGGGGTGTCAAACCCGCTTCGCTCGCTTCGCTCGCAGCAAATCTCCGAGCTTCCGCCTACGCGCTTCGCGCTTCGGCGGCGACAGGTCGCGCGACGGCTTTAGCCGAGCGTCAGGCCGGCAGCGTCTTGCCGCGCGTTTCTTCACCGAACGGGAGGAGAAGCAGGCCGACGAGAAACGCGATCGAGGTCAGCGCCACCGGCGTGCCGATGGTGTGGAAGTAGGTGACGCCGAAGCCGACGAGGAAGGTGATGCCGGCGCCGACGAACCGTCCGGCCGACGTGGCGAAGGCGAACGCGCTGGCCCGGCAATCAGTCGGGTACTGCTCCGGCAGCCACAGCGTGTACATCGCGAAGTTGGCGCCGCCCAGACCGAGAAAGAACAGCACGATGAAGAACGGCGCCAGCGCGTTCGGCAGGAAGAAGACGTATCCGAAGCCGACCGCGATCGAGACGAACATCACGACGAAGTACCCTGCCAGCGCCAGCCGCCGCCCCAGCGCCTCCGCCAGTGTCGGCAGGACGAGACAGCCGAGGATCGTTCCGGCCGAGAGCACCATCGTCCCGTACGACGCCAGGCGCGCCGCGTCTGCGGCGGTAAAGCCTTCGCGCAGCGCGATCTCGCGCACCGACGTCGGCACGTAGACCGAGCCCGCCCACAAGCCGATGATCGACACGAGGAGGAACAGCGCGTTGAGGATCGTTTTTCGCGCGTAGGCCGGGGCAAAGATCTTCGCGAACGCCTCCGACATCGCCGGCCGGTGCTGTTCGGCGACGCGGGCCTTCCACGCCGCCGACTCGCTGACGCCGTAGCGGATAAAGGTCACGAGCAGCGCCGGCATCCCGCCGACCACGAACATCCATCGCCATCCGTACTTCGCACCGACGAAATAGTTGGCGAGGGCTGCGAGGAAGAATCCGAAGTAGTAGCCGGTGTGCATGTAGCCGGCGCCGGCCTTGCGCCGATCCTCCGGCCACTCCTCCGCGACGTAGGTCGCGCCGATGAACCATTCACCGCCGATGCCGATGCCGGCCAGCAGTCGAAACGCCGCCAGCTGCCAGATGTTGGTGACCACGCCGCACAGCAGCGTGAACAGCGAATAGCAGAGGATCGTCATCGTCAGCGTCGGGACGCGCCCGAAGCGGTCGGCGACTGGCCCCCACAGCATCGACAGACCCCAGCCGATCAGGAACAGCGCGAACAGCACGCTGCCGTAGAAGCCGACGTTCGCGGGAGTCGCCGGGATGCCGGTCCGCGGCAGCAGTTCGAGCAAGGTCGGCACCAGCACCAGCGAATAGATGAACGAGTCCATTCCGTCGAGCGCCCAACCGCCCCAGGCGGCCCAGAACCCTCGAATCTGATTCGGCGTCAGCGGTGTCGGCCGGGCTGCGCGCGTCACGGTGTGGGTCATGTCCATGGTGTCCGAACGCGTGAGTATACTCGCGCGTATGCGAAAGCTTTGCGCCGCCCTCGCGATTTCCGTGACGGCGTCGGCTCAATCGGCGCCGACCTCGCCGGCCGAGACGCTGCTCGACCGCGCGACCTTGACCGCGCTGGACGAGGAGCTGTCCGGTGTGGCCGCGAAGGATCACGTGTCGAGGCTCACCCAACTGCATCGTGTCCCGGCCTCGCCCGGATTCCACGAGGCCATCGACTACGTCAAGGAGCGTGCGATCGCGTTCGGCTTGAGCGATGTGCATGTGGAAACGTTCCCTGGAGACGGCAACACGTGGTTCGGCACGCTTCACGGCAACCGCGGCTGGCGCGTCGAAGGCGGCACCCTCGACGAAGTGCGGCCGCAGCCGCGCCGTATCCTGTCGTTCGACGACACCAGGCTCGCGGTCGCCGACAACAGCGAGAGCGCCGACGTGACGGTGGAGCTCGTCGACGTCGGCAGAGGAACCGATCGGCGCGACTACGATGGCAAGGACGTGCGCGGCAAGCTGGTCCTCTGCGACGCCACGCCGTCGGCGTGCCACCGCCAGGCGGTCGAAGAGCACGGCGCAGCCGGACTCATCAGTTACAACTCGAACCAGGTGAGCGCCTGGTGGCGCGACGATCAGGACCTGATTCGCTGGGGCCATCTCGACTCGCGGGGCCGCCGCAACACGTTCGCGCTCATGATCTCGGTTCGCGAGGCGCGGTCGCTGCAGCAGCGGCTCGCCAGCGGAGAGCGCATCACGCTTCACGCCGTCGTCAAGGCGCGCAATGACGACTCGATGCCGTACGAAACGCTGGTCGCGACGATTCCCGGCACCGACAGTTCCTCCGGCGACATCGTCTTCAGTTGTCATCTCGATCACGAGAAGCCGGGCGCCAACGACAACGCCAGCGGGTGTTCGGCGATCCTCGAGATCGCGCGGGCGCTCCGCGTCCTGATTGCCGCGAAGCGGATTCCTGCGCCGGCGCGGACGATTCGCTTCGTCTGGCCGTCGGAGATGACCGGAACCATCGCCTATCTGTCGAAGTATCCCGCGATCGCGTCGCGCATTCGCGCCGCCGTGCATCTGGACATGGTCGGCGGCGATCCGTTTGTCACCAAGTCGATCCTGCACGTCACGCGTTCGCCGTGGTCGATCGCCACGGTCACGGACGACGTCCAGGAGACGTTCGGGCGCTACGTCATCGACGGCGCGATGCGCGCGGCCGGAGACGGCGAGATGGCGCGAGCCATCCGCTCGCCGCGCGGATCGAAGGATGCGTTCTGGGCGGACATCACACCCTACGAAAGCGGCAGCGATCACTGGATCTACCAGGAAGGCGCCTTTCGCATTCCGTCCATCTACCTTCGCGATCACCCCGACGTCTACATTCATACGACCGGCGACGTGGCCGACAACATTGAACCGACCAAGATCAAACGCTCCGCGTTCATCGCCGCCGCCAGCGGCTACTACCTGGCGACGATGCCGGATCACGGCACGTCGCTGCTGCGTCTCAGCTATGCAAACGCCTACGAGCGTCTGGCGGAAGACGGACGCCGTGCGGCGGCAATGGCAGCGGCCGAACACGGTGCCGACGCCGCGAACATCGTTTCCCAGGCGCTGCTGCGCGAGCAGCGCCGCCTGCGCTCGCTCTCGCAATTCGTGGACCTCGATGCCGCCATTCACCTTGGCTCGGAGACCGTCGAGCGGTTCTCCAGCGGCCTGGCGGACGCGGCGAAGGGTTTGCTGTCGTCCATCCCGGCCAGCAGGGCGGATCAGTCCCGCCGCCCGGTTGGCACCGACACGCGAGTCCCGCAGCGCAACCCGGACGTCAAGGGTCCGCTCGCGCCGGATGGCGAATGGGTGATGGAGAAGGCCGGCGCATCGGCCGCGGCCGCTGCGATTGCACGCCTGCCGAACAGCGGCGACGTCACCTACGAAATCGTCAATTTCGTCGACGGTGTCAGGACGGTGCGCGAGATTCGCGACGCGGTCAGCGCCGAGTTCGAACCGATCGATCTGGCGGCGGTCGCCGAGTACCTGGATCTGCTCGCAAAGGCCGGCGCGATCACGTTCAGACGATGAGCCTCCCGCGCGTCATCGCCCTGGCGGCGTCAATGCGGCGCTGCTCGCCGCGGTAGACTCGGACATCGACGTCGCGATCCGCGGCGTCCTGACGCGCTATCTGCGATTCACGACCAGCGAGCTGGCCGATCTGCAGGCTGGCAAGGTCGTGAAACACGGTCTGGACAGCACCGCGGCAGGCGAGGTCGGCGTTGTCGGCGCCGTCCGGATCAACGTGCCGAAAGGCGAAGTTTCTGACGCGCGTGCGTGACATCGCCCGATTCAAGAGCGGCCCCGACGTGCTGCAGATAGGCACGATTCAGCCGGCCGCCGACGCTCGACGATCTCGCCGCGCTGACCGTGGAGGCCGCCGACTTCGACGTGCGCGCGTGCCGGGTTGGCAATTGCGGTGTCGGCTCCCGGCGGCGGTGATTCAGCGTGTCGAGCGGGAGATCGATCCCGGCGCGCCGGACGCGCAGCAGCGGGCCGCCGCGCTGCTTCAAACAGGTGCTGCTCGACGACGTGACCGCGTACGTCAACGGCAGTCCCGGCCGCTTCGAGCAGTACGACGATGGCGCACGTCCCATCCGCCCGCTCGACGAGTTCGACGGCGTGCTGCGGAGCTCGCCGGCGCTGGACGCGCTGGTTCCCGGTCTGCCCGATCACCTGCAAGGACTTTCCGGCCAGCCGGCTGCCGGACGCGGATGACTTTCTCTATTGGTCGAAAGAGAGGGTCAGCATGTCGCGGCGTTCATCACCGTGACGCACGTCACGATCGTGTGCCCGTCGGCCGCGACGTGCGTGATGACCACGAAGGACGTGTACTCCAGCCGCTACATCGACGCGTCGCTCGCGATTTCGATTGCGACGGACAGCGCTCGAGACGCCGTCCGCGTTCTATCTGGTGTACGGCAACCGATCCAGGGCGAACGCGCTGAAGGGCGGGTTCAGCAGCCTGCAGGCGCGCCATCGTCGAGCGCCGGGCGCGAGGAAGCCTCGAGGAGAACCTGCGCACGCTCAAGTGCAGATGGAAAAAGGATAGAACTGAAAGCTACTGAATTAGTTATCGCCCCGCCCGCGGCCCCGGCCGGCCGGGGCTGCGGGAGCTTCCAGGGCGACCGGCCGTCCTTCGACGAACACGCGTGTGATCTTCGTCTTGTCGTCGAAGAGATTGCCGTCGGTCACGACGAGGTTCGCGGCCTTGCCTTTCTCGATCGACCCGAGCCGGTCGGCGACGCCGGCGATCGTCGCCGCGTTGATCGTCATGCGCCCGGATGGCGTCGTCCTCGGTCAGGCCGGCCTTCACGGCTCTGGCCGGCGTTCTTGACGAAGTCTTTGGGATCGGCCAGCCCCGACGAGGCAAACGCGAACAGGACGCCGGCTTTGGCAAGCGCGCCGGGGACCTTCGGCGCATCCGCGCGATCGCGAAGCGCGCTGATCGGCTCGTCGGCGTCGGGCGCGAGCGCGCGCGGCCGCGGTCGGGTAGTTCAGGCTGTAAATCACCCGTACGTTCTGCGACTTGAGATCGGCGGCCACCTCTTCGGCATGCGCGGGCGCCGGTGACGATCGGGTCGAGCTTCAGTTCTTTCGCCAGCTTCAGCGCGCGCAGGATCTGGCGGCCGTCGTTGGCCTCGAACGCGACCGGCATCTTGCGATCAACCGCCGGCTGCATCGCCTCGAGCGCCGGATCGTCCGTCCCGCTGCGCGACGCCGTAATGCTGCGCGTCAAGGAACGCCTGCCGCACGAACGCGATCACGCCCATCAGCGACTCGGGATAGGCGTTCGCCTGCACGCGCGGCCGATCTGGAAACGACACGTGCAGCGCGACCGGCGATCTTGACGACGACCAGGCCGCGCCGCCCTTCGACGATGTTGCCGATCTGCGGTTCGTCCGGCGGCGCGACGACGTTGACGAGCGCGCTTTGACCGGAAATGACGTCGCCCGACGGCAGCGCCAGCACCGACGTCATGCCGGCGGACGCCAGCCTCGTCAGCTCGGCGTCGTCGACCTTCACGGCGTCGGCGGCGCGCGCCTGCGGCTTCAGAATCTGAGTGCGCTTCCAGCGCTCGACGTCGGCGGTCGTCCGCAGGTTCTGCGGCAGCGTCGGCGACGGCTGATCGGCGGCGCGCGTGTTGCCGAGATCGATCAGGCCCGGATAGACCGTGATGCCCGTGCCCTCGATGACCGTCGGCTTCCGGCGGCACCGCCACCGATGCGCCGACGGCGTCGATGACGCCCCGCCGAACGACGACGGTGCCGTTCTCGATCGGTGCGCCGGCCGCGGTGACGATGCGCGCGCCGCGAATGGCGTAGACGTTGGGCGCGTCCGCGCGCAGCACGAACGGCAGCGCGAGCGAGGCGCACGTGAGACGATGCAGTAGCGCGTTCTCATGCGCAGTCCCCTACGGACGCTTGCTGTACCGCTCGTACAGCTCGAGCTGCTTGTTGTCGAGCGGCACGTCGCGGCCGGCAATCACCACGTGTGTGATCGCCGTCCGCACTTCGAGCGGATCGCCTTTCGCGACGATCAGGTTGGCGATTTTGCCCGGCTCGATGCTGCCGATGCGATCGGCGACGCCGAGGATCTCGGCCGGCATTGATCGTCAGCGCCTTCAGCGCGTCTTCGCGCGACAGCCCCCATGCGACCGCTTCGGCGGCGTGATAGGGCAGCTGGCGTGCGTTGGTGTCGCTCGGGACCGCGAAGGCGAACTTGACGCCGGCCTTGGCGAGCTCGCCGGCCGCGGCGTAGCTGGCCTGATGCGGCATGTCGCGACGCGTCGGCAATGTGAGCACCTGCAGGAGGATCACCGGAACGTTCTTGTCCTTCAGGAGCGGGGCGGCCAACGCCGCCTCGGCGGCGGCGCCGCGATGACCAGGCGAACGCCCACGCGATCGGCGAACGCGATCGCGTCGCGGATCTCCTGCTCGGTCGCGACTCGCGTCAGACAGCGGCTGACGCCGGTCGACGATCGGGCACGAGCGACTCGAGCGACGAGGTCGCGCCGGCGGTTCGGGCCCGCGGCCTTGGCATACGCGCGCGCCTCGTCGAAGAGCCGCGCAACGCGATCGAGCTGCGCGTCGCGCTCTTTCTTCAAGTCGTCGTAGGTGCGATCCGCGGCCGGTGCGCCCCGTCCACCGCCGCCGCCGCGCCCGCCGCCGCCGAGACGCGGGAACTGGAAGGTCACGCCGACCGACGCCGCCACCGTGCTCTCTTCCCACGTGTAGCCGTCGAGATCCATCACCGCAGCCTGGCCGCCGAGCAGTCCGCCGGCCGGCGTGGCGACGACGGTCGTCATGCCGTTGGCGCGCGCGACCGGAATGGCGTCGCTGTCGTTGTGGAACGCGACCTGAGCGCGCAGCTGCGGGTTGAAATCGAGGATCTCGTTGGCGTCGCCGAAATTCGCCGGCGCCCGGGATCCTCGAGCCCGATCGTCGTCTGCGCGTCGATGAAGCCCGGGTAGACCTCCGCGCCCGCCGCGTCGATGACCTGCGCGCCGGCAGGGACGCTGACGTTGGCGCCGACGCTCTCGATGATGCCGTCGCGAATCACGATGGTGCCGCGCTCGATCGGCGGCTTCGCCACCGGGAACGATCTTCGCGTTCGTGATCGCGAGCACGCCGCGTGTCGTCGTTCGTGGCGGCGACGCGTCGGTCTGACCGCGCGGTGCCCGCGCCTGCCCGCCGCGGCGCCCTGCAGATCCGCCGATCGTCGCTCCTCGGCACCGCGCGGCGCGCGGGGTCTCGCGTCGTCGTCGGCGCGCGGCGCTCGCCTTTCTCCGCGTTGACCAGCGCTTCCTTCTCGCGCGCCAGCTCGGTCAGCCGCTTCTGATCGTCCTGGCGGTCGTAGTACTTCTGCCCGTCGATGTAGACGCGGTCGACGATCGCGTAGCGAGCTGAGCGGATGATGGTTCCAGATGACGACGTCGGCGTCCTTGCCGACTTCGAGCGAGCCGACGCGGTTGTCGACGCGCAGCTGCTTCGCCGGATTGATCGTGACGAGCGCCAGCGCTTCGTCTTCGGTCAGCCCGCCCCACTTGATCGACTTCGCCGCTTCGGTGTTCAGATGCCGCGACAGCTCGGCGTCGTCGGAGTTGATCGACGCGACGACGCCTTTGCGCGTCATCAGCGCGGCGTTGTAGGGGATGGCGTCGACCGCTTCGATCTTGTAGCCCCACCAGTCGGCGAAGGTCGACGCGCCGGCGCCGTGCGCGGCGATCTCCTTCGCCACCTTGTAGCCTTCGAGGACGTGCTGCAGCGTCGCGATCTTGAAGCCGAACTCGTCCGCGACGCGGAGCAGCATCAGGATTTCGTCGGCGCGATACGAATGCGCGTGGACGAGCCGCTTGCCCTCGAGGATTTCGACGAGCGGCTCGAGCTGAAGATCGCGCCGCGGCGCCGTCACAGCGTCTCGCCGGCCTTCTTGCGGCGGTCGTAGTCCTGCCAGTCCTTCTGATACGCCTTCGCGCGGGTGAAGGCGTCGCGGATGACGTACTCGACGCCCATGCGCGTCGCCGGGATATCGCGCGGGGCCGGTGCCCTGCCGTCCGCCGGCGCCGCCGCCGGCGACGCTTCGGGTTTTCGCCGAGCGCGAACTTGATGCCGGGCATCGCGCCCTCGAACGCGAAGTCCTCCGCGCGCGTCTTGCCCCAGCGCAGCTTGATGACGTAGTTCTTGCCGCCGATCGGATTCGCGCTGCCGTGCAGCACGTTGGCCGTCGTGACGCCGCCGGCGAGATCGCGGTAGATGTCGACGTCGGTCGGGTTGAAGACGTCTTCGATGCCGGTCATCGAGCTGACCGTCGTGCCGCCCTCGTTGATCGAGTCGGCCGCGATGTGCGAATGGCAGTCGATGATGCCGGGCGAGACGAACTTGCCGGTGCCGTCGACGACGTCGGCGCCGGCGGGAACGGCGACGTTCGCGCCGACCGCGGCAATCTTGCCGCCGCGCAGCACGATGGTGCCGTTCTGGATCGTGCCTTTCGTCGCCGTGAGAATCGTGGCGTTGCGGATCGCGACCACGGCGTCGGTGCGCGTTTGCGCCTGCGGCCGCGTCGCGACCGACGCGCCGCGATGCACATCGACAGAAGACGATGGACGTGAATCGTCGTGCAGTCATATGGCCGAGAGGATAGCGGCTCAGTGACGGGGGCGCAAGGCGTGGTTCGGGCGGTCTGCGTTACCGGCTGCTTGCTTTCCGACGTCGGCGCAGCGCTGGCCCGGAACAGATACTGATCGAACCACTCGAGGTTGTGCTCCATCGTCGCGCGATGGCTCTTGGGCTTCGACGGCCCGTGGCCGATGCCGCCAAAGCCCTGGTAGACGATCAGCTTCGTCGGCACGTGGTTGTCGAGCAGACCTCGATACAGCTCGTAGGCGTTGGGCAGCGGCACGCGCTGATCCGTCGCGCCGTGCTGAATCAGCGTCGGCGTCTTCGCCTGCTTGATGTAGGTGATCGGCGACGTCTTGGCGTAGATCTCCGGGTCGTCCCACGGCGTGCGCCTTCAGGTACTGGCGCGTGAAGGGATGGATGTCGGTGTTGACGTAGTACGTCATCCAGTCCGAGATGCCGGCGCCGACCGAAATCGCCTTGAAGCGCGCCGCATCGTGCGTGGCGAGGAACGCGGAGATGTAGCCGCCCTGGCTCCATCCCATCGTGCCGACCCGGGCCGGATCGACCATGCCCTTCGCGATCAGCGCGTCGACCCCCGACAGCACGTCCCAGGCGTCGCCGACGCCGAGATTGCGGACGTTGAGCGAGCGGAACTTCTCGCCGTAGCCGGCGCTGCCGCGATAGTTCGGCTCGAGCACGAGGACGCCTGCGCGCATCCAGACATCGATCGGATACGTCGCGCTGGTGAACGGCACCGCGCGCGAGACGCCGGTCGGCCCGCCGTGGATGACGACCAGCAGCGGGTACTTGCGCGCCGGATCGAAGTCGAGCGGCTTGTGGAGCACGCCTTCGATGGCGGCGCCGTCCTGGCTTTTCCACGACACGACCTCGAGCGTGCTCGTCGTCCAGTTCGTGGTCTGGCGTTCATGTCGGTCAGCTTCTTGTTCGCGACGTACACCTCCGCCATCGACTTCGCGTCGGCACGAAGGTACGCGATCGCCTCTCCGTCTCTGCGACAGCGAGAAGCCGGAGTTCACCGTCTGGTCGGCCGGCGAGATTTTCGTGACGGTCTTCGTGGTCGGATCCAGGCGATACAGGTACGAGTAGGTGCGCGCGGACGCGGAGAAAAAGAGTCCGCTCTGTTTCCAGGCGACGAGCGACGGATCCTCGTCGAACGACGACGACAGCGCGACCGGCGCACCGCCGGCAGCGGGCACCACCGCGATGAGGCCGTTGGCGTAGAAGTAGGCGGGATTCGCCATCGACGATTCGAACGCGATGCGCGATCCATCCGGCGACCACACCGGATGCGTGTCGGGGCCGTCCTGTGTCACCAGCTTGCGCACGGCGCCGTCGGCGACGGTGACGATGGAGATGTCCGCCGAGCCGGAGCTGGCGGGACTGCCGTTCACGCGGTGATCGAAGGCGATGCTCTTGCCGTCGGGCGACCAGGCGAACGCGCCGACGGTGAACGCGACCGCTCGTGAGCGCACGCGACGCGCGAGTCGCGAGGTCGAGGACGAACAGGTGCGTCATCCGGTAGTCCTGCTCGACGACCTGAAACTCGCCGAACTTCTTCTCGCGATCCTTGAGCGCCGCCGACTTCGGCTTCCGTCGCCGTGTAGGCGATCGTCTTGCCGTCCGGGGCCCACGCGAAGTTGCTGACGCCCTCGTCCAGGCTGGTGAGCGCTTCCGCTTCGCCGCCGAGCGGGTTGATAACGTAGATCTGGCGCTTGTCAGTGCGATCCGAAATGAATCCGAGGCGCGTGCCATCGGGCGACCAGGCGGGCGACTGGCTCGACTTCTTTGCAGTTGGTCAGTTGGTGGAGTGCGCCGGTCGTCGCGTCCGCCAGCCAGATTTGCGGTGTCGTATGTGTTGTCGTCCCAGTTGGTTTCGCGGACGGTATAGGCAACGCGGCGGCCGTCCGGTGAGATTTCCGGCGAGCCGACGCGCTTGAGCGAGAGAATCTGATCGACGGTCGGCGCCACGCGCGGCTGAGCTGTCGACGTGTGGGCTCCGCCCACGACGGCCGCCATCGTCCACGCGAGCGTTACAAAGAATTTCATGTCGGCAGTATACGGACAATCCGCGGCGCAGGAGCAGACGTAGTAGTATCAGTGCCGTTTTTCCGGGGTGTTCTTCAAAGGAGCTCGACATGCGCAAGGTGTTTGCTGGATTGACCGTCGCCGCATTCGCTATCGTCATGACCGTGCCGGTCTTCGCCAAGACCGAGACCGTCACCGGCCAGATCGTCGACCAGACCTGCTACATGAAGGACAAGGCCAATAACGGCGCCAACCACAACATGGCCGGTAAGGAAACGGCGGACTGCGCGGCGATGTGCGCCAAGAAGGGCGCGCCGCTCGCGCTGCTGACGTCCGATGGCAAGGTGTATACGCTCAGCGGCGGGCTCGCCGCCGACATGAACGCGAAGTTGATTCCGCACATCAGCCATACCGTCGAAGTGACGGGCGACGTGACCGAGAAGGACGGCAAGATGATGATCGCGTCCGACTCGCTGAAGATGATCAAGAAATAGCGTGTCGGGGCTAGGGGCTAGGGGCTAGCTGTGAAGCTAGCCGCTCGGGCCAAGGCGCTAGCTGAGGCCGGGAGTCGCAGAGCTCCCGGCCTTTTTTCTTGACCGACTTGTACTAATGAACTAGTATAATCACTCAAGTGGCTTTCCTCTCGATTGACACCCGGGACGCGACGCCGATTTACGCGCAGATCGAGCACGGTCTGCGCGCCGCGATTGCCACCGGCCGGCTGCACACCGGCGATCAGCTGCCCACCGTCCGTCAACTGGCGGTCGAGCTGAGCGTCAACGCGAACACCGTGGCACGCGTGTACGCCGACCTCGAACGTTCCGGCGTGCTCGAAACGCGCCGCGGCGTCGGATCGTTCGTGGCCGCGGGCCGGCTCGAAGCACGACCCGCGGGAGAAAAGAGCCGAAAACTGCGCGCGTTCATCACACGCCTGCTGGCGGACGCCGACCGTGCGGGGTTCACCGTCGACGAAGTGCTCACCGCGCTCGGTGAGCATCGAAAAAAAGGAGCCTGACCGTGGCTACGTTTACCCGTCGTCTCGATCCGTCCGGAGGCCTCACGGGGCCGCGCTTGAACGTCGTGGCAGTCGCCGTGCTGCTCACCGCCTTCGCGTTCGGCGCGCTGGGCTTCGCCCTGACCGCCAGTCCAATTCCGCTGGTCGCGTCCGTTTTCGTCGGCGTCATCCTCATGCAGTCGCCGCGCGTCGCTCAACAGTGGGAGCGCGCGATCGTGCTGCGGCTCGGCCGCTTCATCGGCCTGCGCGGCCCCGGGCTGTTCTGGATCGTCCCGTTCGTCGACTCGGTCTCGTCCTGGATCGATCAGCGGACGATCACGACCAACTTCGCCGCCGAGCAGACGCTCACGTCTGACACGGTCCCGGTGAGCGTCGACGCCGTGCTGTTCTGGATGGTCCACGACGCGGAGAAGGCGGCGCTCGAAGTCCAGGAATACGCCCAGGCGATCAGCTGGGCGGCGCAGACGGCGCTCCGCGACATCATCGGCCGCACGGACCTCACCGATCTCCTTCGCGGCCGCGAGAAGATCGAGCAGGAGCTGCAGACGCTGATCGACGCGCGGTCGAACCCGTGGGGCGTCACCGTGCAGTCGGTCGAGATGCGCGACGTCGTGATCCCGGCGGCGCTCCAGGACGCGATGTCGCGCGAAGCGCAGGCCGCGCGCGAGAAGCAGGCGCGCATCATCCTCGGCGAGGCGGAGCAGGCGATCGCGCATTCCTTCTCGGAAGCGGCAAAGGAATACCACAACAACCCGACCGCGCTACACCTGCGCGCGATGAACATGCTCTACGAGGGGTTGAAGGAAAAGGGCGCGCTGATGCTGATCCCGAGCAGCGCCGTCGAGTCGATGGGCATGGGCGGCCTGATGGGCGCCGCTGCGCTGCAGCAGCAGCAGATTACTGGAGGCGACAAATCGAGCTCGTAACTGGAACGGCATCGGCAAGGAGGCTGAGATGGCTACGACAATCTCGGATCCGGATCGGCAGGCACGGCTGGTGTGGCTGATTCTCGCGGTGTTCGGCGCCGCGATGGCCGTGCTCGCGTGGATCAATTTCGCACGCGGACTCGGCCTCTTCCGATGAACGTCCACGTTCGTCGCCGGCCTGAAACAGGTCTCGAATCATGAACGACATGAGACTGGCGGTTCGCGCGCTGCGGGCGACGCCGATCGCGTCGCTCGTCGCGGCGCTGTCGCTCGCTCTCGGCATCGGCGCCAACACCGCGATCTTTTCGCTCCTGAACAGTCTGTTGCTGCGCACGCTGCCGGCGCAGGAGCCCGAGCGCCTGGTCACGATTTCGTCGGACGCCGCGGTTCGAATGGGATTCAAGGCGGGTCTCGGCTGGAACTACGCGATGTGGGATCGCTTCCGCCAACGCGCCGACGCGTTCGACGGCGCCATCGCGTGGACGCCGCAGCGCATCGACCTGGCGGCCAACGGCGAGTCGCAGCCGGTCGATGGCCTCGTCGTCAGCGGCGACTTCTTCTCGACGCTGGGTGTTCCCGCGTTCCTCGGCCGCACACTCACGGCGGCCGACGACAGACGTGGTGGCGGTCCAGACGGCCCCGTCGCGGTCATCGGCTACGGGTTGTGGCAGCGGCGGTTCGGAGGATCCGCCGGCGTCATCGGGAGGTCTCTCAACGTCGAAGGTGTTCCGTTCACGATCGTCGGCGTCACGCCGCCGGAGTTCTTCGGGCTCGAGGTGGGAAAGGCGTTCGACCTGGCCGTGCCGCTCGGCACCGAACCGCTGTTTCACGGCAAGAAGGCCGCGATCGACCAGCCGCGATCGCTGTTCCTGTTCATCATGCTGCGGCTCAAGGCGGGTCAGTCGCGCGACGCCGCGACGGCGGCGCTTCGGACGATCCAGCCAGGCATTCTTGCTCCAGGTCTGCCGCCTTTCGTCCGCGAGCCGTTCACGCTCGTGCCGGCGGCCGCCGGTGCCGACATCCCCGACTCGGCGCGGCCGCGCTACGAGCGCTCGCTGCTCACGATGCTGGTCGTCGTGGCGCTCGTCCTGCTGATCGCCGCCGCGAACATCGCCAACCTCCAGCTCGCGCGTGCGGCGGCGCGCCGCCACGAGCTCAGCGTGCGGCTGGCTCTCGGTGCGTCGCGCTGGCGTCTCGCACGGCAGATGCTCGTCGAAAGTCTCGTCCTCGCGAGCGCCGGCGCCGCCGGCGGTCTGCTGTTTGCCATGTGGGGCAGCCGCGCGGTGGTCGCCGCGTTGTCCTCGCCCATCGGTCGCGTCGCGCTCGATGTGCCGCTCGACGTTCGCGTCCTGATGTTCACGGTGGTTCTCACGTCGGTCACGGCGATACTGGCCGGGACCGCCCCGGCGTTGCGAGCCGCGCGTGCCGCACCGATTGAGGCGCTGAAGGAAGGGGCACGCGGCGCGGCCCCTGGTGACTGGCGCGGCGGCGCAAGCGCTCTGGTGATCGCGCAAGTCGCTGTATCGCTGGTGCTCGTGGTGGCAGCGGGCCTCTTCGTCCGCACGCTGCAAGCGCTTGACTGCGGTCCCGCTCGGGTTCGATCGCGATCGCGTGCTCATCGTCAACGTGGACACGGCGCGGGCGCGCCTCGATGCGCCGGCGCGAATGTCGCTCTACGAGCGGCTCGTCGCCGCTGCGGCAGCAGCGCCTGGTGTCGCCGGCGCGTCCGGGTTCCTTATCGACACCGATCAACGCCGGTTTGCCCAGACCGATGGAGATTCCAGGCGTGCCGCCCACAGCGGATCGGCTCGCGCTCGTCAACGGCGTCACGGCAGGGTGGTTCACGACGTATGGGACCCCGCTTCGCGCCGGCCGTGACTTCGACGAACGCGACACCGCCGCGGCGCAGCCGGTGGTGATTCTCAACGACGCCTTTGCGCGCCGATTCTTCCGCGGCCGCAACGTCATTGGCGACACCGTCGCCGGCAGGACGGTTGTCGGCGTGGTCGGTGACCAGCTGGCGCAGGGTGGCTTCAAGCCCGACGGCACGGTCCGTTCGCTGCGCGACAACGCCGCGCCATCGATCTACGTCCCGCTCGCGCAGTCGTCCGGTCTGTTTCCTCCAGACAGGACCGCAATCACCATCAGTGTCCGATCCGCCGCCGGGTCGCCCGCGCTCCTGACGCGAACCGTCGGCGCGGCGTTGACGAGGACGGAGCCGGACGTGACGTTCAGCCTCCGGCCGCTGTCGGATTATCTCGACGCGTCGCTGGCGCAGGAGCGGATCGTTGCGATGCTGTCCGGATTCTTCGGCGGATTGGCGTTGCTGCTGGCAGGTCTCGGACTCTACGGCATCACCGCGTACGCCGTCAGCCGCCGGCGCGCGGAGATCGGGATTCGGCTGGCGCTGGGGGCGGAGCCGCGCCGCGTGGTTCGTCTGGTGCTGGCGCGCGTCGCGATGCTGGTCGGCGCGGGCGTCGTGGCCGGCGTCGCGGCCAGTATCTGGCTGTCGCGGTTCGTCGCCGCGCTCGTCTATGGCCTCGAGCCCGCGTGACCCGACGACCCTCGCCGGCGCGGTAGCGGTCCTGACCGTTGTCGGTGCGGCGGCGGGCTGGCTGCCCGCGCGGCGCGCGTCGCGGCTCGACCCCGCGCGGAGTCCTCCGCGAGAGCTGACGGTGGGGTTGCGGGATCGGTCCGGATGCGCAGGATCTGCAGCGGGTCATTGCCGACGATGGCAGATGGAACCTCGGAGCGTGAACCTTTCGCTGCGCGCGTAATACCGTTCATGCTCGATTCCTGGCTGCAGGACGTTCGCTACGCCGCGCGGCTGTTGCGCCGCAACCCGCTGTTCGCGCTGACGGCGACGCTGTCGCTCGCCATCGGCATCGGCGCGAACACGACGATCTTCACGATCGCGAACGCGCTGCTGTTCAAGCCGCCGCCCGGCGTCGTCGAGCCCGGAGCGCCTGGTCGATGTCGGCCGATCGCAGGAACGGCCAGGGCTTCGACAACGGTTCCTATCCGAACTACCTCGACATCCGTGCGCGGAACACCGTGTTCACAGGGATATACGCGTACCGGCTTCGGCGCCTCGCCGATGAGCCTCGGCGGCCGCGACGGCGCCGAGCGCATCTACGGCGACATGGTGTCGACCGAACTACTTCACACGTGCTCGGCACGCGGCCGCTCATCGGTCGGCTCTTCGCGCCGAGGATGGCGAAGAGCCCGGCGGTACGCCGATCACGGTGATGAGCTATCAGTTCTGGATGCGCCGCTTCAACGGTGATCCCGCCGTCGTCGGCCAGACGCTGCAGTTGAACGGGCGTCCCTTCACGGTGATCGGCGTCGCGCCCCAGGAGTTCCGCGGAACGACGGTGCTGACCGGCGATGTGTGGGTGCCGATCAACATGGTGGGCGAGCTGTCGCCGCGGGGCTCGGCGCTCGCTCCTGAAGGGCCGCGAATTCGCGTGGCTCGTGATGGGCGCCCGTTGAAGCCGGGCGTCAGCGTTCGTCAGGCCAGCGCGGAGCTGGAGAACATCGGCCGCGCGCTCGAGCAGGAGTTTCCGGCGGAGAACCGCGGCAAGGGCCTGCGGGTCGTCGCGTCGTCGCCGATTCCCGGTAACGGCGCGCCGGTTGCGGCGTTCCTCGCGGTGCTCATGGGACTGGTCGGGACTCGTGCTCGCGATCGCGTGCGCGAACGTGGCCGGCGTGTTGCTGGCCCGCGCGACGCGCGCGGCGCAAGGAGATCGCCGTGCGTCTCGCGATCGGCGCGGGCCGAGGCCGGCTGATTCGGCAGATGCTGGTCGAGTCGATGCTGCTGTTTCTCCTTGGCGGTGCCGCGGGCCTGGCGATTGCGCGTGTGATGACGACGCTGCTGGTGTCGCTGCTGCCGACGCTTGCCGCTGCCGGTTGGCGTGACGCTCTCGCTCGACGCGCGCGCGCTGGCTTCACGCTCGGTCTTGTCGCTGATCGCCGCCGTGCTCTCGGGCCTGGCGCCGGCGCTCTCGGAGTCGAAGGCGGAAGTGGTCTCCGCGCTCAAGGCCGACTGCGCGAGGCGGGCCCGAACGTCTGCGCCTGCGCAACGCGTTCGTCGTCGGACAGGTGGCGTTCAGCATCGTGCTCGTCGTCGGCGCGGGGCTCTTCGTCCGCGCGCTGCAGCGGCGCGACCGAGATCGATCCCGGCTTCGACCCGCGCGGCGTCGAGCTGGCCGCGCTGGATTTGTCGCTCGCCGGCTATACCGACCGAGACCGGTCGCGTCTTCACGCGGCGAGCTGATCGAGCGCGTGCGCGAATTGCCCGGTGTGCAGTCGGCGGCGCTGGCGGCGATGGTGCCGCTCGGCGGCGGAGGCCTCGGCCTGGGCGGCCTCACCGTGCCCGGCGTACAGCCGGCAGACGGGGCGCGCTCCTTCGAGGCCGACTGGAACGTCGTGACGCCCGGCTATTTCGCGGCGATGAAGATGACGCTCGCGTCGGGACGCGATTTCACCGACGCCGACCGGAGGGCGCGCCGCCCGTGGTCATCGTGAACGAGACGGCCGCGCGCCGATGGTGGCCCAATCAGGATGCCGTAGGGAAGACGGTGCTGCAGCAGGAAGGGACGGCCCGGCACGCCGGACGCTGTGCACAACGCTCACGGTGATTGCGGTCGCGAAGGACACGAAATACCGCGACCTCGGCGAACAGCCGCGGATGTTCGTCTACGTGCCGGGCAGCAGCAATACCTGCCGCGAACGACCATCGTCGCGCGTTCGACGCAGGGTCAGCGGCTGGCCGGCAGATCTGCGCAGGCTCTGTCGCACAGATGAATCCCAACCTGCCGATCGTGAGTCGCAAACGCTGGAGGACTACGCGGCGCTGACGCTCGTCCCCAGCGCGTGGCCGCATCGGTATCGGGGAGCCTCGGGATTGTTGGCCTGCTGCTCGCGGCGATCGGCATCTACGGCGTCACCGCCTACATGGTGTCGAGCCGCACGCGAGAGATCGGCATCCGCGTCGCGCTCGGCGCGCAGCGCGGCGACGTCGTCCGCATGGTGCTTCGGCAGGGGATGATGCTGGCGCTGGCCGGCATGGCTATCGGTCTGGTGCTGGCGGCCGGCGCCAGCCGGCTGCTCGGCTCGCTCCTGTTCGGCATCGGTCCGACGGATCCGATCGCGTTTGGCGGATCCGCGTTGCTGTTCTGCCTGATCGGGTTGATCGCGTGCTACGTTCCCGCTCGACGCGCGACGGCGGTCGACGCGATGGAGGCGCTCCGGTACGAGTAGCGGCGGGATAGGTCGGAAGGGCAGGAACTGCTGACGAACCCTGGCGTAAGCTACGCCATGCGCTCATCAGCGATCGTGTCGTTGGCGCCCTCTGGCGATAGCATCGCTGGCCGCGCAACCCCCGACGTCGACCCGCGCGCCGCGGCTGTGGACCGACAAGGCGCTGGCCGGGTGGGCCCTGCCGATTGCCGGCGTGAACACGACGCCCAGCTTCTACAGCGAAACGGAGTACTACGCGGCGCGCGTCGACGAGCTGCGCACCTATCCGATGTACCTGCAAGGATCGCGAGCCCAAGGGCTATCGCGAATGGATGCGGGCGCAGGGTCCGAAGCCGCTGATCGAAATCGGCAAGAGCCGCACGGACGAGGAGTGGATCTCCGCCGGGCGCGAAATCTTCGATGGCATGGATCTGCCCGAAAACCGCACGGACGATCCGCGCGCGTTGGCCTGGGTGGACGATACCGTCCGCGGCGTGCAGCGGGCGCGCGCTCGTCGACAACAACGGGTCCATCGACGTCGATGCGCTGGATCGTCGATCGCGACGGGAAGCTGAAGGCTGACGCTCGCTGAATGTTCAGCGTGTCACACGCGCGTTGCTGCCCGATGGCACAGCAGTGCTCGGGGCGCAAGGTAACATGCCGTTTGACGGGCTCGATCTTCGAGTTCGTCTTCGAGCGGGCCGAGGAGTACCTGAAGCGCGCGAGGGCCCGAGCGCGTCCGCCGCGGAGCGCGCGTACCGAATCCTACGCCGCGCCGTGGGTGAAGGACGACGTCAATGCCCGGCTCAAGACGATGTCCGAAGGAGGAGCGCGAGCGGATCGACGGCATCCACCGCGCCGGGCACATTCTCGCGATTCAACGGCAGCCCGTACTTCACCAACCACATGCCGGATCTGATCGGCGTCAAGGATCGCAAGTACCTCGACGCCACCGCGACGCATCGCAATCGCGGGCCGGAGGACATCGCGCGCTACGGGATTCTGGTCACCGACGCCGACGATGGCGCGGTTGGGCCGTCACACGTTCAGTCCGGCGCGCCGAGCGGAAGCTGCACACTCGCCACAGCGACGATGCGATGTACGCGCTCGGAAAGTACATCTCCGCGCTCGAGCCGCCGACGAATCCCAATCAGCCGAACGACCTGACGGCGCGCGGCGAGCAGGTCTTCGGCCGGGCAGGCTGCGCCGGCTGCCACACACCGCCCCTCTACACGAACAACAAGCTCGTGGCGGTCGACGGCTTCACACCGTTCGCGCATCCGAACGCGCCTCCGGCGGAAGACGTGATGGCGCGTGAAGCTGGGACTCGATCCCGGACTCGCGCTGCGGACACGGAAAGGGACCGGCTATTACAAAGTGCCGTCGCTCAAAGGACGTGTGGTACCGCGACACGCTGGAGCACTCCGGGATCGATCGCGTCGCTCGAGGAATGGTTCGATCCCGCGCGCCTGCGCGACGACTATCTATCCAAGGGCTGGAACCCGCCGGACACGAAGACCCGCGCGATCCCCGGGCACATATTCGGCCTGACGCTGCCCGCCGAGGACAAGGCTGCGCTGATCGCGTTTCTGAGAACGCTGTAGGGCAGGATAGGCGGGAAGGGCTCCAGCCCTTCCTGCCTATCTCTGTTGTCCCGCAGTTGACGGTGCGGATCTCTTGACGACCGTCACCGTCACAGACGACGGGTACTGCTTCGAGTGGTGCACCGCGTTGTGCGCGACCACGCCTTTGCTTTCGTCGTAGTTGTTGCCGCCGGTGTTCAGGTTGCGATCGAAACGCGGAAAGTTGCTGCTCGACACTTCGATGCGCAGCTTGTGCCCGGCGGCGAAGTAGTTGCTCGTCGTCAGCGGCTGCAACGTCACCTTGTAGACCTTGCCCGATTCCATCCA
This sequence comes from uncultured Acidobacteriota bacterium, assembly GCA_963792175.1. Lineage (GTDB taxonomy): Bacteria > Acidobacteriota > Vicinamibacteria > Vicinamibacterales > CAVVIG01 > CAWBVG01. Next base: position 87,197 of record CAWBVG010000006.1, read on the forward strand.
CGCGAGCGGCTTGTCGTAACCGTCGCGATATCGCATCCGTTGGATCGACTCGTCGAGGTTGTAGGCGCGGCCGTCGGGGTAGACGTCGAGAACCTTGACGGTGAAGTCGGTGTCCTTTGCGTCGGACGAGACGTACAGCGTCGGCGTGATCGGACCGCTCACCTCGGTCCCTTCCTTGAACGCGTCGGACGTGTAGACGAGGATGTCGTCGCGCGCCTCCATGCGTCGCTGGTCGAACGCGCCCGCGGCGACCGCTGTGCCGGTACAGCAGACGTTGCCGCCATAAGAGAGCACCGGGTTCATCGGATCGTAGGTGAAGGCGTCGGGCTTATCGGCGTCAGGCGCCGCGGCGGCGAGCGCACCGTCGCCGTGCAGCGTGTTGGCTTTGCCGGCGCTCGACAGGAAGAACGTCAGTGGCTGCGCGCCGGCGGGCGGCCAGGTGTCGGCCGTCTGCCACTTGTTCATCCCCATCGTGTAATAGGTGACCTTCGCGAGCGAGTCGACCCTCGTCGCCTTCTCGCCCTTCAGGAACCAATCGAAGAACCCGTAGACGATGTCGTTGTAGTCGAAGCGCGCGTCGCCCATGCTGCGCTCGCCGACCACGGTGTCGGCGGTGGCGCGCGTGTACGAGCAATGCGCGACCGGAGCGATGATCGCCCACTGCTCGTTGGCGATCTCCGGGGAGGCGGTCTTGCGGACGTGATTGTAGAGCGCGAGGTTCGGGCCGACCGACACGTCGTACCACGACATGAACCAGAGTCCCGGCACGTTCAGCTTCTGGTCGTCGTGATACAGGCCGCCGCGGTACCATGCCGGATCGTTCGGCGCGCGTTGAATCATCTTCCCGCCGGTCTCGACCGGCATCGACGTCTCGAAGATGCCGCGCGGGCCGTCGACGTTCTTGATGATGTCCTGCACCGGCAGGTGCCACAGCGCTTTCGACCAGTCGACCGGCGGCAGGTGCTGCGCGAGGTCGAACGACTTCGACGCCCGGATCAGAATCCTCGCGCGAGGTGTTCGGCGGAAACATCGGCCGGACCTGATTCTGCTCGCCGTACAACCACGCGATGAACAGCATCTGCACCGCGCCGCCGCGGTACCAGTTGCCCTGCTCGTAATACGGGCCGACGCGGCCAACGCCGGCGCCAAACCCCTGCACGTTCATCGCGGCGTAGCCCGGGTGGCCGAGAGCCGCGACGCCCATCTGATACTCGGCGGTCGACGAACAGCCGGTCGTGCCGATCTTGCCGTTGGACCACGCCTGCTTCGTCAGCCAGTCAACGGTGTTGTAGCCGTCGGTCTTCGAGCCGAGGATGTCGTAGTTGCCTTCCGAGAAGAAGTGTCCCCGCTCGTTCTGCACGACATAGGCGTAACCGCGCTTGACCGCCGTCAGCGCCGCGCTCATGTCGGCTGGGACCCCGTTGTGGACATCCCAGAAGTTGAAGTTGTACGGGGTGCGGACCCAGATCGTGGGCACTTTCCCCGCCGCGTTCTTCGGGCGGTAGATGTCGGTCGCCAGCCGCACGCCGTCGGGCATCGGCATCATCACCTTGCGCTCGACGACCGCAATCGACTGGAGCTCCGCTTCGGTGTCGATCCGCCGCTGCTTCTCGACGGCGCTCAGCGTTCCCTGCTGCGCGTGTGTCAGGGCTACGGCGGCGCAGATGGCGAGCGACGTGGCGAGGATGAGATGGCGGACGCGGTGCGTCTTCATGGCGCGATGATACCGCCGAAGGGGCGGGAGCGGAGCAGGACAGCTGGCAGCGACGTGTTATCTGTTCGGCAGATGATGTGGGCTTTCATCGTGCCGGCATTCATGATCCAGCACCGCCGCCACTGCCGTTATCGACCGCGACGGCGATCAGCACGATGCGTTTCATCGATCAAATCTCCGGCGCGTAGTGTAGCGTAGAGGCTCTATGAACATCCCCCTTTCGCTCGCGCTCGTGATGTCCATTCTCGCGGTCCAACCGGGCGGCGCCGCGCAACAGACCCCGGCCCCGGTCCCGACACCGACTGATGTCAAACCGGGCAGCATCACCAGCGAGGATGTGCCCTATCCGTATCCCAGTTCCTATCTGCCGCTGACGCTGTACGGCCAGGACGTGAGGATTGCCTACATGGACGTCGCGCCGGCCGGCGCGCCGAACGGCCACACCATCGTGGTGCTGCACGGCTTCAACTTCGCAGGCTTTTATTTCGGTGGGCTCATCGACGCATTACGCAAGGAAGGATTCCGCGTGATCGTGCCCGACCAGATCGGGTTCGGGCGCTCGTCGAAGCCGATCATCCCGTACAACTTTCACGACATGGCGCGGAACACGTTCGCGATCCTGCAGAACCTGAAAATCGCCAAGGCGATGGTGGTGGGTCACTCGATGGGCGGCATGCTCGCCGCGCGCTTCGCCTCCCAGTATCCGGACGTCGTCGAGCGCGTGGTGATGTACAACCCGATCGGCCTCGTCGACAGCCGCTTCGATCGCCGGATCGACAGCGTCGACGAGGCGTACCGCCGCAACCTCGCGGCGACATATCAAACCGTCCGGGCCGGGTTGATGCGCTATGTCGCACACAACCCGGCGGCATGGACGCCTCAGTTCGAGAGCTACGCCCGCGTCCGCTACGCGTGGACGCTCAGCGCCGACTGGCCGCGGCTGGCGATGGTGCAGGCGGTGGCCCAGCAGATGCTGACGCTCGACCCCGTCGTCAATGACTGGGCCCACATCAAGGCGCCGACGCTGGCGTTCGGCGGTGCGGAAGACGTTCTGCCGGGATCGGCCGCGCTCTTTCAGGAGCGGATGAAGTTCCTGGCCGCCGCCATCCCGAACGGCCGCGGCAAGGTGCTGTTGATCCCCGGCCTCGGACACGTGCCGCACCTCGAGGCGCCGGACAAGATCTATCCGCCCCTCGTGGCGTTCCTCAAGGAAGGGCTCGCGTCCCAGTAGAAGCAAAAACCCGCGAACGTGTCTCCACGCTCGCGGGTTTCAGCTAGCCCCGAGCCCCTGGCCCCGACTGAGTCCCCTAGTCCCCTAGTCCCCGGCTCCGGTCTAGTACCGATAGTGATCCGGCTTGTACGGCCCGTCCACCGGCACGCCGATGTAGTCCGCCTGATCCTTCGACAGCTTCGTGAGTTTCACACCGAGATGATCCAGGTGCAGCCGCGCCACCTGCTCGTCGAGGTGCTTCGGCAGCATGTAGACCTTCTTCTCGTACTTGCCGGTGTTGGCGTGCAGCTCGAGTTGCGCGATCACCTGATTGGTGAACGACGCCGACATCACGAAGCTCGGATGACCCGTCGCGCACCCGAGATTGAGGAGCCGGCCCTCGGCCAGCACCATGACGCTGTGGCCGTCGGGGAAGCGGAACTCGTCGTACTGCGGCTTGATGTTGATCCGCTCGACGCCCGGATACTTCTTGAGACCGGCCATGTCGATCTCGTTGTCGAAGTGGCCGATGTTGCCGACGATCGCCTTGTCCTTCATCCGCGCCATGTGCTCGACGGTGATGATGTTGTGGTTGCCCGTCGCGGTGATGAAGATGTCCGCATTCTCGACGACATCGTCGAGCGTCGCCACCTGATAGCCTTCCATCGCCGCCTGGAGCGCGCAGATCGGATCGATTTCCGTGACGATGACGCGGGCGCCCTGCCCGCGCAGCGCCTGCGCGCATCCCTTGCCGACTTCGCCGTAGCCGAACACGACCGCCACCTTGCCGCCGAGCATGACGTCGGTCGCGCGCGCCAGGCCGTCCGGCAGCGAATGGCGGCAGCCGTAGATGTTGTCGAACTTGCTCTTGGTCACCGAGTCGTTGACGTTGATGGCCGGGAACAGCAGCGTCCCCGCTTCCATCATCTGATACAGCCGATGCACGCCCGTGGTCGTCTCTTCGCTGACGCCGCGGATTGACGACGCGAGCCGCGTCCACCGCTGCGGGTCGCGGCCGATCGACGACTTGATGCATTCCAGAATCACGCCCCACTCTTCCGGATGCCCGTGCGGGTCGAACGGCGGCACGCTGCCGGCCTTCTCGAACTCCACGCCCTTGTGCACGACCAGCGTCGCGTCGCCGCCGTCATCGACGATGAGGGTCGGACCGCTGCCGTCCGGCCACTCGAGCGCCTGGTCCGTGCACCACCAGTACTCCTCGAGCGTCTCGCCCTTCCACGCGAACACCGGCGTACCCTTCGGATCCTTCGCAGTGCCGCCGGTCTCGGGACGGCCGACGACGACCGCGGCCGCCGCGTGATCCTGCGTCGAGAAGATGTTGCACGACACCCAGCGGACGTCAGCGCCGAGCTCGGCGAGCGTCTCGATCAGCACCGCTGTCTGAATCGTCATGTGCAGGCTGCCCATGACGCGGGCGCCGGCGAGCGGCTTCTTCGCGCCGTGCTGCTTGCGCAACGCCATCAGGCCGGGCATTTCCTGCTCGGCGAGGCGGATCTCCTTGCGTCCGAACTCCGCCTGCGAGAGGTCCTTCACCTTGTAGGGTTCGCGACCCGCCGCCTTCGCGGCCGCGAACGGGTGCATCTTCTCGGTCACAGTTGCCATTGCGTCTCCTCTTTTCGCGGTCCTAAAGGGCCGCGCTCACGTACTAATCCGATTTCGTGTTTTCGTGTTTTCGTGGCTTCATCCCTGTTGCGACAAACAATCCCGGACCCTTGGCTTTCGCGTCCGGCGCCAGTGAAACGATCCTCGCGTCCTCGAATCCGCTGCTGTTCAACAGCCGCTGCATGTGCTCGTCGCTGAACCCGAGCCACACGTGCCCCATCTGCTGCCGATAGCTGTCGCGATCGTGCGGCAGCATGTCGACGAGCACGACGCGTCCTCCGGGTTTCAGAACCCGCCACGCTTCTGCCAGCGCGCGATCGGGCTCCGGCACGTGATGAAGCACGAGCATCAACGTCGCCGCATCGAGGCGCCCGTCGTCGATCGGCAGCGATTCGAGCTCGCCGCGCCGGAGATCGACGTTGTCGAACTGTTGGAGCCGCTTCTTTGCCGCCTGGAGCATCGGCGCCGACCCGTCGACCGCGACCACGCGCGCGACGAACGGCGCCAGGGCGGCGCTCACGGTGCCCGTCCCGCAACCGAGATCGCCGACGACCCACGCGCGGTCCGCGAAGGCGGCCAGCGCGGCGAGGTGGAAGCGATCGCCGAACAACTCGTCGCGGACGCGATCCCATTGACCGACCGACGAGGAGAAAAACTCCTGCGACTTCGTGCGCCGTTCGGCGAGCGTCGCCTGAAGACGGCGCTGGTCCTGCGTCGCCGCGGCGCTGGGACCGACGTGCTCGCGCACCAGCAGCCAGAGCCGGCGGGCCGCCCCGTCGAGCTCTTCTCTCGTCATCGTATACAGGTGGCTCGTGCCCTCGGCGCGCGCGCTGATCCACCCGGAATCGGCCAGCGCTTTCAGATGGCGGCTGACGGTCGACTGCGGCAGCTGCATGATGCCGCACAGCTCCGACACGGTCAGCTCGTGCCGGTCGAGCAGCAGCAGGATCCGGCTGCGGGTCGTATCCGCCAGAGAGGCGAGGTGGTCGAGGATTGCGGGGGCCCGGCTATTCATCCGTAAAACCGGATGAAAGGATATATCAGGCCGCGCGGAAGGTCAAGGCGTCGTGAATTATCGCTCGGCCATCCGCAGCGCACCCTTGATCACGCACCAGAGACCAAGGAGCAGCACGAACAGCTGCGGCGGTTCGACCAGCGAGCCGTTGAACCTCGAATGTTTCGTCGCGTCGAGCAGCAGCCAGATGCCGAATCCCATCAACACGATACCGCCTGACAGGGCAGAACCTGGAGCCCTCGTGAGCCGCAGCACCAGGAGCGTGGCGAAGAAGGCGAAAATCAGCAGGCCCGGCATACCCGGAGTAGACGGACGACCTGCCGGCGCAGTTCGCCTTATTCCGCCACGGCCGGTGTCCCCGCCCTCGCATATAATCGCCGCCGCTTCCCGACAAGATGGCTCTCAACGCGGGTGATCGGCTGGGCCTGTACGAAATCGTCGCGCCTCTTGGCGCTGGCGGCATGGGCGAGGTCTACCGCGCCCGCGATACATCGCTGAAGCGCGAAGTGGCGCTCAAGGTGCTTCCCGAGGAAGTCTCGCGCGATCCCGATCGGCAGGCGCGATTCCAACGCGAGGCGGAGCTTCTTGCCGCGCTCAATCATCCCAACATCGCCGCCGTCTACGGACTCGAACAATCCACCAGCGCGACGGGCATCATCCTCGAGCTCGTCGAAGGTGACACGCTTTCGGATCTGATCGCCCGTGGACCGCTGCCTCTGGCCGATGCGCTGGCAATCGCCGGTCAGATCGCCGACGCGCTCGAAGCCGCGCACGAACGCGGCGTCATCCACCGTGATCTCAAGCCGGCCAACATCAAGCTCACGCCGAACGGCACGATAAAGGTCCTCGACTTCGGGCTCGCGAAGATGCTGGACGCCTCGAGTGGCACAGGCATGTCAGGTGGGCCCGGCGCGTTCAGTCCGACGATGTCGCCGACGCTGAGTGTGCATGCGACATATGCGGGCGCTATTCTCGGCACCGCGGCCTACATGAGCCCGGAGCAGGCGCGCGGCCGCGCCGTGGACAAGCGCACGGACATTTGGGCATTCGGCTGTCTGATGTTCGAGATGCTGACCGGTGCCCGCCCATTCGAGGGCGAGGACGTCGCGGAGACGATCGGTGCGGTGATTCATAAAGAGCCGGCCTGGCACAACCTGCCGGCGACGACGCCGCCATCGATGCGAACCGCGCTGCAGCGGTGCCTCGTGAAAGATGCCAAGCAGCGTGTCCGCGACATCGGGGACGTGCGACTCCTGATGACCGGCGCGTTCGAATCCGTTGTGCCGTCGCCAGCGGCTGCGAGCTCGGTCGCCATCGATCGACCAGGCGTCTGCTGGTGGTGGCCGGTGCCGTCGGATTGGCCGCTGCCGCGGCCGGCGCCGCCTGGCTGGCTCAAGCCGTCCGTTCCGCGGGCCGACATCGCCCGCTTCACGGTGTCGCCGCCAGGAAAACTGGTGCTCGCTGCCAACAGCCCGACCGGCCGAGACATCGCGATCTCTCCAGACGGCACGCGCGTCGTGTATCACGTCGGCGATAGTCCGCTGACATCGCAGCTGCTCGCGCGAGACATCAATCAGCTCGACGCCGTCGTGCTGAGCGGCTTGACGGCGCCTTCGTCGCCGTTCTTTTCCCCGGACGGCCGCTGGATGCGGATATGCGTCGCAGGGCGACTTGAGGAAGGTGCCGATTGCAGGCGGACCGTCGATCTCGGTGTGCAAGTACGAGGGGACGCTTCTGGGCGCGACATGGGGCCCCGACGATACGATCGTCTTCGGGACCAACAGCATCAGTTCGGGGCTGTTCACCGTGCCGGCCGGCGGCGGCGCGCCGAAAGTGCTCACGACACCAGATGCCAGCCAGGGAGAGATCGATCACATCTTTCCTTTCTTCCTGCCGGGCGGGCGAGCTGTGCTGTTCACGATTGTGCCGACCGGCGGCGCCACGCTCGACGACGCTGCCGTCGGTGTGCTCGACCTGGCGACGGGGCAAAAGAAGGTCCTGATCCGAGGCGGCGGGGACGCCGAGTACGCGGAAAGCGGTCACATCGTCTACGCGGCTTCCGGATCGCTGCGTGCGGTTCGCTTCGATCCGGCACGCCTCGAGGTGATCGGTGATCCGGTTCCGGTCGTGGGACAGGTGATGACAAAAGCCTTGGGCGCCGCGCAATTCGGCCTGTCGAAGACCGGCACCCTCGTGTATGTCCCGGGCTCGGCGGTCACAGAAGACGCGGCGTCGCGCACACTGCGTGTGGGTGGATCGTCGCGGGCGAGAAGAAATGATCAAGGCCCCGCCTCACCCGTACCTGTACCCGCGTCTGTCGCCCGACGGCACAAAGCTCGCTGTCGAGGTGCGCGACCGCGAGGACGACATCTGGATCTGGGATTTCGCGCACGAAGCGCTGACGCGCCTTACATTCGACCGCGCTTCCGAGAGCTACCCGGTCTGGACAGTCGGATGGCCGGCGATTGCTCTTTTCATCGTCACGTCTTGGCGTCGTGAACGTGTTCGCACAACAGGCCGACAACACCGGATCGGCCGTGCAGTTGACCGAGAGCCGGAACGGCGTGGTGCCCAACTCCGTGACGCCCGACGGGACCTATATTGCCGTTCGTGAGTCGATTCCAAACAGCGGCGGCACGGACGTCATGCTGGTCCGCCTCGGGGCCGGAGTGGCGGCGACGGAGCCGCTGCTCCAGTCGCGGTTTGGCGAGGGGAACGCCGAGATTTCTCCAGACGGTCATTGGATCGCGTACCAGTCCAACGACTCCGGCCGCAACGAGATCTATGTAAGGCCATTCCCCAATGTAAACGGCGGGCGATGGCAGATCTCGAATGCTGGCGGAACCCGCCCGACTGTGGGCGCGCAGCGGCCATGAGCTCTTCTTCGTAGCGGCCAACTCAACGGCGCTGATGGCGGTTGCTGTGCAGCTCGCTCCGCAGTTCAGCTATGGCAACCCGATCGCGCTGTTCGACACGTCGATGTATTCCTGAGTGGTGCAGTCTCGAATGGGCGCACCTATGACGTCTCCGGGGACGGCCGACGGTTCCTGCTCGTCACGAACCCAGACGCCGGCAACAGCACGACTCCCACATCGGCCACGATGACAGTGGTGCTGAACTGGTTCGACGAACTCAGATCGAAAGTCCCCGTGCACTGACCCACAGCAATTGGTGACGACGTCATCGGCCGGGGCCTGAACAGATCGAAATTGTCGCGGCGTTCGGCTGGACCGCGCAGTACTCAGCAATCGCCTGCCGCACTTCCTCGGAGGCGTTGTGCGCCGCATGCGCATGGCGCGCGTCGTTCACGGCGCGCGCGACCGCGCCGCCGACGGCCAACAGATCGACGTTCACCATGGGAATGCCGCCGAAGGCGGTGTAACCGACCGCGGGCGGCTGCCACCCGATCGGCGGCAGCTGCCAGACCGGTTTGTCGAAGATGTCCTGAAGCGGCCGGCGCACCTCGATGTGGACGCTGAAATCCGCGCGGACCTCGGAAACGGTGAGCTTCGAGGGCGGCTTCTCGAGCGCCGCGCGGACGCGCTCGACCTGCTGGTCTGGCGGATTCGGTGTCGGCGTCGTCGCCTGATCGACCGCGGCGAGCGCGAGCACCAGCAGTGCGAAGTGCATCAGCCCCTAACGGTTGCTCTGCGTGTCGCAGATGAGGATGCCCGACCCGGCGTTCGGCTGCGCGCCGCAATACTCGCTGACCGCCTGGCGGACCTCGGCGCGCGCGGCCGCCTCGGCATGCGCACGTTCGGCGGCCGAGATGGCATTGATCGCCTTGCCGCCGAGATAGTGGCCGACCAGATTCTCGATGAGGATCGTGAGCAGTTCCGGCTGGTTGAACGCGGCATAGGGCTGTCGCAGCGGGTTGTCAACCGACGGAAACTGCTGGCGCTGCATCTCGTACCCGTACACGCCGCCGGCGGGCGTGGGCCCCGCCTTGTAGTTCAGCGTCGCCAGCAGCTCATCAAGCTTCTGGCGTTCGCGAATCATCACCCGAAATGTCGGCCGTTCGTCCAGCGTCCGAAACGAAATGGCGGGTGTCTGTTCGAGTGCTCCCTTGATCTTGTCGAGAGACACCGGAAGGTTCAGGCCGTTCTCGTCCGAGGACGTGGCGGGCGCCGGCGTGTCCGGAGGCGGGGACGGCTTTGGTGCTTGCGCCTGCGGCGGGTGCTGCCGCCAGAAACACCGTAACCAGTAGAGCGGACAGGCGCATATATAGTGTAGGACGCTCCGGAGCCACGGTCAGCCGTCCTGCCTTCAAGGCTACTGTGTTTGCACGACTTACGCCAGAGGACGTTCCTCGGCCAGCGTCCGCTTCCGAACAGATGCGCTGCGGCGTTCAGAGGCGTAGAATGCGCTTAAGGACGGGCCGCTGTCGGGGGCAGGGCTCGGGGCTGGAAGACGATGCATCAAGTTCCGCGCGAAGATCAGATCGAGCTCGCCGACGCGATCGCCGAGGGCGCCAGGCGCCGGCCAACGCAGGCGTTTGGCGAGTATTTCTCCGATACCGGCGGATCGTGCGCGCTCGGCGCGGCCTACGAAGGTGCCTATGCGCTGCCCCGCGACCCGCACGAAGCCCACGCGATCCGGCCGCGAATGGATCGCCTGTTCGACTGCCTGGAAAACGTCCGCCGCCGCTGTCCCGAGGGCTGCCACAAACGGCTGCCGCTCAACTCGATCATCCTGCACCTGAATGACGATCATCACTGGACGCGCGAGCAGATCGTCGACTGGCTGAAGAGAGCAAGACTAAAGGGCCCTGTGTCTTTGGTATCAACACTGATACATGCCCGAACTGCCCGATGTGGTGGTGTACATCGAGGCACTTGCAGCGGCACGTCGTCGGCCAGCGGCTCGATCGTCTGAATCTCCTCAGTCCTTTCGTTCTCCGCTCCGTCGACCCTCCCATCGATTCGATCAACGGCCGCACCATCGCGGGTGTGCGGCGCATCGGCAAGCGGATCGTCTTCGAGTTCGAGGACCTCTTTCTCGTGATCCACCTGATGATCGCGGGACGTCTGCGCTGGCGGGCGCCGGGGCAGAAGCCGGGCATCGGCCCCAAGTTGATCCTCGCCACGTTTCAGTTCGCCAACGGCACGCTGTTCTTCACGGAGGCGAGCTCGAAGAAGCGTGCGTCGATTCAACTCGTGCGCGGCGAGCCGGCGCTGCGGGCGCTCGATCCCGGCGGGCTCGAGCCGCTCGACGCCACGCTCGAGCAGTTTCACGACGCGCTGACGCGCGAGAACCACACGCTGAAACGGTCGCTCACCGATCCGCACCTCTTCAGCGGCATCGGCAACGCCTACTCCGACGAGATCCTGCACGCGGCCAGGCTCTCGCCGTTGAAGCTGACGCGCACGCTGTCGGACGAGGAGCTGCGTCGCCTGTACGACGCGGCGCGGGCGACGCTGCGCCTGTGGATCGATCACCTGCGCGCCGAGGTGAAGGACGGGTTTCCCGAGAAGGTGACGGCGTTCCGCCCCGAGATGGCGGTGCACGGCCGCTTCAAGCAGCCGTGTCCCGTCTGCGGCGCGCCGGTCCAGCACATCGTCTACGCCGACAACGAGTGCAACTACTGCGCGAAGTGCCAGACCGGCGGCCGCCTGCTGGCCGATCGCTCGCTGTCGCGGCTGCTCAAGGACGACTGGCCGCGCTCGCTTGACGAGCTAAATCAGTAAATGTAGATTTATAGATGTGAAGTCGGCCGCCCTGCTGTACCGGCTGCTCGGCGACGAAGCGCGGCTGCGCCTGCTGCGCGTGCTGGCGAAGGAGCGGCTGAACGTCACCGAGCTGACGGGCGTCCTGGGGCTGGCGCAGTCCGGCGTGTCGCGGCATCTCGGACTGCTGAAGGACGCCGGCCTGGTCGTCGAGGAGCGGGACGGCGGCTTCAGCTACTACCGCCTGGCGGCCGGACTCCGCGAGGGGTCGCTGGCGGGGGTGCTGCAGCAGCAGTTCGAGGAATCGGCCGCCGATGCCGCCGTGCGGGCGGACGAGGCGCGGCTGCAGGAGGTGCTGCGGCTGCGGAAGGAGAACTTCGACGCGCACGCCGGTCCCGACACACGCGACGCGCGGCAGCTGGTGCCTGGCCGGAGCTGGGCGGCCTGGTCGCGTGCGCTGGGCCTGCTGTTGCCGCGGCTGGCCGTCGCCGACCTCGGCTGCGGCGAGGGCTACCTCACCGTCGAAGCGGCGCGCTGGGCGTCCAAGGTGATTGCCGTCGATCGATCGGATGTCGTGCTGGCGCGCGCGCGTGCGCTGGCGCGGCGCCGCCGCGTGACGAACGTCATCTGGAAGAAAGGCGAGCTGGAGAAGCTGCCGATGCGCGACGCGTCCGTCGACGTCGCGATGCTCTCACAGGCGCTGCATCACGCCCAGCACCCGGCACGCGCCGTCGCCGAGGCGGCGCGGATCACCGCGCCCGGCGGACAGGTGCTGCTGCTCGATCTGCGGACCCACCAGGAAGAGTGGGTCCGCGCCAAGCTCGGCGACCGCCGTCTCGGATTCGACGACGACGAGCTGAAGAAGATGTTGATGGCGTCCGGACTCTCCGACGTGCGGGTCGGCGTCGGCGCGCGTAAGGCCGGAGACCCGTTCACCGTGCTGATCGCGAGCGGCACCAAGACGACACCGCCAACCGCCACGAAAACACGAAAACATGAAAACGCAGACTAGGGTATGCCGATGAATCGGGATGTGCGCCAGACGTTGACGTCGCTGCTCAATCAGCGAATCCTCGTCCTCGACGGGGCGATGGGGACCATGATCCAGCGGCATCGGCTGACCGAAGCCGACTTCCGCGGACAGCGCTTTGCGGACCACACGCACGATCTCCGCGGCGACAACGATCTGCTCGTCCTGACGCGGCCCGACGTGATCCTGGAGATCCATCATCAGTACCTCGAGGCCGGCGCGGACATCATCGAGACCAACACCTTCAACAGCACCGCGGTCTCCCAGGCCGACTATGGGCTCGAAGCGCTCGCCTACGAACTGAACCTGGAAGGGGCGAAGCTCGCGAAGCAGGCGTGCGAGGCCTGGACCGCGCGCACGCCGGATCGGCCGCGGTTCGCCGCCGGCTCGATCGGGCCGACCAATCGGACGCTGTCGATCTCGCCGCAGGTCAACGATCCGTCCTTTCGCGCCATCACGTTCGACGCGCTGAAAGACGCCTACAAGGATCAGGTCCGTGGCTTGATCGAGGGCGGGTGCGACGTTCTGCTGCTCGAGACGATTTTCGACACGCTGAACGCGAAGGCCGCCATCGTCGCCATCGAAGAGGTCTACGACGAACGTCGAACGCCGGACGCCGAACGGCTGCCACTGATGATTTCGGTCACGGTCACGGATTTGAGCGGCCGGACGCTGTCGGGCCAGACGATCGACGCCTTCTGGGCGTCGATCCGGCACGCGCGGCCGTTCAGCGTCGGCACCAACTGCGCGCTCGGCGCGCGCGACATGCGGCCGTACCTCGCGGACCTCGCACGCCTCGCCGACTGCTACGTCACCTGCTACCCCAACGCCGGTCTGCCGAACGCGTTCGGTCAGTACGACGAGCGGCCGAAGGACACGGCGGGCTACCTCCACGAGTTCGCCACCAGCGGCTTCGTGAACATCGTCGGCGGCTGCTGCGGGACGACGCCGGAGCACATCGCGGAGATCGCAAAGGCGGTCGAGGGAGTTGCCGCCTGCGCAGCCTTCAGACATTCAGACTTGAAACTTGGAACCGGTTCACCGCAATTCGCCGGTCTCGAGGCCCTGACGATCCGGCCCGACTCCAATTTCCAGATGATCGGCGAGCGCACCAACGTCACCGGATCGGCGCGCTTCGCGCGTGTGATTCGCGCCGGCGATTTCGCCGCCGCGACGCAGGTGGCGCTCGAGCAGGTGCGCGGCGGCGCGAACCTCATCGACGTCAACATGGACGAAGGCATGCTCGATTCCGAGCAGGCGATGACGACGTTCCTCAACTACCTGGCGACGGAACCGGAAATCGCGCGCGTGCCGGTGATGATCGACAGCTCGAAATGGTCCGTCATTCTCGCCGGCCTCAAATGCGTGCAGGGCAAGCCGGTGGTCAATTCCATCAGCCTGAAGGAAGGCGAAGACGATTTTCTGACGAAGGCCGCGCTGGTCCGGCGCTACGGCGCCGGCGTCGTCGTGATGGCGTTCGACGAGCAGGGACAGGCCGACACCATCGAGCGGAAAGTATCGATCTGTCAGCGGGCCTACGCGCTGCTCACCGAACGGGCGGGGTTCGATCCGACGGACATCATCTTCGACCCCAACATCCTCGCCATCGCGACCGGGCTCGAGGAGCACAACGCCTACGCGATGAATTTCATCGAGGCGACGCGCATCATCAAGGCGACCTGTCCGGGCGTGAAGGTCAGCGGCGGCGTCAGCAACCTGTCGTTCTCGTTCCGCGGCAACGACATCGTCCGCGAGGCGATTCACTCGGCGTTTCTGTATCACGCGATGAAGACCGGCCTCGACATGGGCATCGTCAATGCCGGCCAGCTGGTCGTCTACGAAGACATTCCCAAGGATCTGCTCGAGCACGTCGAGGACATCATCTTCAACCGCCGGCCCGACGCGACCGAGCGCATGGTCGAGTTCGCGGCGACGGTGAAAGGCGCCGGCACCAAGCGCGAGCAGGACGTGCGGTGGCGCGACGCGACCGTCGAGGCGCGGCTGTCCCATGCGCTGGTCCACGGCGTGCTCGACTTCATCGAGCAGGACGTCGAAGAAGCGCGGCTGAAATACCCGCGGCCGCTCGACATCATCGAAGGCCCGCTGATGGACGGGATGAAAGTCGTCGGCGATCTCTTCGGCGCCGGCAAGATGTTCCTCCCGCAGGTGGTCAAGAGCGCCCGGGCGATGAAGCGCGCCGTGGCCTATCTCGAGCCATTCATGCAGGCCGAGCGCGAGGCGCGGATGGCCGCCGGCGGAGCGGCCGAAGCGTCGTCAAAAGGGCGAATCGTCATCGCCACGGTCAAAGGCGACGTGCACGACATCGGCAAGAACATCGTCGGCGTCGTCCTCGGCTGCAACAGCTACGACGTCATCGACCTCGGGGTGATGGCGCCGGCCGACAAGATCCTGCAGACCGCCATCGACCAGAAGGCTGACCTCGTCGGGCTGAGCGGCCTCATCACGCCGTCGCTCGACGAGATGGTGTTCGTCGCGAAAGAGATGGAGCGCCGCGGCATGCGGCAGCCGCTCCTCATCGGCGGCGCCACGACGAGCCGGCAGCACACCGCGGTCAAGATTGCGCCCGAATTCGGACAGGTGACCGTGCACGTCCTGGACGCCTCGCGGGTGGTGGATGTCGTGTCGAGCCTCCTGAGCGAGGAGCGCCGGTCGGGGTTCGCACAGCAGAACCGCGAGTTACAGGCGAAGCTGCGGGAACAGCACCACGCGCGGCGCGAGCGGCCGCTGCTGTCGTACGCGGACGCCCTCGCCAATCGCCTGTCCATCGACTGGGGGCGCGAGACGCTGCCCGAGCCGCCGTTCGTCGGCCGACGCGTCATCGACGTGCCGCTCGAGACGCTGGTCCCGTATATCGACTGGACGTTTTTCTTCGCCGCGTGGGAGCTGAAAGGGCGGTTTCCGGCCATTCTCGACCACCCGCAGTACGGCAAGGCGGCGCGCGACCTCTATGACAACGCGCGCGCGCTGCTCGATCGCATCGTGACCGAACGGCTGCTGACGGCGCGCGGGGTCTACGGGTTCTGGCCGGCCGCCAGCGAGGCGGACGACATCGTCGTCTACCGCGACCGCGAGCATCACGGCGAGCTGACGCGATTCAACCTGCTGCGGCAGCAGGAGGCGATTGCCGACGGGAAGCCGAACCTGTCGCTCGCGGACTTCGTTGCCCCGCAGCGCGACTGGCTGGGTGCGTTTGCGGTGACGGCGGGATTGGGAGCCGATGCGCTCGCGCAGCGGTTCGAGCGCGAGCAGGACGACTACAGCAGCATCATCGTCAAAGCACTCGCCGATCGGTTCGCCGAGGCGTTTGCCGCGTATCTGCACCAGCGCGCGCGAATCGAATGGGGCGTCGACCAGGCGCGCGCCGCCGAGGAACTGCACAGCGAGAACCACCCCGGCATCCGTCCGGCCTTCGGCTATCCCGCCTGCCCCGATCACAGTGAGAAGTTCAAGCTTTTCGAGCTTCTCGGCGCCGCTGAAGCGGGCCTCGAACTCACCGAGAACGCCGCGATGACGCCGGCCGCCAGCGTCAGCGGGTTGTATTTCGCGCACCCGCAGGCACGCTACTTCAGTGTGGGGCGGCTGGGCGAGGATCAGATCGCGAGCTACGCGAAGCGCAAAGGTGAGTCGATCGAGCAGGTCGAGCGGTGGCTGACGACGAACCTCGCCTACGAGCCGGCGCGCTGCTAATCCTATGTCCAGTCCGATTACGGTGGCGTATTTACGCCTCCCGGTATTGTTCCTGGTGAAAGTACGAGGTATTCTTCTGGTGAAAGTACGTGCAGATATGACAATATCTGAAGTCGTTTGCAGTTATGTTTACGACATGGTATGACTTCAGTGGCATTTGAGTGCTCTATTTTGACAACGGCGATTCAGAACGGAACACCCATGCAAGATTTCAGCTTTTCCCTAGACATTTCGGGGATGTGGGTGCTTTGTTCCCGAGGTAGTGTGCCGATCTGGCACAACTCGCACGTTTTCTGTGCTTCACCCAAAGTTTGTCAATTTCTGTAAGTCGTTGACCTGTATTCGCTTCGACTCATCGCGTAAAAAAGTGCAGAGCTGGCCATTCTCTTGCATTTTGACCAGCCGCTTGAACCCCAATCTTAAAACTTCAGTTCGACACAAGGCGGTCTGGGGACCGAAGCGTCTGGCAATCGCGGCTCTGACGTTTGTCCTCTTTGGCGCCAACCGGCCCGCGTTTGCCCAGGGCCCCACCAAGCTCGACGCCGATCTGCAGTCCCGCGCGACCGCAGGCAGCGCGTTGCGCACGAGCCGAGTCATCGTGACCCTGGCGCCCGGCGGTTCGTTGCCGGCCGCGGTCCAGCGCTACGACCGCACCGGCAAGCTCTCGACGATTAACGGCCACGTCCTCGACGTCCCGGACAGCCTGCTCACGGCGCTCTCGACGAATGCGAACGTCACGCACGTGCACGGCGATCGTTCCGTTCACTCGTCGAACTTCCGCACGTCGATCACATCCGGCGCGTTTTTCGCGCGCACCGACCTCGGTTACACGGGCGCCGGTGTCGAAGTCGCGGTCATCGACTCGGGGCTGGCGTTCAATCACGACGATCTCAAGAACGTCACGTTCTTCAAGGATTTCACCGCTGCCATCCCGCGCCTGACGCGGTTCGACGATTTCGGCCACGGCACGCACGTCGCCGGCATTCTCGCGGGCAACGGCAAGGATTCGAGCGGCCAGAACGCCGGCATCGCGCCCGGTGCGTCGCTGGCCGTTCTCAAGGTTCTCGATCGCAACGGCAACGGTACCGTCGCCAACGTCATCGCGGCGCTCGATTGGGTGGCCGAGAATTACAACCAGAACGGGCACAACATCCGCGTCGTCAACCTGTCGATTGGCGCGCCGGTCACCGAGTCGTACGACGTCGATCCGCTGACGCTCGCGACCAAGCGGCTCGTCGATCTCGGCATCACCGTGGTCGCGGCGGCCGGCAACGGCGGCAACGACACGGCGGGTCACCCGGTCTGGGGCGCGATTTCCGCGCCGGCCAACGCGCCGTGGGTGCTGACGGTCGGTGCGTCGAGCACGGAAGGCACGCTGACGCGCGCGGACGACAAGGTCGCGAAATTCAGCTCGCGTGGTCCGACGCTCATCAACCGCGCGGCCAAGCCCGATCTCGTCGCGTCCGGCGTCGGCACGGTCTCGACGATTGCCACCGAGGCGTCGCTCTATTCGATCAACGCCAACTACCTCGTGGCGGCCACCGGCGCGATCCTGCGGACCAAGCCGTACATGGTGCTCAGCGGCACCAGCATGGCGGCGCCGGTCGTCAGCGGCACTGTGGCGCTGATGCTCCAGGCGAATCCGTCGCTGACGCCAAACCTGATTAAGGCGATTCTGCAGTACACCGCCGAAATCTATCCGGGCTACAACCCGCTCGAAGAAGGCGCGGGCTTCCTCAACGCGCTCGGCGCCGTCCGCCTCGCGAAGTTCTATGCGTCTGCGCACAGCGCGGGCGAGGCCGTGCCGATCGAGCCGATTTGGGGCCGCCAGATTTTCTGGGGCAATCACCGCCTCCGCAACGGCTTCATGCTGCCGACCGCCAACGCCTGGCAGAACGGCGTGCTCTGGGGCGCGGCGAAGACGCTGGGCGCCACCGGCGACAACATCGTCTGGGGCACGGCGTGCGGCGGCGGCGATTGCGGCGACAACATCGTGTGGGGCACGGCCGCCGACGGCGACAACATCGTCTGGGGAACTGCCGGCGACGGCGACAACATCGTGTGGGGCACGGCCGGCGACAACATCGTCTGGGGCACGGCCGGTGACGGCGACAACATCGTCTGGGGCAGCGCCGATGCTGGCGACAACATCGTGTGGGGCACCGCGTGCGGCGGCGGCGACTGCGGTGACAACATCGTGTGGGGCAGCGCCGAGGCTGGCGACAACATCGTGTGGGGCACCGGCGACGGCGACAATATCGTCTGGGGTACCACCGACGGCGACAACATCGTGTGGGGGACAGCCGCTGCCGGCGACAACATCGTCTGGGGCTCGGCCAGCGACGGCGACAACATCGTCTGGGGCTCGGCCAGCGACGGCGACAACATCGTCTGGGGCACCGCGACTGATGGCGACAACATCGTTTGGGGTACGCTGACGCGCAGTCAGCCGCGCCTCAACCTGCAGCAGAACCCTTCGTACAACTGGTTCCTGAACTTCAACAACCGGGCACCCTGGATGAGACAGGAGTTCGGCGAAGTCGCGGCGCCGCGGCCGGCCGGGCAGTAAGAGATCGGGACACTGACGATGGAAAAGATGCCTTACCAACCGGAGATGGATACCAGGGTCGTGCCGGTGCCATCCGGGCAAACGATCAGCAGCGACTGGCAGCAGCGGCTGCCGGTGCTGAGCGGCAAGCAGGTCGTGCTGCGCGAACTCCGCGCCGGCGACGCGGCGTCGCTCTTTGCGCTCCTGACCACCGAGGAAGTGTCACGATTCATCTCGCCGCCTCCCACATCCGTTGAAAGCTTCGAGCTGTTCATCGCGTGGACGCACCGTCAGCGCGCCGCCGGCAGCTACATCTGCTACGCCGTCACGCTTCAGGGATTCGATACCGCCATCGGCATCTTCCAGCTGCGCCAGCACGATCCGGCCTTTTCCACGGCGGAATGGGGCTTTGCCCTCGGCTCGCCGTTCTGGGGCACCGGCGTCTTCGTGGACAGCGCGGAGCTCGTCATCGAGTTCGCGTTCGAGACGCTCGGCGTGCACCGCCTCGAGGCGCGTGCGGCGACGCTCAACGGCCGCGGCAACGGCGCGCTCCTCAAGACGGGCGCGGTTCAGGAATGCGTGCTGCGCAAGTCATTCGTGCACAACGGTCAGAGCCTGGATCAGGTGCTCTACGCGATTCTCGAGGACGACTGGCGCGCCATGCGGACGCCAGCGAATCTGCGGTTCGCGGCGCCGGTGCGCGTCCACTAACCACGCGTTCACGACAGCGAACGCAACAGCTTGTGAACGCCGCTGCGGCGGCGTCTCACGCCAGGGCCGGCCATATGTGCCGGTCCTTTCTTTTTCCAGCCACCGGTCATCGGGCCAGGATCCGCGTCATCTGACCGCACCAGCGCGATGACCACGAGCCGATGCCAGGCCGGTTGTCTGTCATGAGTGAAATTCTTTGTCATCATCATGATGATGAGATACTCTCATGTCGATGGATCTCGAAGTCCGCCACCTTCGCCTGGTATCGGCGGTCGCGGAACTCGGCAGCCTCACCCGTGCGGGCGATCGGCTCCACCTCACACAGTCCGCGCTCAGCCACCAGCTCCGCGACATCGAATCGCGGCTGGGCGCGGCGCTCTTTCTGCGCGTCGGCAAGCGGCTGGTGCTGACTCCCGCCGGCGAGCGGCTGCTGGCCACCGCGCGCGATGTCCTCGATCGGCTGGATCGGACCGAGCAGGACATCCACCAGATGGGCAAGGCGCGCGCGGGGATGCTGCGGCTCACGACCGAGTGCTACACCTGCTATCACTGGCTGCCGCCGCTGCTCGTCCGCTACCGGAAGCGTTTTCCGCAGGTGGAAGTCCGCATCGACGTCGCGTGCGACCGGCCGTCCGCTGGACATGCTGCTGGCGGGAAAGCTCGACCTGGCGATCATGAGCAGTCCGGTACGCGACCGCCGCCTGGTATCGCGCCCGGTCTTCGACGACGAGCTGGTCGTCGTCGCGGCGCGGGACCATCGCTTCGCGAAGCAGACTCACGTCCGGCTGTCGGATCTGCGCGACGAAACGCTGTACGTCTACCCGCCGAAGGAAGAGAGCCGCGTCCTGCAGGAAGTGCTGGTGCCGTCAGGGCATGTGCCAGCGCGCGTCGAAGAAGTGATGTTGACGGAATCGATCGCCGAGCTCGTCAAGGCGGGACTGGGTGTCAGCGTGCTCGCCCGCTGGGCCGTGCAGCCACTGGTGGACGCCGGCTCGATCGTCAGCCGCCCGCTGACCGCGCGCGGGCTGCGGCGCGAATGGCGCGCCGTGATGCCCAAGGATCTTGCCGGCGCCGACTACATCGGCGAGTTCATCGAGTTGCTCGGCAAGCATGCACCGACGGCGCGCGCATCACGCAAACCGGCCTGAACGCCGGCGCTGGACTACCTGACTCGATCACGGTTTCGCCGCGGTCGCCTTCGGCGGCATCGTCCGCCCCGGCACTCCCACCGCGGCGCCATCGGACGCGCGGCGGTCAGTGCCCCCTTCGATCATGTCTTCCTTGGCGTTGTAGACGATGACCTGCGCGACGCCCTGGCCGCCGGTGCCCGCGCGCACGCTGTGCCCGCGGCGCTCGAGCTCGGCGACCGTGTCGGCCGACAGTCCGTATTTCTCGAAATCGAGACGGTCTGGCAGCCACTGATGGTGGAAGCGCGGCGCGTCAATCGCCTCCTGGGCGTTCATGCCGAAATCGACGACGTCGACGATTGTTTCGAGCACGGTGTTGATGATGGTGCGGCCGCCGGGGCTGCCGGTGACCATGAACAGAACACCGTCTTTCGCGAGGATCGTCGGCGACATGCTCGACAGCATCCGCTTGCCGGGCTCGGCCAGGTTAGGCTTCGTCCCAATCAATCCCTCCGCGGTCGTCAGCTCCGGCGCGGCGTTGAAATCGCCCATCTCGTTGTTGAGCAGGAATCCGGCGCCCGGCACCACAATCTTCGAGCCGTAGCCGGCTTCGAGCGTGTAGGTCATCGACACCGCGTTGCGATCGGCGTCGACCACCGAGATATGCGTCGTTTCGTCGCTCTCGTGCGACCACTCGAAGCTGGCCGGCGAGGACGACTTGGTGCGCTTCTCGTCGATCGTCTTGCGCAGGTCGCCGGCGTACGGCTTCGAGATCAGCTTCGCGACCGGCAGATCGCGGTTGAAGTCGGGGTCGCCCAGATAGCGCGCGCGATCGGCGTACGACCGCTTCATCGCCTCGGTCATCAGATGAACCGCGTTGGCCGATCCCGGCCCCATCTTCGCCAGGTCGTAGCCTTCGAGGACGTTCAGCATCTCGATCACGCCGATGCCGCCGGAGCTCGGCGGTGGCATCGAGAAGACCTCGTATCCGCGGTAGGTGCCCTTGACGGGCACGCGCGTCTTCGCCGCGTACTTCTTCAGGTCCTCGCGCGTGATGAGTCCGCCATTCGCCAGCATCTCTTTCTCGAGCGCGAGCGCGGTTTCGCCTTCGTAGAACCCGGCCGGACCTTGGCTGGCGATGCGCTCGAGCGTGCGCGCGAGATCCGGCTGCTTGAACGTGTCGCCCGGTTCGTACGGCACGCCGTTCCGGCTGAACGCCGCGACTGACGCCGGGAACCTCGCCATCGAGTACACCGGCCGGCCGTTGGCGTCCGTCGTCCGGAGCGCGCTCTTCAGCGAGCGGGAGAGTCCTTCACTGACCGTAAAGCCGTCGCGCGCGAGCGCGACGGCGGGATCGACCAGACGTTTCCACGGCAGCTTGCCCTGTTCCTTCCACGCGAGATGCAGCCCGGCGACCGTTCCTGGAACGCCGACGGCGAGATGGCTGTTGTGGTGGACCTCCGCGCTGTACTTCCCGTCCTTCATGAACATGGTCGCGGACGCTTTTGCGGGCGCTACCTCGCGGAAGTCGTAGGCGACGGCGTCGCCTTTCGCGGGCCGATAGACGATGAAGCCGCCGCCGCCGATGTTGCCGGCGGTCGGGTGGACAACGGCGAGCGCGAACGCCGTGGCCACCGCCGCATCGACGGCGGTGCCGCCGGCGGCGATGATATCGGCGCCGATCTTCGACGCGATTTCATTCTGGGACGCGACCATCCCCTTCTGGGCTCGCGTCGGGACCGAAACGGCGGAGAGAGTGAGAGAGAAGAGTGCGCAGGTCGCAATGACGAGCAGAGTGCGGTGGGGCTTCATGGCGCGGATTATAGCCGCCGTCATTCCTCGTAGCGCAGCCCTTTAGTTCGACTTTGTCAGATCCGTAGTTGAAGCTTGTGTTTCGCTTGTTCCATCCAATGCATGTAGCGCGGTTTCTGGGCAAAGAGCAGCGCGGTGAAGATTTCCTGGACGATCGCGCGCACGGCCGGAAATGTCAGCCTCGCGGCGCCGCGGCGCATGCGCTCGCGCTGGATGTAGGCGTGCGCCACGGCCGTCAGGACGACATGGTGCTGCCAGCCGGGATAGGTGCGCCCCTCGAAATGATCGAGCCCCAATTCGGATTTGAGTTCTTGATACTGCTGTTCGATCGCCCAGCGTTGATGCGCGAGGGCCACCAAGGCACGCAACGACGTCTGCGGCGGCAGATGCACGAAGTAGTACTTGATGCGCTCGGCTCGTCCGGCTTCTTCCTCGCAGAGCAGCCAGACTTCGGGCGCGAGTTGGCCCTGCCGCCACGCATGGGCCGGTGTCACGCGGATCGCCGCAAACCGGGCGCGGCGACGCGGCTGCGTGCCGTTGCGCCACGCGATCGGTCGCCACGCCGCCGCCGGCAAGGCCCGGGCAACGGCGCTGACGGCCACGGCGCGCGAGCCATCGATCAAGCGCGGACGCGTGCGGGGCCGCCCCGCTCCCGGCATGGGTTGCGGCCTGAGCTGTCGCGGCCGGCGCAGGAAGACGACCAGATTCGACGAGATCCCCAACGCATACGGCAGGCGCGAGTCGATGCAGCGCGGCGCGCAACGCCGTGACATCGCCAAATTCCGCGTCGCCGAGCACGGCGGTCAGCGTGAAGCCAGCCGCGCGCACCTGCCGCAGCAAGGTGAGCGCGTGGCGCCATTTCTCCTGAAACGCCGACGCCGGCGGGAATGCGCGCGCGCTGCCGCTGCTCGGGCGTCAGCCACGCCTCGGGCAGATACAGCATCGCGCCGAGAAACCAGGCGCGCACGCCGGTCCAGAGCGCCACCGTCGTCGCGACCTGGCAATTGGCGATCTTGCCCAGCGCGCCACAGGTACTGGCGCGCCACGCCGACCGAGTGCGGGCCCTGTTTCGGAAAGCTGGTCCCGTCGAGGATCAGGATGCCGCGCCGTTCCGGAATGACCGCGCGCAGGCGACGCCAGACCCGGCTCGCGTCCCACGGCGCGTGCGTGATGAAGTGCTGAAAGGCTTGGTAGGCGACCGGCTCGGTCACGCGCGCCAGCATCGCCTGCATCGACTTGCGCTCGCTGTCGCTGAAGACGCCTTGCACGTACGTCCGCAGGGCCATCAGCTGCGCGCGATGCCCAAAGCAGCGCTTGAACTGCTCGAGCCAGCGCACCAGGCGCTCGATGCGCGCCGTCGCCGTCTCGTCGACCACCGCGCTGCACCGTACCAAACGATGTCGAAAAGTACAATGTCCTCAATTCAGATCACGTGCGAAACCCGAACGAATCAGCGG
>CAWBVG010000007.1:0-181144 GCA_963792175.1 uncultured Acidobacteriota bacterium
GCTCGAGGCGATTCTGAGGTGCGGCGTGCCCTATGTCGGACTGGTGGCGTCACGTACGCGAGGGGCGGCCGTGCGTGCCGTGCTGGAGGAACGCGGTGTGCCGGGTACCGCGACGATCCGAAATCCAGCCGGGCTCGATCTCGGCGCGCGAACACCGCCAGAGGTTGCGCTCTCCATCCTTGCTGAAATCGTCCAGGCGCGTCCGAGCGGGGTGCGCATCGCGGCGACGACGCCGTCTGCAGCCTCGCCGGCCGTGGCGCCGGCGTCGGCGACCGCCGTCGATCCGGTGTGCGGGATGAGCGTGACTATCGCATCGGCGCGCCAGAAGGCGGAGGTCGACGGCGTCGAGTATTACTTCTGCTGCGCGAATTGCCGGGCGACGTTCCTCAAAGACCCCGCGGCGTACCTGGCCCATCCATGACGGACGCCGCAGCCATCCACGACCGGTTTCGCGAGCGCCGCTTCATCGTCGACGAGGCGTTTGCGACCGCGCTGCAGATCATGCTCGCGCTCGAGAAGCCGCTGCTCATCGAGGGCCCAGCCGGCGTTGGCAAGACCGAAAGCGCGAAAGTGCTCGCCGAGGTGCTCGGCACTGAGCTGATCCGCCTGCAATGCTACGAAGGCCTCGACGCGATGGCGGCGCTCTACGAGTGGAACTATCCTCGACAAATGCTTCACGCGCGCCTGAGCGAGGCGGAGGGATCAAGCCTCCAAGAGCGTGAAGCGTACATGTTCAGCGATCGCTTCCTGCTCAAGCGTCCGCTGCTCGATGCGATTACGCGCGAGCAGTCGCCGGTGCTGCTCATCGACGAAGTGGATCGTGCCGACGAGGCCTTCGAGGCGTTTCTTCTCGAGGTGCTGGCGGAGTGGCAGGTCACCATCCCCGAGCTGGGCACGATTCGAGCCAAGCACAAGCCGCACGTGATCCTCACGAGCAACCGGACGCGGGAGCTGTCCGACGCCCTGCGACGGCGATGCCTGTTCGTCTGGCTGCCGTACCCGTCGCTCCCGCAGGAGATCGAGATCCTGCACGCGCGCGTGCCCGGTTTGTCGGATCGCCTCGCGCAACAAATCGCACGGCTCATGCAGGCGCTCCGGGCATTGCCCCTTCAGAAGGCCCCCGGCGTGGCGGAGAGCCTCGACTGGGCGTTGGCGCTGATGAGCCTGCACCGCGAACACCTCGACGCACCGACGTTGGAGCAGACGTTGGGATGCGTGTTGAAGGTGCACGAGGATCGCGGTGTCATGCACGCGCATCGCGCGGCGCTCGATCCTCTTCTGGGCGACGCGTCCGTGAACCTCGAGTCCGGCGGACACAGCCTCGACACCGACTTCGGATTCGGGTCCGTGTCGGCCCCGCGCCGCTGATGTACCCCTTCGCCAGCCTGCCGGAGAATCTCGTCTCATTCTGCGAGGTGCTGCGCCGCCGGCATGGCTTTCACATCGGCCCTGGCGAATTGCACGATGCTGCCCGTGCGCTCGACGTCGTCGATCTTGCCGACGAGCGCGCCGTTCGCCACGCCCTTCGGCCTGTTCTCGCCGGCACCCTGGACGACGTCATGGTCTTCGACGCGGCGTTCACGCAGTTCTTCTTTCCCGACCCCGCGGGTCTTCGGCAGGATCAGATGCCTTCCACGCGGACCGAGCCCGGGACCGATGCCGACGGCCGCGAATCGGACGCTCAGCGCGCGCGTCATGCTCCGGCATCGGAGGCTGACGCAGACGAAGCGTCTGGACTCGGCGGCGGCCCGAT
This sequence comes from uncultured Acidobacteriota bacterium, assembly GCA_963792175.1. Classification (GTDB taxonomy): domain Bacteria; phylum Acidobacteriota; class Vicinamibacteria; order Vicinamibacterales; family CAVVIG01; genus CAWBVG01. The sequence goes on from CAWBVG010000007.1 coordinate 1,754, forward strand.
GACCCCGCTCGAGTCGGCCGGCGATGGGCCCGAAGAGGCAGTGGTCTTCGCGCCGTCGAGCTACAGTCCGCTTGACGCCAACATGTCCGACGCGCCCGAGTTGCCGCGAATCGAGCGAGCCTGGAGCGATGCCGCGCGATTGTTCGTTCGCCGCCTGCACCTCGGCCTGTCGCGCCGCTGGCGGCCGGCGAGCCGGGGACGCCGCTTCGACCTTCGGCGCACGTGGCGGGCGAGCCTGCATACCGGCGGGGAGGCGCTGTCGCCACGTTGGCTGCGCCGCCCTCGACGGGCGCCTCGAATCGTGCTGCTGGTCGATGGCAGCCGCTCGATGAGCGCATCCACACGAGCCACACTGCAGATGGCGGTCGCGCTGGCGAGTGCCACGATGCGGGTCGAGGTGTTCACCTTCTCGACGAAGCTCCAACGTGTGACGGACGAAGTGCGTCGAGCAGCGGCGGGAGAGTTGCGCCGTCTCGACCGCCTCCATCATGCATGGGCGGGCGGCACCGCCATCGGCGCGTGCCTTCGCGAGTTCCTGCGGCGGTTTGGTGAACGCATGGTGGGACGCGATACTGTCGTGATGATCGCCAGCGACGGACTCGATGTCGGCGTGCCGGACGTGCTGCGCGATGCGATGCGAGAGCTCCACCGGCGGTCGGCCGGCGTGGTGTGGCTGAATCCACTCCTCGAGACGGAGGGCTACGAGCCGACCGCGAGCGGCATGCGCGCCGCCCGTCCGTACGTGACCACGTTCACAAGCGCCAACGATGCGTCGGGGTTCGCCCGCCTGTCGCGAACGATCCGCATCAGGGCGTAGTGCCGGCGCAGCGGCATGATGCCGTAGTGTCCAGCTCGGTGCGCTCGCGGATCGTCGTGAAGCAAAGGAAGCGCTGAGGCACTGCCGCGATCCGCTCCATTCCCGTCTCGTCCACGCGCTCTGCTTCAACGTCAACGCTCCCGCCGACGACCGCGGCGACGGGTGGCTATCAGCCGGCCTCGGCCGCCTGTTCCACGGCCCATCACGTGTGGGCGTACGACTTCGTGTTCGATACGTGCGCCAATGGACAGACGCTGAAGTCTCGCCACATACGGCGAGACGATGATTAAGGCGAATCGTGAGTGTCGTCGGCACTTATGGCACGGCTGAGGATCCGTTACGCGTATGCGGAGACGCCCTCGGCCCGAAATGTGCACCTGAATCACATCTAGAGGCACTCGAGATGAAGAAGCTTCTGATCCTCGTGGAAGATGATGACGCAATCCTTATGACGACCAAGAGGTTGCTCGAGCTAGAGGGGTACGTTGTGCTGATTAGCCAACATCCGGATGAGCTCATGGAGAAACTCGACCTGATGCGGCCTGCTCTGGCAAATTTGCCGGTAACCGCGATCATCACGGACATTCAAATGCCTGGTAATGGAAAAGGCGTTATGAGCAGGGTGAGCGCCGATCCCGACTTCAAGAAAATCCCAGTTATCCCCATGTCGGCCTCGCAAGAAACCATGGTCTTTGGAAAGAAGGTTCTGAAGAAGCCATTCACCATTGAGGAGATCATCAGGACCATAGAAGGAAAGTAGGCCCCATCAACAGAACAACATCAGAGGGAACACGCGATTCGACACTCCCAAGTGAGCTACGGGCGAGTCGATGGCGTCGGCACGGCAAGACATCGTACGTTTTCATGCGGCCCTTCGGAGATTGACAGCCGTGGCCGTCGCGGCCACGCCGGATTACAGCTGAAACACCAGGAAGGTACCGCGGAGGTTGGCGTTGCTCGCGGGCTTCGTCATGGTTGCACGGTGACCAAAGGCGTACACGAACTTCGGGTTCGCGACGAAACACGCCGCGCGCCAACCGCTGAAGCGCCCGAGGGCGCGGCCCATGTCGGCGTAGAGCGCGAGCAGTTCCTCTTCGCCGTGTTCCCCGCCGATGCGCACGCCATAGGGCGGGTTGAAGCAGAAGACACCCGGCTGCATGTTGCGCACCGCAGGCAGCAGGCGCTCGATGTCGTCCGGCGTCAGCCCCCGAACGTCCTGTTGCGCGATGACGATGGAGTGGTCGTACGCGGCACCGGTCAGAGCCGCGGCGCGCAGGTTGCCCACCATCGCGGGAATGCACTCGGCGTCGGCGTCGAGCGCGACGATTTTTGCCACGGTCCCGGGGAACAGGTCGGGCGTTTCGTTCGGCAGACCCCTGAACGCGGCGAGATGGCGCAGCGGGAGATCCGCCGGGTGACGAATGGCAGCGCCCACCGCGAGGCCGGCCGCCTCGATCGGAATCGTGGCGCTTCCAGCCATCGGATCGACGAGCGGCTCGGTTCGTGCATCCCAGCGCGACAGCATGATCAACTGCGCCGCGAGCGTCTCGCGCAGCGGCGCGAGCCCGGCGGCCACGCGCGCGCCACGTCGATGACGCGCGCCGCCGCCCACGTCGATGCCCACCACTGTACGCCGCGCGTCTGACGTCCCCGCGCGGCGCGCGACGAACACGACGTCCGGCGCGTCGCCGTCGACGTCGGATGCGACGCCTCGCGACGCCAGCGCCTCGACGAGCGCGTTCTTGACGACGCCACGAAGCTGAAGCGGCGACGCTTCGAAGTCGGACGATGAACCGACCTCGACCGAGAAGCGGAGGTGCTTGCCGTCCGGGAGCCTGTCGTCCGACGAGAGCGCGGGCAGTAGGTCGGCGAAGAGCGGCTCGAGGCGCACGGCCGGACTGGAGCACAGATCCCAGGAGATTCGCGACGACGTGCGGTGATGGCACGCCGCGACCCACGCCACGCGCGCGTCGAAGGTGTAGAGCAGGGTCTCTTCCCCCTCGCGCTTCGGCTTGTCGAGGCGCACGTCGAACGGCGAGCGCATCACGAGGCGCTTGAGTTCGGCCTCCATGACCCGGTTCGCGCCGCCGGAACCGGTCAGGCGCAGGTCGTTGCAACGCTGCGCGTTCACGCGTCGCACTCGTGTTTCATCTAGAATTGGCGGGATCCGGCCGGGGTGAGGGACACCATGAGCTTCTGCGAGCATTGTGAAGGGCAGCGATTTGATCGGGCGCAGGTCCTCCGTGTCCTGCGGGCCACGCGAAAGGACGTACGAAGGCACAGTCGTGCTGATGAAGCGCTGGTGATGGCCATCAAAGCTGTGCGCGCCTTGGACATTCCTCACCTGGAGCACGTGGACGAGCCATTGGACGAGCAAATCGTTCACTGACGGCTTCAGGGCAGGGAGCCTTCAGATGGCGACTATCGGAAACGTCCGCGGCTGACCCCATTGACGCAATCGGCGTCCGCCGCGAGTCCAGCCTTGCTCCGCCCAACGCCTCGACGCGTTTCCAGAAGACGGGCGACGGCGTTCGCCTGCGTGACTCCCACTGATACACCACCGCTTTATTCGCGGCGCCAATGCGGCGCGCAAGATCGTGCTGCGTCAGTCGCAACCGGCGTCGAAGGCGCTTGAGACGTTCATCGTAGTCATCAGGGACTGACGGAAGCGGCGCAACGGCCGGGCTCTGCCCTCCATAGCGGCGGTAATCCTTCCGCATGAACGCCCGTGCAGCCGCGCGCGTCGCCAGGCGGATGGGGCGACCGAACGCCGACCGCGACGAGAACGTCACCTGCAGCCGACCGGTTCGTGCCGCCGCCCGCAACGTGCGCTGATGGACGCGGAATTCACGCGCCAGGTTGTCGAGCGACACGAGCTCGGTGTCCCTCGCATGCTCCAATGCGGCGATCGTGGCGCGCTCGAGCAGGTGAGGCGGTGTCGGCCGCAGTCCGCTGTCCCACATCCGAAACGTATTCAGCGGCACGTCGATCAGCGAGGCAAACTGTCGCTGCGAGAGTTCGGCGGTCCGACGCAGTTTGCGGAGCGTAGACACGGCGAGCACACAATGCCATTAACGCCTCGGATCGTAAAGCGACCTCCGGCATACCAGGCCGGTGATCACGAGCGTTTCGACATGCGTTCCATGGTGCGAATCGCGGCAATCGCGAAAACACGCAGGAAATTCGCGATCGCGAAATTCGCGAGATGTGGCGCGAACTCGCCAGACTGATCACTTTGTTCGATGTGTGTTCGCCGTCGAATTTTCTCTGGATCGAAATCGGCGAATTCTTTAGGAAAAAGCGCGCCCGGCAGGACTCGAACCTGCGACCCCCGGCTTAGAAGGCCGGTGCTCTATCCAACTGAGCTACGGGCGCGTATGTGCGAGTAACTCCTAGTGTAGACGCTCCTTCTCGGATTGCTCCGCTTCCGATGGCGGCGCGGTAGCCGGCGCGCTTGTACGCGGCCGCCGCGCTAAAATGTAGCCTGTGCGCCGGACGGCCATCTTCGCTCTCATTGTCGCGGCTTTGCTTGCCCTTGCGACGATCCACTTCTCCAAGGGCGAACCTCTGCCGACGCCAATCAACGTCGTCACGGTCCGCCCTGACACCAGATAGTCTTTCAACAACGACCTAGCCGAAAAGAGGAGGGCGAACCATGATCAGGGCGCTCATCCTGGCGATGTCGGTGGCGATAACAGTCAGTGCGTCGCAGACAGCGCAGCCGCGCGTTGTCACCCTGCGGGACCTGACCCTTCCTGCGGAGCGCCTGCCGGTCGGGTGTGCGCTGACACCGGCACCCTCGGTTCACCTGGATGGCAGTCGGGTTCGGTCTGGGCTTTGGGCGGAATTTCCAACGAACCCCTGGATAGGAACAGATCGCCGGCTCATGGCATCGATACGTGAGATCATCGATGGTCCAGTGGCCGTCCCGGATGGACCGCCACTCGGCGCGAAAGAGTTGTCACGTTACCTCGGGCAACTCGCGGACGGTGTGGAAGAAGCATACGGGGCTGTCTACATGCAGTCTGACGCGAACCTGATCACCGTTCGCGCAATGAGGTTAGCTCCCGGCGAAAAGTCTTGGGCCTCCGCTCATTCCGGCGACACACGCGTCTCCAGGAATCCCGGAGTGATTCGTGTTGCGATCGGACCAATCGTCACGATTGTCACCGGCGACGGAGAATGCTTTCAGGCCGTTGGCGCACATCTGAAGTCGCTCGCGAATTGACGGCGAGCGTGTCGAGCGAGACCCGTTGGCCGACGATCCTGGCCGGTGGGCCTGGTGTGCGTTCTTCTCTCCGGCCGAAGAACCGTTCGAGCCATGAGCTAGCTGTCACGATGAGTCGCCCCTTGAGGGAAGCCACACATGAAGCTACTCCGCTGGATGCTGCTTTTACTCCTGGGCCTGACCGGCCTGATTCAGATTGTCGAGGGGATCGCCTCAATCGCCGATCCAGCTGGCATGATGGTTGGACTGAAGCTCGCTCCGGCAACCGGAGTTGAAGTGCCCGTCACGTTTCTTGGCCTTGCCATGATTGTTCGCGGCGCCGTGACGGCCATCGCCTTGCGCTGGATGATTCAAGGCAAAGCTGAGGGCTTGTTCCTGGCCCGTTTCACGGCGCTGACCATTCTCCTCAGCGGACCGGTGGTGTATCTGAGGCTACACCGGCCCGAGTTTGCGCTCGGCGATCTTGTCCAGGGTTCGCTGTTGCTTGTGCCTGCGCTACTCGTGGGACGCCAGACCGAGGCTCGGAGCCGACCTGACGAGATGACACGCACGGTCTAATCGACGCTGGCCTAGCGTCGAGCACGCTCGAGCTTGATCAGGACCCGTTCCCGGCATACAACCGCCTTAGCCACGCGACCCCGAATGCCGGAAGACAGGAGGAGAACGTCATGCCAAAGGTCGAAGCGCGCACGATCACGATGAATTACGACCAGCAAGGAACCGGCGAGCCCCTTCTTCTCATTCCCTACCTTGCCGCGGATAACGCCTGCTACGCCTTCCAGGTCGGAGAATACGCAAAGTACTTCTCCTGCATCTCGGTCGACCTGCGCGGTACGGGTGACTCCGACAAGCCGGAGGGCGCGTATTCCACCGAGGTTCTCGCGGACGATGTGCTGGCTTTCATGCAAGCTGCGAAGATCGAAAAGGCGCACATCGCCGGTCTTTCTCTGGGCGCGGCTGTGGGCACGTGGATCGCGGCCAAGTATCCGGAACGAGTTCTGTCTCTGTCGCTGCATTCGCCGTGGACGAAGAGCGACGCTTTCCTGAGGACCGTCGTGGAAGGTTGGCAGGTCATGGCCAAGGCTCTGGGGAGCGTTCCCGAAATGGTCATCCGCGGCATCTTCCCGTGGTGTTTCACGCCGGAACTCTACGCGGCGAGACCCGACTACATCCAGTCGTTGGCAGACTTCGTCCGAAGCCGACCGGCACAACCGCTGAACGCGTTCCTTCAACAGTCGAATGCCGTGATGCTTCACGATGTGGAATCGCAGCTCGATCGGATCACCGCGCCGACGCTCATCTCATTCGGGCGGCCACGATATCTGACGTCGACGCGTTTCGCCGCCCCGATGACGGCCAGAATCCGAAACTCCGAGCTGTTGGTTTTCGAAGGCTGCTCTCATGCGCCGCTGTATGAGGACGTCCAAACGTTCAACGAAAAGACATTGAAGTTCCTACAGCGCCAGGCAGGAGTGGGTACCTTGTAATCCGAAGGGGAGCGCGGCGCCCGGCCCGCCTTCGCGCCTGGCGCTTCGACGTGCGTCGTGGCCCACGTTCGGCTGATGGATGTCGAGGCTTTCTTGTAGAATCAGCGCGCCCGCGAAGGCACGCGAAAGGAGCGTCACCATGCGCGCTCGTATCTGGTCTTTTGCCGCTCTATTGGCTGTCGGGTCGATCGGTGCCGTGTGCGTCGGCCGCGCCGCGCTGGCGCCGCAGGAACGAGGCGGGCAGGAAGAGTTCGGGCCGTACGAGCTCGTCGAGAACTGGCCGCAGCCGCTGCCCGACGGCCCGGACGGCGTGAAGCACGACGGCTGGACCTGGGGATCGGTCGGCGCGGTGTACGCCGAGACGCCGGATCGCATCTGGATCGCGCAGCGCGGCGAGCTGCCGCTGCCGCCGAACGCGAAGCCGTGGACGCCGTACAGCATGCTGCAGCCGCCGCGCAACGCCACCGGCAACACCGACGGCCTGAGCGCGACCTGCGAGCCGGTCGCGAAGCGCGGCTGGGAGCGGCGCTGGCACCATTCCGTCTTCGTCGTCGATCGCAACGGCAAGATGGTGCAGGACTGGCCGCACCTCGACAAGATGTTCGCCGCCGATCCGTGCGGGCGCGGGCCGCACAAGATCAAGATGAACCCGTACGATCCCGAGAAGCACGTCTGGATCATCGACGACCAGCTGCACGTGATCTGGAAGTTCACCTACGACGGCAAGCTGGTGATGACGCTCGGCACGATCGGCAAGCGCGGCCGCGACGCCGGCAAGCTGTTCGACCGGCCGACCGACATCGCCTGGCTGCCCGACGGCACGTTCTTCATCAGCGACGGCTACGGCGGCACGCGCGTCGCCAAGTTCGACAAGGACGGCAAGTTCCTCATGGACTGGGGCCGGCGCCGAAGGATCCGCAAGAACCCCGGGCCGAACGAGTGGAACACCGTCCACAGCATCCAGATCAGCAAGGACCGCGGCTCTTCGTCGTCGATCGCGGCCACCGCCGCATCCAGGTCTTCGACGAGAACGGCAAGTTCCTCGACATGTGGACGACCGGCGTGCGCTCGCAGCCGTACGCGCACCTCATCACGACGGATCAGTTCCTGTGGGAATCGGACGGCGGCACGAACCGGATCGTGAAGTACGACCTGAACGGCAAGTATCTGTACGGGTGGGGCGTCTCCGGCGGGCAGCCGGGGCAGTTCAACGGCCCGCACTCGATCACGGTCGATCAGGACGGCAACCTGTACCTGGCCGAAGTCTTCAACGGCCGCGTGCAGAAGTTCCGGCCGAAGCGGCGCCGATCGCGCGAAGCTCGTCGGTCAGGAATTGCGCTATCCGCCCTCGAGTTGAGGCAATCGCCGACGGGACGGAGCAAGAACAGATCGACGCGCCCTCGCCTCGATTGAGGTGTTCGGAACGCTTGTGCATCGCAACATGACACGCGCTCTCAATCGTGAGCTCAGTCTGTCTGACGAACGTCCTCGCGAGACGGACCACCGCTCACGTGGGTGATCGGCTGACCGGCAGGCCCGAGGGGGCCGGCGGGCGTCTTGCTATCTGTGGCCGCTCAGGGTCCCGATTCTCAGCGCGCTGGTGCTGGTCGGATTCCCATTCTTTGCATTCTGGTCCGGAGTCCGCTCGTTCCTGTCAGGGCTGTTCGATCCCGTCGACGACAGAGCGCTCTTCCTCATCACCGCGCTCGCGCTCTTCAACGCCTGGACGATCGTCATCATCAGGCTGCGTTTTTGATTCTCACGTACCGTCGTGTACGGCTCGGTCTTCCCGATGTCGAGGTCAACCTGTTTCCGGTGAAGCCGTTGGTCTGGGTTGTGAGCTCGTTCTTCACGCTGCCGACGATCGGGTTCACCGTTGGCTACGCGCGTCATGTCGCAAACCGCGGCCGAACGGACAGCCTGCTGCTCTTCGCGGTGCTTGGCGCCACGTTTGCCGTCGGACTCCTACTGGCGGCGATCTGGATCGGAAAGCGCTTGATCAATCGCGAGTCGTGGCTGAGGAAACTCGTTGTGAAATCGGGTCTCGAAGCTGCCTACACGAAGCTGCTGAAGATACTCTACAAGTGGCCGTCTCTCGGAGCGGGTTTCCTGCGCGAAGAATGTTCGAAAGAACATCCGCGGCTGGCGCCTGGTCATGGGGTGGCCTTCGGTCTGGCGTGCGGTTCGGTCTTTCTCTACATCGTCAGCGGATTCTTGACGCGGAATGTGCAGCGGCCGGAGCTGGCGTCGGCGCTCGCCTATGTCCTACTGCTCCTGCTCATGCTCACGTGGCTGACCGGTTTCATTGCCTTTCTCGTCGACCGGAGCCGCCTGCCGCTCATCGCCTTCTTCCTTGTCTGGATTCTGATTGTCAACACCGTGATCCATCCGTGGTTTTCGACCGATCACATTTACAGGACCGTCGCCATCGCGGCGAATCCGCCGAGACTGGCAAGTCCACGCGACCTCTTCGGCGGCACCGGTCGGCCGATTGCGGTCGCGGTCTCCGGTGGGGGAATCCAGGCCGCGGCGTGGGCCGCACGCGTCCTGATGACACTCGATACCGCGCCCGGGTTCAACGCGAGCGTTCGACTGATCAGCGCGGTGTCTGGTGGAGCGGTCGGGACCATGAACGTCCTGGCGGCATCGCCCGATTGTGGCCCGCCCCTCGACACGGCGACTCCCCAGCAATTCGACGCCAACTCCGCGTCGCGTGAATCCAGTCTCCACGCGGCAGGGTGGGGCCTGGTGTTCAAGGACCTGCCGCGAACCGTCGCACCATTCTTCTCAAACCCGTACGTCGATCGCGGATCGGCCCTCGAGGACGCGTGGAAGAGGGAGGCGCGACTGAAACGACTCTATCCCGATCCGACGCCGCTGCTGGCTTCGTGGCGCCGCAATGTGCCGGAAGGCCTGTGCCCCGGCGTCGTTTACAACGCGATGGCCGCCGAAACTGGCGAGCCAATGCTCTTCTCGACAATCGGTCTTCCGGGAACACTGAAGGCGTTCGATTTCTACGAACGGTACCCGGGGCGCGACGTCCCGGTGACGACTGCGGTGCGCTGTCGGCCGGCTTCCCGTACATCTCTCCCGCCACACGGGCGGATGCAGACGATGAAAAGGGTGGGTACACGCACTGGGTGGACGGGGGTTACTTCGACAACTATGGCGTGAGCACGCTCGCCGCGGTGATCCACTCGGGACTGAGCGAGCCATCTCCCCCGATTAATGGCCCTCGGCACCTGCTGATCGTCGAGATCTGTGATTCGAGCGCGTGCAGCGGACAGGCGCCGTCGCCGACGCCATCAGCCGGCGGAGGCGATCGGGGCTGGCCCTATCAGATCGGTGCACCGATCTCGGCCGTCGTCGCCATGCGATCGGCCGCGCAACGCGCGAGCAACCGGACGGCCTTGCGTCTGCTGAAGGACGCCTGGAAGGCCAGAGGGACTTGCATCGAATCCATCCAGGTTCCGTTCGGCGAGGGCCCGGCCCCACTGTCGTGGCACCTCACAGCGCGTCAGAAACAAGCGATCGACGATGCCTGGAACGGAATGGCCGGCTCGACGATCGAGGCGGTGACGAGGTTCTTGCAGGGCCGCGCCGCGACTCCGGAAGGCGAGCAGTGCCTCAAGGAAGGGCTGTAAGGTAGTGGCAGCTCGGAAGGGCCGGTGGATGGTCGTCCGCAGCGGCGCTCACGTCAGCGCCAGATAGTCGTGCGCGAGCCGCACCACCATCGATCCCTCGCCGACGGCTGACGCCACGCGGTTCATCGCGCCGGCCCGCACGTCCCCTGCCGCAAACACGCCGGGGACGCTGGTCTCGAGCGGCAGCGGTTCACGCGATTCCTTCCAGACGCGCGGATACGCCTCGGCGGCCATCAGCTCGCGGCCGGTGATCACGAATCCCTTGGCGTCGCGCAGGACCTCGGGCGGGAGCCAGTCGGTACGCGGCCGCGTGCCGATGAACACGAACAGCGCTTCCGCGTCCACCACCTGACTGGTGTCGTCGTCCAACGAGGTGAGCACCGCGCGTTCGACGTGACCGTCGCCTTCGACGCGCGCGATGGCCATGCGCGGCCGCAGCCGGATGTTCGGCGTCTTCTCGATTTGATGCACGAGGTAATGCGACATGGTGTCGCGCAAACTGTCGCGGCGCACCACGATCTGGACTTCTTTGGCATACCGCGCCAGGTGCATCGCGCCCTGGCCGGCCGAGTTCCCGCCGCCGACGACGAGGACACATTTGCCCGAGAATGCGGGTGCCTCCGTGGTTGCGGCACCATAGTAGACGCCGGCCCCCGTGCATTCGGCCACGCCGGGCGCGTCGAGCTCGCGATAGATCATGCCCGTCGCGACCAGCAGCGTTCGACTGATGACTTCGCGGCCGTCGGCCAGCATGAGACGCTTGTAGCCGCCGTCGATCGACACGCCGGCCCCTTCGAGTGGCGCGAGGAACTCGGCGCCGAGCTGCCGCGCCTGCGTGATGGCGCGGCGCGTCAGATCGCTGCCGCTGACGCCGCCCGGAAACCCGAGATAGTTTTCGATGCGCGAGCTGGAACCCGCCTGTCCGCCCGCTGCGTGCCGATCGAGCAGCAGCGTCCGCAGTCCCTCCGAAGCGCCGTACACGGCCGCCGCGAGTCCGGCGGGTCCCGCGCCGACGATGACGAGGTCGTAGAGTTCCAGGGCAGCCGACAGCGACTGGCCCAGGCGTTCGGCCACTTGCCGGGGCTCCGGGTTCCGCAGGGCGGATCCATCTTCGAACAGCAGGACCGGAAGGTCGTCCTCGCTCGCGCCGGCGGCGTCGAGCAGCGCGCGGGTGTCGGGATCGCGCGCGACGTCGAACCATCGATAGGGGATGAGGCTGCTCGCCAGGAAGTCCTTGATGGCGTGCGACCGCGGCGACCATTGATGTCCGATCAGGCGCAGCCCCTTCGCCTCAGGCAGATACGCCGCCTGCCACGCATCCAGGAGATCGTCCACCACCGGAAAGAGCCGCTCTTCGGGCGGATCCCAGGGCTTCGACAGATAGTGATCGAGATGGGCGTCATTGATCGCGCTGATCGCGGCCTGGATATCCGAGTACGCGGTCAGCAGCACGCGGCGCGCCAACGGATAGATCTCGCGCGCCTGCGCGAGAACTTCGTTACCCAGCAAGCCAGGCATCCGCTGATCGCAGATCAGCATCGCCAGCGCCTCGCCGCGGCTCTTCAGTTCACGGGCGGTTGCGAGCGCCTCCTCGCCCGAGCTGGCGCTCATCACCGTGTAGTGCTCGCGATACCGCGCGCGAAGATCGCGGCGCACGGCCGCCAGCACCTGCGGATCGTCGTCGACGATGAGAATGACGGGCTTGTTCACGACGTGCGCTCGGCGCGGTCGTCCTCGGCGACTGGCAGCACGACCCGGAACTCGGTGCGGCCCGGCTGCGACTCGACGGCGATTTCGCCGTTGTTGTGGCGGACGAGCCGCCGGACGATGTCGAGGCCAAGGCCGGTGCCCAGACCGACCGGCTTGGTGGTGAAGAAGGGATCGAAGATGCGATCGCGGATCGCCGGCGGGATGCCAGCGCCGTTGTCGACAATGCGAACGGCGATGCGCTGATCCTCTCGATGCGCCCGCACGTCGACGCGGCCGGCGTGAGGAATGGCGTCGAGCGCGTTGTCGATGAGATTCGCCCAAACCTGATTGAGCTCGCCGACGAAGCCGCGCGCGCGCGGGAGCCCTGGTTCGACGTCGATGACCACGGCGGCCGATTTGTTTCGGGCTTTCGATTTGAGCACGGCGACCGTGTTGCCCAGACTCTGCACCAGATCCACGGGCTCGGCGATCGGAGCCTGATCCATGTGCGTGAAGCCTTTGATGGCGGTGACCAGTCCCGAGATGCGCATCGCGGCCTGCTGAATCTCGGACGCGAGCGTCCGAACCGAACACAGGGCGGCGGACCACCGCAAGACCGCGTTCAGCGCCGGTCCGTCGACCGCGCCGGCCGCGCGATCGAGCGCCTCGAAGGTCACGCCCGTGTCGGCCAGCGGTTCCGCGATGACGGCGTCCAGACCATGGCCGGCGAGCCACTCGCCGATGGCTTCTTCGCGTTCCGCCTGCGCGATGGGCGACCGCACGCCCTGCACCGGCGCCGCGAAGCACGAGTTCCGGATGGCGTCGACCGCGGCCAGCTGCGCCTCGGTCAGACGCGCCGCGCCGAGCGCCCGCGCCGCCCGCTCCGCTTCCTCGAGATGATCCTCCAGCAGCGACGCGCTGCGCTCGATCGCCGAGGCCGGGTTATTCAGCTCATGCGCCAGTCCCGCGGACAGCTTTCCGAGGGAGACCATTTTTTCGTCGTGCAGACCGCTCGAGGTGAAGGTTCGGGCGCGATCGACCATCGTGTGGACGAGGATGGAGGTCACCCCCTGGCACTCGCGGATCATCGCGGGGAAATGGTCGCGATGAACCACCAGGACGACCGTCGGCTCCTGGGCCCTGGTGTCGCCCGGTGGGCTGACCATCCGGGAGTACGGCAGGGTCCCCGTCACGTCGCCCTCCCGCCATTCCATGATCGTGTGCGGTCCGGCACCGCGGTCGACCGAAATCGTGATGCGACCCGACAGCACCGCGAACAATCCTTCCGGCGTCTCGCCCATCGCCGTCAGCACATCGCCCGCGTTCATCTGTCGAACGGAGCCGTGTGCCACGAGCCACGCCAGTTCCTCGCGCGGCGCGGCGCCGAACGTCCGGTGCGCCCCCAGCCGATCGACGAGGTCGGTCGACGTCATGAGCCGGTTACTCCTTGGAATCGGAATCGTACATCGGCATTTTGCGGGGCATCGACACTGAGGCTGTGAAGCAGGCCGGCGTTCAACACGCGGGACAGGTGCGCAGCGTCAACGGCACGGTGTCCGTGAGCGGAACCGGATACGTCGGGATCAACGCTCGAACCGCGGCGCCAGGCCGCGTTGGAGCGCAGCCTATGGCTGCGCACCTCGGCCGCGAGCCGGCGGCGGTGGCAGCGTGCCGCCTTCCGCCAGGGTCTTCATGTTCTGAAGCGCTCGCTGAAACGTCGCCGTTCGGCGCGCCTTGTCGGCCTCCCGCGCCGCGTCGTCCGCCAGCATCGAGTTGTCGAAAAAGATCGTGTAGACAATCTTCGAGGTGGTCGCGGTCACCGGTCGTGCCTCGAGCGTGCCGTGATACAGGTTGTACGGCCGGTCGTTCCGCACCGTCTGCGTGTAGGTGTACGACAAGTCCGTCTTCCCGACCAGGACTTCCCCGGCCACGGAGCGGACGGCGCCGAACTCGCCATCCTTGCCCGACGTGATGGTGCAGGGAATCTGCAGCCATTCGCCGATGTCGCAGAACTTGCCGATGCGCTTCCAGACGTCAGCGGCCGAACGGTTGACGGTGATTTCCAGCGGGATAGACGTGTACGTTGGAGAGGCGACCGCTGGGCCGGTGGCCTGCGGAGTCGGCGCAGGCGTTTGTGCCGTCGCGACTCCCAAAAAGCCCGCGATTGCGAGTGCGCAGGCCGCACCCGTCGTCCTGAGTAGGTTTCTCATCGAATTCTCCTGAGATGCTGTCGTGCCGCTCGTGGGATTCTCGCACAATGCGGCCTCTTCTTTTCAGTGGCAGGTGTCGATCCGGGTCGATGCCATTCGTATAGATCACGAGATGCTGGCATGGTGCCGGCACCTGATAGTGGAAGATGCGCCGGCGAAGGTGTCATGCTGGCATCCGGCCGGCCGAAGGAGCGCACGCGATGACTCAGTATCTGCTCAGCATGTATCAGCCCGATGGCGTAACGCCTCCTCCAGCAGCCCTGGCGAGGGTGATGCAGGACCTCAAGGCGCTGATCGACGACGCCAAGTCCGCCGGCGTGTGGGTGTTCAACGGAGGGCTTCATCCCGCCAGCTCCGCCACCGTCGTCCGGGTACAGCACGACGACGCGCTGACCACGGATGGCCCGTTCGTCGAGGGCAAAGAGCACATCGGCGGTTTTCTGATCCTCAAGGCGCCCGATCTCGACGCCGCGCTCGAATGGGCCCGAAGGCTGGCGCGCGCGCTCGTGCTGCCAGGCCAGGCCGACGGCCTGGCGGTGGAAGTGCGGCCATTCCGTGGAGAAGGGGAGCGCTAGCCGCAGACGTGCCGGACCTCACCGCGTCGACAATCGAACGGGTGTTCCGCGAGGAGTACGGCCGCGCCGTGGCGGTCCTCGTCCGGCACTTCGGCGACATCGATCTGGCCGAAGAGGCGGTCCAGGATGCCTTTACGGTGGCGGTGCAACGGTGGCCCTCCACCGGCGTGCCGCCGAGCCCCGCAGGCTGGATCATCACCACGGCGCGCAACCGGGTGATCGATCGCCTGCGGCGCGAGTCGTCCCGCGACGACCGGCACGCGCAGGCGGTCTGGGTGCAAGCGAGCAACGAACCCGAGGAGGACGCGGTGCCAGACGAGCGACTGCGCTTGATCTTCACGTGCTGCCATCCGGCGCTTGGCTCCGCCGCGCAGGTCGCGCTGACCCTGCGACTCCTCGGCGGACTGACCACGGCGGAGATCGCGCGCGCGTTCCTGGTGCCGGAAGTGACGATGGCCCAGAGGCTGGTGCGGGCGAAGGGCAAGATTCGCGACGCGCGAATCCCTTACGCGGTGCCGAACGCAGCCGATCTTCCGGGTCGCATTCGCACCGTGCTCGCGGTCGTGTACCTCATCTTCAACGAAGGCTACACCGCGAGCTCCGGCGATCGGCTGGTCCGCGACGATCTCTGCACGGAGGCGATCCGCCTGGGACGGGTGCTGGCCGCGCTGATGCCCGACGAGCCCGAGGTCGTGGGGCTGCTCGCGCTGATGCTGCTGATCGAGTCGCGCCGGGCGACACGCACCAGCGCGGATGGCGATCTGGTGCGGCTGGGCGACCAGAACCGCGAGCAGTGGAACCGCGGACTGATCGCTGAAGGTCAGACCCTCGTTCGACGATGTCTCGCGCGAGGCCGGCCGGGTCCGTACCAGATTCAGGCGGCGATCAATGCCGTCCACAGCGACGCGCCGATCGCCTCCGCCACCGACTGGCGGCAGATCCTGAAGCTCTACGATCAACTCCTGGCGGTGGCGCCGGGCGCAGTCGTGGCGCTGAACCGCGCCGTCGCGGTCGCCGAGGTCGAAGGGCCCGGGGCGGCGCTGGCGATTCTGGATGGCCTCGATCTCGAGGGCTACTACTCTGTACCACGCCATCCGCGCAGACCTGCTCCGCCGCGCCGGTCGTGACGAGGAAGCGGCATCGGCGTACGACGCGGCGATCGCCCGCACCAGCAATGGGCGCGAGCGGGACTTTCTGCAGCGCGCCCGCCAGGCGCTCGGCACAGACGCTACTTGAACCGCGGTAGCAGCCGCACGGCGTTGTCGCGGTCGATGGCGCGCAAGTCGGCGTCGCTGAACAGTCCCAGGTCCGCGATCGTTTTTGCCACCGCGGCGCTGGTGCCGCCGGGAGGGAAATCGGTCCCGAACAGGATCTGGGTGGCGGGCACGAGTTGCTGCAGCGAGGCGATCGCCCCGCGATTCGCGGCGCCCGCCAGGTCGTAGTAGAAGCGCTTCAACTCCGCGGTAAAGCCGCGGGGCAGCGCGTCCTTCGCGGCATTGGCCGCGCCTTCGATGCGCCCGGCGAGGAACGGCACGGTGCCGCCGGCGTGCGACCAGATGAATCGGATGTCCGGAAACCGCGTGGCATCGCCGCTGAACGCGACCCCCATGATCGCGCGCGTCGTATCGGTTCCGTATTCGATGCTGCCAGGGCCGACGCCCGGCGCGTAGTCGAGATTCCGGCAGCAGTTCGCGGCTGTCGGGTGGACGGCCACGATCGCGCGCCGGCGATTGAGCTCCTCCATGACCGGCCGGAACGATCGGTGACCGAGCCAGACGTCGCCGTAGCTCGTGAGCACGCCGACCCCGTCGGCGTGCAGCGTGTCGTAGGCGTGCGCGATCTCGGCGAGCGCCGCGTCGACATCTGGCAGCGGCAGAACCGCGAACAGGCCAAACCGCTTCGGGCGATCGCGCACGAGCGCGGCGCCGTAGTCGTTGCAGGCGCGGGCGAGCCGGCGGGTTTGCGCCGCGTCGCCAAACCAGATCCCAGGATTGGTGATCGACACGACCGCCGCGGCGACGCCGCCACGATCCATGTCCTCGATTGACTGTTCAGGCGTCCAGCGCGTGTTGGCGGGCTGAAGCAGCGGCCGTCCTTTGACCTCCGCGATCCATGCCGGCGGCGCGAAGTGATGGTGCATGTCGATCCGCCCGGTGCTCGCGCCTGGAACCGGCGTTTGCCCGTCCTTGGCAGCGTGCGCGGACGCGGCTGCTGCGCCGAGTGACGCGAGCGTCGCCGTGAGGAACGTCCGGCGATCGAGAGTGGTCATCTGGCGGACAGTGTAGCCGAGCCAGTCGGTGACGTCCGTAGACTTTCGCTCTCAACTCTCCACAAAGATCCGCTCACCGATTCTCTACGGAAAGACTACGCGTGGACGAAACGCCGGGATGCTACAGAAAGAGAGGAGCGTTCGCCAGGCTCAAGCCTTCGCGCTCCACTGTGAGGCTCATGAATCTGTCCGAGGTCTTCATCAAGCGGCCGATCGCGACCAGCCTCATCATGCTGGGCATCACGATGTTCGGCCTCGTGGCGTATCGCGCGCTGCCCGTCAGCGATTTGCCCAATGTCGATTTCCCGACGCTCAACGTCGGCGGCGGACTGCCGGGCGCCGACCCTGCCGCGATGGCGTCGACGGTGGCCAGCCCGCTCGAGCGTCAGTTCACCACCATCGCCGGCCTCGACGAGATGACGTCGTCCAGCTCGAATGGCAGCGCCAACATCACGCTCCAGTTCGCGCTGAATCGCGACATCGACAGCGCCGCCGTCGACGTGCAGACGGCGATCGCGGCGGCCCTGCCGCTGCTGCCCTCGGGATTGCCTGCGCCGCCGTCGTTCCGCAAGTTCAACCCGGCGGATTCACCGATCATGTTCCTCGCGCTCACCTCCGACACCGCGCCGATGTACGTCCTCGACGACTACGCCGAAACCGTCATCGCGCCGCGAATCTCGATGATCGGCGGCGTCTCTCAGGTCCAGGTGCAGGGCGCGCAGAAATACGCCGTCCGCGTGCAGGTGGATCCGGAGAAACTCCATGCCGAGCAGCTGGGGATCAACGAAGTCAACCAGGCGCTGCAGAACTGGAACGTGAATCTGCCGACCGGGCAGCTGTTCGGCTCGACCACCACCTACAACATCAAAGCGGCGGGGCAGTTGATGGACGCCGACGCGTTCAAGCCGGTCATCGTCGCCTACCGCAACGGCGCGCCCGTCCGGCTCGATCAGGTCGCGACCGTCCTCGACAACGTCGAGGACAACCGGAACGCCTCGTGGCTCTACTCGAAGGCCGGCCGGCGGCGCGCGATCAACCTGCAGGTGATGCGGCAGCCCGGCAGCAACACCATCGACGTCACCGACTCGATTCGACGGTTGCTGCCGTCGTTCGAGCGCGAACTCCCGCCGTCGGTCCACCTCGAGGTCCGTCTCGATCGCTCGCGAAACATCCGCGAGGCGTTCAAGGACATTCAATGGACCATGCTCATCACGCTGGCGCTCGTGGTGGCGGTAATCTTTGCGTTCCTGCACAACGGCTCGGCGACGGTGATTCCCGCCCTCGCGCTGCCGTTCTCCATCCTTGGCACGTTCGCGGTGATGGAGGTGCTCGGCTTCACCCTCGACAACCTCTCGATGATGGCGCTCATCCTCTCCATCGGCTTCGTCGTGGACGACGCCATCGTCATGCTCGAGAACATCGTCCGGCACATGGAGCACGGCGAGAGCGCGATGGAGGCCGCGCTCAAAGGGTCGCAGGAGATCGGCTTCACGATTCTGTCGATGACGATTTCGCTCGCCGCCGTCTTCATTCCGATCCTCTTCATGAGCGGCGTCCTCGGCCGGCTGTTCCGCGAGTTCGCGGTGACGATCACGACCGCCGTCCTGATTTCGGGCCTCGTGTCGGTGACGCTGACGCCGATGCTGTGCAGCCGCTTCCTCAACGTGGCGGCCTTGCACGCGAAGGGCCGTTTCGCCCGTCGTCATGGAACGCATCTTCCAGCGCCTGTTTCGCACCTACGAGTGGAGCCTCGGCGATCGTCCTCCGTCACCGCGCCGCGATGCTCGCCGTGTTCGTCGTCGTGCTGGCGTTGACCGCGAGGATGTATGTCGTGATCCCGAAGGGGTTCATTCCCGACCAGGACAACGATTCGTTGAACGTCAACGTCCAGGCGGCCCAGGGCACGTCGTACGACGACATGGTCTCGTATATCGGACGCATCGCCGAGGTCGTCAACCGCAACCCGTCGGTCGACACCTTCTTCGCGTCGACCGGCGGCGGCTTCGGGTCGATGAACACCGCCCGGCTCAACATTCAGCTGGTGCCCCGGCGCGCCAGGCCGTTCACCTCGGCGCAGGTGGCGCAGCAGCTCAGGCCGCAGCTCCTCTCCTTTCCAGGCTTCCGGGCATTCGTCAGCTTGCCGCCGGCGCTGCAGATTGGCGGTCGCATGGGCAACAGCGCCTACAACCTCACTGTTCAGAGCGCGAACACCGCCGAGCTGTACGACTGGGCGGCGCGGCTGGAGGCGGCCATCACGCCGCTGCGCGAGGTGCAGGACGTGTCCGACGACATGCAGATGAAGAGCCCGCGGGTCAGACTCGTGATCGATCGCGACAAGGCGGCCGCCGCCGGCTTGAACGCGAGCGACATCGAGAGCGCGCTGTACGAAGGCTATGGCCCGCAGTGGTCGTCGACGATTTACGGCCCGGTTTCACAGTACAAAGTGCTGCTCGAGCTCGCGCCGCAGTACCAGGAGCAGACCGACTCGCTTCGGGACATCGCATTCAAGGCGGCGACCGGCGCGCTCGTGCCGCTCGAGTCGGTCGTGACGACCGACGAAACGGTGGGACCGCAGACGGTGAACCACGTCGGCGAGCTGCCGGCGGTCACGATCTCATTCGGCCTCCGTCCGGGCGTTTCTCTGGGTAGCGCGGTCGATCGCATCAACGCGGTCGCCGCGACGGTCCTGCCGCCGACAGTCACGACGGCATTTCAGGGCTCCGCGAAGGTGTTTCAGGCGTCGATGCAGAATCTCGGCCTGCTGCTGTTCATCGCCATCGGCGTCGTCTACATCGTGCTCGGCATGCTCTACGAGAGCTATGTCCATCCGCTCACGATTCTGTCGGGACTGCCATCAGCCGGGCTGGGCGCACTCGTCACACTCTGGCTGTTCGGCAACGAGCTGAACATCTACTCGTTCGTCGGCCTGGTGATGCTCGTCGGCATCGTCAAGAAGAACGCGATCATGCAGATCGACTTCGCGCTCGAAGCCGAACGCCATCACCACAAGAGTCCGGCCGATGCGATCTACGAGGGCTGCCTGATCCGCTTCAGGCCCATCATGATGACGACGATGGCGGCGCTGTTCGGGGCGCTGCCGATCGCTCTGGGCTTCGGCGCGGGCGGCGAAGCGAGGCGGCCGCTCGGTCTGGCGGTGGTTGGCGGCCTGCTGGTGTCGCAGCTGGTGACGCTGTACCTGACGCCGGTCGTCTACACGTATCTCGCGTCCTGGATGCGCACGCGCCCCATCGCCACCTGATCGCCCGGAGCGCTGCGACTGCCGTGAACGGCCATTGCGTCTCCTTTCGCCAGATTCTACGAGCAGCTTCAGTCGCCGGATTACGGAACTGGATGTTCCATTCTGAAACGCCGGCGGCCCGCTTCGGGAAACCGCCGCCGTAATCGCTAGTCGTGACGGCAGTTAGCACCGGACGCTCATTGTCGGACACGCCCCGGGCACCCGCCTTGCTCTTCCAGCGATCGCACCCCAACCTGCCTCGCCGAAGCGCGTTGGAATGGCCCATGCGCGCCGGCGGGTCGGCTGATTCGATGTCGAGCACGCTTCCAAGGAGGATGCGAATGCCCGTGAAACGAACGATCCGGATGAAGCAACGTCCGCGCGCCAAGGCCTCGAAGCGCGCGGCGCACACCACCTGGTGGACGGGGAAGCCGGCGATTGCCGCGGCCGTCGGCTGCGCGATCGCGGTGATGATTGTCATCCTCATTCCGCAAAGGCCGCACCCGGGGATGGCGCCGAAGAAAGCGGATGCCACTGTCGCTCGTGTCGACTCCACGGAGACGACCGATCGGCGTCCCGAGATGGCGACGTTGCCGGTCGCCCCACCATCGCCATCGCCATCGCCATCGGCGGCGCCGGTTGTCGAGCCGTCTCCCGACACGAAGGTGGCGCGGGTCACGATTGAAGGATGCCTCGAACGCGCCGATGACACCTTCCGGTTGACCGATACGGCGGGCACGAACGCTCCGACCGCACGGAGCTGGAAGTCAGGTTTCCTCAAGAAGCGTCCCGCCGCGATCGAAGTGCGCGATTCGGTGAAGCGCGTCAACCTCGCCAGCCATGTGGGGCAGCGGGTCAGCGTCACTGGCACGCTGGTCGACCGACAGATCCGCGTCGGTTCGCTGCAGCCCATCTCCTTGTCCTGCAGTACCTATAATTCGAAGGTCAAAATCTAAAGGCTCGAGCATTCGAGGGCATCCCGATTGCAACGACGGCCGGCATGTGTGCCGGCCGTCGTTATCTCGGCATTGTTGCAGCGCTCGGGCTAACGCTCTCGGCCGCATGCGCACACGGTCGTCAGGCGTCTCGCGGACTCTCTCCGACCACGCCACCCAGGCAGGTGGGCTCAGCCTCATCCGACGCGTCGCGCCGCATTCCGGACGCGATCAACCCGGTCCGCGAGCAGTTCGGGCCCGCGAACCCTCGTCCACACTCGGGCGACGATCCCGGACAGCCGGTCGGACAGTTGGGAAGCGGATCCGACCGCTCGGCCAGCACGACCGGAGTCGTTCCTCAGCCCGCTGTGTCAGAGGGATGGAGCAGCGTCGTCTCGGAAACACCCGGTACGACATCGCGACCCTCAGCATCAACCTCCGAACCGTTGAATGAACCGCCCACGACCCGACGGCGTCTGGATCGTACGGCACTGCGGGCGATGGTCGTCGCGTGCCTCCTGGTCGCGGCGATTCTCTGGCTGCCACGGCGTCTCCATCATTAGCGCGGGCGGTCGTTCGCCTTACCGTACTCGGAGGAAGTAGCTGTCGCGCTGGCGCTCGCTCCCGCCGCTGCCGATCTCGAAGAGCACGACAATGTAGTCGTCGGCGGGGAGTGCGGCGGCAGGAACGTCGACCCGTGCCAGTATGCCGGACCGGGGGGTCACCGCGCCGGCCGCCGATCCCTTCCACACCGCCTGGCCGTTCACCGTGCGAATCTCGACGCGCATCGGGTCGAGGCCGGCGCGATCGTTCGTGCCTTCGAGCTGCAACGCGACGACATCCGTGCCGTTCGGGATGACAAGTCGAGGCACGTCATCAGCGCCGCGCGTCTGGATCGGCCGTAGCGAGAAGGCGAAGACGCGTCGGGGAGCGGGTGGAACGGGTAATGGCCCCGGTAGCGTCTGCGTCGGCGTGGAGGCATCCGGCGATCGAGTGTCAGACGAGCGTTGGCCTGCAGGTATCGCCGGTTTTCTCGGGATTATCCACAACGCGCCGACGGCCAGAATCAACGCGGCCGCCAGGGCGACCCATTGGTACCGGAACCTCCATGTGCGCCCGTCCGTGCGTGACCCTGGCAACGCGGTGGGATGGTTCGCCGACAGGCGCCGAATCGTCTCGACGCGCTGGCGGTGGGCCGGTGACGCCAGATAACGCCGCTCGAAGAAATCGTGTTCGCGCGCGTTCAGCCGTCCCGCCAGGTACTCCTCGATGAGCGCTTCTTCCTCGGACTCGACACGGCCCAACGCCGTCTCGTTCTCGAAGTAGTCGCGCTCGAGCGCCTCGCACTCCTCGTCTGTGGCCTCTCCCAGAAGATAGCGTCGGGCCAGAGGGTTCCGGTGCGCAGTCTTCACTGGTGCAGTCGTTGCTGTCGCGATACGCACTCGTGCACGCAGTGCTCGAGCCGATCGCGGAGGCGCTGCACGCGGCTGCGCAGCGCGTTGTCAGAGAGTCCGAGCGTCGACGCGAGACGCCGGCGATTGTTGATCTTGCTGGTGCGCTCCCCTACGTAGTAGTCGATGACCAGCGCGCGGCTGCTGTCAGGGAAGCCGTCGAGGCACCGATCGAAGCAATCGCGCAGGCGCTCGGTGTCATCCGCGCCATCGGTCGGCGCCGCGGCTCGAGCGGCGATCAGGTTCGCGTCCGTATCGGTGAGCGACGCCTCATGATGCCGCCGGCGCTCCAGCAGCACGAGCCGCGCAATGCCGCGGGCGTACTGCCGGATGTTGTCCACGACGACCTCCTCGAGCTTCCGGGCCAATCGATCGAGCGTCTCGTCGGCGCACTCGTCTGCGGGCCACCCGCCACGCCAGTCGAAGAACTTGACCAGCGTGCGGCGAAGCTGTTCATACTCGAGCGCCGCGCGATCGACGTCGGGGTCGAGCCTCAGCAGGAGCCGCTCGAAACCGGCAGGGCTTATCGTGCGATCGTCATCGAATCGATGCGGCATCAGGGCCCATGCGACACGTACGACCATCTTAGAGCGCTTTCAGGAACGCGACGAGATCGGCCTTCTCGCGTGCCGTCAGGCCGATGTTGAATCGCGTGTCGTAGAAGTCCACGGCCTCCTCGAGCGTGGCCGCCGCGCCATTGTGAAAATACGGAGCGCGGGCCGCCAACGCGCGCAGGATGGGCCCTTTGAACTTGCTGACGTCGGCCCATTTACCGGTGACCATGGCCCGCCCCGGATCGGTCGTCTGCACGGTTTCGAATGTCGCCTTGTTCCGCAGCGTGTAGAGCGGCAGATCCGGCGTCCGCCGTGCTGCGACGGTGAGGCCGATGTTCAGCGGCATCGAGATCGAATGGTTGCCGGCGTTCGGCGTGTCATGGCAAATCGTGCAGGTGGCGCGCAGCGGCGTGCCGACCGGATCCTCCGGCGCGCCGTTGAGGCCGCCGACGTTGTCGATCACGAACTCGCGCGTGTTGAACAGCTCTTGCCCGCGCGCGATGGCCCGCCGCTCCGGCGCCTTGGCGTGTTCCCAGGCCTTGAAGATGGTGAAGACGACCGGGTCGAGGCCTCCCGACGAGGTCTCGCAGGCGCCGGGCATGACCGGGAGCATGTTCAACGGATCGTTGATGCCGATGCAGAACGGTTCGGTCGACAGCGGCCGCGGCCCTCCGGTTGCGTCCTGGGCTCTGAGGCTGCCGGCGCCGTTGTCGTGGGTCTGCGCGGTGAACAATCCGAGCTCGAAGTCCACGATCTGTTGGAGCTGCCCGGGCGAAGGGGCGGCGCCCTGAGCATGGCCGGTCGTCGCATCCGAGGCTTGCGTCAGCAGATCCGACCGAATCGCCTGACCCTTCACGGTCTCGCGTCCATCCCACATCACCGTGCTCAGGAATCCAAGGTTCGTCGTCGGCAGCGGGCGGCGATACATCGACGCCTGCGTCAGCGGCGCGCCACAGTCGTACGGATCGTCGGCGTCCACGATCTCGAATTCCGCGTTCTCAGGCACGGCCAGGCCGATGCGGATCAGGCCTTTCGTCAGGAGCTGGCTGAACGCCCGGCGTCGCGTGGCGAGGGTGGACACGTCGGCCCCCTCGCAGTTCGACCCATCGTTGTTCCGGAACACGGGATCGAGGCCGGCGGTCTCGTCGAACCGCTGACGAATCTCCTCGGGAGTGATCGTCCACGCTTGCGCCGGTCGATGGCAGCTGAAGCAGGTCCGCCCGTTGGTGCCAAGGTCCTGGAAGAACGGGTTCGTGTTGTCGATGGAAGGCGCCGTGGTGATCGTGCGCTGGACGCCGCTGCGATTGGCGAACGTGAGCTGATTGGGCCGATGCTCGTCTCCCGTGGTCCGGCCGGCTGTCGTCAGGAAGGCGACGCCTGTCACGCCGACCGCAAACACCGCTTGCACTGTTTTCTGGGTGTTCATCGACTCCCCCTCACTCAGCTAGTGAGGAAGAAGGTCAAAATGTGTCGCGGTGCCGGATCGATCGGGGTGGGAAGGGTTTATATTGCGATATGGTCAGACGGATCTGTTGTGCCCTGGTCCTGACCTGGTTCTGCAACGGCCAGCCTTCTTCCGCGCGAAATGCCCAGGACGTTCGCGAGCTGACATCCGGCGTCTCGGTCGATCGTGAGCTGGCTTCTGGATCGTCGGATACCTTTCGCCTCGCGCTCACCGCCGGAGATTTCCTCCATCTCACCATCGTGCAGCGGGGCTACGTGGTCGCGGCGACGTTGTCGCGCCCGGATGGCACTGAGGTGCTGTCGGTGAGCACCGCCGGCGACACGTTCGGCGACGAAGCGCTGGCCGCGATTGCCGACACGACCGGCCGCTACACGCTGTCCTGCGTCGAATGGCCGCGACTGAAGTGTCAGGCCGCTACAGCCTGACTGTCGACGCGCTGCGCCCGCAACGCCGCCGGACACCGTCTGGATCGAGGCCGAGACGGCGCTCGCCCGCGGGGTACGGCAGAAACGAAGCGGTCAGGCCGCCTACTCTCGAGCGCTCGATGAATTCGTCGCCGCGCTCGCACGGTATCGGGAGGTCGCGGACCGACGCGGCGAATTGAGAGCGTTGGTCGAGGTCGCCGCGGTGCAGGTTGGGCTTGGGCAGCCGCAAGCGATGACGACCGCGCGGCAGGCGGAGCGCCTCGCGCGAGAGCTCGGTAACGAGCACGCGCGAGCGGTGGCGCTGGGCGTGATCTTGTCGAAGCCTACTGATCGCTCTCGACGACCTGAAGGCGGCGCTGCCTGCAGTGCGAGGAGGCCTTGTCAATCAATCGGGCCATTCGGAAGCCGCACTGCCCAATCGGATCATCCTCAACAGCCTGGGCATCTTGTATGCCCGTACCGGCGATCCGGAGCGAGCCGTCACGCGATTCGAGGAGTCGCTCGCGCTCGCGCGTGCGAGCGGCTTCGCCTTCGGCGAGCGCAGGGCCCTTGGAAATCTGGGAGTGGCCTACAAGAACCTCGGGGAGTGGGATCGCGCGCTCGATATCTACGGCCAGACGTTGCGGATCTACCGGGAGTTCGGACGAGGCGGAAGGACAGGCGCGGGTTCTCAACAACATGGGGAACGTCGAGCATCAGCTCGGCCGCGATCGGCACGCTCTCGAGCTCCATCAGGAGGCGCTGGCGCTGTCGCGCAGGGTGGTGGCAAGGAAAACGAAGCGCGATCGCTCAACACGATCGGCCAGACGTATTACGCACTCGGCGAGTACACGAAAGCGCTCGAGTACAACCGCGAATCACTCGAGATCCGCCGAGCGACCGCCGACCTGCCAGGGCAGGGCGCTTCATTGGACAGCGAGGGCCGCGCCTGGCACCGGCTGGGCGAGCACGACAAGGCGCTCGCCGCGCTCAACGAAGCGCTGACGATTCGCCGGAACATCCGCGAGCAGATCGGAGAAATGGACACACTCCGTAATCTCGCGGCGCTCGAGCGCGATCGAGGCCACCTCTCCGTCGCGCGCGGCCACATCGCGGCGGCCGTCGACTTGGAGGAGACGTTACGCGAGCGCATCACCAGTCCAGCGCTCCGTACGTCATTCGTGGCCACGCAGCAGGACAAGTACGAGCTGTTCGTCGACATCCTGCAGGCGGAGCACGCCGCTGATCCCTCTGCCGGCTACGCCGCACAGGCGCTGCACGTCAACGAGCGGGCGCGCGCGCGCGTGTTGCTCGATTCGCTGCTGGACGCCCACGTCGATCTGCGCGAGGGCATCGACGCGGCCCTGCTCGATCGCGAGCGCGTCCTCCAGAAGCAGTTGAACGACAGCTCAGCGCAGCTCTCCAGACTGCTGGCCGGGAAGCACACGAACCAGCAGACGGAAGCGGCGGCCCGGAAGCTCGATGACCTCACGCGCGACTACCAGGAGCTGCAGGCCGAGATTCGCCGACGCAGTCCGCGTTACGCCGCCGTCATGCAGCCACAGCCGCTCGAGGCCGCCGACCATCCAGAGCAGCGTCCTCGACAGCGACACGGTGCTTCTGGAGATTGCGCTGGGCGAAGAGCGGAGCTGGCTGTGGGCGGTGACACCCCAGAAGATTTCCAGCACCGAGCTTCCACCCCGCCGCACGATCGACGCCGCGGCGCGCTCTCTGTACGAGCGCTTCGTGGCGCGCCAGAAACACAGCGGCGACAGCGCGGTCGAATATGCCGGCCGCGTGGCGGCCGCCGACGCACAACTCGGTCGAGAAGCGGCGGGCGTGAGCCAGCTGCTCTTCGGCGGCATTGCCGATCGGCTCAACGGCGACTGGCGCGGAAAACGGCTGGTCATCGTGGCGGAAGGCACGCTCGAGTACCTCCCGTTCGCGGCGCTGCCCATTCCGGATTCGGGGCGCGCCAAAGAGCGCGTGCCGCTCATCACGCGGCACGAAATCGTCACGATTCCGTCGGCCACGATACTGGCCGTCCTCCGCCGCGAGATCGTCGCGCGCCAGCCGGCGCGCAAGGCGATCGCGATCCTCGCCGATCCGGTCTTCGAGTCGACCGATCCGCGTGTTCGCGCGAAACCGGCCGCCGGCGACGGCGCAGCCGCGTTTCCCGGTTCACTGGTGGCGCGGCCGCCGCACGTTCGCGCCGGTCTGGGGCGTCTCCCGTTTTCGCGCGGCGAAGCCGAGGCGATCGCCCTGCTCGCGCCGACAGGCGACGTCTACAAGGCGACCGATTTCAAGGCGAGCCGCGAGGCCGCAACCGACGGCACACTCGCCGACTATCGCCTCGTGCATTTCGCGACTCACGGCGTGGTCGATGCCGAACGTCCCGCGCTGTCCGGGCTGGTGCTGTCGCTGGTCGACGAGCAGGGCGCGCCGCGGAACGGCTACCTCCGTCTGCACGACATCTACAACATGCGCCTGAACGCCGACCTCGTCGTCCTCAGCGGCTGCGACACGGCCCTCGGCAAGGAAATCAAGGGCGAGGGGCTGATCGGCCTGACGCGGGCGTTCATGTACGCCGGCGCGCCGCGGATCGTGGCGAGCTTGTGGCAGGTGAGCGATCACGCCACCGCGGAATTGATGAAGAGGTTCTACGCCGGCATGATGCAGCGCCACCTGCCGCCGGCGGCGGCGTTGCGTGCAGCGCAACTCGCGATGGCCGCCGATCCGCGCTGGTCGGCGCCGGACTATTGGGC
Source organism: uncultured Acidobacteriota bacterium (assembly GCA_963792175.1). Lineage (GTDB taxonomy): Bacteria > Acidobacteriota > Vicinamibacteria > Vicinamibacterales > CAVVIG01 > CAWBVG01. Next base: position 29,485 of record CAWBVG010000007.1, read on the forward strand.
CGGTTTCGTCATGCAGGGCGACTGGCAGTAGTCTGGCCACCGACGTGGAGACCTCATGAACAGGCGCAGCGCGATCAAGACCGGCGGCATGGCGCTCCTCGGACTCGGCTTCGGAGGATGCCGCACCGTGTCGCCGCTCGACAGCCGCCAGCCGAGGCCGCGGCCCGCGCTCCAACTCGCCCCCGTTCGCGCGTCCTGGGATCGCGTGCTGCGGACGACCGTCGGCCTGCGCCCGCACCGCGCGTCGGGTTTCGTCCTGCGTGCCGACAAGCTCGACGCCAAGACAGTGATCCACAACTACGGACACGCCGGCGCGGGCATGTCGCTCGGATGGGGATGCGGCATCCTCGCCGCCGAGTTTGCCCTTCAAACCGGCGCGCGGCGCGCGGCCGTCATCGGTTGCGGCTCTCCTGGCCTGACGACCGCGCGTCAGCTTCAACGCCGCGGCTTCGACGTGACGATCTACGCGATGACGGTGCCGCCCGACACGACATCGAACATGTCGCTCGCCGGCTTCACCCCCACGACCGCGCTGATCAACAAGGATCGGCGCACGCCGGCGTGGGACGCGCAGTTCCTGCGCGTCGCTGAACTGTCCTACCGCGAGCTGCAGCTGATGGTCGGCCCGTCCTACGGCGTCTACTGGATGGACGCTTACAATGCCACCGACGACCCGACGCCAGGCGCCGGTCGCGGAGGTGGGGCCGGCCGCGGCGGTGGGGAAGGCCGCGGGAACTATGCGACGGACGCCGAGCTGTTGCCCGATTCGCTGCGGCCGAATCGCACGCGCGAATTGCTCGGCCCTGGCGAGCACCCGTTCCCGACGAAGTACGCGACGCGGACGCTCGCCTTGTCGATCGAGCCGTCGATTTACCTCGACGCGCTGGTGCGCGATTTCCTGCGCGCCGGCGGCCGGATCGTCATTCGCAAGTTCGATACGCCACGCGATCTGATGTCGCTGACGGAGCCCGTTGTCGTCAATTGCACGGGCCTCGGCTCGTACACGCTGTTCGACGACAAGGAGCTCGTGCCGGTCAAGGGGCAGCTGACGGCGCTGGTGCCGCAGCCCGAGGTCGACTATCGCGCCAGTGGGCGCACGCCGAGCGGCGGCAACGCGACGATGAACGCGCGCAGCGACGGCATCATCGTCGGCAACCTGCAGGATCCCGGCAACTGGTCGCTCGAACCGGACGAGGACGTGCGTCAGCGCAACGTCAATGCGGCGATCGAGTTCTTCGCGGCGATGCGGCCGCCCGCTCCGGGCGCGCGGCTGACACGTTCAGCGCCGCCGCGCGTCGCGCCTCCGGTCGACGCGTTCTTCGACGCGGAATCGTGAACCTCAGCTGCTGATGACGAAGCTCGCGCTCGGCCCAGCGGCTCGCCGGTTCGCGTCAGGATCGAAGCCATGCGCCTCGCATGTCGTCGGCCTGCTCCTGACGATGGCAATCGCCTGCAGCAGTCCCTCCGGTCCGACCGCGCGGCTCGACGAGAATTTCGTCCTGGCGCCAGGGGAGAGCGCCCGGAGTCAGCGGCGCCGACGTCAGCATCCGGTTCATCGGTGTCCAGGGGGATTCGCGCTGCCCGGCCGACGCGATCTGCATTCAGGGGGGCGATGCGATCGTGCGCGTTGAAGTCCTGCCATCCACCGGCGGCGCGACGACGTTACGATCTCCATACAGCGAACAGCCAACCCGTCAGACACGGAGACGTGTCAATCGCGCTGGTGGAGCTCACGCCGTATCCGTTCGCCTCGCGCCCGACGCAGCCCGGCGACTACCGCGCGACGCTCCGGGTCACGCGCTAAAGCGGTCGTCACACTGCCGAGATCGGGATACGGAAAGGATGGGCCGCGGCGAGGAGCGGTGTCCTCGCCGCGGCCCGACGCTGTCAGAAGAACGGCTAGAAAGACATCTGCAGGCCGAAGCGCACGTAGCGGCCGTCCAGATTGTCGGTCGGCGTCATCCAGGCGTTCGTGCCCGCGGCGGCGTAGGTCTGGTTGACCGTCAGCGCCGTGCCGGCGTTGAGCACATTGAAGATGTCCGCGAACCCCTGGATCTTGTGTCTGGCCGAACCGGAACGTCTTGCCGACGCGCAGGTCGAGCCGGTTCTGGTAGTCGAGGAACAGCGTGCCCGGTTCGACCAGGTTGACGACGATCGACGCGGCGCCGGCGGTCGATCCGATGATCGGCCGGCCCGCGATCGCCGAGGTGACGGTGTAGTTGGCGGCGACGCGCTGGCCCGGAATCGACGAGAACGACCCGCTGAGCTGGATGTCGTACGGGAACGAGTAGGCGGCCGATGCCTTGACCGTCGTGCGGAACGCAGCGGCTGGCCGCGGTGGCTCGAACCGAGTCGCAGAACCGCAGCGCCGTTCGGATTGTCGCGGCCCGACGTGCCGTCAGGTCGCGCTCGATCCGTCGCAGCGTTGGTGATCAGTCGATCGGTGGTCACGCCGCCGAAGAGGAGGAACTTGTCGCGCCGCAGCGTTGGCAGTGAACTCCACGCCGTTGTAGGTCGTTTTGTTCTGCGTCGAAGAACGTGAGAGGTTGTCGGTCGCGACGCCGACTTTGGCCGGATTCAGCGTGTACAGCGGAATCGGCTGGCCGGAGAGCGGCAGCCGCGTGTCCGTCGGCGTGGTGACCTGACAGCGCGGTCCAGTCGGCGCGGCCACGTTCTGGTTGTCCGTCGACCTGAAGGTTGTAGAAGTCGCGGTGATAGTAGCCGGCGGTCACCGACATGCGCGGGAACAGCTCGTGCTGCAGGACGGCGCTGTACTCCCAGTTGTAGCCGCGCGGCAGCGTCGGATCGGGCCGGACTGTCATCTGGCCGAAGTTCGACGGTGCCGCCGATCACTTCGTTGATTTGGATGTTGCCGTCGGCGTCGTAGATCGTGCCGTTCCGTTGGCAGTCGGTCCACGTGACGCGTCTGCGTCGCGCCGCTCATGCCGTTGAACGTCTGCGCGAAGCCGGCCGCCTGCGCGGCGACGTACTTGCCGGCGTTCGCCTTGAGCGCGGTCTTGCCGTTGCCGAACAGGTCGTACGCGGCCGCCAAGCGGACCGCCCAGTCGTTCCAGTTCGGCACGTTCGGGAATCGCCGGGAAGTTGCTCGCTCCAATCCAGGTCGACGCCGGCGACGATCCGCCGGGACCGACGCGTTGAAGTGCTCGAACCGCGCGCCGTAGTTCAGCGTCAGCCGCTTCATCGTCCAGGTGTCCTGGCGCATAGGCGCCGATGTCGCTGTTGACGTTCTGGATGCGACGTGGCCGGCGAGTTGTAGACGACGACCTGGAACGGGAAATCGTAGCGGAATGTCGTCCCGGGACCGACCACGTTGACCGTGATCAGCGTGTTGATGTTGGCGGCGGGCGCGAACGTGCGCGAGTTCTCGCCCCAAGATCGGTGATGCCGAACTTCATCGCGTGCGAGCCGGTGACGTAGCTGGCCGATCGCCATCGACGTTGTAGTCCTTGGTCGTGCTGCCGTACGGCGGAATCGTGTAACCGCACTGCCCGTCAACAGGCCGGTCGAGACGTTGAGCTTCGGCAGCGCCGTGGCCGGGCAGTCCGTGCGCGAGCAGAGCTGCTCGTACGGCTGGTTGTAATAGGCGAGGCCCGGCTTCGAACAGCAGCTTGCTCGACTGCGCGCGCGTCCACCGCACCTGCGGGATCCAGCCGTCGCCCAACGCGTCGGTCGACGCCTCGGGCGTCGATGTCGGCTAGGGTGTTGAAGCCGTTGTAGAACTCGCCGTTGAACTGCTTCTCGATGTAGACGCGAATCTTGTCCTTGCTCGAGGCCGCCCACGTGACGCGGCCGATGCCGCTGTAATTGCCCATCGGATTCGCGGAACGCCTGGCTGCCGTCGGCGAAACGCGCGCTCGGCACGTAGATCTTGTCGTCCTGGTACTTGTAGGTCAGCGTAGAACCACAGCTTGTCTTTCACCATCGGCCCGCCGAACGACGGGTTGATCTGCCAGTCGTAGGCGGTGCCGGCGATCGAGATGAGCGGCAGGCCGTTGGCCTGAATCGCCTTCATGGCGTCCGTGCGGTTGTCCGACTGCAGGCCGCTGCCCTGACCGTACAGGAAGAACGATCCCGGAGAACCTGTTGCCGCCGTCCTTCGGCACCTGGTTGACGCGGATGCCGCTGCTCTGGATTTCCGCCGACTCGGAGCCGGTGAGGTAGCTCAGCTCCTGCATCGCTCCGTCGTTCATGTAGAAGCCGCTGTACTGGCCGCTGCCGCACAGGTTGTTCACGCGCAGGCCGTCGATCGCCATCGTGAAGTCCGATGTCGACGAGCCGTGGCTGGTGAGGTTGTACTGGCCGAGCACGAACGGCGTCACCGTCGTGCCGGGAATCAGCAGCGCGCGCGCCGTCGTGTCGCGCCGGGTCGTCGGAATGGCGTCGAGCACGTCGCGGTTGGCGACGAACGTCTTCCGTGTTGCTGATGACGTCCACGGTCGGCGATTCGGCGGTGACCGTCAGCGTCTCTTCCATCGCGCCGACCTGGAGCTCGGCGTTGACCTGCGCGGTGAACGTGCCCTTCGAGCAGGATGTCGGCGCGCTTGCACCGTCTTGAACCCCGCCAGCGTGAACGTGACCGTATAGGTGCCGGGCGGCAGGTCGACGATCTTGTACTGGCCCGCGCTGTCGCTGATCGCCACGCGCGATTTTCTCGATCAGCGCCGGGCTCGACGCCTCGACGGTCACGCCGGGCATGATGGCGCCCGTCGTGTCTCTTACGACGCCGGCGATGCCGGTTTGAGCGCTTACCGTCGCCGGCGCCAGCAGCACCCCGGCGCACAGCACGGCCATACAGATGACAACTCGACGCATGGTTTCTCCCTTTGGTGTGACCAACCTAACCGCTCGACCTTACGGTCGCCCCAAGGGTCTGTCAAGTCAAAATACCGCCGTGGGAACGGTCAGAAAAGGGAACGCGTTCGACTTGCACGGGTTTATGGATCGCACAAGGGGTGTGCGGCGCCCCTGGGAGGGAATCGCCCGCGCGAGTCGGGGCCAGGGGCTGGGGCTAGCTCGCTCGAGCCAGCCCGCAGCTCTTCTCCCGAACGGCCCGCTTACTCGCAGGTGATGCGCACCTGCTCCTTGCCGTTGTCGATGTGCACGTTCAGGTCGTCGACGTCCTTCAGCCAGGTCTCGATCGCCTCGGCGTCGAGCCGCGAGAGGTCGAGGTCGTAGCCGCGCTCGCGCAGGCGGGCGATGGCTTTCTCGCCGGCAAACGGCGCGATGAGCGCGCCCAGACGCATCCCACCCTTGACGAAGGAGATCGGCACGCGGACGTTCACGTTCTTCTTCTCGCCGTGACGATCCTCGGACTGTTTCTGGATGTTGATGCGCAGCCACCGCGGGCGCGGCTTGGCGCCGGGCTCGCTCGCAGCTTCCGCGGACGGCGCGGCGGCCACCGCTTTCAACAGCCGATCGGCCTCGTCAACGGTGATCTTGCCCTGCGCCAACAGATCGAGCACGCGTCGGGTGTCGTCACTCATGATCGTCCTCTGCTTTCCTGAGACGGCTCAGCACATCGTTCACGTTGATTTCGCCGCGCTCGAGGCGCGACAGCAGTTCGCTGGTGGGGACCGGCCCGCCTGGCGCCGGATCGCCAGGCGTCATTTCGGCGAAGGGCAGCAGCGCGCCGATCCGGTTCAATCGGTTCTTGATCGTGGGGTAGCTGACGCCGAAGAACTTCTCCATCTGCTTGATGGAGCCGTGGCAGCGGACGAATGCGGCGACGAAGACCTGGTCTTCGGCGGTGAGGCTGGCGAGGGGCGGCAGGTCGAACCGCCCCTCGATGGCAATGTCCTCGTCGACCAGCCGCACGCGCTCGATCAGGAAGCGCGAGCCGCCAGTCAACTTCGTCAAGGCTTGCCAGTCTCTTGCGTCAGTTGAGCTCACGTAACTTAATTACGATATTAATTAAATTAAGTTCAGAGCGCAAGAGCTGGCTTCTGCGGCCCCTTTACATCAGGGGCTCCTGCCAGTCATCCCAGTTGAACGGCGCCCGCGGATACCAGGGGGCCGGCGCCAGCCAATCCGGGCCCGGGTCGCCGATTGGGGCGCCCGGCGGGGCGTCGGGCGCCGGCAGCGCGATCGGCCGCTGCAGGTCGAGCGGACGCTCGAGGAACCGCTTGATGTCGGCCGCGATCAGCGTGCGCTGTGCGGTATCCAGCTCCGTCTTGTTGACGGCGGTCTTCGCCCGCGCCGCGAGCTTCGACAGCTTCATCGACGCGATCGCCCGGACCTGACTGTTCGGCGAGGCCAGCGCCAGCCACATGACTCGATCGACCAGCACTTTCTCTTCCGCCCGCCGGATCGCCGCCTCGTACGGTGTGGCGGTCGGCGCGTCCCATGTCGCGGTGATGAGGCGGTCGATGACGTCCTCGAGGCCCGGGTACTGCGCGTTGACGGCGTGCTGGGCCACCATCCGCGAGGCGCGATCGAGCTGCAGCACGAACCCGATGGTCACGTCGGCGGCCACCGTCGCGGGCGACAGCGGATCGAACGTGTCGCCCGTGGTCCGCGGGAAGAGCTCGCGATGGAGGCCCCAGCCCGGCGGTCGTGGCGGAATCAGATCGAGGACCGGTTTGGGCACGGTCAGCTCAGCCGGCCGCAGCGTCACCGCCAGCGCATCCAGCGCCTTGCGCTGGTCGTCGACCGACACGCCTTTGGTCGGCGTGCGGTTGTCGCCGCGCATGCCGTAGATGTAGTCCTGCCCGGCCACCATCGACGCCGCGCCTTCGACGGCATACCGGTGGTACATGTAGATCGGCACGAGCGGCTCTTCGATCGTCGCCAGCGGCACGCCCGCGCGAATCGTGTGCTCGCCGATCCGGCTCAGCGCCGATCGCCGCACCTTCATCAGCCGCAGCAGCTCATCGGCCTGATCGACGCCGTTGGACCACTGATCGACCTTCGGGTTCGAGTCGGTGTCCTGGTTGGTCATGTAGCGCAGGTCCTGCGCCCACGCATCGTCCAGGATTTTCGTCAGCGCGGCTTTTTCGTCGGTGCCCGGGGCGAACTGGCGGTACCCGTAGTTGATCGTCACCTTGTCCCAGTCGCCGATCCGCGCCTGGTAGGCCTCGGAGAGATCGACCGAGCCGTCCGCATTCAGCTTCTCCAGCGGGTGCGGATAGTCCATCACCGAGATCCAGCCTTTTTCGCTGTCGTAGTAGTTGTGGCCGAGGCCGAGGGTGTGGCCAACCTCGTGGGCCGACAGCTGGCGGATCCGCTTCAGCGCGGTCTCGTACAGCACGGCAGGTTTCTCGCTGCCGTTGGCGTAAGGGGAGAGCAGGCCCTCGAAGATCATGTAGTCCTGGCGATCGCGCAGCGATCCCAGCGTGACGGTCGCTTTCAGGATTTCGCCGGTGCGGGGATCGGCGACCGATCCGCCCGAGCTCCAGCCTCGCGTCGAGCGGTGGACCCAGTTGATCATGTTGTAGCGGATGTCCATCGGATCGGCGCCGTCGGGCAGGACGTCGACCTTGAAGCCGTTCTTGAAGCCGGCCGCTTCGAACGCCTGGTTCCACCAGCTGGCGCCTTCGACGAGCGCCTTCTTCACGTCCTCCGGCGCGCCGGAATCGACCCAGTATTGAATCGGCTTGACCGGCTCGCTCATCGCGGCGGTCGGATCCTTTTTCTCGATCCGATGGCGGCGGATGAAACGCATCTGCATCGGTTCGCCGATGGGGACGCTGTAGTCGACGTAGGTGAGGCCGCCGTAGCCGGCGCGCGGATCGTCGTAGCGCGGCTTGTAATTGTTGTCCGGCAATTCCACCAGCGACAGGTGCTCTCGCATCGTCACGGCTTCGGCCGTCGGCGTGACGCTCGCGACCGACCCGGAGAAGAGGCCGCCGCCGCGCCCGCCACCGCCGCCTCCACGACCCGCCCCGGCTCCGATTTGGTCCGGACCCTGCGCCGGGCCGCCACCGCCGCCGCCGCGGCCGCCGGCCGCGTCGTTCGCGAAGGTGAGCGTCATCTCGATCTCGGTGTTCTTCGGAAAGCCCTTGGTGCGCGGCAGGTAGAACACGCTGCGCGTCCGGTCGACCCGATAGTTGCCCGGACGCAGCGCGCTGCCCGCGCCGGTGACGTCGCGCAGGAGAAAGTCGGTCGCGTCCACGAGCACGTGTCCGCTGCTTTCAGCCGCGACCGCGAAGCCCCACAGGATCGATCTGGCGAACGAATCCTCGACCGACTTGCGCTCGAGCGGGTTGGCGCTGCTCGATCGGAACGACTGGTTCGGCTGCACGAGCAGGACGCGTGGTCCGACACGCTGGAAGAGCACGAGCCGCGCGCCGCCGCCCGCCCCACGGTCGAGACCGATGTCGTTCGATCCGAGGCCCGCCGCGAGCCCGGTGTTCATCAGAAACTCGGTGTCGAAGCGCGGGATCTCGAGGAATAGCGATCCCGTGCGTTCGTCCCAGTAGAGCGGGAAGTACCCGTCGATCTTCTGCATGCCGGCCGTGCGGTCGGCGATCGACGCGATCGGACCGCCGGCCGCCTGACCGCCGCCGCGGCCGCCTCCGCCCGGCGGCTGCTGCGCCTGCAGCGGCGGCAATCCATGAGCGGATTGCATCACGATCATGAGGGAGAGTACGGCCGCAAACGTCAAAGATGCTCGTAACATAGGATGCCTCGGGGCGCGATTCTATCAGCAGGAGACGACCGTGACCGACCTGGAACGATTGCGTTATCCCGTGGGCCGATTCGAGCGCGTGACGACGCCGCTCGACCGCGCGGCCCGCGACACACACATCGCGACCATCGAACAGTTGCCGGCGCGATTCCGCGCGCTCACCGGCAGCTTGAGCGAGTCGCAGCTCGACACGCCGTACCGGCCGGGCGGGTGGACGATCCGCCAGGTCGTCCATCACGTGCCCGAAAGCCACATGAACGCGTACGTGCGCATCAAGCTGGCGCTCACCGAAGACGCGCCGGCGATCAAGACCTACGAAGAACAACTGTGGGCCGAGTTGCCGGATGTGACGCGTTGTCCGATCGACGTGTCGCTGCGACTGCTCGAAGCCCTTCACCAGCGCTGGGTCATCCTGTTGCGTGCGCTGCCGGACGACGGCTTCAAGAGGGTCTTCACGCATAAGGAGTGGGGTCTCGTCACCGTGGACGAGGCCGTGGCGATGTACGCCTGGCACTGCCGCCACCACACCGCGCACATCGAAGGAGCGCTCGCGACCGCGTGAGTCGGGCGGGAGGGGCAGGAAGGGCTGGACGTTCCCGCCCTCCAGCCCGTCCTGCCCCCTCTAGCCCATCCCGCCCGTCCTGCCCCTCCCGCCCGCTCCGGAACAATGCATGCAGTTGCTTGCAACCGGAGGCAGTATGCGAGCGCTGTTCGTGCTCGGCCGGGCGATTTTCGGAGGTTTCTTCGTTTTCAACGGCGTCAACCACGTGAAGCATTCACACGAGATGGCTCAGTACGCCGGCGCCAAGGGTGTCCCAGCAGCTCAGCAGGCGGTGCAGGCGACCGGGCTGATGCTCATCGCGGGAGGCCTCAGCGTGGTGACCGGCATCAGGCCGCGCCAGGGTCTGGCGACGCTCATCGGCTTTCTTGTGCCGGTGACCCTACAGATGCATCGGTTCTGGGACGAAAAGGATCCTGAAGCGCGTCAGCGCGAGATGACGAATTTCCTGAAGAACATGGCACTGGTCGGCGCCTCGCTCGCGCTGATGGAAATTCGGGAACCGTGGCCGGTCAGCGTCGATCGGGCACGCGCGAACGAGGAAATGTTTATACGACTGGGCGGCCGCGATCTGCACGCGCTACCGGCCTGAGTCACAGAGGTTCACATGTTTTCGTCGTCGATGGTCTGGACGCTGGTTGCCCGCTCGTTTGCCCTGTCGGCCGGCATCGGGTTGGCGCTTCTTGCCGCAGCAGCCCTGCTACAGGGTTAGGCACTCGGTCTCGAGACGGCGGGCCCGTCGATCCCCTGTGCCCGCCTCAAAGCCCTCACTGAGCCCAATCGCGTCCGAGCGCCTGGCGCAGGTGGTGCTCGAGATGCGCGACATAGTCCCGCATGAAATAGTTCAGGGTTGTCGGTTCCGAGCGCGGCACAGGCTTCCACGCAAGCTCGTCGAGGTTGTGCGAGGTTCGTTCACGACTGAGCGCGTGGGTGTCCGCCGACTCCATGACGCAGGCGATGTGATGGTTGTAGGCCTGCCATAACCTGACCAGATCGCCCCACGATCGATCCCCATAGCGCTGCAAGCGTACCCAAGCATCCTGGTCGTAACCGGCGAACACGAGATCGTCCTGCAGCTGAGCTCGGATGAACCGGCTGTGGTTATTGGCGGCGGAGTCGATCAGGTGACCGACGATCTCTTTCTTCGACCATTTTCCGGGCGCTGTCGGGCGGCCGGCCTCGCTGTCGTCGAACGTTCCCAGGCGTTCGGCGGCGCGATCGATCGTGCGCCGGAATCGGCGAGGAATGCGGCATCCATTAAAGTTAAAAGTTAAAAGTTAAAAGTCAAAAGTCAAAGTGAAAATTCGAAAGTCAGGGTCAGAAGCAACTAACTTTGAGCTGCTTTAACTTTTACCTTTTCACTTTTCACCTTTTAACTTTCAAAGTCCGCCGTCGCGAGATACACCGCGATTGGCGCGACGATGAGGCAGGCGGCGAGGACGAGGAGCAGCGACAGAACCAGAGGGACGGGAACCGAGGCCGACCGCGAAACGAGCTCGTCGAAGTGCTCGAACCAGGCGCCGCCTGGAGCGACCGAGCGCCACCACGCGCCGGCCAGCGCGACGAACAAACCCACCGCGGTCGCCGCCGCGATCCCCTGCAGCAGCGTGATCGGTTGTCCCGCGGCACGGGCAGCCTCGGCCCGCGCGCGGATTGTGGCGCGCCACCAGACGGCTCCGGCGGATGGCACCGGCGCCTCCGCGCACAAGGCCTGCTGGTCGTCTTGCAGCAGGCGCGCCAGCTCCAGCGCCTCGGCGCACGCGCGGCAGTCGGCCACATGTGCGCGCAGCGCGTCGTCGCTCTCCTCAAACCGGCCGCCGGCGACGACCAGATCGACGATCGCCTGCTCGTGGGGGCACGCGTCGTAGACGGTGGTCTGCCGACTCATGATTCACGCTCGCGGAGCATCGTCGCGAGCCGCTGGCGCGCGCGAAACAGCAGCGCCTTGATGCTCGATGTCTTCAAGCTCAGGGTGGCGGCGATTTCCTGGTGCGACGATCCCTGCGCGTAGGCCAGCCACAGCAACTCGCGCTCGCGCGGCTTGAGCCGCGCCATCGCGCGCGAGAGATCGACGCGCCGCGCCGCATGACCGGCGGCATCCGACTGCCGCGGATCCGCGTGTTCCCAGTCGTCCGACAGCGGCACCGCGTCGACGCGCGGGCGCCGGCGCATGTCGTGCACGAGATTGGTGGCGATGCGAAACAGGTAATTGCGCCGGTGCGCCTCCGTCTCGTAGGTCGTTTTCGCGCGCAGCAGCCGGTAGTACGCCTCCTGCAGCAGGTCGTCCGCCTGCCGCGCGTCGCCGGTCATCCGCGCGAGATAGGCCCAGACGGGGCGCGCTGTCCGCTCGTAGAACAGACGAAACGCGTCCTCGTCCATCTGGAAGACCTCGTCCGCTTCGCCGGCGGCCGCATCCAGTCGCGAGAGCTCGGAGAGCGTCATTTCACGCATGGGTGGAACGCGGCTCGCTCTCGAGCAGCCCGAGCTGGCGGGAAAGCCCGTATGCGACGAGCGCCGATGCGACGAAGCCGACGCCGAGGGCAACCGCCAGCACCGCGACCACGTTCAGCGCCTGGGCCGCTTCCTCGATGACGCTCGCCTTCGCGAACCAGAGGCCGAGGCCGCCGGCGGCGAGGACGACGCCGGCCTGGACGGACCAGAGGATCCGGTTGACCGGCGCGCCGACGGCACGCATGGCGATGTCGAGACCCGGGCGCGTCGCCGACATGCTCGCCCGCTGGCCCGCCGGCGACTGCAGGTACGCCAGCAGGTCTTCGTTCGACGTCAGCCGATCGACGAGCTTCGCGTGCGCATCGGCCTGAATCTTCGAGGCGCGCTGCCACGTGCGGTAGTCGATGAGCGCGCGGCCCAGCCATCCGACGAGAGTGAAGAACGACACGACGCCAATCAGGAACATCGCGCCATCGAACACGTTCTCGACCACGCGGAGCGCCGCGCCGCGGCCGGTCTCCTGCACCTCGAACCGCGGGTCGCCGATGAAGAACGCCGGGTTGTGCACGACCTGCGAATGTTGCGCGACGAAGGCGGCGAGCGTGGGATAGGACGCCATGTAATCGGGCTTCGACAGCAGCGACGGGTCGAGCCGCAGGACCTGGCCGACCGACGGCGGGTATTGATTGAGGACTTCCCGGAGGCGCTCGCGGGTTTCCCGCGCGTCCCGCTCGTCGACTGGGGCCTGGGCCTGGGGCCGGGACCGGGGCCTGCGCCGGGGCGGGCCTTGGCTGCGCCAGGAGGGCGGGGGATACTCCGCTCAGCAGGGCGGTCAACCACATCGTCAGGGTCAACGTCCGGAGCGTCTTCGAAGTAAGGGTCAGCATTACCTTGCTATTACGGCGACCCGCCCCGGAGGTTCACAGTCAGCGCAGGACGGGGTCAGATTTGATTCTCTGCGACGCTGCTGAAAATCAAGATCCCGGCTAGTATCCGCCTGCAGGAGATGACGATGGCCAAAGCGCGCCCTGTTGTACGCCCTCGCGTTGCTGACGGTAGCCCCCCTGACCGCGCAGGAACCGTTGAACGCCGATATCAACGCGAAGATCCGCCAGGAAGAAGCCAGCCACTCGCAGATCATGCGGACCCTGCACATGTTTACGGACGTGTACGGGCCCCGGGTGACCGGATCTCCCAATCACAAGGCGGCCGCCGAATGGGCCTTGAAGCAGATGGCGAGTTGGGGCCTGACCAACGGGCACCTCGAGCCGTGGGATTTCGGCCACCCGGGCTGGGTCAACGAGCGCTTTTCGGCGCACATCATCGCGCCCGTCAAAGATCAGCTGACCTGCGAGGTCCTGGCGTGGACCCCCGGCACCAACGGGCCGGTGACCGCGCGCGCCTATCAGCTGATCCTGCCGGAGCATCCGACCGCGGACCAGTTGACGGCGTTCCTGAGCGGCGTGACGACCAAAGTCAAGGGGCAGATCGTGCTGGTCGGCACAGTCGGTCGCCGTGCCCGTGAACCTGAATCCACCGGCGAAGCGCCGCCCGGACGAGGACGTGCGCGCGCAATACGATCCGAACAACCCCGACGGTGGCCGCGGCCGCGGCCGTGGCAACGCGGGCGGCAATACGCCGCCCGGGACGCTCAGCACGAACGAGATCAATCGTCGCGTCGACGAGTTCCTCGTGGCCAATGGCGCGCGCGTGCGGGTGAACGACGCCGGCCGCGAGCACGGCCAGATCATCGCCTTCAACAACCGGACGTTCGACGTGACGAAGGCGGTCCCGACCGTCGTCATGCGGAACGAAGACTACGGCCGCATCGCCCGAATTCTGGCGGACGGGACGCCGGTCGAGCTCGAGTTCAACATCGACAACAAGGTGTACCCGGAAGGCCGGACCTCGTACAACACCATCGCGGAGATTCCCGGCAGCGACAAGAAAGACGAAATCGTCATGCTGGGCGGCCATCTGGATTCGTGGCATTCGGCCACCGGCGCCACGGACAATGCGATCGGCTGCGCGATCATGATGGAGGCGGCGCGCATCCTGAAAGCGATCGGCGTCCAGCCGCGGCGGACGATCCGCGTCGCGCTCTGGAGCGGCGAGGAGGAAGGTCTCCTCGGATCGCAAGCCTACGTCCGGGAGCATTTCGGGTCGTTCGAGAACCCGAAACCGGAATACGCGACGCTCGACGCCTATCTGAACATCGACTCCGGCACGGGCCATCCGCGCGGCGCCGGCGTCTTCGGTCCACCCGCGGCGGCGGCGATTCTGCGCCAGACGCTGGCGCCGTTCGCCGACCTGGGCGTCGTCGGCGCGTCGGCGACGCGCAGCCGTGCGGTGGGCGGCACCGACAGCACGTCGTTCAACAACGCCGGGCTGCCCGGCATCGGCTTCGGCCAGGATCCCATCGAATACAACACGCACACCCACCACACGAACCTGGACAACTACGAGCGCGTCATCGAAAGCGACGTCAGGGACGCGGCCGTTGTCATTGCGGCCACGCTCTACCAGCTCGCGATGCGCGACCAGATGGTGCCGCGCTTCGCGCCGTCCGACATGCCGCCGCCCGTGCCGCGGAATTCGTCAGCGCAGTGACACTCGCGACGTGGAACGCAGAGTGCGCAGGGCACGCAGAGAATCCGAATAAATCCTGGCTCTGCGAGCTCCGCGAGCTCTGCGTTGATCGTCGTAGGCTGGAACGCAGCGTGACAGGCTTTCGACGGGAGCTCGGCCTCTTCGACTCGGTCGTCGTGGTCGCCGGCGGCATCATCGGCGTCGGCATCTTCGCGAACCCGTCCAACGTCGCGCGGGTCGTGGGCGACCCGGTGCTCATCCTGCTGGTGTGGGCGCTGGGCGGCGCCATCGCCCTCATCGGGGCATTCGTCTGGGCGGAGCTGGCGTCGCGTTTTCCGCACGTCGGCGGCCAATACGTCTATCTGCAGCGCGCCTATCCTCCCGTCGTCGGGTTTCTCTACGGCATCGCGCTGCTGTTCATCATCAACGGTGGCTCGCTGGCGGCGGTGGCGATCCTGTTCGCGAGCTATGTCGATCGCTCCTTCGTCCCGCTCGGCGCCACCGGCATCCGCGTCTGCGCGGCGCTCGCGCTGGTCGGGCTCACCGCCGTCAACGCGCTCGGCGTGCGCGCCGGGAAATGGACGAACAACCTGTTGATGGCCGCGAAGGTGGTCGGCATGATCGCGCTCGTCGCCCTCGCGTTCGGCCGCGGTGCGCCGCCCGCCAGCCACTTCGATCCCGCGCCCGCCTCGGTATTCGCCAGCGCGTCGGTGCACCTCCTGTTCACCGCGCTGGTGCCGATTCTCTTCGCGTACGGCGGCTGGCAGAGCTGTGCGAACGTCGCGGCGGAAATCCGCGATCCGGCGCGGAACCTTGCCAAGGCCAACGTCCTCGGCGTGATCGTCGTCGTCGTGCTGTACCTGTCGATGAACCTGGCGTATCTGTGGGTCCTGACGCCCGCGCAGATGGCGGCATCCCCGGCGCTGGCTGCCGACATGGCGCGCGCCGTGGCCGGCGCGGCGGGCGCGCAGTTCGTCGCGTTCCTGATCGTCGTGTCGAGTCTCGGTTTCCTCGCGGTCGTGATCCTCACCGGGCCGCGCCTGATCTATGCGATGGCGAGCGACGGCCTGTTTTTCCGCGGCGCCGCGCGCCTGCACCCTCGCTACCAGACACCGGTATTCGCCTTGTGGTTTCAGGCCGCCGTGTCGCTCGCGCTGCTGACGACGAACACGTACGACCAATTGCTCTCCTACGTGGTCTTCGCCGACTGGCTGTTTTTCGGGCTGACGGCCGCCGGCCTGGTGCTCGTGCGATGGCGCGAACCCGGGCCGCCGGCGCCGGGCATCGCGGCCGTGCCGGGCCATCCGTGGACGACCGGCTTGTTCGTCCTCGTGGCGGTTGGCGTGGTCGTCAACAGTTTCGTGGCCTACCCGATGCAATCGCTGATCGGATCCGCGATACTCGTCGTCGCGGCGGTGGTGTTTTTCGTGTGGCGCCGGTGATGAAATTTCAAGAGCTCGCATACATCTCGTGGGCGAAGGCGTTGCCGAAGGTGGAGATCAACCTCGCGCGCAGCGGGATCGATCACTGCCCGGTTTCGCTGCTCGGGTTGAAGGCCAGGGATGTCGTTGCGACGCTGCCGGTGAGGTACGGGTATCTGCCGCTGCGCCAGGCCATCGCCGCGCGATACGACGTGACCGTCCCGCGGGTCTTCCCGATCTCCGGCGGCACGAGCTTCGCCAACTGGATCGCGTGCGCCGCGGTGCTCGACGGCTGCGGCCGCGGAGCGGAAGTCATTGTCGAGCGGCCGACCTACGAACCGCTGCTCCGTATTCCGCAGACGCTCGGACATCGTATCCGCCGGCTGGATCGACGGTACGACGATCGCTTCGCCATCGATCTGGATCGGTTCGCCGCGCTGGTCACCACACGCACGCGATTGGCGATCGTCAGCAACCTGCACAATCCGACGGGCGCCCGGATTCCGATGGCGACCCTTCGCTCGATGGCCGCGATGCTTGCGCGAGTGAAGGGATACCTTCTGGTGGACGAGGTCTACCTCGAGTGCCTGTTCAGAAACCGACCCGAATCATGTGTGCACGCGGGGCCGAACGTCCTGACCACCAACAGCCTCACCAAGGCCTATGGGCTCGATGGCGTGCGCGCTGGCTGGATCCTGGGTCCCGCAGACATCGTGGCCCGGGCAGGGCGCATCAATGACGTGATGACCAACAACAGCGTGGCGGCGGGCGAGCTGATGGCGCTCGCCGCGTTCCGGCATCATCGAGCGATCGATCGACGCGCCCACACGCTGCTCGATCCGAACCTGGCGCGGGTGCGGACGTTTCTGAGCCGTGAACCGCGTCTGCAGGCGTACGTTCCGGAGGGCGGCAACGTCCTGTTCGCGCGACTGCCGCTGCGCATCGACAGCGATCGGCTGGCGGTCCGCCTCCGCGATCACTATTCGACCCTCGTCGTGCCCGGA
This sequence comes from uncultured Acidobacteriota bacterium, assembly GCA_963792175.1. Taxonomy (GTDB): domain Bacteria; phylum Acidobacteriota; class Vicinamibacteria; order Vicinamibacterales; family CAVVIG01; genus CAWBVG01. The sequence goes on from CAWBVG010000007.1 coordinate 46,156, forward strand.
CGCTTTTTCGAATCGCCGCGTTATATCCGTATCAGCTTCGGCTGCAAGCCGTCGCTGCTCGGTCGCGGGTTGACGAACATTTCACGCGCGCTGGACGACTTGACGTCGGTCACGCCGGGCCGCCGATCCTGAACTTTTTGGACCGACTGGCCGTATCCTGAAGCGGAGGGACTCGAGGTGCCGGAATCAACCTTCACCGAATCGTTCAAGGTTGCCGCCGATCAGCTCGTGGACGCGATCAAACAGATCATCCACGAAGGCAATGTCCGGCGCGTGATCATCAAGCAGGACGGCCGCACGGTCGTGGAATTCCCGATCACGGTCGGCGTCATCGGCACGGTGTTCGCGCCGATACTGGCCGCGGCCGGCGCCCTCGCCGCCGTGCTCACCGACTGCACGATTGAAGTCGAGCGGACGAAGTCTGAAGTCTGACGGCCGAAGTCCAGCAACCGCTCGACCTCAAGTGCGTGCTGCAACTCATCGACGAAATGCTCGAACACAAAGGACTAAAATCGAGCCATGTGCGATCTGGGACACAGGCACGAGCATTTTGGGTTTCTCGTCGACACGCCGGAGATTCGCGCCCTGATCGAGGAGACGGCACGCGTCACGGCTGCCATTCCCGATGACGCCGGGCGCGTCGAGGCGCTGCGGCCGGCCTTTGCCGCGCTGCTGGCGGCGGAAGGCTGGTTGCCGGACGCCTGCGCGCAGCCAGACGAGTCGAGCCGCATGGGGGGAGGCATCGGCCAGTACGCGCTTTATCGCGCCGAAGACGGATCGCTCTGTCTCTTCTCGCTCGTCGTGCCGGCGGGCGCGGCGACGCCGGTCCACGATCACCTCGCGTGGGGGCTCGTCGGCATCTATCGGGGCCGTCAGGACGAGACGGTCTACCGCCGGCTGGACGACGGCCGCGATCCGTCGCGCGCGCAGCTCGAGATCGCGAAGCAGCAGGAGCTCGGACGCGGCGAGTTCGACGTGCTGCTGCCTCCCGCTGACGACATTCACTACGTCAGGACGATCTCCGACACGCCGTCGATCTCGATTCACCTTCTCGCGAACGACACCGCGTGCGTCTGGCGCCATCGATTCGATCCAGCCAACGGCGTGGTCACACCCTTTCGGTCTGGCTACGCCAACGCGCCGTGTCCGCCCGCCGCATGACGGACGTCGTCTATCTCGTCGACGTCGACAATACGCTGCTCGACAACGATGCCGTCATCGCGGATCTCAGAGCGCATCTGCGCGATGCGTTCGGCGCTGAGTGCGAGCGCCGCTACTGGGAGATTTTCGAAGAACTGCGCCGCGAGCTGGGCTACGCCGACTATCTCGGCGCGCTCCAGCGATATCGCGTGGAGAATCCGCGCGAGTCACATCTCCTCCGGATCTCGCTCTACCTCCTGCACTATCCGTTCGCGTCGCGGGTGTACCCGCGCGCGCTCGACGTCATCCGGCGACTGGGCGAATCGGGGCCGGTGGTCATCCTCACCGACGGCGACGTCGTGTTTCAACCGCGCAAGGTCGAGCGCTCCGGATTGTGGGCGGCGGTCGGCGGCGAGGTCCTGATCTTCATCCACAAAGAGCGGATGCTGGACGAAGTCGAGCGCCGGTACCCGGCACGTCGGTACGTCATGATCGACGACAAGTTGCGGATCCTGACCGCCATCAAGGACGTGTGGCGCGATCGCGTGACCACGGTCTTCGTTCGCCAGGGCCATTACGCACACGATCCGTCGCAGGTCCAGCCGTATCCGCCGGCGGACCTCACCGTCGAGGCAATCGGAGACGTCCTCGATCTGAGGATCTAAGGATGTAAGAATGTAGGAACCTGAAGTGGCGAGGATGTGACGCATGTCTAAAACAGCAGTCGGTGTTGAGTTGCAAGACGCACGGTTGTTTCGCCAGGCCTGCTACGTCGACGGCGCGTGGACCGAGGCGCGTGACGTCATCGAAGTCGACAACCCGGCGACCGGCGAGATCATCGGCACCGTCCCGAAGTTGGGGCGCGCCGAGACCAAGCGGGCGATCGACGCGGCGTCGCGGGCGTTTCCAGCGTGGCGGCGCAAGACCGCCAGGGAGCGGGCCGCGGTCATGCGCCGCTGGTTCGAGCTGATGCTGGCGAGCCAGGACGACCTCGCGCGGCTGATGACGATCGAACAGGGCAAGCCGCTCGCGGAATCCAAGGGCGAAGTGGTCTACGCCGCATCGTTCCTCGAATGGTTCGGCGAGGAAGCCAAACGCGCCTACGGCGACACCATCCCGAATCAGCAGCCCGACAAGCGCCTGGTGGTCGTCAAGGAACCGATCGGCGTAGTCGCCTGCATCACGCCGTGGAATTTTCCGCTGGCGATGATTACCCGCAAGGCCGGACCGGCCATCGCTTCGGGGTGCACGGTGGTACTCAAACCCGCGTCTCAGACGCCGTTTTCGGCGCTGGCGCTCGCGGAGCTGGCGTCACGCGCCGGCGTCCCGCCCGGGGTCTTCAACGTCATCACCGGGTCGGCCACCGAGATTGGCGGCGAGCTCACCTCGAATCCGATTGTCCGCAAGCTCTCGTTCACCGGCTCCACGGAGACCGGCAAGGTGCTGATGGCGCAATGCGCCAGCACCGTGAAAAAACTGTCGCTCGAGCTCGGCGGCAACGCGCCGTTCATCGTCTTCGACGATGCGGACCTCGACGCGGCGGTCGAGGGCGCGATGGCGTCGAAGTACCGCAACACCGGGCAGACGTGCGTCTGCGCCAACCGCCTGCTCGTCCAGGACAGCGTCTACGATCGGTTCTCCGCGAAACTGGCCGAGGCGGTGAAGAAGCTGGCGCCGGCGCCCGGACTCGACGACGGCGCGACCCAGGGGCCGCTCATCGACGATCGGGCCGTCGAAAAAGTGGAAAGCCACATCGCGGACGCCGTGTCGAAAGGCGCGCGCGTCCTGGTCGGCGGCAAACGGCACTCGCGCGGCGGACGATTCTTCGAGCCGACGATCCTCACCGGCGTGACGCCGGCGATGGCGGTTGCGAAAGAGGAAACGTTCGGCCCGGTCGCGCCGCTGTTTCGATTCTCCACCGAGGCCGAGGCGATTGCCCTCGCCAACGACACGGAGTTCGGGCTTGCCGCGTACTTCTACGGTCGCGACATCGCCCGCGTCTGGCGCGTTGCCGAGGCGCTCGAATACGGCATCGTCGGCATCAACACGGGGATCATCTCGACGGAGGTGGCGCCGTTTGGCGGCGTGAAGGAGTCGGGCATCGGCCGCGAGGGGTCGAAGTACGGGCTCGATGAATTCCTCGGAGATCAAATACCTCTGCATGGGCGGGATCTCGTAAGGCGTAGGGGCTAGGGCTAGGCGCCAGTTGAGCCTGCCTAGCCGAAGCTCGCGAGGGCACTTCGAGCGGAGGCGGGGAGACACGAGGGTGATGATTCGGTCGTGTCGCTGCGCTCGCGCTGGTCTTGGTATTCGGGCAGGCGGCGGTCCCGCCGCCGAAGAAAGGCGGCAACCCGGACGCGGCGAAAGTCCGCAACCCGGTCGCCGCGACGGCGGAATCGGCCACCGCCGGCCGGCGTGTGTACGTGCGTCTCTGTGTGCGTTGCCATGGGCCGGCAGGGCGAGGCGACGGCGAGGCGGCCGCGGGCGCGACACCGTCGGATCTCACCGGCTCGCACTGGACCTATGGATCGAGCGACGGCGAGCTCTTCGCGGTGATTCACGACGGCACGTCACCGGACATGGCCGGCTACGCGGAACGGATCAGCGACACCGATATCTGGAACGTCGTGAACTACATCCGCACGTTCAAGGCCGCGCCTTAACGCGGCCGGGGGCGCGGCCCGCCTTCGCGCGTGCGCGCGGCGGCGCGCCGACAAGGCCGCTCAGCGCCAGGTTGGCGATGTTCTCGGCGACGTGATCCTGCGTGAGCCGTCCATCCTGCCGGAACCATCGAGGCAGCCACAGAATCATCCCAATCAGACTGAAGGTCGCGACGGTCCGGTCCACGTCACACAGGCGGCCGGCGGCGTGCAGTTCGTCGAGCGTCCCACGCACGAGATCGAAGTACACGCGCATCCGGTGCTCGACCTGTTTGCGCGCCGGCGGCGGCAGGGCGCGAATCTCGTCCTGGAGGTGGGCGACGGCGCCCTGCCCGCGGGTCGTAATGCGCGCGTGTCTTGTGATCAGTTGTCGCAGCCGTTCCTCGGGATCGCTGATCGTCCGCACCGGCAGAATCACTTCGTCGCGCACCTTGTCGAGCCCGAACATCATGATTTCGAACAGCAGCGCCTCTTTGCTGTCGAAGTGGTGGTAGAGGCCGGCCTTGGTCAGTCCGAGCGCCCGGGCGATGTCGCTGACGGAGGTGGCGTCGAACCCGCGATCCCGGAAGAGCTGGGCGATTGTCCGATACATGTCGGCGCGCCGGGGATCCGGCGCCGGGACGGGTTCGCGTTGGCCTCGCATCATATGGAAAGGCGCTATATTATAGGCCCCCGACGGACCGACCGGTCGGTCGGTGTGGGCGCCCAGACAGCGGTGTGAGCATCCAAACAGGCTTACCAATCGCGAACCCTGCATACGAAGATTTGGAGTGGCGGATTGAAGTCCAGGCGGAAAACAGCCGAAACCATAGGTTTGACGCGGCACGACTGCTGCAAAATGAAACGCACCCCCAGTGGGGACCCTGTAAATAGACCGATGGAAAGGGGAGACAGAGGCATGCGCACGTTCGCACGAATCGTTGTCGGAGCCGCCTGCCTGGCGCTCTGGCCGGCGCTCGCGTCGGCACAGACCAGCGGCATCGCGGGTCAAGTCAAGGACGCGTCCGGTGCAGTGCTGCCCGGCGTCACCGTGGAAGCATCGAGCCCCGCGCTGATCGAGAAAACACGGTCGGCCGTCACCGATAGCGCCGGCCAGTACCGAATCGAGGCGCTGCGGCCCGGAACCTACACCGTCACGTTCACGCTGCCGGGCTTCAGCGTCGTGAAGCGCGATACCGTCGAACTGACGTCGGACTTCACGGCAACGATCAACGCGGACATGAAGGTCGGCGCGATCGAAGAGACGATCACCGTCTCGGCGGTGTCGCCCATCGTCGACACGACGAACACGACGACCCGCATGGTCATGACGCGCGAAGTGCTGGATGCGCTGCCGACCGGCCGCAACATCCAGGCGGTCGGCATCATGATTCCAGGCACGACCCTCGCCCTCGGCGGCGGCGGCGCGCTGTCGCGCGACGTCGGCGGTTCGGGCAGCCTGCAGCAGTCGCCGCTCCAGTACCGCGGATCGGCCGACACCGTGCAGACGGTCGAAGGCATGCGCCTGAACAACTTGTGCGCGAACGGCGCCTACAGCGGCGTCTACTGGAACGAGGGGAGCTTCCAGGAGTTCAGCTACGTGACCGGCGCCGACTCGGCCGAAATGGGCCAGGGCGGCATGCGCGTCAACATGGTGCCGAAGGACGGCGGCAACTCGTTCCACGGCACGCTGCGCGGCAACTACACACCCTCGGGCTGGTCATCGGACAACTGCGGCTCGCCGGGGATCGGCCAGCCGTGCACGCAGTCCAATCTGACCGGCGACACGACCTTCAACAGGACCAACAACTTCCTGACCAACGTCAGCCAGCTGACCAAGAACTACGACTTCAATCCCGGCGTCGGCGGTCCGATCGTTCAAGGACAAGGTGTGGTTCTACGGGACGTTCCGCTACCTGGGCGTCAACAAGACGGTCGTCGACAGCTTCTACGATGCCGACCCGTCGCCTTTCAGGTACACGGCCGATACCTCGCGCCCCGGCATCGACGATGGGCACATCCGGAGCTTCGCCGGCCGCGTGGCCGCTCAGTTCAGCCAGAAGGACAAGATCACGTACTACCACGACGAGCAGGACAAGGTTCGCGGCCACTGGGGCATCTCGTCAACGGTCCCGCCGGAAGCCTCGGCCATCCAGGCGACGCCGACGAGTTTCGTGTCGGTCACCAAATGGACGCGGACGCAGAGCAACAAGCTGCTGCTCGACGCCGGTCTCGCGGTCTACGACCAGGAGTACCAGGAGAACTATCAGCCGGACGTCTTCGCTGGCGCAAATCCGCTCGTCACCATCAACGACAACAGCACCGGCAAGATCGCGGGGGCGTGGAACAACCCCGCCGACCACTTCTCGAAGCTGTTTACCGAGCAGTTCGCGGCCAGTTATGTCACCGGTTCGCATTCGTTGCGCTTCGGCGCGACGATCAGCCAGGCGAAATGGCGGCTGACGCAGCAGTTCACCGGCGACGCGCAACCGATCAACTACAACGCCGGCGCGCCCGTCTCCATCACCCTGCGCATTCCGACCGATCGACGCAACTCGATCAAGAACGACAGCTCCGTGTTTGCGCAGGACAAGTGGACGTTCAAGCGCGCCACGGTCAATGCCGGCTTCCGCTGGGACTGGTTCATCAGCGCGACCGACCCGGAAACGCTTCCGGCCAGCACATGGAACAGCGCCGTCACGCTTCAGCCAGTGTTCCGACGGGAAGAACAACCTCAACGCCGGCTGTACCGGACGGGTCGTCAACTGGAAGGACATCAGCCCGCGCGTCGGCATCGCCTACGATCTGTTCGGCACCGGCCGGACGGCGCTCAAGGCGAGCTGGGCGCGCTACGTCAACGGCGTGGGGCTGGCGGCGGGCAGCATCACCGACAACAACAACCCCGAGATTACCGTTGGCGTCGACTGACACGCGTTCCTGGACGGACATCGACAAGAACGGCTCGCCGTACGACGCGAACGGACGTATCCAGTTGAACGAGCTGACGAACTCGACGTCGACGCCGAGCTTCGGCAAGAACATCCCGTCCTCGACCATCACGGATCCGGCGGTGCTGGAAGGGTGGGGTTCCCGTGCCTACAACACCGAGATTTCCGTGAGCGGGCAGCACGAGCTCGCGCCGCGCGTCTCGGTGAGCGCCGGCTGGTTCCGCCGCAAGTTCGGCAACCAGACGGTGACCGTCGACAACCGGTACAGCTTCGCCAAGGGCAGCTTCGACGGACCGTTCTGCGCCAACGCGCCGGCCGATCCGAACCTGCCTGGCGGCGGCGGCTACCAGGTCTGCGGGCTCTACGACCTGAAGCCGGCGGTCGTCGCGCAGCAGCTGCCGACCAGCAGCACGCTGCAGTTCTCGTCGAACTTCGGTGGCGAGACGAACATCTACGAGGGGTTCGACTTCTCGACGACCTCGCGCTTCGGCAATGGCGCGTTCGTGAACGCCGGCGTCACCATGGGGAAGCGCATTTTCGATCAGTGCAACCTGGTGAATGCCGGGATCATGTGCCGCGGTCATCACAGCGGCGACCGAGGTCGCGGAGATCTTCCCGGACGGCACGAAAGCCTGCCATCAGGATCTCCCGTACCGTCCCGACTTCAAGTTCACCGGCTCCTACCCGCTGCCGCTCGACTTCCTGATCAGCGGCACGTTCCAGTTCACCCGCGGCGTGCAGAACGGCGGCGCGGCGCCAGCATCCTGGCGACGTGGGCGACGACGCCGGCGTCCGCGACGACGCTCGGGCCGCGCCTACTCGGCCGGTGCGACGACCAAGAGCGTCAACCTGATCGCGGTCGGTCAGAACTACGGCTTCGACGACCTCAAGCAGCTCGACCTCCGCTTGTCCAAGCGGTTCAAGCTCGACAGCTTCCGCTTCCGTGTCGATCTCGATGCGTACAACCTGTTCAACAGCGACTGGCCGTTCACGCTCAACAACACGTTCTCGACCGCGGCCACCAGCAACTGGCTGAAGCCGACGAACGTGCTGCAGGCCCGGTTCTTCAAGATCGGCGCGCAGTTCGACTTCTGAACGGTGAACGCGGAGCTCGCGAACGCAGAGACAACATCTCTGCGGGCTCGGCGGGTCCGCGTTGAGTTGTCGGCGGTGGGGCTTCGGCTCCGCCGCCCTTTTTTCTTTTCGGTACACTGACCTGACCGTGATCAGCTGGTGGCTCGCCGCGCTGGCGCTGACCCAGGCCGCCCATTCGCACGCGGCGCCGCTTCGTCCGCCGTGGCGATTGAACTGGCCAGGCGTCCCGTGCCGCTGCGCTCGGGCATCGGCGTCGGCGCACGACGGTCTGACCACCAGCTCGAAGCAGGCCCAGGCCTTCTACGATCAGGGGCTGGCGTATCTCCATTCGTACGTGTGGCTCGAAGCCGCCCGATCGTTCAATCAGGCGTTGACGCTCGACTCGACCCTGGCGCTCGCCCATGCCGGACTCGCCGTCGCCTATGCGGAGCTGAACGCGCCGGCCGCGTCGGCCGCGGCGCTCGAGCGCGCCAGGGCGCTGGCCAGGACCGACCACGACAAGCGGCACGTGGCCGCGCGCGCGCTTCAAGGCCGAAGGCAAGGTCGTCGAGTACCGCGCGCGCGCCCTCGACGAGGCGCTGAAGGCGTTCCCACTCGACGAGGAGCTGTGGCTGGCGCGAGGACAGGCCGCGTCGGACGACCCGGCGGAGCGCGGGCAGGGCAGCGTCGCCGCGTCGATCCCGTTCTACGAGAAAGCGCGGACGCTGGCGCCCGGGCACTTCGCCGCGCACCACTATCTGACGCACGCCTACGAGAACACGGGGCGGATCGCGGAGGCCCTGGCCGAGGGCGAGACGTATGCGAAGATGGCGCCGAAGGTGCCGCACGCGCGGCACATGTTCGGCCACGACCTGCGGCGCGCCGGCCGCGTTCAGGAGGCGATCGCCGAGTTCCTCGCCGCCGACGCGCTCGCGGCCGAGTACTTCAAGGCCGAGAAAATCCCGGTAGAATACGACTGGCACTATCAACACAATCTCGATCTGCTGGCGACGTCGTACCAGTACCTCGGCCAGATGACGGCGGCCGAGCAGCGTTTCCGGGCGTCGTTCGCGATCCCCTCGTCGCTGGTGGCGCAGGAATTCGACAAGCGCGAGTGGCCGGTGTTTCTCCTGGCGCGAGGGCGTGCCGCCGAGGCGCTGGACGCGGCCAACGTCATGGCGGGGCACCGATCGCCGATCGTCAGCGCCACCGGTCACGTGGAAGCGGGTCGTGCGCGCCTGGCGCTCGGGCAGTTCAAGCAAGCCGCCGACGAAGGCAACGCCGCCTTGAGGTTGATGCGGGGAACCGAAGGGGCCGGGATGGTGGCGACGGCGCTCGAGGCGTTCCAGGGCGAGTTTTTCCTTCGCACCGGCCAGAAGGACAAGGCGCGGCCGATGTTGGAAGGGGTGGCGCGCAAGGTGCGGGCGGCGCCGGGGCCGGATGCGTGGACGCAGGCGCTGTTCACGCTGGAGGCGATCGCCCGGGCGGCGCGCGAGGTCGGCGACTGGGACCTCGCCGGATGGGCGGCCCGTCAGATGGCGGATCACGACCCGAACTACGCGGGCGCGCACTATGCGCTCGCGCTGGTCGCGCAGCATGCCGGCGACGCGCGCGCGGCGCGCACCGAGGCGGCGGCCGCCGCGCAGACTGTGGAGCACGGCGGATCCGCAATCTGCCGGAGCTGAAGGCGATCCGCGAGATGAGGTAGCGCGTGTCATCCGCGAGATGTCAGTAGGGCAGGCCTTTAGGCCTGCCGTGAACAGCCCTGAAGGGCTACATTACGAGGTTAGGAGGTCAGATGAATCATCGATTCGAGCAGCAGTGTTCGTCGCCGTCGCCGTGATGCTGTCTGCGTCGCACCCGAACGCCCAGGCGGACAAGGTGAACGTGACCGGCAAGTGGCTGTTCAACGTCGAGACCGGGGCCGGCTCCGGCACCCCGACCATGACGTTCACGCAGGACGGCGAGAAGCTGACCGGCAAGTACAACGGCCAGTTTGGCGACGCTGACCTCACCGGCACGGTGAAAGGCAAGGACATCGCCTTCTCGTTCAACGTGGACGCGCAGGGAACGGCGGTGACCTTCAAGTACGCCGGGACAATCGAGAGCAAGGACGCGCTGAAAGGAAAAGTCGAAATCGCCGGCCTCGGCGAGGGGACGTTCACCGCGAAGCGTCAATGACCTCGATCGGCACCAGGGCGCTGATGGACGACATCGAGCGGGACGTCCGGAATCGCCTGCGGCGCCACATCCTCAAGCGAGGCGGCGCGCCCGAGTACCGAAGACGAAGCGCTGTTCGAGCGTGTCCGCGCGGTGCTCGGCCGCGCGGTTGACGAGCGCAACGCCGACGCGCTGCTGCTGCCCGAGCTGCTCGACAGCGACGTCGAGTGGGAGCTGCAGACCCACCTGCGGCTGACGACGCATCGTCCGGTGGTCGGCCGCGTCATCCTGTTCGTCAAGCGCCGGCTGCTGTTGCCGATGACGCGGTGGCTGTTCGAGTACAGCCAGGAAAACTTCCGGCGCCAGCAGCGGATCAACGCCGTGCTGTTTGCGTGCATCGAGGACCTCGCGATCGAGAATGCTCGCCTTCGCCGGGAGAGCAAACCGTAGCCACGAAAAACATGGTTCGACGGGCTCACTACGGCGCCTGCCCTGAGCTTGTCGAAGGGTGCTTTCGTGATTTCGTGGCAGACTCCGCGCGATGAAGCTGGCCTGCGTCATCCACCGCTTCGGCGCCGACATCGCCGGCGGGTCGGAAAGCCATTGCCGCGTCGTCGCGGAGCACCTGGCCGCGGCTCACGACGTCACCATCATCACCACCTGCGCGAAGGACCACGTCACGTGGAAGAACCACTACCCGCGCGGCGAATCGCAGATCGGCCGCCTGCGCGTGCTCCGGTTTCCGGTCGCGCGTCCCCGCGATCTGCACCGGTTCATGGACATCAGCGATCTCGTGTTCGCGGATCGGGCGTCGCCCGTCGAACAGGAGCAGTGGTTCCGCGAAAACGGCCCTGACGCGCCGGAGCTGCTCGATCACCTGCGGCGCCACGGCGCCGACTACGATCGCCTGTTGTTCTGGTCGTACCGCTACTACCACTCGTACTTCGGAGTGCCGCTCGTCGCCGCGCGCGCCGTCCTCGTCCCGACCGCCGAAGAAGATCCGCTGATTCGGGTGGACGCGCTCGATCAGCTGTTTGCGCTGCCGGCGGGCTACGTCTATCTGACGCCGGAGGAGGCCGAGCTCGTCAAGAGCCGCGTGCCCGCGCGTACGCCGTCGGCGATCATCGGCTGCGGTCTCGAGCCGGTGACGCGGCCGCCGGACGCTGTCGCGGCTCGCGGACCTGGGGATCGAGGACCCGTTCGTGCTGTATCTGGGCCGCATCGATCCGAACAAGGGCTGCGACTTTCTGATGCGAAACTTCCTGCGGTATGCCGGCCTGGGGCGCCGCCTCCAACTGGTGATGGCGGGCCCATCGTCGATGGAGGTGCCGAACCACGCGTCCATCCGGGCGCTCGGTTTCGTCGACGACGGGGTCCGCGAGGCGCTGCTCGCGCGGGCGCGCGTGCTGGTGATGCCGTCGCCGTTCGAGAGCCTGAGCATGGTGCTGCTGGAGGCGTGGAACCACGGGGTTCCGGTGCTGGTGAATGCGCGCTGCCGCGTGACGCGCGGCCAGACCGAGCGCGCGGACGGAGGCTTGTACTTTCGCAACGTCGCCGAGTTCGAGGCGGCGCTCGATTACCTGCTCGACCACGACGACACGCGCAAGCGCCTCGGCGCGCAGGGACTGGCCTACGTGGATCGCGAATACCGCTGGCCGACGGTCATGGCCAAGATCGAGGGACTCTTGAGAGAGACAGGCGGTTTTTTCTTGATACCATCTCCCGCATGCGAACGAATCGTTCCGGCGATGGCTGTCTGTGCTGCTGCTCGTCGGCTGTGGCGGACCGGCGCCGCCGCCCTTCAAGCCGGTCGTCGACACGAAACTGCTGATGCAGGCGGTGGTCGATCCCAACGCCGACGCCATCTGGGACTCGGTCAAGTCGATCGACACGAAAGACGGCTCGCAGGAAATCCGTCCGAAGACCGACGAGGAATGGACCGCCGTGCGCAACGCCGCCATCACCGTCGCCGAGTCGGGCAATCTGCTGATGCTGGTGCCGCGCGCGAAAAACGGCGACGACTGGATGCGGCGCGCGCAGGAGATGATCAACACCGGCGAGGAAGCGATCCGCGCGGCCGAGGCGAAGAACGCCGATCGCCTCTTCACCGTCGGCGGCGATATCTACGATTCGTGCTCGCATTGCCACGCGAAGTACTGGAGGCTATAGTCAACGCGAACAAGTGACCGGGGCAGCCCGTCCTGCCAGAACCCGCGGCCGCGGCCGTAGTTGCGGCGATAGTGCTGGTGGCAGACGACGCACGACTGATAGACGGCGTCGTTCAACTCGACGAGCGCGGCGACATCCTTTTTCTTGGCGGCGGTGTACGCCGCCATGCCGGCGTCGAGCATCAGCTTGGCGTCCGCCATCCAGCGGTCCTGATCCCTGGCGCGCCCGGGCATCATCAGCAGGTTTGCTGATTCGGCGAGCGTGAGCGTCTTGGCCTGCAGCTCGCCCCACTCGGCGTCGGTCTTCGGCGTACGGGTCTCGATGTAGAAGATCGCGTCCGACGTCGGATAGATCATCTTCACCATCAGGTCGCTCATCGTGCCGACCGGCCGCGTGGGAGCGGCGGCCTCCTGAATCGCCGGCACCTGCACGTCGAACGCAACGACCGCAGCGAGCGCGACGGCCGCGAACGACGGATCGGCCTGGGCCGCCACGTCGTCGCCTGGCGAACGGGTTGCGGGGGCATGCGGGGCTGGTTGCGCAGCATCTGCATGCCCGTATGATACGCGGCTGGCCGGGGCGATGGCTGCGACGCCGCGCCCGAACCGGTCGTCGCTACGACGTTTCCGTCCAGACGTACAAGAAGGTGTCGTCGCTGGCCGTCGCCACCTCGCGGCCCCGTTGCCGGGTCGCGCGATTCAATGCGGACCGGACCTTTTCCTTGCTCTCCGCCAGCTGCGCCAGCGGCACCTTGAGCGCGACGCCCTTCTCCACCTGATCGAGATCCGAGAGGATCCGGGTCACGATCTCCTTGTGCTTGCCGTTCCGACCCTGGGGCACATCGGCCTGCGGCATGGACTTGAAATTCATCGGCACTTTCTTGCTCGGCGGCGCCACCGCATCCCTCCTTGTTCTTTGCTCCGGTCTTTTGATACGTTAACGTATCGTAGCGTAATCGTATCGAATCGTGACGAGAACTGCAAGTATCATCCCGGCAGGCTAAATGACCCATGTGAGGCGGAGCCGCTCCGGCAAAAACGCCGCAGAATTGGGCTGGTTCGTAGGCAAAACTGGCCGCCGGCCGCACCTAACGATGTCACCCGTATCGAGGCCACGCTGGTAGTGTTACCGGGTGATGAAAAGGAAGTCAGTCAAGCGGCGTGCAGTGACGCACTTCGAGCAGATCCCCGTCGCGATCGTCAAGAAGATCACCGTCGAGAAACCGTCGCTGAAAAAACCGACCGGGCCCAGCAACGTGGTGGCAGAGTCGCCGGCGAGAAAGACCGAGCCGTACAGCATGCCACTCAGTTCTCTGTGCTGGGCCGGCCACTGAGTGGATGTTGACGATGCCCCACCGGGTCCAGCCGAAACTTCGCGTGAAACCTGGAGGCCCAGGCCGTGGGGGCCGTCCCCCCGCCGGATTCAACGGCGAGCCGACCTCCAAGTATCCCCAGCTGGCGACTCGCGTTCCGCCGGCCACCCTCGAGAGCCTGCGCGCGCTGGCGATGCACGAGCGGCGTTCGATGTGGCGCATCCTCGTCGATGCCGTCGAGATCTACGCCCGTCGAGAGACGCAACCGACCCGCCAGTGACGACACCGCGCCCGCTCCCGCCGTGCCCGAAATGCCGCCGCGCCGACCGCGTCGAGGAAGAAGACCAATCGGGCAGCTCTGCCCGCTGGTTCGCCTGTCTGCGTTGCGGCGTGCAGTTCCAGCCTAGGTAACGGCTCGACGATCGCCGCTTCGGACTCTCGCCATCCCGGCTCGCGCCCGAGCCGTTCGCCCGCGGCACTCGTGACGGCGCCAGCTGAGCGTGGTCCAGTGGGGCACATATAATAACTGGACCCCATGTCGCTTCTGCCGTTCTGTCAGTGGCTGGCGGAGACGCCAGGCAGCATCGCGCTGCACGAATCGCTCTACATGTATCCGCTCGTCGAGTCCGCGCACGTGTTGACGCTCTGCCTGTTCCTCGGCATGGCGATCATGTTCGATCTGCGTCTGCTCGGCGTGACGCTGACCAGCGTGCCGATGACCGAGATCAGGAAGCGGCTCGGCCCCTGGATGGTCGGCGGCTTCGTCCTCATGGTGATCACCGGCGTGCTGCTGTTCTATGCGATTCCGGTGCGCTCGTATCAGAGCCTCTGGTTCCGCATCAAGGTCGTCGCGCTGATCCTGGCGGGCCTGAACGCGTTCGTGTTTCACTCCGGGATCGATCGCCGGGTCGCCGAGTGGGATCGCGAGCGGGTGCCGCCGCCGGCGGCGCGGCGTGCCGGCGCAACCTCGCTGGTGCTCTGGGCGGTCATCGTCGTGGCGGGGCGGATGATTGCCTACAACTGGTTCGACTGCGATAAACAGCCGCAGCCGCGGATCGTGAACGTGCTGGCCGGCTGCGTCGTGCCGGCCCCTGGAGCGCGCCGATGAACCTCTCGATCTTGAACGTGCTGCCGTGGGTCGAGTGGATTGCGGCGAGCCGCCTGGGTCAGGCCATCAGCTCGTCGACGTGGGCGTTCGCCGTCATCGAGTCGATCCACCTGCTGGCGCTCGCCGTGATCGGCGGCGCCGTGCTGATGGTCGACCTGCGACTGCTCGGCCTCGGTCTGCGGACGCAGCCGATCGACCAGGTGGCGCGCGACGCGTGGCCGTGGTTCGTCCGCAGCTGGGTCGTGATGATCGTCACGGGCGTGCTGCTCTTCGTCTCGGAGCCGATGAAGCTGTACTACAGCACGCCCTTCTTCTGGAAGATGACGTGTCTGCTGTTGGGCACGCTGTTCGCGGTCAGCGTGCGCCGGAAGGTGACGCTGACGGCTGAAGGACGCACGCCTCCCGTGGTGTTGAAACTGGTCGGCGCTCGTGTCGCTGCTGCTGTGGTTCGGGGTCGGTGCAGGCGGGCGCTGGATCGGCTTCTCCGGGTAGAGATCAAGAGGGGCGAGTGATCTCCTGTTAACCCTGTCGGAGCGCCCTCCAAAACAACACCGCATCCCTCGACGAGGCTCGGGATGCCCTGAGCTTGTCGAAGGGCAGCGAGCGCGAGGCACGCAGGAAGAAGAAGCTTCTCTGCGAGCTCCGCGTGCTCTGCGGTTAGAGGCGCTGTTTACAGTCCGCCGCGGCCGCGGCCCTTCGGCGCTTCGGTTGGATCCGCGCCGTCGGTCGGTGCGCCGGTGCCCGACGAGCCGAGGAACAGCTTCCGGCCGTCCGGATAGGTCACGTTGCGGCCGTTCGCGCGGTTCAGCGAGTGGTCGCGCGCCTGGTAGCCGTCGATGACCAGCTCCGTGCCGGCCTTGAGCGAATCGCGCGTAATGCCGCGGCGGAGCAGCGTGTTCGGCGTGCCGCCCTCGACCATCCACTCGTCGCACTTCGCGTTCGGCGTGAACTGGCACGGCTGCCGCGCCGTCGGCCTTTGGAATCTCGACGTGAATCCACGCGTGCGGGTTCACCCATTCGAGCTTCGTCACCTTGCCCTTGAGCAGCACCGGCTTGTTGGGGTCGAATTCGCCGCCGAAGGCGTGATGACCCATCACCGGCGCGATGGCGACGAGGAGACCCGCCGCGGACATCAGAAGTTTGCTGCGCATCGCTTCCCACCTCACTGCTGCTTGCTGGTTTTCTTCGCATCGTTGACTTCCTTCAGCCGCGCGCCGCGCAGGATGTTCCCCATCGCGTAGTTGCCTTCGTGGCACGCGTATTCGTAGAGGAGCTCGTCGGTCGCCGGCCACGTGTACTCGGCCGTCCACGGCTTCGTCCAGGTGTCGGGATCCTCGATCGTGAACCGGTACATGAGCGTCTTCGGATCGACGCGGGTGAAACGCTCCACGATGTGGAGGTTCGGCGTGGACCCACGGAACCGCGTCTTCTCCGAGAAGTTCGTGGTGTCGACGACCAGCGTGTCGCCTTCCCAGTGTCCGACCGAATCGCCCATCCACTTGCGTGATCGTCTTCGGCAGGTGCTCGGCGTTCATCCGCACCACGCGCGCGTCGTGCACCATCTCCGTGAGGATCAGCACAGAATCCTTCGTCTGCACGATCTGATGGAGGTTGTTGTAGAAGTAGTTCGGCAGCGACCGGCGGCCCTGACGTCGAGCCGAAGCCCATGAGGCAGCGCTCGCCAAGCGGACGGCGCTCGGGATCGTCGTAGGCGCCGCCGCCCTCGAATCCCGGATCGTCCTCGCGCGCCGACTGATCCGACGTCGGCCGGATGTTGCGCGCGAACCGCTGCCGCGCCTGCGGCGTCATCTGCGGCACGCGGCCGTCCGGCGGATCGATGAGGAGCGACGCGCGGCGCTGCCCGTCGATGACCGTATAGCGCGACCCGGCGTCGATCCAGAAATTGTTGTAGCCGCCGACGTTGCCGGCCGGCGCCGGCCGAGCCGTCGCCGCCGACGGGCGGCGCCGCGCGGTTGCCGTCGATCGGCGCCCCCAGCTGATCGCGCCGCGCCGCGGCCTGGCGCTCGAGCTTGCAGGCCTCTTCATCGCTCATCACGAGCGGGCTTCCGGCGGGACGCTCGACCGGCGTCAGCGTCGCGAGGTCGTAGATGCCCTGCAAATCCGGGTGTCCATCCGCGAGCCGCGGGATGGCGCGCTTGGATGCCGCCGGCGCCGGGGCTTTTGCCGCCTGGCCGTCGACGCGCACGGTCACCGTCACCGCGAGCGCCGCCGCCGCGCCGGCGATCACCAGAGAACGCACAGCGCGCAAAGAAATCGTGGATGAATGCATCGACCGTTACCTCTGTGCTATCTCGTCAGCGGCTTCTTCCGCCACTGGCCGTACATCAGCTCTTCGACGAACTCCACGCACTTGAAGTCCATGAGCTGCGCGTTCTTCTCGAGCGCGCCTGTAGAGCGGCATGCTGATCTTCCACGGCTTCGTGAACGTCTGCGGATCTTCCATCGTCGCCTCGTAGCTGATCACGTCCGGGGCGGTGCGCGTGTAGCGCTCGACGACGTGCAGTTGATCGCTGTGGAAGTTGCCGGAACGATCGAACCACGTGCTGTCGTTGAAGCCGGTGACGTCGATGACGAGCGTGTCGCCTTCCCAGCGCGCGACCGACTGGCCCATCCATGAATCGACCGGCGCCGGGCCGGGGTTCTTCAAGTAGATGTTCCGGACGGCGCCGGCGTATTGATACGCAAAGAAAATCGCACTCGGGCTCTGAAGGATCTGAAACGGCTGCGGCATGTAGTTCGCGCGCGGCACGCCGGGCAGGTAGCACTTGATCTCAGGATCGCGCTCGAGCCACTTCTCCTGATTCTCTTTTTTCTTGGCGAGCATCTCAGGTTTGTACGGAATCGTGCCGCCTTCGACGACCCCCATACCCGGCGGCACCGAGCCGACCGCGCCGAATGCGAGCACCGGCGCCGCGGGCAGCGGCCCGTACGGTCCCGGGCGAAGCGCCATGCGCCGGCCGCGCCATGTGCATCTCGAGATCGTAGTTGGCTTCGTTCAGCGCCTGCCAGATGCCGTTGAGGTCCGGCTTGCCGTCGGACGTTCTGGGCGCCCGATAGGCCGCCGGCGCCTGTCCGGCGAGCGGCGTGGCCCAGGTGGCGACGAGCGCGCCACCGGCCGCCGCGACAATCGCGATGATGACCGCACTGACCGTTTTTCGCACGTGAAACTGCCTCCCCGCAGGGGTTCATACTGTCCGCAGTCGGCCCGAATGTCAAGGTTTCACAAAGGGTTAACCCGGTTAGTGAAGTCGAAAAGATCAGTTGACAGGGCGGGCCGCCGGCTCAAGCATGAGGCGTATGCTGACCCTTACGATTCTGGCCCTTGGGCTCGCTCAATCACCAGCCGGCGCGACCGTGTATGAAAACCGCTGCGCGACGTGCCATGCCGGCACCGACCCGCGCACACCGACACTCGCGTCGTTGAAGCAGAAGACCCCGCAGGCGATCGTCGACGCGCTGAACAACGGCGTGATGCGTCAGCAGGGCTCGGACATGACCGACGCCGAAAAGCGCGCGGTGGCTGAGTATCTCGGCACCACGACGCCTTCGGCGCCGGCCGCGTCGACGACGACGGCCGCGAGCGAGCCGACGGCTGGCGCCTGCACCTCGACGCCGCCGTTCGATCCGTCCAAAGGCCCGCAGTGGAACGGGTGGGGCGTCGACGTCGACCAATCAGCGTTTCCAGCCGGCGGCGCAGGCCGGTCTGACCGCCGATCAGGTGCCGAAGCTGAAGCTCAAATGGGCCTTCGGCTTCCCGAATGCGAACTCAGCGCGCGGGCTTCCGACGATTGCCGGCGGTCGAGTGTTCGTGGGAAGCATGAGCGGCACGGTGTACGCGCTCGACGCGAAGAGCGGCTGTGTCATCTGGACCTTCAAGGCCCAGAGCGGCGTGCGCGCAGGCGTGGTGATTGGACCGCGCGCCGGCAGCCCGGGGAAATACGTCGCGTACCTCGGCGACGGACGCGCGAACGCCTATGCGCTCGACGCGGCGACCGGCGAGCAGATCTGGACGCGCAGTCTCGAGGATCACAAGAGCGCCAACATCACCGGCACGCCGACGCTGTATGAGGGTCGTCTGTTCGTCCCGATCTCCTCGATTGAAGAAGGGTCGGGGATGAACCCCAAGTACGAGTGCTGCACGTTCCGCGGCAGCCTGGTCGCGCTCGACGCCGCCACCGGATCGCTGCTCTGGAAGACGTACACGATCAGCGCCGAGGCCAAGCCGATCGGGAAGAACTCTGTGGGCACGACGCGATGGGGTCCGTCGGGAGGCGGCGTCTGGTCGTCGCCGACCGTGGACATCAAACGAAAAGTCGTCTACGCCGCCACCGGCAACATGTATACGGAGCCGCAGCAGCCGACGAGCGACGCCATCATGGCCTTCGATCTCGATACTGGCGCGGTCAAATGGACGTCGCAGGTGACCGCGAAGGACATCTTCATTGTCGGCTGCGGCGGCCCGCAGAACGGCGCGAATTGTCCGCCGGCCGAAGAGCTCGGTCCCGATTTCGACTTCGGCAACGCGCCGATCCTCGTGAAGCGCCCGGACGGTAAGGACGTGATCGTGGCGGGCCAGAAGTCGGGCGTCGGCTGGGCGTTCGATCCCGACAAGAAAGGCGCCGTGGTCTGGCAGTACCGCGCAGGCAAGGGCAGCGCGCTCGGCGGTCTGGAGTTCGGATCCGCGGTGGATTCGACGCAGGCGTACTTCGCCGTGTCCGACATGCTGGGCGGCACGCCGGGCGGACTGCATGCCGTGAAGCTCGCGACCGGCGAGCGTGCGTGGTACACCGCGCCTGAAACGCCCAAGTGCGGCACCGGACGCGGCTGCAACAACGCGATTCTCGCCGCCATCACCGTGATCCCGGGCGTCGTGTTCACCGGCTCGAACGACGGCGCGGTGCGCGGCTACTCGACGAAGGACGGGTCGCTGCTCTGGGAGTACGACACGAACCGGTCGTTCGACACGGTGAACGGCGTGCCGGCAAAAGGCGCGTCAATCAGCGGTCCAGGCCCCGTGATCGCGGGCGGGATGCTGTACATCAATTCAGGTTACGGCGCGCTCGGCGGGCGGCCTGGAAACGTGCTGTTGGCGTTCGGTATCGAGTAGGCTTACCCGACCTGCCTGACCCACTCGACCTACTCGACCATGAGGAGGCAGAAAGTGCGCAACCGAATCGTGCTGTCCCTGTTCGTCGTCGGCTGCGTCGCGGGCCTCAGCGCCGACGCCACGCCGTACCTGCTCCTGCAAAAGCCGACGCTGAGCCGCACGCAGATCGCGTTCGTCTATGCCGGCGATTTGTGGACCGTGCCGCGCGAGGGCGGAGACGCACAGCGGCTGACGAGCGGCGCCGGGACGGAAACCAATCCCATCTTCTCGCCCGATGGCTCCACGATCGCGTTCACCGGCGAATACGACGGCAACGTCGACGTCTACACCGTCCCGGCCACCGGCGGCGTGCCGAAGCGGCTCACGTGGCACCCGGCGCCGGACACCGCGCTCGGCTGGTCTCCTGACGGCAAGAAGATCCTGTTTTCGTCCAATCGCGACAGCTATGTGGGAGTCCTCCAGCTGTACACGATGGACGTGAACGGCAGCTTTCCCGAGAAGTTGCCGCTGCCGTGGGGCTGGGAGGCCGCCTACTCGCCCGATGGCGCGCGGCTGGCGTATGTCCCGATGCGCCGCGCGTTCAACGTGTGGAAGCGCTACCGCGGCGGCGACACCACGCCGATCTGGCTCGCCACGCTCACCGATTCGAAAGTCGAAAAGGTGCCGCGCGAGAATTCGAACGACTACAACCCGCTCTGGCTCGCCGGCAAGGTCTACTTCCTCAGCGACCGCAACGGCGCCGTCTCCCTGTTCTCGTACGACACGCGGGCGAAGCAGGTGAAGGAAGAAGTGAAGAACAACAGCGGCTTCGACTTCAAGTCGATCGGCGGTACGGCCGACGCGATCGTCGTCGAGCAGTTCGGCGGACTGGGGTTGTTCGATCTGAAGAGCGGCACGCTGAAACCGGTCCCGGTGCGCATCGCTGGAGATTTGCCCGAGGTCCGCGCCCGCATGGTGAACGTCAGCGCGCGGCTCTCGAACGCGCACCTGTCGCCGAACGCGACGCGCGCGCTGTTCGAGGCGCGCGGTGAGATTCTGACGGTCCCGGCGGAAAAGGGGGACCCGCGGATCATCACGCACACGCCCGGCGTCATGGAGCGCTATCCCTCCTGGTCGCCGGACGGCAAGACGATCGCGTACTTCTCCGACGAATCCGGCGAATACGCGCTGCACCTCGCGCCGCAAACCGGAATCGGCGACGTGACCAAGATCGCGATGCCCGAGCCGGGCTTCTATCGTTCGCCGGAGTGGTCGCCCGACTCGAAAAAGATCGCGTTCGTCGACTCGCACATGCGGATTTGGTACGTCGACGTCGAGCAGCGCAAGCCTGTCCGGGTCGACAAGGAACCGTACTGGAGCAATTTCAGCGACGACTGGATTCCCGTCTGGTCGCCCGACTCCAAATGGCTCGCCTATTCGACGAGGCTGTCGAACTATCTGGGCGCGATCCGCGTGTACTCGCTGGCATCCGGCAAGGCGACGCAGATCACCGACGGCATGAGCGACGCGAAGGACCCGGTGTTCGACCGCGACGGGAAGTATCTGTACTTCACCGCGTCCACCGATTCCGGTCCGTCGCTGCAGCCGGACGTCGGCAGCTTCAGCAGGCCGGTCACGCGCAGCGTGTACCTGACCGTCCTCGCCAAGGATCTGCCGTCGCCGTTCGCTCCCGAGAGCGACGAGGAAAAGGGCGTCGAGCCTCCGAAAGCGGACGAGCCGAAGCCCGAGACCCGACCCGCGGCGCCCCGGACGACCGAGGTCAGGATCGACTTCGACAACATCGGTCAGCGGATTCTGAGCATGCCGCTGCCGCCGCGGAGCTACGTCGGCCTTCAAGTCGGCAAGCCCGGCGTCCTGTTCGCGATCGAGACGCAGCCGCCGGTTCCGGGCCAGCCGCCGTCGCTGACGGTCCATCGGCACGATCTGAAATCCCGCAAGACGGATGTCGCGGTCGGCGGCGTGCGGTTCTTCGAGGTCTCGCAGAGCGGCGAGAAGATGCTGACCCGGCAGGCGAACAACTGGTTCATCCGAAACCTGCCGCCGCCGCCTCCCGCTGGCGGCGGTCCGACGCCGCCGGGCGGCGGCGCGCCCAATGCCGCGGGAGCGGGGCAGTTGAACACCGCCAACCTGGAACTGAAGATCGCGCCGCGCGACGAGTGGAAACAGATGTTCCGCGAGGCGTGGCGCGTCGAGCGCGACTACTTCTACGACCCCGGGTATCACGGCCTCAACCTGCGCAACGCCGAGGAGCGCTACGCGGCGTTCATCGAGGGCATTGGTTCGCGGGCGGATCTCAACTATCTCTTCGCGGAGATGCTCGGGAACCTGGTCGTCGGCCATCTCGGCGTCGGCGGCGGCGAACAGCCGGACGTCAAGCGCGTGCAGACCGGCTTGCTCGGGTGCGACTACAAGATCGAGAACGGGCGTTACCGCTTCGCCCGCGTCTACAACGGCGAGAACTGGAACCCGCAGGCGACCGCGCCGCTGACCCAGCCCGGCGTCAACGTCGTGGCCGGTGAGTACCTGGTGTCGGTGGACGGCCGCAACCTCACGGCGTCCGACAACGTGTACAGCTTTTTCGAAGCCACCGTCGGGAAGCAGGTGCAGATCCGCGTCAGCGCCGATCCGTCGGGGACCGGTGCCCGGACGGTGACCGTCGTGCCAATCGCGAACGAGAACCGCCTCCGGAACCTCGCGTGGATTGAAGACAACCGCCGCAAGGTCGACCAGATGACCGGCGGCCGCGTCGCGTACGTCTATCTGCCGGATACCGCATTCGGCGGGTTCACGAACTTCACGCGCTACTTCTTCGCGCAGGTCGACAAGCAGGCCGTCATCGTCGACGAACGGTTCAACGGCGGCGGCGCGCTGGCCACCGACATCATCGAGTTCCTCAACCGCAAACTGTTGTCCAGCGTCGCGACGCGCGATGGCGGCGACGAAGTCGAGCCGCAGGGCGCGATCTTCGGGCCGAAGGTGATGTTGATCAACGAGTTTGCCGGCTCGGGCGGTGATGCCATGCCGTGGTACTTCCGCCGCGCGGGCGTCGGCAAGCTGATTGGCAAACGGACGTGGGGCGGACTGGTCGGCCGCGCGGGCTCGCCGCCGCTGATGGACGGCGGCGTCGTCACGGCCCCGTCATCCGGGGTGTGGGATCCGGCGGAGAGTAAGTGGATTGCCGAGAACGTCGGCATCAGCCCCGACATCGAGATCGAGCACGACCCCGAGCTTGTTCGCCAGGGCCACGACCCGCAGCTCGAACGAGCGGTTCAGGAGATTCTGACGGAGCTGGAAAAGAATCCGCCGAAGAAGCTCGTGCGGCCGAAGTTCCCGACATACAGCACCATCAAGCAGTAATTGGCGAATGCGGGAATTGGAGAATTGGTGATTCGTCAATCACCAATTCCCTGATTCACCGACTCATCGGATGACTGTGTTCGGGCGTAGTGAGCGAGAGCCTGCCTCGCCATAGCTCGCGCAGTTGACTCATGCGAGCGGCGGCGGGTGCAGTTTGACATCGCAATCTGCAATATGTATATTGCGAATTGCAATGACGTTGGGCGAGAAAGTCCGGTCGCTGCGATCCGTCGAGGGCGACCTCCGCGGCCTCGGACGCGAGATGAGCCAGCAGGAAGTGGCGGCCGCCATCCGGCAGGAACTCGGCGAATCGTTCAGCCAGTCCTACCTCTCGCAGATTGAAAGCGGCGCCCGCCCGCATCTCACGCACACCACGCGGCTCCTGCTCGCGCGCTTCTTCAAGGTCCACCCCGGTTATCTGGTCACCGACCCTCCCGGCTATCACACCGAGCTGACCTCCGCGCTGCGGACCGTCGAAGGGCGGCTCGACAACTGGCTGATCAAGGGCGCCGAGCAGTTCGGCGGCGACCGCCCGCTGCGCGAAGCGATGCTCCGGCTCGCGCAGCACGACGACTCCCGGAAATGTCTCCTGCTCCTCGGCACCATCGTCGAGACGCCGCACCTGGTCGATCGTCTGCTCGACGCGCTCAACGCTCCGTCGGCCGATCCGCCGCCTGCTGGCGAGAGCGCCTGGGTGCAATAGGACCGCGATGAGGACTCGCCATGACGTGGACGTCGATGTATCTCGTCTGCTTTTTGCTGGGATTCTCGCTGAGTGCCGTTTCCTGGCTGCTTGGGGCGCTCCACCTGCACCTGCCGCACGAGTTTCACGGCGGCCCCCATCTGCACGGCCACGGCGGGTTCGCGCACGCCGGCCACGCCGGCCACGCGGGACACGTCGCTCATAGCGCGCACCTGGCCAGCGCGCCCACGCCCTTCAATTTCTCGACGACCACGGCGTTTCTCGCCTGGTTCGGTGGCGCCGGCTATCTCCTGACGCGCTACGCCGAGCTCTGGCCGCCGGTGGCGCTCTTCGCGGCGATCGCCGTTGGCGGCGTCGGCGCGTCGCTCGTGTTCTGGTTCATGGCCAGCGTCCTCTGGTCGCCGCACGAAAACCTCGATCCGGACGACTACGACATCGTCGGTCTGCTTGGCGTCGTCAGCAGCCCGATTCGCGCCGGCGGCACCGGCGAGATGCTGTTCGCGCAGGCGGGCGCGCGCCGCGTGGCTGGCGCGCGGAGCGAAGACGGTCGGGCGATCGACAAAGGCGTCGAGGTGGTGATCACGCGGCATGAGAAAGGGCTCGTCTACGTGCGCACGTGGGCGGAGCTTGCGGCGGACGAAGCGCGCTAAGGAGGCAGCATGGATCTCGGGATTACGACCGGTATCGGCGTCACGGTGGGGCTGATGGGTCTCACCGTGATCCTGCTCACGAGCATTCTGGCGACGCTCTATCGCAAGGCCGGTCCGCACGAAGCGCTCGTCGTCTACGGTTTTCGCGGCACCCGGGTGGTCAAGGGGCACGGCACGGTGATTTTCCCGATGATCGAGGCGTGCCGGCAGCTGTCGCTGGAGCTGATGTCGTTCGACGTCGCGCCGGTGCAGGACCTGTACACGAAACAGGGCGTCGCCGTCACCGTCGAGGCGGTCGCGCAGATCAAGGTCAAGTCGGATCCGGTGTCGATTCAGACGGCGTCGGAGCAGTTCCTCACCAAGTCGCCCGATCAGCGCGAGGGGTTGATCCGGCTCGTGATGGAAGGCCACCTGCGCGGCATCATCGGGCAGCTCACCGTCGAGCAGATCGTGAAGGAGCCCGAGATGGTCGCCGATCGGATGCGATCGACCTGCGCCGACGACATGAGCAAGATGGGCCTCGAGGTGATTTCGTTCACCATCAAAGAAGTCCGCGACAAGAACGACTACATCGTGAACATGGGACGGCCCGACGTGGCGCGCATCAAGCGCGACGCCGACGTCGCCGCCGCCGAGGCCGACCGCGACACCGCGATCAAGCGCGCGGAGGCGACGCGGGCCTCGGCGATCGCCAAGGCGCAGGCCGACCAGGAACGCGTCCTCGCCGAAACGCTGTCGATGGCGAAGCAGGCGGAGGCGCAGCGCGACCTCGAGATCAAGAAGGCGCAGTACGTCGAGATCGTGAAGCGCCAGCAGGCGCAGGCGGACAAGGCGTACGAGATCCAGACCAACGTCATGCAGCAGCAGGTGACCGCCGAGGCGGTCAAGGTGCAGCAGATCGAGCGCGAGCAGCAGATCAAGGTGCAGGAAGCCGAGATCATCCGCGTCGAAAAGGAGCTGATTGCGACCGTCCTGAAGCAGGCCGAAGTGGAGCGGAAGCGCATCGAGACGCTGGCGTCGGCCGAGAAGCTGCGGCTGACGGTCGAGGCCGAAGGGCAGGCGGCCGCGACGCGGGCGCGCGGCGATGCCGAAGCCGACATCATCTTCAAGAAAGGCGATGCCGAGGCGCGCGCGATGAACCTCAAGGCCGAGGCGTTCCAGGAATACAACCAGGCGGCGGTGGTCGACAAGCTGCTCACCGGCATGCCGCAGATCGTCGCCGCGCTCGCGGCGCCGCTCAGCCAGATCGACAAGATCACGATCGTGTCCACCGGCAACGGCGACGCCGCCGGCGCCCACAAGATCACCGGCGACATCACGAAGATCGCGGCGCAGGTGCCGGCGCTCTTCGAGGCGCTGTCGGGCATGCAGATGTCCGACCTGATGTCGAAGGTCCGCGCGATTGGCGACAAGGCGCCGAAGCCGCCGGACGCTCTCGGAGCGTAGGAACGTGGAATTGCGTAGCGCGGCCCTTTCAGGGCCGCGCGGGAGACGAAGATGGGACTACTTGAACGCGTCGGCACGCTCGTCAAAGCGAACCTGAACGACCTCATCGACAAGGCGGAGAACCCGTCGAAGATGATCAAGCAGGTGATGCTCGACATGGAGAATCAGCTGCTGCAGGTCAAGACGCAGGTCGCGATTTCCATCGCGGATCAACACATGCTCGAGAAGAAAGAGAAGGAACACCAGGAGAAGGCGGCCGAGTGGCTGCGGAAGGCGGAGCTGGCGGTCGATCGCGGCCAGGACGACCTGGCCCGCGCGGCGCTCGAGCGTCAGAAAACCAGCGAGCGGACGGTGGAGAGCTTCCGGCAGCAGGTCGCCGATCAGCGCGCGCAGGTGACGACGCTCAAGGCGGCGCTCGGCAAGCTCGAACAGAAGCTCGCCGAGGCGCAGGCGAAGAGCGAGACGCTGCTGGTCCAGCATCGCCGCGCCCGCGCGCTGGGGAAAGCGAGCGACGCGCAAATTGGTATCGGCGACCGCTCGTCGATTCGTACGTTCGATCGGATGAAGGAGAAGGTGAGCCGGGAGGAAGCCATCAGCCAGGCCAAGGCCGAGCTCGTGGGCGGCAACCTCGAGGATCGCTTCACGCAGCTGGAACGCGACGACGAAGTCGATCGCCTGCTGGCGGAGCTCAAGGCGAAACGGGGCGTGACGGCGTAGGGGCCGACCCAATGTGTCGGCCCAGGGGCGGACACGCGGGTCCGCCCCTACATGTGCGGCGACTACTGCTGCGAGGTATTTCGCGTCGTTTTGCGGTGCTGATCGAAGAACTCCACGATCGCCGCCAGGTTCGGGCCGACGACATCGCTGTGCAGTCCGCCGGGGACCTCGATGTACTTGTGCTCGATCCCCAGCTCCTTCAGCTTCGCCACCATCGTCCGCGACCCGGCGACGGGCACCGTCGGATCGGCATCGCCGTGCACGATGATCTCGGGAACGCCTCGGAGCTTCTCCAGGGTCGCCGGGTTGCCGTTTCCTGAAATCGGCGCGATCGCCGCCCAGATGTCCGGATATTTCGGCGCGACCTTCCACGTGCCGATGCCGCCCATCGAGTGGCCCATCAGGTAGATGCGGCTCTCGTCGATCTTGTACAGCTGCCGCATGCGCTGCAGCACCTGCATCACATCCTGCTCGCTGAAATCCTGCGTGCGGCGTACGGCGGGATCGGCCGGCGGCGTGCCCAGCCCCCAGCCATACGATCCGTCGACGCGATAGCCGAGCGGTGCGGCGAGGATGTAGCCGTGCGATTCGGCCAGCGGCGGCAGGCCCGCGCCGTAGTTGTCGAAGAAGGAATCCTCGGTTCCGCCGAGGCCGTGCAGCGCGATGATGAGCGGGAACGGCTTCGAGCCGGTATACGCCTTGGGGACGTACGTCCGGTAGGGGATGATTTCGTTGGCGGCTTCGAGGAGATAGTGACGCCGAATGTCCCCGGTCCGTCCGGCGAACGGATCCTTTCCGTTTTTCGCGGCCAGCGCCAGGGCCTCGGCCGCCGCGAAGTCGCGCTCCGGATCGAAGGTCCGCAGCTCCAGGCGCCCGCGATTCACCTGCTTCATCCGATCGATCGGATACAGAATCTCGGCGCGAAGGTTCTGCGGCGCCAGCTTCGCGTCGCCCTCGAGTTTCGCGACCGTCTCGTCCAACCCCTTGCGCAACGCGACGACCAGATTGGCCGCACCAAGCGGATTGGCTCCGTCGCCGACGTTGGCGATCAACAGGTAGGTGCCATCAGCGACGTCGTGGACGTCGAGATCGAATGAGAACGGCGATTCGCGGAGGTCGCGGCCGACGCCTTCGAACGTGCCGAGCTCTTTCAGCAGCTCCGGCGGCGGCGGCGGCGTACCGGCGGCAGGCGGTGGACCGCTCGGGCGTTTGTAGAGCGCGACCTTCGCCGTCAGCGGGCGCTCGAGGCCGATCGACGGCGCAAAGATTTGCTCGAGCCGGACCACATATGGCTTCGATGAATCGACAACCACGCGATCGGTGCGGAGCACCAGCGAGCTCGCAAACTCGGTCGCGTCGGTCCACGGCCGGTTGTTGAGCAGCGCGATCCCCTTGGCGAACAGCTTTCGCAACTCGCCGTTCCTGCCAAGCCGGGACGCCTCGGCGATCTGCGCGTCGAGCGCATCGATCTGCGCCTTGAGCTCGCCCTGCGGCTTCACGGTGTTCTTGCGCGTGATGTAGCCGACGCGCACCGACGCCAGGCTCGTGAGCGCCTGCGCCGTCACGATCGACGGCACCAGCGATGTGACGCAGACGACGATCAAGGTGCGAAATTTCATGCGGCCCTCCGTTTCAGCCGTCCGTTTCAGCCGCTGATGCTACCCGAAAACCGTGCTAACTTCACCGGCATGCAATGGCTCACGTCGCTCTTCGTGGCGGCGGCGATCGCGGCTGCCGGCGGCGCAGAATCCGGGCGGTTCCGCGGCCGCTGCCGCGGCCAAACGGCGTCTTGTCGGCAACTGGAAGCTGGTGAAGTACGAGATCTTCGACCCGGCCGGCCCGGCGCGGCCGGGCGCCTTCGACGTCGGCCGGTTGATGTATGACGAGCAGGGCGAGATGTCGGCGCATCTGATGCGATCCGGGCGCCCGCGGGAGGCCGCGACGACGGAGGCGGCACGCGCCGCCGCCTACCAGGCCTATCTCGCCTACTTCGGTCCGTTCACGATCGATCCGGATAAACAGATCGTGGTGCATCACGTCGTGGGATCGTCGCGGCCGGACTGGATTGGCAGCGAACAGGTTCGCTATTACGGCTTTCCGGCAGACAACACGCTGACGCTGTCGCTTGAAGTCCGGGGACCGCGTGACGCAGACGCTCACCTGGGAGCGCGTTAGGTAGCGCAGTCCGTTAACGCCTCGTAGGGGCGGACCTGCGTGTCCGCCCGGGGCCGACACTCGGGTCGGCCCCTACGGCTTCTGCGTCAGGATCTTGATCCCCTTCAGGACTTCCGCCTTGTGGCGGCAGATCGGCCGTGCCTGCGGGGAACCCGTTCTTCGACAGCATGAACGCGACGATGTCCGCGTTGTCCTGAGCGCTGACGCTGCCGGGCTTGTCCGCCGGCATCGTGATCCGCAGCCGCTCGAACAGATCGCCGACGGTCAAGTCATTCCATCCGGACATGAACTCGACACCCGTCAGCGGCGGCGCCACATCCGCGCCCATGAGATCGGGGCCGTGGCACTTGGCGCAGTACTGCGCGTACGCGGTCTCGCCCTGCTTTGCCTGCGCCTCACTGTAGACGGCGTCCCAGACGGTCTTGCCGCTCTTGTCCTGACGGGCGTTCACAGCGGCAGAGCACAGCGCGCCGAAGAGCAGAACGATTGCCGCGTTGATCCGCATGGAGCACATTTTAGCCGATGCGTCTACGCTATCAGACGAGCGCGGCGAGCGCTGCCGCGTGGCGCGCCAGAAACTCGACGCGCGCGCCGAAACTGGCAAACCGCGCGTCGCTGGTCTGGCCCTTGATATAGCGGTAGTAGATCTGCTGGATCACGACCGCAATCTTGAACACGGCGAAAATCTCGTAATAGCGGACATTGGACACGTCGCGGCCGGACCGCGACGCGTAGCGCTCCACGATCTCGTCCTTGGTGAAATAGCCCGGTCGATCGATGACCGTCGTGAGGGCGTCGCGCTGGCTCGGCGGCGCGGTGGGAGACCAGTACGCCAGCACGATCCCGAGGTCCACGAGCGGATCGCCGAGCGCGCTCATTTCCCAGTCGAACACCGCGACAATGCGGCCGACGTCGTCCGGGTGGAGCATCACGTTATCCAGCTTGAAGTCGCCGTGGACCACCGAAGGATTGGCCGGATCCGGCGGCAGATGCGCATCCAACCAGGTCGCGAGCGCGTCCATCTCCGCCAGCGTCGTCGTCTGCGACCGGTGCCAGCGGTCGCTCCATCCCTTGACCTGGCGCGCCACGAATCCGGCCGGCTTGCCGAGTCCGCTCAAGCCGCCGGCGACGACGTCGATGGCGTGGAGATCGGCGAGCGTATCGACCAACGCGCCGCTCAGGCGGCGACGTGCTTCCGGATGGGCGAGCGCGGGCGGCTCGTCGGTCCGGACGACGAGTCCGCGGCGCCGCTCCATCGCGTAGAAGACACAGCCAATCACGCTCGGGTCTTCGCACAGCAGATACGGCCGCGGCGCGAGCGGGAAGACGGTGTGCATCGCGGACAGCCACCGGAACTCGCGCGCCATGTCGTGGGCGGTTGGAGGCGACCGGCCCGAAGGGCGGACGCCGGACCACGATGTCCGTGTCGCCGAAGGTGACCAGGTAGGTGAGGTTCGAGTGGCCGCCGGGAAATTGCGCCACGCGCGGTTCGTGTGACACGTCCAGTCCCGGAATCCGGGAAGCCGGGAGCCGTTCGCGCAGCCAGGCGGCGAGACGCGCCCAATCGAGCTGCTCGCCCGGCCGCACCTCGCGCGCGTCAGTTTCCATGGAACACGGCGCCTAAATTATCATGCGCTCCATGCATTTCGACCACAGCGCCAAGGTGACCGATCTTCAGCGCCGACTCTCGACGTTCATGGACGAGCACGTCTATCCGAACGAGCGCACGTATCACCACCAGATCGCGGACGGCGATCGGTGGCAGCCGACGGCCATCGTCGAGGAGTTGAAGCCCAAGGCGCGGGCCGCGGGTCTCTGGAATCTGTTTCTGCCGGAAAGCGAATACGGCGCCGGGCTGTCCAACGTCGAGTACGCGCCGCTCTGCGAGATCATGGGCCGCGTCCCCGGCTTCGGCCCCGAAGTCTTCAACTGCTCGGCGCCCGACACCGGGAACATGGAGGTGCTGGTCCGCTACGGCAGCGAGGCGCAGCGCAAACGGTGGCTGGAGCCGCTGCTCGACGGGAAAATCCGTTCCTGCTTTGCGATGACGGAGCCCGACGTCGCGTCGTCGGACGCGACCAACATCAAGTCGCGCATCGAACGGGACGGCGAGGACTACGTCATCAACGGCCACAAGTGGTGGATTTCGGGCGCCGGCGATCCTCGCTGCCGGATCGCGATCTTCATGGGGAAGTCCGATCCGGCCGCCGAGCGTCACCGGCAGCAGTCGATGATCCTCGTGCCGATGGACACGGCGGGCGTGACGATCAGGCGCTGCCTTCCGGTGTTCGGGTACGACGATGCGCCGCACGGTCACGCGGAGATCACGTTCGAAGATGTTCGCGTGCCGGCGTCGAACATGCTGCTCGGCGAGGGCCGCGGATTCGAAATCGCGCAGGGGCGGCTGGGGCCCGGCCGCATCCACCACTGCATGCGCCTGATCGGCGTCGCCGAGCGGGCGCTCGAGTTGATGTGCCGCCGCGTCCAGAAGCGGGTGGCGTTCGGCCGGACGCTCGCCGAGCAGGGGACCATCCGCGCCGACATCGCCGACTCGCGGATGGAGATCGAGCAGGCGCGGCTGCTGACGATGAAGGCGGCGCACATGATGGACACGGTCGGCAACAAGGTGGCGCGCGCCGAGATTGCGATGATCAAGGTGGTCGTGCCGCGCATGACGCTGCGGGTGCTCGACCGCGCCATCCAGGCGCACGGCGCGGCCGGGGTGTCGGACGATTTTCCGCTCGCGTCCGCGTGGGCCCACTCGCGCACGATCCGGCTGGCCGACGGGCCGGACGAGGTGCATCGGGAAGCGATCGCGAAGCTGGAGCTCGGAAAGAGCAGTCGGTAGTCGGGAATCGGGAGTCGGGAGTCGATCGTCCGTCGAGACTCCCGGCGACGGACTCGACCTCCGACTGCCGACTCCCGACTCCCGACTCCACTCGACTATCACGCGCCGTCCCCAATACATCGATGAAGAACTCCATCATCCGGTCTTCGTTGACTTCACTGTGTCCGCGATCGGGGCCGACCTGCACGTCGAAGCTCTTGCCAACGCCTTGCAGCGCATCGATCAGCTGCAGCGTGTTCGACGGGTGGACATTGTTGTCCGCGGTACCGTAGTAGAGGAGCAGGCGCCCGTTGAGACGCGAGGCGTAGATCAGCGCGCTGCCCGCGTCGTATCCGCTCTTGTTGTCTTCGGGCAACCCCATATAGCGCTCGGTGTAAATCGTGTCGTAGTTGCGCCAGTCGGACACCGGCGACGACACCGATGCGGCGGCGAACACCTCCGGATGCCGCAGCAGTCCCATGAGCGCGGTGTAGCCGCCGTACGACGAGCCGAAGATGCCGATGCGCGTCTTATCGAGATACGGGCGGCTCCACAGCGCCTTGACGCCTTCGCTCATGTCGTCGACGTCCACTTGACCGAGCTTCTGATACACGGCGTCGAGCGTGCGCTTGCCGAGGCCGGGTATCGACCGTGACTCGACGGTCAGCAGCAGAAAGCCCAATTCCGTGAGCGCGCTGGGCGCCACGAAGCTCTCCCGCGAGGTGTCGCTGGCAAACTCCGGTGCGCCGTAGACCCTCACGAGCGCCGGGTAGGTTTTCGACGGATCGAAGGTGGACGGAAACTGGATCAGCCCGTGCAGCTCCGTTTTGCCGTCGGCGGCCTTGTAAGCGAAGAGCTCCGCCTTCTTCAACCCGAGCGCGTCCAACGTCGTCGTATCGCTTGCCGCCAGGACAGCGACGGTCGAGCCGTCGTCGGCCTTCACCAGCCGAGTCGCCGGCGGAGTGTCGTGCGTCTGATAGATGTCGATGAAATGACGGTTGTCCGGCGCGATGCCGCAGGGCTGCGTCGATGCCGCTTGACCGAATCGCACGCCCAACGATGCGATGCAGCCGCCAATCGTGTGGTGAAACGCCGGATCGGTCAGCCGACGGTCGTTCTTGCCGTCCAGACCGACACGGTGCAGCTGCATTTTCAGGATGTTGTCGCCGTCGCGCGCGGTGTAGAACAGCAGTCCGGCGCGCTCGTCGACCTTCACCAGCGACGCCGCTTCGACGTTCGTGGCTGACGTGAGTGGCGCGATCAGCTCGCCACCGAGATCGTACAGGTAGAAATTGTTCCAGCCGTTGCGCTGCGATTCCCAGATGAACCGGCGTCCATCTTCGAGAAAGACGATCCGGGGATCTTCGTTGACCCAGCCGGTTGGCCACTCTTCGCGCAGGATGGCCCGGGTGACGCCAGTCTCCGGGTTCGCAGCGGCCAGCTCGAACACGTTCTGACGCCGATTCGTCCGGAAGAAGATCAATTCGCGGCCATCGCGCGACCACCCCACGTGATACACGTAGTGGCCGACGACGCTGTTGTCGAAGGGCCGGCCGCTCCGGACGTCGACGCGCACCGTCTGGTCGCTGATGACGTCGTAGATGTAGAGGTCGACGACCGGGTTGGGCGTGCCCGCGGTCGGAAAGGCTTCCACGTCGACGGTGGTCTGTCTCTTGGTCTGGCCGAACGTCACGTAATAATCCGCGACCCGCGATTCGTCGAATCGATAGAAGGCAAGCTTCCGGCTGTCCGGGGACCACCACATCGCGCTCCGTTGGTCGAACTCCTCGCCGTAGACCCAGCTGGCCGTCCCGTACTTCACGCGGCTCGCGGTGCTGCCGTCAGTCGTCACCGCGCGTTCGTCGCCCCCGTTGGCTGGACCCAGCCAGACGTTGCGATCGCGGTAACGTGCCAGCAGCCGCCCGTCCGGCGACGTCGCCGTGGTGAATTGACGCCCGCGTTCGGGCGATTCGGTCGCGGGCGGTCTGGCCCGTTCGCCGGAACCCGGTTCGACGGACTCGACTTCCTTCGCGCGCCGCGCCGAGACGTCGAAGCGATAGTGCTTGCCGCGCTGCGAGTACTCGATGGTGTTCGCGTCAACCCAGGAGGCCGCGAGCGTCCCGCCCCGGACCAGCGGCCTTGCATTCGCGACGCGCTGGAAGCTCTCGTATCCGGGCATCGTCCGCAGCCGATCCTGCGCGGCGAGCGACAGCGGCAGCGCCGCCAGGAGGCCGAACCAGGCCCAGCGTGTGTTGGCCATTCGTTCCA
This sequence comes from uncultured Acidobacteriota bacterium, assembly GCA_963792175.1. Lineage (GTDB taxonomy): Bacteria > Acidobacteriota > Vicinamibacteria > Vicinamibacterales > CAVVIG01 > CAWBVG01. The sequence continues at coordinate 79,977 of CAWBVG010000007.1, forward strand.
CTATATAGTGGACGGAATGGCCCGATCGATCGCGCGGCAGTTCGAGGCCGACGTCTGGGACATGTGGACCACGGCGCCGCATCCTGCGCTCCGGCCGTACATCACGCAGTATTGCGGCTATGACGAGCGCGTCTTAGCCGGCCGCCGCATGCAGGTCCCGCATCCGGACGTCGTCCTGATCATCGGCCTCGGACCGCGGATGCGCGTCGTCGATCCGCGCCGTCCGGCCGACGCGACGATCGAGCGCCTGGCGTTCGCCGCGGGCGTGCACGACGCCTACGTCTTCACGGAGTCCATGGCGCCGACGCGCGGCCTCCAGGCGAACCTGACGCCGATCGGTGCGCATCTGCTGTTCGGCGTGCCGATGGATGCGCTCGCCAACCGCGTCGTCGAGCTCGACGATCTGTTCGGTGCCGATGCGACTCGTCTGATCGATCGGCTGTGCGAAGCCCGAACCTGGTCGCAGCGCTTCGACATCCTCGACGAAGCGATTCTCGGCCGCGTGCTCTCAGCTCCCGCCCCCAACCCGCTGGTCGTCAGGGCCGCGCATGTCCTGCGCGCCAGCCGAGGGGCGGCGAGCATCGCGAGGCTGGCGCGCGATCTCGAATGCAGTCAGCGCCATCTCATTGCGACGTTCCGTGAACACGTCGGCGTGACGCCGAAGACCTACGGGCGCATCGTCCGGTTCGATCACGCGGTGAAGCGGCTGCGGCAGGCGGACGGCCTGCGCTGGGCTGAAATCGCGGACGCCAGCGGCTACTACGACCAGGCGCACCTCATTCGCGATTTCCACGAGTTCGCCGGTCAGACTCCGGGCCAGTTCGTCTCCCGGTAAATTTCTTCCAAGACGCTTCGGTATCGCCGGTCGTAGCCTGTCTCCGGAGGCAGACATGTCGCAGACCATTGTGCAACCCAACATTTTTCCGATCCTCCGCTATCGCGATGCGCCGGCGGCGATGGCGTGGCTGGCCAGGGCCTTCGGCTTCGAGACGCGAATGGAGGTGCCGGGCCCGGACGGCACGGTCGCTCACGCCGAGCTGCGATTAGGCGCCGGCACGATCGGCCTCGCGTCGAAGACGCCGCCCGACGGAAAGAATCCGTGGACGACCGTCGATCAAGGCGTCTACGTCTGCGTTGACAATCCGGACGCTCACCACGATCGCGCGAAGGCAGCGGGCGCGACGATCGAAACGCCCTTGCGGGACCTGGACTATGGATCGCGGGAGTATTCGGCGCGCGATTCTGGCGGCCATCTCTGGTCGTTCGGCACCTATCGCATGACCGACGCGGTCGGATGCGCCGAACATGTATCCGACGCTCTGGTACGACGATGCGCCGGGTGCGGTGGCGTGGCTCGAACGGGGATTCGGCTTCGAGAAGGTGGTGGTCATTCCGGGGGAGCACGGCGCCATCGAACACGCAGAGCTTCGGCTTGGGCCGGGAGTGGTGATGCTGAGCTCGACCAAGCCATCCGATGCGGCGGTGCTCGGCGGTGCGCGCCAGGCCGTGTGTGTGGCACTCGACGACCCAGATCGGCATTACGCTACCGCGGTCGCGGCCGGCGCAGGCATCATCCGGCCGATCGAAACCACCCATTACGGGGCACGGACCTACTCTGCGCGCGATGTAGAAGGGTATGTGTGGACGTTTGGCACGTACCGGCCTCAGCTGTAGCACACGGCGGGGTCGGATACAGTATCCGACCCCTTGGTCCGCAGATTGCTCAATTCTCCCCGGCGGTCTGCTCTGCGCCCGGCGCAGCGGCTCGACCGTAAAGGGAGTGATCACCATGAACGTGTTTCTCGGAAGCCTGATCTGCGCCGTCGCGATCAACGGGTTCAGCGCGACTTCGACGGTCGCCGCGGTCCCGCAGGCGAGCCCCGCGCCGTCGGACAAGCTGCTCCACGACCAGATCGAGAAGCGGATTCACAGCGATGCGACGCTCAAGAAGTACCACATCGACGTCGACGTCGACGGCGGCGTCGCCACGCTGACCGGCACGGTGCCGACCGAGGCCGACCGCGCCAAGGCCGCGACACTCGCCAACGTCAAAGGCATCGCGCGCGTCGACAACAAGATCGTCGTCGATCTGCCTGGCGCGACCAAAGGCACGGCGGGCACCATCAAGGAGAAGACCAAGGAAGGCGCCGAGAAGACAAAGGACGGCGCTGAGAAGGTCGGCGAGAAAACCAAGGAAGGCGCCGAGAAAGTCGTCGACAAGACCAAAGAAGGCCTGAGCAAGACCGGCGAAGTGATCACGGACGGCTGGATCACGACGCGGGTCAAGTCGAAGTTCGTCGGCGAAGACCTCCTCAAGGACAGCGACATCAACGTCGACACGAAGGATCACGTCGTCACCCTGAAGGGGACGGTGATGTCAGCGGCCGGCAGGGCGCGAGCGGTTTCCGAAGCCAAGGAAGTCGAGGGCGTGCGCCGGGTCGTGGACCAGCTGACGATCGGCCCGAAGAAGCCGTAGTCGTGGCGCTGAGCCGGTTTCTGCTCCGCTTTCGCATGCTCCGACAAGGGGAGCTGCGATGGCGGAGCAGATCACACGGCGCGATTTCATCAGAGTTTCCGCGGCGGCCGCGGCGATGCCTGTCGCCGCCTGCGTTCCACGGCCTTTTCCCGTCCGTTCGCCGAACGCGTCCGCGATCCCGGATCGAGACGAGGGTCTCCTCGTCAACGACGTCCACTCCCAGCTCAATGCCACGCGCGTCGACGCCGTCGTCAAGCCAGGGACGGTGGACGAGGTGCGCGCCGCGGTGTCCCGTGCTCGATCGCAGGGCAAGTCGGTGTCGATTGCCGGCGGCCGCCACGCCATGGGAGGGCAGCAGTTCGGCGAGGCCAACGTCCTCCTCGACATGCGCGGCCTCAATCGCGTCCTGGGCTTCGATACCGAGCGCGGCGTCATCGATGTGGAAGGCGGCATCGAATGGCCGCAGATCATCGAGCACCTCAACAACGTGCAAGCGTCCGCGGGAGCCGGCGATCGTCAATGGGGCATCTATCAGAAGCAGACCGGCGCCGATCGCCTGAGCATCGCCGGCGCCTTGTCGTGCAACGCCCACGGCCGCGGTCTCAACCTGAAGCCGATTGTCGACCAGGTCGAGTCCTTCGACCTCGTGGGACCGATGGGAGAGGTGCGCACGTGCACTCGCGACGCACACCCGGATCTGTTCAGGCTGGCGATCGGCGGTTACGGGTTGTTCGGGGTCATCACGCGCGTTCGCCTTCGGCTGCGGCCTCGGGTGAAAGTGCGCCGGGTGGTCGCGCTCGGCGAGACCGCCACGATCATGGAGCGCTTCGAGGAACGGATTCGGGACGGCTATCTGTATGGCGACTATCAGTTCGCGACCGACGCCACACGCGACAGCTTCCTGCGCCGCGGCGTCTTCTCCTGTTATCAGCCGGTTCCACTGGAAACGCCGCTCACCGAGCACCCGACGCGTTTCAATCCTGAAGACTGGGCGCGGTTGACGTTCTACTCGCACAAGTACAAGCGCCGCGCCTTCGAGGTGTATTCATCACGGTATCTGAAGACGTCCGGACAGATTTACTGGGCCGACTGGCAGCTCTCGGCGGCCTACGTGGACAACTACCACGCGGACCTCGATCGCGCGCTCCATGCGAAGGTGAAGGCGACCGAGATGATCAGCGAAATCTACGTGCAGCGGTCGCAGCTGACCGCCTTCATGGACGGGGCGCGGGCGGCGCTGCGGACGCGACGCGCGAACATGATCTACGGAACGGTTCGCCTCATCGAGCGCGACGACGAGACGTTTCTGGCGTGGGCGCGCGATCGCTATGCGTGCGTCATCTTCAACCTCCACGTCGAACACACGCCGGCGGCCATCGACGCGGCGGCCGCCGCGTTTCGCGACCTGATCGATCTGGGCATTCAGCACGGCGGCAGCTACTACCTGACCTACCATCGATGGGCGCGCAAGGATCAGGTCGAGCGGTGCTATCCGCAGTTCGCGGAATTCCTCGCGGTGAAGCGACGCCACGATCCGGACGAAGTCTTCCAGAGCAACTGGTACCGGCACTATCGGACGATGTTTGGCGCGTCCGCGTTATAGTGTGCCGATGCGAACGGCGGTCGCACTGGCTGGCGTGGTCCTGTTGTCGTCGGCGCTGACGCTCGCCCGGCAACCCGCCCTCGGTTCGGTGTCGTTCGAGAATTCCGGCGCGCCAGCCGCGCAGGAGAGTTTCCTCGCCGGTCTCGCCCAGCTTCACAACTTCGAGTACGCCGCCGCCGCCGATCTCTTCCGCCGGGCGCAGCAGATCGATCCCGGCTTCGCGATGGCCTACTGGGGCGAGGCGATGACCTACAACCATCCCGTGTGGATGGAGCAGGACCGCGGCGCCGCGCGCAAAGCCCTGGCGAGGCTGGCGCCGACGCGCGAGGCGCGCGTCGGGCGGGCGAAGACGCCGCGGGAACAGGCCTATATCCGCGCCGTCGAGATCCTCTACGGCGACGCCGACAAGCAGGCCTGCGACCTGGCCTACGCGGATGCGATGGCGGAGCTCCATCGCACCTATCCGGACGATCCGGACGCTGCCGCGTTCTACGCGCTGGCGCTCCTCGGCACGGCGCACGAGGGACGCGACTTCACCCTCTACATGCGCGCCGCGGCGATCGTCGAGCCGGTGTTTCGCGATCACCCGAACCATCCCGGCGCGGCGCACTATCTGATTCACTCCTACGACGACCCGGTTCACGCGCCGCTCGGGCTGAGGGCTGCGCGGGCGTACTCCAGAATCGCGCCGTCTGCCGGTCACGCGCAGCACATGACGTCGCACATCTTCGTGGCCCTCGGGATGTGGGACGACGTCGTGACCGCGAACGAAGCGGCGATCAAGGTCGTCGATGCCGGCCGCACCGCGCGCGGGCTCGGCGCTGCCGCCTGCGGACACTACAACTTCTGGCTCGAGTACAGGCTACCTACAGCAGCGGCGCTTCGACGCCGCACGAACGCTGGTTGCGAAGTGCCATGCGGCCGCCACGCGCTCGACCGCGGCCGCAGCACCGGATGGACGGCAGATGCTGGACCCCGATAGCAGTCTGGCCGGCTCGTTTGCCGCGATGCGGCTGCGCTACCTCATCGACACAGAGGACTGGAGAGGCGACGTGGTGTCGTTGACCGTCGACGCCGGCGCCCAGCAGCGCACGCGCATCGCGCTCGAATTCGGGACCGGGTACGCTGCGGCGCACGGCGGACAGCATGAAGAGGCCGTCGCGGCGCTCGAGCGCCTGCGCCGGGCGCGCGAGGCGCTGGCAGCCTCCGTCGGCGCGGCCAACCCGGAACACGACGCCAGCGTGGCCCGCGAGTGGGCTCGCATTCTCGAAACCCAGCTTGCGGCGGTGACAAACGGTCTTGCGGAGTCGATTCGCTCGCTCCAGGAGATTGCGACTGCGGAAGAGAAGCTGCCGATCGAGTTCGGACCGCCGGCCGTCGACAAGCCGTCGTACGAGCTGCTGGGCGAAGCACTGATGATCGCCAATCGTCCGCGTGAGGCGCTGGCGGCGTTCGAGAAGTCCCTCGCACGCGCGCCGGAACGGACGGCGAGCCTCGTCGGCGTGATGCAGGCGGCGGAGAAGCTCGGCGACGCGAAGAAAGCCGCCGATGTCCGCGCCAAGCTGGCGGCTATTTGGAAGCAATCAGCTAGCCCCTAGCCCCCAGCCCCTAGCCCCGACTCCCGACAGGCAGCGTCCGCGAGTCAGAAGGCCAGCGAGGGCCGCGCTGCGAACGAATCAGAACGAGACGTTGCCGCCGACATGCATGCGCGTGGACGATCCGCGGCCGTGCGCGACGGCGATGTTCAGCTTGAGAAACGCGGCAGAGAACCACACGCCGCCGCCATACCCTTGCTTCATCGTCTGGTCGCGCAACCGTTCACCCGCGTCGTACACCGTCCCGCGATCGGCGAACACGCTCAGGCCGATCTTGCCGACGCTGAGCGGCGACGTGAGCGGCACGATGAGCTCCGCGGAATAGGCGACGAGGATGTCGCCGGCCAACGTGCCGGCCCGGAATCCGCGCAGATTCGCCATGCCGCCGAGCAGCGGTTGCAGGTACGGCGGCAGGGGACCATCTGCCGCGTCGCGTAACGCGCGTACCGCGAGCACGTTCTGGCGGAACAGACCGAGATAGCCTCTCCCATCGAGAACGTAGTGTCCGGTTTGGACCGGACTGTCGGACCGACCCAGGCCCAACTGCTCCCACGACGCCCGTGCGAAGACCGCATTCCGCGGCAGGTTGGGATCCACGCGCGTATCCAGCGCGACATCGGCGCCGGCCTGCGCGAAGCGATCGTCGCGATCCATGAACGACACGTGCTGCCAGCCAGCGGTCGCGCCGACACGGAGCGCGGGAACGAGCTCGCGCTCGACGCGCACCCACGCGCGCTGGCGGTTGTCGTCCCGCTCGTAGAACGGGTTGGTCCGCTGCGACGCCGCCACCCCGGCGATGACACGATCGACCGGCGCATGCGCGATCGCTTTCTCGAAGTCGGCGCCCGCCTTCCTTTCGCCGCCCCACGTCAACGGGAAGGAGAGGCGGCTGTTCCTGCCCGCCACCGTCTGGCGCGCCAGGCGCGCGCCGTAGGTGAATCCGTAGCCGTCCTCGCGGGTCAGCACCGGCATGATCATCAGCCCCAGCGGATGGCTGCGGACGACGCGGGTCGGGTTCACCTCGTCGCCGGTCCGTTCGATGTGGACGGGACCTTCGTCGACGATGATCACGAGCAGAATCTGCGACGGGTCTTCGATCGACGCGAACCGCTTCAGGACCTGGACGTTGTCGAACCGTTTCGCGGTCCGGAGCCGGGCCGCGACCTCGTCCACGGTGTTCGCATCGACCACCGCGCCGATCTCGATGCCCGCGAGACGGCGGATCTCGTCGTCCTTGGTGATGGTGTTGCCGTGGACCTGAATCGCCGCAACGGTCTCGCGGCCCTGCCACGCCGCTGCGACGGGCGCTGTGTAGGGCGGGCTTCAGGCCCGCCCACGAGCAGCAGAACAATCGCTGCCCACATGGTCAGCGGACCTTGACGTTGGTGGTGACGTCGGGGCGCCGGTAGTCGTGGTACTCGAGCGCGTACCGCATGTCGACCTGACCGACCGCGAGGGAGATGCCGAACTCGAACTCGAGGTCGCTCGGCAGCCACACGTCCGGGAACGGCTGCCCCATCGTCATCGACGCGCGCAGGTCGTCGATGTGCAGCAGCCACTGTCCGGGCAGGAAGTCAAAGGGCAGGTTGTTGAACGTGTATTTCACGATCTGGTGGGCCTTCGGCTCGACCCACAGCGTGACGAGCGCAACCTTGTTCATCAGGCGCTGGAATTCGGCGTCGTAGGCGCGATCCTGGTTCGACGTCTCCGGCTTGCGCCGGCGGTCGCTGCCGCCGAACAGTCTGGAAGGGTAGTACTCGATCTTCAACACGTCGCGGCCGTCGAGCGTTTCGCGGCCGACGAGTGCGTACTTGCCTTCTTCGAACTTGAAGCGCAGGAAATACGCCGAAGAAATGAATCCCGGCTGCCGCGTCTGCTTGAGCAGGCCGTCGACGCTGGGTGACACGCCATCGGCCTGCACGGGATCGCCGTCCGCCGGTTCGACGACGAGCCCCGAAGGGCCGATCGCGACCATGCCGCGCTGTCCGCGTTTTTCGCGCTCCTGCTGGCGCTTCAGATAGGCGGCTTCGAACGTGCGTCGCTCGCCTTCGGCGATCGTCACGCCATTGACCTTGACGGGACTCCGGACGAAGAAGCCGTCGCGGATATACCAGGTGTAATCGCGGCGCTCGCCCCACAAGGGCAGCCGCGACGGCCCGCGCACGTCGATCGTTTCGTGCTCGTCGAGCACGTACTGCTGGAGTTTTTTCCAGTTATCGTCGCGCCGCACGAGCACCTGCCGCATGAACGCGTCGAGGTCCGTCTGCGCGACGAGGTCCGGGGTCGTGAGGCTCGCGGCGACCAGGAGGCACAGGCCGGCACTGGCGATGGATATCAGTGGCCGCGGTGTGTGGCGAGGCACAGGACTGACCATATCAGACGTCGAACCCTGGGCGGAAGTTCTGGTTCTGGGTTCGACATCTGACACCTGTTGGGACGCCTACGGCGGCGACGTCCGTTCGAACACAAATGCCTCGAGCATATCCGCCCGGGCTTTTTCATCAGAAGCGATCACCGTCACCATATCGGTGACCGACACCATCCCGCGATACGCGCCGGTCGCATCGACGACCAGCAGGTGGTAGATCCCGTTCTGTTCCATCAGGCGCAGGCAGTCGTGCAGCGCGCGATCGGGCGTCACGGTCACGAGCGCTGTGCTCATGATCTCGCTGACGCGCATCCAGGCGGGACACTTGTTCTCGGCGGCGACCTTGTCCGAGATGTCGCTTTGCGAGACGACGCCGACCAGGCGGCCATCGGTGTCGAGAACACCGACCGAGCGCACCTGCCGTTCGCGCAGGTAACGCGCGGCATCGTGCACGGTGACGTCGTCGCGGATCGAATAGACGTCGGTTCGGGAGCCGATGAGATCGAGCACGGTCATGCTGCCCTCCCTCCACCTCAAGGGCTTGCGCTACTTGGTGACGGCGCTTCTACCACCCGATAGGTTTGCCCGCGAGCTGCTCGTCGAGCCACTTCGACAGCGGCGCGAAGTAATCGACAATCGCCGTGGCGTCCATCTGTTTCTCGCCCGTGAGCGCATCGAGCGCGTCCGGCCAGGGACGCGACTGGCCCATCGACAGCATCGTATTCAGCTTCTGACCCGCCGGCTTGCTCTCGTAAATCGAGCACCGGTTCAGCGGCAGCGTACAGCCGGCAGTCTTCGACAGCGCGCGATGGAACTGGAACTGCAGGATGTCGGCCAGGAAGTAGCGCGTATACGGCGTGTTGTCAGGTACGTGATATTTCGCGCCCGGGTCGAAGAACTCTTCGCCGCGCGCGGACGGCGGCGCGATTCCCTGATACTTCAGGCGCAACTCCCACCACACCTTGTTGTAGTCGGCGGGCTTCACTTCCCCGGAGAACACTTTCCACCGCCACTGATCGATCAACAGCCCGAACGGCAGGAACGCGATCTTTTCGAGCGCCTTGTTCATCAGCAGCCCGAGATCGCGCGACGCGTCCGGCGCCTTGTCGAGCAGGCCGATCTTCACCAGGTATTCCGGCGTCACCGACAGCGCGATGGTGTCGCCGATCGCCTCGTGGAACCCGTCGTTGGCGCTGTCGCGGAACAGCACCGGCTGGATCTTGTAGGCGCGCTGATAGTAGTTGTGACCGAGCTCGTGATGGATCGTCGTGAAGTCCTCGGCCGTCTGCTCGATGCACATCTTGATGCGGATGTCGTCTTCGAGGTCGATATCCCAGGCGCTGGCGTGGCACACCACGTCACGATCCTTCGGCCGCGTGAACAGGGATCGTTCCCAGAAGGTCTTGGGCAGCGGCGCAAAGCCGAGCGACGAGTAGAAGCGCTCGCCGACGCGCACCATGTCGAGCGGCGGCATGTTGCGCTTCTTCAGGATGTCGGTCAGCGAGTAGCCCGGGTCGGCGCGCGGCGGCGCGACCAGCGGGTAGATGTTGGTCCAGTCCTGCGCCCAGACGTTGCCAAGCAGGTGCGCTGGAATCGGACCGTTCGCCGGCACGATGTCGCCGTACTTCTCGCGCAGCTTCAGGCGCGTATACGCGTGCAGCTTCAGATACAGCGGCCGCACCTGATCCCACAGCCGGTCGAGCTCCTTCATGAACTCGTCGGGCGTCATGTCGTACTTCGCGCGCCACATCGCCCCGGTGTCCGCGAAGCCCAGCTCTCGCGCGCCCTTGTTCGACAGCGTGACGAACCGCGTGTAGTCGCCGCGCATCGGCGGCGAAATCGTGTGCCAGCCTTCCCATGCCGCTCGCAGCTCTTTTTCATTCCTCGACGTCGCCATGACTTTCGTCACGTCGTCGATCGTCTTGCACGCGTCCGGCTTGTTCGGGTCGGGGCACCATTTGCCCTTGCCGTAGGCCGATTCGAGCCGAGCCATCGTCTTGGTGAGCTCCTCGGATTCTTTGGGATCCGCGGGTGTCGCCATCACCAGGCCGACCTTCAGGAGGGTCAGCTGACGGCGCTGCTCCGTTGGCACCTCGACCTTGTCGAACTTCACCGCGTCCTTGGCGAAGCGCGCGGCGGCGTCGATGGCCAGCTGGTTGGCGCGCGCAGACAGCGCTTCGGTGTCGTCCGTGATGAAGGTCTGCTGGACCCAGCCGGCGCGGCTCTGCTCGACGCCGAGCCGCTTCATCGTGTCGTTGACGGTGTCGAGGAAGGTCTTGGCGTCCGCAGCGGTCGGCGGTGCGCCGCTGCTGACCGCGCCGCTGCTGCCCGCGCAGCTCAGAATGCCGACGCAGGCAGCAGCCAGCAGGAGGGCTTGCTTCATCCCCGCAGTTTACCGCGGGCGGATGTTCACGTTCGTGTGGAAGAAGTTCTCGGGATCGTATTTCGTCTTGAGATCGCGCAACCGGTTGTAGTTCGGTCCCATAGGCAACCGCGGCCGGATCCTCTTCCTCGTCGCTGCCGAGGTAGTTCATGTAGCGCGTGGAGGAGAGGTACGGCTTGAGAGCCGAGTACGTGTCACGGCACCACGCGATATGGCGATCGTTCTCCCGCGGCTCGGTCCACTCCGAGATGATGACGACGTTGAAGCCGTTGACCCGCGTCGTGCACGCCGTGTCCGCCACCGGCACGCGGCTCGCCTGACCGTGGAAGTGCTCGATCACGATCTGGCTCATCGGCGAGGGACACGCTTCGAAACGCTCGATCAGCGTGGCGATCGCGTCGTCGGTGAGGTCCGTCAGAAACTGCGCCTTCCAGTAGTTGAGCGCACCCTTGGGGAACGCACCGTCGAGCAGGCCATTCTGCGCGCAGTACGGAATTGGACCCAGCACGTCCATCACCGGCGGACCGAACGCCTTGATTGGAGCCACCGCCTTCTCTCCATCCGCCAACGGGCCACAGTGGGCGGCGACGATGCCGACGAGCTTCGCTCCGGAGCCGTCAGGGGCGCTGAGCAGTCCGGCGACCAGCATCAGCTCGTCCGGTGCCGCCGCGCACTGTTCGCGGAAGAATTTGAGAACGTCGCCGGCTTTTTGCAGCGGGTGCGCCGCGAGGCCGCCGGTGATGATCGGTCCGACCGAGTGGAGGTTGTATTCGAGCGACGCCGCGATGCCGAAATTGCCGCCGCCGCCGCGGATCGCCCAGAACAGATCGGGGTTCTGTATCCTGACTGGCGCGCTCGACGCGGCCATCGGCCATCACGAGCTCCGCCGAGCGCAGGTTGTCGAGCGCCAGGCCGTACTTGGGCATCAACCATCCCAGGCCACCGCCGAGCGTCAGGCCGGCGATGCCGGTCGTGCCGACGACGCCGCCGGTAGTCGCCAGCCCGTGCACCTGCGTTTCGCGGTTCAGTTCTTTCCACAACACGCCGCCCTGCGCCCGCGCGGTGCGCGCCACCGGATCGACGTAGATGCCTTTCATCGGCGCCAGATCGATCATCACGCCGCCATCGATGGTCGCCCGTCCGGCCACGTTGTGACCGCCGCCGCGGACGGCGACTTCGAGATTGAGCGAACGCGCCAACTTGACCGCGTCAGCGACGTCGGCCGTACCGAAGCATCGCGCGACGAGCGCCGGACGCTTGTCGATCAAGCCGTTGTGCACGCGGCGGGCTTCGTCGTATCCCGTGTCGGACGGCTGCAACAGCTGTCCGGTGAATGTCGGGGCGAGTTCGGCAATCGATAGTGTTGACATCGGCTCCTCCGGCTGAAAGGAAACCACTAGTATGCCTCCCCGCCAGATAATGACGCCATGCGGATCGGTATCGATCTGGGCGGGACCAAGATCGAGGGCATTGCGATTGCCGATGACGGACACGAGCGGCTGCGGCGCCGGGCGCAGACGCCGCGCGGTGATTACGACGGCACGCTGGCCGCCGTCGCCGACCTCGTCCGCGACATCGAGCGCGACGTCGGTGTGCAAGCGACGGTAGGCATTGGGATTCCTGGCGCGGTCTCGCCCGCGACCGGCGTCATCAAGAACGCGAACTCGACGTGGCTGATCGGCCGTCCGCTGGCCGACGATCTCGCGCGGATGCTCGGCCGACCGATCCGCCTGGCCAACGACGCCAACTGCTTCGCGTTGTCCGAAGCGGCTGACGGCGCCGCCGCCGGCGCGGACGTGGTCTTCGGCGTGATTCTCGGCACCGGCACCGGCGCGGGCATCGTCGTTCACGGCAAGGTGTTGACGGGGGTGAACGCCATTGGCGGCGAGTGGGGGCACAACCCGCTGCCGGCGCCCAAAGACGACGAGCGGCCTGGCCCGCTGTGCTACTGCGGCCGCTACGGCTGTGTCGAGACGTTCTTGTCGGGTCCCGGCCTCGCCCGCGATTACTCGTCGACAGACGCGCGCACCGCCGAAGAGATTGCGGCGCTGGCGGCGCAGGGGGAGCCGCGTGCGGTCGCGGCGCTCGAACGGTACGAGGAGCGTCTGGCGCGCGCTCTGGCCACCGTTGTGAACATTCTCGATCCGGATGTCATCGTGCTGGGCGGCGGCGTGTCGAACATCGGGCGGCTGTACGAGTCAGTGCCGCGTTTGTGGACGCCGCATGTCTTCTCGGACCATGTCGCCACCAGACTCGTCCGCGCGAAGCATGGAGACTCGAGCGGCGTACGCGGCGCCGCGTGGTTATGGGAGGTCGGGCCGTCCGGCTAACGGGGGAGAGGGAGGGAAGCACAGACCCCTGAGACGGAGGAAACGGGAACAGAGGACACGGAGGTAACGGGAACGGAGGGGACGGAGCGAACGGCAAAACCACAGAGACACGGAGCAACGGAGGTTGAACGGAGGCTTCCACAGACAGACCCGGCTTCCCATCTCGCCGAAGAGGGCGTCAACGACTCACGATTCGACGGGTCGGCCTGCTACGCAGGCCGACTGGCGCGACCGGATCGATCGAAAAAACGAGCACCCCGAATTCAGCGGTGTTCGTTTTTTCGATCGATCCGATCGCGCAGCGTCGCTTCGCGACGCCCGTCGAATCGCTGCTCTTCCCTGGCCACCTCACATCATGTTCGGCGTTGCGGTTTCTGCGTTCCTTCCACCTCGTTCGTGTTGCAGAAACTGCAACACGGCAACCATCACTCGAGATTGCGCATCGAGAAACCTCTCGGCCTGAGATTGCAGCCCGGCGCGAGCATGCGCATCGACCCATCGGAGTTCAACGACCTGACAGGGCGGATACTGGGGGCAGCAATCGAAGTTCACCGGGCGCTGGGCGCGGGCTGCTCGAATCGATCTATGCGTCGTGCCTGCATTTCGAGTTGAGCGCCCGAGAACATTCGGTACGTGGCACAACGCGCGGTCCCGATCGTCTACAAGGGAATGACGGTCGACGCGTGCTACCGGGTCGATTTGATTGTCGAGGATCGAATCGTCGTTGAAGTGAAATCGGTTGAGGCGCTGTCGTCAGTCCACGAGTCGCAACTTCTGACCTACCTGGCACTGACGGAGTGTCCAGCAGGGCTCCTGATCAATTTCAACGTTCGCAGACTCATGGATGGCGTCAAGCGGATGCTCAACACGCGCAGGAGCTCAGGTCGAGCAGAGTAGCGCGAAACGTGAGCGATGACGGGACGTACGGTTCGACGGGTCGGCCTGCGTAGCAGGACGACTAGCGGGAACGGAGCGGATCGCGAAAACGAACACCTCCGACTCCAGGGTGCTCGTTTTCGTGATCCGATCCGTTCCCGCGCGTCGCGAAGCGACGCCCGTCGAACCGCTCTGCGCGTCTCCGTTGCTCCGTGTCTCTGTGGTGATCCCGTTCGCTCCGTCCCCTCTGTTCCCTCAGCGCGTCAGCGTCCACACCAGCGCGAGGGCCACGCCGGCGCCCGCCGCCTGGAGCCAGAGCTCCACGCGCTCCTGCAGGAACAGCAGCCCGATGAACATGAGGATGGCCGCCGCCGCCAGGCACCGCCAGTACAGCTCCTCGCTTTCCAGCTGCAGCCCGCGCGAGCCGGCGCGGCGCCGCGCCGCGTCGATGATCTTGTTGGAGATCTCGCGGTCGCCTTCGCGATCGAGCTCCAGATACTCGCCGCCGCCGGCGTTCGCGATCGTCGCCAGCGACGCGCGATCGAGCGACGAGTGAATCGGCGGCTCGATCGGCGACGTGTCGTTCGGTTTACGCGGCGCCTCGGGAATCAAGCCGCCCACTGTCGTTCCGACACCGACCACGAACACCGGGACGTCGTTGGTGCGCGCGATCTTCAGCGCGCGCGCCACTTCGCCGCTCCACGACTGTCCGTCGGTGACCAGCACGAACGCCTTCGCGTTCGGCGACTTGCCGTACAGCTCGGTGTCCTTCTCGATCAGCCGCATGCCCCACGCGATGCCGAGCTCGATGTTGGTGTCCCACGTCGTGTCGTCCTCGAGGCGGAACGGCGACACCTGCTCGAGGTGATCGAGAAAGAAGAAATACGTGTTCGGATCGCGCGTCAGCCGCACCTGCGGCGCCGCGATGTGCGCGAACAGCGCCATCGCGATCCGGTCGTCCTTCCACGCCAGCGACTCGCCGAGGACGCGCAGGAACCGCATCGACCGGCGCCAGCGATCGCCGGCCACATCCGGCGTCCGCATCGACGCCGATCCGTCCTGCAGGATGACGAGATCGACACCAGCGGTCCGGACCAGCGAGACGGCGGCGGTCGGCCGCGCGAGGGCGAGCGTCGTGAGGGCGGTCGCGAAGATCACGCACAGCCAGAACGCCAATCCGCCGAAGATCGGAAACCGTTCCCGGACCGGCAGCCGTCGATGCTGCCGGAACCGCCGCGTGTCGCGCCGCCGCCGCGACAGCTGCCAGCCCCAGACGATCAACAGCACGGCGGGAAGGATCAGCAGCCACAAGTACAGCGGCTCCGCGAATCGCACCGAATTCAGGTCGATGCCCGTCAGCACTCAGTCCCCAGTCCCCAGGTTCTCTAGTCCCCGACAGCTAGCCCCTAGCCCCGAGCTCCGCTATCCCTTTCGGATCTTCGTGCCGCCCTTGCCCGCGTCCGGCGCATCGTTGCGTTCCTCGCCGCGCTTCGGGATGACGATCTTGAACTGATTCATGTTGACCGCCGGCGGCGGTCCGCCCGGTTTGCCATGCAGCGTCGGACCTTCGGGCAGATCGGCTGCCTCGGCGGTCGCTTGAGGCTTCGGCGCCGCTTTCGGCGCGGCCGCTCGCGGTTTGGCCAGCATGTCGCGTGTGCGCACGGCCAACTCGTAGTTGTACGCGGCGTCCACCTGGCCGCCGCCGTTGCGCAGCACGTCCGCGTAGGTCTTCACGACCGTGTCGAGACGCCGCACGGCGTCAAGCCGATCGGCCGCCTGCTGCGTGGTGCGAAACGCGGCGTTCGCCGACACCAGCTGCAGCGCCGGATTGGTTTCGGTCAGCGAGCCAGCCGCATCGCGCTGCGGCGACAGCGACGCGTAATCCGTTCGCCAGTACCCGGGCCTCCGCCCGAAGGTCGCGGACGTCGAACTCCGACTGCGGTCCTACCACCGGCAGCCGGCGCTCGAGGCCGATCGACTGCTCGACCTCGTCGCTGGCCGACGCGGCTTCGCTGTACTGCAGCGTCGCCAGACGCTTGTGCGCATCGGCGAGGCGAGTCTCGGTTTGGCCGGCCAGCCAGAAGCCGGTGCCGGCCAGGGCCAGGACGACCGCGAACACGACGGGAGCGACGACAGACTTCATGAGCCTCTCCTACGGGAACTTCCGGAAATAGGGCACGGTCAGCTGCAGCACCAGCGCGATGCTCCAGAACGCCGTCGCCATGAAGGCGTACGGCGCGAACTTCGGCCGCTGCGTGCTGTAGCGCTTGATCTCGACGCGCCCGGCCGACCGAGAATCGATGTCCTTGATGGCGTTGAGGACGGCCTGCTCGTCACCGGCCGGATAGAACTTCCCGCCGGTCCCTTCGACCGCCGGCTTCCAGATGTCGTCCGGCAGCACCGCGCCGAGCCCTTTGTTGTAGCTCGTGCGAATCATGTAGACGGGAATCTTCGCGGCGACAGCTCCCGAGACGATCTCGTTGACGCTCTTCCCGTGCAGCATCACCTGCGTGTCCTGACCGTCGCTGAGGATCACCAGCAGATTGCCGGCGGCGTCGAGAAAGTCGAACGCCTTGAACAAACCGGTGCCCTGCTCGATCGCCGCGGCAATCGTCGTCCCCTGATCCGGGAATTTCATGAACTCGGTCCAGTCGCCGATGAGCGACAGGCTGAGCAGGATGTTGTCGTAGTCGGTGGTGAACGGCGTCACGACATACGCTTCGTCGCCGAACTCGACGAGGCCGATGAGGTCGTGGTACTTGCCGCTCATCCGCTGCCGGATGAACGTTTCGGCGGCCGCCACCGTGGTGAAGAACGTCGCCTCGTTCGGCGCCTTGGCGTTGAGATGCGCGGCCGGGAACCGCGCCATCATGCTGGATGACGCGTCGATCATCAGGCAAATGCGGCGGCCGGGATACGACACATCTTCACGGGTCAGCGAGGAGTACGGGTCCGCAAGAGCGAGCGTGAAGAAAGGGAGGCCGGCCAGGAAACAGCAGCAGCGCGCCGTGGCGCACGAGCGCGGTCCAGTTGCGTCCGCTCCAGTCGAGCACGGCTGGCAGCGCCACTTGCGTGCGTCCGGCCTTCTTTCGCGTCAGCGCGCGTCCGACCAGGATGGTGAAGCACAACCCGATCAGCGCGACGATGGCGAGGATCGCGGTGTCGCGGTGGGTGAACAGGAGTGCCGCGGCGCGCGTGTTGCGCCACTCCATCACCACGTCGCGCAGCGCCGTCGGGACCTGGGTCAGCGGGACCACGCGCGCGTGTCCCCCTGCCGCTCCACACGGCGCGCCGCAAGCCGCTTCATCACCCAGGTCTGATCGAGCCGCGCGCGTTTCAGCACCTGGTTGCCGGTGTCGAGCGCCTGGTCGAGCGCGCTGTCATCCAGCTTGCCGTTGCGGCCGTACTGCGCCGCGGTCAGCGCCGCCAGCGCCTGCTCCAGCGATTCGTAGAGCTCCGGTCCGGCAAAGCCCGCCGTCCCCGCCCGTCGAATCCGATCGCGGCCGACGGACTGCGACGTGATGGCGCCCGAAACCGCCACGCGCCGCGCCCGCGGCCATCCAGTCTTCACAATCAGCCGTCCCGCCTCCTCAGCCGCTTGACTGCCATCTTGAGACTGAAGACTGCCGTCTGACGCCTGAGGACTGGCGACTGAGGACTGCCTTGCCGCGGGCATCAGACTGGCGCGCCGGCCGACGGCATAGGCGCCGGCGACCCGAAGCGCCGCGAGCGCGCGGCCGGCCAGATCCGGCGTCCACCCGCCGTCTTCGCGTTGCCGGCGGACGGCGGCCAGTTCGCGGCCCGCCGCGCGCAACGCGGCCGAATCCGACAGCAGGCGCGTGCTCGCCTCGGCCGGCTTCCGGAAGCGCGACAGCAGGCGCACCAGCGCCAGCAGGGTGAGGAGCGCCGCGACGGCGAACAGCACACCGCCGATGACCGTCAGCAGATTTGCCCGGAACCCGCGCTGATCGATGTCCTGGAACGTGACGGACGGCGTGTCGCGGATGTCGGTGGCATCGGCCGGCACGAGCGACAGGACGCGCAGCGACAGCGGCGGAAGGATGTACGACTGGTCGCGCCCCTGCAACGACGTCTTCTGGCCGACGCTGCTCTCGATGTGGTAGCTCAGCTTGGTCTCCGGCAGCGAGACGTCCTTGCCGAACTGGTTTTCAGCGACCAGGCGCGCGCGATATTGGTACTGAAAGAAGCGCCGATCGTCGCGCCGCAGGTCGGCGCCGTGGGAACCACCGAGCACTTCGAACGGCGCGAACTGGACGACCGACGGCTCGAGCCGCGACTGGTCGACGACGACCGTGGCCGCCTCGGTTTCGAGCACCGCGCAGGTCAGGACGATCGAGAACTGCTCGCCGACGCGAATGGCGCCGGCGCTGGTTCGCCACCAGCACTGCAAGGGATCCGCGGACCGCGTCGCCTGCGCGGACACCCGCGACGCCCCGATCATCAACAACACGAATAGCAACCCGGTTCGTCGCATCTTGGATCCCTTGTCTTGCCACGAAATCACGAAAGCACGAAACGAAACGCTCTTTCTCCTGATTGTGAATGATCGTTTTCGTGTCTTCGTATCTTCGTGGCGATACTCTACGCTGCTTTCCTGTAGCCGCCGTTCGGCGATGAACTCGCTCAGCGCAATCGCGGTCTGCTGTTCGTCGACCCCGATGCGGAGGACGTCGAGGTTGGCGTCCTTGGCCATCCGCGAGACGTCGTCCTGCCAGCGCCGGGTTTTGGCGGACATGGCGCTGAGCTGGCCGCGCGACATCACGCGCGCCCGTCCAGTTTCCACGTCGAACGCCTCAATCCAGCCGGCCGACACCGTCGGCAGCTCGAAGGCGAACGCGCTGTCGATGAGGACGATGAAGACGTCGTGCGCCGAGTTCAGCAGCGACAGCTCCTTCAGCACCGGCGCGGCATCGTCGAACAGGAAATCCGAGATGACCGGCACCATCGAGGTTTTCCGCATGAAACCGGCGAGCGTCATGCTGAGCGTGTCGGCGCGCTTGAGCGGTTGAACGCCCTGATGGAACTGATAGGCGTCGAGGCAGTGAATCACCTGGTTCTTGCCGATGCGGGGCCGTACGGCGCCGAGGTTCTCGAATTTCGCGTCGAAGGTGATCAGGCCGAACATGTCCTGGAAGAACACCGCCGACATGCCGATGGTGCCGATTGCCCGGGCAATCGCGGCGGCAATCGGCACGCCGTCGATGCCGCAGCGGGTGGACAGCGACCCGTCCGCCACCGCGATCACCGTCGCCGTGCTTCGCTGTTCGTAGTCGCGGACGACCATCGGGCTGAAGTTCGTCAGCGTCGATTGCGGCCAGTCGATCTGCGACATGCGATCGCCAGCTTGCCAGTCGCGCAGCCCGACGTAGTCGAACCCGGTTCCATGGAACACGCTCCGGTGCTCGCCGATGGTGAACTCCCGCATCCGCCGCATGATGAGGAGCTCGATTTCGGTCAGCTCGGACAGGTTGACGAACGCTTCGACGTCGGTCTCTCGGGTTCTCACGTCAGGGTTCTGGGTTCCGGGTTCCGGGTTCTGGGTTCGTTCAGTTCTGAGTTCTGAGTTCTGAGTTCTAAGTTCTAAGTTCTAAGTTCTAAGTTCTAAGTTCTAAGTTCCGGGTTTCATGGAATCGCAACCCGGTCGATGACATCGTCGATCACTTTGTCGGTGGTGAGGCCGTGGCTGGCGGCGTGCGGGCCGAGCCAGATCCGGTGGCCGAGGATGTAGGGCGCCAGATCCTGGATGTCCTCCGGGTAGACCTCGGTGCGCTTCCGGACGAGCAGCGCCCAGACCTTGGACAGGCGGCCCCAGCAGATGATGGCGCGCGGCGAGGCGCCGAGGTCGACGCCATGCTCGACCAGGTCCGACGGCGATCGCACGTGCCAGTCGGTTTCCGGGTTGTAGGGGCGAGTCGCGGCGACCAGCCGCTGGATGTAGACGCCCAGCCGGTCGTGCAGAAACACCTGCTCGTTGATCGCGCTGCGCAGCGCGATGATGCGTTCCTTGGTCATCAGCGCGTTGAGGCGCACTTTCTTGAAATCGAAATTGACCAGCTTCGCTTCCTCGAGCGGAGGCAGGTAGCCGATGTTGACCATGATGGCGAAGCGATCGGTCGCCGCTTCCGACAACGGGAAGGTGCCCTGTCCAAGCTCCACCGGGTTCATCGTGGCGATGGCGAAGCTGAACGCCGGCAGCTCGTAGGTATTCTTGCCGACGGTGACCGTGCGGTCCTGCAGCGCTTCGAGAAAGGCGCTCTGAGACTTCAGCGGAATCCGGTTGATCTCGTCGAGCAGGATGACCTCGGCTTCGACCAGCGGACCGAACTCGGTCATCATGTCGCCGGTCGCCGGGTTGATCATCTGGAAGCCGACGACTTCGGTCGGCTGCAGGTCGGCGCGGCCCTGGATGCGGGCGAACTTCGCGTTGCTGATCGCGGCCAGAATGACGCCGAAGAACGTCTTCCCGACGCCGGGCACGCCGCGCAGGAGCAGGTTGCCGGCGTTGACCTGCCGCTGTTCCTTCTTGTCGTACGACGTCGGAATTTCCGACATCAGCACGACGTTTGCGAGGGCCTTGGCCGTGTCGTAGCCGACGAGCGCTTTTCCACCTTCGGCGACGATCGACTCGTGAAAGCTGATGGCTTGTTCGAGGTCTGGATGCACTGGGGGTGACATCTTACTTGATAGAATGCCGCCGATGAACAAGGTCCTCGCCAGCGCCGAGGAGGCCGTCGCACTGATCCCGGACGGAGCGACAATTATGATGGGCGGCTTCGGGCTGTGCGGCATTCCCGAAAACCTCATCGCGGCGCTGCGGCAGCGGGGGACGAAGGCCCTCACCATCATCAGCAACAATGCCGGCGTGGACGATTTCGGGATCGGCGTGCTCCTCCGGAGCCGCCAGGTCCGCAAGATGGTGTCGACCTACGTCGGCGAAAACAAGGAATTCGAGCGCCAATTCCTCAGCGGCGAGCTGGAGGTGGAGCTGGTCCCGCAGGGCACCTTCGCCGAGCGGATTCGCGCCGGCGGCGCCGGGATTGGCGGTTTCTTTACACCGACCGCTTATGGGACGCCGGTCGCCGAAGGCAAGGAAACGCGCACGATTGGCGGCCGGCCGTTCGTCCTCGAGCTGCCGCTCCATGCCGATTTCGCGTTCGTCAAGGGATGGAAGGGCGACCGCGTTGGTAATCTTTTGTATCGGCGCACGGCGCGCAACTTCAACCCGGTGATGGCGACCGCCGCTGACGTCACGATCGCCGAGGTCGAGCACCTGGTGGAGCCCGGCGAGATCGACCCCGATCACGTGGTGACGCCGGGGATTTTCGTGAAGCACATCCTGCAGGGGCAGCGCTACGAGAAGCGGATCGAGAAGAGGACGACGAGGTCGGGGCGGGGATGGTGGAGCTGGATATCCGGGACCGGATTGTCAGACGTGTCGCCCGGGAGCTGCGGGACGGCGATTACGTGAACCTGGGCATCGGCATGCCGACGCTGGTGGCCAACTGCATCCCGCCCGGCGTGCACATCACCTTGCATTCGGAGAATGGCCTGCTCGGCATCGGGCCCTTTCCGACGGAAGACGAGGTCGATCCGGATCTGATCAATGCCGGCAAAGAGACCGTGACCGAGACGCCCGGCTGCTCGTATTTCAGCAGCGCCGATTCGTTCGCCATGGTGCGAGGCGGGCACATCGACCTGACCGTGCTCGGCGCGCTCCAGGTGGATCAGCAGGGCAATCTGGCGAACTGGATGATTCCAGGCAAGATGGTGAAGGGGATGGGCGGCGCCATGGACCTCGTGGCGGGCGCGAAGAAGGTCATCGTCGCGATGGAGCACACGACGAAGGACGGCGGCCACAAGATCGTGAAGGTGTGCACGCTGCCGCTGACCGGCCTCAAGGTCGTCCACATGATCGTGACCGAGCTGGCGGTCATCGACGTCACCGACCGCGGGCTCGTGCTCAAGGAGATCGCCTCCGACACCACCGTCGAGCAGGTGAAGAAGGCGACTGGCGCCGACCTCATCCTGGAAGGACCGATCAGGACCTTCTGATCGGTCTCATCCCGCTCACCTCACCGGACGACGATCGTTCCAATATTCCTGCGCCGCAGCATGTCGTTGAACGCCGCCACGTCTTTGCTGACGACGCTGTTGAGATCGGTCGCGGCCGCCGCGACCTGATCCGTCAGCAGCTTGTGGACTTCGAGCTGCTGGTCGGTCGGCGCGAAGTCCGCGAGCTGCAGCGTGTCGGCGAGGTGCGCGAGCTTTTCCATCAACTGGCTCGGCATGCGCAGAAAGTCCTGGCCGCGCCCCGTCGCGTGCAGATTGAACAGCCGCTCTTCGACGGCAATCACTCTCTTGTCGAGATCCTCGCCGGCCGCGATCAGCTCCTTCGCGGCGGCGTCGTCGCCGATGAATGTCTTGACGTGCCCGATCTGCGCGCGGACCGCCTCGGCGCGGTTGATGAGATCGGCGGTCTTGTTCATGGCGTCGCGCACTTCGCGAATCGCTTTCGTCTGCGCCTGGATGTCCGCCTCGCTGCCCGCGGTGTTCGGATCCTTGCGCACCGTGAGCGGCTGCGTCACGGTTCCGGCAGCGCCAGGCGCTTCGAGAGTCACGGAATAGGTGCCCGGCGGCACCAGCGCCGAGAGGCGGCTCGCGCCTGCCATCGCGAACGTCCGGGTGCCGTCCGGGTTCATCTTCAAATCGTCCGCGTTGAGCGGTGCGGTCCGCGGTTTCACCTCGGCGGTCGGCTCGCCGCGCAGGTCCCACCAGACGCGGTTGAGACCGACCTTCGGCTCTTTGACATCGATCGCGCGCACCGGCTGTCCTGCCGCGTCTTTGACGACGATTCGCACCGGCGCCTTCGCGTCCTTTGGCGCTTTCGGATCTTTTGGCGGCGCGGTTTTCAGCAGGAACGTGAGCGGCGCGCCATCAGGCGGGTTCACCCCCTCCGTCGCATCGTCCGGCATCATCATCGGTTCGGTGATGTTGCGAAGGCGATAGGTCGGACGCGGCGTAAACAGATGCGTGTTCGCGTTCAGGGCTTCCGGCGTCAGCTGACGAAGCGGCGTCACGTCGTCAAGGATGAAGAAACCGCGTCCATAGGTGGCGACCACCAGATCGTTGAACTCCTCCTGGATCGTGATCCAGTGGAGCGGTGCGTGCGGCAGGCCGGACTGCAGCGGCGTCCAGTGCTCGCCGTCATCGAGCGAAAAGTACAGACCGTTCTCGACGCCGAGATAGAGCAGTCCCTTTCGGACCGGATCCTCGCGGACGCAGTGCGCATAGCTGTGCACGCTCTTCGGCAGATCGCCGGCGATCGATTTCCACGTGCGGCCGTAGTCCGCCGTCTTGTACACGAACGGGTCGCGGTTGTTCACCTGATGCAGATCGATCGTCAGATACGCGGCGCCATTGTCGAATCGCGACGGCTCGATATTGCTGACGGTGCCCCATGGCGGCAGGCCGGGCAGATTCGCGGTGACGTTCGTCCAGCGCGTGCCGGCGTCGCGCGTCACCTGCACCTGACCGTCGTTGGTCCCGGCCCAGACGACGCCTTTCTCCTTCGGCGACTCCGCGATGGCGAACACGACGCCGGCATACTCGACGCCGACGTTGTCCGGCGTGAGTCCGCCCGAGGACTGCTGGCGCGACGCATCGCCCGTCGTGAGGTCGGGACTGATCACCTGCCAGCTCTGGCCGCCGTTGGTCGTGCGGTGCACGTGCTGGCTGCCAGCGTAGATCGTGTTGTGATCGTGCGGTGAGATCGCGAGCGGGAACGTCCAGTTGAAGCGGTACTTCACGCCCGCCGCCGGCGTGCCGACCGTGACTTCGGGCCAGATCTCCACTTCGCGTGCCTGCCGCGTGCGCTGGTCGAAACGCTCGACGGTTCCGCCGAGGCTCCCGAAGCCGGTGCCCGTGGCCCAGACGATGTTTGGATCGACGGGATCGGGAATCGCCCAGCCGCTCTCCCCTCCGGCGACCGAGTGCCACATCCCGCGCGGGATCGGCCCCGCTTCCGCCTCGGCCGACTGCTTGCCGAGGCGACTGTTGCTCGGTCCGCGCGTCGATGGTCCGTCCTGCCGATTGCCGTAGACGTTGTACGGCACCTGATGGTCGGTGGCCACGTGATACATCTGGCCGATCGGCAGCTGGATGTGATGCCAGCTCTTGCCGCGATTGATCGAGAAGCTCAACCCATCGTCGTGCGCGACGACCATGCGTTCGCCGTTGCCCGGGTCGATCCACATGTCGTGGTTGTCGCCGATCGGCGCGACGGCGCCGGTCAGATCGATGCTCGTCTGCCCGCCGTCGACCGTCTTCGTGAACTCGGCGGCGAGAAAGAACGCTTCGTTTTCGTTGTCCGGCGACACGGCGAAGCGCGTGTAGTAGTGCGTCCGGCCGCGCAGCCGGCGGTCGGCGCTCACCATCGTCCAGTGCTCGCCGCCGTCCTCGCTGCGCCACAGCGATCCGCTCTGCGTCTTCTGGCCGCTGTTGGTCATCATGCCGTCGCCGGTTTCGATGAGTGCGTAGACGCGGTTGGAGTTGCTGCGGGCGACCTGCGCCGAAATCTTGCCGAGCGGCGCCGCCGGCAAGCCGTGTGGGTCGGTTCCGGCCGGCGCCGGCGCCAGCCGCTTCCACGTCGCGCCGCCGTCGATCGATTTGAACAGTCCGCTGCCCGGACCGCCGCTGGTCCGGCCCCAGGTATGAATCTCGAGCTGCCACATGCCCGCGAACAGCACCCGCGGGTTGTTGGGATCCATCGCGATGTCGGAACAGCCGGTGTTCTCGTCGACGAAGAGCGCGCGGGTCCACGTTCTGCCGCCGTCGGTGGTCTTGTAGACGCCGCGATCCGGCTGCGGACCGTAGGCGTGGCCGAGCGCGCACGCGAACACGATGTCGGCGTTCTTCGGGTCGACGACGACGCGCGCGATGCGGCCGGTTCGTTCCAGACCCATGCGCGTCCAGGTCTTCCCCGCGTCCAGCGACTTGTAGATGCCGTTGCCGATCGAGATGTTGCTGCGGATGAACGCTTCGCCGGTGCCGGCCCAGACCGTGCTCGGATCGCTCGCGGCCACGGCGAGCGCGCCAATCGACTGGACGTCCTGGTCGTCGAACATCGCCTCCCAGTGTGCGCCGTCATCGGCCGTTTTCCAGACGCCGCCGGATGCCGCGCCGGCGTAATACACGTGCGGATTGCCCGGCACGCCCGCAATCGCGATCACGCGATTGCCGACCGGGCCGATGTACCGGAATTTCAGCGCGCTCAAAGCGTCGGCCGAGGGACGCGGCGATTGGGCGGTGACAGGGCCCTCGGTGAACCGCACGAGCGCGAACATCAGCAGCGCACCTAAACTGACTCGACGGCGCATCGGACTCCTCCTGCGAGACTGTACTCTAGCGTAAGATTTCCTCTGCCGTTGTTGGTCATTGCATGCGTTTGAGAGATCGAGTCGCGATCGTCACGGGCGGCGGGTCAGGCTTCGGCGCTGCGATCTGCCGCCGGTTCGTCGAAGAAGGCGCGAAGGTGGTGGTCGTCGACTGCCGCCGCGAGCGCGGCGACGCCGTCGCGCGCGAAACCGGCGCGGTCTTCGTCGAGGCGGACGTCGCGTCCGAGGCCGACGCGCGTCGAATGATTGCGACCGCCGTGGAACGTTTCGGGCGGCTGGACATCCTCGTCAACAATGCGGGCGCGCCCCAGGCGCCGACGCCGATCACCGACACCGACGAGCACGATTTCGATCGGCTCATGGCGGTCAACGCGAAAGCGATCGCGCTGGCCGCGAAGCATGCCGTGCCGATCCTGCGGCGGCAGGGCGGCGGCGTGATCCTGAACACCGTTTCGGTGGCCGCCATCCGCCCGCGGCCCAATCTGGCGGCGTACAACGCCAGCAAGGGCGCCGCGCTCGTGCTCAGCAAGTCGCTCGCGATCGAGCTCGCTCCCGATCGCATTCGCGTGAATGCGGTCTGTCCCGGGCCAGGCGACACGCCGATGCTCGCGACGTTCGTCGGCGGCGAGTCGGACGCGCATCGCGCGGCGTTTCTGCAGTCGATTCCGCTCGGCCGCCTCTGCGCGCCGGCGGACGTGGCCAGCACCATGGTGTTTCTGGCGTCCGACGAGGCGAGCTTCATCACCGGGGCCGTCATCGAAGTGGATGGCGGCCGCTGCATCTGAGAACAGTCTAAGCAGAGTTAAAAGGCAAAAGTTCAGAAAGCTCAAACGTGCCTGAAAGTCAAAACTTGAAGAGACTCGCCTATGAATAGCTATCAGAACTACATCGCCGGCCGGGACGTCGCTGCCGCGGATGGCCGGACGTTTACCGCGTTCAATCCGACGACTGGCGATCAGTGGGGAACCTTCGCGCTTGCCGGAGCGCCGGAAGTGGATCAGGCGGTCCGCGCGGCCTCGGCCGCGTTTCGCGACGGTCCGTGGGGCGCGCTGTCGCCGACCCGCCGCGGACGCCTGCTGATGAAGTGGGGCGAGGTGATCGCCGAACACGCCGATGCGCATTGCCACCATCGAAACCGAGCAGAACGGCAAGCTGTTCGCCGAAATGCGGGCGCAGGCGCGGATCGCGCAGGACTGGCTCTATTACTTCGGCGGCCTGGCCGACAAGATCGAGGGCACGGTCATCCCGCTCGATCGGCAGAGCATTTTCAACTACACGCTGCGCGAGCCGCTCGGCGTCGTTGGTGTGATCACGCCGTGGAACTCGCCGACGTTCATCGCCATCATGTCGCTGGCGCCGGCTCTCGCCGCCGGCAACACGATCGTGCTGAAGCCGTCAGAGATCACGTCGGGCTCGGCGATCGAGCTCGCGCGGCTGGCCGAAGCGGCCGGCATTCCCCCCGGCGTCATCAACGTCGTCACCGGCTTTCGTGAGACCGGCGAGGCGCTCGTCGATCATCCCCTGGTCGCGAAGGTGTCGTTCACCGGCAGCGTCGGCGCCGGGCGCGCCATTGCGGCCCGCGCCGGACAGCGCCTGGTCAGCTGCATGCTCGAGCTCGGCGGCAAGAGTCCCAACATCGTGTTCGACGATGCGAATCTGGATCAGGCGGAGGCGGGCGTGCTGGCGGGCATCTTCGCGGCGGCGGGGCAGACGTGCGTCGCCGGTTCGCGCGCCTACATCCACGCCAGCGATCTACGACGCGCTTCGTCGATCGGCTCGTCGGCCGCGCCAGGCAGATCACGCTCGGCGATCCGTTGAAGCTCACCACGCAGATGGGACCGGTCGCCACGAAGATGCAGCTCGAGAAGGACGAGTCGATGGTGCAGCGCGCCGTCAGCGAAGGCGCCGCCGTGCTGTGCGGCGGCCGGCGGCCGCAGCTCGCCGAGTTTCCCAACGGGTATTTCTACGAGCCGACGATCGTGCACCAGGCTGCGAAAGACAGCTTCCTGATGCGCAACGAAGTCTTCGGTCCGGTCCTCGCAGTCACGCCGTTCAAGGACGAAGCCGAAGCGCTCGCGCTGGCGAACGACACCGAGTTCGGCCTGGCCGCCGGCGTCTGGACCCGCGACGTTCGACGCGTGCACAAGATGGCGAGGCAGCTCGAGGCCGGCACCGTGTGGGTCAACACGTATCGCGCGCTGACGTTCAACTCGCCGTTCGGCGGCTACAAGGCGAGCGGGATCGGCCGGCAGAACGGCATCGAAGCGGTCTATCAGTATCTGCAGACCAAGAGCGTCTGGTGCGAGCTCGGAGACGAGATCCAGGATCCGTTCGTCATGAAGGTGTGAAGACTCGCCGGCCGATGCGACCGTAGAATGACGATCGCTTCGCAGGCCGTCAGCGTCATACGGCGACGGGAAGCCATCTCGCTACGCGAGCCGAACTGTCGTCAGCCCGGAAAAACGCAACGCTCGCTCGCAGCCTGTCGTCGACCGCGACGGTCCTTACTGATTTCGCGGCATCGCTCAGATCAACACGTAATTGAGCGCTTTGCGTACTTGCGGCGAGCGGGAGTGACTGATCGGCAGACCGTCGCGGAAACCTCGCTCCGTGCGTTTTTTCCGAATCTCAGTCGGGCTGCCTCCAACGGCTCGCTACGCGAGACGGCTTCCCCTCGCTTATGCGTCGGCTGCGACTGAGGATGGACCGGGCGTCGCGGGTCGTGGCCGCGGTCCCTTGGACCGAGCCTGCGCCGGCGTCAGTCGGCAAACGCGTCCGAAAGCGCGGAGGGGCACGCCGCCGCTGATTCGCCACCGCCGATCGAATCACATCTGAGCCGAAATGATTGTTGGAAAGCCTACGAATCGACCGCAGGCGGCGTGCGGAGCGTGAGCACGAGCGCGACAGGACGAGTTTGCCAGGCGAGCGTCCAGGGAACGCGGACACGACTCGCGACGACCGGTCCCACTGAGACACGACGGCCGCACGAACGATCGGAAGGCCTAATTCGCAATTTACATCTGTCCCAGAGTCTTCGCGAGCAGTGGTCTCGCGAACGCCCAGTGGAGCGTGCCGTAGAACTGGCTCGGACGATTGGAAATGCCGTTCTCGTAGCTATCCGGGTCCTTCGTGTCGTGCAGGTTGACGTGGTCGAGAATCTGGTGCGCGAATTCGTGCGCGGCCGTGCGTCCGATGCCCTTGCCCATCGCCTCGATAATGCGGGCGCGATTCGCGTCCCGCGGCGCGTTGCCGACAGCCTGGCTCCCGAGCGTCCGAAAGCTGACCTCCCCGATGCCGCCGCCGAAGTGGCAGGCGCCTCGAGGCACCAGCCACGGGCAGGGCACGGCCGGAATATCCTGGACCACGCTGACGCGAAAGGGGCCGGCTGGCTGTCGAGGTGAACCGGATTCGCAGGCCGGCGTACGCCGTTGCGAGCTCGGCTCGCGCGATTGACTCGATTTGGAGTTGCTCTTCGGGGCGAACCGGGCCGCCAATGCGTTCGACGTCGTCCAGGGGCAAGTCGAACGTGACGCGATCGAACCAGAACCCGGCCTCGGCCACACGGTCTCTTGCGCAGGACGGCAGGCCGAGTGCCACGACCAGGGCTGCTATGCCTGCGCACCGCATCGAGGCGTGGCGTGACTACGGCGCCGAAGGTTTGGCGTTCGGACGGACGACGTTCAGCGTGAGACGGAGCGGACCGCTGGCCGCGGCTGGCGGCGTTGCCGGCCCACCGAAGGCGGCGGAGAGGATGTCCGGATCGTCGAGCTTCGCCGTGACCTCGATGCGCGTGCCGCGTGGAAACGTCAGCGGCCGTTCGAACCAGTAGCGCCGCGACCAGTCGGGGCGCGTGCTCAGACGAATCATCGGCGTGCGCGATCCGTCGGGCCGGATGGCGACCATCTGCACCGAGATGTTCGGCGGAACGTCGTCCGGGCTCACGGCGACCGCCTGCACGTCTTCGTTCAGGGTCCGGGTGAAGGTGATGTCTTTCGTGTCGTTTGCCGACGGGCCGGGCGCCGAGAGCGCCAGCGTCAGCAGTTCATGCGGCCCGGCGTCTTTCGCGAAATAGATGCCGACCGTGCTGCGATCGCTGAGGGCTTTTCCTTCGAACTGCCAGGTTTTCTTGTAGTGGATGCGGACCGCGAGCTGCGCGCCCGCGGGCACGCGAAACGCGGCGCCGGTCGAGCCGGCTCGGGATCCTGGCCCGGCAGCCAGCGCGCGAGGACGTGTTCGGGGACGGGTGACGCCGCGCTCGACTCCGGCGCTGGGCTCGCCGAGCCGCGCTCGACGTCCCGCAGCGAGATGGTGGCGCTCCGCACGATCGACGGCGTGCCCGGAAGCAGATCGACGGCGCGCACCCAGCGCGGCTCGTTGGTGCCGGTCGGCACGATGAACTCGTGCCAGTCTTCCATCTTGTCCGCCGCGACCGTGAACTCCGACGGCAGCGGCAGCGCCAGATCTGGCGCGCCCATCGTCCAGTCGTTCTTGAGCGCGATCGCCGGCAGCTTCTGATCGAGCTGGCCGCGCGGGTTGCCGCCGGTGGCCCACGTCAGGATGATGTCCAGCTCGCGCGGCGACAGCGTGTGCGCCGCTTTGAACGCGCCGAAGCCTTCCTCGGCGTTCCACGGCGGCATGTGGTTGGCGACGAGCTCGGCGCGGATCGATTCCGCCCACGGAAACGCCTCGTCGTAGGTCATCAGCGACATCGGCGCGACGCCGCCGGCGACATGGCAGCGCGCGCACTTGTCGCGCAGAATCGGAAACACGTCGTCGTTGTAGGTGTATTTCGAGGTGATCGCCTTGTGCGCTTCGCCAGGCGTCAGGCTCAGCGCGCCGACCGTCACGGCGGCGGCGGCCGATCAGCAGCACGCGGATGTGTCTGGCTGTCATCGTCATGGCCGGGCGGGAAAGGCGGATTCGATCTCCTTCACCGCCGAGGAAAAGCGATCGTAGGCTTCGAGGATCTGCTGCTTGTTGCCGAGGTCGCCGAAGGCATCGAGGAGATACGCCGAGCGCACCAGCCGCGCGATTGCCGGCACGGCGACACGCTGGCGATCGTCGGACAGCTCCTTCTTGTGCTCGTCGAGCGCGAGCGCGAGGTCCTTCGCCTGGAAGGCCGGCACGTAGATGGCGGCGAACGCGCCCTTGTCGATGAACGAGCGAATCTGATCGGTGCGCGTGCGGAGCTGCGCGAGCATCTCGGGAACCGTCTCGGGAATGGGCACCGGAATCAAGCGCCGGATCGACGCTCGAGGAGAGATCTGGCGCAGGCGTGGGCGGCGTGGCCGCGGCCGGCGTCGTCGCTGCCGGTGACGTCGCCGGCATCGCTGTGGTCATCGTCGCCGAGGGCGCGACTTTCGGTTCTTTCGAGAAGGCGTCGAAGCTGAAATCGAAGCGGGTGTCGCGATCGCCGGGCTTGAAGGCGACCTTCGCGTACATCTGCGCCGGGAACGGCTGCTTGCCAATCGCCGCCTGCAGATACCGGCCGTTGCGCACGAGGGGGATCGTCCTTGTCCTTCCCCGTCTTTGGATCCTTGACGACGAGCGTGCCCGAGATCTCACGGGCCAGCTTCAGCGTCAGGGGCTTCGTGTAGTCGTCGTACAGGTGCATCCGGAAGACGCCGGTCGGCAGGTACGTGCCCTCGATGTGGTGCCAGCTGTCCGGCGCCATGAAGAACTGCCCGCCGTGCTGCGGGTTGTGGTTGCCGTGCGCCCGCGCCGCGTACTTCTTGATCATCGCCGAGCCGTCGGCGCAGGTGCCCGGGTCGAGCTTGTCGACGGTCGGGTCGTCCTTGCACGTCCACGACACCGCGGCGGTGACGCGAACGAGCGCGGTGCCGTCCACCGGACACTTGCCCGGCTTGTCTGCCACGACCAGCAGCGGGCGCGTGGCGCAGGTCCAGACCGAATCGAGCCGCGTCGGCACGAGCGTCATGCCGCACTTGCGGCA
Organism: uncultured Acidobacteriota bacterium; assembly: GCA_963792175.1. Lineage (GTDB taxonomy): Bacteria > Acidobacteriota > Vicinamibacteria > Vicinamibacterales > CAVVIG01 > CAWBVG01. The sequence continues at coordinate 110,975 of CAWBVG010000007.1, forward strand.
CTTCCCGGGCCGATCCTCGATGACGTCCTCGTCGCCGGCCATCGTGCAGACGTACGACAGCGGCGGCAGCTCGACGTCGCCGGCCGGCGCCTTCGGCTTCGCGGGCTGCGCCAGCACGTTCGCCGCAGCAAGCGCGACCGCGACGACGACGCCGTCGACAGACCCGGCGTGCCCCAGTCCCGACTGTCCGACCCCTAACCCCTACGATCCCTCTACCCCACGTCTTTACTGCCTATGTTATACCCTCGCCCCATGCTGCGATCCGCACTGGCGTGCGCCATGGCCGCGTTCGCGGTCCAGGCCGCCACAACCGAAACATTCGACCAGGCTTACCAGCGGCTGCGGCAGGGCCGCACCTATACGGCGCAGGCCACCGGCCTCGTGCGGATGAGCAACCGTTCGAACGGCGTCGAGCATCACTTTGCCGTCAACGTGCCCGACACCTACGACCCGGCGAAGAAATACCAGCTCCGCATTCAGCTCCACGGCGGCGTGGGCGGACGCCGCGACAATCAGCCGGTGGGGACCGGCCTGATCGGCGCGCTGGCCGGCGATCGAGCAGATTTACGTGATTCCGTACGCGTGGTCCGGGTCGCCCTGGTGGAGCGACGATCAGGTCGACAACCTCCACGCCATCGTCGACGCCGTGAAGCAGCGGTACAACGTCGACGAGAACCGCGTGGTCGTGTCCGGCGTCTCCGACGGCGGCACCGGCGCGTATTACGTCGCCATGCGCGACACGACGCCGTACGCGAGCTTCCTGCCGCTCAACGGCTACTGGATGGTGCTCGCGAGCCGCGACATCGACGACGGCGAGATCTTCGCGAACAACCTTCGCAACAAGCCGCTGTTCATCGTGAATGGCGGACGCGATCCGCTGTACCCGACGCGCATCGTCGATCCCTACGTCGAGCACTACAAGAAGGGCGGCGTCCACGCTCGAGTACCATCCGCAGCCCGAGGCCGGACACAACACCCAGTGGTGGCCGACTGTCAGGGACTCGTTCGAAGCCTTCGTCCGCGCGCATCCGCGGCAGCCGCTGCCGGACACGCTGACGTGGGAAACGTCGCGACATCTCCAAGCACAATCGGGCGCACTGGCTCGTGATCGATCGGATCGGATCGGTGAAGGACGAAGCGAAGTCGCTGGCCGATCTGAACGAGATGGCGATGGGGCCGGCGCCGGATTTCGGCGTGCGCTCGAACGGCACGCGCATCAACCGCGTGATGCCAGGCTCGAACGCCGACAAGATTGGCCTGAAGGACGGCGACGTGCTCGTGCGGTTGAACGACGAGACCGTCCGCGCCGGCACCGACGTTCAGGACGCGCTCGAGGACGTCGAGCCCGGCGCGCACATCGATCTGCTGGTGGCGCGCAACAATCTGCCGGTGGAAATCAGCGGCACCTACGAACCGGCGCTCGTCACCGGCCCGCCGCGGACGTTGTTCGCGCGGGCCGGACGCTCGGGCCGCGTCGACCTGGCGCGCACCGGCAACGTCGTCGAGGCCTCGACGCACGGCGTCACCGCGTTCACGCTGCTGCTGTCGCCGGATCAGTTCGACTTCGCGAAGCCGGTGAAGGTCGATCGCCAACGGGCGAACCGTCTTCGACGGCCGCGTGCAGAAAGACGTGCGGACGCTGACGAAATGGGCCGCCATCGACCACGATCGGACGATGCTGTTCGGGGCGGAGATCAAAATCGATCTCACGAGGTAATTCGCGGCGTTACACGACATCAAGGACACCAGGACACTAGTCCAGACCTTTGTGTCCTTCGTGTCCTTTGTGTTGACTCAACGTCGGCCGATCAGTCGAGCCACGACTGCAATGCCCCACGGGCGATTACCGGCGCTGACCTTCTTCACGGCCTTGGTCGCGAGATCGATGAACGACACGTCGTTCGACGGCCCGTTTGCCGTCACGATCGTCGTCCCGCCCGGGAGCACGCCGACGCCCCACGGCCGCTGACCGGCTTCGATCGAGGTGGACGACGACTTCTTCGATGGATCGACGAGGAACAGGTGACCGAACGAGCCGGCGGTGACGTACACCGTCGAGCCGTCGGGGTGCACCGCGATGCCCATCGGGCGCGCCTTCGGCGTCGCGCCTTTGCCTTCGAGCTGAATCAGGTGCAGGAACTTGTGCGCCTGCGAGTCGATCATCGCAATGGCGCCGTCGTTTTCGAGCGACACGAACGCGCGCGAGCCATCCGGCAGGAATCCGATCGAGCGCGGGCGGTGACCGACCGGCACTTTCTTGAGCACCTTGTTCGTGGCGGTGTCGATGGCGTAGACCGCCCCTTCGTCTTCACTCGTCACGTACACGACCTTGCCGTCCGGACGAATCGTGACGCCCTCCGGCTCGTCGCCCATCTTCACGGTCGCGATCACGTTGCCTGACGGCGACGTCGACGACGCTGACCTGGGCGGCGTCTTCGTTGGCGACATACAGGCGCTGGCCGTCGGCGCTGATGTCGAGCTGCTCCGGATCGTTGCCGGCCTGGATGACGCGCTTCACTTTGTGCGTCGCGACGTCGACTTCGCCAATGCCGTCGGCGCTGCGATCGGGCGGCGGCAGCGTCTTCGGATCCACGCCGGGTCCGGCGTTCGGCGAGCCGCTCAGCGCCACGAACAGCGACTTGCCATCGGGGCTGACCTTGATCCCGCGGGGACGCTTGCCGAGCGGATACGTGCCGATGACCGTCTGACGCTCGCCGTCGATGACGGTGAGGTCGCCGGACGCTTCGTTGGTCACGTAGACCTTGACCCGCGGCTCGGGCGGCGGCGCGGGCGCCGGCGCGGCGGTCACCGCCGCAGGTTTGGGCGGCTCGCTGCCGCAGGCGGCGATCGCCGAGAGCGCGAGCCCGAGTCCGATCCAGCCATAACGCGTACTCATGGCAGGGATGATAACGCAGCATGACAGCGCGCGTCGTTGGTGACGTTGCCAGCGAAGGCGTGTCGACTCGTCCGCGTAGCGCGTAGCGCGGAGGTGGAAGCTCGATGACGTTACGAGCGAAGGCGGGTATGATCCGGCGCCTCAGGAATCCGCCGTGCATCTGACGCCGAGAGAAGTCGACAAGCTCCTGATTTTTTCTGCCGGCGAGCTGGCGCGCAAACGCCGCGCCCGCGGTCTCAAGCTCAATCATCCCGAAGCGGTGGCGCTGATCACCTCCGAGATCCTCGAGCTGATCCGCGACGGCCGTTCGGTCGCCGAGATCATGAGCCTCGGAGCGACGATTCTGGCGGCCGACGCCGTGATGGACGGCGTGCCGGCGATGATCCCGGAGATTCAGATCGAGGGCACGTTCCCCGACGGCACCAAGCTCGTGACGATTCATCAGCCGATCCGATGACGAAATTGGCCACAGAGACACAGAGACACCGAGTTGACGAGCCGGCTAGCGGCATGCGGCGCGTGCGAAGCAGCGACGCCATCGACGCGTTCGGGCGCCCGTCGACACCGTGCGTCACCGCTCGTTCTCTGTGCCTCTGTGCCTCTGTGGCAACATGCGTGAACATGATCCCGGCGAATATTTCCTCGCGCCGATCCCATCGAGCTGAACGCCGGCCGCCCGACGCGGCGGATCGAGGTCAGCAACCGCGGCGATCGGCCGGTGCAGGTCGGATCGCACTGCCATTTCTTCGAAGTCAACCGCTGGCTCGCGTTCGACCGGGCGGCCGCGTACGGCATGCGGCTCAACATCGCGGCGGGGACCGCCGTGCGCTTCGAGCCGGGCGACACGCGCGAAGTCGAACTGGTCGCGATCGGCGGCACGCGCGAAGTGGTCGGCCTCAATCAGCTCGTCGAGGGACCGCTCGACGAAGAGAAGGTCAGGGTCGCGGCGCTCAAAGCGGTCGCGGATTTCTCCAGATGAAGATCGATCGCCGCACCTACGCCGACCACTACGGCCCGACCACCGGCGATCGCATTCGCCTCGCCGACACCGATCTCATCGTCCAGATCGAGCACGACGCGACGAGCTACGGTGACGAAGCGAAGTTCGGCGGCGGCAAGGTCATTCGCGACGGGATGGGGCAGTCGGCGACCGCAAGCCGCGCAGACGCGGCTCGCCCGACCTGGTCATCACCAACGTCGTCATCATCGACGCGGACGGGATTCGCAAGGCCGACGTCGGCATTCGCGACGGTCGGATCTCGGCGATCGGCAAAGCGGGCAATCCCGGCGTGATGGACGGCGTCACGCGCGGGGCTCGTGATCAGCGCCTCGACCGAAGTGCTCGCCGGCGAGGGGCACATCCTGACCGCCGGCGCGATCGACACGCACGTGCACTTCATCTCGCCGAATCAGATTCCCGACGCGTTCTATTCCGGCATCACGACGCTGATCGGCGGCGGCACCGGGCCCGCGACCGGGACGAAGGCGACGACCTGCACGCCGGGCGCGTGGAACATCCGGCGGATGTACGAGGCGGTCGAAGCGTTTCCGCTGAACTTCGGGTTCCTCGGCAAGGGCAACAGCTCGGGCCCGGATGCGCTGCGCGAGCAGATTCGCGCCGGCGCGCTCGGCCTGAAGCTGCACGAGGACTGGGGCACGACGCCGGCCGCGATCGATCGCTGTCTCGTCGGTGGCCGACGAGTTCGACGTGCAGGTGGCGATTCACACCGACACGCTGAACGAGACCGGCTTCGTCGAGGACACCATCGCCGCGATCCGCGGCCGCACGATCCACACCTACCACACCGAGGGCGCCGGCGGCGGCCACGCGCCCGACATCATCCGGCTGTGCGGCGAGCCGAACGTCCTCCCGTCGTCCACGAACCCGACGATGCCGTTCACGAGGAATACGCTGGACGAGCATCTCGACATGCTGATGGTGTGCCATCACCTGTCGCCGAGCGTGCCGGAAGACGTCGCGTTCGCCGACTCGCGCATCCGGCCGGAGACGATCGCGGCCGAGGACGTGCTGCACGATCTCGGCGCCTTCAGCATGATGTCGTCCGACTCGCAGGCGATGGGCCGCATCGGCGAGGTGATCTGCCGGACGTGGCAGACCGCCGACAAGATGAAGCGGCAGCGCGGCCCGCTGCCCGGCGAGTCGCCGGACCACGACAACCTGCGCGTCCGCCGCTACATCGCGAAGTACACGATCAACCCGGCGATCGCCCACGGCATCGCGTCGCACGTCGGCTCGGTCGACCGTCGGCAAGATGGCGGATCTGGTGCTGTGGAAGCCGGCGTTCTTCGGCGTCAAGCCCGAGCTGATCATCAAGGGCGGCTTCATCGCCGGCGCGATGATGGGCGACGGCAACGCGTCGATTCCGACGCCGCAGCCGGTCATCGCGCGGCCGATGTTCGGCGCGTACGGCGGCGCGCTCGCAGCCGTGCAGCGTGCATTTCGTCAGCCAGGCCGGCCTCGACGGCGGCGCGCTCGACGGTGCTCGGCGCGGCCGTGCGCGGCCGTGCGCGGCTGCCGCGACGCTCGCGCAAGCGGGATCTGGTGCTGAACGACGCGCTGCCGAAGATCGAGGTCAATCCGGAGACCTACGAGGTGCGCGCCGACGGCGTGCTGCTGACCTGCGAGCCGGCGGACGTGCTGCCGCTCGCGCAGCGGTATTTCCTGTTTTGAGCGTCTGAGTCGCAGCTGCGAAGTCTGCGACTTCGCAGACTTCACCGGACTAGACATGATCATCGTCGAGCGCACCTATCGCGGAGCCGCGAGCTGCCGCAGTCGCGCTCGCGACTATGCGCGCGACACGGTCACGCTCGGCTGGGAGGATCGGACGCACGTCCACGGCCGGCGGCGGACCGACGGCGGCGTCGAATTCGGGACGCGCTGCCGCGCGGCACGGTGCTGCGCGCCGGCGACTGCTTCGTGCTCGACGACGAGCGGCTCGTCGTCGTCGTGGTCGAGCGCGCCGAGGCCGGTGTTCGTCATCGAGCCGCGCACGCGCCGCGAGTGGGCGCTGTTCGCGTATCACATCGGCAATCGCCATCAGCCGCTGATGATCACGGACGCAGGCGCTGGTCTGTCCCGACGTGCCCGGCGTCGAGCAGCTGCTGCAGCAGCACCAGCATGCCGTACGCGCGCGCGACGCTGCCGTTCACACCCGGCGCGACCGTCGCCGCGCATCAGCATTGACGGTCACTTGCGATGACACTTGAAGGCACTTGACGCCTTGAGACCTGCTGCACCTCTGCGACATTCCTGTTTCCGATCGGCGGATTCGCGTACTCCGACGGCCTGGAGAGCGGCGACGCAGCGTCGGAGCGATCGTCCGACGCCGCGGATCTGCGCGCGTGGCTCGACGCCTGCTCGACGAGACGATCGGCCGGCTCGAAGGGCCGGCGGTGTGGCAGGCGTGGGCGGCGTTCGTGCCGACGGCGACTGGCGACGGCGCTGATCGCAGCTCGACGAGGAGCTGACCGCGCTGCGGCCGTCGTCGAGCGCGCGGCGATCGAGCCGCGCGATGGGGCTGCGGCTGCTGACGACGTGGCAGGCGCTGCACCCGGACGCGCGGCTGCGAACGCGCTGGCGCTGGCGCGCGCAGCAGGCCGCCATCGGCCCGACGCTGCCGGTGGCGTTCGCCGGCGCGTGCGCGTCTGCCGGCGTCGACGCGCCGCGAGGCGGTCGAGGCGTTTGCCTACACGCGGCTGGCGGCGACCGTGTCGGCGGCGATGCGCCTGATGCCGATCGGCCAGACCGACGGCGCATCGCACTGCTCGCGCGCGCGCTCGAGCGCGTGCCGGCGGTCGTCGATCGCGATGCGTCGAGCGCGACGGCGCAGCCTCGAGTCGTTCACGCCGGCGATGGACATCGCGGCGATGACGCAGCAGTACCTGCATTCGCGGCTGTTTCGATCATGACGAGCAGAACGCCGTCTGCGTCATCGGCATCGGCGGACCGGTCGGATCGGGCAAGACCGCGCTCGTCGACGCGCTGTGCAAGGCGATGCGCGAGCGCTACCGGCTCGGCGTCATCACCAACGACATCTTCACGCGCGAGGACATGGAGTTCCTCGTCCGCAGCGAGGCGCTGCCGCCGGATCGCATCATCGGCGTGCAGACCGGCGGCTGCCCGCACACCGCGATCCGCGAGGACGCGTCGATGAACTTCGACGCGCTCGACGAGATGGCCGCGCGCCATCCCGGCCTCGACATCGTGTTTCTCGAGAGCGGCGGCGACAACCTCGCCGCCAGCTTCAGCCCCGAGCTGGTCGACGCCTCGATCTACGTCATCGACGTGTCGGGCGGCGACAAGATTCCGCGCAAGGGCGGCCCCGGCGTGACGCGGTCGGATCTGCTCGTCATCAACAAGATCGATCTCGCGCCGCACGTCGGCGCCGACCTCGACGTCATGGCGCGCGACGCGAAGCCGATGCGCGGCGATCGGCCGTTCGTCTTCACCAATCTCAAAGCGCGCACGGGCTTCCGGACGTCGTCGCGTGGATTCAGCGCGAACTCCTCTACGAGGATCGGGCTATCACCAACATCGCGCTAGTTGCGGTCGTTGCGATTGCCGTTGTGCTCGCCGCCCTCGCGTTCGCCCACTCTATGGCACTACGGCAGGGCCCCGCATACGTGTATGCGGTCCCTCCGGCGCTCGACGATGGCTGGGCGACCGGTTCTCTCGAACAGGCGGGGATCGACGGCCGACGCCTCGAAGCGATGACGGATTGGATGCGCTCCACCCGGAGCTGAACGTTCACGCGGTCCTGATCGAACGCACTGGGCGCCTGGTGTACGAAGAGTACTTCGCCGGCAAGGATGAACGGTGGGGCAAGCCTCCTCTCCCTGTCGGCGCTCGTGGGTATCGCCAGCAGCTCAGGGGCGATTCCTTCGCTCGATGCGCCACTCCTCGACTACTTTCCCGAATACAAGGATCTCGCACGTTCCCGAGCGCGCCGGATCACCATCCGCCACGCCCTCACCATGAGCGCGGGGTTCGAATGGAACGAAGACATTCCCTACACCGACCCGAAGAACGACGAGATCGTGATGAACCGCAGACCCCGATCCGATTCATTACGTCCTGGACCGTCCGATTGTGTCGGCGCCAGGGACATCGTGGCGGTAAACGGCGGCACGACGCAGGTGCTCGGGACGATCGTCCAGCGCGCGACGAAGCAGCCGCTCGCCGACTACGCCCGCGCGACGCTGTTCGTGCCGCTGGGCATCGCAGAGTCCGAGTGGTTGGGGAGCCTCGCTGGCGTCCGTCGGCGGCGTCGGGACTCCGGCTCCGGCCGCGCGACCTCGCCAAATTCGGTTCGCTGTATCTGCACGACGGCCGCTGGAACGGGCGTCAGGTTCTTCCCAGCGAGTGGGTCCAGGAGTCGACGCAGCGGCGTCTCACGTTTCCAGGACAAGAGGCACGAGGGTACGCGTATCAGTGGTGGCACGCCTGTTACCCGACGGCAATCCGGAGTCATCGAAGTACCGACTGCCGTGGGGAACGGCACGCAGCGAATCTTCCTCCTGCGCGCGCAACAGACAGTCGTGACCGTCCTCGCCGGGCGATACAACGATTTCAGCTCGAACCCTCCGGAGCGTTTGCTCCTCGATTTCATCCTGCCCGCGCTACCACCGGCTCCACATCATGGTGCCCGTCATGACGCGAACTCCGCGGGACGCTTCCGTGGCGTCCGGTGCTCATCTATCTCGCCGTGGCGGCGGGGACGACGACGGCGATCGCGGTCGTGACGGCATCGCGCGGCTGGACCGTTCGCTCGCCTGAATGGGGACTGCTGGCGACCGTCGCGATGTGGGCGCCGGCGGCCGGCCGCTTTCTCGCCTGCCGGACAGTGGATCGCGGATTCAGATCTCCGTTGCCGCTCTCACGATGGGGCGTGACCGGCGCGCGCGTGATCCTGGTGCCGCTCGCGGTTCCGATGGCCGTGTACGGGACGGCTTACGCGATCGCGTCGAGTGCGGGACTCGCACACTGGAGTCCTGGCGGCGGCCACTGGACGACGGGATCCCAGATCGCCGCGAACGTTGTCGCCAACCTCTCGATCCTCGCGGTCTTCGGCACGTTGACGGCCCTCGGCGAAGAGATCGGCTGGCGCGGCTACCTGCAGCCACGCCTCGACGCGGCCGGCGTGCGCCACAGCGTCGCGGTGGTCTGGATCTGCCAACTGCTCTATCACGCGCCGCTCATGGCTGGCGCGGGGTACGCGGCCGCGGGCGGCTTTTTCACGAGCCTGGCTCTCTTCGCGGCGGCGGACCTTCCAATCTCGTTTCTATGGGCATTCGAGTCCTACCGCGCGCGGAGCCTTTGGCCGGCGGTGTTCTTCCACAGCTTTCACAACACCGTCTCGCAGTGGTTATTCCCGAAGTTCTTCGCGGGTGGCGAGAACGAGCTGTGGCTGGGAGAAGGTGGCGTGCTGCCCGCTGCGTGTTATGTGGTCGTCGGCATCGGGCTCTTCGTCTGGATGCGGCGACGGCGGCTCGCGTGGCAAACGCTGTCGCGAGCCGCGGAGATTGGGTAATTGAGTAATCTGGTAATTGGGTAATTGATGGCCGAATTGAAATCGCCGAGCGCGCAGCAATCTCCCAATCAATTACCCGATTACCCAATTACCCAATTACCAGATCTGCGGCGCGCGTCTGCGATCGGGCGACGGGCGCGCCTCGAGCTTGTCTTCGAAGCGCGTGGCGGCCGAACGGTGATCGCGCGCGATTACGCTGAGCCGCCGTTCCGGATCGGCCGGAGCTTCGACGTCGATGGCGCGGCCTACGTGATTCTGGTCTGTTCGGGGCCCGGGGTCTTCGCCGGCGACGCGCTCGATCTGTCGATTCGCGTCCGGCCTGGCGCGCGCGTGATCCTGGCGTCGCAATCCGCTCTCCAGGTCCACCCGTCGACGGCATCGACACCGGCGCTGATTCGGCATCGCTACGTCGTCGAAGAGGACGGGGAGCTTCAGGCTCACTGGGATCCCGTCATCCCGTTTGCCGGCGCGCGTCTCGACCAGCGGTTCGAGCTGCAAATCGACGAACAAAGCCGCCTGTATTGGAGCGATGCCCTGATGTCGGGACGCGTCGATCGCGCCGAAACCTGGTCGTTCGCCTGTGTGGCGCACGAGCTGCGGCTGCGTGTCGGGACGACGCTGAAGTACCTGGAGCGATACGCGCTTCAACCGCACGAGCGCTCGATGATGCATCCGTGGGTCGGCGGCGGCATGCACTACATGGCGACCGCCCTCACGCATCACGATGCCGTCACTCCGGAAACCGCCGAGCTCCTCCAACGGGAGATCGAGACGGGAGGAGACACCCGCGTCCGCGCGGGCGTCGACCTTCTCGACTCCCGTCTCGTGATTGGGCGACTGCTGGCGTCGTGCGGCGCCCCGTTTGCCAGCGTGCGAGCCTCTTACCGGGAACTCGTCATGCGTTCGATTTTTGACCGCCCGCTCCAGCGGCTCCGCAAATAGAATAGGAGGACATGTTTCCAGGACGACAGCTCATGCGGGCGGCGCTTGCGTTCGCCGTGCTCGCCGTGCGCTCGCCACCCCGCTGCTCGCGCAGGCCAACGCGGCCGGCGAATGGCGCGTCAACTTCGTCGTGCCGACCGGCACGCGCTCGGTGAATATGGTGATCAACCAGCAGCGCGCGACGCTGTCCGGCACCGTCATCAACGAGGACGGCGAGTTCCCGCTGAAAGGTCGCATCGCCGACGATCAGGTCACGATTGTCTGGTCGGTGCCCGAGTCCGGGAAGTTGATGGAGCTGACGATGAAGGGGAAGCTCTCGGGCGACTCGATCACGGGGACGCTGCAGGTGGGCGACGTCGGCGAGGGCCCGCTGTCCGCCCGGCGAACCGCGGAATGAGGCAGCGATGATCCGAACAGCACGCGTCGCGCTCGTCGCCTTCGCGCTTGCGGCGGCGGTCGCGGCGCAGGCGAGCCTGACCGGCGAGTGGGAGATGTCGTTCACGACGCCGCGCGGCGGACGCTCCGAGTACACCCTTTACATGACGCAGGAAGGCCCCCGCCTCACCGGGCATCTCACGTCCGAGTACGGCGAAACCCCGGTCAAAGGCAGCGTCAGCGGCGACGAGGTGAAGCTGGCCTGGTCGATCATGGAAAACGGCAAGCCGCTGGACATCAGCGTCACGGCGACGGTCAAGGGCGACTCGATCAACGGCACGATCAAGCTCGGCACGGTCGGCGAAGGCACGTTCAACGCCGAACGCACCGGGAGTGAATTGGCAGCGGCGGTACGGTAACATTTCGGTCGGCTTTCCCCTTTCAGGAGAAGAATATGACGCGCGCGAGAATCGGCTTGCTTTCGGTGCTGTTGTTCGTGCCTGGTCTCGCGTCTGCGCAGACGACCGTGGCCGGCAATTGGGACGTGACGATCAATTCGCCGCAAGGTGCGAACACATCGCTCGTCGTCTTCAAACAGGACGGCGACAAGGTGTCGGGCGTCCTCAAGGGTCGCGGCGGCGAGTTGCCATTCGAGGGCGGCACCCTCACCGGCAACGATCTGAAGTTCTCCTTCACGATCAACACGCAGGGCATGGCGCTCCCGATCACCCTCACCGGCAAGGTCGAAGGCGACACAATGAGCGGCAAGGCCGACTTCGGCGGCTTCGCCGAAGGCGACTGGACCGCGAAGCGCGCGTCAGCGGATGCGGCGCCCGCCTCGACGGCGTCCACCACCACCGCGACCACCACGACCGCGCCGGCCGCCGCGTCGTCCACCACGGGCGCGAATGGCAAGTGGGATGTGTTGCTCGTGACGCCGGGCGGCGAATTCCCCGCGACGGCGACCCTCACCGACACCGCCGGCAAGATCAGCGGCACGTTCGCCAGTCAGATGGGCGAGGTCGCGGTCACCGGGACACTCGAAGGCAAGGCGCTCAAGATGACGATGGTCGCGCAGACGCCGCAGGGCGACATGACCGTGGTCCTGACTGGCGACGTTGACGGCGACGCCATCGTCAACGGTCAGGCCGAGGTCCCCGGCGTGGGAGCGATGCCCTGGTCCGCCAAGCGCACCAAGCAATAGAAATAGAACGCGTGGCGCAGGGCGTTTAGCCCTGCGCCACGACCAGATCCCTTCTCCGAAGCCAGAACGCAATCGCCAGCGCCGCCGCAGCAACGGCGATCGCAATCAGCGCGATCTCGCCGGTGATTCGCGTCACGACATCCAGCGCCACTCGCGCCGTCTTTTCCAAATCCAGGGCATCATCGGGATTCAGCATGACCCTGCTGAGGATCGTCGTACGTCGCAGAGCGTAGGCGGTCATCGAGCTCATGCTGATGCTCATGCCGATCAAACGCAGGATGATCACGAGGGATGACGCCATTCCTCGCTCGTGTTCCCGGACTGCGTTGATCACCGCCGTCCCGATGGGCGCGATGGTGAGTCCAATTCCGATTCCCGCCAGGGCCAGCCCTGCGGCCATGAACCCAGTGCCCCGGGCGTCGGCCCATTCAGGTCGTCCTCTTCCCAGATGCTCGATGAACGCGACGGCTTGCCGGGCCATCTCCGTCTGCCAGAGACTCATCATCCAGAAGCCGATGATGGCCACGATGAGGCCGAACATGACGGTCGCTCGATAGCCGAACCGCTCGGAGAGCCAGCCTCCTGGAATCGCCGCCAATGCCATGGGGATGGTGAAGGCACACAGCAGGTACCCCGTGACCAGGGCCGCCTTCATCACGTTGTCCGACGCGCCCGCGACATTGATGAACACCGGAACGCTGACGAGCGCCACCATGATGCAGAAACCGACGAGGAGATTGACTCCACTCGCCGCCGACACATTGCGGTTGGAGAAGATCTTCAGATTGAGGATGGGATCGGCCACACGCCGCTGCGAAAGGAGAAAGATGACGAACGTCGCCGCGGCGCCGGCAAGCCAGTACAGCCGGTGTGCGGCTGGAGCGGCGGTCGATCCGTCCGCGCCCATTTCGGGCGAGCCCAGGCCGACGTTGAGCAGAATCAACGCGCCGCCAAGAAGCGTCACACCGATCCAGTCGATGCCTCCCTTCACCTGCATGCGGGGCAGCCCGGCCAACCCCCACCACGTCACGCAGAACATCAGCGCGATGACCGGGAGATTGATCCAGAAGAGATACGGCCAGCTCATGAACTGAACCATGATCCCGCCGTAGAGGTGCCCCAGCACCCAGCCGGTCGTGTCGACTGCGCCGACGATCCCGAGGGGAAGGGCGCGCTTCTCAGGTGGAAACAGGTCGGCGACGAGGGCCATGCTCACCGGCACCATCGCGCCTGCGCCGAAGGCCTGAATCACACGGCCGACAATCAAGGCGTAGAGAGATGCGAATCCGGCAGCGGGACGCACGCCGAACAGTTGCACGATCCGCTGGGCGATCTCGGTGGGCCAGCCGGGCGAGGCCGCGACGACCCATGAACCGATAAAAAACACCACGAGACAGATCAGGTAGACCGCACGCCGCCCCGCGATATCCGAAACCCTTCCCATGAAGGTCATGCTGATCGCGTACGACAGGAAGTAGCCCGTGACGATCCAACCGGCCACGTCAAGCTTCTGAATCTCGATCGACAGCGATCGAATCACTTCAGGCAATACGGCCGAGACAATCGTCAGATCGAGCGCGCCGATGAAAACCGGGAAGCAGACGAGCGCGAGGATCAGCCGCGGGTACTGGTGGGCCCGCGACATTCAGGCTTGAGGTTTGGGAGGCGGGGGAGGAGGAAGCTTTGGCGTCGGAATATCGACCGGTTCATCCATCGCGAACAACTCGATGAGCCACCCGTTGCCCTCGGGCTCGCTGACGTGAACCTGCACGGGCCGGGAGGATTTTTCCTCCATCCACATATCGACGGGATGCATGAATTCCGGCTTGAGCGTTGAACCCACCAGCGGATTCAGCTTCTCGCCGCTCACCTCTCCCTTGAGATGCAGCGTGTCCTTCCCTCGAAGTTTTTCCTTCCCCACCAGTTGGGGATTCCGAGTCGCGGTGCGCAGAATGTCCGCAATGCCGGTCTTGGCAAACAGGGCAGCGCCGTTGAAACTGGCGTCCGCGGGCGCCTTCCCGAACTGCCGCGTGAGCGGGTTCGTTTGAAACACGCCTTCGGGGACCCAGACTCGCGTGAGCTGCAGGATGTTTCCGTTCTTGAGCGAGATTTTCACGTTGCACGAGACGCGATCCGGCGCGGCATAGGAACATTCGGCCAAGGTAAAGGTGATGCCGTTCTTCTCGTCGAGGAAGGCTGGGGTGCCCTCGCGCTTGAGAGAGAACTGCGCGCTCTTGAGGTTGAGAACGGCGTCGGCCGCCGCGTTCAGATACTGTTCGGTCGCGCGACTAGCGCGGTCCGGATCTGGCCGGTTGTGAATCCTTGCTCAAGGCGGGAGACACGAGCAGGCTCAAAAAAACGAGAACCGTGTGGATTTTTCTCATGGTTGTTGGCCCCCGCCGAGGATCTGGCCCTTGGATAGACGGTATCTGGGCCTCACCCGTCCGTCAAGCGTGATACGGCAGTGGTGTTTCGCCAGATCCGTTAGAATAAACAGTTCAAAGGAGTTCCCGCATGAGATCTCTGTTCCGCGTTGGAACGGCGTTGGGTGCCGCAGGACTGGCCGCCACGCTTGGCATGGCCGTGATGGCGGCGGCGCCGGCCGATGTGCCGGCGGACGTCAACTTCACGAAGCACATCGCCCCGATCCTTCAGCGGAGCTGCGAGAACTGCCACCGCCCGGACGGCGTCGCGCCGATGTCGCTCGTCAGCTACGAGGACGTCCGGCCGTGGGCGCGCGCGATCAAGCAGCGGACCGGCATCGGCCCGAAGGCCGGCGTGATGCCGCCCTGGTACGTCGAGAAGAACATCGGCATCCAGCAATTCCACAACGACCCGTCGCTGAGCGACGACGAAATCGCCACGATCGCGAAGTGGGCCGACAGCGGCGCGCCGCGGGGCAACCCCGCCGACATGCCGCCGCCGAAGGTGTATGCCGACCGCAAGTCCTGGGCGATCGGCACGCCGGACCTCGTGATCAAGATGCAAGAGCTGACGGTCAAGGGCGACGCGCCCGATTGGTGGGGCGAGATCCCGAGCGTCCCGACCGGCTTGACTGAAGATCGGTACGTCGCCGCGCTCGAAATCAAAGAAGTCAACGACGTCGAATCGAACGCGGGCCCCAATCGCGCCACGGTCGGCGGACGCTTCGTCGTCCATCACATGATCTGGCGCACGCAGGTGCTCGACGGCAAGACGGACCTCAGCCAGGATCCGCTCGCCATCTTCAACGACGAGGAAGCCGTGAACTGGCCGGTTCACGAGGTGGGCCGCAACGCCGACTTCTTCGATCCGAAGTCGGCGCGCCTGCTGAAGGCCGGCACGAGCATCGTGTCGGATTCGGTGCATCTCCACGCCAACGGCCGCGACACCAAGGCGCACCTCGAGATCGGCTTCAAGCTGATGCCGAAGGATTACAAGCCGACCTACAAGCGTGCGGTCTTCGGCCTGGGCAACGGCGTCGACATCGACATCAAGGCGATGGAGGCAAACCAGCAGCTTCACGCCTACACGGTGCTGCAGCAGCACACGAAGATCATCTCGTTCGAGCCGCACCTGCATGCGCCCGGCCAGCGGATGTGCCTCGAGGCGATCTGGGGCTACAACATCCAGACGCTCAACTGCGTCGGCTACGATCACAACTGGGTGCGCGGTTACGACTACACGGACGACTCCGCGCCGCTCCTGCCGCGCGGCACGATCCTCCACATCGTCGGCTACATGGACAACTCGCCGACCAACAAGAACGTGCCCGACCCGCGCAACTGGCAGGGATCCGGCAACCGCTCGGTCGCGAACATGTTCATCGACCTGGGCATGCGCGTCGCGCTCAACGACGAGCAGTTCCAGGAAGAGATGGCCAGGCGGCGCGAGCACCTGCATCTGACCAAGAACGACAACGTCATCGGCTGCCCGCTGTGTCTCGTCGTGCCGCCGGCGAAGACCGCGGCGCCCGGAGGTCAGGAACGGTGAGTGTGCGTGCGCTCGTAGCGCAGGCCTTCAGGCTTGCCTTCATGGCGGCGATCGTCGTGATCGCGTGGAGTGCGACCGCCGCCTCGCAATCGTTGAGTTACACGAAGGGGCAGAACGTCGCGCCGGCGTACGAAGGCTGGGAACAGGGCGCTGACGGCGCGAAGTATTTCCTCTTCGGGTACATGAACCGCAACTGGGAGGAAGAGATTGACGTGCCGGTCGGTCCCGGCAACGGCTTTTCACCAGGGAGCCCGGACCAGGGGCAGCCGACGCATTTCCTGCCGCGCCGCAATCGCTTCATCTTCCGCGTGAAAGTGCCGAACGGCTTTACCGAGAAAGACGAGCTCGTGTGGACGCTGACCACGCACGGCAAGACCGAGAAGGCCTACGCCTCGCTTCGCCCCGACTACATCGTCGACGACGTCGTGAAGGCGTCCGAGACCGGTGCGCTCGGCGCCGGCACGAGCAGCCCGGAGGTCCGCGGCAACAAGCCGCCGGCGGTCAAGATCGACGAGGTCAGAAGCCGGACCGTCAAAGTCGGACAACAGGTGACGCTGGTCTCCGAGGTCAAGGACGACGGCATTCCGAAGCCGCGCAATCTGGCGCGCGTGGCCGCGGCGCAGGCCCGGGCCGCCGAGCAAACGACGACAACCGCTGCGACTGCAGCGACCGCGCCAGCGGCGGCCGCCGCGCCCGCGGCCGCGGCGACGCCGCCGCGCAATCCTGCGATGTTTCCGCCCACGCGGATTACGGTCGGCAAGAACCTGGGGCTGCACGTGTCCTGGTTCCTGTATCGCGGCCCGGCCCCGGTGACGTTCGATCCTCCGCAGATCAAGCCGTGGGAGGACACGCGCGCCGGCGCCAACTCGCCGTGGGCGCCGCTCTGGTCCGCGCCGATGTTGCCCCCTGACGGCAAGCAGCCGGTTCAGGTCACCTTCTCGGAACCCGGCACGTATGTGCTCCGCTGCCGGGCCGACGATGGCGCGCTGGTGGCGGATGACGAAATCACGATTATCGTTACCCGCTGACGCGGTGTAGAATCCCCCCACCTAAGGAGTTGATAAGAGTCATGCGTTGTCTTTCAACGACCATTATTTCTGCGTGTGCGTGTGCATTCGTCCTGACCATCGGCGTGGCGGCGCAGAACCCGGGCGGTAATCCCGACGCGAAGAAAATGAAGAACCCGGTGGCGTCATCACCGGAGTCGATCAAGGCCGGCCAGGCCGCGTTCCAGAAAAACTGCCGGTTCTGCCACGGCGCGAATGCCAAGGGCAACGGTCCGATGGCGCCGGAAGGGACCCACCCGTCCGACCTCACCGATGCCAAATGGGATCGCGGCGACAGCGACGGCGAGATCTTCGTCGTCATTCGCGACGGCGCCGGCCCGAAGTTCGACATGAAGGGCTACAAGAGCAAGATGACGGAGCCGGAGATCTGGAACGTCGTGAATTACCTCCGGAGTCTGCAGGCGAAGTAATGTCGCTTCGGGCAGCCCTCAAGGGCTGCGGTACGAGTACTGGTGTCGCGGCGCGTCTCGCAGCAGGCGTCGTCGTCGCCTGCGCGACGCTGATGATCGCGCTCGTCAGCGCCTGCGGGGCGCCGCCGCCCGTCGACCACGCGACGACGTTCACGCCCGCGCACCGGACGACCGGCGAAGCGTTCAGTCATTTTTTCAACACCCATCCGACGCCGGTCCAGCCGATCGCCTTCCCGCACAAGACCCATATCGCCAAGCAGGCGGTGTGCACCGACTGCCACGAGAGCGTGGAAAAGGGACCCATCGC
Source organism: uncultured Acidobacteriota bacterium (assembly GCA_963792175.1). GTDB lineage: Bacteria > Acidobacteriota > Vicinamibacteria > Vicinamibacterales > CAVVIG01 > CAWBVG01. Next base: position 128,699 of record CAWBVG010000007.1, read on the forward strand.
GGGCATACCCAGCGTGAAGACGTGCATGATCTGCCACAGCCAGATCGCGACCGATCGTCCGCTGATCAAGGAAGTCGCGGCCTATTCGGAGAAGGGCGTCGAAATACCCTGGAAGCGGGTGTACGGCTTCCCGCACGAGTCGCACGTCCGCTTCAACCACGCACCGCACATCCGCGCCAGCGTGGACTGCAAGACGTGTCACGGCGATCTGGCGACCCAGACGGTCGCCGAGCGTTCGGTGGATCACAGCATGGGTTTCTGCGTGAATTGTCATCGGGAGAAGAAGGCCCCCAATGACTGTCTGACGTGCCACTACTGAGCGGAGACGGAGACAGACGGAGATAACGGAAGATCGGGAGGAAACGGCAACGGAGGGACGGAGCGAACGGCGTAACCACAAGAGGAACAGAGCAACAGAGATTGAACGGAAGGGACGGTTCGACGGGCGTGGCGCGGTTTCGCTTCGCAGATCGACGCGTGCCACCCGTCGACCGTCCGTTTAACCTCCGTTTCTCCGTTGCTCTGTGGTTATACCGTTCGCTCGGTACCTCCGTTAGCGAAGCGCATGGATCGTAGAGACTTCATCAAGCTGACCGCCGTCACCGGCACCACCGCCACGCTTGCGGGCTGTGGAAATCCGGAGCATCAGATCATCCGGTTCGTGCCGGACGACGATCTCGTGCCGGGCGTCGCCGAGTGGAAGCCGAGTGTGTGTCCGTTGTGCAGCGCCGGCTGCGGCGTCACCGCCCGCGTCATGGAAGCCGACGTGGAGACGGTCCGCAACGGTCAGTCCGGCGTCGTGAAGATGGGTGTTGCCAAGAAACTGGAAGGACAGGCGGACAGCCCGATCAACCACGGCGGACTCTGCGCGCGCGGTCAGGCAGCGATTCAGATCACCTATCACCCCGATCGGCTCACCCAGCCGATGAAGCGAAGCGGCGCTCGCGGATCTGGCGACTTCAAGCCGGTGTCGTGGGACGAGGCGATCGCGGAGCTCGTCTCGCCGTCTGGACGCGCTCGCGGCGGCCGGTGATCAGAAGGCGCTCGCGTACGTCGCGCGGCCCCGGCCAACCCGCCGCATGGCGCTGGCCGCGGAATTCGTGGTCGGATTCGGCGCGCCGGCACCGTACGGGTTCGAGCCGTTCGATGACAGGGTCCTTCGTCTGGCCAACGCGATGAGCTGGGCAAAAGAGCAGCTCGCGACAGTGGATCTCGCCCGGGCGCGTTTCGTGATCAGCTTCGGGGCCGATTTTCTCGGCACGTGGAACTCGCCGGTGGCGCAGAGCGTCGGCTACGGCGCGATGCGGCAGGCGCGGCCCGGCGTGCGCGGCGCCTTCGTGCAGGTCGAGTCGCGGATGTCGTTGACGGGCGCGAGCGCGGATCAGTGGATTCCGGTGAAGCCGGGGACCGAGGGCGTGCTGGCGCTGGGCCTCGCGCACGTCATCCTTGCCAACAAACTGCGACCCGCCACGACAGGTCCCGTCGCAGCGTCCATCGCCGGCTGGTCGAACGGCCTGAGCGACTACACCCCGGCGCGGGTCGAGCAGATCACCGGCGTCGCCGCCAAGCGCGTGGAGCGTCTGGCGCGCGAGCTCACCGACGTATCGCCGGCCGTCGCGATTGTCGGAGGCGCTCCGCTGGCGCAGACCAATGCGATGTTCACGGCGCTTGCCGTCAACGCACTCAGCGAATTACTGGGCGCGGTGAATGCGCCCGGCGGGCTGTATTTCACGCCGGGACGTGACACCTCTCATCCCGCAGCGTTCACGGCTGACGCATTCAACAGGGCCAAGGTCCTGCTGCTCGACAATGCGAATCCGATCTACGGTATGCCGAAGGCCACGAAGGTTCGCGAGGCGCTCGAGAAGGTGCCATTCATCGCGAGTTTTGGTTCTTTTGTCGACGATACGAGTGTCCACGCCGATCTGATTCTCCCGGATCACTCATTCCTCGAGTCGTGGGTCGATAGCGCGCCGGAGTCCGGGTCGATCGAAGCCGTCACGATTGTTGCCGGGCCGGTGATGAAGCCACTGCACAACACACGGTCGACGGTGGATGTGCTGATCGAGGTCGCCGGCAAGCTGAAGTCGCCCATCGCGCTCCCCTGGAAGACCGCCGAAGAAGTGGCGAAGAGCACGGGACCGCTGTCGCCCGCCGTGCAGCGCGTGCAGCCGCCGATGAATCGACAGCATACGGCGGCGCAATTCGAAGAGCCCTTTTTCGACGGCGAAGCGTCGCAGTATCCGCTGCACTTCCAGCCGTATCCGTCGTCGCAATTCGGCGATGGGTCGGCGGCGCACCTGCCGTGGCTGCAGGAGATGCCGGATCCGCTGACCTCGGCGATGTGGAGCAGTTGGATCGAGATCAATCCGCAGACGGCGGAGCGGCTGCACATTGCGCAGGGAGATCTCGTCGAGGTCACTTCCCAGCACGGTAGTCTGCGCGCTCCAGCGATGATCTTTCCGGGCATTGCGCCCGACCTGGTCGCGATGCCGGTGGGCAACGGCCACGAGACGTTCACGCGGTATGCGAGCAAGCGCGGCGTGAACCCGATCGCGATCCTTGCGCCACTGACGGTCGAACCGACCGGTTCGCTGGCGTGGGCTGCGACCCGCGTCAAGATCGCACGCGCGGGCGACAACGACGGCAGTTTGATCATGTTCGCGGGCGAGATGCGCGAGCATCCGCACGAGGGTGAAACACGGTGAAAGTTAAAAGTTAGAAGGTAAAAGTTAAAACCAGGAAGACACCAGACGCACCAACGGTCTTTCGGTCTAACTATTGGACTTCTCGACTTTGACTTTTGCCTTGTAACTTTTAGAGTATTTAACTTTCTTATGCCACACAAATGGGGAATGGCCGTCGATCTGGACCGCTGCACGGGATGCGGCGCGTGCGTGACGGCGTGCCATGCCGAGAACAACATCCCGACCGTCGGACCTGAGCAAGCGGCACGTGGGCGCGCGATGCACTGGATCCGTGTCGAGCGCTACTGGGAGGGCGACTTCCCGGATGTCCGCCTGAAGTTCCGGCCGGTGATGTGCCAGCAGTGCGACGCGGCGCCGTGCGAGCCGGTGTGTCCAACCTATGCGAGCCATCACACCGAAGATGGCTTGAACGCGCAGGTCTACAACCGCTGCATCGGCACGCGCTACTGCGCGAACGCCTGTCCGTACAACGTCCGCTTCTTCGACTTCTTCAACCCGCAATGGCCCAAGCCGCTGCAACTGCAGCTGAACCCTGACGTCTCGGTCCGCGAAGTCGGCGTCATGGAGAAGTGCACGTTCTGCGTGCAGCGGATCAGCGCCGCCCAAATCGACGCCAAGGCGAACAAGAAGGAGCTGAAGGACGGCGACGTCAAGCCGGCGTGCGTGCAGTCGTGCTCGGCCAAAGCGCTGGTCTTCGGCGATCTCAACGATTCCGAGAGCGAGGTCGCGCGGCTCGCGCGGTCGCCGCGCGGATCGAAGCTCCTCGAGGATCTCGGCACGCTGCCCAACGTCACGTATCTCGAGCGGCAGACCCAGGTATGAGCGACGACTCCGCCCGGAAAATGACCGAGGACCTGCTGCGCCCGCTGCAGCAGACGACCTGGCGCTTCTACGTGCTCGTCGCGTTCCTCGGCAGCATCGTCGCGATGGGGCTCGGCACCTGGGCCTATCAGATGTACATGGGGTTCGGCATGACCGGTATCAACAACCCGGTCTACTGGGCCTTCTACATCACCAACTTCGTGTTCTGGATCGGCATCAGCCACGCGGGCACGCTCATCTCGGCGATCCTGCGGCTGGTCAACGCCGGCTGGCGGCGGCCGGTGACGCGGTGCGCCGAGGTCATCACGGCGTTCGCGCTGATGATCGGCGCGCTGTTCCCGATCATCCATCTCGGCCGGCCCTGGCTGTTCTTCTGGCTGATGCCGTATCCGAGCAGCCGGCTGATCTGGCCGAACTTCCGCTCGCCGCTGGTCTGGGATTTCTTCGCCATCAGCACCTACCTCACGGGCAGCGTCCTGTTCCTGTTCCTGCCGATGATTCCGGACTTCGCGCTGATCCGCGATCGGTCGACCGGGCTGCGCCGCTCCATCTACGGCGCGCTGGCGCTCGGCTGGCGGGGCACGACCAAGCAGTGGCATCGTCTCGAGTCGGCGATGCAGATCATGGCGGTCGCCATCATTCCGGTCGCGGTGTCGGTTCACACCATCGTGTCGTTCGACTTCTCGATGGCGCCGGTGCCGATGTGGCACTCGACGATGTTCGGGCCCTATTTCGTCGCCGGCGCGATCTTCAGCGGCATCGCCGGCCTGATCATTGCGATGGCGGCGCTCCGGAAGTTCCTGCACCTCGAGGAATACCTCCATCCGGTCCATTTCCAGAACCTCGGGAAGCTGCTGTTGATGATGAGCCTGCTCTGGGCGTACTTCGTCTTCGCGGAGCGGTTGACGGTGTGGTACGGCAACGACACGCCGGAGATGAACGTCTTCTACGTGACGCAGCGGGGATCGTTCGCGCCGCTCTACTGGACGATGGTCTTCTGCAACTTCGTGCTGCCGTTCTCGATCCTCGCGATCAGGAAGCTGCGCACCATCACCGGCTGCGTGATCGCGTCGTTCGGCGTCGTCGTCGGCATGTGGCTGGAGCGGTTCCTGATCGTCGTGCCGTCGCTGAGCCACAAGTTCCTGCCGTACTCGTGGGGGCACTATCAGCCGCGGCCGGTCGAGATCATGATCATGACCTCGACGTTCGCCGCGATGTGTCTGCTCTACGTGCTGTTCTCGAAGTTCGTGCCGATCATCTCGATCTGGGAGCTGAAGGCGGGTGAGCATCCGTCGCCGGCGCTGAGTCCGATGGCTGCCCACGAGCACCCGCTCGGAGAAACGCACGCATGAGCGCGATCTACGCGTTGTACGACAGCTGGCGACGCCGCGCAGCGGGCGGTCAATAGCCTGCGCAACGCCGGCGTCGCCGACAGCGCCATCACCGTCATCAGCGATCAGCCGATGGAAGCCTACGAATTCGGCGAGATGAACCGCGCGACGCGGATCTGGTACATCGCCAGCGGCGGCGGCCTCATCGGACTGGTCTTCGCCACGTGGCTGACGCGGATGACCGAGCTCGCCTGGCCGCTGCCGACCGGCAACATGCCGATCGTCTCGTGGTGGCCGAACCTGATTGTGATCTTCGAGCTGACGATGCTCGGCGCGATTCTGGCGACGGTGGCGACGCTGCTCGTCACCGGGGAACTGCTCCGGCGCCGGCCGGCCCTCTACGATCCGCAGGTGAGCGACGGCAAGATTCTCGTCGGCGTCGAGAGCCCGGCGAGGGCAGACGACGTCGAGCGTGCGCTGATTGCGGCGGGCAGTCCCAAGATCACGCGCGTCTAGCTCGCCAAGGAGGCCACGATGCATGTCTTGCGGATCGTTGCGGCGATTTGCGTGCTGGCCTCGACCACGGGCGACCTGGCGAACGGCCAGCAGGCCGGCCGCGGCGACGCCACATCCAACATCAGCCACCCTCCCGTACAAGCTCGTGGAGTGGCCGACGCCGCCGACCAGTGCGGCTGGCGTGCCCGGCGCCTGGAATTTCATCCAGGTGTCGTCCGTCGCCGTGACGGCGCGCGGCACGATCCTGGTGCTGCATCGAGGCGCGCATCCGATCCTGGAGTTCGACAGCAAGGGAACGCTTGTGCGCTCGTGGGGCGACGGGTTGTTCAGCGAGGGAAAGGTCGCGGCCATTCCTGAGGTCCATTGGACCGACGACAAGTCGCACTATTCCGCCGTCTACGGACCGGCCGGATGCACGGCATGCGGCGCCCATTCAGTGCGAGTCGATCCGCAGGGAAACATCTGGGTGATCGATGCGCCTGGCCACGTGGTGTACAAGCTGAACGCCGAGGGCAAGGAGATCATGCGCCTCGGCACGAAGGGCAGCGCCGGTACCGGCCGCAGCAACTTCAATCTGCCGACCGACGTCGCGTTCGCGCCGAACGGTGATCTGTACGTCAGCGACGGCTACGGCAGCGCGCGCGTCGTGAAGTTCTCGCGCGATGGCAAATACATTCTGGAATGGGGCACGAGAGGGAAGGGCCCCGGCCAGTTCGGGCTGCCCCACAACGTCGTGGTCGACGCGCAGGGCAAGGTCTACGTCACCGATCGCGACAACCAGCGGATCGAGGTCTTCGATGCGAACGGGAAGTTCCTGAATCAATGGACGGACACCGGAGGAGTCTCCGGACTGTTCATCACGAAGGACCAGCGGATCTGGACGGGTGGAGTCCTGCGGAATCTCGATGGAAGACCCGTGGGACGACTGCCCGGACCGGCGACCGCTGGAGCGCACGGCGTGGCGGCCACCGAGTCGGGAGATGTCTACCTCGCCCAGTTGAGCGGCATCGTTCAGAAATTCGTCAAGCAGTGATCTCGCCGCCCGGCGGACCGTAGAAGATCACCCACACCGCGAGATCGTCCGAATAGTCCTCGAAGCGATGCTCGGTTCCGGCGGCCACGAACAGCAGGTCGCCCGCCGCGAATCGATCCCGCCGGCCGTCGTGAAACAACACGCCGCGTCCTCGAACCACCACGTAGACTTCGTCCTGCGCATGTGGCGTTGACTCGGTCGGAGGCACGCGCGGCGCGGCCGCGAGCCGGACGTCGAGTGTTCCGCGCTCGAGGAGCGCGACCGCGTGCTCGCCGGCCGGCCCGGGAATATGCGTTCGCGCCTCGGCGAAACCGAACACGCCGCTGCGAGGAGACTCGCCCACGTTGTACTCTCCGTCGGTTCAGAATCGTCGGCGGCCTCTCGCAGCGCAGGCCTTCAGGCCTGCCCCTCGTGCAGCGCTGACGCCAACTGCCGAAGGAACAGTCCCACATCGGTCACAATCCCGATGGTCTGCGACGAACCGCGATCCGCCAGCTTCGTCACGACCGCCGGATTGATGTCGACGCACACCAGCCGCACCCACGCCGGCAGCATGTTGCCGACACCGATGCCATGGAGCATCGTCGACAGCACCAGCACCAGCTTCACGCCCTTCAGCGCCGCTGTATACCGATCCTGGGCCTCCACGAGGTTCATCACGGTGTCCGGCAGCGGGCCGTCGTCGCGAATGCTGCCGGCGAGGACGTAGTCCACGTTCCGGCGGATGCATTCGTACATCACACCCGATGTGAGGACGCCCTTCTCGACCGCCGGCCGCAGGCCGCCGGCGCGGTAGATCGCATTGATCGCCCGCATGTGATGGCGGTGTCCGCCCTCGATGGCGCGTCCGCTCTCCATGTCGACGCCGAGCGACGTGCCGTAGAGCGCCTGTTCCGCGTCGTGAACCGCCAGCGCGTTGCCGGCGAGGAGAACGTCGACGTAGCCGCCCCGGATCAGGTCGCAGAAATAGACGCCGCCTCCGGTGTGGACGACGACGGGGCCGGCGACGAAGGCGATCCGATCGCCGGCGGCTTTCGCGGCGCGCATCATGGCGGCGATCTTCGCGACGCCGACCTCCACGCGCCGCTCGGACGAGATTTCGTTGGACATGAACGCGAAGCCGAGGCGATCGCGCTCCTGGAACTCGGGAACGATCTTGACGCCGTGGATGCCGCAGACGATGGCGTCGCCGGCGCGGATGTCCCGCAGCTTGCGGCAGACGGCACGGCGTCCGTCGACGACGATCGCGGCGTCCATCCGCTGCTGCTCCACGGGCACCCACTCGCCGTCCAGTCGAACCGACGTCCGGTGATTGGTCGTGGAGTAGAAGTCCTCCGGCGCGCAGCCGTCGCGATCCGCGGGGATCACGTGGGCATCCTCGCCGCCCGCGACGCGGCATCCCAGGCCGACCAGTTCCTCGAGCGTTTCGGTGAGCCCCGCCTGATCGGCCGACGTGACGCGCATCGACACGAACGACGGCTCGTCGTTGGTGCGGCCGATGCGGAACTCCAGCACTTCGAACGCGGCGTCGTGACGTACGACGGTGTCGAACATCGCGTTGAGGAGCTGCGAGTCGATCAGGTGCCCTTCGGCTTCGACGATTTCGTCCATCTTGGGTAAGTGTAGGTCAGGTGGAGCTCAGGCGGTCAGTCTTCCCAGCCTACCGCGCCTCAGTCCTCTCAGCCTGCCGCGCCGAAGCTCGCAAGCGTTGGTCCGAGCGAAGGCGGGTGCGGAGTCCGAAGGCGGGTCCGAGCGGAAGGCGGGTCTTCAGTGGGTCATCGCGTAGAGCACGACGTTGACGCCGACGGCGTAGCCGTTGGGCGAGAAGCGATCGAAGTATTCCTGGCTCTCGCCCTCGCGCTCCCAGGTGTCGGGGATGTCGGTGTTGTGCGCCATCACCACCATCAGCCGGCCCTTCTCATCGGCGATGCCGCGGAAATTCACGTGGGGGCTGTCGTTCATCCAGGCTCGCTCCGAGACGCCGCCGCCATTGCGGAGCCAGAACTGAATCGACGACACCTGCTCGATCTCTTTCACGTCGTACAGCGTGTGCATGATCGCGTGATTCGGCGGGATGTCGGCGATCGGATACCGGGTGGGCGGCAGGACGCGGCTGATCTCCTCGGCCCATTGATCCCACGCGCGGGTGCCCCAGAAGTCGTCGACCGTGAGGAAGCCGCCCTTCAACAGATACGCGCGCAGCGACGCCACTTCCTCGTCGGTGAAGCGTGCCGTGCCCGCATCCTCGAAGTGCAGAAACGGACATCGCGCCAGCAGCGGATCGGTCGATCCGCAGGACGACGTAGTCCGGCTGACCGGCGTGATCGAGCCTGACCCGCACGAACGTGAGCTCGGCGAGCCTGACCGAAAAGTTGTTGTCGGCGCCTGGAAAGTCGGTGTCCCAGCCGCTGCCGCCGTCTTCGCGGCGGTCGCTGGTGTAGAACGCCCGGCAGAAGTTGAAGGAGCCGTCGAAGTTGGCGGGTGTGGCCCACTTCGGCGCGGTGCGATAGAACCGCCCGCCGCCAACCCAGATGCGCTGCGCGTACGCGACCGAGGCGGTTACCGCCAGGACAGCGGCGACGAGCGCAGTTGCGAGTCGGCGATAGCTGACGCTCACAGGGCCTCGAGGCCCCATGATAAAGCTTCGGCAGAAATTTACAAACTCGAGCAAGAGCCTTCGATCGCCCGCCACGAAAGCACGAAAGCACGAACTCTTTATGGTTCATTTCGTGTTTTCGTGACGGGGAACGTGTGCCGCTTACGAACCTCCGCCGATCTGCAGCGACACGCTGCCGGTGGCGCCGTCGAGCCGGTTGCCTTCGAAGCCGCCTCGGCGGTCGCTGCCCGTGAACCGATACCCGGCCCCGACCGCGACGCGCAGCTGCTTCTTCAGCCTGACCGACAGCTGCGCTTCCGGCTCGGCCAGCACGAAGGCATCGTGAACGCGCACGCTCTGCGACACGGTCGACGCAGGCGTAATGACGCGGCCATTGGTGCGAACTTCAGGGACGCGGACGCTGATGGTGTCCGTCAGCGAGGCCTGACCCCCGCCGACGAGACCCTTGGCGCTGACCCCGAAGCGGCCGCTGTTCCACACCAGCCAGTGGGCCACCAGGCCGCCGTAGGCCATCTCGCGATCGTTCCCGTTCGCCAGCCAGTAGCCGGCGCCGCCGATGAAGAAGCGCTCGTCGCTCAGCCACCCGGCATAGCCCCCGACGAGCTCTGAGGTTTTCCGATCGACCTCGGTGACCTTCACGTCGGGCGCCACCAGCCACCCGCTGCTGTATAGGCTCGATGATCATCGGTCCCTGCGTACGCGGCGTCGTCGGGCCCGCTGGCTGCGCTGCCGCGCTGAGAGGAACGAGGCACGCGATCAGTGCGACGAGGGCTGTGCGGCGCCTCATCGTTCCTCCTGCGACCGCAGGCTGACGTTGAGCGGCGACGTCTCGCCGCGACGGATCTGCACTTCGGTGACGTACGTGCGATAGCCAGACTTGGAAATCTGAACCGTGTGCGGACCTTCGGCGACGTCGATGACCAGGCGATCCTGCGCGTCGGGCCCGCGCCATTTTTCGCCGTCGATCGTCACTTCGGCGTCGGTCGGCTGGACACGAATGGCCAGCGTCCCGTAGCCGGCGGCTTGCGTCCCGCTTCGCGGGTCGCGCGGAGCCTGCGGCGGCATCGGCGGCGGGCGTCGCATTGGCGGGCGTCCTGGAGGTGGCTCCTGCGGCATCGGCGGCGGCGCCTCGCCTGGGCGCGGCGGTCCCGCCTGCGATCCCGGCGGCGGCTCCGGCGGCTGCGGCCGCGGTTCCGGCTGCTCGCCCGCGGCGAGCGGCTCCATCGAGTACTTCACGTTGAGCGTCTTTCGCGGCGTCACGTACAGCTTCTGGTGCACCGTGCGGTAGCCGTCGAGGAACAGCTCGATCTGGTGCTCGCCGGGCGTCACGCTGAGCCGCTGGAAGGTGCCGTTGAAGTCGTCGACGATGCCGGCGTAGAAGCCGTCGACGTAGACCTCCGCTTCTTTCGGCTTGACCTCGAGACGGAGGGACGCGCCCGGATCGACTCGATACGCGCCGTACGGCGGGTAGCCGTACGGGCCCCACGGATACTGACCGTAGGCGAAGCCGTACCAGGGATCGAACCAGAAGGGATCGTAGAAGTAGGGTCGGTAGTAGTAGCCGCCGCCCACGATCACCCTCGGGGCAACGACCACTCGACCGCCGCGGTGCTGGGCTTCGGCCGTGCCGGTCATCCCGAGCAGCACGACGAGCGCGATCACCGCCAACGAACTGATGATTTTTTTATGCACCGACACGGGAGTCCTCATTCAGGCAGACGTGGCATCTCTTTATAGCTCAGCAATGTCGATGCCAGCAAAACCGGCCTGTTTTGTTGTGTTTCTCGCGCTGGTGCGTCGTCGGCGGGCGACAGGCGTGTCAATCGGGAGGACAGATCCCCGCGGGGTTCACAGGAGATCTTCGACTCCCTTTCCGCGGATGGCGGCGTCCAGCAGCTCGATCGGATGGACGACCGACCATGTCTGCTGTTGCCGGGCGGCGCCCGCCCTGATCTGGAGCATGCAGCCCGGGTTCGCGGTCGCGACGACATCCGGCTGGACGGCTCGCGATGTGGCTGGTCTTGCGATCGCCAAGCTGCTGCGCGGCATCGGGCTCGACCAGGTTGTAGATCCCGGCGCTGCCGCAGCAGATCTCCTGTTCCGCAAACGGCACAAGCTCGAGGCCCGGGATCGATCGCAGCAGATCGCGCGGCGGTTGGCGGACGCCTTGCGCGTGCGCCAGATGACACGCGTCGTGATAGGCGACACGCAGCGCCAGCGGGTGACGCGGCGCTCTGGGTGGACCGAGACCGGCGAGCAGCTCGGTCACGTCGCGCACTCGGGCGGAAAACGCCCGCGCCCTTGCCGCCCACTGCGGGTCGTCGGCCAGCAGCTGCGCGTACTCCTTCATCGACGATCCACAACCGGCGGCGTTCACGACAATCTGATCGATGCCGGCGCGATCGAGGGACTCGATGGTTTTGCGCGCCCACGCGCGGGCGTCGTCGAGCCGGCCGGCGTGCAGCGCGAGCGCGCCGCAGCAGCCCTGATCCGCCGGCGCGACCACATCACAGCCTTCGGCCGCCAGGACGTTGACGGTCGCCTGATTGACGTGCGGAAAGATGACGCGCTGCACACAGCCGGTGAGGAGCGCCACCGTCGTGCGCCGCTGGCCGCTGGCGGGCGTGCGTTCCGGCAGCGACGTGAAGAGCGAGCGCCACGTCACTTTCGGCGCAAGCGCGAGCATCGCGCGGAGGCGCCCTCTCAAATCGCTCGGCGCGGAGGCCCTCGCCACCCGCTTGTCGCTCCTTCGTGCTCCAGCTGGAATCAACCAGCCGAACAACGCCAGCGGCAGCAGCGCGATTCGAAGTCTTCCAGGAAACGGGAAGAGCGCGAAGATCAGCGACCGGAACAGGCGATCGGACCGCGAGCGCTCGAACCGGCGTTCGATCTGGCCGCGTGTCGCTTCGATCAGCGGCGCGTACTGCACGCCGGACGGACAGGCGGTCACGCATGCCATGCAGCCGAGGCAGGCATCGAAGTGTTCGACGAACTGCGGCACCATCGCCGTGCGCCCTTCGAGGCCCGCCTTCATCAGGTAGAGCCGCCCGCGCGGCGAATCCATCTCTTCTCCCCAGAGCGCGTAGGTCGGGCACGTCGGGAGACAGAAGCCGCAGTGCACGCACGCGTCGATCAGCGCGCTCGATGGGGGATGATCGCCGTCGAATGCAGCGGACGCGCTCATATCGGCCCCCGGCCGGGGTTGAGGATTCCCTGCGGATCGAGCGCGCGTTTCAGGGACGCAAACAGCGGCTGACGCTCTGCCGAGCCGTCCCAGACGTCGACGAGCGACTTCAGCTCCGGGGAGCCCCGCCGCAGCACGACGTTGCCGAACGATGCCGATCGCCGCAGCTGTTCGATCGCGCGCGCCTGTGCTTTCGCCTCTCCGTTGATCCGCACCAGGCCCGATCCCACGGCCGCGCGTCCGAGCATCTCGATCTCGACGACACCGCTCGTCGCCGCGCACGACTTCAGCTCGCCGATCGCGGCCGCCAGGTTCGCCGGTAGCCAGCTCGCGCGGACAATCGCACCCGTCCCGGTCCACACTCGTTCGTTGTGCTGGCTCCAGAGCGCCCGCTCTGCGTCGCCTTCGAAGATCTTCGTCGCGCCGAGCATCATCGCGGCGGCATGGGCCTGAGCGTCGACAGCTGCCGGCACGGACGCAAATCGGAGCATCAGCGCAAACGACGGCACATGGATCTCGAAGGCGATCGGCTCGAGCTGGCTCGCCATCACCTCGCGGACGAAACCAGCGAGCTCCTCGGCGTCGCGCGCGGCGGCGACCAGCGTTCTCGACGCCGCCGGCAGCGGCGACAGCTTGAACGTGGCGTTGACGATGGCCGCCAGGCTGCCGAAGGATCCGGCCAGCAGCTTCGACAAGTCGTAACCCGCGACGTTCTTCACGACCTGGCCGCCCGATTTCGCGAGGACGCCGTCGGCGGTCGCGAGCTCGGTGCCAATCACGAGATCGCGCGGCGTTCCGTAGCGGTGCCGCAGCGGACCGCTGTCGTTGGTGGCCAGGATGCCCCCGATCGTCGCCTCCGAGGCAAACGACGGATCGAGCGGCAGCCATTGTCCGTGCAGCGAGAGTGCGACGTTCACGTCGCGCAGCGATGCGCCGGCCTCGATCGTCGCCGTCAGATCGCCGTGCTGATGCGCGATCAAACGGTGCAGCCCGCGCGTGCTCAGCGTGGCATCGACGCGCGGCGTCGGGCGGCTCCAGTCCAGTTTGGTTCCGGCGCCGCGCAGGACAACCGACAGCTTCTGCTCCGAGGCGCGCCGCAGCATCTCCGCCATTTCCGCGGGCGTGTCGGGAACCTGTTTCAGCTCCTGGCCGGCTACCATCGCTCCGCCAGACCCGCCGCTTCGACCGGATGCGCGCGATGCGGACCAGGAACCTCGCCGCACAGCCGCGGCGTGGGAAACACCTTGCCGGGATTGCAGAGGCCCTTCGGATCGAACGCCGCCCGGACGCGCTGCATCACCGCCAGATCGTCTTCCGTGAACATCGTCGGCATGTACGACGACTTGTCGGCGCCGATGCCGTGTTCGCCGGTGAGCGAGCCGCCCGCTTCGATGCAATACGACAGGATCTCGGCCGCGACCTGCACCGCTTTCTCGGGGTCGCCGGGCACGCGCTCGTCGTAGCAGATGAGCGGATGAAGATTGCCGTCGCCGGCGTGAAACACGTTGCCGATGCGCAGTCCCGATCGTTGTTCGAGGGCGCGGATGCGGTTCAGGACCTCCGGCAGGCGGGTCCGCGGCACCACGCCATCCTGGACGTAGTAGTTCGGCGACACGCGGCCCATCGCGGCGAATGCCGCCTTGCGCCCTCGCCAGATGCGTGCCCGCTGTTCATCCGTCTGCGCCACGTCGATCGTCGTGGCGCCGTGCCGCCGGCACGTGTCGACGACGGTATCGAATAGCGCGGTGACTTCCGCGGCGGGACCATCGAGCTCGACGATGAGCACGGTGTCAGCGTCCGGAAAATTGGGATGGACCGCGGCCTCGGCGGCGCGAATCGCGAGCGCGTCCATCATTTCGACGGCTGCCGGAATGATGCCGGCGGCGATGATGTCCGACACGACGGCGCCGCCGGCGTCGATCGTGGCGAACGCCGCGAGCAGCGTCTGTACCGTTTCAGGCCGCCTGAGAATTCGAACCGTGATCCGCGTCGCGATCGCGATCGTCCCTTCGGAGCCGACGAGGAGGCCGAGCAGATCGGGTCCGGGCGTATCGGCGAACGTGCTGCCGAAATGCACGATCCCGCCGTCGGGCATCACCGCCTCGACTTCGAGCACGTGGTGAACGGTGAACCCATACTTCAAGCAGTGCGCGCCGCCGGAGTTTTCAGCGACGTTCCCGCCAATCGAGCACACCTGCTGGCTGGACGGATCCGGTGCGTAGTAGAAGCCGAACGGCGCCACCTGACGTGTGATTTCGAGATTGGTGACGCCCGGCTCGACCGTCACGCGCTGGTTCGGGATATCGACGTTGAGGACTCGATTGAGACGCGACAGGGCGATGACGACGCCGCCCGCGACTGGCAGCGCGCCGCCGGACAGCCCCGTGCCGTGTCCGCGGGGCACGAACGGCACGCCGTGACGCGCGCACAGCCTGACGACGCCTTGCACCTGTGACGCCGACGCCGGGAGGACGACGGCAGCAGGCGACTCGCGCAGATGGGGCAGCGCATCGCATTCGTACGTCAGCAGCTCGAGCGGATCCTGCAGCAGCCCATCGTCGCCGACCACCTGCCGCAGCTCGTCGAGAAACGCGCGATTCATGAGGTTGGCGCGATTATAGTCCTCCGTCCGCGACGCGGCCCCGAGGCTGCTAGGCGTTTTGCCAGTTGTTGGGCGCGAGCGTGTAGCATTAGAGTGAAGCCAAGGCGGTCGCAGATGAAGTGTGCGTCCATTGTCGTTGCGTTGGTTTTGTCTACGGTCGCGGGCGCGCAGCGCGGGTCTACGCCGCGAACGACCACGCCGCAAACGACCACGCACCGGCCGAGCGTACCGCCGGCCACGGCCCGACCGAGCGTACCGCCGCCGATTACGTTTCCGTTGCCGCCGATCATGCCACCGGTCGGGGGCGGACTGACGGCCCCTGTGCCGTTCAGGCCGCCGGCACGCGATCTGTTTCGTGCGCGCCAACCGTTCAACACAAACCCATTCAACTCGTTCCCCTATGGTGGCGGTGCGTACTTCGACGGCTACCCGGAGTCGGTCACGCCGGGACAGATGATGCCGCCGCCAGCCATCGGCCTGCTGCGGTTCGACGTGACGCCCCGATCGGCGCAGGTGTTCGTGGATTCGTTTTACGCCGGCACCATTGCCGACATCGAGGCGCAGCGTGTGCTGACGCTGGTCGCGGGCCCGCATCGGATCGAATTGCGGGCGGCAGGCTATCAGCCGGTGACCTTCGACGTGCGAATCGACCCGACCGACACCATCGTGTACCGCGCGGCGCTCGAACGCGAGCGGACGGCCGCGACGGCCGCAGTGAGACCGACCGGACCGACCCGCATGTACGTGATTCCCGGATGCTACGCGGGCAACATGGCGCCGCGTGCCGATCGACTGCCCTCCGGCTGCGACATCAAGCAGGTGCGCGTCATCGACCCGCCGAAGTAATTCCTAATTCCTCATTCCTCATTTCAGAACGCGACCGTCGCCTCAATCCGCCGCGGATCGAGCCGCCACACATTCCCCTGCTGAAGATTCGACAACCAGATGAACCCGCGTCCGACGCGGATGGCGTCGCCGCCCGGGCCGACGAACTGCTGCACGACTTTGTTCGTCGCCGGGTCGATGCGCGTGATCGGGAAGCCGAAGACCGTCGCCCACACCGAACCCTCGCCGGCCGTAATCTCGCCGCCGTCGCCGGAAATGCCCGCCTCGATCGTCGCGACCACCTTGTTGGTTTTCGGATCGACGCGCGAAATGCTGCCGTCGCCCTGATTGAGCGTCCACACCGCGCCTTCGCCGACGGCGAGAAACCGCGGCGCCTTGCCGACCGGAATCGTGTCGACGACCAGATTGGTCGCGGGATCGACGCGGCTGAGGCTGTTGCCGTCGGTGCTCGTCACCCACACCGCGCCTTCGCCGAACGCGATGCCGTACGACCCCGCCGGCACGCGGATTTCGGCGACCGGCTTGTTCGTGGCCGGATCGAATCGCACCAGCGTGCCGCGTTTGTCGATGACCAGCCAGACGCTCGACGCACCGGTCGCGATGCCGCCTTCGCTGCTGCCGATGGTCGTCGGGATCGTCGCGGTGACCGCGTTGGTCTTCAGATCGACCCGCACCAGCGTCTGATCGCCGCAATTGGGCACCCAGAGGCTGCCGAACCCGACCGCCAACCCGGAGCATGGGCGCTTGCCGGTCGCGACCGTTGCGACCACGGTGCTGCTCTTGGGGTCCAGGCGGCTGACGGTGCCCTTGGGCGAATTCGACACCCACATGTGGTCGTCGAGGGCGAGCCAATCCGGCGTGCCGGGCACGTCGTAGACCGCCTCGGGCTTCAGCTGCCCAATCGGGATCTGAACGCCGGGGATCTTGACGCCCTGCGGTTTGTCGCGCGGGCGGCGTCTGCGCTTGTGGGGAAAACGCGAGCAATACCAGTAAGACAGCGGCAGGAGCTTCGGCATCAATGTGGAGCCTGTAGTTTACGGGATAATAGCTGCAGCTCGGTCATGACTCCTCGAACCACCAGCATCGTCGCGCTTGTTTGGCTCGCGCTGCTCGCCGGCGCGGCTGCCTATCCGCGCGCGGCGGTGGACGACCGCGATTTCTTCGAGACGAAAGTCCGGCCCGTCCTGGCGAACAGCTGCCTGGATTGCCATACGGACATGCGATCCGGCGGCCTGCGGCTCGACTCGCGCGAGGCGATGCTCAAGGGCGGCAAGTCGGGTCCGGCCCTGGTGCCGGGCGATCCGGAGAAGAGCCTGCTGATTCAGGCGGTGCGCCAGACCGGCGCCCTCAAGATGCCGAAAGGCGGCAAGCTGACCGCCGCGGAGATCGACGGGCTCGTCGAGTGGGTGAAAAACGGGGCCGTCTGGCCCTCCTTCGCCGCGACGACTTCCGTGGCGGCTTCGGAGGGCAAGCCCACCTCGACGTCTCCTGTTCCAACGCCGCCACGGCCGTGCAGCCTCGAGCGCCCGACGCATACGTCATCACTCCCGAGCGGCGCGCGTTCTGGGCGTTTCAGCCGCTGCGCGCGCCGCAACCGCCGCAGGTCAAGGATGCGTCGTGGGCGCGTACCGACATCGATCGGTTCGTGCTGGCGCGCCTCGAGCGCGAAGGGCTGGCGCCGGTGCGTCCCGCCGATCGCGCGACGTTGATCCGGCGCGCCACGCTGGATCTGATCGGCGTGCCGCCGACGCCGGAGGAGATCGAGGCGTTCGCGAACGACACGTCGCCCGATGCCTTTGCCAAGGTCGTCGATCGCCTGCTGGCGTCGCCGCACTACGGCGAAACCTGGGGACGGATCTGGCTCGACGTCGCGAGGTACGGAGAAGACGATTACCGGAGCCTCGACCCGAAGCAGCGCGGCTTCAACCCGTATCCGAACGCGTATCTCTACCGCGACTGGGTGATCGGCGCCTTCAACGACGATCTGCCGTACGACCGCTTCGTCAAGGCACAGCTCGCCGGCGATCTCACTGGACGAGGCGACGCGCGTGCGCACGCTGCCGGCGCTGGGCTTCCTCGGGCTCGGCCCCTGGTACTACGACAACGGCGCGGTCGAGATTACGCGCGCCGACGAACGTCACGATCGCGTCGACGTCGTCTCGCGCGGATTCCTGGGGCTGACGGTCGGCTGCGCCCGCTGCCACGATCACAAGTACGACCCGATTCCGACCACCGACTACTACTCGCTCGCCAGCGTGTTCCTGAACACGACGTATCACGAGTACCCGCAGGTGCCGCAGGCGGTCGTCGACGAGTACACCGCGCAGGACAAGAAGATCGAGAACAAGGAAAAACTGCTCGGCGAGTTTCAGCGCGTCGAGAGCGAACAGCTGGCGCAGACGCTCGCGCTGCAGGCGTCGAAGTACATGCAGGCGGCGTGGAAGGTGACGGGCGAGCCTAAAGAGGACGTGTCGAAAGTCGTCGACGCCGGGAAACTGGATTACGAGCTCTTCGATCGCTGGTTGAAGTTCCTGGCGAAGCCGCCCAAGTTCTATCCGTTCCTCACGAAGTGGCAGGAGATGGTCAAGGGCGGCGGCAGCGCCGCGCAGGCCAAGAACGTTGGCCGACGAATTCCAGACGCTGCTGCTCGACGTGATGTTCGCGAAGAAGGACATCAAGGACGAGAACGACATCATCGCCGCCAAGGCGCTGCCGGGCACCAAGAAGAAGGAGCCGGCCAAGCTGCCGAGCGACTTCGTCACCAACGACGACTTCTGTCCGGGATGCAGTCTCGAGCTGAAGAGCCTGCCGATCGAGCGGACGAACCTCTGGACCGACGTGTTCCAGCGCGACCTGCAGGACGGGTTCGATCCCGCGCAGGCGAGCGACCGGATCAAGCCGGGCCTGCTCTCGTTCCGCGGCTGGGGCCTCGAGCGGCAGTTGAGCGCCGAGCGCCGCCGCTACGTCGAGGATCTGCGCGCCGACATCAAGGCGCTGCGCGCCGCCCAGCCGCCGCACTTTCCCTTCGTGCACGGCGTCAAGGACGTGGAGAAACCGGTCGAGCTCAAGGTGAGCAAGCGCGGGAACCCGTTCAACCTGGGTGACGAAGTGCCGCGTCATTTCCTCTCGATCCTGAGTCCAGCCGCGCCGCAGCCGTTCACGAAAGGCAGCGGCCGCCTCGAGCTCGCCGAAGCGATCGTCAAGGAGCCGATCGCGATTCGCGTCATCGTCAACCGCGTCTGGAAAGGGCACTTCGGCACCGGCATCGTCGACACGCCGAGCAACTTCGGCGTCAACGGCGAGCGGCCGACCAACCCGGAGCTGCTCGAATACCTGGCGCAGTGGTTCGTCGACCACGGCCTGTCGATCAAGCAGCTGCATCGCGAGCTGATGCTCAGCGCGGTGTATCAGTTGAGCAGCGAGCACTCGCAGGCGAACTTCGACAAGGACTCGGGCAACCGGCTGTACTGGCGCGCCAACCGCCACCGGATGACCGCCGAGCAGGTCCGCGATTCGCTGCTCGCGATCTCCGGCGCCCTCGATCAGAAGATGGGCGGGCCGTCCGAGCCGCTCACGCCGTCGTACAACCGCCGCACGGTGTACGGCCACGTCAGCCGCTACCGCCTCGACGACTACCTCTCCCTGTTCGATTTCCCGAGCCCGAACCTGTCGAGCGAGCGGCGCTTCACGACCAACGTGCCGCTGCAGCGGCTGTTCTTCATGAACAGCGACTTCATGCAGCAGCAGGGCGAGCTGCTGGCGCGCCGGCTGGAGGCCGAGACCGATTCGACCGCGCAGGATTCAGAAGGCGTACGGTCTGATCTTCGGGCGCGCCGCCTCTGAGATGGAGGTCAATGCGGGGCTCGCCTTCCTCAGGAGCGAGCCCCTGAAGGCGATACGAAGAACGGCGCGCCACAAAGGACACAAAGGAAACGAAGGACACAAAGGAAGACGCGTCCGGAGAAGGCAGAGAGCGACGAGGCCGGTGCTGAACCGAAGGCCGACGGGATGATGGCGGGCGTCGTCCCCGGCGCGGGCAAGCCGGAGGAGAAGAAGAAGCTGCTGCCGGTCACGCCGTGGGGCCGCTATCTCAAGGTGCTCCTGAGCTCGAACGAATTCCTGTTTGTGAGCTGACGATGAGGCACAAGTCGCGGAATCCGGTGACGCGACGCGAAGCGCTGTGCCGCATGGGCAACGGCTTCGGCATGATGGCGTTTGCCGAGCCTGCTGGGCGATTCGCTGTACGCCGCCGGCGCTCGCGACACGTCGGACGGCCTGCAGGTCAGCAAGCTCGATCACCCCGCGCGCGCCAAGCGCGTCATCTTTCTGTTCATGAACGGCGGCCTGTCGCAGGTGGACACCTTCGATCCGAAGCCGATGCTCGACAAGTACCACGGGCAGCCGCTGCCGGGCGGCACCGTCGCCACCGAGCGCAAGACCGGCGCGCTGATGCGGTCGCCGTTCGCGTTCAAGAAGTACGGGCACGTCGGGATGGAGGTCAGCGAGCTCTTCCCGCACGTCGGGCGAGTGCGCCGACGACATCTGCTTCATCCGATCGGTCTACACCGACATCCCGAACCACGAGCCGTCGATGCTGATGATGAACACGGGCCACACGCAGGTGGGCCGGCCGTCGCTCGGCTCGTGGCTCACCTACGGTCTCGGCACCGAGAACCAGAACCTGCCCGGCTTCGTCGTGCTCTGTCCCGGACGTGCCGACCACGTCGGACCGCCGCTGTGGAACAGCGGCTTTCTGCCGGCGGTTCACCAGGGCACCTTCATCGCCGACAAGGTCGAGAAGGAGACCGAGGTCGTCGGCAAGGACTTCGATCCGAAGAAGCTGATTTCCTTCATCCACAACGACAAGTTCTCGCTGCCCGAGCAGCGCCGCGAGCTCGATCTGCTGGAGCAGCTCGATCGGATGCGCCTGCAGCGCGACGCGGTGAAGGACCCGCAGCTCGAGGCGACGCTCAGTCGATGGAGACCGCCTACCGGATGCAGACGGAGGCGCCGGACGTCTTCGACATCCGGAAGGAGAGCGAGGCGACGCTCAAGCTGTACGGCACCGGCAGCACCGCCCGCGGCTGCCTGATGGCCGGCGCCTGGTCGAGCGCGGCGTCCGCATGGTGCAGGTCTACTACGCGCAAGGGCGATCCGTGGGACGCGCACGCGCGACATCAACGCGCACCGCAAGAACGCGAAGGATCCGATCAGCCGATCGCCGCGGTGATCAAGGATCTGAAGTCGCGCGGCCTGTTCGAGGACACGCTCGTGATCTGGGGCGGCGAGTTCGGCCGCACGCCGGTGATGGAAATGGGCGGCGGGCACAGAACGGCCGCGATCACAACCCGTTCGGCTTCACCATGTGGCTGGCCGGCGGCGGCGTCAAGGGCGGCACCATCTACGGCGCCACCGACGAATTCGGCTTCAAGGCGGTCGAGAAGCCGGTCCACGTCCACGACCTGCACGCCACGATCCTGCACCTGATGGGCATCGACCACGACGAGCTGACCTACCGCTACAGCGGCCGCGACTTCCGCCTGACCGACGTGTCAGGCAACGTCATCCACGACATCCTCGCTTAGAAGTCTGAAGGTTCGAAGATCTCAAAGAAGGTTTGAGCTTTCGAACTCTGCGAGCTTCAGACTTCACTGACCTTCAGACTTCGAACGCTTCCGGGCGTCTTCCCGAACCAGCGCTTGAACGCGCGATGGAACGGGGCCGGCTCCGAGTAGCCGACCAGATACGCGATCTCGCCGATGGCGAGCGTCGATTCCCTCAGGTATTGGCCGGCGGCGGCCTTGCGCGCCTCGTCGAGGAGGCCGTGATACGACACGCCTTCTGTCGCGAGCCGCCGTTGAAGCGTGCGGCCTGACATCGCCAGCTCCCGCGCGAGCGCGCCGATGCTGGTATCGCCGCCCGCGACCCGTGAGGCCAGCGCGCGCTGCACCTGGAACGCCAGGCCGGTGCGCGCGGGCTGATGCGCGAGGATGCCGTTGGCCTGGGTCTCGAGCAGTTGCCGCAGCACGGAATCGCGACGACGGAGCGGCAGGCGCCACATGTCCAGGGACACGCGGATGCCATTCCACGATGCCCGCGGCTCGATCGGACAGGCGAGGATGCGCTCGTATGCGGCAGGGTCGTCGACCGCATGCTCCAGCGCGACGCCGATCGCCGCAAACCGGCCGTCGGTCTCGTTTCGGAAGTGCAGGATGACGAGAGACGCGACGAATTCAAGGCTGAACGGCGCCGCGGACGACGCCATCACGATGCGGACGGTGTCACCCTCTTCGCGCAGGTCAATCTCGATCGGACCGCCGATGATGCGGTTGTAGCGCGCGAGTTGCTGGACGCCGGCGCCGACGGTCTCCGATGTGAGCACCAGGTAGTCGAGCAGAGGATAGGCGCCGATTGGCGTCAGCCGCGCGAGCTCGAGCGCCAGGTTGGGCGTGAAGCGCTGCTGCTGCGCGCGCGCGATCATCGCGCCCAGCGCGTCGCACGGTACTCGCGCATCGGGGTCGTCGAGGTCGCGGCGGCGAAGGCCGGCCGCGGCGAGCAGCGGTTCGGATCCGTAGCCGAGTCGCTCGAGGGCGCTCACGAACGCGCGCCCGTCGCTCGACGGCATGGTCCACTTCGTGGGGCCTTGCGCGGGCTTGCGACGCCTTGACGCGTTCGGTCAGTGATTTGGCGCCCGCGGTCATCGGATCTCCCGCTCCACCAGTTCATCATTTTGCCATGGCACAAGCCGGCTCATTCGCTTGTCTCGTCGTGCGGCGCCGTGTTGTTCGGCATCGTCACGCGCGTCACGATGCCGCCGCTGACGTGGGTAGCGTTCGACGCTGCTTCTCCACGCGTCACGCTCGATGACCGCGGGTGCGGCGCTGCCGGGCATCTGGATCGCGTTCTACGTCGCGCTCGCGGTTGGCGATCGCGGCATCCTGCCGGTGGCAGGGCCGCCGTACTTCGCCATCGTCGCGGCTCTGGCGATGGTCATGGCCGCGCCGTTCGCGGCCGATCGCCTGGCGGCCGCGAGGCTCGTGGGGGTTCGCGCGACGCTGCGTCGTTTCCGATGGCCCTGGTGGCCGCCGAATTCCTGCGCTCCAGGCTGGTGCCGGGCGCGACCTGGGGATCGATCGCCTACACACAGTATGGATATCTCGCGCTGATGCAGGTCGCCGCCGTCGTCGGGATCTGGGGGCTCACCTTCCTGGTGCGGGTGGTTCGCGTCCACCTTCGAGATGGCGTGGCGCAGCGTGGTTTCGACTGGAGCGTGGTGGGCGCGTCTGTCCTGACCTGTGCGGTCGTCCTGGGAACGGTTCTCGTCGGCGGGCGGCCCGAATCGCGTCGGCGCCGACGGATCGCGCGGCGGTCCGCGTGGCGACGCTGAACCGGCCGGACGATCTTGATTCATCCCCGGCGAGATCACGAGGATTGCCGAAGGCAGCGTGCCGCCCGCCGACTCCGATCGATTGAACGCGAAGCTGCGAAGCTTCACGACTGGTTCCTCGACGGCAGCCGCCGCGAAGCGCGCGCCGGCGCCCGCCTGATTGTCTGGCCGGAGACCAGCCTGCTGATCTACAAGGAGGATGAACCGGCCGCCTTCCTGGATGCGCGCGCAACGACTCGCCGCCGACGAGCACGTCTTCCTGGCGATGGGGATGGGGACCGTGCGTCCGGGCGCGATCCTCCCGTTGGAGAACAAGCTGGTCGCGATCGATCCGTCGGGCCGCATCAGCATGTCGTATCTGAAGAGTCATCCGGTCGCCGGTTGGGAGGCGGGCATCATGCGCGTCGGCGATGGCCGAGTGCCCGTGATGGCGGCCAGCGGTCGGCGCATCGCAGCGGCGATTTGCTACGACGCCGACTTTCCCGAGTTCATCCGCCAGGCGGCCCAGAACTCCGCCGACCTCCTGATCGTTCCGGCCAATGACTGGAAGACGATCAAGGACATTCACTTTCAGATGCACGCGTTCCGGGCGATCGAGACCGGTCTGCCCGTGATTCGGGCCGCCGCGTCCGGGCTTTCCAGCGCGGTCGATCCGTGGGGCCGCGTGCTGGGCGTCGCCGACTATTTCGCCGAGGGCGACCGCACGCTCACGGTGCAGATCCCGTTCGGCGGAGTTCCGAACCCTCTACGCGCGAATTGGCGATCTGTTTGCGTGGTTGTGCGTAGCCGGTGTCGTGCTCGCGGTCGAACAGCTCTTGTCAGGCTCGAATAGCTCGAAAGCTTGATGAGCTGAGAAAATGCTGCTGAAGCTTCCGAATCAGTCATCTCCCGACTGCTTGGCGTCGGCGATGAGACTGGTGATGCGCTTGACGTAGTTCCTGGTTTCCTTGAACGGCGGCACGCGGCCGCCATACTTCCTGACGTTCCCCAACCCGGCGTTGTAGCTGGCGAGCGTGAGCGCGACGTTGCCCTTGTGCCGCGTCAGCAAGTCCTTCAACAGCCGGGTGCCCGCCATGATGTTCTCGCGCGGATCGAATGGGTTGTCGACGTCGAGCGCGTCGGCGGTGCTCGGCATCAACTGCATCAGTCCCATCGCGCCCACGCGCGAGAGCGCCAGCGGATTGAACGCCGACTCCGCCTGAACGACCGATCGAATCAGCGCGGCGTCGACCTTGTAGAGTCTGGAGGCCTCGCGGATGATGGCGTCGTAGGCATGTTGTGGTGGCACGGCGACGAAGCTGTTCACCGAAGTGGACACACGCGGAGACGCGGACATCACACGCGGTAACGAAAGCCGGTGATGAGGTAGGAAGAGCGCCAGCGCCGAGAACAGCAGACCTCGCAGCTTCGCACGACGGCGATCCGTCGAACGACGCTCGGGAGTTGCTCGAAGGCCGCTGCGGCGATCGGCGTGACGGCGATCCCCAGGGTGCCGCAGCCCCAATCCGCGATGAACGAAATCCGACAGGCCGAGTTGGACAGCCATCTTATGGCTGTACAGAGCAATCCCCGGTCCGCGGGCGTACGTAACGTTGAGTTCTTCGCTGAGTTTGCCGCTGAGTACGTAATGTCCGGCTTACGTGTCCGCCCTAGCCGCATCGCGGCGAAGGCGGAAGCCGGACATTACGTTCGGGTGAAGAAAGCTAGCGTGACGCTTTGAGTGTGACTTTCTGCACGCGCCAGTTCGTCATCTCGCCGACGAGCAACTCGTTCTCGTTGCGGCAATCGATCGAGTTGGCGAGGCCGAATTGTTTCGGCAGCTTGCCGGCGGATCCGAATTTCCCGACGACGCGCCCGTCGAGCGCGACTTTGTAGATGGCGGCGTCTTCCATGCCGTCGGGATCGCCCGAGTGCGAGATGTACAGGTACTGCGTCGATCCCGTCGTCATGCACATCGTCAGCGGCGTGCCGATGTTGCCGAACTGCGACTTGAAATTGCCGTCGCCGTCGAACACCTGGATGCGCTTGTTGCCGGCGTCGGCGACGTAGACGTTGCCCTGCGCGTCGACCGCCAGGCTTTTCACGCCCATGAACTGCCCGTTGTCCGAGCCGGTCGATCCCCATTGCCGGATGAACCGGCCGTCCTTGTCGAATTTCGCGACGCGGTTGGTGTTGGCGATGCCGTCCGCAATGTAGATGTTGCCGGCGCGATCCCACGCGACGTCGGTCGGACGGTTGAAGGTAGAGCCGGGCAGGCCCGATCCGGGCGCGCCGCGCCCGCCGCCGCCCGCTTGGCCGCGACCGGCTTCCGGCGCTGCGGGGGCACCGGCGCGACCGCCTTCCGCCGCGCCTCGTCCGCCACCGCCCTCAGCTCCGGCACGTCCGCCACCGCCGGGCGCTCCAGACCGGACGTTGATCGCCTCGGGTTTACGTCCCAGCACCAGCGCCACGCGTCCTTCCGGGTCGAACTTGACGACCTGGCTCGCCGCCACGTCGATGGTCCACACGTTGTCCTGCGGATCGACGCGCAGCCCGATCGCGGCGTTGAAGCCATAGACGTCCTGTCCGAGCTCGCGCTCGAACTTGCCGGTTTTGTCGAACACGAACAGCCTCGAGCCGCCGCGCAGGAACGTGCGGTTGTCGCCCAGCGTCGCGTACGGATGGCCGGTTCGCGTGTAGACGAAGATCTGTCCCTTCGAATTCTGGCCGACGCCGCCGATTTCGCCGACGTACACATTGTCCGGCGTCTTCAGCAGATCAGCGTTGCTGTCGAAGGCGATGTCCGGCGCGCTGTTCTGAGCGGCGAGCGAGGCGCCGATCGCGACGACGACGGCTGCGACGAGAGCGTTGAGTATTCTGGTCATCGCCGCCTCCTACTGCGCGCTCGATTTCATGGCCTGGGGCTTCAGCAGAATCTTCTGCGAGCGCCAGTCGTTGATTTCGGCGGTGTAGATGATGTTCGGATCGCGGCAGTCCATTTGATGGATCGTCGCGAATTCCCCCGGCGCTTTGCCGGCCTTGCCGAACTTGCCGATGATGGTCCCGTCGAGCTCCATCTTGTAGACTTCGCCGGTGAACTCGGCGGCCGCGGCGGGCGCGCTGTCCGGCCAGGAGTTCGACACGTAGAGGTACTGCTTGCCGGGGTTCTTCGGTCCCGGCCCGCCCGAGACGCACACCGCCCACGGATTCCCGACGTTCGGGTAGTTCGCCTTCCAGTTGAGATCGTTGTCGAGGACCTGCACGCGCGCGTTGCCGCGATCGCCGACGTAGACGTTGCCCTGGAAGTCGGTGGCAATCGAGTGGGGCGTGTTGAACTGCAGGTTGCCGGTCCCGCGCGTCCCGACAGCCTTGACGAACCGGCCGTTCTTGTCGAACTTCACGACGCGCGCGTCGAAGTAACCGTCGGACACGAAGATGTTGCCCTGCTGATCCCACGCGACATCCGTCTCGCGGCCGAACCGGTACTTCTCGTTGCGTCCGTGAAACGCGCCGGCGCCCGGCATGTTCGAGAGCATGTTGACCGGATCCTCGCGCCGGCCGATCGTCATCAGGACCTTGCCCTCGGGGCTGAACTTGACGAGCATGTCGGTGCCTTCGTCAACCGCCCAGATGTTGTCCTGCGCGTCCACGCGGACCGAGTGAGCGAACGCAAAGCCGTAGTTGTTGCGCCCGATCTCGCGGATGAACGTGCCCTGCGGCGAGTACTCGAAGAGCCGCGTCTCGTTGGCGCGATGGTAGATGTAAATCTGGCCCTTCGAATTCGTCGAGATGCCCATGTTCTCGCCGGTGTAGATGCCGGGAGGGTTCTTGAAGAAGTTCGGCACCGCTTCGTGCGGAATCACCGGCACGTTGGTGGCCGTGGCCTTGCTCTGCGCGGACACCGGCCGCGACAGATGAGGGCCCATCAGCGCCAGCGCACAGACCAGCGCAACGACGAACGTGACCATACTGATCGGAGTAAGTGAAAGCGTCAGACGGCGCTTCATGGCAGCAGCCTCCGGAGACAATTCAAGACGTTCCGTCGAGAAAACCGTCGCGAATCGACGCGAGTGGAGCGGCCAGTGTAACTCCCGTACCAGAGCAAAAGCGACTTTTTTGTCGGAGAAAACCGCTCACGCGATCCAAGAGGATGTAGTTTCCGCTGCGCAGCGCCATCCGGACAGATAATTCGCCGATCGGATTGGTGTACCGCGCTAGAATCGCCCAGCTTCATCCCCCAAGTCGGGCCGGCGGCCACTCGGACCCAAGGAGGCACGGTCGTGCGAACTTCAGTCAGCGTCTCTGTTCGTTGCCATGTTGCTGCTGTGCGGCGCGGCGTCGGCGCGCGCGCAGAATGTTTCCGTCGTCGGCACGGTCGCCGACGAAACGAAGTCGGTTCTTCCGGGCGTGACCGTCACGGCGGTGGATCTCGACACCGGCCGCCAGTTCAGCGCGGTCACGGACGTCAAAGGCGAGTACCGGCTGTTGAACGTGCCCGCCGGCAACTACAAGCTGCAGGCCGAGCTCTCGGGCTTCGCGACCGTCGTGCTCGCGAAAGTCGAGCTCCTGGTCGGTCAGAACGCGAACATCCCGTTCACGCTGAAGATCGCGCAGGTCAGCGAAACGCTCACGGTGCTTGGCGAGTCGCCGCTCGTCGACACGTCCTCCTCACAAGTGGCGGGCAACGTCGACCGGCGGCAGATGGAGGAGCTGCCGCTCCAGGGCCGCAACTGGATGGAGCTGTCGAAGCTCGTCAAGGGGATTACGGCCAACGACGTCGGGAACACGCCGGGCGTGAGCCGCGACGACGACTTTCAGCTGAACCTCGACGGTCAGCAGATCACGCAGAAGGTGGCCGGGTCCGGGTTCGGTCAACCGAAGTTCAGCCGCGAAGCGATCGCCGAATTCCAGATCGTCACCAACATGTTCGACATCACCCAGGGCCGTTCCTCCGGCATCCAGGTGCAGGCGATTTCGCGATCCGGGACGAACAACATGTCGGGCAGCCTCTACGGCTTCTTCCGCAGCGACAAGTTCAATGCGCCCGATCCGGTCGCCAACCGGGTACTGCCGTATCAGAACCAGCAGGTGGGTGGGGCGCTCGGTGGTCCGATCGTGAAAGACAAGATTCACTTCTTCGCCTCGTATGAATACGAGCGCGAGCCTGGAACGCTGATCGTCTCGAACTCCGTGCTTCCGGGACAGAGCTTCACCGTCCCCTACAAGAACAGTCAGAAGAGTCTGCTGGCCCGCGTCGACGATCAGATGACGTCGAAGGATCGGCTGACGATCCGCGGATCGCGCTGGGATCAGGACAACCCGTTCGTGGCGCAGGGCGGCCATCCCTCCAACGCGTACGTGTCGACGCAGAGCGCGACGAACCTCGCCGGCATCTGGTCGAAGGTGCTGAGCGACACCAAGGTCCAGGAAGTCCGGCTTCGGGTTCAACAATTTCGACTGGACCAGGACGCCGGAGGAAGGCCAGAACACCATCGAGTACGACTTCGCCGGGGGCCTGATCGTCGGCAAACCCTATAACTACCCGCAGCTGTTCCATCAGAACAACTTCGAGTCGCGGTACGACCTGAGCCTGCACAAGAACACGCACGACCTCAAGTTCGGCGGCGAGTTCATCTACGTGACGAACAAGGGCGACTGGTTCATCCAGCAGGTCGGCCGCATGATCTTCAATTCGAATCCGGCCAACATGAACTCGATCATCACCGGCGTCGATCCGTCGACCTGGAACATCGCCGCGATTCCCAGCTCGGTCGTGCAGCGAGTTCGATCAGAATTTCCACCCCAGCGACTGGGGCATCAACGTTCCGCGCCCGACCTGGGCGTCTCTGGGTCGGAGACAACTGGCGCGCGACCAGCCAGCTCACGCTCAACTACGGCGTTCGCTGGGACGTCGACTGGGGCGTCGCCTCGCCGCCGGACGTCGTCACGAACTCGATCGCGATCAACAACAACGCGGCCGCGTCGGGGAAGGACCTTCCCGGAATGACCGGCACCGACTTCGGGTTCAAGGACGGCATCCGCGACAACAAGCAACGTCGCCCCGCGCGCCGGCTTCACCTACAACGTGAACGGGAAGAACGATCTCGTCATCCGCGGTGGCACCGGCCTCTACTTCACCACCCCGTGTCGAACATGACGTTCAGCCCGCAGATCTACAGTCAGATGGTGACCGCCGCGTTTCTGCCGCCGGCCAGCGGCAGGTGTGCCGATGGATCGCTCTGGATGACGAACCCGGCGTGCGGCATGACGACCTTCGCGCAGGCGAAGGCGGTCGCGCCCGCGCAGTCGCCGCGCATCATCAGCCCCGACTACAAGAATCCATACACCTGGCAGAGCAGCCTCGGCTTCCAGAAGCAGATCAACCAGGTGACCGGGTTCGAGCTCGACGTCACGCACTTCAACGAGTACCGCGACACGCGCACGATCGATCCGAATCTGTTCTACAACCCGGCGACCGGCTACAACCAGAACCCGGCGGCGGTCGAACGGCGTCGCCAATCGGCCCGAACACCGCGCTACACGCAGATTGCGTACTTCGTCGCGACCGGGCGCCGCGACCAGACACAGGTCTCGATGGCGCTCAATCGCCGCTTCAAGAACAACTTCCAGGGCGGCGCCACCTACACGTACATGGTCTCGATGCATGACGACGGCAACATCGGGTACACGGCGCCAGGCCAGAACAACCAGTTCGACTACCTCACCGGCGAGTATGCGAACTCATTGGACCTCCAGGATCACACGCTGCGTCTCTGGACGCTGTATCGATTCCCCCTGGGGATCTCGGCGAGCGTGTCGTACTTCTACGGCTCGGGTCAGCGATTCGCCGCCAGCATCTCGGGCGCTCCCTTCGGCAAGCCTGGGACCAACCGGTTGAACCTCACGGCTGCCGGCGGCCCGACCAATGCGATCGTGATCCCGACAACGGCGACGCTGACCAACGGTGACGTCATCGACATCGCGAGCCGGTTCGAGGGTGCGACGACGATCAATTCCGGCGACACCATTCCACGCAACGCGCTGGTCGGGCTGCCGCTTCACAAGGTCGATCTGCGGCTCACCAAGGACATCAAGCTGGTGGGGACGACGAAGATCTCGCTGATCGGCGAGGTCTACAACCTGTTCAACCATCACAACTACGGCAGCTACAACACGACGCTGAGCCGCGACCGTCCCGGCGACCACGGCGCTCTTCGGCCAGCCGACTCAGAACACGGGGAACGCGTACGTGCCTCGGCAGGCTCAGTTTGCGTTCAGACTGAGCTTCTGAGCTGCGTAGGGATTAGGGGATAGGGATTGGGGACTAGGCCGCAGTCCCCAGTCCCCAGAGTTGGCTAATCCCTAATCCCCAACCCCTAATCCCTGTCCCGGAGGCGCTTCGTGATCCGCAAAGCCTTGTTCGCCCTCACCGTTGCCGCAGGAGCGCTGGGCGCCGCACCGGCGCCGACGCGCCTCGATGTGACCGTCAGCGAAGGCACGTCGATGTCGGTCGGCGTGTCGCCCGACGGCCGCACGCTCGCGATCGACATGCAGGGCAGCATCTGGACGCTGCCGGTCGTCCGGCGGCGCGGCCAAGCGGATCACCGATCTCTTCAACGACGCGCGCCAGCCGACCTGGTCGCCAGACGGCAAGTGGATCACCTTCTTCGGCTACCGCGACGGCGGCTACGACATCTGGGCGATCGCGCCGGACGGATCGAATCAGCACAAGCTGACGTGGGGACCGTACGACGATCGCGAACCGATCTGGTCGCACGACGGCACCCGCGTCGCCTTCTCGTCCGATCGCGGCGATCCGCTCGGCAGCGACTACAACATCTGGACGCTGGACGTCCGCAGCGGCGAGCTGAAACAGCTGACGAAGGATCCCGCCGACGATTTCATGCCGTCGTGGTCGCCCGACGACAAGGAGATCGCGTTCGCGTCGGCGCGGGAGAACCAGCAGGCGGTATGGGCCGTCACCGTCGCCACCGGCGCCGAGCGAAAAGTGACGACGGCCGGCGGGCGCGTCGACGCGCCGTCGTTCGGGCCGGGCGGACAGCTCGTGTACCACGTGACGCCTGGCGTGGCCGGGGGGCGCGGCGGCGCTGGAGCCGGACGCGGTGGTGGTGCGCCGCAGCAGACGGATCGCGCTACGAAATCGGCGGGAAACCGATCACCGGCAGCGAGAACGTGTTCGCGTTTCGCGCCTCGTTCGGACCTGGCGGTTTCTACTACGTCTCGGACGGCAAGATCCACAAGCGGAGCGCGGACGGCGGCAGCGTCGAGGTCGTCCCCTTCACGGCGACGATGACCGGTGACGCGGGCCGCGACGATGTACACGCGGCGGAAGCGCGACTTCACATCCGTCGACGCCGCGGCAGGTGCTCGGCATCGTCAAGCCGGCGCTCTCGCCCGACGGCAAGACGATCGCGTTTGCCGCCGTCGGCGACATCTACATCATGCCGGTCGGCGGCAAACCGGTCAACCTGACCAGGGACGCCGCGCTCGATACCGATCCGGCGTGGTCGCCGGACGGCTCGCAGCTCGCGTACTCGTCGGACAAGGACAGCGAGCACCTGCAGCTCTGGATTCGCGACATGAAGACCGGCCAGAGCCGTCAGGTGACGCACATGACGACGCAGCCGCAGGGTGCGGTGTGGTCGCCGGACGGCAAGCGCATCGCGTTTTTCAACGTCGACGGCATGTGGCGCGTCGCCGAGATGTCGGTGGTCGACGTCGCGACCGGAACGGTGACGAAGATTCACGATTCGCTGCCGCAGCCCGGCGCGCCAACCTGGTCTCCGGACGGCAAGCACGTCGCGCTGGCCGAAGTCGCGCCGTTCACGAAACGCTTCCGCGAAGGGACGAACCAGATGCTGACCATCGCGGCCGACGCGGGCGCGCCGAACCGCGACAAATGGTATCGCGCCGATGCCGACGATCGGCATCGACTCGCGCGGCGGCGGCGGACCGGCGTGGTCGCCCGACGGCACCAAGATGGCCGCGATCTACGAGGGCACGCTCGCGGTGTGGCCGGTGGCGGTGACTGGCGAGCCGCTCGGGCCGCCGCGGCACGTCACCACCGAGAGCGCGCACTCACCCAGCTGGGCCGGCGACTCGCATCACATCCTCTACCAGTCGCTCGACAAGCTGCGCATCGTGGACATCGAAACCGGCGAGACGCGGACGGTGCCGCTCGATTTGAAATACACGCCGGCGGTGCCGACGACGCACGTCGTCGTTCACGCCGGGAAGCTCGTCGACATGAAGGCGCCCACGTGCGCGTACCAACGTCGACGTGATCATCGACGGCAACCGGATTACGAGCGTCGTGCCGCACGCGGACGCGAATCACACCGGTCAGGTCGTCGACGCGTCGAACCTCTCCGTGATGCCGGGGCTGACGGAGTTCCACTCCCATCTGCAGCCGGATTTCGGCGAGTCGCAGGGCCGCGCGTTTCTCGCGTTCGGCATCACGACGGTCCGAAGTCCCGGCAACACGCCGTACGAGGCGGTCGAAGAGCGCGAGGCGAACGAGGCCGGCGTGCGTCCCGGCCCGCGCGTCTTCGGCACCGGCTACCTGATGGAATGGCAGCGCGTGTACTACAAGATGGGCATCGCGATCTCGAGCGTCTCGCAGTTCGAGATGGAGCTGCAGCGCGCGAAAGTGCTGCAGCACGATCTCATCAAGAGCTACGTCCGGCTGCCGGATCTTCAGCAGAAGCGGATGGTGGAGTTCGCGCACAGCATCGGCGTTCCGGTGGCGACGCACGAGATCTACCCGGCGGCGTTCGTCGGCGTCGACAACACCGAGCACACCTCCGCGACCAGCCGGCGCGGCTACTCGCCGAAGATGGCGACGCTGTCAGCGCGCCTACGAGGACGTCGTCCAGCTGTTCGGCAAGAGCCAGCGGATTCTCTGCCCGATGATTTCAGGTGTCGGCGCTCGCCGCCTGTTCGACTCGGAGCCGGACCTCCGGAACGATCCGCGCTTCAAGCTGTATCCGGCCTGGATCCAGGCGCAGGTGACGCAGCCGCCGGCGGCCGCGCTCGCCGCGTTCAACGCCGCGACCGATCCGACCGGCGGCAGCGGCAAGATGGTCCTCGACATCATGCGCGCCGGCGGGCTGATCGTCGCCGGCACCGACACGCCGAACGCGATCAACCTGCACGGCGAGCTGATGTCGTACGTGCTGGCCGGGATGACGCCGTTCGAGGCGCTGAAGGCGGCGACCGTCAATCCGGCGAAGGCGCTGAACGTCGACACCGGCACGATCGAGGCCGGCAAGCTTGCGGACCTGGTGGTCGTCGAGGGCGATCCGCTGCAGGACATCGCGAACGCGCACAAGGTGAAGCGCGTCGTCGCCAACGGTCGCGTCTACGAGATGAATCAGCTGCTGGGTGCGACGACCTCCAGGGCCAGAGGGGAGCGCACCCCGTCCCGCCGCGGGACGGAGCCGGTCCCTGGCGGGGACGGAGGTGTTTACTTCACGCTGACCGCGACGTGCGCGTTGGTCCAGCAGCACTGGAAGCCGCCGCCGCCCTCGCCGGTTGAATCGTTGCCCTGCACGCGCAGGATGTATTCCCCGGGCGCGCTGAACGTTGCCGTGGTCGTGGCCTTGCCGCCTTCGTCGACCGCGATTTTCGGTTTCTGAGTCTCGAACTTCACCGCGCCGGGACCGCGGAACATCGTCCAGGTGAGGGCGATCGGCGGCGGAGGTGTGAAGGCTGATTCAGGAGTCGCGCCGCGGCCCGCGCCGCCGCGACCCTGAGCGGCGGCCGCATCGCCCGGCGCCCGCGCCGCATCGCCTCTCGCGCCCGCGGCTGCGTCGCCCGCTCCGGGTGCCGCACCGCGCGCGGCCGCGCCGCGGCCCCGGCCGCGGCCTTCCGGCACGTTGATCTTCGCGCCCTCGTCGGTCGCCCACACCGTCAGCGTGAGCGGCTCTCCAACCGTGGCGGTGTATTTCTCGGCGATGCCGGCCGGCGCGCCCGTGAACAGCGGGCCGCCGTCGCGGAACTTCAGCTTCGGCGGCGTGTTCTTGTTCGCCGCGTCCTCGAACGGTTCGACGACGTAGTCGGCCTGGGTGTGCAGCGTGATCGCATTCGTCAAGCCGTTGGCGACGATGGTCCACGTCAGCTTCTTCGTCCCGAAATCCTTCGGCAGCTTGATGGTGAAGACGCCCCACTGGCGGCCGGTGGCAAAGTGCGTCGGCTGGCCCATATCCGGCCCGCCGGGCTCGATGCGGTTGTTGGGTCCGACCGGAATGTCGAGTTCCTGCTTGGTGTTGCGGTTGAAGTAACCGACGAGGAGGTTCTGGCTGCCGTCCTTGCCGAAATACCATCCTTCGAATGCGGGCGTGACGCTCGATCCTTTTTCGCGAATCGTCGGCGTCAACGGCAGCGAGCTCGGGCTCTGGCCGATGCCCTGCTGGCCCGCGCCGGCGAGCGCGGCTCCGGCCCAGCCGATGCCGATGGTTGCAATTCCTGCCAACACGCGTCCCCGCATCTGTTGCTCCTCGGGGTCAGCAGGTCGGGGGTCGGATACAGTATCCGACCCCGTCCTGTCCTGAGACCCGTCTGGGGTCGGATACTGTATCCGACCCCCACTGACCGCCCCTGAAAAAAAGGCGCCGTCCGAATCGGACGGCGCCTCAGAAATGTATGGTTCCGCCCGGACCGTTACTGCTGACCGGCGGTGGTGTTGACGACCTTCGACGAGCGCTTGCCCTGCTCGCCCTTGAACTCGTCGTCGCTGTAGTAGGTGATGTTGATCCACGCGTGACCCATTTCGTCCACCGTGCGATCGCCCCAGCCCACCCACTGATCCGGATCGGGGTTCGACTTGTTCGCCTTGGTGTTGTCGTACCAGGCGAGGAAGTGGAGGATGGTGCCCTTCGGCAGCAGCGGCGCCACGTCGTCGTCGTAGATGTACATGTTGTGCCAGTTGAAGTTGAAATCCGTCACCTGGCTGAGCATCTCGCGGCGGCCGTCCGGATAGATCGCTTCCATCGACATGCCCTTGCCGCGCAGGTGCATGTGCGCCTGGAAGTTCTCGATCCGCGCGTTCTGCCGCAGCGTCACGAAGCTTTCCGTCGTCGTGACCTGATTGGGCGCGATGTCGAGCGACCGCGCGCCGGGCACGTTGCCCGAGAACGTGTTGAAGAGCGCCAGCACTTCGCGATGCTTCGGCTCCTGGCCCTTCGGGTAGAACCACACCGCCAGCTCGGTGTGCGCCGAGATTTCTTCGCCCACCGCGTGATAGTGCATCTCCCAGACGATCTTCGAATTCGGGAGCATCAGGCGGCCCGAGTCCGGCCGCATCTCGTCGCCGTTCTTGCCGACCGCCCATTCCATGAACAGGCCGTCGCCGGCGACGTTCGGGTCGTTGGTGAAGAGCTCGGCCTTCATGTCTTCCGGCTGCTGCAGGCGGGCGAGCGCGTGATGCGTGATCTTCCGCGCGTTCTTGCCGACCGGACGGATCTCAATCGCCCGCACCCACCGCGGCTCGGTGAGGCCCGTGGGCACGGTCGGCCGCCACCACGCGTCCTGCGCGATCGGCGGCATCGTGTACTCGGGCGACTTCACGACGAGGTCCGGCTGGCCGTACTTGTTGGCCATGTTCCAACCCGTCTCGTCCTTCCAGACCTTGGGCGGCGGCATGTCCTTCGGGTCGCCCTTCGGCGCGCCGGCGGCGACCCACGCCAGAATGGTTTCGATTTGATCGTCGTTCAGCGAGCGGTCGTTCTTGAATTTCTGGATGCCGACGGTCTTGTCGATGTGCCAGGGCGGCATCTGCCGCGCGCCGACGCGCGAGGCGATCGACTTGGCCCAGGGACGTGCGTCCTCATAGCTGATGAGCGACATCGGCGCCATGTTGTCCGGCCGATGGCACGATTCGCATTTCGCCTGGAAGATCGGCGCGATATCCTTCGTGAACGTCGGCGCCGGTTTCGGCGTATCCGCCGCCTGGGCCACGCCCGCGAGACCCATGGCTACGCTCAGCGCTGTGGAGACAACCGCGCCTGGAAACACTTTCATCGACGGCTCCTTTTAGACACGACGAGGCCGATAAAGACACGATAATTTACCAGAATTGGTTGAACCAGTTGCAATTGGTTGTCGCTCGTGCGCCGATGTGCAGTTTTGGAACAGCCGAGGAGGCGCCGTGCGTCTGTCGCTCGACTGGTGGGCCGTGCTTGCCGCGGCCGTCGCCGTCTGTCTCATTAAAGCTGGTGTGGTCCCGAGCATTCCGTGGTGACCGCGCTGAAGGCGGTCCTGCCAGGCACTCTGCTGTTGGCGGCGATTGGACTTGCCGGCAAGCTGACCGAGCAGTCGATCGCGTCGTTCGGCCGCGCGCATCAGATGACGCTGCCGAATATCGAGTACGTGTTGTGGGCGATCATCTTCGGGCTGATCGTCTCGAACACGGTCGGGGTGCCGCCGATCTTCAGGCGCGGCGTCGAGACTTACGAGTTCTGGCTCAAGGTCGGGATCGTCCTCCTCGGCGTACGGTTCCTGCTGGGTGACGTCGTCAAGCTCGGCGGGGTGAGCCTCCTCTGCGTCGTGCTGGAGCTGACGGTCGCGATTGTGATCATGACCGCGCTCGGCCGCGCGTTCCGCCTGGCTCCCAAACTCATCAGCCTGCTGGCTATCGGCTCCTCCATCTGCGGCGTGTCCGCGATCATCGCCGCGAAAGGCGCGATCGACGCAGACGACGAGGACGCGTCGTACGCGATTGCGGCGATTCTCGCGCTCGGGGCCGTCAGCCTGTTCGTGTTTCCGGTCATCGGCCGCGCGTTCGGCATGACCGATCACGCGTACGGCCTCTGGGTCGGCCTCGCCGTCGACAACACGGCCGAGGCGACGGCCGCCGGCGCGCTGTACTCGGACGCGGCCGGAAAATTCGCCGTGCTCGCGAAGACGGCCCGCAACGCGACGATCGGGTTCGTCGTGCTCGGTTATGCGCTGTACTGGGCGCGCCGGCAACAGAGCGGCGGCATCGGCCGCAAGGGCGCGTTTCTGTGGACCAAGTTCCCGAAGTTCGTGATCGGGTTCCTCGTGATCTCGGCGCTGGCGACTGCCGGCGCGTTTACGGCGGCCGAAGTCGCCAGCATCGCGAACCTGTCGCGGTGGGCGTTTCTTCTCACGTTCGCGGGAGTCGGGCTGCGCACCAACGTCCGGGAGCTCGCGCAACAGGGCTGGCGTCCCTTGATCGTCGGCGTGGTCGGCGAGTGTGCGATTGCGGCAGTGACGCTCGTGATGGTGATCGCCGCGTCACGCGCGTTCGCGCTGTGATCCCGACGATCAACCGCAGAGCTCGCGAGAGCCCGCGGAAACACATGTTCTTCGGAACAAGTCCGAGAAGAGCGGCTCTGCGTGTTCTGCGGGCCCTGCGGTTTTCGTCGTGATCACTGGCGGCGGATCGTCACGCCGCCGTTGGTGGTCATCACCCGCAGCTTCACGCCGCCGCTGCCGAGCGTCGTGTTGAGCTGACGGTCGAATCGTCCCTGGACCATCACCGGGAAGTCGGTGCTGACGCGGCCGTTGACCGTGCCGGTTTCCAGCTCCGCCGAGTAGCGCTCCGGCACCGTCATCTTGACGCCGCCGTTGTGCGTCGAGACGTCGAGTCCCTGGCCGTCCCAGTGGTCGCCCGTGAGGTCGATCGTCAGGCCGCCGTTGGTCGTCTCGCCCTTGATCTCGCCGCCGACGTTCCGGAGCGTGACGCCGCCGTTGCGCGCGCGGAATTCGGCGATGCCCTGAAAATCGTCGATCGAGATGCCGCCGTTGTTCGTGCGCAGCGCGAGTTGCGCGCGGTGGGGGACGTGGAGCTCGAACTCAACCGACCAGTTCTCCCGTCCATCGCGCTCGGGTCCGGTCGCCCGGATGTGTGCGGAGGTTTCGATATGAACGCCGGCCACGACGCGGCGGGCGTCGGCGTCGGTGTCGCCGGACCCGCGAACGATGCTGCGGACCAGCACGTCGCCGCGGTCCCAGCCGATGACCTTGATGCCGCCGTTGGCGCCGGCATCGACGTCGAGCGGCGCCGCGCCGCCGATGGTCTCTTCGCGGACCTCGCAGAAGGACGCTCGCCGGGAATCGTCCCACCCGGAGTTGTTGCAGCCGTCAGATCGCCCGGGATTCCGGCGGGTCTGGGCGTTTACAGGCAGACTGGCCGCGACCAGCAGGGTCGTCAGCGCAACGGTCAGGGAGCGGGCGCGCAGCATCGGAACCTCCAGACCATTGGACGGAGGCGACGCCGCTGCCGTTTACTGGCCGCCCAGCAGAACCGGTGGCTCGAGCGGCACCCGGGCCACGAGGCCGGCGGCCACTTCCGCCTGCGCCGTCGTGATCACCTTGTCGGTTCCGCGTTCAACTCGGGGAATGCAACCGCGCATCAACTGCGCGGCGCGCAGGCCGCTGACGACGGCGAATTCGAACGGATTGGAGCCGACGGGACGCTTAACCACAGGGACCTTTCGTGCTTTAGGGAGGGCTGGAGCCCGGACGGCGGCTGCAGGCTCGGGAAAGCGGAGGTGAGGTCTAGTATACCTCGCATCGCGACGCGATCGGATTCGTTGAAAAAACGGGCCTCGCGGTGCATCTCATGCGAGCATCTGGTTTCCCAGGAGCATTCGCATGGCAGACTGCAAGCTGAGTCCGGGAACGGTCGACAGCCGGTTCATGGGCCGCGCGGGCGACGTGACGCTGTTTGTGCACGGGACGACCGGCACCGTCCTCTTTCAGCAGGCGACCTACAAGGGCAACCTGATCGCCGGGTTGCCATCCGACACCCTCACGTGCACGCTTGAAACCGGCATCGGCGACCTGGACATCGTGTTCTCGTTCAGCGATCCCGCGACTGGCGCTGGTGTCCTGCAGGAGGAGTGTGTCAACAACACGCCGCTCGCTCTCGTGTCGGCGCGGGAACCCTTCCAGCGCTATCGAATCCGCACGCGGGAGTCGTGATGAGACGGTGCGCGCTGTTCACCCTGTGGATGCTGACGATCGCGGTGCCGTCGTACGCGGCGCCGCAACTGCCCCCCCTGCTGCCGGTCGAGTGCGACAGGTTGATCGAGCTGCTGTTGGCGACGACGGCGCCGGACGATCGGCGACGGGTGGCCGAAGCACTGGTCGACATGACCAGTCACACGCAGTGCCTCGCCGATGCCATGATGCAGCGCGCAGCCTTTCCGGCGTTCCTCAAGTTGCTCGAGACCCTCCGCACCGACAAGCAGAGCGGCGCCAGCTCCGGGACGGGCGGATCGACGAACCTCGTCTCGAAAGGCACGACGGCGAAGATCCTGTCGGTCGCAGCCGAGTACGGCGCGCTGACAGAAACGGTCAACAAGCAGATCGTGACCGTGCAGGGCAGCGCCGACGCCATCCCCGCCGTCCTCATTCGACACAACCTCGTCCGCTACTGTCCGACGCGGGGCACGCCCGATTGCGCCAGCAGCACGTTGATCCAGACGCTGCAGCGATTTTCGTACGCCGTGTCGTTCGATACGGGCCAAACCGGGCAGAGCGTCGAGGCCACAGCCAGCACCTCGGCGGGTGGAACCGCGGTGCCGGTGACCTTCTCCGCTGACAGCCATTCGGTCACGGCGGTTACGGTGCGCGCGGTGCTGGTGAACGCCCGGGACAAGGTGTCGAAGAGCTACCAGGAGGCGTGGAGGGAGAAAGTGCTGACATCGCCGGGCGCGCTCAACGAGGCCGCGCGGCGCCTGCTCCAGTCGGCCGGCGGATTCCTCACCCTCGTGATCGACGATCCGGGATACGGGCCCTGG
Source organism: uncultured Acidobacteriota bacterium (assembly GCA_963792175.1). GTDB lineage: Bacteria > Acidobacteriota > Vicinamibacteria > Vicinamibacterales > CAVVIG01 > CAWBVG01. Next base: position 168,514 of record CAWBVG010000007.1, read on the forward strand.
CAGGCCGAAACGGTTCGCCTGCTCCTGGCCGCGCGGAGGGACCAGATCCAGAAGGTGTGGGACACGCGGCTCCAGGCGCTGGTGGAATTGCTGCGCCCGCGTCATCCGGATCTTCAGGAACGAGCGGCCGACGCGGTGGCGGCGTTCCGCGCCTTCAGGTTCGAGGAGGACGCCGTCGTCGCAACCCTGCAGAAACCCGTGGCGACGCTTCAGTACCGACTACAAGAGTCCGCTCAACCAGCCGTCGACCTCGACGTTGCGGTTCGTATTCGACAAGGGCCTGGCGGACGGCTGGTCGTTCACGGCCAACGCCGCCATCGAGGCGTACAACGACCGCCCGTCCAGCTTTGTTCCCGGCCGCGGCTACGTCCGCGATGCGCAAGTCGGTCTGCAGTTTCAGAAGAGTCTGGGAACGGTGAATCTGCTCGGCGCGGCGGCGATTGCCGGGACGTACTACTTCCAGTATCAGAACAGGCCGTCGATCCTGAACCTCACGCCGGGGACGTCGTTTCCCGGCATCACCTTCGTTGGCCTGCCGGATACTGCGACGCAGGTCTTCTCCACGAGAGGGAACATCCAGGTCGGGCAAATCCGCCTGGTGCTCGGGCCCGAGAATTCGAGCGCCCGATTTCCGGTCTCGATCACCTACTCGAACCGCACCGAATTCATCGATCGGCCGGGATGGCGGGGGCAGGTCGGCGTCAGCTACGACTTCGATTCGCTGTTCGGAAAATAGTAGGGTCTTCACGCCATGCGCGTCGAGCGGGTTGGCGCGGCGTTTACGCGCCAGCCTCCGTGCTAAGCTCTGACCGGATCAGGACGTTCTGAGATCGATGCCGATCCGTGACGATCTCTCGCGGCTGCTATTGACGCTCGCGTCGATCGTATCGCTCTGCGCGGTCCCCAGCGCGGCGGTTGCCCAGCAAAACACCGCCAAGAACGTGCTCGCCTTGTACTCGGAGCAAGTCGAGACGGAAAACTACGCCGCGTTGGCGGAAGGGCTCCGATCGGGCCTCCATTCCCAGCACACGTTCACCGTGGAGATCTATTCCGAGCACCTCGATCTTCTGCGGTTTGTCGATGCCCCCCACCAGGAGAATCTGGCGGCCTACCTGCGGGCGAAGTATGCCGACCGCCGAATCGATCTGATTGTCGTGATCGGCTCTTCGGCATTCAATTTCATCACGGAACGGGGTGAAGCGATCTTTCCGGGCGTTCCGATCGTGTTCACCTCGGTGGGCATCACGAAAATCGAAAAGAGTCCGCTGCGGCGCACTGTCACGGGCATCGCCGTGAAGCGCGACTACGGCGACACGATCGACGTGATTCTTCGCCTGCAGCCGGATACCACCGACATCGTCATCCCGGTCGGCGCGACGTCGCTCGAGAAGACGTGGACGACGGAAATCCGCGACTCGCTCAAATCATTCGAGCCGCGGGTGCGCCTCACCTATCTGTCCGACCTGCCGATGACCGAATTGCTGCGGCGGTTGACGAAGCTGCCGGCGCACACGGCCGTCCTCTATTCGCCCTTGTTCTCGAACGATGCGGCCGGACGTCATTTCCTGCCTGAAGAAGCGCTGGCGCTGATGGTGCCCGCGTCCGCCGCGCCGGTTTACGGAACGAACGACTCGTATCTCGGGCTCGGCATCGTCGGCGGCGCGCTGTACAGACTGTCGGAGGTGGGCGCCGCCGCCGGCCGTGTCGGTGCGCGCGTACTCGAAGGCGAGGCGCCCGCGACGATCCCCGTCGAAACGCTGAATCCGAACCATCGCATGTTCGACGCCCGCCAGATGGAGCGCTGGGGCATCAGCCGCGCCCGCCTGCCCGGCGACAGCATCGTGCAGTTCACCCAGCCCTCGGTCTGGAGTCTCTACAAGGGTTACATCATCGGATCGCTGGTCCTGGTGATGCTCCAGGCCTGGATGATTCTCCGGCTGGTGATGCAGGCTCGCCGGCTCAAGAACTCGGAGTCGCTGCTGAAGGAGCTGAGCGGTCACCTGCTCAATGCCCAGGACGCCGAACGGACTCGAATCGCGCGCGAGCTGCACGACGACTTCGGCCAGCGGCTCGCGCTGCTGAGGATCGAGCTGGAGTTGCTGCCACGGGAATGGCCGGCGCACGAATCGGCCGGCCGTGCCAGACTGCGCCCGATCATCTCGCAGGTCGAGGAGCTCTCGATCGATCTTCATACGTTGTCGCACATGCTGCATTCGTCGAGGCTTCAGCTCCTCGGACTTCGTTCGGCGCTCGAAGAGCTGTGCGCGAACATCGCCAGGCAGCACCACGTCACCGTCGAATTGGGAGGCGGCCCGCTCGCCCCGCACATTCCCCCCGACATCGCTCTCTGCCTGTACCGCATCGCGCAGGAAGCCCTGCACAACGCCGCCAGGCACAGCGGCGCAGGTCGGATCGACGTGGAGCTCACCGACAACAATGCGCTCCTACGGATGAAGATCACCGATGGCGGAAAAGGCTTCGATCCCGGCCGGGCATCGCAAGGCCTTGGCCTGGCGAGCATGCGGGAGCGCGCGCGGATGATCGGCGGCGAACTGGCCATCGAGTCGGCGCCGGGCCGCGGCACCACGCTGGTCGCGCAAGTGCGCAGCGTCGCGTCGACGCCAGCGGCGTGAAGCGACAACGCTCGTGCTGCCGCCGCGAGAACGGGCACGCCCCCCAAAGTTGACAACTTTGTAGGGCTCGTATATTTTGCACCCCCTTGAGACAATATCCGGGCCAGAGAGCGGTCGCAGTCCGCTGCGGCGTACCGCGTTTCGCGGAAAATGCTGGCATTCTGGCCCGTGCGCCCGGCGCATTTGCTCCAACGTGATGCAAATGCGTCGCATTGATCCCAATCGCTTCCACGTTGCGACGCGCGGCACCTCCCGGCAGATCAACCGCCAGATCGCGCTCACGCTGATCAGCAGCCATCAGCCCATCTCGCGCGCCGACCTGGCGCGCCGGATGAAAATGCGCCGCGGCGCGGTCGGCCTGCTCGTCCAGGAACTGCTCGCCGACCGCCAGATCGTCGAAGGCACCACCGGCGAAATCGCGCGCGGCCGGCAGCCCGACGCTGCTCTACATCAACACGCGCGAGCGGATCGAGCGTGGCCGTCGACATCCGCGCGAGCCGCACGTTCCTCATGCTCGCGGACCCGATGGGCCAGCCGCGATCGGACATCGTCAGCCTGCCGACGGCGCAGGAACCCGAAGCGCCTGGTGACGGCTCTGGCACGGCGCATCGCCGACCTGCTCAAGTCCCACGCCGGCATCGTCGGGCAATGTCAGGGGATTGGCGTCGTCGTGCCCGGCATGGTCGATCCCGGAACCGGCCGCGTGATCCATGCGCCGACGCTGCGGCTGGCGCAACGTCGACCTGCGCGCCCGGCTCGCGGCGGCGACCGGGCTTCCGGTGCACGTCGAGAACTCGGGACGCGCCTGCGCGCTGGCGCAGGTGTGGGAGGCGCGCAACGTCGCCGCGCGGGTGCGGAATCTGGTGTTCGTCAGCGTCTCGGACGGCGTCGGCGTCGGCGTCGTCGTCAACGGCGAGCTGCTGCGCGGGCGCCACAACATCGCCGGCGAGTTCGCGCACATGCCGCTGAGCATCGATGGTCCGCGCTGCTCGTGCGGCGCCATCGGCTGCTGGGAAGCGCACATCTCGAATCTCGCGACGCTGACGCGCTATTTCGGACGGCCCGCAGGAGCGGACGTCCGGCGATCAGCGCGTTCACGATCGACGACCTGATCGCCCGCGCGCGATCCGGCGACGGCAAGGCGGTTGCCGCGCTCCAGGCGTCCGCGCGCTACCTCGGGCTGGGCCTCGGCGGCATCGTCAACATCATCGACCCCGACTGCGTCTTCATCGGCGGCGAAATCACCACCGCCTGGGATCTCATCGAGAGCACGTGTCCGCACCGCCCTCGCCGAGCGCGCGCTGACGCCGGCCGCCGCGTCCACCGACATCGTCATCGTTTCAGCAGAAGAGCATCCGCGCCTGCGCGGCGCTGCCATGCTCGTCGCGGCGCCGACATTTGCCGCGCCGGTCGTGGCCTGATCAAAGGAGCCGTTATGGCGTTGTGAGATTCCGCCGCCGTCGCCGCGCTCGCCGCGATGCTCGATCGCGACGCCCGCCCTGGCGCAGGTGCCAACCGGGACGATCCTCGGCACGCGTCAAGGACGCCCAGGGCGCGGTGGTTCCCGGCGCCACCGTCACCGCCACCAACCTGGGCACGCAGTTCTCGCAGGAACGCCGTGACCGACGCGCGCGGGCGAGTACGCGCTGCGGCTGCTGCCGGTCGGCAACTACAAGGTGGACGTCACGCATGCCCGGCTTCAAGAACTTCACGCAGACCGGCATCGTGCTCGAAGTCGGGCGCAACGCCAGGGTCGACGCGACGATCGAGCTCGGCGCGGTCAGCGAGACGGTGTCGGTCGTCGGCGACTCGCCGCTCGTCGACACCACGTCGGCCGCGCTGTCGCGGACGGTCGGCCAGAACGAGGTGCTGAACCTGCCGCTCGTCAACCGCGACCTGTACTCGCTCCTGAGCATCACCGGCGGCGTCACCAGCAACGACGAGCTCGAACTCGCTCGGCGGACCGGAGCAGGTGACCACGATCAACGGCTCCGGCGCGCGCGCAGATGGGCACCGTCAACTTCCAGCTGGATGGCGGGAACAACACCGCGGGCCTGCGCGGCACCGGCAACCCGGCGCCGAACCCCGAAGCGGTGCAGGAGTTCCGCGTCCTGACCAACGGCTACTCGGCCGAGTACGGCCGCTACTCGGCGGGCGTCGTCGACATCGTCACCAAGTCGGGGACCAACATCTTTCACGGCGCCGCCTTCGATTTCATCCGCAACGAGAAGCTGAACTCGCCGCGCTGGGCGCCGCCGGGAACGGTCGGCACCAACGATCCGCTCGATCGCAACCAGTTCGGCGGCGCGTTCGGCGGCCCGATCGCGAAGGACAAGACGTTCTTCTTCGCCAGCTACTCGGGACTGCGGCAGGAAGAGACCTACTACCGGAACACCGCGGTGGTGCCGACGGCGCTCGAGCGCGCCGGCGACTTCTCGCAGTCGTCGATCAAGCCGCGGGATCCGGTGACCGGCGTCGCGTTCCCCGGCAACCTCATCCCGGCCGGCGCGGTTCGACATCGCGGCGAAGACGATTCAGGACAAGTACGTCCCGCTGTCGAACCTGCCGAACAACTTCTACGAAGTGCGCGCGGCCGGATCCGATCAGCACCAACGAAGGCACGCTCAAGATCGATCACCAGCTCTCGCCGACGCAGTCCTTCGCGTTCAGCTACTTCCATCAGCGCGGCGTCGATACGCAGCCGCTGACGCTGACCGGCAACATCCCGTGGGTCGATCGCGACTTCGCCTGGAAGCAGCACAACGTCAACCTCGTCGCACACCTGGACGCTGGGGCCGTCGATGATCAATCAGCTGCGCGGCACCTACGTGCGCCAGTTCGGCGCCCGCGTGAACAACCCGACGACGTCGCTCGCGGACCTGAACTCGAAGTTCACGCCGCAGGGCGATCCGACGCTGCCGCGCCTCACGGTCACCGGCTACTTCACCGGCCAGACGTCGATCGCCGGGCCCGGACGCCGGCAGCAACTACATCGAGCGTGAAGGACGCGCTGAGCATCACCAAGGGCAAGCACTCGTTCAAGATCGGCGGCGACGTGTCGTACGAGGCGATCGTCCACGACACGCTGCTCGACAACTACGGCGTCTTCACCTTCAACGGCAGCAAGACCGGCAACGCCTACGCCGACTTCCTGCTCGGCCTGCCGGCGACGATGACGCAGGACGCGCCGGTGCGAAAGACCGACAACGGCGCCTACCTCAGCGCCTTCGCGCAGGACGACTTCCGCATCCATCCGCGCGTCACGCTGAACCTCGGCGTCCGCTACGACGTGCAGTTCCCGTATCACCGATCCGCAGGACCGCAAGCTCGCCTTCGTGCCGGGGCAGAAGTCGACGATCAACCCGACCGCGCCGGTCGGGCTGCTGTTCCCCGGCGACGCCGGCGTCAGCCGCGGGATCGTGCACACCGACCTCAACAACATCGCGCCGCGCCTCGGCGTCGCGTGGGATCCGAACGGCGACGGCCGGACGGCCGTGCGCGCGTCGTTCGGCATGTTCTACGGCAGCATCACCGGCAACGAGTGGAACACCACCGCCGACAATCAGCCGTTCACCGTCCGGCAGTCGTTCCCGACCGTCTTCACGCTGTCCGATCCGTATCGCAACCTGCCCGGCGGCGTCGGTCCGTTTCCGTTCAACTACACGCCCGGCGTCGCCGCGGTTCACGCTGCCGGCGCAGGTGTTCGGTCCGTCGCTCGACTTCGTCTGGCCGCTCAGCTACCAGACCAACATCACGGTGGAGAAGGAGCTCGGCAAGAGCTTCAGCGTGACCGCGTCGTACGTCGGCGTCGTTCGGGCGGAACCTCGCCGCGGGCGTGGACAACAACTACCCGGTGTTCGGCGCCGACCGCGACGACGGCGAACGTCAACGCGCGGCGGCCGTATCTGCCCGGCACGATCGGCGCGGCCACCGTGCTGTCGTCGATCTTCGGCAGCGACTACAACGGCCTGCAGCTGAGCGCCGAGCGCCGCGGCGCCAGGCTGATCGGGGAAGGCGTACTACTCGTTCGGCCGCGGCTACGAGGACGTCGACTTCCAGGGCGGCGGCCTGCCGGGCGTGCAGAACGCGACGAAGCTCGCGCGCGGAACGCGGCCGGAACTCCAACGATCGCACGCACAGCCTCGTGCTGTCGGGCGTGTGGAAGATCGACTACCTCCGCGACTCGTCGTCGGTCGTGAGCGTGCTCGCGCGCGACTGGACGGTGTCGGCGATCGTCGACGCTTCCAGACCGGCACGCCGCTCACGATCGCCGCGGGCACCGACCGCAACTTCGACGGCCTCACCAACGATCGCGCCGATCTCGTCGGCAACCCGGAGCTCGATCACGGGCGTCCGATCGAGCAGCTGATCGAGGGCTGGTTCAACGTCGCGGCGTTCGCCGTGCCGGCGGTCGGCACGGACGGCAACTCCGGCCGCAACATCATCGACGGCCCCGGCTATCGGAACGTCGACCTCGGCATCTTCCGCGACATCCCGCTGAAGGGCCGCTCGATGTTCCAGTTCCGCATCGAGGCGACGAACGTCTTCAACATCGTCAACTTGAACAACCCGGGGACCAGCCTCAACGCCCCCGCGACGTTCGGCAAGATCCGCAGCGCGCGCAACATGCGCCAGATTCAGCTGGGCGCGCGCGTCTCGTTCTAGTTCGATTCCAGACGCACGTAGTGTCCGGCTTCCACCTTCGCCGCGATGCGGCTACGGCGGGACAGGAAAGCCGGACACGTGCTGAGTCGAGGCCATCGGATCACCAGACGACCTTGAGACCTTCGTAAAGCTTGAGGGCTTCTCATCCATTCGCCAACTCACCCATTTACCAGCGTACAGGGCCAGCGTTGGTGCCGAACTCGCATGCAGGAAGCTCCGGAGGTCGAAACATGCCTGACGGAGTCTCCGAGTCAGCCGTCCGGGACGAACCTTCGCGCAAGCTGAACCTGCAGCGCGGTTACGGTCCGACGAGGCAGTTCCGGACAGTGCTTGCGCTGCGGCCGCGCCAGATCCTTTCGCTGCTCACAACGGCCTACAACGACTGGTCCTCTGATGGCGCTGACCGCCTCGGTGCGGCGCTCGCGTATTTCACGCTGTTCTCGGTCGCGCCGGTGCTGATTGTCGTCACGGGCGTTGTTGGATTGTTCATCGGCCGCGCCGCCGCCACCGGCCAGATTGCGCCGTGGCTCGAGCGCTTCCTCAGTCCTCAAGGCGCCGAAGCGGCGCAGTTGATGCTCAAGCAGGCGGCGACGCCGGTGGGGGGAATCGTCACAACGGTCGCCGGCCTGCTCACGCTCTTTCTCGGCACGTCGGCACTGGTCAGCGAGCTACGACACTCGCTGAACGTTGTCTGGCGGGTGCAGCAGCCTCCATCGACGGAAGCAGGCGTCCTGGCGGCGATTCGAGCAACCGCCGGGGACAGGTTGTACGCGTTCCTCATTGTCGTGGGAGCTGGCCTGCTCGTCCTCGCGTCGCTCGTCGTGAACACCGTCGTTGCCGCCGCGGCCACGTATTTTCAGGGCCGGTTGCCGATTCCGGCGGCCGTACTGCAGATCATCAACTTCGCCCTGAGCTTCGCGTTGATGGCCGCCATGTTCACGCTCTTGTATAAAACAGTCCCGGACGCGCACGTCGCCTGGGGAGATGCCGCCATCGGCGCGCTGGCCACCGCGTTCTTCTTCACGGCAGGCACGATGGCGCTGTCGATCTTTCTGGGAACAGCCGGCAGCGGATCGGTCTACGGCACGGCCGCCAGCGTCCTGGCCTTGCTGTTATGGGTGTATTACTCCGCGCAGGTGTTCTTCTTCGGCGCGGTGCTGACGCGCATCTTCGCGAACATGTACGGCGCGCAGATCGTTCCGCATCACCGATCGATCGCGGTGCCGTGGCGGCGCCGACCGGCATGACCGCTTTGCGCGAAAGTCGTCCATCTCGCCCGCTAACGCGTCGGTCATGGACCAAGCCGGACGGCGAGTCATCCAGCTCTATCGAGACTGGGGAAAACCGGAAAAGGCTGCCGAGTGGGCGAAGCGGGTGGGGATCAGATCATCGGCTCGCGCCGGCCAGCGCGTCCTTCCTGACGTAGAGCGCGAGTGCCACACCCGCCCACCGACTGTCGCCGGTCGGGCTGCCGACTGCCGCGTCGCCCATCGCAATGAAGTCCACCAGGCTCGATTTCCGCCGAAGGCGATCACGCAGATAGTCGCGCACGAGCGTGGCTTGCTCGGCGGACGACAGGTATGCTGATCCGCCTTCAGCCGTTCGAGAGTAGCCCTCGACCACCAGCGGACTGTCCCGCGGAAAGCGAACAAAGTCGCCCATCGCCGAATCGAGCCGGCGCTTACCCGCATCGGTTAGGCGTTCGGTCCCGTTGGCGTCGCGCGCGAACAGCACGTCGGCCGCGATCCAGATTCTCAGCGCGGTCCGGTCCTTGCCTGCGAGCGCCCCCGCGGCGTATGCGTCCCGGGAAATGGCATCGAGGTCGTAGAAGCCGCGCTGCCTGAAGAATCCGCGAAACAGGATGTTGCGCTTCATCGCCTCGGTGCTGTCCGCCAGATCCGACACGACTTCTTGGGTCTGTCTCAGGATGTCGCGCATGCTCTGCACCATCTGCGGCCCCCCTCCATTCGGTGCCGTGAACTCCTCCATCATGGCGCGCCCCCGATCCGTGGTCTCGCGTATGTTGCGCATCGCCTGCTCGGTCTCGCTTCCGAGCCCCGTCAATCGCCGGTACAGAGTGTCGTCGGTGACGAGTTGGCCGACCGTGCCACGACCGGCCTTCACGCCGTCCATGACGTCTCGCGCACCGGCAAACACCTGCTGCGCCTGGTCCAGAGCCGCGGTGCCGCTCTTCGAGACGCTCCGGACCTCTTCGCCAACGCTGGCGATCATGACGCTGGCCGATTCCGCGATCCCGGTCACCGAACCGATGGCCTGCGACGCGTCGCCCTTCAGATCGATGATCTCGCGGCTAACGGTCCTGAACGTCTCTCGACCCTCTCGAATCAGATCGGCGAACTCGATGGGATCGATGCCGTCAATCACCGCTCCAGCAGGCACGACGGGCGCGTTGTCGGTGCCCTTGCTGATTTGAAGAAACGTGCTGCCGACGATGCCGTCCGTCTGCAGTCCACACGTGGAATCGCTGCGTACGAGTTGGTGCAAGTCCTCCCGCACGCGCATCCGGACGCGAAAACGGTCAGACGGTCGGGGCGGGATCATGATCTCAAGAACCTCACCGGCGTCGAACCCGGCCAGCCGGACCTTGCCGCCGACCTGCAGCCCTGTGACCTTGCCGAACGTGGCGTTCAACTCGAACTGTTTGGCGAAAAGAAGCCGCCGGTCTCCGATGAGGAACAGCCCGCCCGCAAACAGCAGGATGCCTCCCACGATGAAGGCACCAACGACGACCCGCATTCGACTCATGATTGACTCCTAATTAGCTTGCTGGATCGCACACTGGATATCAGCCCGATCCGGCGGATCTCATGAACTCGCGTACCAGCGGATGCTCGGAGCGATCGAGCAGATCTGGCGAGCCTCGGGCGAGAATTTTCGCCTCGTGGACGAAGACCAGCTCATCGCCGATCGCTCGCGCGCTGGGGATGTTGTGCGTGACCACGACGAGCGTCGTTCCGAGCCGGCGCTTCAAATCGATGAGCAGCGCGTCGATCTCGGCGGCGGTAATGGGGTCGAGGCCGGCGCTTGGTTCGTCCGCGAGGAGAATGGGCGGCGCGAGCGCCATCGCCCGGGCGAGGCCGGCCCGTTTCTGCATCCCACCGGACAGATCGGCGGGCATCGTGTCGTAGTCCCGCTCGAGACCGACCTGCTCGAGGAGGGTCCGGACGCGTGACACGATCTCGGCATTCGAGGCGTCGGTGTGGCGCCGGAGCGGAAAGGCCGCGTGTCTCCGACCGAAAGCGAATCGAACAAGGCCGCGTTCTGGAAAAGAAAGCCGATGCGCTGCCGCGTCACGGAGAGCTGCTGCCTCGACATCCGTGCGATATCCTTGCCCTCGACCAGCACCTGTCCAGCATCAGGCTGCATCAGTCCCACGATGTGCTTGAGCATGACGCTCTTGCCGGTCCCGCTGCGACCGAGGAGGCACAGGCCCTGCCTCGCTGGAATGGACAACGTGAGATCGTCGAGCACGTTGCGGTTCCCGAACCGCTTCGTGACATGACGGAGCTCGATCGCCGGGACGATGTCGCTCGCCATGTCATGCCGGATAGAAGAAAAAAATGATCTTGACCAGCACCACGTTCGCGAGGATGAGGAGAATCGATGCGGTCACCACGCTCTTCGTGGAGGCGCGCCCCACGCCCTCGGTGCCGCCGGTCGTGTTGACGCCGAGGTACGACGCCACCGAAGCGATGATGAACCCGAAGACCATCGTCTTGGCGGTGGCCGGGATCAAATCAGAGAACCCGATCAACGAAAACGCCGCGTTGAAATACGTCCGAAGGGGCATGCTGGTGACCGCGGATTCGGCGGCATAGCCCCCCAGCATGCCTGTGAAGTTCATGAGCGTGGTCAGGATCGGCAGCGCGATCACGCAGGCAATCACGCGCGTCACCACGAGATACTTGAATGAATCGACAGCGGTGGCCTCGAGCGCGTCAATCTGCTCGGTCACCCGCATGGCACCAAGCTCCGCTCCGATGCCGGCCCCGATCCGGCCTGACAGCAGCAGCGCTGCGGTGAGCGGACCCGTTTCGCGTACAAGCGCGATGGCGAGGCCGGCGGGAATCAACGCCTCGGCGCCGAATCGCGCAAGCGAGGCCCTGGTGTGCATCGACAGCACGACGCCAACCGCGAAGCCGGCCGCCGCGATGAGTGGCATGGAGCGGCAGCCGAGCTCGAAGGGCTGCCGGACGATTTCCCGGCCTTCGAATGGCGGACGAAATGCCTCCGTGATGGAGCGGCCCGCGAACACGCCCCAGTCTCCGGCGATCTCGAGCAGGGCAATCAGCCGTTGTCGCATAAACCCATCCGGTCAAAACAGTTTGTAGGCCACTCCGGCGCTGACGAGGAGCGTGTTCGCGCGCAGGCCGCGCTTCTCTATCTGTCCCTCCTCGAAAAACGTCACAGAAGGACGCGTGACCACGTACCCGGCAGACACGTTGAACGCGGCGCGCGTATTGGCGTCATACCAGATGGTGACGCCAGGCCGCCACGCAAAGCTCGAGTCCGCCCGCAACGCGAGGAGCTTGCCAGTCGCCAGATCGTTCGTTTCGAGATGATTGAAGGAGTATCCGCCCACGAGGGACAGACTAAGGGACACGTGGTCGCCGGCCCACCTGTAGGCCGCTCCGCCCATCACCGGCTTCACGCTCATGGTTCCGAGGCGGGCGGACGAGTCGCTGCCCGAGAACACATCGACCGCAAACCAGTTGAAGTCAATCGCGGGCGAGAAGCCCGACCCCGAGCCGAACCGCACCAGCGGCCCCCATGACATTGCGCCGCTGAGGTCGTTCGAGAAGGGGATTGTCCACGACACGGCTCCGCCGACGGCGAGCAGTCGCCGGTCGGCGGACCCTCCGGGACCTCTGACCTGGTGCGGCGCTGTTGTCCCGCCGGCGGGGAGACTGCGGCTGGCTCGCCGACCTGAACATCTGACTGGACCGCCCGCACCCCGGCGATCGCGCGAACGAGCGAAACCAGTCGCTGCGCCTCTTCATTTGAGGCGACCGAGCCTGTCAGGTGGGCGACGCCGGCCGTGACGTGGACTTCGATGCCTCGCAGACTCAGTTGCGGATCGTTGACCAGCGCCGTACGGATGCGAACCAGGGTCTGGGCGTCCTCGATTAACCTTGGGTTGACCACGGTGCGGCAGCCAACGCACAGCGCAATAGTCAGGACGGCGCAGACACCGATTCCCAACACCTCAGCGGCTAGCGCACGCCGTCGTAGCTGCTGAGTCCCGATACCGCTAGTCATCCCAGGGTATAGCAAGCAACCCTCGGGCCAGCCAGCTGATCAATCACGCAAGC
>CAWBVG010000008.1:0-133190 GCA_963792175.1 uncultured Acidobacteriota bacterium
TACTTGGCTAGGACGAGGGGGAAAAGTTGTTGTACAATTCGCCACTTTTCAGAGGCGTGACGGACTCAACCTATGATCAACGTTGCCGCGATTCGTATGCAGCAGTTCGGGGTGCAGTTCTACCAAGCTTCCCTGACGGCCAGTGACATAGACAAGCTCGTCCGGTTCGAGGTCCTCAGCTACGGCGAAGGCGGACAGCCGGGCGTGCGCGGCGGCCGCCAGAAACCCGGCTTGCCGGCGCCGTCGAAGGTGAACTGGGACTTCCTCGAGCGACGCATCGCGTCGAGCGACAAGGCCTACCAGCGCCAGATCATCCGCAAGAAGATCGACGAGCTGGTGCAGTACTACGAGCAGTGCCGTCAGGCGCGCGACCTGCCGTCGATTCCGGGCGCGGTCATCATCTCGTGCGACGAGAAGCTGTCGTTCCAGGCGGCGGGCGGCGACGACCGCGTCGGCATCCTCAAAGTGCCCGAGCGCGAAGGCATCCTGCGCGCGATCGACGGCCAGCACCGGCTGCTGGCGCTGCACGCCGACATCGAGCGCTTCAGGGACGAGGACTTCAGCGTCCCGGCGATCATCTTCGATCGGCTTCCCGAAGATCACGTCGTGCAGATGTTCGTCACGATCAACGCGAAGCACACGCGCCTCAATGCGTCGCACCTCGTCAGCCTGTCGGGCCGCCAGCTGTATCGCGACGAAGCGCTGGCGACGGCGCACGACGTCGTCCGCGCGCTGAACGACCGCGAGGACTCGCCGCTCTACGACGAAATCAAGCTGCTCGGCGTCGGACGCGGCCGCGTCGCGCAGGCGCCGCTCGCGCAGGAACTGAAGAAGCTGTTCGCGCCCGACGGCGTCTTCAGCCGCCGATCGTCGGACATGCACGAAGAGGCGAAGAAGTTCTTCGTCAACTACTTCAAGCAGATCGCGCTCGTCTTCGGCGGCGCCTGGAACGGCCGCAAGTACAGCATTCGCAGCGCCGTCGGCGCTCGCGCGCGTTCATCCGCGTCGCGCCCGATGTGGTCCGCCGGCTCGATCAGGAGCACGCCGATCGCGGCGACTTCCGCGCGATCGGCCGCGTCATCGCGCCCTGGGGCCGCCGCATCGGCGACCTGCGGTTCGAGACCGAAGGCGCCTGGAAGCGCAGCGGCACGACAGTCGATTCGCTCGCGAAGGAGCTGCGGCTGGCGCTGATGTACCCGGAAGGCGCCGCTGTATAAAGTTAGAAGTCAAAAGTGAAAAGGTAAAACCAGGAAGACGTTCACTTTGCATTTCTGGTTTTCACTTTTAACTTTTCACTTTTAACTTTCTCATGGCGACGCTGCTCATTACGGGGGGAGCCGGGTTCATCGGCTCCAACCTCGTTCGCTACGCGCTTGCCCACACCTCGGATCGCCTCGTCGTCGTCGACAAGCTGACGTATGCGGGCAGCCTGTTGAACCTCGAGGCGCCGCTGAAGGATCCTCGAGTCACGTTCCTGCGAGGCCGACATCGCGGATCGCCGCGCGATGAGCCGCGCCTTCGCCGAGCATCACCCGGACGCGGTGCTCAACCTTGCGGCGGAGACGCACGTCGATCGGTCGATTGACGGTCCGCGTCTCTTCATCGACACGAACATCGTCGGCACCTTCATCCTGCTCGAAGTCGCGCGCGCCTTCATCACGCGAAGCGCCGGCGGAGGCGCGGGATGCGTTTCGCTTCCTGCACGTGTCGACCGACGAGGTGTACGGCACGCTCGGTCGCGAACGGCGCCTTCAGCGAAGAAACCGCGTACGCGCCGAATTCGCCGTATGCGGCGAGCAAGGCCGGCGCCGATCATCTGGTGCGCGCGTATGCGCACACCTACGGCCTGCCGGTCCTGATCACGAACTGCTCGAACAACTACGGGCCGTTCCAGTTTCCCGAGAAGCTGATCCCGCTGATGGTGCTCAACGCGATCGACGGCCGGCCGCTGCCGATCTACGGCGACGGCGGCAACGTGCGGGACTGGCTGCACGTGGAGGATCACTGCGCGGGCCTGCTGCTGGTGCTGGCGAAGGGACGCGCGGGCGAAAAGTACAATGTCGGCGGCGGCAACGAGCGGACCAACCTCGAAATCGTCGATCGGATCTGCGACACGGTCGACGCGCTGCGTCCGGGGCCGACCAGCCGGCGCGCGCTGAAGACGTTCGTTCCCGATCGTCCGGGTCACGATCGCCGGTACGCGATCGACGCCGCCAAGATCCGCCGCGAGCTCGGCTGGGCGCCGCAGCACACCTTCGAGACCGGCCTGCGCGACACGGTGCAGTGGTACCTCGATCATCGCGACTGGTGCGAGCAGGTGCAGGCGGGGCGATACGATCGGCAGCGGCTGGGGCTCGGCGGCTGATGCAGATGACGGCTTCTCACGAAGGCTCGAAGCAACACGAAGGGTCAAGATGTCTTCGTGTCCTTCGTGATGAGCCGTGTCTGTCGATGCACGTTTGTGCGGATCTCGACCGATGCTGAAGGGGATCATCCTCGCCGGCGGCTCGGGGTCGCGGCTGCATCCGTTGACGCGCGCGGTCAGCAAGCAGCTCGTCCCGATCTACAACAAGCCGATGGTGTATTACCCGCTGGCGAACCTGATGCTGTCGGGCATCCGGCACGTGCTCGTCATCACCACGCCTCACGAGCAGGATGGATTCCGGCGCCTGCTCGGCGACGGCTCCGAGATCGGGTTGCAGATCGAGTACGCCTCGCAGCCGAGCCCGGATGGACTCGCGCAGGCGTTCATCATCGGCCGCGAATTCGTCGGGCCCGACCGCGTCGCGCTCGCGCTCGGCGACAACATCTTCTACGGCGCGCATTTTTCCGACTACCTGCGCCGCGCGGCGGAGCGGGACACCGGGGCCACGGTGTTCGGATACCAGGTACGCGATCCCGAGCGCTACGGCGTCGTGGAATTCGACGCGTCGGGACGCGCGGTCAGCCTCGAGGAAAAACCGGAACGCCCCAAATCATCGTTCGCCGTCACCGGGTTGTATTTCTACGACAATCAGGTGGTGGACATCGCGGCCGGGTTGACGCCGTCGGCGCGCGGCGAGCTCGAGATCACCGACGTCAATCGGACCTATCTCGACCGCGGACAGCTGCACGTCGAGAAGCTGGCGCGCGGCATCGCGTGGCTCGACACCGGCACCCACGAATCGCTGATGCAGGCCTCCAGCTACATCCAGGCCATCGAGGAGCGTCAGGGCTTGATGGTCGCCTGTCTGGAGGAGATCGCCTACCGCATGGGCTACATCACGGCGAGCGATCTCGCGCGGCTGGCGCGCGCGATGGAGTCCAGCGCCTACGGCCAGTACCTGTTCCGCGTCCTCGAACACGAGAGCTGACGTGCGGGTCGAGCCCTCCAGCCTGCCGGGTGTGCTCGTCGATCGAGCCCGACGTCCACGAAGACGGCCGCGGATTCTTTCTCGAGACCTACCACGCTGATAGATATCGCGAGCACGGCATCGCCGGCCCCTTCGTGCAGGACAATCATTCGCGATCGATCGGCGGCACGCTGCGCGGCCTGCATCTGCAGGTGCGGCGGCCGCAGGGAAAGCTGATCCGGGTGATCGAAGGCGAGATTTTCGACGTCGCCGTCGACGTCCGCCGCGGCTCCCCGACGTTCGGCCGATGGGTTGGCGTCAACTTGTCCGCCGCGAACTTCAGGCAGTGCTTCGTCCCGCCGGATTCGCGCACGGATTCTGCGTCGTCACGCCGGTCGCACAGGTCGAATACAAGTGCACGGATGTCTACGATCCGGGCGAGCGAGATCGGCATCGCCTGGAACGACCCGACCATCGGCATCACCTGGCCGGTCGCGGCGCCCACGCTCTCCCCGCGGGACAATCGCCTGCCGCTCCTCGACGCCATCCGGTCCCAGCTACCAGATCTGTAAGTCAGGCGACGAAGTCGTCGGTCCGTCAGGGTCGCGTTTCGCGAGAACAGGCCCATTTCCCAGGAAAGCACCGGGCATCCGCCTTGCGATAACAGGGGCAGGTCGCTGGTCTGATTACGGCAGGGCGCCGTGAATGCTGGGGGAGCCAGACCAGTGGAGCAGAGGGGCATCGCAATCACGCGATGCCCTTTTGTTTTGTACAGCGTAAGATCCGCGGCACATGACGAGCCGCAGACTCCTTCTGGCCCTCGCAGTCGCCCTCGGCTGCGCTCCTCTCGCGTTCCGCGGCCGTGTCCAGGCCGATGTCCGTAGCGCTCAATCTCTTACAGCGATCGTCGGCGCGCACGGCCTGACCCGCGACACCAACGGCGACGGCCTGGCCGACGCCGTGGCGGCCCGCGTCATCGTGCCGGCATCGCCCACGCTGGGTGACGCGGAGGCGGCCACGAACCTCGCGGCGCGTCTCGGCTACGACACGACCGGGCTGACGCTGCCGCTCGTCGTCCGCGACAGCGACGTGGCGCAGCCTGCCTCGATCGGCGTCCCGATCCTCGTGGGCCGCACGAATCGCTTCATTCAATCGCTCGTCGATGCGAAGACGCTCGACGTCGCGGCGCTCAAGCCAGGACAAGGCTTGATCGCCGCTGTTGCCTCGCCACTCGGCGGCGGCGACGGACTCGCGGTGGTCGGAGGGGACGACGACGGGACGGTGAATGCCGCCGTGGAGCTGGCCGCCCGGCTGCCGCGGGTGTGGGGCATGAACGGCATCACGCTCCCGGCCGTCGAGGAACAGGCGCTGCGTCACGTCCGCGCGCACGGCGTGCAGGCCCGCGATGCCGCGGTGACGTCGATCCTGGTCGACAGCGACAAGCGCGGCGTCGCGCGCATCGCCCTGCGCATCACGGTGCCCGATGCGGACGGTCCGCGTGCCGCAAAGGTGTTCGAAGAGCTCGAGCTCGCGCATCGGCGCGGCCAGGAGCCGCGCACGCTGAATTTCACGAATGTCGCCGCGACGGCGATCGACATCGTGGCGGGCGCGAAGGCGATCGCGCACGCCACCGTCTCGCGCACCGGTCTCAATCAGCGCACGCTCACACCGCCGATCGATCCCGACGAGCTCGCGGCCGATTCGCCGGGCGACCGCGGCCGGCCCGCCGACGCCGCGGCCGGCGGCGCTCCGGCGCGAACCTTCGATCTCGACGAATGCGCTGTCGATCGACGGCTGGTACGGCGACGCCTACACCGATCTGATTCCGGACCGCCTCGACACCACGATTGTGCTCGGCGGCGCGGCGGATTCGCTGTCCGCCGCGCATATCGCCGCCCGGCTCGGGCTGGAGACGACCGGCATCACGCTGCCGCTGACGCGGATCGCGGACAAGGTGCGGACGCCCGAGCGCGAGTCGAGCCCCATCCTCGTCGGCCGCTCCAACGCGCTGATCGAACGCCTCGTGAAGATCGGCAAGGCGCGTCTCGACGATCTGCAGCCCGGCGAGGGCGCGGTGCAGGTCGTCCCGAAGGCGTTCGGCAACGCCACGGCGACGCTCGTGGCCGGGGTCGATGCCGCCGGCACCGACGCCGCCGCGATGTATCTCGCCCGCCGGGTGCCGTACGTGTGGGACAACGCGCGCGGCTCGACCTCGCTTGGCGACGTCGCGCTGCAGCTGAATCGTTTTCTGCAGGCGCGCACCGCCGCAGGGCAGGCGAGCCAGGTCGACACCGAGCTCGACGCGCTGGCCGCCGACGTCAAGGACAAGACGCTGGAGTCGATGGACGTCAAGCTGTTCGTCGAGCAGGCCGACCCGGCGCTCGACGCCTACGTCGCCGCGAAGCTGCAGCGCGCGGGCATCAAGGTGCCGGTGAAGGCGTCAAGCGTCGGCATCACCGATCCGGTCACCGTGTTCGACGACACGATGCAGGTGCCGTGGGAGGTCGACGAGTTCTGGCAACGGTTCAAGAGCGACGTTCTGCCGAAGGTCAAGGCCGGATCCAAGGTCGATCTCGAGGCGCGCCTGAGCGAGTCGCCCGAAATCCGCCGCGGGCTCGTGGAGCAGGCGCGGACGCAGCTGCAGGCCGCGGGCGCGACCGACCCGAAGGTTCGGGTGCTCTCGGCCTACAAGCAGGGTTATCTCTGGATGACCGAGCAGGTGATTCCCGAGCTGAAGGGGAAGAACGCGCGCGCCGTGAAGGTCAAGGTCGCCGAGTACCATCCCGACCTCTCGAAGAAATACAAGTTCTACATGGTGCCGAGCCGCTGGGTCCACGAGCTGTATCCGGTGGACGAGATGTTCCAGCGCGATCTCGGGATCGCGAAGGACGCGTTCACCGTCGAGCTGGTCGACAACCCGAAGGACATCTACACCGTCGAAGCGACCGACGCGGCGGGCAAGGTCGTCCTCCACACCGCCGTTCACGCCGAAGACGGTCGAGCGCGAGTATCTCGACAAGTTCCCCGGCTGGTCGCGCGTGATCGTCACGACCGGATGGCTGTCGGCGTCGGTCGACGGCACGTCGGTCGTCGATCGACGGATCGCGACCGATCCCGAGCGGTTCTGGGATCACTACCAGTCGGACGTGCTGCCGCGCATCTACGACAACGTGATGAAGGTGACGGACAACCGTCCGCTGCCCGACAAGCAGCCGTTCCATCGCGACCTCGACATCGAGGTCTGGATGAGCGAGCCCGATTTCCGGATCGGCGTGGACGAGGAGCTGGTGTCGTCGCTCGAAGCGCTGCACGAGGACCTCTATTTCGTGACGCTCGATTTCTTCGACGCGCTCGGCCGCACGACCACCAAGCGCCGGCTGGCGGCGCCCGGAAAGATCTTTCCGATCATTCATCCCGATCGCCCGGGCAAGCCGGGCGAGGTCAAGGTGCACTACGCGGGCAACGCGTCGACGAAGCCGAAGATCGAGATCTCCTACAAGGAGAAGGGCGTCGAGCGGCCGACGCGTGTGTCGCGCGACCTCGTGAAGATCGAGACGTCGCCGGCCACCGTCGCTCGAGTCGTGGCGCGGGCGGACCGTGTGAGCGAGCTGTCGCTCGACGTGGAAGCCCGGGACGACCGCGAAGCCGCGCGGGCGGTTGACGCGCTCGACGCGCTGCCGCGCCTCCACGCCGCCGGCCTGTACCGCGACGCGCTGTCGTTCGATCACGTGGACCGTGTGGCGGTGCACGTGAGCGTGAAGGACGTCCACGCGCGCCGCGTCATCAAGTCGACCGGGGTATTTCCGCCATCGCCCGTCCGACGCCTTCGCCGGCTCCGGGCGTCGCGCAGGCCGACAGGCCTGCCCCGGGCAAACCGCTCGTCACGTGGGATCACATCATCAGCCCCGACGAAAGCGAAGCCATCGTCGGTCAGCTTGCGGCGTTCCCCGAGGTCAAGGCGTACAAGGCCGGCCGATCGTATCGCGGCCGCGACATCTCGGTCCTCGAGATCACCAACGCCGACGCCGAGCGAGCTGGTCTCGCTGGCGAAGCTGTCCGCGTACAAGCCGACGATCTTCATCACCGGCCGCCAGCACGCGAACGAGGTCTCGTCGACGAGCCACATCCTGCGGCTCGGCGAGCTGCTCGTCACCGACAAGAGCTACAAGGAGATCCTGAAGAAGGTGAACGTCGTGCTCCACCCGGTGGAGAACCCGGACGGCGCGCAGATGGCGTACGACCTGCAGAAGCTGACGCCGACGCACATGCTGCATGCCGGGCGCTACAGCGCGCTCGGTCAGGACGTCGCCTCGCTGGTCGGCCTGCCGGATCCGCTGCTGCCGGAATCGCTCGTGCGCACGCGCGTGTGGCGCGACTGGCTGCCCGACATCTACCTGAACCCGCACGGCTATCCGTCGCACGAGTGGGTGCAGCCGTTCGCCGGCTACGTGCCGCCCGGGTTCCGGACCTATCTGTCGACGCGCGGCTGGTACACGACCATCGGCACGCTGCGCGATCCGCGCTATCCCGATCACTCGCAGGCGACCGAGGCGGTGCGCGAGGCCATCGTCCGGGAGATCAACGCCAACGCGGACGTTCGCGCGATGGACCTTCGGCACCAGGCGCGGTATCGAAAGTGGGCCTACGGGTTCGGGCCGTACGTCTTCAACCAGGAGATCTACAAGGACACCGCGATCTACTACAGCGATCCGGAAACCGGCGAGCCGAGCGGCAGCCGGCGGTTCGGCGCGGGCCGCGGCGGCAATCCGGCGGGTGAAGGCGGCGCGGGCCCCGGCGGCGGCGCCGGCCGCTTCTCGATGAACGCGTGGCCGCAGGTGACGTTCTTCAGCGGCGGCACCGAAGCGCCGGACGAAACCGCGCAAGGCGAATGGCTGAACCTCGTCGCCAAGGCCGGCTTCTCGTATCTGATGGCGAGCGTCAAGTACCTGCGCGACGGCCACTACACGGTGCAGCGGATCGAAGAAGACGCGACGCGCGACGCGGTGTCGCTGACAACGATTCGAATTCGCCCGGTCATGCCGGGCACCGAACGGCTCGGCGCGCCGAAGCTCGGTCGTGTCGATCCGAGCGAAGGCGGGCCGGCGGCGGCCACAACAAGCAAGTAGCACGCAGGAGGCTTTGATGCGCACGTGGTTCGTGGGTTTGCTGGCGATTGTGATCGGAATTCTCCTGGCGCCGTCTGCGTTCGCGCAGAACGCGCAGATTACCGGCTCGGTCAAGGACTCGAGCGGCGCGATCATTCCGGGCGCCACCGTGACGGCGCGCAACGTCGACACCGGGCTGACGCGTACGGCGGTGACCGAGGGAGCCGGCGAATACCGGCTGCCGTCGCTGCCGCCGGGCCGGTATTCGGTCGCGGCCGAGCTGAGCGGCTTCAGCACCGAGACCCGGCCGGACATCATCCTCATCATCGACCAGACGGCGATCCTCAACTTCACGCTCAAGCCGGCGACGATTGCCGAAACCGTCACCGTCACCGGCGACTCGCCGATCGTCGACGTCACGCGATCGGACGTGTCGACGTCGGTGTCGACGCAGCAGATTCAGGATCTGCCGGTGGCGTCGCGCCGCTGGATCGATCTCGCGATGCTGACGCCCGGCACGTCGCAGGACAACATCCGCGGGCAGTTCTATCGCGGCAACGTCAACGTCGGCGCCGGCGGCCGCGAGTACTCGAACGGCTTCGTCGTCGACGGCGTGAACAACACCTGGGCCGAGATGGGCGAGCCGCGGCAGAACTTCGCGATGGACGCGATCCAGGAGTTCAAGGTCTCGACGTCGACCTACAAGGCGGAGTACGGCCTCGCGACCGGCGGCCTGGTCGCGGTCGTGACCAAGTCGGGAACGAACCAGTTCCACGGTTCGGGCCTGCTGTTCCTCCGCGACGCGTCGATCACCGCGAAGGAATTCTTCCAGACGACCAAGCCGGACTACCGGCGCTATCAGTACGGCGGCACGATCGGCGGCCCGATCGTGAAGGACAAGACGCACTTCTTCTTCGCCTATGAGGGGACGCAGGAGAAACAGTTCCTCACGGTCAACGCCAAGGGCCTGTGGCCGCAGTACGAGGGCACGTTCCTGAGCGACCAGACGCGCTGGACCTACAACGCGAAGCTCGATCACCAGACTGGCGCCGGGACAGAGCCTGTTCTTCCGCTACGGCGCCGAAGACGAGTACCGGCCGATCATCACGGCCGGCGGCACGACCGCCGCGACCGCCAGCTTCGACTTCGCGGTGCCGCGCAAGTCGGCGGTGCTCGGCCACACCTGGGTGATCAGCTCGCGCGCGCTGAACGACGCCCGCTTCCAGTACGCGTACGCGAAGTACGAGGTGTCGCCGCCGTACAGCCACGGCGACTGGGAGCCGGCCGATTTCACCGCGCGGCTGCCGCTGTGCACGCCGGTCTTCACCTATCCGTCGATCACCGTCGGCGGCTGCGGCAACGCGCAGATGGGCCCCGAGTCGCGCTGGCAGGTGAAGGACGACTTCTCATACCTGATGCACGCGTGGGGCGGCACGCATCAGTGGAAGACGGGCGTCGACTTCAGCAGCATCCCGTTCGAAGGCGACAACACGAATTCGCCGCTCGGCAGCTGGACGTTCCCGAAGGACGCGCCCTACAACGTCAACGATCCGACCACCTATCCGACGCAGTACACGAACTCGCTGCCGACCTACGCCAACATTCCGACCAAGACCTTCGCCGGCTACATCCAGGACGACTGGCAGGCGGCGAGCGGTCTGACGTTCAACCTCGGCCTGCGCTACGACCTGCAGAAGGGCTCGTTCAACGAGGACCTGCCCGGACCTGCTCGCGAGCATTCAGGACAAGCTCGGACGCGACGGCTCGTTTCCGCTCGACGTCTCGGTCGTGAAGCAGCCGAAGACGGGCCGCGGCGACTACAACAACTTCGGGCCGCGCGTCGGCCTGGCGTGGGATCCGCAGAACAACGGCGTGATGAACATCCACGCCGCCTACGGGATGTTCTACGACAACATGCGGACGCTGCAGAACTTCAGCGAGCTGACGTGGCCGCAGGCGAAGCAGATCATCATCAACACGGCCGACGTTCCCCGATCCGCTGCGGCGGCAAGTCGCGCGACTCGTTCATCACCACCGCGCCGCCGAACATCACCGTCGCAGTCGAACGACACGGTGAACGCGTACGCGCACCAGTTCAACGCCGGCGTGAGCCGGACCGTGGCGCGCGACATCGCGGTGACGGCCGACGTCAGCATCATGAACCGCTACTCCGATCGCGACACCGTCGATCCGAACCTGCCCGATCAGGTGACGAAGGCGAAGCTGTATCCGCAGTTCGCGCGCGTCAACTTCTGGCAGTCGACGGCGAACAACACCTATCGCGCGCTGCTGCTGAAGGTCGACAAGCGGATGTCGAACCGCTATCAGTTCCTCGTCGTCGTACACGCTCAGCAAGGCGATGGACACGCAGGCGACCAATCAGCTCGGCGATCGCTACGGCTTCTTCTCAGATCGAGCGCTACGGCGCCGCCGATCGCCGCCACCGGCTCGTCACCAGCGGCATCGTGCAGCTGCCGGCCGACGTGCAGTTGTCGGCGATCGCCGACTTCCGGTCGAGCCTGCCGGTTCGCTCCGAGCAGCGCGCTCGACCTCAACGGCGACGGCTACACCGATCGATCTGCCGGCCGGGCGTCATGCCGGGCACGCGGCTGCCGCGACCTGAATCTCGACGCCGTCAACACGTTCCGCCGCGGACGCGCGGCCTGACGGCGGTCACGACGGTCGACTGCCCGGGCTTCGCCAACGTCGACCTGCGGCTGTCGAAGACCTTCCGCATCGGCGCCTACCGGGCGGAGTTCATCGCGCAGCTGTTCAACATCTTCAACCGCGCGAACTTCAACGCGCCGAACAACAACATCGACCGCGGGCAACGACACGGCCGGGCGGCCGCTGTTCGGCCAGAGCACGACGCTGCTGCCGAACATCAACGCGCCCTCGCGCCAGGCGGAGTTCGCCGTGCGGATCCAGTTCTGACGTGCATGGCACAGAGTCTGCTCGTTCTGGTCGTTCTCGTGCATCGTCGCCGACCGCGGTCGGCCGGACGGCTCCGGCTGACACCGCGGCCGCGTCGCTGTCGGAGTTCTTCGCCCCGGGCGTCGTCTTCCAGGATCGCAACGGCGACGGCGCGGTCGATTTCGTCGACGCGCGTCTCGTGCTCGGCGAGCAGCCGTCGTCCGCCGAGCTCGCGGCGGCGGCCGACGTCGCCGCGCGGCTCGGGTTCGAAACGTCGGCGATGGACATCTCCGATCGTCCGCGGCTCGAAGCCGGACGCGTCGAAGGCGGACAGCGACGACACGGCGCCACGATTTTCGTCGGCGCCAAGTCGCTGGCGCGGGCCGGCGTCAGCCTCGAGACGATCGGCGGGGCGGGGCTCAAGGCGGGCGAGGGACTCGTGTCGGCGTTCACGCTGGCCGGTCGTCCGGCCGTCGCGGTGGTCGGCGACGACGGCGGCCTCTCGAGCCGCGGCGGTCATGCTCGCGGGACACCTGCCGTTCGTCTGGGATCAGAAGAGCGTCACGACCGACAAGGTCGCCGCCGATGTGAAGGAGTTCTTGTCAGGAAAGGGCGTCACCGCAGCCTCGGCCGTCGCGTCGTCCGTCCTGGTGCGCGATCAAGATCGACGGCGCCGAGCGCCTCGTCGTCGAAGCTGCAGATGGCCAGCGGCGGCGATCTCATCAAGGCGCAGGTCGCGCTGAATCAGCTCAAGGCCACTGGAGCCGCGACGCGAAACGCGCCGTTGTCGTACGCGAACGTGCGCGAGGTGCGGATCCGTCTGCGCGCGCCGGGTTCAGGCGGGGCGACGATCGACCTGCCGGCCATCCCTGCTGCGACCGGCTGCCGCTTCGCAGCCGCCCGCGCGGCGGCCCGGCGGCGGCGCGAAGGAAAACTTCGATCTGTCCTCGTTCTACGCCAACGACGGCGCGCTGGCGGACTCCGACAACAACCTGATTCCCGATCGCGTCGACGTGCTGCTCAGCGCCGACGGCGACGGCGCCGACGGCGTCGTCGATCTCGCCGCGCGGCTCGGTCTCGAATCGACCGGCGTGTCGCTGCCGATCGCGAAACCGCCGAAGGCGATCACCGCGCCCGACAGCGAGCCGATCCTCGTCCTGATCGGCACATCGCATCCGCTCGTCGAGACGTTGATCAAGAACAACAAGTGGGAGCGGCCGGCGCTCCAGCCCGGCGAAGGGCTGATTCAGCTGGTGAAGAAGGCGTTCGGCGAGAAGAGCGCGCTCATCGTCACCGGCGGCGACGCCGCCGGCGTCGACCGCGCCGTTCGGCAGCTCGCCGAGCGGTTTCCGCACATCTGGGCGCGCGGCAAAGACCGCACGACGCTCGACGATGTGGAGGAGGACGTGCGGAAGTTCGTCGCCGGGCGATCGCCGGCGGGGCAGGCGGCGATGGCGCTCTACAAGCTGGGCAAACTGTCGCGAGCAGCTGCAGGGCAAGGACCTCGCGTCGGCGCACGTGAGGGTGTTCGTCGAGAAAGCGGACGACGGCCTCGCCGTCTTCATCGCCCGGCAGGCCAACCAGGACATCCACGCGCGGATCGGTGACCGTCGACGTCCAGAACCTCGACGTGCAGAAGGGCACGCGCGCTCAGTCACCGACGAGTTCGAGGTCCCGTCCGAGGTCGACGAGTTCTGGACGAAGCTGCGCGCGAGGGTGATTGCCGGGCCGTGAAGAAGCGGCCGGCGGTGACCGTCGAGGCGCGGCTCAGCGAGCCGCCGGAGGTGCGCGCACGCATCGAGCAGGAGGCGCGAGCCGAGCTGGTCAAGAGCGGGCGCGGACGAGAAGACCACGTCGGTCACGGTGCTGTCCGCGTACAAGCAGGGCTACAGCTGGCTGTACGACGTGGTCCGGCCGGCGCTGACGGGAAAGCCGGTGGACGCGATCACGATCCGGTTCGCCGAAATCGGCCCGCCGGCCGGGTGGAAGCAGCAGGGGATGTTTGCGCCGACACGCTGGCTGCTCGAGCTCTATCCGATCGACGAGATCCTGGCGAAGGAGCTGAACGTCGATCTGAAGAAGATCCGCTTCGAGATGCGCCGATCGGATCGCCGGCGTACGAAGTGATCGCGACCGCGCGCCGGCGGCGCCGAGTTGCTGCGGCGCACGTTCGAGCCGAAGTTCGTCGAGCGCGCGTTCTTCGATCGGTTCCCCGACTACGAGCACGTGCGGGTGACCACCGGATGGATCAAGGCCGACGTCGCCGGCCGGGACGTCGCCGACGAGCGGATCGCCACCGATCCCGAGCGGTTCTGGGATCACTTCCAGTCGAAGACGCTGCCCGCGCTCTACGACCACGTGATGGCGCTCGGCAAGGGCAAGCCTCGCGCCGAGGACGCGCCGTTCTTCGGCGAGCTGACCGTGGACCTCACGCTCAGCGAGCCGGAGTACCGGCTGCCGATCGATCAGGAACAGATCTCGTCGATGGAAGCGCTGCACGAGGAGATCTACTTCAACACGCTCCACTTCTTCGACGTGATGGGCCGCTTTACGCGCGGCGCCGGGCTCGCCTATCCCGGCCGCGTGATCCCGATGGTGCATCCCGAAGGCCGACGGCAAGGCCGGCCGCGCGAAGATTTCGATCACCGGGCTTCGACGCGCCGCGTCCGTCGGTCGTCGTCGAATACGTGGAACGCGGCGGCCGTCGTGGCGAAGCGCGCCTCGACATCCCGAAGATTGCGGTCGACCGGCCGCAGACGCTGGCGGCCGCCGTCCGTGCGGGCCGCGACGGCATCGAGCGGCTCGATCTGCGGCTGAAGGTCGACACCGAGAAAGACGAACGTGACGCGCTCGTGCAGCGCACCGCCGAGGAGCGCGTCGATCGCACGGTGATGTCGGCCGAGCAGGCGAAGGCGGCGTTCGCGAATCTTGCCAGGCTCCGCGCCGCCGGCCTCTATCGCGGATGCGCTGGCGTATCACGACCTCGGCGCGCTTCGCGTGACCATGGCTGGGAGCACGAGAGCAAGCCGGCCACCGAGACCGTCGCGACGCTCGAACCAAACGGCTCGCCGGCGCGCGTTCCCGGACATCAGGAAGATACACGCGCCGCCGACGTCCAATGGGACACGCCGATTCCGCCGCCGGAGGCGTACGGGATCCTCGCGAAGATGTCGACGTTCAAGGAAGCGACCGTCTACAAGGTCGGCGAGAGCTATCTCGGCAAAGACGTCTGGGCGATGGATCTGATGCCGCCGATCCAGGCGTCGCACTGGTCGCAGGCCAAGCAGACGACGATGAAGCCGACCATCGTCTATTCGGCGCGGCAGCACGCGAACGAAGTGTCGTCGACCAGCCACGTGCTGAAGATGGCCGAGCTGCTGCTGACCGATCCCGGTGTACCGCGAGAAGCTGAAGAAGGTCAACGTCGTCATCCATCCGATCACGAACGCGGACGGCGCGCAGCTCGCCTACGACCTGCAGAAGATCAACCCGACGTACATGCTGCACGCCGGCTATCTCGGATCGCTCGGCGTGGACGTCACCAGCGCGCAGTGGGATGCGGATCCGATTTACCCGGAAAGCGGCATCCGCCCGAAGATCTGGCGCACGTGGCTGCCGGACATCTTCCTCAACCCGCACGGCTATCCGTCGCACGAATGGGTGCAGCTGTTCTCGGAGTACGCGGCGTGGGTGCGCACGCGGTCGGTCGAAACGCGCGACTACTGGACGATGCGCGGCTGGTGGATGCCGGGCTTCGGCTGGCTGGACGATGCGCGCTATCCGCGGCACAAGGACGAGCAGATGAAGCTGCTCAACATGATCACCGAGTACGTGAAGGCGGCGCCCGCCACCGTGGCGCTGAACGAGCGCGCCTACGATCGCTACAAGCGCTACAGCTTCGACTTCGATCAGAAGAACTTCAAGCTCGATTTCACGAACGGCGTCCTGATCTACAAGTCGATCAAGGGCGCGCGCGCGAACCCGCAGAGCCCGGACTTCATGACGCGTCAGCCGAACGTGACGATCTGGGACGGCGTCACCGAAGCGCCCGACGAAACCGCGCGCGGCGACTGGATGAAGCTGGTCGCCAACGCCGGCCTGCAATGGGACAAGGCGATCCTCGAATACCTCGTCACGGGCCATCACGAGGTCGAGCGAAAGGTCGATCCGTTCTGGAACGGCGTCAGCCTGACGATGAATCGTCCGAGGCCGCCGAAGCCGGCGAAGGACGCCGAGAAGAAGTCATCAACCGATCCACAACAGTGACGGTCTTTCACGAAGCCACGAAGCGGTCCGAGAGATCGCGAAGAATTCTTGTCCAAAACCGATTTTCGTGGCCTTCCTGCTCTTCGTGACCTCGTGATGAACCGTTGATGAAGCCAGGCACCCGACTCGGTCCGTACGAGATCGTCGGCACGATCGGCGCCGGCGGCATGGGCGAGGTGTATCGCGCGCGCGACTCGCGTCTCGGGCGCGACGTGGCGATCAAGGTGTCCGCCGAGCATTTCAGCGACCGCTTCGAGCGCGAGGCGCGGGCGATCGCGGCGCTCAACCACCCGCACATCTGCACGCTGCACGACGTCGGCCCCAACTATCTCGTGATGGAGCTGGTCGAAGGCCCGACGCTGGCCGACCGCATCGCGCATGGGCCGATGGCCGTGGACGAAACGCTGCGCATTGCCCGCCAGATGGCCGAGCGATCGCGACCGCCCACGACAAGGGCATCGTGCACCGGGACCTCAAGCCGTCGAACGTCAAGCTCACGCCGAGCGGAGCCGTGAAGGTCCTCGACTTCGGTCTCGCCCAGCAGACCGACGCCGGATGCTCGATCGAGCGGACGACTCGCCGACGAGGCTGGCGCAGACCCGCGCGGGAATGATTGTCGGCACCATCGCCTACATGTCTCCGGAACAGGCGCGCGGGCAGCTGGTGGACAAGCGCGCGGACGTCTGGGCGTTCGGCGTCATCCTGTTCGAAATGCTCACCGGCGCGCGTCCGTTCGAGGGGGCCACCGTGTCCGACACGATGGCCGCGGTCCTGACCAGGGAGCCGGACTGGTCGCGGGTTCCCGCGGCGATGCGGCCTCTCGTTCAACGATGTCTGACGGCCGATCCGAGTCGGCGGCTTCGCGATCTCGGTGACGTCGATTTGCTGCTGGAACATGCGCCGTCAAACGGCCCGGCCCGTCGCTCGTGGCTGGCCTGGGGCGCCGCGGCGCTGCTGCTGGCGACGCTCGGTCCCGTGGCGTTCCTCCATCTGCGCGAGCGTCCGCGCGTGTCCGAGTCGATGCGCTTTCAGATTCCGGCGACGGTCAATCTCGCGGCCTCGGGGAATATTGGACTGTCGCCGGACGGGCGATATCTGGCGTTTCTCTCGGTCGGCGTCGATGGCCTCGTGCGGTTGTCGGTCCGCAGCATGGATTCACTCGAGGTTCGGACGCTGCCGGGAGCGGAGGTGGCCGGCTACGGTCCTCCATTCTGGTGGTCGCCGGACAGCCGGTTCATCGCGTTCGACGCCGGTGGCAAGCTCAAGAAACTGAATGTCGCCGGGCGGACCGCCAGAGACGCTGTGCGACCTGACAGCGCCGGTCGTCGGCGGCTCGTGGAATCGCGATGGCGACATCATTCTCGGTGTGATCGGCAGCGGCATCAGCCGCGTGTCAGCAGCGGGCGGGTCGCTGGCGCCCGTCACGACATTGGCGCGAAAGGATCACAGCCATCTTCTTCCGACGTTTCTCCCCGACGGCCGCCACTTCGTGTACCTGCGAACGCCCACGACGGGGGCCGGCGCGGATGCCGGCGGCATGTACATCGGCACGCTCGACGCGAAGCCCGACGAGCAGAGCGCGCAGCCGTTCCATCCGTACGCACGGGGCCTGACATACGCGCCAGCGAGCGATGGAGGACCGGGCCGGCTCCTGTTCGTGCGCGACGGCACCCTTGTCGCACAGCCGTTCAATCACCAGCGGCTGCAGTTGATGGGCGATGCCATGCCCGTGGCCGATCAGGTCGGCGTGTATCTCGACACGGCGTTCTTCTCGGTGTCCTTCAATAACGCGCTCGTCTATCGCGGCGCCAATCCGGAAGGGCCGATCAGCTGGTTTGATCGCCAGGGCAATATGACCGAGCGCGTGTTCGAGGCCGGGCTCTATGAGGGCGTCGCCTTGTCGCGCGATGGCGCGCGGATCGTCGCGTCGCGAACCGATCCCCGCGATTGGGCGAATTCCGACTTGTGGCTGCTCGATCCGTCACGCGGCCGAAGCCCGACGCGATTCACCTTCGGATCGAGTGCGGGTTCTCCCGTATGGTCTGCAGACGGGACGAAAGTCGCCTTCACCGCGCGTGGCGCGACGGGCGTCGGGATCTACCAGAAGTCGACCGGCGCTGGACGGGAGCCGGAGGCGCTGGAGTCCAATACCCCAGGAATCGCGACGACGTCCAGCTGGTCGCCGGATGGCCGCTACCTGATGTACTCGCAAACGAGTCCTGTGACTGGCCTGGATCTCATGGTGATCGAGACGTCGGCGGCCGGGTCGAACGCCGCGAAGCCGGTGCCGTTCCTCCAGACGCGATTCTACGAATCTCAAGGCGCCTTCTCGCCAGACGGACGGTGGGTGGCGTACGTGTCCAACGAAACGGGTCGAAGCGAGGTCTACGTCCGTCGATTCACCAACGACTTCAATCGCGGATCAGCGGAAGAGGGCGGCGGCGTGCTCGTTTCACAAGGCGGCGGCAACTCCCCGCGATGGCGGGGCGACGGCAGGGAATTGTTCTATCTCGGTCCGGACGATCGGATGATGGCGGTCGACGTCGACGTCAGCGGCGCGGACTTCCGCCACCAGCCACCGCACACGCTCTTCCAGGCGCCGCCCGGCATCGTCGTCGGGGACGTGTCGGCCGACGGCAGGCGCTTTCTTCTGGCGCAACGCGGGGCGTCGCCGTTCACCGTCGTCCTCAACTGGATGCGGAATTGATCGACACCGGTGGTGAGCCACTAGAATCTAGTCGCCATTGCCTCTAGCCGCCGGCGTGCGCCTCGGCCCGTATGAAATCCTCTCCACACTCGGCGCGGGTGGGATGGGCGAGGTGTATCGCGCGCGCGACTCGCGTCTCGGGCGCGACGTGGCGATCAAGGTGCTGCCGTCGTCTTTCTCGGCCGACACCGATCGACTGCACCGTTTCGAACTGGAAGCACGCGCGGCCGCTGCGCTGAGCCATCCGAACATCCTCGCGGTCCACGACATCGGCACCGAAAGGGGTGCGCCGTTCATCGTCTCGGAGCTGCTCGAAGGGCAGACGCTTCGGGATCGGCTGGCGGCCGGGCCGCTGCCCGTGCGAAAGGCGGTGGCCTATGCCGTTGCCATCGCGCGCGGGCTTGCGGCGGCGCACGAGAAGGGGATCACCCATCGCGATCTCAAACCCGAGAACCTGTTCATCACGACGGACGATCGCGTCAAGATTCTCGATTTCGGACTGGCGAAACTGACCAGCGACACATCGGCCGTGGCGGCGAGCGCGCTGCAGACCGTGCGTCCGCTCACGGAGGTCGGACACGTGCTCGGTACGGTCGGCTATATGGCACCCGAGCAGGTCCGCGGCCTGGCCGTCGATCCTCGCGCCGATCTGTTCGCCCTGGGCACCATCCTCTACGAGATGGTGTCCGGCCGGCGCGCGTTTCACCGCGATACGTCGCCGGAAACGATGACCGCGATCCTGAACGATCACCCGCCGGATCTCATCGCGACCGACCGCTCGATTCCACCGGGCCTTGCACGGATCGTCGATCGCTGTCTCGAGAAGAGTCCGTCGGCGAGGTTCCAGACCGCCAGCGACCTCGCGTTTGCGCTCGAGGCGTTGTCGGACGCGTCGGGTTCATCGCGCGGTGTCGAGCATGTCCCGCCTCCGGTACGGCGCGGGCGTGAATGGATCGCGTGGGCCATCGCGGCGTTGCTGCTGCTGGCGCTGGTGCCCCTTGTCTATCAACGCGTCCGCGAGCGGCCTGCCCCGTCCGGCCCGACGCGGTTCCAGATTCCCCCGACCGTCGAATTGGGCGGGGCCGGGGAATTTCAGCCTGTCTCCGGACGGCCGCTATCTCGCGTTCTTCGGGCTTGGCGCGGATGGGATCCTGCGTCTCTGGCTGCGCGTCCATGGATTCGCTGGAAGTTCGGCGCTCCGTGGTACGGAAGCAGCAGCGGCACTGCCGTGCCTCCGCCCTTCTGGTCGCCCGGACAGCCGGTTCGTCGCCTTCGATGCCGGCGGCAAGCTCAAGAAACTGGATGTGTCGGGCGGTCTGCCGCAAACCCTGTGCGATCTGCCGGGAGTGGCAGTCGGCGGCTCGTGGAATCGTGATGGCGACATCATCGTCGGGAATACCGCCGGCGGCGTGTTGCACGTTCGCGAGAACGGCGGCGCAGTATCACTGGTGACCGCGCTCGATGCATCGCGGAAGGAGGAGTTCCATCTGCTGTCCGTCCTTTCTTCCCGATGGGCGGCATTTCGTGTACTTGCGCGTTTCTCCGAGCGCGCCGCAGAACGAGCGGCAGCTACGTCGGGACACTCGATGCGAAGCCCGAGGAGCAGAGCGCTCAGCGACTGATGCCGTACTGCGGTCGGTCTCACTTACTCGGCCGGCCACGATTCGGTCCCGGACGCCTGTTGTTCCTTCGCGAGGGAACGCTCATGGCGCAGCCATTTGATGCGAAACGGCTGGCGCTGGCCGGAAATCCGGTGCCGGTGGCGGAGCGAGTGGGCTCGTTTCGCGACGGCGGTTTTTTCTCGACCTCCGTCCAACGACGTTCTGGTCTACCGCATCGCCAACACCGATTTCCAGCTCGCCTGGTTCGATCGGCAGGGCGCGTCGAGTCAGCCGCCTGTCGGAACCGGCCGCGTTTCGCAGCGCCGCTCTGTCCCCTGATGGTTCACGCGCGGTCGTGTCGCGCACCGAACCCGCAGGACGGGTCGAAAGCGGACCTGTGGCTGTTCGACCTGTCGCGGCGCGGTGGCGCCACACGATTGACGTTTGGCGCCGGCCTGGTCGAGTTTCCCGTCTGGTCTCCGCGACGGGAAGCGCATCGTGTTCACGGTCAACAACAGCGCCTTGTATCAGAAACTGGCAAGCGGCGAGGGAGACGAGAAGGAGGTCGCGCGTTCAATCAGCGCCGGTCTCATCAGGGCGACTGGATTGGTCGCCTGACGGACGATTCCTTCTGTACGCCGTCAGCGAAGTCTCCACAACGCTATTCGACCTCTGGGTGCTTCCCTCAGACGGTCGCAAGCCGGTCACCGTTCGCTCCAATCGAGATTCATCGAGCAAGACGGCCGGTTCTCGCCGGACGGACGCTGGGTGGCGTACGCCTCGGATCAATCCGGCGCGATGGAAGTGTACGTCCGCGCATTCTCGCCGGATTTCAGCGGCGGCTCCGCCAGCACCGGAGGCAGTGTCCTGGTGTCGCGTGGCGGCGGCACCGCGCCGCGCTGGCGTGGCGACGGCAAGGAGTTGTTCTATCTGGCGCCGGACGGGAAGATGATGGCGGTCGAGGTGACCGCCGGCCCTGAGTTCAGCGGAGGAACGCCGGCACCGCTCTTCCAGACGCCGTCCGGCACGATCGTCGGCGACGTCACCGCGGACGGCAAACGATTTCTCCTCGTGACTCCAGTCGGGGCGAGCGCGTCGGCGCCGTTCACCGTGGTCCTCAATTGGACGGCCGGGCTGAAGAAATGAAGACCCTTTGATATGCGCATCGACATCAACTCCGATACCGGCGAGTCCTTCGGCGCCTACACGATCGGCCACGACGCGGGGCTGTTCAAGTCGATCACCTCGGCGAATGTCGCGGCGGGATTTCACGCTGGCGATCCGTCGGTGCTGCGCGACACCATCCGCCTTGCGAAAACAGCACGGCGTCGCGGTTGGCGCGCACCCCGGCTTTCCCGATCTCGTCGGCTTCGGCCGCCGCGAGCTGAACGTGACGCCGAAAGAAGCCGAGGACATGGTGCTGTATCAGGTGGCGGCCGTCGCGGGCGTGGCCGCGGCGGAAGGCGTGACGCTGCAGCACGTCAAACCCCACGGCGCGCTGTTCAACATGGCGGTCCGCAACCGCGAGCTGTCCGACGCGATCGCGCGCGGCGTCGCGGCGTTCGACAAGGGACTGATCCTGTTCGGATTGCCCGGCTCGGAAATCCTCAACGCGGGCCGCGCCGCCGGCCTGCGTGTGGCGGCGGAAGTGTTCGCCGACCGCGCCTACGAGCCCGACGGCTCGCTCGCGTCCCGCAAGAAGCCTGGATCCGTCATCCACGACCCGGCCACCGTCGTCGCGCGCGCCGTGCGGATGGTGAAGGAGCGGAACGTCGTCGCGATCGACGGCTCGCTGGTGCCGCTCGAGGCCGATACGATTTGCGTCCACGGCGATACGCCCGGCTCTGACGACCTCGCCGCGAAAATTCGCGCCGGCCTCGAGGCCGCAGGCATTACAGTGAGAG
Source organism: uncultured Acidobacteriota bacterium (assembly GCA_963792175.1). Lineage (GTDB taxonomy): Bacteria > Acidobacteriota > Vicinamibacteria > Vicinamibacterales > CAVVIG01 > CAWBVG01. The sequence goes on from CAWBVG010000008.1 coordinate 21,829, forward strand.
CCATTGGCCAACAGTGATAGCTAGCCCCAAGCCCCTAGCCCCAGCCCCTGGTCCCGGCAGCGAGGGTCTGTTCGCCTGGTGGACCGACGCCGACGCGCGCGCGCACAAGGCGTTCATCGCCGCGTCACTCGGCTGGATGCTCGATTCGTTCGACGTGATGCTGTACGCGATCGTCCTCGCGTCGCTGATCGAAGATCCCGGCCTGAACCTGTCACGCAGCCTGGCCGGAGCGCTCGGATCGATCACGCTCCTGGCGGCGGCGGGCGGCGGCATTGCCTTCGGCGTGATCGCGGACCGCGTCGGCCGCAAGCAGGCGCTGATGCTGGCCGTGCTGATCTACTCGATTTTCACCGCGGCCTGCGGCTTCGCGCAGAGCGCGGTGCAGCTCGCCCTGTTTCGAATCCTGCTCGGCATCGGGATGGGCGGCGAGTGGGCGACCGGCGTGGCGCTGGTCTCGGAAACGTTTCCCGCGCGCCACCGCGGCAAAGCGCTCGCGTTCGTCCAGAGCGCCTGGGCGATCGGCTACGGCCTCGCCGCGCTCGTGAATCTCATCGTCATGCCGCTCTGGGGCTGGCGCGGCGTGTTCTTCGTCGGCGTGCTGCCCGCGCTCTTCACGATGTGGATCCGCCGGAACATCGAGGAGCCGAAGATGTGGCGGAGCCGCCGACGTGGCCGAGCGCGGTCGATTCAGCTCGCTCTTCAAGCCGAACGTCGCCGCCGTGACGACCGCCATCGCGCTGATGAACTCGGCATGCCTGTTCGCCTGGTGGGGGCTGAACTCGTGGGTGCCGGCCTACCTGCGCTTCAGTCCAGCCCAGGGCGGCGTCGGCCTGTCGTCGTCGACGATGTCGCTCTTCATGATCGCGATGCAGGTCGGGATGTGGTTCGGCTACGTGACGTTCGGGTTCGTCGCGGACGCGATCGGCCGCAAGCGAACGTACGTGTTCTATGTGCTCGGCGCCGCCGTGCTGCTGCCGCTCTACGGTGTCATCCGCACGCCGATCCTGTTGCTGATGCTGGGTCCGTTCGTCGCGTTTTTCGGCACCGGCTACTTCAGCGGCCTCGGCGCCGTCGTCGCGGAAATCTATCCGACGGCGATCCGCGCGACCGCCGCGGGCTTCTGCTACAACTTCGGCCGGATTGCGAGCGCGGCGGCGCCCGTACACGATCGGCCGGCTCGCCGAGACGAGCGGCTTCGCAGTCGCCTTCACCGCCACCGGCGCGGCGTTCCTCCTCGCCGCACTCGCGTGGATCTGGATCCCCGAGACCCGCAACCGCGAACTGACCTGAGCCGAGATCAGGAGAAGATTCGAACAGGAGACTAGAAGATCAGGAGGTTCTTTTCTCAAAGAAAGAAAACTCCTGATCTTCTGACCTCCTGCTATCCCTCTTGATCTCGACGCAGTCCGGATACGGGACGTCCCCGTCCCACGTCCGGTCAGCGTCGACCACCAACGCGCGAGTTCTTCGCGCGTTTTCACTGGCACATCGGTTGCTGCTGCTTCAGTAGCCTCTGACTTCAGACCTTCCAGACTTCTGCATGTCTGATTTCAAGCAAGCCGTCCGCGCGCTCGGGAAGAGCCCGGCGTTCTCGAGCGTCGCCGTGCTGACCATCGCGGTCGGCATCGCGGCGAACACGGCGCTGTTCTCCGTCTACGATCGGCTCGTCCTCAACCCGGTGACGATTCCGAATCCCTCGTCGCTGGTGGCGATCTGGACCAACAACCCGCAGCTCAACCTGAACGCGCCCGCCATCTCGTGGCCGCGGTACGAGGAGCTTCGAGAACACGCGCGCTCGTTCACCTCCCTCGGGGACTCGGCGTTCGACAATTTCACGCTGACCGGCAACGGCGATCCCGAGCAGCTGAACGGCCTGCGCGTCAGCGCGCTCGTTCTTCTCGACGCTGGGCATCCTGCCAGCGCTCGGTCGCAATTTCACTGCGGACGAGGATCTGCCCAACGGTCCCGCCGTCTGCATCATCAGCCACGAGCTGTGGCAGACGCGCTTCGGCGGACGCGCGTCGGTCGTCGAGCGAGACCATTACCCTCAACGGCCAGCCGTGGCAGGTGGTCGGCATCATGCCGCCGCGGCTGTCGCCGCCGTTCGGCCAGGTGCAGGTCTTCGCGCCGCGCGTATTCGAGGTCGCGGGTCTGACGGCGCAGCAGGTCCAGAACGGCGCCGGCTATTCACAGCCGATCGCGCGGCTGAAGCCCGGTGTCACGCTGCAGCAGGCGGCCGCGGAACTGGCGGCGATCGGCCGCGCCTCGAAGGAGCAGTTCCCGACGCGGCTCGACGCGAACAACGCGACGATTCCGCTGATGTTCGTGTCGTCGCTGGTCGTCGAACCTCGAGCCGACGTTCTACACGCTGATCGGCGCGGTCAGCTTCGTCCTGCTCATTGCCTGCGCCAACGTCGCGTCGCTGTTTCTTGGCCGGCTGACCGCACGGCAGAAAGAGATCGCTGTCCGCCAGGCGATCGGCGCGACGCGGTCGCGCGTGGTCAAGCAGTTCCTGATCGAGAGCCTCGTCTTCTCGATCGTGGCCGGCGGGCTCGGGCTGCTGCTGGCGTTGTGGGCGCTGTCCGCCATCCAGTCGATCGTGGCGCCGCAGCTGCCGCCGAACACCATCCTGACGCTGAATTGGCGAGCGCTGGCGTTCACCGGCGGCGTGACGCTGGTGACGGCGCTGCTGGTGGGGCTGGCGCCGGCCATCCAGGCGTCGCGCGCGCAGATCGTCGAGGCGCTGAAGGACAGCGCGCGCGGATCGTCGGGAGAGCGTGGCCGGCGATTCCGCGCGACGCTCATCGTCGCCGAAGTGGCGCTGTCTGTCGTCCTCCTCGTTGGCAGCAGCCTGCTGCTGGTGAGCTTCCTGCAGCTCCAGCGGACGCATCCCGGATTCGAAGCGAGAGGCGCGGCGAGCGCATTCGTCGGTATCCCGAACAGCCGGTATACGACGACCGCGCAGCAGTCGCAGTTTTTCGCGCAGGTCGTCGAGCAGCTGCGCGCGCAGCCTGGCGTCACCGACGCGGCCGTCGCCATCGGATTGCCGGTCTCCGGCTTCAATCCGCGTTCACCGTACAGCGTGGGCGGCCGTCCGATTCTGCCGCTGCCGCAGCGGCCGATCGCCAACCTCGGGATCGTGAGCGAGGGCTATTTCCGGCTGATGCGCATCACGCTGGCCGCTGGCCGCGCCTTCACCGCGGACGATCGCGAAGGCGCTCCCGGGGTGTGCATCATCAACGAGTCGTTCGCGCGACGACTCTTCCCGGGCGAGTCGCCGCTCGGCCACACGCTGCTGCGCGGCCGCGATGCCGAAGTCGCCGCCGAAATCGTCGGTGTCATCCGCGACGTCAAGACCAACGGCCTCAACGCGCCGACGCCGGACGAGATCTACTACCCGATGCGCCAGCTCGGCCGGCCGGGCATGGCGGTCGTCGGCCGCGTCGACGGCGATCCGGCGTCGCTGCAGAGCGCGATTCGCGCGGCGGTCGCGGCGGTCGACAGGAACCAGCCGATTTCGTTCTTCGCGACGCTCGAGACCAACATCTCGCAAGAGCCTGGGCGCGCAGCGGATCGTGGCGTCGCTGACCGCGGTCTTCGCCGGCCTGGCGCTGGTGTTGTCCGCGGTTGGTCTCTACTCGGTCCTCGCCTACGCGGTGTCCCAGCGGAGATCCGAAATCGGCATCCGGATGGCACTCGGCGCGAAGCGCGGACAGGTGGTGAGGCTCGTCATGCAGGGCGGCCTCCAACTGGTGGCCATCGGTCTCGTGATCGGCCTTGCCGGGGCGGCGGGCGCGGCGCGACTGATTCAGTCGCTGTTGTTCAACGTCCGGCCACTCGATCCGCTGGTCTATGGCGGCGTCACCGCCTTGTTCACGCTCGTCGCGACGTTAGCCTGCCTGCTGCCGTCGCTGCGAGCGTCCCGAATTGATCCGCTCATTGCCCTGCGTTCGGACTAGCGCATCCCTTCAGACTTCCAACTTACAAGTAGACTGTCCGCGTGACACCGGCGATTGCGGCAGTCGTGGCCATGTACGCGGCCTTCATGGCGGTCGGCTGGTTCGCCTCGCGCCGGGTCCGCGAGGGGACGGCCGCCGATCTCATCGTCGCGGGACGTGCGATGCCCTTCTGGGTCGCCGCGCTGACGATGACCGCGACGTGGGTCGATGGCGGGTATCTGCTCGGCACGACCGAAGGCGCCTACAAGTCCTCCCTCCAGCTCGGCATCCAGGGCGGCCTCTGTTTCGGGATCAGCCTGATTCTCGGCGGCGTCTTCTTTGCCGCGACCATGCGCCGCTTCGAATTCACGACGCTCATCGATCCGCTGGAAGCGCGATTCGGAAAACGGTGGGCTGCCGTGCTGTTCCTGCCGGCCCTCGCGGGTGAACTGTTCTGGAGCGCCGAGCTCCTCGTCGCGATCGGGTCGACCTTCGGCGTCCTGCTCGGCATGCCGCTGACGACAGCGATTCTGCTCTCCGCGGTGGTCACGACCGCGTACACCGTGCTCGGCGGGATGTGGTCGGTGGCCTACACCGACATCTTTCAGTTGGGGCTCGTCGCGCTGGGTCTGGCCGCCGCGCTGCCGTACGTCCTCGACGGCGCGGGTGGACTGTCGCACGCCTGGGCCACCTACACGGCGGCGCGCCCGGAGGCCGTCGGCTTGATGCCGCCGATACGGCCCCACACGGATCTCTGGACGCGCGGTTCCATCGTCGGTTGGTGGGACGTCTCGCTGATGCTGATCTTCGGCGGCATTCCGTGGAACTGCTACTTCCAGCGCGTGCTGTCGTGCCGGACGCCGCGCGACGCGAAGCGCCAGTCGATCCTGGCCGGCGTGCTGACGATCGCGTTCACCGTTCCGCCGCTGCTGATGGGCATTGCCGCCTTTGCGTATCCATGGCCGGCCGATATCGTGTCCCGGCTCCAGGCGACGCCTGCGGACGCGATGCCGTTGCTGTTCGCGCGAGCGGTGCCGCGCGCCATCGGCCTTCTCGGACTGGCGGCTATCATCGGCGCCGTGACGTCGAGCTTCAGCTCGTCGATCCTGTCGGCGGGCTCGATGCTCAGCTGGAACTGCCTGAAGCGCCTCGTCTGGCCGTCGCTGTCGGTCGTCCAGATGAAGCGTGTCATCCGATCGTCGATCGTGCTGTTCGGCGCGCTGGCGACCGTCCTTGCCTTGAAGGTTCAGAGCGTCCAGGCGCTGTGGTTCTTCACCAGCGATCTCGTCTTCGTCCTGTTGTTCCCCCAGCTGCTGTTCGCGCTGTTCGATCCGAAAGTCAATCGCACCGGATCGATCGCGGCGTTCGTCGCGTCGTTGGTGCTCAGGGTCGGCGGCGGCGAACCGCTGCTCGGCCTGCCGGCATTCATCCACTATCCCGGAGACGGTGCCGTTCAGAACGGTCGCGGCCGCGGTCGGATTCGTGCTGTTGCCGGTCGTCAGTCGGGCCACGGCCCAATGGGATGCGCCGCTGCTGTTGCGGAACGCCGGCGCGGGCGAGCCGGTGGAGCGCGACCGGTTGAGCCCGGCCGGGGCGACGTAGTGGAGTTCATGGAGCGCGAGCACCCTTCGAGAGCCTCAGGGTCGACCCGAGCAAGGTCGAGGGTCGAAGGCTTTCCTCGCGCGCGAGTGGCGTTCGCGTGGCTGGCGCACCTGTACACGGCCATGGGCTTCGTGTGCGCCGCGGGCATTGCGGTGCTCGTCGTCCGTGGCGGCGACGAGTCGTTTCGCTGGGCCTTTCTCTTGATGATGATCGCCACCGCGATCGACGCGACAGACGGCTGGCTCGCGCGCCGGGCGCGTGTGAAAGAGGTCCTGCCTGACTTCGACGGCTCGGCGCTCGACAACCTGATCGACTTTCACACCTACACCTCGCTGCCGCTGCTGCTGTTGTGGCGGGCGGACGTCCTGCCCGGCGCTGCCGCGTGGCTCCTGGTTCTGCCGCTCCTCGCCAGCGCGTACGGGTTCTCACAGGTCAATGCGAAGACGGATGACGGGTTCTTTCTCGGGTTTCCCTCGTACTGGAACATCGTCGTCGTTCTATGTGTTCGTACTGCATCCGCCCGCCTGGGCGACGGCAGCGACACTCGTCGTCCTGTCGGTGCTGACGTTCGTGCCGACGCCGTATCTCTATTCGACGCGCGGCGGACCGCTGGCCAAGACGATGAACGTCGCCGCGGTCGTCTGGTTCGTGCTGCTCGGTTTCACACTGTTCGGGAGCGCCGGGCAGGAACTGGCTCTGGTGTCTCTGGCGTATCCGCTGATGTACTTCGCGCTCTCGGCGCTCGTCACGGTCCGCAGGCGGCGCGCTATACTCCGCCCATGAAACGAAGCATTGTCAGCCTGATCCTGGTGCTGTCGGCAACGCTCTGGGCGCAGCCGAGACAGACGTCGCAGGACGAGTACACGTTGTACGAGCTGCTGGCGCCGGAAACGGCGTCGTTCAAGATTGATTACGAAGTGACGGCCACCACGCCTGGCGCGACCGCGTTTTTCAATCCGATCCGGAAGGGCAGCGTCGCCAGCGACGAGGCGGTCTACGACATGATGACCGGCGCGCCGCTCAAGTTCGAACAGGTGACCGGCGCCCAGGCCAAGGCGCACGGCCTCGGCAACGCGGACCTCGAAAGCGACTACATCGAAGTCCACCTGGCGCGTCCCGTACCGGCGGATGGCGGCCAGGCGCGCATCCGCATCGTCAAGACCTACAAAGACGAGAAGAGCTATCACCGTGATGGCGACGGCATCGTGTTCGACCGCCCGCTTGGCATTCGCCGCAACGCGGTCGTCCTCCCGGCGGGCTATCAGCTGACCGACTGCACTGTGCCGTCGCAGGTGCTGTCGCGCCCTGACGGCCGCGTCTACATCACGTTCATGCATCAGGCGCCGGGCGCGGCCGGATTGATCCTCAAGGCCAAACCAGGGGCTCCGACCGGCGAGGCGGCGAAACCGCGGCCGTTGACCAACGCGCGCAGCTGGGAAACCCCACCGTCGCAGGGTCCGACCGAACGCGCGCGGCTCTCCGAGCGCGCCCATCAGGATCGCGACATCGTGTACTTCCTGCAGCAGCCCGAGACCAGCGCGTTCAGCCTCTATCACGACTACACCGAGTCGCGTGAAGGCACCGACAAGTACCTCAACGTCGTGCGGACGGGCAGCACGGTATCGAAGCCGTCCGGCAGGATTCTCGACACCGGCGAGGATCTGAAGGCGGAGATTCTGACAGGCGCGAAGATGAAGGCGGCCGGGATCGATGCCGGCGGCGAGCAGATCGCGCCGGACCAGGAGGTCGTGGTCACTCGCTTCGCGCCGGTCAAGAAGGGACAGTCGATTCGGCTGCGCCTCTCGGAAACGTATACCGCGCCGCAAAGCTATCGCCTCGATGGCGGCGAGCTCGTGTTCGAGCGGAGCCTGGGCCGGCCGCGCAACTCGGTCGTGCTGCCGAAGGGGTGGTACCTGACCGAGCTGTCGATTCCGGCCGTCGTCCGCCAGACGCCCGATGGGCTGACGCGTGTGGACTTCGTCAACGGCCGGCCGGATTCGGTCGACGTGCTGCTGAAAGGGAAGAAACTGGTGAAGTAGGTCAGGTGGGTCAGGTAGGTCGGAGCGGCACGTCGAGTGCCCACACGTCGTTCGCTTACTGAATACGAACGATTTGCTCCGCGACCTTCGGAAACCGCGTGAACACGGCCGGGTCGTGGCCAGGCACCAGCAGCCGCGCCTCGCCGGCCAGCGACTTCATCCGATCCTGGGTCCGCAGGTTCGACACGGCGTCGAGCGTCTGCGCGATCGGCTTGTGGGTGTCGAGATTCTCGTACAGGTACATGTTGTCGGACGCAAGGACCGCTGCCTTCTCGCCCAGCTGCACGGTGACGAACTGCGATTGCCACGTGTGCTTGCCGCCGACGCCGAACCCAATCCCCGATAGCGATGTCTCGTCGTCGCCGCGCACGAACGACACGAGACCTCGCGTGTTCCGCTTCACGATCTCCAGCACGTCGTCTGCATCGATGCCGCCGTGGGTTCTTGCCGACTGCCACGCGTCGCTCGTGTAGTAGTCGTATTCGTCTTTCTGAATCCAGATGCGCGACGACGGAAAGAGATCGATGCCGCCGGCATGGTCCCAATGCATGTGGGTGAGGAAGATGTCGGTGACGTCTTCGGGCTTCAGGCCGAGCGGCGCGATTGCGTCTGAGGGCTTCACGAAATCCCTGACCGTGAACTGGCGGAAGTACTGTTCCCGGTGGAAGCCGGAGTCGACGAGCGCGACGCGGCCGTTGTTGCCTTTGAGCACCCAGACCATCATCGCGATGTCCATACGCCGCGCGCGATCGGCGCCGGCCACCAGGCTGGCGACCGGAAAGTTCGCCAGCGTCGCGAACCGCACGGCATATACCTCGTGCCGTTCAGGCTCCGCACGAGGAAGTGAAAAGTCAAAAGATAAAAGGAAGAAGCTAAAAGAAAACAGGAATGCTGTGAATTTCACTTTTACCTTTTAACTTTAATCTTTTAACTTTCTCAAGTGTTCGTCTCTCAACGCCCGTCGCAACACCTTTCCGACCATGGTCTTGGGCAGCTCCGCGCGGAACTCCACGTGTGCGGGAACCTTGTACGGCGCCAGCTCCTCGCGGCAGAACGTCCGGAGCTCCTCTTCGGAGGCAGTCGTTCCAACCCGAAGCACGACCCAGGCTTTCACGGCCTCGCCTTTCGTGGCATCAGGCACGCCGGCCACGCCGACCTCACCGACGGATGGATGTTTGGCCAGCACTTCTTCGATCTCCCTCGGCCAGACCTGGAACCCGCTCGTTTTGATCAGATCTTTCTTGCGATCGACGATGAACACGTAGCCGTCGTCGTCCAGATAGCCGAGATCGCCGGTGTGCAGCCACCGCGACGAGCCCTGGTCGTCCACATGGTCGCGCAAGACGAGGGCCGTCTCGTCGGGCTTGTTCCAGTAGCCAATCATCAACTGCGCGCCCCGAGAGCGCGATTTCCCCGACTTCATTCGGAGGCATGACACTCGTGCCGTTCGCGTCATCGAAGATGCGCACGCGCACGTCAGGCAGCGGAATCCCGACGGATCCGACCTTGTTGACGCCCATGACCGGGTTCGCGCAGACCGCCATCATCGCTTCGGTCAGCGAATACCCTTCGACGACACGTGCGCCGGTCAAGGCTTCGAAACGCTGTTTGGTGTCGGCCAGAAGCGGAGCGGCGCCGCAGAAGCACGCCTTGATCGACTTGAAGTCGACTTTGCCGCTCCGGACATCCGGGTGGTTCAGCAGCGCGATGTACAGCGTCGGCACCCCATTGAAGAACGCCGGCTTCACGCGTCGTATCGTCGCCAGGAGATCCGCCAGATCGCGCGGGTTGGGCACCAGCGCCATCGGCGCCCCGTGCAGGATCGCGAACGACTGCGAGCCGACGTTGGCGTAGACGTGGAACAGCGGCAGCGGGACGAACATGACGTCCTTCGACGGGTCCGTGCCATGGGCGGCAGCGTTCCAGATCCGCAACTGCATCCCCGAGATGACGTACGCGCCGTGCGTGCCGACGACCCCCTTGGGCGTGCCCGTCGTGCCGCCGCTCATCAGCAGGACGGCCGGATCCTCTGGACCGATTGCGGCGCGTGGCGCCCGGCGGCCGCGGTTCACGAGCAGCAAGTGGGCGAGGTCGTGATCGCCCGGGGCGAGCGATACGCGATCGCCGTCGTGCTTCTCGCGCAGGAGCGTGAAGAGGAGCCGCAGCGCCGGCGGAAAGTATTCCTTGATGTTCGTCGCAATCACCCGCCGGAGCGGCGTTCGCGGCTGCACGTGCTTCACCCGATGGTAGAAGCGGGTGAGCGTCACGATCGTCTCCACGCCGTTCTCGCGCAGTGGACCCTCGAGCTCGTGCTCGGTGTAGGTCGGATTCAGTGGCGCGACCATGGCGCCGAGCTTCCAGGCGCCGAACTGGGCGATGGAAAACTGCGGGCAGTTGGGGAGAAGCAGGGCGACGCGATCGCCGTGCCGGACGCCGAGCGCGTGAAAGGCGGACGCGCAGGCATCGCTCAGCTGCTCGAGTGCGCGCCAGGTCATCGTCGCGCCCTTGAACAGCAGGGCAGGGCCGTGTGGACGATCGCGGGCGAGATCGGCGAGATAGTCGAGCAGCGTGCGGTCGGGATACGGCGCCAGCGTCGACGGGACGCCGGCGTCGTAGTGAGACATGGAACTACTTCGTGCCGGTCGGGGGCACCTTGATGCGGAACGAGCCGTCGTCGAACCGTTCACGATAGACGCCGTGGCAGGCGCCGCACTTCGTGTTGAGCGTGCCGGCGGAGCTCTTGACCTCGTCCCATTTGGCGGCGGCCGCGTCCAGCTCGATCGTCTCCGCGAGTTTGCGCGCATCGGCCGCGATCTGCACCGCGTCCGCCTTGCCCTTGGCTTTCCAGATCGCCTCGGTTTGCGTGAACGCCTGCTTCAAGGCGGCGGCATGCTCCTTCGCGAGGTTCGCGTCCATCTTGTCAGCGTCGCCGCGCAGCGCGGCGCTGGCCGGCGCGATGGCCTTCATCGCCTTCTGCAGCGCCAGCTCCTCGGCGGTCATCGGCGGAGGCAGACGAAGCGCCAGGTCGGTGCCGGCCGTGTTGATGACGTTGGTTGCGAAGATGACCGGGCGGCCCTTGAACTTCGCTGCGGTCTCCGGCGAGATCTCCACCGGATAGTCTTTCGCGCGCTTGGCGACCTCGGCCGAATCGAACGCGATCACTTCGCCAATCACCGTGATGTACGTATTCGCCTCGACCGGCGCGTTCATTCGCGGCGCGAGCACGAGAATCTGCTGATCGAGTGTCTTCGTCTTGTCCTGATCGACCGAGAAGACGAGCGTTCCGAGCGCCTGTTCGACGGTGCCGGTCATCGTCACGCGTTCACCGTAGTACGTCTCGGGATGCGCCGCGAGCGTGCTGGCCGCGACCGGCACGAGCGGTTTAGCGGGTGCCGCGGCGGGCGCTGGCGGCTGACCTGCCGGTGCCGCTGGCGGCTGCTCGCCGCCGCCACGCTGGCCGCGCTGGCCGCGCTGCTGTGCCGCCTGGGCCGCAAACGTTCCGATGACGATGGCGCACGCGGCGACCGCGAGTGATTTCTTCATGGGGACCCCTTCTGTCACAGGCCGGCGCCCGGCGCGAGCAGCATCATCAGAAGCGCCTTCTGACCGTGCAGCCGGTTTTCAGCCTGATCGAACACGCACGCCACATCCGACTCGAAGACCTCGGCGGTGACTTCCTCGCCGCGATGCGCGGGCAGACAATGCATGAAGAGCGCGCCGGGCTTGGCCAGCGACATCAGCTCTTCGTTGACCTGATAGGGCGCGAAGACCTGCCGGCGCAGCGCGGCCTCCTCTTCCTGCCCCATCGACGTCCAGGTATCAGTGTATACCGCGTCGGCGCCGGCGACCGCGTCGGCCGCCTCGGTGAAGAGGCGCAGCCGCGCCCCGTGCCGGGCGGCGCTGGTCGCCTGCTGAACGACGGCGTGCGGCAGCTGGTAGGCCTCCGGACTGGCGACGTGGAAATGGACGCCGAGCATCGCGGCCGCATGGGCCAGCGAGGTCGCGACGTTGTTGCCGTCGCCGACGTAGGCGACCGTCCGCCCGCGCAGCGGCCCGACATGCTCCCGCAGCGTCAGGAAATCGGCAATCGCCTGGCAGGGATGCTCGCGGTCGGTGAGGGCGTTCACGACGTGCAGCCGCCGTGTCGAGCTCGCGAACTGCCGCAGCACGTCCTGCGAAAAGGTACGAATGACCACCGCGTCCACCCAGCGCTCGAGGTTTCGCGCCACGTCTTCGACCGGTTCGCGGCGGCCGAGCGCCACGTCGGGCGGCAGCACGATGAGGTGGCCGCCGAGCTCGCGAATCGCGATCTCGAACGTCGTGCGCGTACGCAGCGACGGCTTGTCGAACAACAACGCGACGTGGCGGCCGTTGAGCAGATCGCTCGTCGGCGCCTGGCGTCCGAGCGCGCGGTCCGCCTTCAACTGCGCGGCGACCTCCAGACAGCGCTCGAGATCCGCGGGCTCGAAGTCGAGCACCGACAGGAAGTCTTTCCGCATGGAAATGGCTTGTGTCATGTTCGGTAATCCGCGTTGATGCGCACGTACTCCGCACTGAGGTCGCAGGTCCAGACCGTCGAAGACGCCCGACCCGCGCCAAGGTTCACGCCCACGGTCAGATCCGTACCTTTGAGGTAGTCCGCCGCCTGCGGCGCCGCCTCGTCGTGCGGCCGTCCGTCCTGGAAGAGCACGATCGAGCCAATCGTCACCGCCGCGCGCGACAGCTCGAAGGCCACTCCGGCGCGGCCTGCCACCGCGATGAGACGGCCCCAGTTGGGATCTCCACCGTGGATCGCCGTCTTGACCAGCGGAGAGTTCGCGATCGCCTTCGCCGCCTTTCGCGCCTCGGCCGCGGTCGCGCCGCCGGTGACGTTCACGGTGACGAGCTTGGTCGCGCCCTCGCCGCCGCGGACGATGCCGAGCGCCAGCTCGCGGCACACGCCGGTCAACCCGGCGACGAATGCCGCGTAGGCGGCCTCGTTGACCTCGACGCCGCTGGCGCCGTTGGCGAGGAGCATCACGCAGTCGTTGGTCGAGCACTCACCGTCGACGGTGATGGCGTTGAACGTGTCGTCCACCGCCTGTCGCAGCGCGCGATCGAGCAGCGGCTGCGGCACCGCCGCGTCGGTGGTGATGAACCCGAGCATCGTCGCCATCATCGGCTCGATCATCCCGGAACCCTTCGCCATCCCGCCGATCGTGATGGCGCGTCCGCCGTCGAGCGCAACCTGCGCGGCCGCCTCCTTCGGGAACGGATCGGTGGTCATGATGGCGCGCGCCGCCAGCGATCCCTGATCCGCGCCCAGGGCGCGGAATGCCAGCGGCAGGCCGCAGCGGATCTTCTCGATCGGCAGCGATACGCCGATGACCCCGGTGGACGCGACGAGCACCTGTTCGGCCGGGCAGCCGACCAGCGCCGCGGTTTCGCTCGCCATCGCGCGCGCCACCTCCAGCCCGTCGTCGCCGGTGCACGCGTTCGCGCAGCCGCTGTTGACGACGACCGCCCGGGCGGCGCCAGCCGATCGCGCGAGATGGTCGCGCGACACCACGACCGGCGCGGCCACGGCGAGGTTGGTGGTGAAGACGGCGGCCGCGCGGGCGGGCGAGTCGGACACGATCAAGGCGAGATCGAGTCCGTGGTTTGCCTTGATGCCCGCCGAGACGCCGGCCGCGCGGAAACCGCGCGGCGAGGTGATGCCCCCTGAAACGGCCGAATGGGTCATTAGCCGAGCGGCGCCGCGGTGGCCGCCGGCAGTCCGTAGCCGCGCTCCGCGTCGAACGCGGAATCGAGCGGCACGACCATCGCGTACTGGCCGCACTGCCGGAAGTGCGGGCACTTCACGCAGTCGGTGTAGATCTTCTCGGTGAGCCACAGGTGCGGCACGATCGAGAAGCCCATGTGGATGAAATAGCTCGGTACGTGGGTGAAGGCACACAGCTTCTCGAAGCCTTCGCGCCGCGCGCGCCGCCGCAGCTCGTCGACGATCATCACCCCGACGCGGCCGCCGCGTGCGTCCTTGTCGACCGCGAGCGACCGCACCTCGGCCACCTGCGCGCTGAGCGGCGCGAGCTCGGCGCAGCCGATCAGCTTGCGGCCGCGCGTCGCGACGACGAACCGCCCGGCGCGGACCGTGAGCTCGCTGAGCGTCCTCGGCAGGAGGTGTCCTTCCTCGAGGTTCGCGGTGATGATCGCGTGCAGCTTTTTCGCGTCGGCGGCATCCGCCGAGCGCAACCTGACCGGCGCCCGTTTCATGAGCCAGCCTCCACGGCGCCGAGCGCCGCATCGAGTCGCGCGAGGCCTTCGTCGACCTCCGCTTCGGTGATGATCAGCGGCGGCAGCAGCCGCACCACGGTCTCCGCCGTGCGATTGACGACGACGCCGCGCTCGAGGCCGGCCGGTACGACCGGCGCCGCGTCGCGGGTGAGTTCGAGGCCCCACATCAGCCCGCGGCCTCGGACATCCTTCACCATCGAGTGCTTCGCCGCGACCGCCTTCAGCCGCCGTTCGAAGTGCTGGCCGATGCGTCCGATGTGCGCCAGCAACCCGCCGCCCACCAGCTCGTCGAGCACGCAGAGCGCCGCCCGGCAGGCGAGGAGATTGCCGCCGTAGCGTGCTGCCGTGATCGCCGTAGGAAATCGTGTCCGCGACCTCCTGACTGACCAGCGCCGCCCCAATCGGCACGCCGCCGCCGAGCGCCTTGCCCACCGACACCAGGTGCGGCTTCAGGCCGAGCGCGGCGAAGTAGAACGGATAGCCCGTCCGGCCCAGGCCGCTCTGCACTTCGTCCGCGATGAAGAGCGCGCCGGTCTTGGCGCACGCCTCGTTGATGGCCGCGGCAAACGCCGGTGTGAGCGGGCGGATGCCGCCTTCGCCCTGGACCGGCTCCGCGATGATTGCCGCAGTCGATCGCGAGACCGCCGCCGCGAGCGCGGCCGGCTCGTTGACGGGCACGAACTTGACGCCCGCCAGCAGCGGCGCGAACGGCGCGCGGTAGTGCTCGTCGGACGTGACCGAGAGCGAGCCGAAGGTGCGGCCGTGAAACGATTCCTCGAGGGCGATCACTTCAGCGCGCGGCTCGCCCTTGGTGTACCAGTAGCGGCGCGCGAACTTGAGGCACGCTTCCACCGCTTCCGTGCCGCTGTTGCAGAAAAACGCCCGCGGCAGGCCGGACAGGTTCGCCAGCCGTTCCGCCAGCTGCCCCTGCAGCGGATGGTAGAAGAGGTTCGACGTGTGGATGAGCGTCTCGCTCTGTTCGGCGATCGCGCGAGCGAGTCCGCGATGCGAATGTCCGAGCGCCGCCACGCCGATGCCCGAGAGCAGATCGAGATACTCGCGCCCTTCGGCATCCCACAGGCGGACGCCCTGGCCACGGACGAACGTCACCGGCTGGCGCCGGTAGGTTTGCAGGACATGGCGCGTCTCGCGCCCCACCACCTCGTCCAATACCATCGTCATCGTCGCTCCCCCGCTGCTCCTCGGCGTCGCGTAGTCACCGGGCGGTCGTAAGCGCAGGCCCTGACGGCCGTGCTCGTTCGCCATCCGCGTCGCCATCGGTCGGCGCCGCGCTTTCGGCGGCGCTCGACGATGGCCGCCGCGTTCCGTCCATCCACGATCACCACATCGTCCACGCCGCCCGCCAGCGCGTGCTCGCACGCGCGCAACTTGGCAATCATGCCGGCCGTGGCCGTGCCGCCGCCGACGAGCTGTTCGACCGCGGCAGCCTCGAGGACCGGCAGCGTCGCGCCGCGCTCGTCGAGGACGCCCGGTGTCGTCCCCGCGATGACCAGGCGCCGCGCGCCCAGACGCGCCGCCAGATGTCCGGCGAGCGTGTCGGCGTTGACGTTGAGGAGCCGACCGTCATCAGCCAGCCCGATGCACGCGACAACCGGGACGAAACCACCGTCGAGGAGCGTGTGCAGCACACGCATATCGGCGTCTGCGTTCGGGATGCCGACGCGCTCCAGGTCCACGACGCCGCCGCCCGTCGAACGGTGCGGCGGCGCGACCGACGAGAGGCCGCACGCGGCATCGGCCCCGGTGAGGCCCACTGCCGGGACGCCGGCCGTGTTCAGCGACGCCACGAACCGGGTGTTGACGAGGCCGGCCAGCACCGAGACTACGACGTCGAGCGTCGGCTCGTCCGTGATGCGCAAGCCGTCCACCTGCCGTTTTTCAAGTCCGGCGACTTTCAGCGCGGCGTCGATTTCCTTGCCGCCGCCGTGCACGATCACGATCGCCGTCCGCGACGCCAGCGCCTTCACGGCGGCGACGACCGTCGCCAGGTGCGCGCGATCCTCGAGAAGCTCGCCGCCGAACTTCAATACGAGGGGCCGGGGCAACGTCACCGTACTCACCACAAGGACACAAGGACACAAAGAGAAAAAAGTTCTTACCTTGTGTCCTTGGTGTCCTTGTGTCCACGAACGTTGAAAAACCCGGAGCCGCTCATAACAACCCCGCCCGCTCGTCGATGCCGAGCATGACGTTCATGTTCTGCACCGCCTGGCCCGACGCGCCCTTCAGCAGGTTGTCGATCACCGAGACGAGGATGACGCGGCCGCCGGCATCCACGCGCCAGCCGATGTCGCAGAAATTCGTGTGCGCGACGTGCTTGATCTCCGGCAGCGCCGAGCCGACCAGCCGCACGAAGGTCGCGCCGGCGTAGGCCTGCTCCAGCACGTCGCCGAGCGCTTCTTCGGTCGTGCCTGGCGCGACGCGCGCGTAAATCGTCGACAGAATCCCGCGGTCCAGCGGCACCAGGTGCGGCGTGAAGGTGACCGCCTGCCCGACGCCCTGCTCGATTTCCGCGGCGTGGCGGTGATTGAAGACGCCGTACGCGCCCATGCTGCCATGCACCTCGGAGAAGTGCGTCCGCTCCGACGGCGTTTTTCCCGCCCCCGACACGCCCGACTTGGCGTCGACGATGATGTCGGCGTCGGGGACGAGCCGGCCGGCGCTCGCCAGCGGCGCCAGCGCGAGCAACGTCGCGGTGGGGTAGCAGCCCGGATTGGCGACCAGCTGCGCGCGCGCGACGGCGCCGCGCTCCCGCTCCGTGAGACCGTAGGCGACGCCGGACGGCAGCCGGTGCGTTTCGGGATACCACCGCGCGCGAAGCGTCGTCCTGCCGAAGCCGAAAGGCGCCGGAGAGATCGATGACGCGCACGCCGGCGTCGACGAGCGCCGGCGCGAGCTCCGCGGCCGCCGAATCCGGAAGCGCGAGGAACACGACGTCGGCGTCGGTCGCCAGCGTCTCGGCCGACAGCGGCGTGATGACGCCGTCCCACAGCCGCGTCAGACCCGGCAATCGCCGCGAGGACGCGCCGGTCTGTCCCGACGACATCGCCGCGCCGAGCGCGACGAACGGATGGCGCGAGAGCAGGCGCAGCAGCTCCTGGCCGGTGTAGCCGGTGGCGCCGGCGACGGCGACTCGGGCGCGCGCCGCCGCGAGCCGGAGACGATTCGCCGTTCGCGCGCTCTCGGTCTGGGCAACACTATGCATCGGAAAGAATACTTATACATGAAATTGCGAGGTTCGATCAATGAAAATCGATGTATACTCATGCTTCATCCTCCATGAAAGCGCGCCGCCAGTCCGTCCTCCTCGAGCTGATCGACCGCGAGCCGCTGCATAGCCAGGAGCTGCTCCGCCGCCGGCTGCATCAGCGCGGCTTCGAGGCGACGCAGGCGACCATCTCGCGCGACATCGCGGAGCTCGGCCTGGTCAAGCGCTCGGGCGACGGCGCCTACCAGCGGCCAGGCGCCGAGGCGCCGAACCCCGAGACCGCGCTCGCCGCCCTCGAGCGCGCCGCCGCCGAATTCCTGCGCCGCATCGATCGCGTGCAGCAGCTCGTCGTCGTCCGGACCGGCCGGGGCCAGGCCCAGGCGCTCGCCGAGGCGCTCGACCGCGCCAGCCTGCCGGAAGTGGTCGGCACGATTGCCGGCGACGACACGATTCTCGTGGTCGCGCGCGGGGCCCGCGCCGCCGCCGCCCTGACCAAGCGTCTGAAGGACTACTCGTCCGAGTGACCAAGCCGATGGAGCGAATCGTCCTGGCCTTCTCGGGAGGCCTCGAGAGTGCCGTGGCCATACCGTGGCTCGCGGAGCGGTACGGAGCCGAGGTCGTCGCGGTCACCATCGATCTCGGCCAGGGGCGCGAGCTCGAGGAGGTGCGCGACCGCGCGCTCGCGGCCGGCGCCGTGCGCGCCCACGTGCTGGACGCCCGCGACGAGTTTGCCCGCGGCTACATCGTGCGAGGGTTGAAGGCCGGCGCCACGACGACCGATGGCGCCCCGCTCGGCGCCGCCCTGGGCGTGCCGCTCATCGTTCGACTGGTCGTGCAGATTGCCGGCATCGAACACGCCACCGCGATCGCGCACGCGGCCGACGGCACGGCGATGGATGTCGCCGCCGGCCTGTTGAATCCGGCGCTTCGCGTGCTCGCGCCGGCGCGGGACTGGACGATGACCCCGGCCCAGCAGGCCGCCTACATCCGCGCGCGCCAGATTCCGTTCCAGCCCGGCCACGTTCCTCCCAGGCGCCGCGAAACCAGGAACCGAGGTGGCCGGCCGATCCGAGCCGGCGGCGGTCGACGTCGCGTTCGAGCGCGGCGTGCCGACCGGGATCAACGGCGTCGCCATGCCGATCCTCGACCTGCTCGAAAGCCTCGGCACCATCGCCGCGGCCCACGGCGTCGGACAGCCAAAGGATCGCGACCTGCGCCAGGCGCCGGCCGCCGTCGTGCTGCACGCGGCGCACCGGGCGCTTCGCACCTCGGCCGCCGCGCCCGAGCTCAATCGCTTGTGCGACGTCGTCGGCCGCGAATACGCGGATCTCGTGTATCGCGGCCTGTGGTTCACCCCGGCGCGCGAAGCGCTGGATGCGTTCGTCAACACCGCGAACGAACGCATCACCGGCATCGTCCGTCTCAAGCTGTTTGCGGGCGGCTGCGAGATCGTCCAGGTCACCGAGGGGCCGTCCGCGCCAAAACTCGTCACGATCACCACGAATGGCTGACCACAATCCGGCAGCGAGCCCGCAGTCCCCAGCGTCGAACGCGACGAATCTCTGGTCGGGCCGCTTCGACGCCGCGCCCGACGCCGCCGCGTTCGACTTCGGCGCGTCGTTTCGTTTCGACCGCCGCCTCTTCGAAGACGACGTCACCGGCAGCCTCGCGTGGGCGCGGGCGCTGAGCCGTGCGGGCGTGCTGGCGCACGACGAAGCGGCGCAGATTGACGCCGCCCTCGCCGATCTGCTCGAGCGCGGCCGATCCGATCCGGCGTTCGTCACTGGCCCCGACGAAGACGTCCACAGCTTCGTCGAACGGATGCTGGTCGAGCGGCTGGGCGACGCCGGGCGCCGCCTGCACACCGGCCGATCGCGCAACGAACAGGTGTCGCTCGATCTTCGGTTGTACCTGCGCCGCCGCATCCCGCTGCTGCAGCGCAGCGTCGCCGCGGTGGTCGAAGCGCTGGCTGCCCAGGCTGCCTCGGCCGGCGACGCGCTGATGCCGTCCTTCACGCACTTTCGTCCGGCGCAGCCGGTGCTGATCGCGCACTTCTTTCTCTCGCATGCGGCGCCGCTGCGGCGCGATTTCGCGCGGCTCGGCGCGGCGCGCGACGAGTGCGATGCGCTGCCGCTCGGCAGCGGCGCGATCGCGGGCACCGCGTATGCCATCGACGTGGACGCGCTCGCGCGCGACCTGGATTTCTCGCGCGTCGTCGACAACAGCATGGACGCGTCGTCGGACCGCGACTTCGCCGTGTCGTTCCTGTACGCGTCGGCGTTGACGATGGTGCACTTGAGCCGGCTGGCGGAGGACTTGATCATCCTCTGCGGCGACGAGCATCACTTCTTCGAGTTGTCGGATGCGCTCAGCACCGGCAGCAGCATGATGCCGCAGAAGAAGAATCCCGATCCGCTGGAGCTGGTGCGCGGGAAGTCAGGTCGGGCACTCGGACACCTGGTCGGTCTGCTGACCGTCATCAAAGGGCTGCCGACCGGCTACAACAAGGATTTGCAGGAAGACAAAGAGACGGTGTTCGGCGCGGAGGACACGCTCGGCGGCTGCCTGACCGTCGTGCGATCGGTGGTCGACGGTCTGACGATCGATCGCGCGCGCGCGGCCGCGGCGGCGTCGGGCCTGCTGCTCGCGACCGACGTGGCCGACTACCTGGTGGGCCGCGGCGTGCCGTTCCGGCGGGCCCACGAGATCGTGGGCGCGCTCGTGCGGAAGCTGGTGGCTGAAGGCCGCGACTTCGAGCAGCTATCGATCGAGGAATGGCGCGCCGCCAGCGACCTGTTCGGCCCGGACGTCGTGTCCAGGGTGACGCCGGCGGTGTCAGTGGCGGCGAAACGGACGCCGCAATCGACCGCGCCGGGAGCCGTGATTGCAAAACTGAAAGAGGTCCGCAACTGGCTGGACGGCGCCCGCGAGCTCTGCTAAGCTAATTACCGCCTTCGCGAACAACCATCCCCGCCAGCGGACCCTTCGGGAGCGTAGATGCAGCAGCGCCAGCTTCGGCTTGGTGACATCCTGGACGATTATTGTCCGCGTGAGCGGCGCGTGACCAATCACGCCGTAGTCGCGATGCTCGGGAGCGACGTCAAGCAGACGCGCTGCACGACGTGCGACGCCGAGCACGAATACAAACACGCGAAAGTCCCGCGACAGCGGCGCAAGTCGGAAACTCCGGCGGCGCTGTATTCGCAGGTGCTCGCCAATGCTCCCAAGCGTGTCGCGCACGGCGAGCTCCCCGTCGGCGCAAACGGGTCGAACGGCATCCATCCGGCAGAGGATGCCGCCGGCGCCGACATGACCGAGGACGTGATCGTCGAACCGTCAGGTGGCGTGGCCGACGTGCTCGACGAGCCGCCGCAGCTGGCGACGCAGGCAGGCGAGCGCGCGGAGAGCCCCGAAGACGGTCCCGAAGACACCGAGCTCGAGGACAATCGCGGCAACGAGGAAGAAGGGCCCGTGCACCGGCCTTTGATCCGCGCCTCGCTGCCGCGGCACGAAGGTCAGCCCCCGCCGACGCGGCCGATTCCCGAATTCACCATCCGGCAGCCCGCCGGTCGACAGAATCGTTTCCGGCCGCGACATCAGCGCGGACCGGCCGGCGGCGGCGGCCAGCAGTTCGGCGGCAACCGCGGGAACGGCAACTTTGCGGGCCCGCCGCGGGGAATGCGTTCCGGTGGCGGTGGCAGGCCTCCGCAGGGGATGAACCGCCGCAACGGCCCGGGACGAAAGCGCTCGAAATAACCGACAGCAGGCACAGCGAGAGCCGAGAGCCGAGAGCTGAGAGCCGAGAGCTGAGAGCGCAGCGCTCGGTGTTAAGCTCTCCCCACATGTGCGATCTCACCGGTAAACACGGGCTCATCGTCGGCGTCGCCAACAAACGTTCCATCTCCTGGGCGATCGCGCAGGCGGCCGCTGCGTCCGGCGCGCGGCTCGCGCTGACGTATCCCAGCGAACGCCTCGAAGAGAACGTCCGCGAGCTTGCCGCGAAACTCGAGAACCCGCTCGTGCTCCCCTGCGACGTGACGAGCGATCAGCAGATTGCCGATCTCGCGGCGACTCTCGATCGGGAATTCGGCGGACTCGATTTCGCCGTGCACGGCGCCGGCTTCGCGCCGGCCGACGCCTTACACAATCCGTTCGTGGAGACGTCGCGCGAGAGCTTCCGGATTGCCCTCGACGTCAGCGCCTATTCGCTCGTCGGTCTGACGCGCGCGGTCGCGCCGCTGATGGAAAAGCGCGGCGGCGGCAGCATTCTGACCCTGACGTTCATCGGCAGCGACCGCGTCTATCCGAACTACAACGTCATGGGCGTGGCAAAGGCGGCGCTGGAGTCGTCGGTCCGTTATCTGGCGAGCGACCTTGGGCCGAAGAACATTCGCGTCAACGCGATTTCCGCCGGCGCAATCAAGACGCTCGCCGCCTCGGGTATTGCCGGGTTCTCGAGCATCCTGCAGGTGTATCGCGATCGTGCGCCGCTGCGGCGGAGCGTCGAAACGTCTGAGGTCGCCGACGCCGCGATGTTTCTGCTGAGCCCGGCCTCCCGCGCAGTCACCGGCGAAATCCTCATGGTCGACGCCGGCATGCACGCGATCGGTCTGTGAGTGCCCTCGCAGGGCTCGGGGCTAGCGGCACCCGCGTTGCACCTAGCCGGTGCATGGCTCCCAAACTTCAGCTGATGGCATGCCTCGCCTCGTGCGTTCTCCGGCCTGCGCCGGCGGCGGTCAGTCGGTGCGCGCCACTCCGAGCAGCGTCCCCGCGGTTAGCGGGGCGATGGACGACGCGACGATTACGGCGCGGGTCAAAACCGTGCTCCTGAACGATCCGCAGGTCGCCGCCACCAAGATCGACGTCTCGACCGCCGCCGGCATCGTCACGCTGTCCGGCTCCGTCAAGTCCAAGGCGGACGAGACGCGCGCCATTGAGATCGCGCGGACGGTCACCGGCGTGCGGGACGTGAAAAGCACGCTCGTCATGCCCACAAGCTGAGTGTTCACTTCAAACTTCAGACTTCTTTTCCCACTCCTCAATCCTGATCCGCTCGCGCGGGATGCCGAGGTCCTTCAGGATCGCCGGCATCTCGCTGACCAGCGCCGGCGGCCCGCAGATGAAACAGAGCGTGGCCGGGTCGTGCACCAGCTCTTCGAGCGCGTCGCGCGTCAGGCGGCCGCGCGCGCCGGTCCATTCCACTTCGCTCGCCCGGGTCACCGTCTGCCGCAGCTCGATGTCGCCGCCGGCGGCCAATTCGCGAAACTCGCGCTCGAACGCGAATTCCTGCGGCGTCCGCGCACTGTAGAACAGGCCGATGTCCCGATGCGGGAGGGCGAGCGCATGCCGGAGCATCGCGCGTAGCGGCGCGATGCCGGTGCCGCCGGCGATGAAGATGAAACGGCGTTCGACGGGCGCCGCTGGAAAGGTGAACGATCCCACCGGTCCCTCGACGTCGATCGCCGCGCCGGAGTCGAGCGGCAGATGGTCGCCCGCGGATCCGTCCGCTTCGACGCCGACGAGCAGCTCGAGCGAGCGATCGCGCCGCGCATCCTCGGGCGCCGACGCGATCGAGTACGGCTTTCGCGTCGCGTGTCCGTGCTTCGCGACGAGCACGGCCTGACCCGCCTCGTAGTCGAAGGTGCGCCCGTTCAGATCGAGGCGCACGATGCGTGCCCGTGGCGTGGCGACCTGCACGTCTCGGATGGGCAGGGTCAGGAGCACGGCGCGATAATAGCGCGATGGCTCTGCGACGCGCGCGGGGCGCGATCCTGAGGCTGGTGCGGCGGCGGGCCGCCGCGATGACGCTCGGTCTCGCGCTCGTGGTTCCGGCCGCCTGGGTTGAATTCAGCGGCCGCTATGACGCGTGGTGGATCACCGGTCTGGCGCTGATCGTTGGCGCGACGGGACTCGCGATCTTCTGGACCGGGCTCACGGGACCGAGTCCGGACTGGATCGAGTAGGGGCTGGGGGCTCGGGGCTAGCTGTCAGGTGCGGAGTCCTAGCCACTACAGGATGCCGACAGCGGACTTCTGAAGCTCGACGTCGGTGAACGAACGCTGCCTCGCGCGCTGGTCGGCGTGCGCCCCGGGCGGCGCCGCCGCCGAGCTCCCGCTTGCGCCGGGTCTTGTCGCGGTACATCCGGCCGTCGGCCGTTGCCAGCAGCGTCTCGTAGGTGTTTCCGTCGTGCGGGAACACCGAAGCGCCCACGCTGATCGCGAGGCGGCAGCGTCTTGCCGGGCCTCGCCTCGAAGAGCAGCTGATCCACGGCCCGTTGCAGCTCCAGCCGCTTGCGTTCCGCTTCCTCGCCGCCGCACCCCGACAGGACGACGATGAACTCGTCGCCCGCGTAGCGGACGCAGATGTCGTAGGGCCGGATCCCCTGACGCAGGACGCCCGCGATGTCCCGCAGCGCGCGGTCCCCGACGTGGTGGCCGTAGGTGTCGTTGATCTCCTTGAAGTTGTCGAGGTCCATGACGAGCAACGAGACTTCGGCCTTCAACCGCTCGGCGCGTGAGAGCTCGCGCGTGAGATGCATGAACATGAATCGCGTGTTCGGCAGCGCGGTCAGCGGATCGGTCAGCGAATCCTCCTGGGTTTGTTCGAACACCATCGAGTTGTAGATGACGGCGGCCGCCTGCTCGGAAATCCGATCGAGCAGCCGCCGGTGGTCGTCGGTGTAGACCGACGGGTCGGTGTGATACACGGAGATGGTTCCGATGAAGCGCTCGTTGAAGAGCAGCGGGCACACCAGCGCCGAAAGCAGCGCGGTGCGATCGGCCGGGTGCCCGGCGGCTTCGAGGTCCGTGCTGGGCCGCGCGTTGACCAGCGGCCGCCGGTTTCGCGCGACCCAGCCGGTCAGGCCATGCCCGTTGCGGATCGTCAACTGCTGGATCACGTCGGATTCCACGCCGGTCGCGAACCGGCAGCGCAGCGTCTCGTTCTCTTCGTTGTAGAGGAACAACGCGCAGCAGGAAAACGGCACGATGTTGCTCAACTTCGACGAGATCAGCGCCATCGTGTCCGACACGCCGAGGCTGCTGCCCATCGCCTGCGCGATTTCGTACAGCGCGTAGATTTCGCGGTGGGCGTGCGCGATGTCCTGGAACACGTTGCTGCGTGCCGTGCCGGTCACGCCTGAGGATTCGTCGACGAGGCCGACCGCGGGCGCGGCCGTTGGCGCGTGCGTTGGCACACGCGTCAGCTTCCGCGCCGGCTCCTGGCTCGCTTCCGCCTCGGCCGCCAGCGCCGGATACATGTCGATGAACATCTGCACGACGCGCGGGTCCAGCGCCTTGCCGCTTTCCTGACGCAGCAACCCGATCGCCGCGTCGAAGTTCATCGCCTTGTGATACGGCCGCTCCGACATCAGCGCGTCGAAGTAATCCACGACCGACAGGATGCGGGCGCCGAGCGGGATCTCGTCGCCCTTCAGGCTCGACGGGTAGCCCTTGCCGTCCCAGCGCTCGTGGTGGCTCAGGATCAGCGGCGCGACGGGATAGGGAAACGGCACGCCGCTGATGATTTCGGCGCCCACCTGCGGGTGAATCCGAATCTTCTGGAACTCTTCCTGCGTCAACGGCCCCGGCTTCGACAGGATGTGCTCGGGCACCGCGAGCTTGCCGATGTCGTGCAGCAGCGCGGCGGTCTTGACGCCCTGGATTTCGTTCTCCGACATCCCCAGCGCGCGCGCCAGTCCCGCCGCGTAGACCTGGACGCGCCGGATATGGCTCTGCGCGCTCTGGTCCTTCGCGTCGATCGCGAGCGCCAGCGCTTCAATCGTGGCGAGGTGCAGGTCCGATACCTGCGCGACGTGCCGCTGCTGGTCCTGGATGCGGCTCATGTAGACCTTGTAGGTCCGGTAGATCAGATACGGCGGCGCCGCCGCGAGAGACGCCATCCAGTAGCCTCCGCGCTCGATGACCGCCGCGCCGCCGGCCGCCGCGACCGCGCCCACGAAGTAGCTCGGCGCGCTCCACAGGAAGTTTTCGTTCCAGGCGCGGCCGATCGGCTGCTGGGTCGACAGGCTGATGGCGGTCGCGATCAGCAGCGTGTTGCCGATGAAATAGGTCGTCGCCGCGCCCACCAGCGGCTTGGCGATGGTCAGCATCGTGAACGACTGGCCGGGTGGCGGTCCCCCAAGCCATGTGTAGGCGACGCCGGCCGCCTTCACCGTCAGCACCAGCGACGCCATGCTGAACAGCGTGCGGTGCGGCGTCGAGCGGACCTGCGTCCGGAACGTGCATTGCGCCCACGTGCTCACCGCCGCGACGAGCATCGTCTCGTTCGCGCCGAGCAACAGCAGCGCCGCGAAATCGACCGCGTACGACACCGACATCGTCGAGCTGCTGCTTGCCAGCGGGAGCGTGACCTTGAGGGCGGATGCCAGAGACGAGCAGACGAGCAGCGTCAGGAAGACGACCGGGTTGGCAATGGTGTGCGGCGCAAACAGCGCGAGCACGACCGCCCCCGCCGCCAGAACAGCTCCGACGTAGAGCCGAGCCGCAAACGGCAGATCTTTCATGAGGTCGGAGGGGGGAGACTCGAATAATACCGCGGATCAGGCCCCGTCTTCACGCCCGCGTCGGGCCCCCGGGCGCGCTTCGGGTTCGAGCTGATACTCCACGATCTTGCGGTACAGCGTGCCCCGGCTGATGTCGAGCACGCGGGCGGCCTCCTTCTTGTTCCACTGCGTCGCTTCGAGCACGCGTACGATGTGCGCCCGCTCGGACTCCGCGAGGGAGGGCAGGCGGTCGCCCGACGGAATCGGCGCGGCCGTATTCGCGTGGAGGAATTCGATGTCGGACGCACGGATTGATCGGCCCGGCGCGGAGAGTGCCGCGCGCGACACCGTGCTTTCCAATTCGCGAATGTTGCCTGGCCAGTGGTAGCCGCACAGCAGGTCCAGCGCCTCGCGCGAGAAGCCTTTGCTGTCGAGCGGCAGCCCCTGGGCCGCGCAGTAGCGCGCCAGGAAGCGCTGGGCGAGGACTGGAATGTCCACCTGCCGTTCGCGCAACGATGGCAGCCGAATCGCGAATGCGTTGACGCGGTAGTAGAGGTCTTCGCGGAAGCGGCCGTCGCGGACGAACTGCTCGAGCGGCCGGTTGGTCGCGCAAATCAGCCGGAAGTCGACCGAGATCGACTTGTGGCCGCCGAGGCGCTCGAAGCGCCGCTCTTCGAGAACGCGCAGCAGCTTGGCCTGGGCGATCAGCGACATGTCGCCGATCTCGTCGAGAAACAGCGTCCCGTCGTTCGCCAGCTCGAGCCGTCCCGGCTTTCGATCGTGGGCGCCCGTGAAGGCGCCTTTTTCGTAGCCGAAGATTTCCGACTCGAACAGGGTGTCGGGCAGCGCCGCGCAATTGACCGCCTGGAACTTGGCCATGCTCCGGCGGCTCAACTCGTGGATCATCCGCGCCACGACTTCCTTGCCCGACCCCGTGGGCCCGAGGATCAAGACCGAGATGTCTGACTTCGCGGCGGTCCGGATCCACTCGAAGACGATCAGCATCTTCTCGTCGCGGCCGATCATCTCGCGGAAGCGCTGGACGGAGGCGGACTGGTCTTCGGTGCTGACCGCGGCGCGTCGTTCGAGGAAGGTATCGAGCTGGTCGGCCATCGCCTCGTTGGCCGGCCGCTCCGCCATGAACCGTTCCGGGTTGCCGGGGACGATCTGCGCCACGCCGAAATCCACCAGCTCGCGCACGCAGTTGTCGACGTCCAGCTTCAGCCGCCCGAACGTCTGCATCAGGGATTCGACGTCGAAGCTCTCGTCGGGGCGGGCGCTCAGGTAGCGAAGCAGCCCGGCGCGCAGAGGGGACTGCACAAGCGTCCGGAACCGCGTCTCGGCGTCCGGCTCGGGGTTCTTGGCCGTGACGGTACTGGCACGTCGAGCGCTGAAGGTGAGATCGTCCATCTACCTCAAGGGTTTATCGGTCGATCCGGCCGGTTTCGACAGGGACCGGGCTGCCCGGCCCTCCGCGACCCCTGTAGTACTCGGTTTGGTACTTTTCGATGAGGTCTTTCATCCGGGCCGCATCCCCCTTTCCGTGCCCGTGACAGAGGATTGGGTCGGACCCGCCGCTGGTTTCAATCAGGACGTCGGAGAAGACCATGCCGGTCTCGATCTTGACCGACGCGATGTGCGCCATGTGGATGGTTTCTTCGCGGCGGCCGAACCACCGCGGGGTGTAGTGCACGACGCTGGTCGGCGTAATCGCCACCTGCGTCGGAAACAGGCGATTGCCGGAGCTCAACCGGCTCGCGCGAAAGACGTCGCCGGTGGTGAAGCGGCGTCCCTTGCTCCACACCCAGAAAGCCAGGATGGCGAGCGTGGCGACGGCAACGGCGACGATCCACCAGAGCCAGGTCAGATCTCCTGGTGCGCCAAGCTCGCCAGTCATGATCCCTGATGTTAAGCTATTTCCCGCAGAACCTCTTTCACACACTCCGAAGGAGCGTCCATTGCCGCATCGTGCTCCAGGCTCGCCCGGGCACTCTCGAGCGAAGTCGTTGTCCGGCAAGCCCATCACCTACTACCGTCCGAAGGGCAGCCCGGCGATCACGCGATTGATTGACGACGGGTTCCAGGCGTTCAACGCCGGCCGCCTGTCCGAGGCGTGTCAGATTTTCGCGGGCAAGATGCTCGCGCCGGAAAACGACACGACGATCGGGCTGACCGTCGCGGGCGCGATGACCCCGGCCGGCGTGGGGGGCTGCGTCATCGAGATGATGGACCGCGGCCTCGTCGACTTCATCATTTCCACCGGCGCCAACCTCTATCACGACCTGCACTACGCGTTGAACTTCACGCTGCACCGCGGCTCGCCGTTCGTGGACGACGTGGAGCTGTACGAGGACGGCGTCATCCGGATCTACGACGTCCTCTTTCCGGCGACCGTCCTGCTCGAGACCGACGCCTACATCCGCGATTTCATCGTCCGCTCCGGGCTCAACGAGCCGGTGGCGACCTCCGAATTCCACTACCGCCTTGGCCTCGATCTCCTCGAGCGGTATCCAGGCTGCGAGGCGCATTCGGTCGTCGCGTTTGCCGCACAGGCCGGCGTGCCGCTCTACACGTCGTCGCCGGGCGACAGCTCGATCGGGATGAACATCGCCTACCACGAGCTCATGAACGGCAGCCGCTTCATGATCGATCCGAACAAGGACGTCAACGAAGTGTGCGCGATCGTGCTGGCCGGCAAACAGAACGGCTGCGTGATTCTCGGCGGCGGATCGCCGAAGAACTTCTACCTCCAGGCGCAGCCCACCTTGTGGGAGGTCTACGGGATCCCCAAGGGCGGCAACGATTACTTCATCCAGATCACGACGGATCAAGTGGTGTGGGGCGGCTTGTCCGGCGCGACTCCGGCGGAAGCGGTCAGCTGGGGCAAGGTGAATCCCGGTGTCCTGCCCGACACCGTCGTCGCGTACTGCGATTCGACGATCGCCTTTCCGCTGTTCTGCGAGTACGCCGTCGGTTCCTCGAACAACCGGCGAGCGCGCAAGGAATTGATCCACAAGCGCGAGCAGTTCGTCGCGGACCTGACGCGCGAGGCGAAGGCTGCTCTCGAGAGAAAGTTAGAAGTTAAAAGTTAAAAGTTAAAAGTAAAAGTTGAAAGTCTAAAGTTGACATGCAACGAGGTGATCTTTCTGGTGCTGACTTGGTTTTTGCCTTTTGCCTTTTGACTTTAACTTTTAACTTTTGCCTTTCAACTTTTAACTTTCCATGGGAACGCTGTCATCCGAACTCGCGCCGCACGCGGAGAAGCTGACCGCCCGACCACGCATCTACGCGGACGCGAACGTGCCGGCCGGAATCGTGGCGCACATGCGCGTCCGGCTGAACTGGGACGTGCTGTTCGTGCTCGAGCACGATGACCTCCGCCGCGCGCCGGACGTGAAGCACTACCAGCTCGCGCAGCAGCTCCGGCGCACGCTGATCACCATGGACCGCGACTACCTGGACGACCGGCAGTTCCCACCGGATGCCAGCGGCGGTGTGCTCGTGATCCACGCGCCCGACGAGCGGCTGCTGTCGTCGCTGCTCGATCGCGTCGATCGCCGGCTGTTTCGTGGCGACGATTCCGAAGATGTCGTGGCGGTGCCGCTCGCCGGCCGCAAGCTCCAGATCAACACCGATTGGGGACGCGAATGACGGCCGGCGTGGAGCTTCTCGACAGCGCCGCGCTGGCGGTCGCCGTTGACGACGGCGCCGTTCGCAATCGCGCGCTCGTGGAGGCGTCCGGCGATCTGTGCAAGGCAGCCGATGCTGCCGTCGCCGAGCTGAAGCTGGCTCCGGGAACCGCCGTCGGCGTGACCACGTCCAACCCGGAAGCTCCGGGCGCCGGAGAAGCGGCTGCCGCACTGGCCGAACGCTTCGGCCAGCCGGTGCTGCAGTCGGGCGTGGCCGCCGCGCTGGCGGAAACCTGGCTGGGTGCGGCGAAGGGGACCGGCGACGTCGCCTACTTCGCCGTTGGCGAGCACGTCGTCGCCGGAATTGTCCGCGAGGGTCGCGCGATGATCGGCGCGCACGGCCGGGCCACGTCGGTCGCCTGGCTTCCCCTCAATCCCGTGGAGCGCGAAGATTACCGGAAGATGGGGTGCCTCGAGGCGGAGGTGGCCGCGCTTGGCATCGTCCGGCGCCTCGTCTGGCGCATCAAGGCGGGCGACGATTCGCGCGTGCTCGAGGCCGTGGGCAACGACCTCACGAAGATCACCGCCGAGCACGTGCTGGCCGCCGCGCGCGCCGGGGACGGTGTATCGATTTCGGTGATGCGCGACACCGCCAAGTACCTGGGCATGGCCGCCGCGAACCTCGTGCTCGTCGTCGATCCGGCGATGCTGGTCCTCGGCGGGATCATGGCCGACGCCGCGGACCTGCTGATCGAGCCGGTGCGGACCGAGATCGGAAGACGATTGCCGCGGTCGATGATCGACGCGCTCCCGATCGCGACCGCCACGCTCGGCGTGGACGCCGCCGCGATTGGCGCGGCACGACAGGCGCACCTCGCACCCCGATGATCGTCCTGTCCGGCGCGGCGCTAGTGCTGCCGGATCGCCTGCTGTCGTCGGGCACGCTCGTCATCGAGGACGGCCGAATCACGGAGATTCGGCCGGATGCTGCGGCGCCGCACGGCCCTTCGTCCTTCGCCTTTCACGGTCACTACATCGTTCCGGGCTTCATCGACGTGCACGTCCACGGCGTCGACGGCGCCGATTCGCAGGATCCGGGCGACCCGATTGCGTTCGTCGCGGGGCGGCTGCCGAAGTACGGCGTCACCGCGTTCTGTCCAACGACTGTGGCGTGCCCGCCGGGGATGCTCCGTCAGGTGTTGGACCAGGTCCGCCGCGCGCGCCAAACGCCGGGCGGCCGCTCGGCGCGCGTCCTGCCGGCGCATCTCGAAAGCAATTTCATCAACCCGGAATACCGGGGTGCGCAGCCTTCGGGCTGTTTACGCAGCCCTCAGGGTGCGCTGGAGTCGAGTGGGTCAGGTGGGTCGAGTGGGGCGCCAGGTGAGCCTGCCTCGCCGAAGCTCGGGGACGTCGGTCCGAGCGAAGGCTGGGACGGCGCCGACATCCTCGCCGAGATCGAGCGCGCCGCGCCGGATGTGGGCATCGTCACCGTCGCGCCGGAGCTCGCCGGCGGGCTCGACTTGATTCGATGGCTCGCGGGCCGCGGGCACTATGTGTCACTTGGACATTCGGCGGCGACTTACGACGAAGCGCTCGCGGGGGTCGCCGCGGGCGCACGGCAGTCGACGCACCTCTTCAACCGGATGCCGCCGCTGCATCACCGGGCGCCCGGCCTTGCCGGTGCCGTGCTGCAAGCTGACGAAGTGGCGGCGGAGATCATCTGCGACGGCGTCCACGTGCATCCGGCGCTGGTTCGAGCCGCCATCGCCGCGAAGCGGCCGTCGCGGGTGATGGCGATTACCGACGCGACCGCGGCCGCGGGGCTGCCGGTCGGTGGCCGCGCCTCGATTGGCGGGCACCCAATCACCGCCGCCGAGTCGACGGCGCTTCTCGACGACGGCACCATCGCCGGCAGCGTGACCACGATGGATCGGGTGTTTCAGTTCCTGGTCGCGGCCGTCGGTCTGTCGCTGGTGGATGCCGCCACGCTCTGCGCCACCACCCCGGCGCGTGAATTGGGGCTGGTGGGACACGGCGTCCTTGCGGTGGACGCGGCAGCTGACCTGGTTGTCCTCGACGCGAATTTCGCGGTCGTCCAGACCTACGTCGGTGGGCAGTTGGCCTACAGCCGGGGTGATGATTAATCGTTCGTCGTGCGTCGTGAGCACCTCGAACCTCGAACGTGCCGCTGCCGTCTAACTGCCGATGGAGGCGTTGTGATGGCCATTGCTGGATTCCGGGTTCCTTTGGCTGCGGCCGGCCTGGCCGCCGTGCTCGCCGGACCGGGCTGCGTCGACATCGTCGGCGCGGACCTCGGCAAGTATGTCGAGCGCGAGGAGAAGACGTTTTCAACCTCAGGCAAGGCTGACGTCTCGCTGGCGACGTTCGATGGCTCGATCGAGGTGCGGCCCTGGGACAGACCCGAGGTGCAGGTCAGCATCGAGAAGCGGGCCCGCGACAAGGCCGCGGCCGACGAAATCGAGGTCCGTACCGAACAGAATGGCGATCGCATCATCGTCGACGTCAAGCCGCGCAAGGGCAGCGAGCATCGCGGCCTGAACTTCGGCTGGAACATGTCGCGTTCGGCGAAGCTCATCGTCTCGATGCCGGCGGCGTCCGACCTCAGCGCGAAGAGCGGCGACGGCTCGATTGACGTCGAGCGCATCTCCGGGCGCGTGGAGATGCGATCCGGCGACGGCAGCATCCGCGCGCACGACATCGGCGGGGACGTGACGGCCCACAGCGGCGACGGCTCGATCCGGATCGACGGGGTGAACGGCGCGCTCAACGTCGACACCGGCGACGGCAGCATCGTGCTCGCGGGGAAGCTGAGCGCCGTGCGCGCGCGCTCCGGAGACGGAAGCATCACCATCCGCGCGGAATCGGGCAGCACCTCGAGCGCCGACTGGGACATCTCGACCGGCGACGGCTCGGTGACTCTCGAGTTGCCTGATGGCTTCGGCGGCCAGCTCGACGCGCATACCGGCGACGGCGGCATCCACATGCGCGATGTCACCGTGTCGAACGTCAGCGGAGAGATTCGCCGCAATACCGTGCGCGGGCAACTGGGTTCGGGCGGACGGATGGTGCGCGTCCGTACGGGTGACGGGTCTATTACCTTGAAGAAGTTTTAGGCCTGCGCTACTTGACCAGGCGTCCGCCGGTCACGAAGCGTCGGTAGTTCGTGAATTCCTGCCTGGTGCGGTGCGACTGCAGCTCCGCGCGATACATCTCCAGCGTCTCGATCGATTCCGGCAGCAGGAAGGTTTCGTCCGGGTCCTTGAACGACACGACCTTGTAGCGGGTCGTCACGTCGATCCGGTCGACGGTGATCGACGGCGAGAAGTTGTACTTTCGCTGCTGCGTGCGTGTCGTCCTCAGCTCCTCGAGGCCCGCCAGGTGCTCTTCGACGCGGAGCACGTCGTAGGTGTCCTTGTCGATCACGACCCGTCCTTTGACCGAGAGCGGCGTTGACAGCTCGAAGCAGTCCTCGCGGCCCTGCGGATCCTCGATGAGCTCGGGCTGCTTCGATGCGCGCCGCACGTACTCGATGAGCAGCGTGCGGGCGTCTTTTCCCTTGCCGAACCCTTTGGCGGTGAAGGTGTAGCCTTCGCGGTTCGACGGCAGCAGGAACGCCACCGGTTCCGGCGTCAGCGGATTCGGGTCGAAACAGGCCGATCGAGCCTTCTTGTCCTTGTCGCGCGGCTCGCGACCGTTGATTTTGAGCAACTGGCGAAAGAACGTCGGTCCTGGCGGACCGCTGCCATCCGAGAGTCCCTCTGCTTCGACGCGCAGCTCGGCTTCGGTGATGCGATGCATGCCGTCGACCTGCCAACTGTGGCCGAGCGGCAGCACGATGGTCTTCTCCGTGCACATGATGTTCTGCGCCCGCTTGTAGTACACCTCGATGCGCTCGGCCACGCGCGCGAGCAGCGCATCGATATCGGGCGGCGCCTGCGCCAGCGCCTGGATGGTCAGCGCGCCGCACGCGGCGGCGAGGAGGAAGAGCCTACGCGCGAACATACCGCTGATCCTCGTACTCCGTGGGATCGGCCACGCCCAGCTCGATGAACGCATCGTGCCGCTCGCGGCATTTGCTGCACAGACCGCAGTGGCGCGGTGGTTCGGGATGCTTCCCGATTCCCGGGCTCATGCACGACAGCGTGAGTTCGAACGGGACGCCGAGCTCGATCCCGCGCGCGACGACCTGCGCCTTGCTCGAACCGGAGTAGGGCGCGTCGATCCGCAGATCGTGTGCGAGCCCCAGTGTCAGCGTGCGCGCCATGGCGCCGCGAAACGCAGGCGTCGCGTCGGGAAACGGGTTGTGTTCCAGCGTGCCGAGGACCAGGCGATCGAGCTTCGCCGCGGCGCAGTACACGCCGGCCTTGCCGAGGAGGACGATGTTGCGGCCCGGCAGGTAGACGTCTTCGTCAGCGGTGTGATACGCGGGAGGCTGGCCGCGCACGGCCCAGTGCGTGGCCGCGTAGACGTCGCGCATGTCGACGCTGAGCGACACCAGGGGGCGTACGCGGGCGCCGAGTCGCGAGTGAGCGAGGAACCGCGACACCATGGCGCGTTCGCCGCTCTCCCAGGCCAGCCCCACGCTGACGTAGATCGGCTGCACCTCGCCGCGAGTCGCCTCGTCGGCGAGCAGCACAGCGCTGTCCAGCCCGCCCGACAGAAGGACCGCCGTGCCGCTCATGCGCGGATTCTATGACACAATTCCGCCATGTACTCGGTCACGAAACGTATCGATTTTTGTTACGGCCACCGGCTCCTCGACTACGACGGCATTTGCAAGCATCCGCACGGCCACAACGCCGTGGCGGAAATCGAGGTGCGCACCGGCACGCTGGATAACCGCAACATGGTCTGCGACTTCAGCGACATCAAGCGTGTGGTCAAGGGCTGGATCGACGGCGAGCTCGACCACAAGATGCTGCTTCGCCATGACGATCCACTGGTCCGGCCGCTGCAGACGCTCGGCGAGCCGGTGTTCCTCCTCGACAGCAATCCCACCGTCGAACGCATCGCCAAGCTGATTTTCGACAAGGCGACGGAGCAGGGTTTTCCGGTCGTTCGCGTGACCGTGTGGGAGACGCCGACGTCATTCGCCGAGTTCCGCGCCAGCACCTAGCGGCTAGCCACGAACGCCTATCGGCTAGCCCCGAGCCCCTAGCCCCGACCATGTCGTTCTCACTGTTCGTCTTCGATCTCGACGGCACGCTTAATCGATTCGCGCCGCGACATTGCCGAGTCGGCGAACGCGCTGCTCGAATCGTGCGGAGCGGCGCCGCTGCCCGAAGAGCGCGTCGGCCGCATGGTCGGCGATGGCGCCGCCGTGCTCGTCGCGCGGGCGTTCGGCGCGGCGGGAATCGAGGCGCCTCCCGATGCGCTCGAACGCTTCGTCGCGATCTACCGCGAGCGCCTGTTGCGGCACACGCGGCCGTACCCGCGCATTCCGGAAGTGCTCGCGGATCTCGCACAGCGCGCGGAGCTCGCGCTGCTGACCAACAAGCCGCTGGCCGCCACGAAGGAAATCCTCAACGGGCTCGATCTCGCCAGGTTCTTCGGTCCCGCCGTCGTGGCCGGCGACGGAACGTTCCCGCGGAAGCCGGACCCTTCGGGCCTGCTGCATCTGTCGCGCGCGGCCGGCGTCCTCCCGTCGGCCACCGTGCTCGTCGGCGATTCAACGATTGACTGGCGCACGGCGCGGGCGGCGTCGACGGCGATCTGCCTTGCGCGATATGGCTTTGGATTTGAAAGCGTTTCGGCGGCGGACCTCGGGCCGGCCGATTGGTTGGTGGACGCCCCGGCGGAGCTCTTGTCCCTGTAGCATTCTGCTACGTCCCTCTGGACACGCCTGTCGCTGTACAATGCAGGCCGCTTGTTGTTCCATACCAAATTGCGCCCGTCCCGCCGTGGCATCTCCATTGCTGAGATAAGCGCATCGTTCCTGCCGATGGACAGCGACCGCTCGAGACAGCCAGAATAGCGAACCTATGCCGACGCCACTGTCCGAGGGGCACCGATCTACCGGTCTGGTCGACGTGCTCGACAGAGTCCTCGACAAGGGCCTTGTCGTGGCGGGGGACATCAAGGTTTCGCTGGCTGAAGTCGAGCTGCTGACGATTCGCATTCGTTTGCTGATCTGCTCGATCGACAAGGCGGAACAGATCGGCCTGGACTGGTGGAAATTCGATCACCATCTCTCACCGGGCAAGCAGGCACTCTCGGCGGAGAATGAGGAGTTACGCAAGCAGGTCCGTGCGCTCGAGCGGCAGCTGTTGGCGCTCACACGCAAACGCTCGGCGGCCGGGGCGCTGAAGTAATGCGACAAGGAGTGTTCGATGCCCGTTGAACGTGCTGCAGGCGGCACAAGTCTTATTGACGTCCTCGACCGAGGTACTCGACAAAGGGATCGTCATCGACGCATGGGTCCGTGTCTCGCTGGTCGGGATCGACCTCATCACCGTTGAGGCACGCATCGTCGTCGCGTCGATCGATACGTACTTGAAATACTCCGAAGCGGTCGGCCAGGTCGCCCCGGTATCCAAGCCGGCGATCGAAGGCAAGGGGTATGAGGAAGTCATTGCTGAAAACGCCGCACTCCGGGCTCAGCTCAAGTCAGGCGTCCCGGCCGGCCGCACTGGTGGCCGTCGGCGCGCCACGCCGGCCCGCGGTTAGGCGCAACGGGCCGGGGCCGTACACGGGCGTCCCCCGGTACGCGTCGCGGTCGAGGAGCCAGCCTACGGCGAGGAGGAACTCCTCGTTGCGCGGGTACGACTGCTCGAAGGGCTCGTCGGCCGCACTGAAATCGCCGACTGCGCGCAGCTGGCGCTGCAGTGGCTCGGAGAGGTCCTCGGCCTCCGCCAATCGCTCTGCCTGGTTCGCCCGTTGGGCGAGCAGTCGTTGTTCGTGGTCGCCGTCAACGGCCTCGGCGGCTCGGGGTTCACGTCGTTCGGCGTGTCCCTCGAGGATTGGGCCAACCCGCTGGTCAGCGCGTTCACGCATCGCAAGCAGCTGTTCTTCCCGGCGCCGCACTCGGCGGCGGATCGCAAGCGGCGTCCCAGTACGCCGTTCGAGGACGGCGCCTTTCACGTCGTGCCGCTCGGGATGTCGGGTTTCTCCGAGGAAGTGTTCGGCCTGCTGCTCGTCGGCGGGACCGCGCCGCTGCCTCCCGAGCTGCACTGGTTCACCACCGTCTTCAGCCAGAAGATCGATCAGCTGCTGCGCTATCAGTCGCTGACCGATGGCGACCGCAAACAGGGACGCGAGCGCTCGCTGCTGCACAACATCATCAACGCGGTGACCGATCCGATTCTGCTGACCGATGTCGAAGGGCGGCTGCTGATCGCGAACGCGCGCGCGCTCACGCTGTTCACCGCGTCGGAGGAAGAAAGCGAGGGCCGCCGCGGCGCGGTGCGCATGAACAACATGCTGCTGTCCTCCGCGTTGTCGAGCAAGGCGATCGAGGAAACCGGCGCGACGCGGCGCGAGCTCCTGCTCGTCAACCCGGTCGACGGATCGGACCTCGTGTTCGAGCTGCTGAGCACGGTGACCGAGGATCCCCGGCAGGGCAGCGGCGTGGTGTCGATTCTGCGCAACGTCACCGACCTGCGGCGCGCCAGCGAGGAAATCGAGGAGAACTACCGGAAGATGCGCATCGCCGAGGCGCTGGCGCGCGCCGAGAGCGACCGCCTGAACCTGATCATCGATTCGGTGGCCGATCCGATCGTCGTCGCCGACGCCGCCGGCGCGACCTCGCTGATGAACGAGCCGGCGGAGCGTCTGTTCACCCTGCCGGTGCGGGCGAGCGCCGTCGAGCAGCGCTGGGTGCAGACCAACGACGCCCATTTCTCGTCGTTCATCGCCGGCATGCTGGTCAGCGCCGACCAGCGCCGGGCCGGCGAAATCGGACTCATCGATCCGAAGACCGGCGAGCCGATGCCGGTCGAAGCCATCGCCGGAAAGATTCTCTCGGAGCACGGTGAGCTGACGGCGGTCGTGACCATCCTCCACGACCGGCGTGAAGCCATCGAAAAGGCGCAGCTCTACGAGCAGCTCAAACAGGCGTCGGACGAGCTCGAACGGAAGATTCAGGCGGCGACCGCCGACATCGCGCAGCAGAACGAGCTGCTGCGCCGCCAGGCGATCGAGCTGGAGCAGGCATCGGCCTTGAAGTCGCAGTTCCTCGCGAACATGTCGCACGAGTTCCGCACGCCGCTCAACGCGATGCTCGGCTACACGTCGATGCTGCTGCAGGGCGTCGCCGGTCCGGTGGAGCAGCCGGTCAAGCGGCAGTTGGGACGCATCGAGTCGAACGGCCGGCACCTCCTGACGATCATCAACGAGATTCTCGACATCTCCCGCATCGAAGCGGGACGCATGCCGCTGCAGCTGTCGACGTTCAGGCTGGCCGATCTGGTCAGCGAGGTCAAGGCGGAGCTCGAGCCGATCATCATGCGATCGAAGCTCTCGATCGTGCTCGACCTGCCGAAGGATCTCAAACCGATCACGAGCGATCGGCAGAAGGTCAAGCAGATCCTGCTCAACCTGCTGAGCAATGCGCTCAAGTTCACGCACCACGGCTCGGTGACGATGACGGCGCGACGCAACGCCAAGGACCGCACGATGACGCTGTCCGTGTCCGACACCGGCATCG
Source organism: uncultured Acidobacteriota bacterium (assembly GCA_963792175.1). Lineage (GTDB taxonomy): Bacteria > Acidobacteriota > Vicinamibacteria > Vicinamibacterales > CAVVIG01 > CAWBVG01. The sequence goes on from CAWBVG010000008.1 coordinate 59,707, forward strand.
GCATTGCGCCGCTGGATCAGGACAAGATCTTCGAGGACTTCCGGCAGCTCGACAACTCGCCGACGCGCGCCTACGGCGGAACCGGCCTCGGCCTCTCGATTTGCCGGCGGCTGGCGCAGATGATCGATGGACGAATTACGCTGCAGAGCGAGGTCGGCAAAGGGTCGACCTTCACGCTCACGCTGCCACTCAAGGGACGACGATGAACAAGAACGTCGCGCGGCCGCGCGTACTGCTGGTGGACGACTATCCGGATGCGCGCGAAATGTATTCCGAATACCTCGAGTTCTGCGGGTTCGAGGTCGTTGAAGCAGGCAACGGCATGGAGGCGCTGCAACGAGCCGCCGACGAAAATCCGGATATCATCCTCATGGATCTGTCGCTCCCGGTCATGGACGGTTGGGAGGCGACGCGGCGCCTGAAAGCCGACAAACGCACGGCGTCGATTCCGGTCGTGGCGCTGACGGGCCACGCCCTCGCTGGCATCTCGGAAGGCGCGAGAAAGGCGGGCTGTGACGCCTTTGTCACGAAGCCGTGCCTCCCCGAAGACCTGGTGAAGGAAATCCGGAAGGTCCTCGATGGCCAGACGTCCACGACAACCAAAAAGGTCCGCAGGAGCGGCAAACATGGCTAAGACATCGGGCGGCGCGCGCAAGGGCGCTCGCGCTGCGGGACCGCCTCGTGCGGTGGCGTCGGTCAAACGTCGAGCGAAAAGCTCGGCGCCGCCGGCCAAGGCGAAGGCACCGACCGGCAACGGTGCCGTCCGATCGGGTCCGGTCGTGCGATGAAGAACGCCGCCAAGGCTCCCGTCAAGCCACGCCGCCTTCTCGATCGACGCGCCTCCGAGAAAACCGTCCAGGGCGGCCGGACGACGGTGGGGGAGACCGTCGTCGTGAGCCGCGGCAAGTATGTCTACTGCATCATCGAGTCGGGCGATCCGCTGAAATTCGGTCCGATCGGCATCGGCGCCGATCCGTCGGACGTCTACACCGTGCACTACAAGAACCTCGCGGCCGTCGTCTCGGACGCGCCGCTCGAGGTGCTCGACTCGACGCGCGAAAACGTCCTGGCCCACGAACGCGTCAACGAGACGGTCATGCGCGAGCACACCGTCATCCCGATGTCGTTCGGCACGATCTTCAAGACGCGCGAGGACATCGTCGAGCTGCTGCGCTCGGCGGCGGAAGCGTTCGGCGACGTGCTGAACAAGATGCAGAACAAGCTCGAGTTCGGCCTGAAGGTCCTGTGGGATCGCGATCAGGCGATCCGCGAAGTCGAGAACGAGGACGAGGACATCAGCCGGCTGAAGAAGGAAATCTCCGGCCAGAAGGGCCCGACCTACTTCGCCCGCATGCAGTACGGCCGGCTGATCGACTCGGCCCTGCAGTCGCGCTCCGAGCGCTACGTCGCCGACATCCTCGATCAGCTGCGCGACGTCTCGGTGGCGTCGCGCATCAACAAGCCGATCGGCGACAAGATGATCATGAACGCGGCGTTCCTGATCGCGCGCGATCACGAAACGGCGTTCGACGCGAAGGTCAAGTCGATCGCCAGCCGCTTCGACAAGCTCACGTTCAAGTACACGGGCCCGTGGCCGCCGTATAACTTCGTCAACATCAGGCTGAAACTCGAACGCGCGTGATGTCGGGGCTGGGGCTCGGAGCTAGCCGTGTTCATTCTGGATTCGCTGCTCATCGGCTCCCTTCGCTTCGTGCTTGACAAGGTCGTGCAGGCGGCGGAAGCCGAGATGCAAGACGACTCGGCGCTCCGCGAACAACTGCTCGAGGCCCAGATGCGTCTGGAGCTCGGCGAGATCACCGACGAAGAGTTCGCCGAGACCGAGCGGGACATCCTGGCCGCCATCCGGGAGATCAAGCGCCCGCAGCAAGGCGCGATCTCCATGTCGCCGACCGACAAAATCACCGGCGTCGACATCGAGAGCTTCGAGTCTGAAAAGGAACGCTAGCCCCCGGCCACCAGCCCCTAGCCACAAGCGGCTAGCCCCGAGCCCCGCTCCGACTGGTGTTCTTCGGAGGAAAGGGAGGCGTCGGCAAGACGACGCTGCGCTTCGCCGCGTTCGCGCTTCGGCGGACGTCCGGCGCGCGCTGCGACCGGACGCGTCCGCCGACAAGCAACATCGGGACGCGTTCTCGTCGTCTCGACCGATCCGGCACACTCACTCGGCGACGCGCTCGGTCTTCCGCTCTCTTCGGTGCCGCGCCGCATTCGTCGTCGGCTCGATGCGATGGAGCTCGACGCGCGGCGCGCTTTCGCGCGCTGGCTGCGGGAGAACCGGCGCGCGCTGGGAGACATCCTCGAGCACGGCACCTGGCTCGACGCCAGCGACGTCGACTCGCTGCTGGATCTCTCGTTTCCTGGTATCGACGAGCTCGTCGGCCTGATGGAGATCGAGCGTTTGGCGCGCAGCGGACAGTACGAGGTGATCGTCGTCGACACGGCGCCCACCGGCCATACGCTGCGCTTACTCGCGGCGCCGGAGACAGTCGGCGTCGTCGCCGGTGTTCTGGACGCGCTGCAGGACGAGCACCGGGTGATTCGCGACCAGTTGGCGCGCGTCACGCGCGGACCCGAGGCGGCCGATCGGCTGATCGCGAGCCTCGGGGCGCAGGCCACCCAGATCGCGTCGCGGCTCCGCGATCGCCGCCGGACGTCCTTCCGGTGGGTGACCCTGCCGGAGATGCTGTCGGTGGACGAGAGCCTCGATGCGTTCCACGCGCTCGAGCGCGCCGGTCTGCGCGTCGACGAAGTGGTCGTCAATCGCCTGCTGCCCTCGGCGCGTCCCTGTCCGTTGTGCGATCGGCGCCGCGTGGAGGAACAGAAGGCGCTCCGAGTCATTCGCCGCCGCCTCGGTGGTGGCCGTCGCCTGCGCCTGATACCTGCGGACGTGAAGGAGCCGCGCGGCGTTCGACCACTCGCGGCGCTCGGGCGAGTGATGACCGATGGCTCGAGGCAGCTGCCGCATCCCCGGCTGACGGCCGCCAAGGCGCCCGCCGACACCCGTCGGACGGAAGTCGTTGCGCCCGAAGCGCTGACGGCGATCCGCGGCGCCTCGCTGATCTTCTTTGGCGGAAAAGGGGGAGTCGGAAAAACGACGGTCGCCGCCGCCACCGCGCTCCGGATGGCGCGCGCCGCACCGGAGCGGCGCATCCTGCTGCTGTCGACCGATCCGGCGCACTCGCTGTCCGATGTGCTCGACGCACCGGCGAGCGATGAGCCTGCCATCGTCCGGCGCGGTCCGCCAAACCTGCGAGTTCGCGAAATCGATGCCCCACGGGCGCTCGCGGCAAAGCGCGCCGAGCTCGAGGCGGCGCTGACGGAGATCGCGTCCGCCGTCGGCCAGGGTGCACCGGGCACCGGCGCCGATCGCGCGGCCGAGTTGATGAACCTGGCGCCACCCGGCATCGACGAGCTGTTCGGGATCGTCTCCGTGCTCGACGCGCGCGCCGACTATGACGCGATCCTCGTCGACACCGCGCCGACCGGGCATGCGCTGCGGCTGCTCGAGCTGCCGGACGCGGCTCGCGAGTGGGTGCAGGCGCTGTTGCGGGTGCTGCTGAAGTACCGAGGTCTGATGCGTCCGGGCGAGCTGGCCCGGGAACTGGTCGCGGTGGCGAAGTCGATCCGGGAGCTGCAGTCGTTGCTGCGTGACCGGACCCGGACGCGGTTCATCACGGTGACGCGCGCGGCCGAGACTCCGCTGCTCGAAACCGAGCGATTGTTGAGACGATTGCGGCGCCTTGGGCTGTCAACTCCCGCGGTGATCGTCAACGCGTTGACGGACAACGCCGGCACCTGCGTTCGTTGCCGGTACTGTCGCCGCCGCCGAGCGTAGGACGCTGACAGCCCTTCGGCGAACGCTCCAGCGCCAGGGCCGACGTTCGGAGCAGTGCGCTATTATCCAGGCCCCGCTGGTGGCTCCGCCACCGACCGGAGTCAAGGCGCTCGAGCGATGGGCCGGTCGGTGGAAGTTAGAACTGAGAACTTGAGAAGTTAGAACTTGGAACTTAAAGGAAACTGAAGAACCTAGAAGATGTCGAAGACGGCCGTCTATGTGTTCTGCGTGATTGCGGCGGCGCGGCGTCCGCGCGTGCCGGCGAAGACGCGCCCGTTGCCGGACCTGGGGCCTGTACGAATCCTCGACGTCGATGGCGGAACCTACCTGGTGGTTGCGGACGCACCGCTCAGCCGGTACAGCGAAGACGCGATCAATCGAGGGCTTGCCGATCTCGAATGGGTGTCTCGCGCCGCCGTGGCGCACGAATCGGTCATCGAATCGTTCGTTGACCAGACCGCGATCCTGCCGATGAAGTTGTTCACAATCTTCACGAGCGATGCCCGTGCGCTGGAGCACATGGCCCAGCAGCGGACGCGGATCGCATCGCTGGTCAAGCGCGTGGCGAACAATCAGGAGTGGGGGATTCGTCTGGTGCTGGATCGAACGGCAGCGGAGCGCGCGTCGGCGTCCTCGATCGGAAAGAGGCGCACGGCCGCGTCTGCTGGCGCGTCTGGCGCGGCCTACCTGACACGCAAGAAGGCACAGCGAGATGCAGCGGTCGAGCTGGCCTCGCGCGCGCGCGACATCGTGGCCGGGTTGTACGATCGGCTCGAGGCGCGATCGAAGCTGGCCAAGCGTCGGCCGCCAGCGAGCTGCCGGTCAAGGGCGGACCGCTCCTGCTCGACGCGGCGTTTCTCGTGCCGAAAGCGCGCGCGGCCTCGTTCAAGGCGCTGGCGGCGCGCGAAGCCCGCGGGCTGTCGAGGCAGGGATACGCGATGACGGTCACCGGCCCGTGGCCGCCCTACACCTTCGTTCAGGAGTGACGATGCCGCGCGCGCGCAAATCGAATGCGAACATCGCGGTCTCGGCTCAGGTGCTCGACCCCCCTGAATCGACACTTCTCGATGTCATCGATTCGTTGCTGAACAAAGGCGTGATGGCGAACGGCGACGTCACGCTCGGTGTCGCGGGCGTCGACCTCATTTATTTGCGCCTGTCGTCGATCCTCTGCGCCGCCGATCGGATCAGGCTGCCGATCGCCGAGCCGGAGACGGCGCGGCGGCCGAAACGCCGGACGCGCCGGTGAGGAAGGTCAGGAAGCGGAAGGCACACGCCACCAAGAAGAAGCCAGGCCGCCGCCGCGCGGTCGCGGCCACGCCCGTCACGGCCGCGGAGCTGCGCGCCTTGAAGCGCGAGGTGTCCCGGCGTGCGGCGACCCTGCGCTGGAACCCGGAGCCAGAGGACGTTCAGAAATCTGTCGCGCAACTCGTGCTGACCATCGTGGAGTTCCTGCGCAAGCTGATGGAGCGCCAGGCGATTCGCCGGATGGAGCAGAAGACGCTGACGAAGAAGGAAGTGGAGGCCGTCGGCGCCGCCCTGATGACGCTCGAGGAAACGATTCGCGACATCGGACGCCGATTCGGTCTCACTGCCGAGGATCTGAATCTCGATCTCGGTCCGCTCGGGAAACTGATGTGAGAGATCAGAAGCCGCGTCGATTGACAGGAGATGCGAGACAGGAGATCGGCAGGAGGGTTTTTTTCCTTGAGAAAAGCGTCTTCTGATCTTCTAACCTCCTGTTTCCAGGCACGGACAGATCGCTTGCTCTTGAGCTCGGCTCCCCTACAGCGATCGGAGGAACGCCAGCAGCCGCAGCCGATCGTCCGGCGGCAGCTGCGCGAAGCCGCGACTGGCGAGTTCCCCCTCACGCTGGTGGCGCTGGATCGACTCCTCGATGGTGGACGCGCTGCCGTCGTGCAGGAACGGCCGCCGATGCCGAAGTCCCCACAGCGCCGGCGTCCTGATCTCGTTCGGTCGCCGCGGCGCGCCTGCTGGATGCCGTCTCCGGTCCCGACGTCGTGCAGCAGCAAATCCGAGAAGAGCGGAACTGCGCTTCCGGTTGAACACCGGATTCGAATTCGGTCCGGTCGTGAGCGCCGGCACATGGCAGGCGGCGCAGCCGATCGCTGAAGATGCGCAGTCCGTCCTCGCGACGACTGCGTCGATACGGTCCGCGAGCGAGCGGCGCGAGGAACCGCATGAACGCCTCGAAGTTGTCGATGCCGCGACTACGCGTGATCGGATTGCGCACGTCTTCCGGATCGGGCCGCAGGTCGCAGCGCCTGATCTGTTCCTCGCTCATGCCGAACGCGAATTCCTTCGGGAAGAGATCGTTGGTGATCCCCATTTCATTGCGGTAGGCGTCGCCGGCGAACGCCAGCAGCGTCGCCTGCTGCGCCTTCCATCCGAAGCGGCCGACGCGGCGTTCGCCGGTCGCCACGTCGGTGACGATCGCGGCGCGTCCGATGACGCCGTTGCCGTCGCGATCGAACGGGTCTTCGAGTGCGAGCAGCGTTTCGTCCGCGAATCGCCTCGATCAAGCCGGCGCCAAACAGCGGGATCGGCGCGCGGCGCGCGACGACATTCACGTCGGCCGGCATCACCGGCTGGCAGGTGTGCTGCGGCACCGAAAACAGGTGCATCAGCGTGTTGCCGGACGTGTCCAGCGCGTCGAACGCTCCCGCAGCGTCCCGGTACGCGGCTCGCGTCTCGAGCACGAGGCTGATGCCGCCGATTGCGGGGACGTTGTGACAGGCCGCGCAGCTCGTCGCGTTGAACGCGGGCCCCAGCCCGTCCTCGGCGGTTTCGACCTCCGTGAAATCCTCGAGGCCCAGCCGGAATTCCGTGAATTCTGTTGGCGTGATCCCGGGGATCGGGTCGCCCGGGTTCACCGCCCGCTCCTGTCCGCCGGCGATCAGCGTCGTGGCAATCGCCGCGGCCGCCCAGACCCCGAGCCTGACACCGATCCGCTTGAATGCCCTCATTTGCGGCTCTGGCTGGCCGACGGGTCTCGCACCAGCAGCTCGCCCCGCATGAAATGGTGGCCGGCGCCGCACATGCGCGTGCACTCGAACACGTAGCGCCCCGGCTCCGGCGCGCGGAATGACACGGACACTTCGCCTCGGCCGCGCTTCGGGATCACGACGTTGACGCTGGTGCCGGCGATGCGGAACCCATGCGCGGTGTCGTCGCTGCTCACGCGCATCTCGATCTCCTCGCCCGCCTCGACGACGATCTGCGACGGCGTAAAGGCGAAGCGTTCTGCGCTGACGCGGATGACGCGCCGCTGTGTCTGGGATCCGGCGTCCGCCGCCGGCATCAGGAGGGCCACGGCAATCGCGATGCCTGTTGCATATCGCATCAGAACCACCATCCGATCCCGATGTTGAAGCCGTTGGGCGCGGTGATCACCGAGCTCAGGCTTCGCTGCCAGACGTAGTCCACTTTGACGGCGATGTCCGGATCCGGATAGTACGCGGCACCGGCGATCCACGCGTCCCGATCGAACTGCTTGAGCGGGATATATCCCGAGGGCATCCGGAATTGGGTGTCGTAGTTCTCATACCGCGCGAAGCCCACGACATCGCGCCCAGCACCCTGCTGCCATATCCGATAGGCGCCCTCGGCATAGAAGCCGCGCAGGGTGCGCGCGATGTTGGGTGACACGCCCGTGAGCTGGCCAACCGTGAGGTTGAGGCGCTCGGCGTCGTCGATCGAGACCTGCGCGAACTCGCCGCGCAGCTCCAGGCGATTGCGCCTGTAGCGGACGTCAGCCTCTCCGACGCGAACCTGGACGTCCAGCCGCGGCGCGAGGAAACTCGACTTGCCGCTCCAGGCGCTTGCCCCCAGCGTGAGCCCCGGAACGCCGACCCACTCCACGCGACCCGTGTAGGCCACGTTGCGGACGTCCGACCGCGAGCCTTTCTGCCGGCCGTTGCGAATGCCTTCGTCGGCCGAGAATTCGAGCGCGTTGAGCGGCGCCATGACATACGCGCGGTACCGGAAGCCGCGGCCGACTTCGCCGAACACGCCCGCGCCGTTTTCAAACCAGGTGGACGGGATGATGACCGTGTCGACGAACGGACGCTCGACGCCTTGAAAGACCGGCGGCTCGTGACGCTCGTTGATGATGCCCATCGGCACCAGCAGCATCCCCGCCCGGACGTTGAACGAACGCGCCATCAGGAAATCGACGTACGCCTGTTCCAGCTCGAGCTCGCCGCGTTCTTCCAGTCCCTCGACGAACGCGTGCTCCAGCTCGAGCTCGGCGACGAAGCGAATCCGGGGCGAAAAACTGTGATTGACGATCAGCACGAAGCGGTGGAAGTCGAGCACGCCATCCTCGGCTTCGCCTTTGTTGAAATGAAAGTCCATGTAGCCCGAGATGGGCCCGGTCGTCGGCGCCGCGTCTCCCGGGGGGGCTTGCGCCAAAGCCTGAGTGGAGGCCAGCAGGATCAGGAATCCCGACACGCAAATTGACGCACCCAAATTTCATATTTTGATTAGTCATAATACGGGCCGGTATGGCGGCCGTCAAGCCCGAAACGGCTTCTTTAGGGTCGCTCGGTATGATGAGATCGGATGTTTTCGCGCCGCGTCCTCGTTCGCGCCCTCGGCCTGACGCTCGCCGGCGGGTTGACGACCGCGATCGCGGCGCACGCCGGTGACGCGAACAGCTTCGCGCAGCAAGTCGCCCGCAGCTATCACGTCGACCCCCATCGCGTCATCGCGGCTGACATCGATCGCGATGGCGACCTCGATGTGCTGGCGGCGACCGATGATGGATTCAAGGTCTGGGTGAACGACGGCCACGGACGCTTTACGTCCCGCACGCCGGAGTCCGGCCCGCTCGCCGACGGACACTCGACCGCCAACTCGTGGAATGGCGCCGAGTCGCTGGACCGCGAAACGATTCAGAGCGAATCAATCCCCATCGTCGGCACGTACGCGCACGCGCCTCCCGACACCGCTTCGCGATCCGCCGCCACCGTCGACGTCGTTGTCCGCCGCAGTTCCGCGCTCGGTTCCCGCACGCCACGCGCCCCGCCCTTCGTCTAGACCGTTTCGCAATTCACACCGGTCACCAACCCATCCGATGAAGGGCTGTCATGTCACGTGTGTTTTCGTACGTTCTCGCGGGCTGGGTGTGCGCCTCTACGGCCTCGGCTCAGCCGCTGACGATTTCGGCGGCGATTGACGAGGCGGTCCAGCACAACCTTTCGCTGCTCGCGGCTCGCAGCAGTCTCACCATCGCCGACGCGCAGATGGTCTCGGCTCGGTTGCGACCGAACCCGGTCGCGAGCGTCAGCGCCGATCATCTCGACTTGCTCGGCACCGGATTCGACGAGACCAACAACGGCGGTCCGCCCGAAATTGCCGTGCGGGTCGATGTTCCGCTCGAGCGCGGCGGCAAGCGTGAGGCGCGCATCGCCGTCGCGACGGCCGTTCGATCGGAGGCCGAGGCGCAGTTCGCCGATGCCGTGCGAACGCTCCGGCAGGACGTCACGCTCGCCTGCATCGACGTCATCGCCGCGCAGGCGCTGCACGCCCTCGATGGCCGACACGCTGCGAACCTATCGAAGGGCTCGCCCGCGTGAACAAGGCGAGGGTGGTCGCCGGATCGATTCCGCGGCTTCGAAGCCACGCGATCGGAAGTGGCGATGCTCCAGTTTCGAGCGACCGTCGTACGAGCCGATCTCGAACTGGCGAAGGCCGCGGCGCAGCTGAAGACGCTGCTCGGCCGTCCGCCTGAAGCACCCGCTCGAAATCGTCGATGCTCTCGCCATGCGCCGGCGGCGAACGGACCGCAGACGATGTCGCCGACGTCGAGTCGCTCGCGCTTCGATCGCGGCCCGACCTGCTGTCGCTTCAGCTCGCGCAGGCGCGGTCGGTCGCCGATCTGCGACTGCAGGAGGCGCTCGGCCGGGTTGACTACACCGTCGGCGCCGAATATCGACGGCAGCAGGGCTTCTCGGGCCGGTCGAATTCGCTGGGGTTTTTCTTCAGCACGCCGCTGCCGCTCCTGAATCGCAATCAGGGCGAGATTGCGCGTGCGGACGCGGAGGGCGATCAGGCGAGTCGGCTGATTGCGGCTCGGCGCGCGCAGGTCATCGCCGACGTCCGCAGTCGCGCACCATGACTACATGACGACGCGCGATCTCGTCGCGGGCATCGAGCGCGATCTGCTCGCGCCGGCCGCGACGCGCGCGCGACATCTCCTCGTATACCTACCAAGCCGGAGGCGGGACGCTTCTCGAAGCTGCTCGACTCGCAGCGCGCCTTCAACGAGACGATGCAGACCTATGTGGACGCGCAGGCGAACCTGCGGCGCGCGATCGCGCGGCTGAACGCCGCTGCCGGAACCGAGGTGGTGCGATGACCTCCTTCAGCAAGCTCGTGAACGCAATGTTGCTCGCCTGCGCCGCCCTCGCAGGCAACGGATGTCGAGGCCGCGCAGCGACGCCGCCGCCTGCAGACGAAGCGATTGCCATGCCACCCGCGCGAACGAGCGAGATCATGCTCGACTCGAAAATGCTGACGTCGATCAAGGTCGACACGATCGGCGGATCCGCCTCGAACGGGCAGCTCGCCGTCGCCGGCAAAGTGCAGTTCGACGAGGATCGTGTCGCGCGCGTGCTGGCGCCGCTGTCGGGTCAGGTCGTGGACCTCCAGGTGAAGCTCGGGGACGCCGTCCGCAAGGGACAGACGATCTGCGTGCTCAGCAGCCGCGACGCCGCCGCGGCTGCTGGCGAGCACATCGAAAGCCGCAAGGATCTCGAACTCGCGGAAAAGAACGTCACGATGACGGAGGACCTGTTCGAGCACCAGGCGGCGTCGAAGATGGCGCTCCAGCAGGCACAGAATGACCTGGCCAAGGCGCGCGCCCGCGCCGCCCGGACCGAGGAGGCGCTGCGGGTGCTCGGCGTCGCCGTCCAGGACGACCTCGCCAGGTTCAACGGCCGCGTCCCGATTCGTCGCTCCGATTCCTGGTGTCGTGATCGAGCGTCGCGTGACCAACGGACAATTCGCGCCGGCAGACGGCACGCCGCTGTTGACCGTCGCCAACCTCGACACCGTGTGGGTGATCGGCGATCTCTTCGAGCGGGATCTCCGGTTCGTCCAACGCGGTCAGCCCGCGATCGTGACGACGAGCGCGTATCCCGGCGAGCGGTTCGAGGGCAAGGTCAATTACATCAGCGAATCGATCGATCCCGCCTCGCGGACGGCCAAGGTGCGCGTGAGCGTCGCCAACCCCGCAGGCCGGCTGAAGCCCGAAATGTACGCCGCGGTCGCGCTGACGGTAGCCGGAGACGAGCGCGCGCCCACCGTGCCGGCCGACGCGATCTTCACCGAAGACGGGCGCAGCTTCGTCTACGTGGAGCTCGCACCCGGCCGCTTCGTGAGGCGGGCCGTGGAGGTGGCTGCCGGCGAGCGGTCGCAGCCGGCGGATTCTCGAGCGGCCTTCGCGTCGGCGACCGCATCGTCGTGGACGGCGCGCTCCTGCTGCGGCAGGAAGAACAGCAGCGGGCGAGCTGATGGTCCGGAAGCTCGTCGCCTTCGCGCTGTACCAGCCGCTGTTCCTGCTGCTCGTCACGCTGCCTGTTCATCGCGGGCGGGCATCGTCGCGTTCCAGTCGCTGCCGGTCGAGGCGTTTCCCGACGTCACCGACGTCCAGGCCACCGTGATCACACTGTTCCCGGGCCACGCGGCGGAGGAAGTGGAGAAGCAGGTCACCATTCCGCTCGAGATCGCGCTGGCCGGCGTGCCGCACGCGGTGCGGATGTTCTCGCACACGCAGTTCGGCCTGTCGTTCCTCACGCTCACCTTCGACGACCAGGTGGACGACTACTTCGCGCGGCAGCGGGTGCTCGAGCGGCTGCAGCAGGCCGACCTTCCGCCGGACATCCAGCCGCAGCTGGCGCCGCTGTCGACGCCGGTCGGCGAGCTGTACCGCTTCCGCCTGGTGTCGGACCACGGCGAGCCCGACCGAACTGCGCAGCATCGAGGACTGGGTCGTCGAGCGCGCAGCTGAAGATGGCGCCCGGCGTGGCCGACGTCGTCAGCCGCGGCGGCTTCATCAAGCAGTATCAGGTGAACCTCGACCTCGCGCGGATGAAGGCCTACGGCGTCGACGCTGCAGCAGGTCTTCACCGCGCTCGGTCGCGGCAACGCGAACGCCGGCGGCAACTACATCGAACAGGGCGAGCAGCAGTATCTGATTCGCGGCGTCGGCCTGCTGCGATCGCCCGAGGACATCGGCACCATCGTCGTGGCCGAACACGGCGGCACGCCGCTGCTGATTCGCGACATCGCGGACGTCCACGGTCGGCGCCGTGCCGCGCCAGGGCCTGGTCGGGCGAAACGACGACGACGAGATCGTCGAGGGCATCGTCCTGATGCGCAAGGGCGAGAACCCGTCCGAGGTGCTGACCGAGGTCAAAGAGCGCGTCGAGCACCTGAACGCGTCGATTCTGCCGAAGGGCGTACGGATCGTGCCGTACTACGACCGCTCGACGGCTGATCGCGACGACGCTGACGACGGTGTTCCGCAATCTGCTCGAGGGCGCGCTGCTGGTGACGCTGGTGCTGTACATGTTTCTGCGCAACGGCGCGCGCCGCCGGCATCGTCGCGGTCGTGATTCCGCTGGCGCTGCTCGCCACGTTCATCGGCCTGCGCGTCCGCGGCATCCCGGCCAACCTGCTGTCGCTCGGCGCCATGGATTTCGGGATCATCGTCGACGGCGCGGTCATCGTCGTCGAGAACGTGTTCCGGACGCTCGCCGAGCGTCAGGAGCACGGCGCGGATCGCGAGTCGGTGCGCGCAGGCCATTCTCGACGCCACCGCGCAGGTCGGCCGGCCGACGCTCTTCTCGATGCTCATCATCATCGTGGCGCACATTCCGATCTTCACGCTGCAGCGGCACGAGGGCCGCATCTTCGCGCCGATGGCGTACACGGTGACGTCGGCGCTGGTCGGCTCGCTGCTGTTCTCGCTGACGCTGGTGCCGCTGCTGTGCCTCTTTCTGCTCGGCCGCGGCGTGGCGCACGAGCGACAACCGGCTCGTCGAATGCCTGCCGCGCTCTGTATCGCCGGCGTCCTGAGACGAGCGCTGCAGCCGGCCGCTGCTCGTCGTGGGCAGCGCGGTCGCCGCGCTTGCTCGTCGCCTGCTGCTCGTGCCGAGGCTCGGCACCGAGTTCCTGCCGGAGCTGAACGAAGGCACGCTCTGGCTGAACCTCACGCTGCCGCCGAGCGTGTCGGTGTCGGAGGCGTCGCGCATCGTGCGCGCGGGTGCGGACCGATGCTCCGCCGAGTTTCCCGAGGTCACGCAGGTGATCTCGCAGGCCGGCCGGCCCGAGGACGGCACCGATCCGAAGACCGATCAACATGGCCGAGTTCTTCGTGGACCTGAAGCCGCCGGCGGAATGGACGCGGAAGATCACCCGCGAGGAGCTGTCGGCGCAGATGGAAGACGCCGATCGACGAGATTCCCGGGTCTCGAGCCGGCGATTTCGCAGCCGATCCGCGACAACGTGCTCGAGAGCATCTCGCAGATCGACGGCCAGATCGTGATCAAGGTTTCGGCGACGACCCGGCGACATTGCGGTCAAAGGTCGACGACGTGCTGCGAGCGGTCTCGGCACGTCCGCGGCGTGTCGCGCGCGTTCATCGATCGCGCCGGCGAGGTGCCGCAGCTGCAGATTGAGGTCGACCGCGCGCCGCGCCGCCCGCTACGGCCTCAACGTCGCGGACGTCGAGGACGTCATCGAGACGGCGCTTGGCGGCAAGGTGGCGACCGAGATCTGGGAAGGCGAGCGGCGCTATCGGCGTGGCGGTGCGGCTGCGCGAGCAGGATCGGCGGGACATCGGCGGCGATCAGCCAGCATGCTCGGTCGACACGCCGGCGGGGCCGCGCGTGCCGCTCGGCCGACGTCGCCAACATTTCCGTGCGGGGCGGCAGCATGAACATCAGCCGCGAAGCCGGCACGCGCGTGTCGGCGATCGGCGTGTTCATCCGGGGCCGCGACATGGGCGGCATCGTCGAGGAGATGCGCCGAGAACGTCGACGCGCGACGTCAAGTTTCCGCCCGGCTACTACGCGACTTTGGCGGCGAATTCGAGAACCAGCAGCGCGCGATGACGCGACTGGGGATCATCGTGCCCGATCAGCGTGTTCCTGATCTTCATCCTGCTGTTCAACGCGTTCGGCTCGGTCAGGAACGCCGCGATCGTGCTCGCCAACATCCCGCTCGCGTCGATCGGCGGCATCGTGGCGCTCTATCTGACCGGCATTCACCTGAGCGTGTCGGCGGCCATCGGCTTCATCGCGCTGTTCGGCCAGGCGGTGCTGAACGGTGTCGTGATGGTCAGCTGTTTTGCGGACGAGCGCGCACTCGGGCACTCGCCGATCGACGCCGTGATGAACGGCGCGACGGTGCGGCTGCGGACCGTGCTGATGACGGCGCTGCTGGCGATGCTCGGCCTGCTGCCGATGGCGTTGTCGCACAGCATCGGTTCCGAGGTGCAGAAGCCGCTCGCGGTGGTCGTGATCGGCGGACTGGTGTCGGCGACGCTGCTGACGCTGATCGTCCTGCCGACGCTCTATCTCCTCGGTCGAGGGGCGGGCCGCCTGTGGCGCGCTCCTGAGCGTGGCCGCTGTCGTGCGTGCACGCCGTGCTTGCCGAGAACGTCGCCGACGATGATCGAGAGGCCGGCGAACGCCGCCAAGTCCGGAGCGCTGCCGGAGAGCCGATCTGGAGGCCGCCGTCGACTGCGTAACGCGAGCCCAGCTCGTAGATCGCGCCGAGCGTCGAACGCGGCGATGGCGCCGCCGCCCGCCTCCTGTCGCGAGAACCAGAACATCTCGACGTACGGATTCCAGTTGTCCGACGCGGCAAGGCTCGCCGACAGCGACACGAGATGCTGCGCGAAGTGCGGCGCCCCCGCCCGCGCCGATGGCGCCGATGCCGTAGTTGACGTCGACGTGTCCGTGGGAACCGATGTCGGTGCCGGTCAGCACGCCAGCGTGTAGTCGGCGTCGCCAGAGCCGAGGCCCTTGTCGGCGTTCGCCGTCGGCAGGTTGACGGTCGGCAGGATGGAGAGCACCGGCACGCCGCCCGGATTGGCCCACAGCCGCAGCTTCGCGCCGAGCTGCAGATTGCCGAATCCGGTGACGCTGCCAAGCGCGATCGCTCTGCGACAGAAAGCCGTCGGCGCCGATGCGCGCCTCGAGCCAGTCGGAGCAGGCCGAGGCGCGCGGTGAACGGCGATCCGAACGCCTGCTGGCCCACGCCAGCATGCGTGTAGAGCCCGCCGAACTCGACCTGCAGCAAGCCGATGTCGACGATGTGCGTGCCGTTGGTGACGTCGGGACGATCGGGCTCGATGGTCTCTTGCGTCCGCGCCTCTGGTGTCCGCGCCGTCTCCGTGCTCGCGCGGACTCTTGTGGCTGCGCCGGCTCTTGTGCTCGCGCGGACCCCGCCATCGCCAACACGATCGCGAGGACCGGCATCCCGGCGCGCCGGATCATCGGTCGACCTCGACGAGCAGCTTCGACGCCGCGCGCGCGCCGATGGTGATGCGGCGGTCCTTCTTTCGCGACGAGCACCGAATCGGCCGCGGTATCGCGCGTTTCCACCTCGATGCCCTGACCGGGCTTCAGATCGTTGCTCTCGATGAACCGCAGGAACGCCGGATCCTGATCGGCGATTCGCGTCACCCTCAGCGGTGTGCCGATCGGGCAGGTGAGCAGGCTGTCGAGGTGGCGGTTGGCGACGCGCGCCTTCGGGGTTCGGAATCGGATCGCCGTGCGGATCGTGGGTCGGATGTCCGAGCATCTCGTCGATGCGCTCGATGAGCCGCTCGGACACCACGTGTTCGAGCTGCTCGGCTTCGTCGTGGACTTCGGCCCAGCTCATGCCCATCACCTGCACGAGGAACAGCTCCACCAGCCGGTGACGCCGCAGCACGAGCCCCGCGAGCTTCTCGCCCGCGGCCGACAGGCGCACGCCGCTGTACGGTTCGTATTCGGCGAGGCCCGACTCTGCCAGCGCCTTGACCATCGTCGTCGCGGTGCCCGGCGTGACGCCGAGCGCGGCGGCGACGTGACCCATGGGCACGAGCCGTTGGTCGCGGGCGAGCGACGACTGTCCCTGGTAGATCGCTTTCAGGTAGTTCTCGACCGTGCTCGACGGAAGCATCGGTGGAATATTACCAGCAGTGTTCATCACCACGATCGGCGACTGATGACGACGAGTCTCTACAAGGCGATCGCGACGCCCGACGGCAAACGACGCTACGTGCGTGCGCTGTTTGCGACGATCGCCGATCGCTACGACTTCATCACCGTGGCGCTGTCGTATGGGCAGGACCAGCGCTGGAAACGGCGTGTCATCGCGCTGGCGGACCCGCGCCACGGCCTGCGCGTGCTCGACCTGGCGACCGGCACCGGCGATCTGGCGTTTGCCGCCGCCGCCCGCGGCGCGCGGGTGGTCGGTCTCGATATCACGTACCGGATGATCGAGCTGGCCAGGCGCAAATCCCAGCCTGCCTCGCCGAAGCTCGCTGGAGCTGACGGCGAGCGAAGGCGGCCGCTACGCTTTCTGGTCGGCGACATGCTCGCGCTTCCGTTTCCGGCCGCGTCATTCGACGTCGTGACCACCGGCTACGGCCTGCGCAACGTCCCCGACCTGCCGCAGGCGATCGACGAAATTCGACGCGTGCTGGCGCCGGGCGGTCGGGTGGTTTCGCTCGATTTCAACCGGCCGGCCAGCGCATGGATCCGCGCCGCCTACCTCGCGTATCTGACCGTCGTGGGCGCGGCGCTCGGTTGGATCCTGCACCGCGATCCGGACACCTATCGCTATATCCCGGCCTCGATTCGTCACTATCCCGGCGCCGCGGCGGTGGCGCGTCTGTTCGAGGATCGTGGCTTCAGCCGTGTGCGACACTACCGCGTCCTCGGCGGACTGATGGCCATTCACCATGCCACTCGAGACTGACACGTCGAACTGGTCGGGCGAGGGTGTGTTCACGCAGTTGCTGATCGAGCGCCTGCGCGAGATCGACGCCGTCCGTTTCGTCAAGATCGAGGACGCGCCGGCGACTCGCTCGGAGGCCGACTACAACTTCATCAGCAACGAGCTCTTCGTCCGTTTCGCGACCGTCGATCGTCAGGAGCCGGTCAAGCGGTTCGGGATTCTGCCGAGCTCGCGCACCGTGACCGGGCCGGTCATGACGTTGGCCGAGCTGGCGGCGGCTCTGACGGCGATGGAAGGTGTCGGTGAACCCGACTACGGCGACGAGGGGATGCTGCAGTACCTCCGGGCCGAGCGGATCGTGCCCCCGTACCAGACGCGCGGCTACAAGCTGGTTGAACTCGTCCGAATCTACGAGGTGGGTACTCCCCGGCGTTCCTAATGGCTCGGTCGGTTCCTGCCGACATTGAGCCTGTGCGGTTTCAGCCTCCTCAAGTGCCGTGGCGTGCAGCCAGGTGAATAAATGAGCCTGGTTCCATCGTTATTGCAAGCGATTCTGAAGGTCGACGGCGAAGCGCTGGTGATGCACGCCGGCGAAAAGCCGTACGTCGTCGCGCCGGCGGGTCAGATCGAGCTGGCGAGCCGTGGCCTGACGCTCGACGCGGTGAATGGGATCGTGGGCCAGCTCCTGCCGACCGAGCTGCAGCGCGCGCTCGACGAATTCGGCGCCGTTCAATACGAATTGCCGGCCGCTCCTGAATTCCCCCGCCAGCATTTCACGGTCGTCGCGGCACGAGGCGGTGACGATCTCTGGGTCGAAATCCGCCGCCGGCGGGTGCCGGCCGAGGACGATCGCGTCCCCGACGACCTGTTTCCGCCGCGCAGTGCGCCAGCCGGCGCCGCGGCCGCCGTCGCCGAGCGACAGGTCGCCGTCGCCGCGCCACTGGTCGCTGTCGCCGCGCGATCGATCGCTGTCGCCGCGCCACCGGTCGTGGTGCAGCCCCAGGTCGCGCCACCGGCAATCGCGGCAACCGTTGCGCCCGCGGTCAGCGAGCCGCCTGCCGTCGTTCCGGTCGTTCCGGCGCCGTTGGCCGACGTGCCGTCCACGATCGCCGACGCCGTCGCTGTCGCCGAAGTAGCGCCGACACACGCGCAACCGATCGCCTACCAGGAAACATTCGCCGGTCACCAGGCCGTCGCTCATTACGAAGCGGTCGCTCACCATGAAGCGGTCGCTCATCACGGAGCCGTCGCTCTTCATGAAGCGGTCGCTGATGAACCGGCACACGAACCGGTTGTTCACCACGAGCCTGTCGACCACCGTGACGCGGCGGCACCTCCGCCGGTCGTCGCACGTCAGGAATCGGTCGCGTATCAGGAGCCCGTGCGCGAGGACGAAGAGTGGGAAGAAGAAGAGATTGAGGACGACGACCTCTCCCTCGGCGACTTCGGGCAAACGGAAGGATGGTACGAAGAAGAGGATGAAGAAGAGAAGGAGATCGACGATGACGACGGCCTGACGCTGCCGGATGCGGAACAGCTCTTTGGCAAGCGCCGGGCTGCCGAGACGGACTACGACGAGGAGTTCCAGGAAGTCGGCGAACTCGTGGAAGGCCAGGAGTACGAGGAATACGAGGAAGTACGAGGAAGGCGAAGAGTTCGAGATTCGGTCTCGATGTGCCCGCGCCGTCGCAGCCAGCGCTGGCTGCGCAGGTTCAAACGCCGGCGCCAGCGATGTTCGCGGCGCCCGCGGTTCCAACCCTGCCGGCTCCTGTCGTCGCCGAGGCGCCGTTTCAAGTCGCTCCGCCATCGCTTCGCGTGGAAGCATCGCCGCCGTCCGCATTCGCCGAAGTGTCGCAACCCTTCCTTCTTGTTGCGCCGCCGATCGTCGAAGCGCCGCGGCCCCTTGCCCAGGTACCGCCGCCCGCCGTTGCGCCGCCGCCGGCGCCCGCGTTCGAAACACCCTCGCCGGTGTTCGACACGCCGGAGCCGGTAGCCGAGATGCCCGCGCCGGTCGTCGAGGTTGTGGCTGCGGTCGAGACAGCCGAGCCGGTTGCCGAAATGTCCGCGCCGGTCGTCGAGGCTGTGGCTGCAGTCGAGACACCGGAGCCGGTTGCCGAAATGCCCGCGCCGGTCGTCGAGGCCGTGGCTGCGGTCGAAACACCGGAGCCGGTTGCGGAAGTGCCGTCGCCGGAATCTCGAGGCTCGCGGCTCGTCGATACGCGGAACTGCCACCGGTTGTGGCCGCGCCGCCGCGGTGTCTACGTTCGAAACTCCCGAGCCTGCGTTCGAGACACCGGAGCCGGTTGCCGAAATGCCCGCACCGGTCGTCGAGGCCGTCGCTGCGGTCGAAACACCCGAGCCGGTTGCGGAAGTGCCTTCGCCGGAATTCGAGGCTCCGTCGTCGTACGCGGAACTGCCACCGGTTGTGGCCGCGCCGCCGGCGGTGTCTACGTTCGAAACTCCCGCGCCTGTGTTCGAGACACCGGAGCCGGTAGCCGAAATGCCCCCGCCAGTCGTCGAGGCCGTGGCTGCGGTCGGAACGCCAGCACCTGAGTTCGAGATACCGGAGCGGTTGCCGAAGTGCCGGCGCCGGTTGTCGAGGCCGTCGCTGCGGTCGAAACACCCGAGCCGGTTGCGGAAGTGCCTTCGCCGGAATTCGAGGCTCCGTCGTCGTACGCGGAACTGCCGCCGGTTGCGGCCGCGCCGCTGGCGGTGTCTGACGTTCGAAACTCCCGCGCCTGTGTTCGAGACACCGGAGCCGGTCGCCGAAATGGCCCCGCCGGTCGTCGAGGCCGTGGCTGCGGTCGAAGCACATCCACCGGCGTTCGAGACACCGGAGCCGGTTGCCGAAATGCCCGCGCCGGTCGTCGAGGCCGTCGCTGCGTTCGAAACACGGCAGCCGGTTGCGGAAGTGCCTTCGCCGGAATTCGAGGCTCCGTCGTACGCGGAACTGCTGCCCGTTGTGGCGGAGCCGCCGCCGGCGCCTGTGTTCGAACTGGTCGCGCCCGTGTTCGACACAGAGATTGTTGAAGAAGAAGTACCTCCGCCGCCCGTCGAAGCCTTCGAGGCGCACGCCGAACTTCCATTTTGGGTCGTCGAAGCCCCGATGCCGGCCGCGACGCTGTCCGAGCCGCCCGCGGAATCAGCCCTGGAGCCCGAGGCGGAGCCGGATGAACCGGCGCCGGCCGCGGAGCCGTCAACGTCCAGACCGTCGTGGGCCGCGCGGGTGCCGCCCGCTACGGTCCTGACGATGTCGCGAAACCCGATCCGCTCGACCGACTTCCAGCCGCCGCGATGCAGGATCCCACGATGAGCGGGCTCGATCGCCTGCTGCGGGTGTCGGCCGCCCGCGGCGCGTCGACCCTGTATCTGTCGACCGACGCGCAGCCCTCGGTCCGCGTCGACGGCGAGCTGCAAACGATAGATGGCGAACCGGTCTTGTCAGCGCGCGATGTCGAATCGCTGCTGCTCACGCTGATGCCGGAGCGCAGCCACGAGGCGCTGCGGACCGGTGCGGCGACCGAGTGGTTCTGCGACATCGATGTCGTCGGCCGCGTCCGCTGCCTCAGTTTCCGGGATCACCGCGGTCCGGGCGGCGTCTTCCGGCTGATGCCGACGCGATCGGTGTCGGTGGATCAGCTCGGATTGCCGCGCTCGGTGCAGGCGCTGGCGATCGAGCCGGAAGGGCTCGTGCTCGTCGCCGGTCCGCGGTCGAGCGGCAAGCGCACGCTGCTGTCGGCGTTCGTCGATCAGATCAACAAGACCCGTCGCGATCACATCATCACCATCGAGCGCGAGGTCAACATCGTCCACGAACAAAGCAGCTCGTTCGTCAGCCAGCGCGAGGTCCGCGGCAACGACGACGACATGCTGGTGGCGGCGCGCGCGGCACTGCGAGAGGACCCGGACGTCCTGGTCATCGAGGATCTGCGAACCGCGGCGTTGATGAATGTCGCTCTCGAAGCCGCCTCGGCCGGGCGGCTGGTGGTGGCCGGGTTCTCGGCGCACACCGCCGCGGGCGCCATCGATCGCATCATCGATCTCTACCCGTCGGAGAACCGTGGGCAGGTACAGATGGCATTGGCCGATTGCCTCCGCGGCGTCATCGTCCAGGTCCTGCTGAGAAATACCTCCGGTGGCCGTGTCCCCGTGCGCGAGGTGCTCTTGAACACGGCGGCTGTGTCGAGCGTGATTGCGGAAGGTAAGACCTCGCAACTGTCGATGGCCATTGAGGGCGGGCGTCGATACGGCATGATGCCGATCAACGACGGCCTCGTCAGCCTGGTGCAGAGCGGTGTCGTCGACGTGCGCGAAGCCTATCGTCGATCGAACGATCGTCCGGGCTTCCTCGCGGCGCTCAAGCGTCACGGCGTCGACACGTCGTTCGTCGAGCGGCTGGCTTAGCGTTCCACGAACCCCTCGAGCGCTCGCAACAGAAACGCCAACACGTCTTCTTCCGACAACGCGCCGGGTGCGCCGAGCGCTTCCTCCGATTCGAGCACGCGGCTGCCGCGGCTGCGCCTCGTCCGGCCGACGACCCTCGGCTCCGTGCCCGTCGTATCCAGAAACAGCTCGATGAAGTCTTCCGCGTTGCGCTCGGACATGAGTCGGACGCTGCCCGACGGGGTGAAGACGTTGAAGAGAGATGACTTTCGGCGCGAAGCGCCTGTGCCACCTGGCGTACCAGCGGTACGACGACGGTGTCGAGAAATGGCCCGAACCGGGTGGTCGCTTCGTCGTTGCGCGCGCGCCGCTCGGCCGCCTGCACCTTCGCCCGCTCGACGGTCTGCAGCAGTCGTTTCCGAACATCCGAGATTTCCATAACGGTCAGATCACCTTTTGACGCCGCAAATCTGCGATCGCGTCGTCGCTGAAGCCAAAGTCGTGGAGGACGGCATCGGTGTGCTCGCCCAGCCTCGGCGGCGGCGTCCGAACCGCGCCGGGTGTGTCGGAGAGTTTCACGGGCACGCCGAGCACGCGGAGAGCGCCGATCGTCGCGTGCTCGATCTCCGCGACCATCTGTCGCGCCTGAATCTGCGGATCGACGAACAGCTCCTGGAGATTCCGAACCGACCCGCACGGAACGCCGGCGGCGTTGAGACGATCGATCCAGTGCTGCCGCGGCTGGGTGCGCAGACGGTCGGCGATGAATGGCCGCACCGCATCGTAGTTCGTCACCCGCTGGCGGTTGGTCGCGAAGCGCGGATCCTCCGGCAGCCCCGCAACCGCGCAGAACCGGCGCCACTGATCGTCATTGCCGACCGCGAGCACGAAGTCGCCGTCCGATGCCGAGAAGGTTTCATAGGGAACGATGCTCGGGTGACGGTTGCCGAGGCGCGCGGGTACTTTGCCGCTGGCGAAATAATTCCCGGCCTGGTAGGTGAGCAACGCGGCGACCGTGTCCAGCATGGCCAGGTCGACTTCCTGACCGCGACCGGTACGCTCGCGCGCGAACAGCGCCATGGCCACGCCATAGGCCGCGAACATGCCGGAGGTGACATCGGCGATTGCCACGCCGAGACGGAAGCCGGGACCTGCCGGATCGCCCGTGATGCTCATCAGGCCGCCTTCGCCCTGCATGACGGCATCGTAGCCCGCCTCCTTCGCACGCGGTCCGGTCTGGCCGAATCCTGAAATCGAACAGTAGATCAGCCGTGGATGCCGCGGAGCGAGCGTGTTGTAATCGAGGCCGAGCTTCGCCAGCGTTCCAGGACGGAAGTTCTCGACGACCACGTCGCTCGTTGCGATCAGCCGCTCCAGCAGCCGCCGTCCCTCCGGGTGTTTGAAGTCGACGGTGACGCTTTCCTTGTTGCGATTGATGCTCAGGAAGTACGCGCTTTCGCCCCCGTCGGGGCCCCCAGCGGGCGTTTTGTGCCCGCTGGGGTATAGGAACGGCGGGCCCCAGGCGCGCGTGTCGTCGCCTTTGCCAGGCTGTTCGATCTTGATCACGCGCGCGCCCATGTCGGCCAGCAGCATCGTGCAGTAGGGACCAGAGAGGACGCGCGTGAGGTCGAGCACGGTGATGCCGTCGAGTGGCGCCATAATGGACAGATGATTATCGTCTACGCCGGCAGCGCCTGACGCAGCTGCGAGCTGGTGAAAGAGTTGCTTTCACGAGAAGGCGTGCCGTTCACGGCTTACAACGTCGACGAAGACGAGCATGCCTACGACGAGCTCATCGCTCGCGGCTTGCGCACCGTGCCCGTCACGGTCATCGGCGAGCGCGTGCTCAAAGGCTTCAACCCCGTCGAGCTCGCCGACGCGATCGCGGCGTGGCGGCTGAAACAGTAACGCCGCGCGCGATCGTCACGAGATCGGACAACAGCGCGTAGGCCGTTTGCGTGAGTCCGCCACCCCGCTGCACGACGGCGATTTCTCCCAGCAGATCCGTGGACAGGATGATCGCGTTCTGCTGGCCTTCAATCTGTGCCAGTGGATCGTCGCCGGCAAGTTCTTCCAGTGAGACGCGCGCCGTGACGCCACGCGCCTGACGCGACGCGCGCGCCACCAGCTTCAGCCGCCGCCCGCGGCGCGCCGCCTCAATCGCGCGTGCCGCCGCGTCGCGGGTGATGCCTTCACGGTCGACGCCTGCCGGCGTCAGGCGCGCTCCGAGCAACACGTTTGCGAGCGCCGCCGCTTTTGCCGCCGCGTCCCACCCATCGACGTCCAGCGAGGCGTCGGCCTCCGCGATGCCTTTGTCCTGCATCTCCGCCAGCGCATCGTCGAAGCGTTGCCCCTGTTCCATCGCGGTGAGAATGAAGTTCGTCGTGCTGTTGACGATGCCGCGGAAGCCGAGGATCTTCACCGCCGGCATCGTCTCGCGTACGAGATTGAAAATCGGCACGCCGTCCATCACCGCACCCTCGAACAGCCACTGGCGATCGGCGCGCTCGGCCGCCCGGCGCAGCGGGGCGTAGGCGCAGGCGACAGGTCCCTTGTTCGCCGTGATCACATGCGCGTTCGCCGCAAGGGCGGCGCGGATGTAACTCACCGCTGGTTCGCC
Organism: uncultured Acidobacteriota bacterium; assembly: GCA_963792175.1. Lineage (GTDB taxonomy): Bacteria > Acidobacteriota > Vicinamibacteria > Vicinamibacterales > CAVVIG01 > CAWBVG01. The sequence continues at coordinate 83,544 of CAWBVG010000008.1, forward strand.
GCGATTCACGTCGAGCGTCGTCGTCTCGACGACGACCAGGCGCCGCTCGCGCGCGGCGGCGCGGCTCCTTCGGAGCGCGTCGTGCAGGAATGCGAGCGTGTCGTCCGCGGTCCCATTCACGGTCCGGTTCACTTTTGCCACGTCGAGACCGCGCGCGGAGAACGCCTGGCCGTGCCGCCGCGTCGCGATGCCGACGATGCGCGGCGAGATGCCGTATTGCCGGGCGAGCGTCGTTCGCTGCTCGTCGAGCAAACTGGCGAACCGTTGGCCGACATTCCCGAAGCCGATCAGGATGAGATCGACGGTCATGACGGATTGCGGATTGCGGATTCCGGATCAGGCGTCAAAGTGCCGATGAATCCGATTTCACCAATCCGACATCCGAAATCCCCGATCCGAGATCCACAAGGAGGTCGTGCAACCGGGTGAGCCCTTCGCGCAGGTACCCGACCTCCTCGCCGAACCCGATGCGAAGGTAGCCGTCCATGCCGAAGTGATCGCCCGGCACGATCAGCACGCTTTTTTCCTGGCGCAGCCGATTGACGAGGGCTGTTGAATTGATCGCGTGCGAGTACCGCACGTAGACGATCGCGCCGGCATCGGGCGGCACATACGAAAACCGATCGCCGTGCGAGCGCAGCCAGTCGGCCATCAACGGAAAGTTCGTGTTGAGGATGCGGCGCGTGCGCGCCAGGATCTTCGCCCGCCGATCCGGCTCGAGCGCGCGGCGGGCGAGGATGTCGCTCAATGCCCCGGGCGAAATGGTCGTGTAATCGTGATACGACCACAATGACGCGACGAGCGGCGGCGGCGCCACGACCCAGCCGATGCGCAGGCCTGGAAGCGCGTACGCCTTGGACAATCCGCTCGTGACGATCACGCGATCGTGCCGGCCCCACATCGACGGCGTCTCCCGCCCGTCAAGCTCGGCGCCGCGGTAAATCTCGTCCGAAAGGACCCACGCGCCATGCCTGCTCGCGATCGACGCAATGGCGTCGAGATCCGCGGCCTCGAACCGGGCGCCCGTGGGGTTGTTCGGATTGCAGATGACGATCAGCTTCGACCGTGGGGAGACCAGACGATCCAGCGCGGCGATATCGACGCGCCATCCGCCGGGCGACTCGACCAGCGGCCAGTCGCGGATCGTCGCGCCGAAGGCGCGCGCGAGTCCCCAGGTTTGCATGTAGTTGGGGACCATCATCACCACCTCGTCGCCCGGCTCGACGAGGTTCCACGTGGCGATGTAGTTCGCTTCGGATCCGCCGTTGGTCACCTGGACGTGGTCGGCCGTGGTGCCCGGGTAGATGGCGGCGATCGCGGAGCGAAGCGGAAGCGTGCCGTTCGATTGAGAATACCGAAGAGCCGCATTCATCAACTCGTGGCGCGAGGCGTCGTCGTCCAACAAGTCGCGGAGCCGCAGCGGTTGGACACCGCTTTCCGACAGGTTGTACTCCACCTGGTTCTCGTAGGTGGATTGCATCCGCTCCATCGCGAACTGTTCGAGTCTCATGGGGAGAAACTGTAGACTATACGGACCGGTTGGCGCCACGTGCATACTCCACGGCCCATCACACGAGTCGCGCCAGATCCGACGATGACGACTCCGACGCCGCCGAACCTGGCGCGCATTCCCGCCGGCGACTTTCTGATGGGGGCATCTGACGCAGAAGAGGATCAGCGACCCGTCCATCGGGTCCATCTGAGCGACTTTCTCATCGGACGCTTTCCAGTCACGCAGGACGAGTACGCGCGGTTCGTGCGTGCCTCCGGCCATCCCGTTCCCGCCGTGCGCGAGCTGCCGCTGATTGTGGCCGGTGGCCGCGACACAGTGTTTCTCGAACTGGCGGCGCCGTACATCTGGACGGAAGCCAAACCACCGGCCGGCTACGGCACGCATCCCGTCGTGCTCGTCACCTTCGACGATGCGATGGCCTACTGCCGATGGTTGTCCGGCGAAATTCAACGCGACGTGCGCCTGCCGACCGAAGCGGAGTGGGAGAAAGCCGCGCGAGGCGGCGTCGACGGCCAGCGGTATCCGTGGGGCAACGACATCGATCCGACGCGCGGCAACTTCCTGACCGACCCGTCGGTCAAACGGCAGCGCGGCACGCGTCCAACTGGCACCTACCCGCCCAACGCGTACGGTCTGTACGACATGTGCGGCAACGTCTGGGAATGGGTCAGCGATTGGTACGCCGCTGACTACTACGGATCCGGGCAGGTACAGGATCCGGGCGGTCCAGGGTCCGGCGACATGCGAATCGTCCGCGGCGGCGCATGGGTCAACGATGACGTGTCGATGCTGCGGTGCTCGCACCGCCACAAGGTGCCGCCCGACACCTATGCGTACAGTGTGGGGTTCAGAATCACATGCTCGGCCTGATCCTCAGCGTTCTGATCGGAGTGACCGCGGCGGCGCAGGAGCCGGCCGCTCAGTCGCCGGTCATCATCGCGACCGGACGCGCGGTCGTGAAGCGTGCCCCGGACGTGGCCTTCGTGACGATGACCGTCGAATCACGCGCCAAGAGTCCACGCGACGCGCAGCGGCAGAATGCCGACGCGATGGCGGCGGTCGTCAGGAAGATGGGCGAGCTCGGTATTCCGAAGGACGGGCTGGAGACCATCGGCCTCACGCTCTACGAGGACGTGGACAACGCGAATGGACGCCGTGTCTCGCGCGGGTTCGCGGCGAGGAACAGCGTCGAGGTGCGGATTGACGACATCGCCAGGACCGGCGAGATTGCCGACGCCGGCGTCGCCGCCGGCGCGACGTCGATCGGCGGCATCCGGTTCGACAGCAAAGGGCGCGCGGCTGCTGAGCGCGAGGCGCTGCGCCTCGCGGTTGCGGAAGCGCGTGCGCGCGCCGAGGCGATGGCCGCGGGCGCTGGACGCTCGCTCGATCGCATACTGAAGATCGAGGAAGGCGCCGGCGCACGGCCGCCGATTCCGCTTCCGAGAACCATGGCGATGCGTGCCGAGGCGGTCGACCACGGTCGAGCCCGGGCTCATCGAGCTGGAGGCGGAGGTCACGCTCACCGCATCGATGAAATGACGGCTCTTCGCTCTCCCGAAACCACCACGAGCTTCACCGCCGCGAGCCTCACACCCGAGGGTTACGAAAAAGCGCGGCGCCTGCTGATGCGGCGCGATCCGATTCTGGCGGCCGCGATCAAGCGCATCGGCCCGTGCGGGATGGCCGGCCGGCAGCGGCACGATCATCTGTCCGCGCTCGTCGGCGCGATCGTCAGTCAGCAGCTGTCGACCAAGGCGGCAGCGACCATCTTCGCCAGGTTCCTGGCGTTGTTTCCGGAAGGCGAATCGCTGAGCGCGTCGGCCATCAACGCCCAGAGCGACGCGGCGCTCCGCGGCGTCGGATTGAGCGGGCAGAAGGTCAGCTATCTTCGCGACCTCGGCGCCCGCATCGACGACGGCCGCCTCGATCTCGAGTGAGCTCGAGACGCTGCCGGACGAAGAGGTCATCGGTCGGCTCGTGGCCGTGAAGGGCTTCGGGCGCTGGACCGCCGAGATGTTCCTGATGTTCCGGCTGCATCGGCCGGATGTGCTGCCTGCCGGCGACCTCGGAATCGTCAACGCGATTCAGCGGCTCTACAAGCTGCGGAAGCGGCCGGACGCGAAGCGCGTGCTGAAAATGGGCGAGGCCTGGAAGCCGTATCGATCGGTCGCGTCCTGGTATCTGTGGCAGACGCTCAGAAACGAGCCCTTGTCCAAAGCAGCAGGTACCCCACGGCCATCGCCACGAAAGTCCCGCGCTCGCTGAACAGCGTCTCTCGCCACGAGAAGCCCTCAACCGCGGAGACTCGCAGCAGTTCGCAGAGAAAATCTTGCTCTCTGCGATCTCTGCGTGCTCTGCGGTTAAACGTGGGCAGCCACCGCGGCACGCGTGCGGCGTAGTCTCGATAGGCGTCGCCGAGGCGCGACATCAGGAGCGACTCTTCCCATCGCACGATCGCGTGATACTCCGCGCCGAGCAGCAGCACGATCAGCGGTGCCAGCCAGACCAGCCGTGCCGACAGCGCGAAGCCTACCCAGATCAGGATGTTACCGACATACAGCGGGTTCCGGATCAACGCGAACGGCCCGGTCGCCACGAGCGGTCCGAGACGGTCGCTGCGCGTCCGTGAAATCGCGCCGATGTGGTGCACGCCCCACAGTCGAATCAGCTCGCCGGCCGCGGTCACGGCGACCCCGGCGGTCAGCAGGAGGGCCGAGGGCGGCGCCTGGCCGACGCGGAGCCCGAGAATGGCCGCCGCGATCGGCAGCGGGAGGGCGGTTCGGTGCCGAAACAGCCATTCGCCGAGTTTGGTAGAATCAGGACTGGTCTGGTCGGATATCCGCGATGACGTCGTCACACGCGCCCATTCTTGATCGCACACCCGGTTCGTCGGTCCTCGACATGATCGGGCGCACCCCATTGGTCCGGTTGCGCCAGTTCGAGCGGGAGACGCCGGGGGTGGAGTTGTACGCGAAGGCCGAGTGGCAGAACCCCGGTGGATCGGTGAAGGACCGGGCGGCCGCGCGCATGATTCTGGAGGGCGAGGCCACCGGTCTTCTGACTCCGAACCGCACGATCCTGGATGCGACGTCCGGAAACACCGGCATCGCCTACGCGATGGTGGGCGCGGCGCGCGGCTACAAGGTGACGCTGTGCCTGCCGGAAAACGCGAGTCCTGAGCGGAAGCTCATCCTCCGCGCGCTTGGCGCCGAGCTGCGGTTGACCAGTCCGCTCGAGGGCACTGACGGCGCGATTCGGGAGGCGCGCCGCCTCTACGCCTCCGATACCGACCGGTATTTCTATCCGGATCAGTACAACAACGACGCCAACTGGAAAGCTCATTACGACACGACCGCGCCGGAGCTGATCGAGCAGACCAGCGGCAAACTGACGCACTTTGTCGCGGGTCTCGGCACGAGCGGCACGTTTGTCGGCACGGGGCGGCGTCTGCGGAAGTTCAATCCCGCCATCAAGTTGATTTCCTTTCAACCGGATGCGGCATTCCACGGCCTCGAGGGCCTGAAACACATGGCGTCGGCGATCGTGCCGGGGATCTACGATCCGACGCTCGCGGACGAGGATCTTCGCATCGATACCGAGCGTGCCTACCGCATGGTGCGCCGGCTGGCCCGTGAAGAAGGCCTGCTGGCTGGAATCTCGTCGGGCGCGGCGGTCGCCGCGATGCTCGATGTCGCCAAGGGGCTCGACCGCGGCGTCATCGTCACCGTGTTTCCCGACGGGGCGGAAAAATATCTGAACGAGCCGTTCTGGGACCATCGCGATGAGTGACCGGCGTCTAGCTATCAGCGCGCGGGTCGACGAGGCCATCCGGCGTCACGGCGAGGAGACGTATCCGCACGAGTGCTGCGGCGCCCTCGTGGGACGAGGCGATGCCGTGACCGATACCGTCGCGCTGCCGAACACCACCGAAGAAGGACCGCGCCGCCGCTTTCTGGTGCGGCCGTCGGATTACCGGCTGGCCGAACAGCGCGCGACCGAGCTCGGTGGCGAGCTGCTCGGCTTCTACCATTCACATCCCGATCACCCGGCGAAGCCGTCGCAGTACGACCTCGATCACGCGTGGCCGACGTTTGCGTACGTCATCGTGTCGGTGGCAGTCGGGCAAGTCGGAACTGATGACGGTGTGGTTTCTCAAGGACGATCGTTCGATCTTCGAAGAGGGCAGTCTTCACCATGGCGAAAATTCTCATACCGACCCCGCTCAGACCGTACACGGATAAGCAGGACGCGGTCGACGCCAGCGGCGCGACCGTTGGCGAGTTGCTGGCCGATCTGACGCGCCGGCACTCCGGGCTCAAGGCGCACCTGTTCAACGATCAGGGAAAGCTCCGCAGCTTCGTGAATGTCTACGTGAACGACGAAGACATCAGGTATCTGCAGAAAGAGCAGACGCCGGTCACCGCGGGCGACACCGTCAGCATCATTCCGTCGGTCGCGGGCGGCGTCGATACCGTCGAAGACGTACGCCGATCGGACCTGGGGCGCATGGGCGAGCCGCTGACGAACGACGAGGTCAAGCGCTACTCGCGGCATCTCATCATGCCGGAGGTCGGCGTTGACGGTCAGCGCAAGCTCAAGGCGTCGAGGGTCCTCTGCATCGGTGCCGGCGGACTCGGATCGCCGGTGGCGATGTACCTCGCGGCGGCTGGCGTGGGCACGCTCGGGATCGTCGACTTCGACACCGTCGATTTCAGCAACCTGCAGCGGCAGATCCTCCACGGCACGCCGGACGTCGGCCGTTCGAAGCTGGCGTCGGCGAAGGACAAGCTCCACGCGCTGAATCCCGAAATCGACATACAGACCTACGAAGTGGCCCTGTCATCCCAGAACGCGATGCAACTGTTCGAGCCCTACGACGTCGTCGTCGACGGGACGGACAACTTTCCGACCCGTTATCTGGTGAACGACGCCTGCGTGCTGCTCGGCAAGCCCAACGCGTACGGCAGCATCTTTCGCTTCGAGGGTCAGGCGTCCGTGTTCGCGACGAAGGACGGTCCCTGCTATCGATGCCTCTATCCCGAACCGCCGCCGCCAGGCCTCGTGCCGAGCTGCGCGGAAGGCGGAGTGCTCGGCGTCCTGCCGGGATTGATCGGGATGATTCAGGCCACGGAAGCGGTGAAGCTGATCATGGGGATCGGCGAACCGCTGATTGGGCGGTTCCTGATTTACGACGCGCTGCGCATGCGGTTCCGCGAACTGAAGCTGCGCAAGGATCCCGACTGCCCGGTGTGCGGCACGCACCCGACGGTGACCAAACTGATTGACTACGAGCAGTTCTGCGGCATCACGCCGGCCGCGCCGGAGCCGATTACCGTGAATCACGCGACTGAAATCACGTCCCTCGAACTGAAGCAGCGGCTGGACCGCGGTGACCGACTCAAGATCATCGATGTCCGCGAGCCGAACGAGTATCAGATCAACCGTATTCCGGGTTCCGAACTCATTCCGCTCGGAGATATTCCGAAGCGCTACGGCGAGCTCAACCCCGAGGACGAGCTCGTGATGCAGTGCAAGAGTGGCGCTCGCAGCGGAAGGGCGGCTGATTTCCTGCGATCCGTCGGGTTCAAGCGCGTGCTGAATTTGAAGGGCGGGATCCTGGATTGGATCGACAAGGTCGACCCGTCGCAGCCGAAATACTGAGGTTTGTCCCTCGGGCTGGGCCTGCCTGCGAAATGCTGAGGTCGAGCGATTCGAGGGTATGCTAATATACGACTATCGTGGTCGGATATGCTGAGGCTATCGAAAAAGGCTGATTACGCGCTGATTGCCATGAAGCATCTGGCACTGCGCGGAGACCGGGGTTCGTCGAGCGCCCGCGAAATTGCGGAGCTCTACGACATCCCGATCGAGCTGATGGCCAAAGTGCTTCAACGTCTGGTCCGGCGCGGGTTGCTGGCGTCGCAACAGGGCACCCGCGGGGGGTATCAGTTGGGGCGAGGGCCCTCGCAGATTTCGGTGGCCGATGTCATCCAGGCCATCGAAGGTCCGGTGACGGTGACGGCCTGCTCCACGGAAGACGGTCAGTGCGAGCAGTTTGCGAAATGCAACGTGCGCGACCCGCTCTGGCGCGTGCGTGAACGGATTCTGACCGCGCTCGGCGAGTGCACGATCGCGGAACTGGCGGCGGATCCGCCGTCGCCCGCGCCCGCCAGAGCGGCGGTGTTACATACGCATTTATGAGGATTGGCCCTGAAGCCGTCGCGCTCCATGGAGCGCGAAGGCTTCAGCGCGAGCGTGCACGATAGAAAAGGAAACGATGGCGATCAAACTTCCGATTTACATGGACTATCACGCGACCACGCCGGTCGATCCGCGCGTCGTCGAGACGATGGTGCCGTACTTCACCGAACATTTCGGCAACGCGGCCAGCCGCAACCATCCATTCGGCTGGGAAGCCGAGGAAGCGGTCGAGAAGGCGCGCAAACAGGTGGCCGATCTCATCGGCGCGAACGCGAAGGAGATCGTCTTCACGAGCGGCGCCACCGAGTCGGACAACCTGGCGATCAAGGGCGTCGCCGGGATGTACCGCGAAAAGGGCAATCACATCATCACGGCGGTCACCGAGCACAAGGCCGTGATCGACACGTGCAAGCACCTCGAGAAAGACGGCTACCGGGTCACCTACCTGGCGGTGAAGAAGGACGGCCTGATCAGCCTCGACGAGTTGAAAGCGGCGATCACCGACAAGACCATCCTCATCACGATCATGGCGGCCAACAACGAGATCGGCGTCATCCAGCCGATCGCGGAGATTGGCGCGATCGCGAAAGAGAAAGGGATCCTGTTTCACACCGACGCCGTGCAGATCGCCGGCAAAGTGCCGTTCAATGTCAACGAACTGAACGTGCACATGGCCTCCCTCAGCGCGCACAAGATGTACGGCCCGAAAGGCGTCGGCGCGCTCTACGTCCGGCGCCGCAATCCGCGCGTGCTCCTGGCCCCGATCATCGACGGCGGCGGCCACGAGCGTGGAATGCGGTCGGGGACGCTCAACGTCCCGGGCATCGTCGGTTTCGGGAAGGCCGCTGAGCTGTGTAAACAGGAAATGGCGACCGAGAGCGAACGCCTGCGGAATCTGCGGGACTACCTGAACGACAAGCTGCACAAACAGCTCGACGAGCTCTACATCAACGGGTCGATGGAACACCGGCTCCCGCACAACTTGAACATCAGCTTCGCGTACGTGGAAGGCGAATCGCTGCTGATGGGGATCAACGACGTCGCGGTGTCGTCCGGTTCAGCCTGTACCTCCGCGAGCCTCGAGCCGTCCTATGTACTGAAGGCGCTCGGCGCGGGCGACGATCTGGCGCACTCGTCGATTCGGTTCGGCCTCGGCCGGTGGACGACGAAGGAAGAAGTCGACTATGTCGCCGACAAGCTCACCTCGGTCGTGAGCCGGTTGCGCGACATGTCACCGCTGTACGAGTTGGCGAAAGAAGGCGTCGATCTCTCGACGATGGTGTGGCAAACCGAAGGACACTAAGGCTGGCGTTCAGCTTCAGAGGACACAAGAGACATGGCTTATTCGAACAAAGTGATCGATCACTACGAGAATCCGCGCAACGTCGGGTCGCTGCCGAAAGACGACGCGAACGTCGGCACCGGCCTGGTCGGCGCGCCGGAGTGCGGCGACGTCATGAAGCTGCAGGTCAAGGTCAACCCGGCGACCGGCGTCATCGACGATGCGAAGTTCAAGACGTTCGGCTGCGGCTCCGCGATCGCGAGCTCGAGCCTGGCGACGGAGTGGCTCAAGGGCAAGACGGTGGATCAGGCGCTGGCGATCAAGAACACGGACATCGTCAACGAGCTGAGCCTGCCGCCGGTGAAGATCCACTGTTCGGTGCTGGCCGAGGACGCGATCAAGGCGGCGATTGCCGATTACAAGAAGAAGCAGACGGCGACCACCGCGACGGCGGCAAAAGAAGCCCAGCCGACGGCGTGACGGACCGGGACTCGGGCATCGGGAGTCGAATATCGAATCCCGAATCCCGAATCACGACAGTGACCATGATTCAGATTTCAGAAGGCGCCGCACGCAAAATCCGCACGTTGATGGCCAAGCAGGGCATCGACGATGGCGGTCTGCGCGTTGGCGTCAAGGGCGGCGGGTGTTCGGGGCTGAGCTATACGTTCGCGTGGGAGCGGCAGGCGCGTCTGGGGGACGAAGTATTCGAGGGGCCGGAAGGCGCCAAGATCTTCGTCGACAAGAAGAGCCTGCTGTTTCTCGACGGCACGGTGCTCGACTACGACACGAACCTCATCACGAAAGGCTTCGTGTTCAACAATCCCAATGCCAAGTCGACCTGCGGTTGCGGGAGCTCCTTCGGAGCTTGACAAGGCTCAAGTCTCAGTCTCGAGGCTCACGCGCCTCTGAGTTCCTGAGAGTTGAAACTTGAGACTTGAAAGTTGAGACTTGGACTTTTTTTCGTTTCTGAGCCTGCCGCGCAAGTTGAACCTCGACATGGCTGACTTCGAACAGCGCTACCGCGCGCTCAGCCGGCAGTTTCATCCCGATTACTTCTACAACGCCGCCCCGGCCGAGCGGCGCGCGAGCCTGGAGAAGTCGTCGTACCTGAACGACGCGTATCGAACGCTGCGCAATCCCATCTCGCGGGTCGACTACCTGCTGAAGCTCGAGGGGTTGGCGCCGCAGGGGCCTGAGCAGGCGTCGAAGCAGGTGCCGGCCGGGCTGCTGGAGGAAGTGTTCGCCCTCAACGAGGAGCTCGACGAAGTGCGGGAACAGCGGTCGAGTGGCGCTCCCGCGGACGTCTGGAAGGGGCGTCTCGAGCGAGCGCGGCAGCCGATCGAGGCCAAGCGTGCGGAGCACGAGGCGCAGCTGCGGGAACTGTCGGCGCGCTGGGATGCCACCGGCGATCGGAAGGTCCTCGAAGCGCTGCGCGACCGGATCCTCGAACGGAATTACATCATCAATCTGTTGGCTGGAATCGAACGTGAGCTCAATGCGTCCTTGTCATGAGTAAGGTAGTCGGCATCGATCTCGGCACCACCAACTCCCTCGTCGCCTACGTCAATGACGGCGTTCCGATCGTGATCCGCGACCAGAACGGCGACGCGCTCGTTCCGTCCGTGGTGTCGGTGTCGCAGGACAACACGATTCACGTCGGTCGTGAGGCGCAGCGCCGGTTGCTGACCGACGCGGCGCGCACCGCCTATTCGGTGAAGCGGTTCATGGGCAAGGGGCGCGAGGACGTGCGCCACGAGGCCGAGCATTTTCCGTTTCGCGTCGCCGGCGACAGCGGAGAAGTCGTGCGGATCGGGCTTGGCGACCGCGAGTTCACGCCGCCGGAGATATCCGCGTTCATCCTTCGCGAGCTGAAGCATCGCGCGGAAGCGCATTTCGCAGAGCTTGGCGAAGTCGACAACGAAGTGGATCGCGCGGTGATCACGGTGCCGGCCTACTTCAACGACGCCCAGCGGACCGCGACCCGCGATGCCGGCCGCATCGCCGGCCTCGAGGTGCTGCGGATCATCAACGAGCCCACCGCCGCCTCGCTCGCGTACGGCCTCGACAAGAAACACAGCGGCGTGATCGCCGTGTACGACCTCGGCGGCGGCACGTTCGATATCTCGATCCTGCGGGTCGAGGACGGCGTCTTCCAGGTGCTGTCGACCAACGGCGACACCCACCTCGGCGGCGACGACATCGACGTGCTGCTGATGGATCGGGTCATGAGCGGACAGGCCGATCGGACGCCAGAAGCCGTTCAGGAACTGCGCCAGGCGGTGATTCAGGCGAAGCTGGATCTCTCGGAGCGCGACGAGACCACGATGAACGGCCAGCGAATCACGCGCGCCGAGTTCGAGGCGCTGATTGCGCCGATCGTCGAACGCACCCTCGGCCCGTGCCGTCAGGCGCTCGCTGATGCCGGCCTCGAGCCGTCGCAGATCGACGAGGTCGTCCTGGTCGGCGGCTCGACGCGCATTCCGCTCGTGCGCCGCAAGGTCGAAGAGCTGTTCGGCCGCCGCCCGCACAGCGAGCTGAACCCGGACGAAGTGGTGGCGCTGGGCGCCGCCGTGCAGGCCGACATCCTCGTCACCGGCAACCGCGAGATGCTGCTGCTCGACGTGACGCCGCTGTCGCTCGGCATCGAGACGATGGGCGGCGTGGTGTCGAAGATCATCCTGCGCAACTCCACGATTCCGGCCACCGGCAGCGAGATGTTCACCACCGCGGTCGACAACCAGACCGCCGTCGACATTCATGTGCTGCAGGGCGAGCGCGAACTGGTGGCCGACAACCGCTCGCTGTACCGCTTCAAGCTGCGGGGGATTCCACCGATGCCGGCCGGGCTCCCGCGCGTGCAGGTCCAGTTCCAGATCGACGCCAGCGGCATCCTGAGCGTCACCGCCCGCGAGCTGCGGACCGAGATCGAGCAGACGATCGAGGTCAAGCCGTCGTACGGGCTGACGGACGAAGAAGTGGAGCGGATGCTGCTCGAATCGTTCGAACACGCCGAGGCCGACTTCGCCGCGCGACAGCTGATCGAAGCGCGCAACGAGGCGGAATCGGTCATTCAGGCCACGGAGAAGTCGCTGCGATCGCCGGAGTTCGCCTCGATCGAGACGACCGAGATCTCGGCCGACGAGCGGAAGAAGATCGAGTCGGTCCTCGCCGGCCTCAAGATGGTGCTGAAGTCCACCGATCGCGAGACGATCCAGAAGTGGACGCACGCGCTCAACGACGCGACGCAGCACCTGGCCGAGGTCATGATGAACCGCTCGGTCAGCGCCGCGCTGGCCGGGAAGAACGTGGACGACATTTGACGGGATTCGGGAATCGGGACTCGGGATTCGAAATCCCGAACCCCGAATCACGAACCCCGAGGTCGATATGCCTAAAGTCACCTACATCATCGACGGCGAGCCGACCGTCATCGAGTTCGAGCACGGCAAGCTGCCGTACTCGAATCACGGCAAGCCGGAATCGTTCCTCGACGTCGCCAAGAACCACGGCGTTCCGCTCGAGCACGCCTGCGGCGGGAGCTGCGCCTGCACGACCTGCCACGTGATCATTCGCGAAGGCGCCGACAACCTCACCGAGATGCAGGACGACGAGGCCGATCGGCTCGACACCGCGTGGGGCCTCACGACCGACTCGCGGCTCGGCTGCCAGGCGGTGATCAAGGGCGACGTGGTCTGCGAGTTCCCGATGTATACGCGGAACTACGTGCAGGAGGGCGGCGGCATTCAGCTGGGCAAATCCGACCGGAAGAAAGAGGAGGTGGCGCGATGAAGTGGACCGACGCGGAAGACATCGGCATCGCGCTCTCCGAGAAATTTCCCGGTGTCGACCCGCTGACGATCCGGTTCACCGATCTGCGCGAACGCGTGCTCGGGCTCGACGGCTTCGACGACGATCCCAAGTCGTCGAACGAACCGAAGCTCGAGGCGATTCAGATGGCCTGGCACGAGGAATTCAAAGAAAGTTAAAAGTTAGAAGTTAAAAGTCAAAAGTTAAAACCAAAAAGGCAAAGTTCGACAGCGTGACAGCGTGATCCTCTTCCTGGTTTTGCCTTTTAACTTTTAACTTTTAAGTTTATGGGTATCACTGCCATTTTCCGGCCCGGCATGCGCGGCTACTTCGTGCCGTTCGGCGCCGGCATCGCGCTGGTCGTCAGCGCGTGTCTTCCCTGGGTCGTCGTCGGCGGTGAATCGATCGCCGGTGTTCCCGACGTTCCGGCGCTCTGGGTGCTCGGTCTGGGCGCGATCGCGGCCGTCCTGGCGCTGTTGAGCCTGATCACCCGCCGCAACTCGCGACACCCGCTGCTCATCGTCGGGCTGTTCGCGCTCGGGATCATGTTTCTCTCGTGGCGGATCATCCCGCAAACCGCCGGCGACCGCGCGCTGACCATCTCCCAGGCATTCGCCATCGTCGAAGGCACGCCGATGGGTGCGGCGCCGAACGCAGCGGTCGGCGTCGGCATTTACCTCGGAATGGTTGCCGCGTCGGTGCTGGTGCTCTTCGGCCTCACCATTGTCTTCAAGCGCGCCGCGCAGCCGTACGCGGTCGCCGACAAAGACGACGACGTCTGATGCGAATCCTGCTCGTCGCCGCGACTGAGGGCGAGATCTCCGCCCTGAGGCCGGACCTCAAGCCGGATGTCGACGTGCTGGTGACGGGCGTCGGTATGGTGGCGACGGCCGTGCGCTGCGCGCGCGCGCTGGCGCTGACGCGATACGACCTCGCCCTCAACGTCGGGATTTGCGGCAGCTTCGATCGCGCGCTGACGCCGGGCTCGGTGGTTCACGTGGTGCGCGACAACATCGCGGAGCTTGGCGCCGAAGACAACGACGAGTTCGTGACCATCGAAGCGATTCGGCTGCCGGCCGAATGGACGTTCGTCAACTCGGCGCCGCCGCCGCTCGCGGCGCTGCGCGCGCTGCCGGCGGTCAACGCGATCACCGTCAATACCGTGCACGGCAACGAGCGATCGATCGCCGCGGTCATCGAGCGCTTCCGTCCGGAAGTGGAGAGCATGGAGGGCGCGGCGTTCATGAGCGCCTGCCTGATGAGCAACGTGACCTTCGCCCAGGTTCGCGCCGTCTCGAACATCGTCGAACGGCGCAATCGGAGCGCCTGGCGGGTGGCCGAAGCCATCGAGCGGCTGGCGGAGACGACGCGCCGCATCCTCGCCGAGACATGAAGCTGTCGCTCGGCTTCTCGCCGTGTCCGAACGATTGCTTCATGTTCGACGCGATCGTCAACCGCCGCATCGATACCGAAGGGCTCGAGTTTGCCGTGCACCTCGCGGACGTCGAGCAGCTGAACGACGCGGCGCTGGCAGGACAGGCACAGATCACGAAGCTGAGTTACCACGCCTACGCGCACTGCGTCGATCGCTACGTGCTGCTCGACGCCGGCAGCGCGCTCGGCCGCAACTGCGGTCCGCTGCTGATTTCAGCGCGCCGGCTCTCGATCGACGACGTGGCTGGCGGCGGTCTCCGCATCGCCATTCCCGGACAGTACACGACCGCGAATTTTCTGCTCGGTCTCGCGTGTCCCGGCGCGCTCGACAAGACCGAACTGCTGTTCTCGGAGATCGAATCGGCGATCCTGGCAGGCGACTTCGACGCCGGCCTGATCATCCACGAGAATCGGTTCACCTACCAGGCGAAGGGTCTCGAGAAGATCGTCGATCTCGGCGAGTTCTGGGAGGGCGAGACCGGCGCGCCGATTCCGCTCGGCGGCATCGTCATCAGCCGGCTGCTGCCGGACGAGGTCAAGGCCCGGGTGAACCGCGTCGTGCGCCGGAGCGTGGAGCACGCATTCGCGCACCGCTCGGACAGCCTGCCATTCGTGCGCGCGCACGCGCAGGAGATGAGCGAAGAGGTGATGTACAAGCACATCGACCTCTATGTGAACGACTTCTCGATCGACCTGGGCACTGAGGGGCGGCGAGCCGTGAGGTTGCTGTTCGAGCGGGCGCGGACCGCCGGGATCATCCCGGTTGTGACCGACGACCTGTTCTTATCGCGACCCTGAAAGGGCCGCGCTGACGACGATCGCGCGATCCTTCGAGCGCGTTGCGCGACCCTTCAGGGCCGCGAGAGGATCGCGTGGATCTGCGCGACACCGTCAGTCAGGCTGGCCGGTCCCGGCTGCAGGATGTAGGTCGACTTGATTTCGTAGATGCGATCGTCGCGCACCGCGCGCACGTCCTGCCATCCCGGGCGTGAGCGGATTCTCTCCTTCCGAACCTTTTTGCCGCACCAGGACGCGAAGATCACCTCCGGGTCGCGGCGCGCGACCTCGGCGGGATCGACGATCCGATCTTTCGCGAGCGCCGCACCGGCCAGCTCCGGGAAAATCGGCGCGCCGCCGGCGATGCCGACGAGCTCTTCAACCCATCGGATGCCCGAGATCAGCGGCTCGTCCCACTCTTCGAAGAAGACGCGCGGCCGCGCCGGCAGACGCTGCCGCTTCGCGGCGGATGCGATCCAGATACGCGTTCCAGACGATCGGCCAGCACTTCAGCCTGTGGCTGACAGCCGACGAGGCCGCCGAGCATCCGGATCATCTGCAGAATTTCGGCGACCGTGCGCTGGTTGAAGGTGACGACCGTGAGGCCGCGCCGTACCAGTTCCGCCGCGAGTTCCGCCTGCAGATCGGAGAACGCCAGCACCAGATCCGGCTGAAGGGCCAGAATCTTGTCGAACCTGGCGTTGATGAACGCCGACACCTTCGGCTT
This sequence comes from uncultured Acidobacteriota bacterium, assembly GCA_963792175.1. Classification (GTDB taxonomy): domain Bacteria; phylum Acidobacteriota; class Vicinamibacteria; order Vicinamibacterales; family CAVVIG01; genus CAWBVG01. Next base: position 99,288 of record CAWBVG010000008.1, read on the forward strand.
CTGCCGCGCCTCCGGCGGCCGCACGGTATAGCCCGAGACGCCGACGACCCGGTCCCCCTGTCCGAGGAGGTAAAGGGTTTCGGTCGTCTCTTCCGTCAAACAGACGATTCGCTGCGGGTAACGCATAAATCGGTGAACACGAAGCCGTCGCGCTCGACGGTGATCCCGGTTTCGATCGGCACCGGGTGCGCGAACATCGGGCCGTCATAGGCGCAGGTGTGAAACTCGCCGCGCTCCGCGCAGGGGTCCACGTCCGGCGGCAGCTCGGCGAGCAGCGCCGCGTCGAACTCGCGCCCCGCGAACGAACGATCCAGCACCTTCGGGTTGAGGCAGGTGATGCGCGCTCGCACGCCGGCCGCAATCATCTCGCGCGCGAGCGCCGACGTGTCGGCGCCAAACAGCGGGAACAACGGCGTCAAGCCGGTGCCGGCCAGGCGGTCTTCGCGATACCGCCTGACGTCCTCGAGGAAGAGATCCCCGAAGGCGATCTGGGTGAACCCTTCCGCCACCGCCCGCTCCACCGCGCCTCCATGGCGCGCTCGTACACGTCATTCGGACACGGCGACGGAATCGGAATCTGCCACAGCGGCAGCCCGAGCGCGCCGGCTTGCGCCTGCAGCACGTCGACACGCACCGCGTGCATGGCGACCCGCTGTGCCGCCTCGTTGATGGTCGTCAGCAGACCGCCGAGCTCGACACCCTGCTGCCGCAGCACATGCACCGTCCAGGCGCTGTCCTTGCCGCTCGACCACGACATCAGCGTCTTCATTTGAAGAGCTCTGGGTGCAGCGTCTTCGCCAGCCGCTCGGTGGCGAGCGACGACGCGCGGGCCGGGGACGACGAATTCCTCGCCTTGCAGCATGAAGACCTTGTGGTTCTTCACCGCGGGTATCGCCGGCAGCGCGTCCCACGCGCGCAGGTCCGCCGGTGCGGTCGCGTCGCCGCGGGCGTAGCGCAGCTCGATGATCACCTCAGGTGCGCGCGCCAGCACCAGCTCGGTGCTGAGCATGACCGATTGCTGCTTCACGTCCGCCAGGACGTTGGCGCCGCCGGCGGCTTCGACCATGTCGTGAAGGAAACCGACGCCGCCGCTCGCGTCGATGTTTCGCAGCGTGCCCGGCTCGCGCCCGAAGACGAGCAGCGTCTTCGGACGCGCGCTGCTCCCGGCGCGCGCGCGGATGTCGGCCAGCTGCCGCTCGATGCGATCGCGCGAGCGCGTTGCCAGCCGCTTCGACGCCGACGCGAGCGCCCAGCGAGCGGATGGTCTGGGTGATGTCGGCCAGGCCGCGGTGGACGTACGGGTAATAACGGCACGTGCGCGCGCTCGAGCTGCTGCCGCAGGTCCGCCTGGGTGCCGTACAGAATCACCAGGTCGGGCCGCAACGCGAGGATCCGCTCCACGTTTGGATCGAGCAGGGCGCCGACCCGCGGCAGCCGATCGACCTCGGGCGGGAACCGGTCGTAGCTCCCGACGGCCGACCAGCCGATCGCCGGCGCCCATCGCGAACAGCATCTCGGTGGTCGCGGGGATGATGGAGATGACGCGCGACGCGGCGGCTCGCGGTGCGGCTGACGCCGCCAGCAGCGCGCGTGACAGCCACGAAGACACGAAGACACGAAAACGCATGCTCAGTGTGCAAGCGCCGTGCGTGGCTTGCGCCACGACCGCGCGCCTCGAAGCGATCCCGAACGCCGGCGTCAGCGCATTCGCCGAAACAGCAGCCATAGGAAAAACGGACCTCCCAGAAACGCGGTGATGGCGCCGACGGGCATGCCCGCCGGCGCCGAACGCCGTGCGCGCGATGACGTCGCAGATCACGAGAAACGCGCCGCCGAAGAGCGCCGCCGCCGGCAGCACCAGCCGGTGATCGGCGCCGACGATCAGCCGCACGATGTGCGGCACGATGATGCCGACGAACGGAATCGGTCCGCCGAGCGAGACGGCGGATCCCGTCAACAGCGACGCGCTGACGAGCGCGACGCGCTCGGCCCTCCGCACGTCGACGCCGCGCGACTCCGCCGCCTCGGCGCCGATGCTGACGAGGTCCAGCTCGCGCGGCAGCGTGCCGATCGCGACGCAGGCCGCCGCGATCGGCACCAGCGCGACGACGATGTCCGTGTAGCTGCCGACATCCATGCGATCCCATCATCCAGCGGATGCTGCGGAACGTGTCGGTGTAGTCGCCGAGGACCTGGATGAACCGATTCAACGCGCCAAGGAACGCGCTGAGGGCGACGCCGGCCAGCAGCAGCACGGTGCTGGACGTGCCGCGGCGGCGCGCGATCGACATCGCGTAGACGATGCCGAGCGCACCGGCGGCGCCGGCGAACGTCGCGACCGGCACGGCCGAGACGCCGAGCACCGCGGTGTCGATGTGGAACGTGATGACGACAACGGCGCCGAGCGTCGCGCCCGACGACACGCCGAGCGTGTCGGGAGACGCCAGCGGGTTTCGCAGGAACGCCTGGAACACGACGCCGGCAATCGCGAAGGCGCTGCCGACGAGCGCCGACGCCAGGACGCGCGGCAGCCGTGCGACGAAGAACACCTGGGCGTCGACGTTGTCGGCGAAGGGAATCGTCCGATCGAACACCCGCGACAAGTGGATCGTCGTGCTGCCGATGAGCGGCGCCGTCAGGCAGACGGCGATGGTCAGCGCGCCGAAGCCGGCGACCGTGGCCAGCAGACGCCGGCGGAGATCACTGGGCGCGGCCAAGCGGCACCACGGTCAGGTGTCCGGCGCGGGGATGCGTCGTGACGTCGGCGATCGACACCGTACAGATCGCGAACGTGGGCCGGCGTCAGCACGGCGTCGGTCGGCCCCTGCGCGATGACGCGTCCGTCCTTCAGCAGCACCAGCTCCGTGCACAGCGTCGCCGCCAGGTTCAAGTCGTGCGTCGACACGACCATCGTCGTCCCGCGGTCGCGGTTCAGGCGCGAGAGCAGCGCCGCGATCTCGAACTGAAAGCCGAGGTCGAGCGAGGCGGTCGGCTCGTCGAGCAGCAGCACGTCGGACGCCTGAGCCAGCGCGCCGGCGATCACGACACGCTGTTTCTCGCCGCCGCTGAGCGCGGCGAAGCGGCGATCCTCGAAGCCCGCGGTGCCGGTGTCGGCCATCGCGCGCCGCGCGATCGCCAGGTCGCTCGCGCCTTCGAGCTCGAACGCGCCGAGGTGAGGGTAGCGGCCCATCATCACGATCTCGAGCGCCGAATAGTCGAACGCGCTGTGCGTTTCCTGAGGCACGACGGCGATCCGCCGCGCCAGATCGCGCCGCGACATCCCGGCGATCGTCTGTCCGTCGAGGAGCACGCGCCCGCGATCGGGGATCAGCGTTCCGGACAACAGTCGAAGCAGCGTCGTCTTCCCCGAGCCGTTCGGTCCGAGCAGACCGACGATCGGCGCCGCGCGAGACGCTCAGCGACACGCCGTCGACGACCGACCGCGCGCGGTTGTCGTACGCGAACGACACCTGCTCGACGGCCAGGGTGTCATTCACCATGCAGTTTTTGCAACCTGTCCGGCCCCGACCCGTTGCACCCCGGTGTCAGACCCGGGTCTGACCCCGACACGGTGACGTCGAGCGCCCAGCAGCCGGATCGCGAGACCTGCTCGCCGAACTCGAGGCGCAACGGCTCGCGAAACAGCGGGCTGTTGGTGACGACGGTGTGATACTCGCCGTTCTCGCCGCACGGATCGACGGCGAGTCGATCGAACTCGCCGAGCATGTCGATCGACAGCGTTCGCCCGAGCCAGCTTCGGTCGAGCCGCTCGGCGCGCGACGTCACGATGACCGCCTCGGCGCCCGACGCGACCCACTCGAGGAACAGATCGCGCGTCGATGCACCAAACAGCGGCTCCACCGCGGTGAGGCCCCGCGGTGCGCAGATGTTCTCGGCCCACTGGCGATGTTCGGGGAACAGGATGTCGCCGAACACCACGTGCGTGACGCCGTCTGCCGCCACGTCGTCGAGGGCGGCCGCGAACGCCGCGTCGTAGGTCGGCCAGGTGCAGCGGCTGGTGACCTGCCGCAATCCCAGCCGCTCCGCCTGCGCCGCGACGACGTCCGGGCGCAAGCCCGTGCGAACGGCTGCGCGCACCCTCTTCGTCGAACATCGTGATCATCGCCACGACCTCGAAGAGCGGAGCCGCGCGGTGAAGCGCCGCGCAGCTGTCTTTCCCGCCGCTCCACGAGATCGCGGCGCGCGGCAACTCAGTTGCCTCCGACGCGGACCGTCATTCCGGCGCGCACCGCGCGCGGCAGCGCCGGGAACCCCGCCACCGCCGCGAACTTCGCGTCGAACGCATTCTCCAGGACGACGTAGGCGCGAAGCCGTGGATGGATCTGGTAGGAGCCATGCACGTCGAACTTCTGGTAGGCCGGATCCATATCCTGGTTCGGCAGCAGCATCGAATAACCGAAGAACGGATCGCTCAGAAGGGTGCTGTCGTCCTGCGTGCCGACGAAATAGCCGGCGAGCGAGACCAGCGTCTTTCGCGCCGCGTACGAGACCACCACGCTTCCGGAATTCGCCGGGCGCCGGAACGGCCGGTTGCCGACGAGCGGCGCGTACTGACCGATCTTGATCGCGGGAAACGCGGGATTGACCGCCGGCGTCAGCACGCCGCTGCTGAACGACTTCGTCACCTCGGCGTCGAGGTGCATATACGGACGCGAGCGCCCTGATCGGGCCGATGCGCGCCTCGCCCGACAGTTCGACGCCGCGCGACGTGTTGGACTGGGAGTTCAGGTAGGCGCCGAACGACGCCGCCGCCGCGGCCGCGGGCGGCACGCCGAGCTGCGGCAGGACGCCTTTGTTCACGTACTCGATCAGATTGTCGAACGCGTTGTCGAAGTAGGCGAGCCGGACCCGTCCGCGGCCGCCGGCCAGCCCCTGCTCCATGCCGACGTCGACGTTCCGGCTTCGCTCCGGACCAATCGGCTCGAGCGCGAGCGTTGTCGCGGTGGCGGGAGGCACGAGCGCGAACAGCGATGACAGTTCCTGATCGAGGCTCGGTTCCTTGATGCCTTTGCCGGCGTTGAAGGTGACCTTGGTGTCGCCGAACGCGTCGTTGGCGGATGGCTGCCGCAGATACGCGGCGACCGACACGCGCGGCGTCCACGCGCCGCCGAAGATGTCGTTGTCGTCGAAGCCGAGGCCGCCGTTGACGTAGAGGTGTCCGCGCATCTGCGCGCGCGCCTCGACGAACGCGCCGGCAGTTGGTGCGCGCCGTCTTCGACAGCCGAGCCGGATGCGCCGTGCTCGTTCTCGACGCGCACGCCGCCCGTGAGATCCAGCGCCGGCGTGACGCGGAAGATGGTTTCGCCATACAACAACCGCCGCGTGACGGTGGAATCGAATGTCGAGGGATAGGTCGCCGCCGTAGTCGAGAATCGCCCGGCCCGTCACGCTGTAGCCATTGCCGCCGGTGATCGTCGTGACGTCGCCGAGATAGTTGGCGAACGCCGATGGATCCGAACGCAATCCGGTCGGCGACGGGTTCACGTAGTGAAAGTGCTGATCGGCGACGCTGAACCGGACGCGTGCTCGTCCACCGCGGCGAGAGCTGCGACTCGGCGGCAATCGACGCATAGGTCGTCGTCCGCGTCTGCGACGAATCGTCGGCGATGCCGAAGTAGTCGAACGCGTTCGGGCTGCCGTAGCTCGAGTCGATGTGGCGGACCGTGCCGCTGACGCTGGTCGTCGTGCCGAGCGATGACGCCGACCCGGCTGGCGAACGTGTTGTTCCGATACGCGTTGTTCGGCACGCTGTTGTCGGTCTGCAGGTGCGAGAACGCGGCGAAGTAGTCGAAGCGCGTCGATCGCCGCCGCCGAGCGACGCGTCGCCGCGCGAGGTGCCGAGGTTGCCGCCGTCGAGCGAGAGCGTCGCTTCCGGAACGCGCGACGCGCCGCGGCGCGTCGTGATGTTGATGACGCCGGTCAGCGCGTCGCTGCCGTACATCACGCTGTTCGAGCCGCGCAGCACCTCGACCCGTTCGACGCCCGTCGCCGCGAGATCAGAGAAGTCGAAGGCGCCGCCGATGTCGTTGGCCGGCACGCCGTCGATCAGCACCTTGGTGAAGTTGGAGGCGCCTCCGCGGACGAACAGCGACGTCGTGCCGCCGCGCGCGCCGGTCTGGACGACTTCGACGCCCGGCACGGTCCGCAGCGGCTCGAGCAGATCCGTGTTGCCAAGCGCGTCGAGCAGCGCTGGCATCGAGCACCGTCACCGAGGCGCCGACCTGGGATTGCGGCACTTCGCGCCGCGGTCGCCGTGACGACCACATGCTGCTCCAGCGTTCCGACGCGCAGTGCCACCTGAACCGTCGCGCGGCCGCCGGCGCCGACGAACACCGGGTCCGAGCGCTGCGGCTCGAAATCCGGCCGCGGTCACATCGACCTGATAGCGGCCTTCCGTCAGACCCTCGAACGACGAACGCCGCCGCGCGCGTCGCTCGTGCCGGCGGCGACGCGCTCTCCGTTGCGGTCAGCGTCACCGTGGCGGCGGATACCGGACCGCCGAGCTGATCGACGATCGTCGCCGTGCAGGGACGCATCCGCCGCGGCAGCCTGGCGTGAAAGCGCAGCGATGAAGAGGAACGCGAGTGCGAGACGGCAGGCCGCAGCCAGCCGCCAGAGGCGGGACGAATCCATGAGTCTCCTTCCGGCGTCTGTCGCGCCGAAGAAAGGACGCCCCCGGTAGGCCAGGTTTCCTGACTCGCGGATCGCCGCTTCACGTCTGTCTTCCCAGGCGCCTTCACGCGTCTTCGACGCGCTTCGGCGACCCAGTGACATCTGCGACGTGTCGCTAGCCGCTTACAGTGGCGGGACCGTGTGGGCTTCGCACCCACTTCGCGTGGCCGCCGGGGCGAACGTCAAATTGTCTGCCACGCCTGGCACTTTGCCAGACGTACGGCGGAGTATAGCAGGGTTGCCTGAACCCGTTGTTTTCTCGTAACATTGGGTGCTCGTGTCCGAAAGCGGGACGCGGACAAATCCACGCACAGACCGAGAGGACTGAATGAGCAAGAGTTCGACCGTGACTGTCCGCGAGAAGCCTGTCGAGCAGGTGGCATCGGCGACGGTCGGCGGCCTGACGATTCACGGCGAAACCTTGGTCGTCCAGACCGAGCAGCGCATCGAGCTCGTCGACCTCACCAAGACCGTGATGGAGTTCGTCCGGAAATTCAACATGCGCGAAGGTTTCGTCAGCCTCTGGTCGATGCATACGACCTGCGCGCTGTTCATCAACGAATTCCAGGTGGCGCTGCTCACCGACATCAAGCGCTTCCTCGAACAGATGGTCGCGCGCGACGCCGAGTGGATGCACAACGACCCCGAGCATTCGGACTGCGACCGGATGAACGCCGATTCGCACCTCCGCGCGCTGCTCCTCGGCCACAACCTCACGCTCCAGGTCAGCGGCGGGGAAGTCGTGCTGGGCCAATGGCAGCGGATTCTGATGGCGGAGCTCGACGGCCCGCGGGCACGATCCCTCCGGATACAGATATTCGGAATTTCCTGACGCGCGCGATCGGTCATTGGATACGCGCGATCGGGTAATTGGATAATTGGGTAATCTGGTAATTGCCATTACCCAATTTCCAAATTACCCAATTACCAGATGCTCCAGCTCCCGCCTCGCGTTCTGCCGCCGGCCTTCAAGACATCCACGATAAGCTCGAGGCGCGCGAGCGCCTGACTCTCGCGGACGGTGTCCGGCTGTTCGACTGCCCGGATCTCCTGGCCGTCGGCTGGCTGGCAAACCTCGAGCGCGAACGCCGTCACGCCGGCCGGACCTTCTACAACTTCAACATCCGCCTCGAGGCGACCAACGTCTGCGTCGCGAGCTGTCTGTTCTGCTCGTTCGCCCGCCTCAAGCCGGGCGATACCGGCGCGTACACGATGACGCTCGAGGAAGTCTGGGACAAGCTGCGGACGCGCGCCCACCAGCCGCTGACCGAAATCCACGTCGTCAACGGCCTGCATCCGGACCTGCCGTTCGACTACTACACGGAGCTGCTGCGCGGGTTCAAGCGGATCCGCCCGGACATCCACCTGAAATGCTTCACGGCGGTCGAGATCGCGTTTTTCGCGGACTTGTACGGCAAGAGCGACGAACAGGTGCTGCGGGAGCTGATGGCGGCGGGACTCGACTCGCTGCCCGGCGGCGGCGCGGAAATCTTCGCCGCCCGCGTGCGCAAGAAGATCGCCAACGACGTGAACAAGTGCGACGCGGATCGCTACCTGTCGATCCATCGCCTCGCGCATCGCCTGGGCATGCGGACCAACGTGACGATGCTCTACGGGCACCATCGAGACGGCTGAAGAGCGGGTCGACCACATGCTGCGCGCGCGGGCGCTACAGGACGAGACCGGCGGCTTTCAGGCGTTCATCCCGCTGGCGTTTCATCCCGACAACAACCAGATGCGCAAGCTGCCCGCGCCGAGCGCGGCCGACACGCTGCGGGTCCATGCGGTGGCGCGTCTGATGTGCGACAACATCGATCACGTGAAGGCGTTCTGGATTGCGACCGGCGTCGAGATCGCGCAGACGGCGCTGTGGTTCGGCGCGGACGATCTCGACGGCACGGTGCAGGAAGAGAAGATCTACCACATGGCCGGATCGCCGACGCCGACAGCGATGACCACGCGGCAAATCGAGCGGCTGATCCGGGCAGCCGGCCGCGAGCCCGTCGAGCGCGACACGCTGTACAACGTCGTCGCGCGAGCCAGCTGAACGGGGCGTTGGCTCCTTCAGGTCTGGGGGCGTCGGCTGGGAATTTGCGCCGGTTCGCCGGGTGTTATAGTTAAAAAGCCAAGTACCCGCAGGTTGAAAGGGCTTGGCTTTTTCGCACCCGGAGATTGAGAAAAGTTTCACAACGCCAGTTTCAAAAAACAGTGTCCACGTTGATCCCGGTCCTGACGGCCTACGAGAAGGAACACCTCGGCGAGCGCCAGCCGCTGCCGGAGCGCTATCTCTCGCTCTCGGACGAGGAGATGGACCGGCGCATCCTCGCCGCCAAGCGGACGCTCGGCCGCCGTCTCGTCATCCTCGGTCATCACTATCAGCGCGACGAAGTGATCAAGTTCGCCGACTACACCGGCGACTCGTACAAGCTCGCCGGTCAGGTGAGCCGTCACCCCGACGCCGAATTCATCGTCTTCTGCGGCGTGCACTTCATGGCCGAGAGCGCCGACGTGCTGAGCGGCGACCGTCAGCAGGTGATTCTGCCCGACCTCGCCGCCGGCTGTTCGATGGCCGACATGGCCGACCCCGATCAGCTCGAACAGTGCTGGAGCGACCTCGAACAGATGCTCGGCGGCGCGGCCGGCATCGTGCCCGTCACCTACATCAACTCGGCGGCGTCAATCAAAGCGTTCTGCGGCGAGCACGGCGGCGTCGTCTGCACCTCGTCGAATGCCGCCGCCACGTTGAAGTGGGCCTGGGAACGCGGCGAGCGGATCCTCTTCCTGCCGGACCAGCATCTGGGTCGCAACACGGCGTACAAGATGGGCGTGCCTCTGGACCGGATGGTGGTCTGGGATCCCAACGAGATCTGGGGCGGCCTCGAGCCGGACGCGCTCGAGAACGCCCGCATCATCCTCTGGAAAGGGCACTGCTCGGTTCACACGCGATTCACCGTGCGGCAGATCGAGAACATCCGCGCGCAGCATCCCGGCGTGCGCGTCATCGTGCACCCGGAAGTGCCGCTCGAGGTCGTGCAGGCGGCCGACGATTCGGGCTCGACGGAGTACATCATCAAGACGGTGAGCCAGAGTCCGGCCGGATCGATCTGGGCGGTCGGGACCGAGATCCACCTCGTCAACCGCCTCGCGCGGCAGATGCAGCCCGACCGCACGGTCCTGTCGCTCGATCAATTCGGCTGCCTCTGCTCGACCATGTTCCGCGTCTCGCCGAACCACCTCTTGTGGACGCTCGAAGGGCTCGTCGACGGCCACGTCTACAACCGCATCACCGTCCCCGACCATCAGAAGCACTGGACCAAGGTCGCGCTGGATCGGATGCTCTCCATCTCGTAGGGGCGGACCTGCGTGTCCGCCCTGGCCGACACATGGGTCGGCCACTACGCCTTGCCTCGGATCTCGCGAGGAAGTACGATCCTCAGGTTCTACCCGCTAAGGAGGACGTCCGATGGCTCAATCGCTTCCGCCCCTTCCGTACGCGCCTGACGCGCTCGAACCTCACATCGACAAGCAGACGATGGAGATTCATCACGGCAAGCATCACAACGCGTACGTCACGAACCTCAACGCCGCGCTGGAGAAGCACCCCGAGCTGCAGTCCAAGAGCGTCGAGGATCTGCTGCGCAACATCAACACGGTTCCCGAAGACATTCGCACCGCCGTGCGCAACAACGGCGGCGGCCACGCCAACCACTCGATGTTCTGGCAGATCATGGGCCCGAACGCGGGCGGTGCGCCGACCGGCGCGATCGCCGACGCGATCACCGGCTCGTTCGGCAGCTTCGACGCCTTCAAGGAGCAGGTGAACAAAGCCGGCGTCGGCCGCTTCGGCAGCGGCTGGGCGTGGGTGATCGATCAGGGCGGAAAGCTGGTGGTCGAGAGCAGCGCGAACCAGGACAGTCCGCTGATGGAAGGCAAGAAGCCGATCTTCGGCGTCGACGTCTGGGAGCACGCGTACTACTTGAAGTATCAGAACCGCCGGCCGGACTACCTCGCCGCGTGGTGGAACGTGATCAACTGGGCGGAAGTGAACAAGCGGCTTCGGTGATCCTGAGGGCAGGCCAGGGCAGGATAGGCGGGACGGGCAGGAAGGGCAGACACGGATCCGCTCGCCATCCAGCCTGATCCAGCTCGCCACCCGTCCAGCCCCTCCCGCCCATCCTGCCCATGTCCCTGTCCGCCGTCCTCTTCCTCTTCCTCGCGCATCTGGGCGTCGGGATTGTGTTCACGCTCGTGCTCGTGTCACGCGAAGCGGGGGTCAAATTCTTCCGCTTCAACGCGGGTCTGGCAGCGATTCTGATTGCCGTCGCGCTGGCGTTTCGTCCACCGGCATCCGATCCGCTCAGCACGGCTGCGCTCGTCGCGCTCGCGCTGTCGGAACTGGGCGTGGTCGTCTATTGGGCGACCGTGGGCCGGGGGCTGGCCTCGATTCGTCCGCTGCTCGTGGCGCTGGCCGTCGGCGGCGGCACCACCGCGGTCATCCTGCAGGCGCTGGCAGTGGCGTCGCAGCGGAGCGTGCCGGTGCAGGCGCTCACCGTGGCGAGCTTCCTCAGCTCGGCGGCGATGCTCGGCGGCGCGTGCACGGCGATGATTCTCGGTCACTGGTACCTCGTCATTCCCTCGATGCAGGTGTCGCACCTCCAGTCCATCGTCAAGGTTCACATCGCATCGATGGTGGTGAGAGTCGCCGTGGTGGGCGCCGCCGTGGTGTTCGCCATTGCGACGTGGCAGCCGGGGCTTGGTCCGAGCTTCCGCCACTACATCCTGTCGGTCGACGGCGTGTTCTTCTGGCAGCGCGTGCTGTTCGGTCTGGCGGGACCGGCGCTGCTGTCGTATCTCACCTGGGAAACGGCAAAAATCCGGTCGACGCAGTCGGCGACCGGGATTCTCTACGTCGATTTCTTCACCGTCGTCGTCGGCGAAGTCCTGGCCAAGTACATCCTCCTCGCGACGCGTGTGCCCGTGTAGTAGAGTGAAGGTTTGCGGGTTGCACCGCGGTCCGGAACCTGTGCAATTTCAGACTGCGAACCGCGTCAGGGCCGGAAGGCAGCAGCGCTAAACAGATCCTGACATGTGCCGCAGGCACTCCGGATCGCGGTGGAGCCCGTAATCCGAAATCCGAATCCGCAATCCGAAATCGAATGAGTTACCAGGTCATCGCGCGGAAATGGCGGCCGCAGAAGTTCGACGACGTCGTCGGACAGCAGGCGGTGACGCGGACGCTGCGCAACGCGCTGGCGAGCGGACGGCTCGCGCATGCGTTCGTGTTCGCCGGGCCGCGCGGCGTCGGCAAGACGACGTCGGCGCGGATTCTCGCCCGGGCGCTGAGCTGCGTGAACGGGCCGACGCCGGATCCGTGCGGCGTCTGCGAGCCGTGCGTCGAGATTGCGGAGGGCCGCGACATCGACGTCCTGGAAATTGACGCCGCCACTCACACGCAGGTCGAGAACGTCCGCGAAGTCATCATCCAGGGTCTCTCGATCGCGCCGGTCAGGAACCGCTACAAGATTTTCATCATCGACGAAGTGCACCAGTTGTCGGGACACTCGTTCAACGCGCTGCTCAAGTCGATTGAAGAGCCGCCGCCGCACGTCGTGTTCATGATGGCGACGACCGAGCTCGAGAAGATTCCCGAAACCGTGCTGTCGCGGTCGCAGGTCTACGAGTTCCGCACCATCAGCTCGAAGACCATCGCCGAGCAGCTCAGGCGCATCGTCGACGCCGAAGGCATCACCGCCGGCGACGACGGGCTGCTGCTGATCGCGCGCGATGCCGAAGGGAGCATGCGCGACGCGCAGAGCAAGCTCGATCAGGTCATCGCCTTCACCGGAAAGACGATTGCCGCGGGCGATGTGGCGACGGTCCTCGGACTGGTCGGCCGCGATCTGTTGCTCGACACCGTGCAGGCGGTTGCCGACGAGGACGCCCCGGCAGCCTTTGCGCTCGCCGCTCGCGCCGTCGACATGGGCTACGACCTGCGCGCAGTCTGCCGCGAGCTGTCCCGTGTCGTGCGGGATCTGCTGGTGCTGTCGGTCGATCCGTCGCGGATCAACGACCCCGAGATCGCGAGCGAAGGCGAGCGCGATCGGCTGAAGGCGCTGGCCGGCCGCTACTCCCGCGAGGATCTGCTGCGCGCGTTCGATCTGCTCGCGCGCGCCGAAGCCGACGTCCGCGCCGCCGCCCAGCCGCGGTATCACCTCGAGATGGCGCTCCTGCGGTGGATTTATCTGCGGAAAATCGTGCCGATCGAGGATCTGATCGCCGGCGCGCCCAGCGTCCCGCGCGGTCAGCCCACGCCGGCAAGCGCAAAACCTGCGGCGCAGTCGCCGCTGGTGTCTCAGGCGGCGGCGGCCGCGTCCCGCGCGGCGACAGCGCGTGTACTCGCGAATGCCGCACCCGGCACCAGAACACCTACCCTAGCACCTGGCACCACAGCACCTGGCACCACAGCACCTGGCACCAAAGCACCTAGCACCACCGCACCTAGCACCCTAGCACCTAGCACCCTGGCACCGAGTGCGACCCCGCCCGCGTCCGGCAGTCTGAAAAACGCCCTCCTGGCTGAGATTCGCAAATCAAAGCAGGTGTTCTACAACATGGTCGTGGCGCAGGCGCAGAAGATCGAAGTCGCGGGCGATCGCGTGACGTTCACGTTCGCGCCGAATCAACGGACGCTCCGCGACACCTTCGAGCAGAACCGGCCGTGGCTCGAGTCGATCGGACAGCAGGTGGCCGGCCGCCGTCTGGTGTTCGCGGCTCAGACGCAGAGCGAGGCGTCCGGTCCCGCCGCCGAATCCGCCGACGAAGCCACCGGACAAGAAAGCCGTGCTGCGCGAGCAGGCGCTGGCTGACGCCAGCGTCCAGACGATGCTCGAGATGTTTCCCGCGGAAATCCGCGACGTCGAAGAGATGTAGCATGAACATTCCACAGATGATGAAGCAGGCGCAGCAGATGCAGGAGCGCCTGAAGAAGCAGATGGCGGAGCTCAAGGTCGAGGGCAACGCGGGCGGCGGCATGGTGACGGTCGTCGTCAACGGCGCCAAGCAGATTCAGTCCCTCAAGATCGATCCCGAGGTCGTGTCGAAAGACGACGTGGAAATGCTGCAGGACCTCATCGTCGCGGCCGTGAACGACGCCCATCGAAAGGCCGACGAAGAAATGGCGCAAAAGATGGGCGGCATGCTGCCTCCGGGCATGAATCTGTAACTTGCTGCCCGAGCCGCTGATTCGACTCGTCGAGGAGCTCCAGCGCCTGCCCGGCATCGGCCCCAAGGGCGCGCAGCGGCTCGCCTTTCACATTCTCAAGACGCCGCGCGAGGACGCCGACCGGCTCGCCGACGCCGTTCGCAACGTCAAGGAACGCGTCACCTACTGCTCGGTCTGCAACAACATCACCGACGCCGATCCCTGCGCCTATTGCAGCAGCGCGACCCGCGATCCCAAGGTCATCTGCGTGGTCGAGGAGCCGCAGAACGTGTCGGCGATCGAGAAGACTCGCGAGTTCAAGGGGACCTATCACGTCCTGATGGGTGCGCTCTCGCCGCTGCAGGGCATCGGACCCGACGACCTGAAGATCAAGGGGTTGCTGTCCCGCGTCAACGGCGGCGTCACCGAAATCATCCTCGCCACGAATCCCAACGTCGAAGGCGAAGCCACGGCGATCTATCTGGCGCGGCTGCTCAAGCCGCTCGGCGTCAAGGTCACGCGGATCGCGATGGGCGTGCCGGTCGGCAGCGATCTCGAGTACGCGGACGAAGTGACGATGCACAAGGCGCTCGAAGGACGGCGCGAGGTCTAGGTTCGCTGATGCTGCCGCAGGCGTACGAGCTCCCGGCGGCGCTATTCCTGTTCCTGGCCGGCGCCGTGTCGTGTCTTGCGGGCTACCGACTGTTCAAGCTCGTGCTCGGCATCTACGGCTTCATTCTCGGCGCCGGACTGGCCAGCTCCGCGATGGGCGCCAGCAACACCGTCGGCATGATCGCCGCCGCGCTGGCCGGCGGCATCGTTGGCGCGCTCATCCTGGTCTTTGCCTACTTCATCGGCATCGCGCTCGTCGGCGCGGGCCTTGGCGCGCTGGTCCTCCACTTCGGGTGGAGCTACGTGCGGCCCGGCGATCCGCCCGCGTTGGCGGTCATCGGCATGGCGCTCGTCGGCGCCATCGGCGCGATGGTGCTGCAGCGCTACGTGATCGTCGTGTCCACGGCCTTCGGCGGCGCGTGGACGATGATTCTCGGTGGCCTCGCCCTGGCGGGCGAGCGCGTGGCCGCACGGACGGCGCACAGCCAGTCGGTGTGGATTCTCTATCCGACGCGCCGCGTCCAGCCACCAGATGGGTTCCGATCGCGTGGGTCGCGCTCGGCCTGGTCGGTGCCGCGGTGCAGCTGGGTGTCACGGGACGCAAGAGTTAGCATGAGGAGGAACGCTGATGGCGACGTTTGAACGGCACGTGGATGTGGATTGGAAGGGATCGGTAACGGAGGGACAGGGCGACGCGAAGGCCGGCACCGGGGCGTTCACGCTGCCGGTGTCGTTTCCGGCGCGCATCGGCGATCCGGGCGGGAAGACGAGCCCCGAGGAATTGATGGCCGCGGCGCACGCCGCCTGTTACGCGATGGCGTTGAACGGCACGCTCGGACGCAAGCAGGCGTCGGCGGATCGCACCGTGGTGCGCGCGACGATCACCGCGGACAAAGGTGATGCGGGCATCAAGATCATGTCGTCGAAGCTCGAGGTCACGGCCTACGGGCTGAAGGGGATCGAGCCGTCGCAGTTTGCCGAGGTCGCGAAAGAGGCGGAGGGGCGCTGCCCCGTCTCGAATGCGTATCGCGGCACGATGCAGATCACGGTCGACGCCAAGGTCGGATAGGGATCAACCCGGTTCCGCATTTGCGCGTCTAACCATCGCATGGACTCCTTCGTCCGCGATGTGCGCCACGCGGTGCGTAACCTGCTGCGTACCCCGGGATTCGCCTTCATCACGATGTTCACGCTGGCGCTCGGCATCGGCGCGAACACCGCGATCTTCTCGGTCGTCAACGCGGTGATCCTGCGGCCGCTCGGCTATCCGCGGGCCGAGCGGCTGGTGTACATCTCGAGCCAGTTCCCGCAGATGGGATTCGACCAGTTCTGGATCTCGCCGCCGGAGTTCCTCGAGTTCCAGGAGCGCACGCAAGTCGTTTTCGGCGGTCGGCGCCTTCGCCACGGGTCAGGCCAACCTCACCGCGCCCGATCGTCCGCGCCGTCGTCAACTCCGGGGTTGCGTCCGCGGACCTCTTCAAGGTGCTCGGCGTCAACGCGATGTACGGGCGGACGTTCGACGATGCCGAGACCCGTCCCAACGGCCCGCCGGTGGCGATGCTGTCGTACGAGGTGTGGCAGTCGGCGTTCGGCGGCCGCGCGGACGTCCTCGGACACGCAGGTCGAGATCAACGGCATCCGCCGCACCATCGTCGGCATCATGCCGCCGCGATTCGACGTCGCCGACCAGCACGTCGAGCTCTGGCTCCCGCTCGTGATCAACCCCGCGAATCGGCAGAACCGCGGCAACCACTTCCTGTACCTGATCGGGCGGCTCGCGGACGGTGCGACGCTGGCCAGCGCGAAAGCGGAGCTCGACACACTGCTCGAAGGCTGGCCGACGTCGATCGCGCGCGCCGCCGACGCCACCCGCGGTCCGCACACGCCGGACACGCAGAACCATCGCCTGCGTCTCGATCCGCTGCAGGCGCAGATCGTCGGCAGCGCGAGGACCGCCGTGCTCGTCCTGCAGGGCGCGGTGGTCTTCGTGCTGCTGATCGCCTGCGCGAACCTCGCGAACCTGCTGCTGGCGCGCGCCGAATCGCGGCACAAGGAGTTCGCGGTGCGCATGGCGCTCGGCGCCGGACGCCTGCGGCTGCTGCGCCAGTTCATGGTGGAAGGGTGCCTGCTGTCGTGCGCCGGCGCGGCTGCTCGGCCTCGGCGTCGCGGTGTTCGGCGTGCGCGCGCTGATCGCCGCCTATCCCGACAGCCTGCCGCGGTCGGCGGACGTGTCCCTCGACGTCGGCGTTCTCGCGTTCACCCTGGTCGATCGGCCTCGCCACCGGCGCCGTCTTCGGCCTGGCGCCGCTGCTGCACGTCGCGCCGACCGCGACCGCATCGGCGCTGAAGGAGGGCGGCACAGCGGACCACGGCCAGCGCGGGCCGCAACCGTCTGCGCCGCGGCCTGGTCGATGGGCGAAGTCGCGCTCGCGGTCGCGCTCGTCATCGGCGCCGGCCTGCTGCTGCGCACGGTGATGAACCTGGCGAACGTCGACGCCGGGTTCAACCGCGAGTCAGCTCGTGACCTTCGCGGTCGCGCTGCCGAACGCCGACGTACTCCAAGCCGGAGCAGGTCCGGACGTTCTACACGCGGCTGCTCGAGCAGCTGCGCGCGTCCGGCGGCGTGCAGAGCGTCGCCGCGATGAGCGGCCTGCCGCCGCTCCGCCAGGTGAACGCGAACGACACCGACATCGAGGGCTACGTCGCCGCCGCCCGAAGGGCCGTTCGCCAACGTCGACTACTACAACACGGTCACGACCGGCTACGTCGAGACGATGGGCATCCCGGTGCGTCGAAGGGCGCGCGTTTCAGCCGACCGACGCGCTCGGCACCACGGTGATGATCAACCAGACGATGGCGCGAACCTTCTACAAGGATCAGAGCCCGATCGGCCGCCGCGTGCGGCCGTCGGGGCCGCCGAGCGCGAACATCCCGTGGTTCACCATCGTCGGCGTGCTGAAGGACGTGAAGCAGGGCGGCGTCGACAAGAAGACCGGCACCGAGCTGTATTTCAATTTCGAGCAGCTGACCACCAACGCGGCCGCGAACTTCGGCGCCGGCACGATGAACATCGTCATGCGCACGACGCAGCCGCTCGACGCGCTGGCCGGCCCGATTCGCCAGATCGTGTCGCTCGCTCGATCCGGCGCTGCCGGTCGTGAAGCTGCAGTCGATGGACGATGTCTTCGCGGAGGCGATCGGCCGTCCGCGTCTGCTCGCGCAGTTGCTCGGCATCTTCGCCGGCCTCGCGATCCTGCTGGCCGCGATTGGCAGCTACGGCGTGCTGTCGTACATGGTGACGCGAGCGGCGGCGCGAAATCGGCATCCGCATGGCGCTCGGCGCGGACCGCGCCTCGGTGCTCCGCATGGTGCTGCGGCAGGGGCTCGTGCTGACCGTCGTCGGGGTTGTCGGGCGGCCTGGCGGTCGGCGTTCGCGATGAACCGCGTGCTGGCGTCGCTGCTGTTCGGCGTCCGGCCGTCGGACCCGGCGACGATCGGCGCCGTCGTGGCATTGATTGCGATGGTGGCGTTCGTCGCCTGTTACCTGCCGGCGCGGCTGGCGACGCGGGTGGATCCGATGATCGTGCTGCGAGAAGACTAAATCAACACGTTGGTTCGGGCGTATGGCAGTTCGAATCCCAGACAGTTGATTCCCCAGAAATCGGGCTCGACGACAGACTGAACCTCCGTCTCACTCGATCAGCCCCTGAGCAAATGACTGCCACACGCTCGTCTGCGCCAGCGCGTAGAAGATTGCCCACGAGCCGAGGGTCACGCCAATGCCCCAGATGTACGCGCCATACACACGTCTGTGCGACAACCAGTCGTATGCCGGGCCGGCAGCGAGCAACACGAGCAGGACGATCAGACCGAAGACCGGGTTGGAGAACCGCCCAGCGCCAGCGGGACAAGTCCTCCGAGCGTGGCCATGAGCATCAGCCTCTTGTGTGTCTGGACGTGGCGACCAGCGCGATCGCCGCGCCCGTGAGCGATCCGAAGACCACCATGTCGCGAAGCGGCGCGGCAAGGAGGAACGCAACCGGCGTGAGCGGTCCTGGCGGATTGCCATGTACTCGTGCCTCACGGCCACGATGGCTGTCACCGTGCCCGAAACGAGTATCACCACCGCGAAAAACGCGCCAGCGACCCCAACGCGGCGATGCCAGCGCGTTTTCCCCGCGTCACGAGCAGCGCCTGCGCGATGAACAGCACCATCCAGAGCGCGAACAGGGCGCCGTGCAGATGACCGAGCGACGTCATGGTCCCTGCGGCGATAGCCACGGAATATGTCCGCGTGAACCCAACGCCGACAACACCGCGATCGCCAAGGACATCGCACTGAAAAACAGGTGATCCAGTGGTCCTTCTGGACGGCAGGCGTGGATGTCATCGAGCGCGCCTTGAAAGAAGTTCGCGGAGCAGAGTCGGGACAGACGCCGCGAAGTTCGGCATCCCTTCGAACCACGCGACGGACGTGAGGGAAACCTTGTAGATGGGCGCGTGGACGCTACGGGGTGGAGCGTCGAGGAGGTGACGGAAGGCGTAAGCGATGCGTCGGCGCGGCCACGCGCGCCAATCTTGGTGTAGAGGTTCACCAGGTGTCGCTCGACGGTCGCCACGGCGATTCCGAGTCGCCGGCGATCGCCTTGTTCGTCGATCCCGCCGCGACGTGCCGCAAGACCTGCACCTCTCGAGGCGTGAGTCCATGCGCCGCCGCCGGCGATTTCGTGCGCGTATCGTCGGACGCGCGCGACGCGGATGCGGTCGTAGACCGGACCGCAGGAAGCGATCAATGGCGGTGATGGTCTCGTCATGGACGAAGCCGGCGATTGAGTTGTCATTGACGATGATGAACTGCGCGTCCCGGATACCGGCCGCCACCTCTTGACACAGCTCGAGCGACCCGAACACGAAGGCGGGTTCGTGGGTCACGAGCGTCGGTACGGTGACCCGTGAAAGAAGATCGGTGATGTCGATGCCTGCCGTCGCCACGTTGAACGCGACGAAACCCGCTGCCGACGTGGTTTGCAGCGTGCGTCCGGGTTCTTGCGAACCCACTCTTCGTCTCTGAAGCCCAGGGCGACGCTCCCATGGATCTTGACGAAGAGCTTCAATTCGCGTTCGGTGCCGCTCGGTGCAGCATTCGCGGCGCGCAGTTCGGGGATCGCCAGATAGCGCGCGCCCGACGCCCAGGGACTCAACAGGATGAGATGCGAGACCGACGCGGGATGCGCAGCCGCATAGGCGACTGCTGTGGCCGCACCAATGTCGACACCACCGAGAGCGAATCGATCGAGGCCCAGATGTCCGACGACGGCGGTAAGGTCGCGGACTCTTCCTTCAAGACTGAGATCCGGCACGTCTCTGTCAGAAAATCCCATCCCGCGAACGTCGTACCGGATCGACGCGCCATCCGAGACCGACAAATCTGTCGGTGACTTGCTTGACGTACGGAAACTCGACGCGGTGGCCGTTCGCCTCACCAAAGATGTTGGAGGCCAGACAAGAGGAGACCGTCGCCAAGACTGACGCAGGCGATGCGGACGCCGTCGCTGGTCGTGGCGTATTGCAGAGGGACAGAGTTCATCGGATACCAACCGCCAATTGCACACCGAGCGGCAACGCTTAGCCGCCATCCACCGGCTATCGTCTGAAGAGCCGGTCGCGGCTGCGCGATTTATCGCGTGGCGGCCCGGCGACCCTGTGTCGGCGGCGGCTTCGGCGTGCCGACGTCGGCCGCGCAGCGGAAATTCTCGGCCTGGTCGATGCTGCCGCTGCCCACGTACTGTCGCGACCTGCGGGTACGGACACAGCGGCCTCGTGCGGTCCACGCCAGAGGCCGACATGTGCATCGCGGTGATACGGGCGGGCGCGCGGCCGCTGCGCATCCACTGATCGAGCGCGCCGACGGCGTCGAAGATATCCGGGCCGTCGCCTCCCCAGCAGTGATTCACGCCAGGTTGCAGATACAGCTCGATCGCGTTCCCTCGCCTCGATTCGCTCGTCGCCTTCAGGACCGCGTTGAAATAGCGCGATGGTGCGCCAGCGGCGGCACCTGCGGATCGGACCAGCCGTGATACATCAGCAGCTTGCCGCCGGCGTCGAAAAACGGCTGCAGGTTCGGATCGGCCCGATTGATGATGCCGTCATCGACCCGCAGCGCGCGCGGCAGATCGAGAGACAGACGAAACGCCCGCCAGTCCCACTGCTCGTTCTTGAACACCACGTATTTGAACGGCTCGACCGCGTTGGGAAGCGGCTCCGGACCGGCAAGGCGTCCCCATCCCAATTCGGAGCCGGGCTGCAGGATGCGCGGGCGAAACCACCTGCCCCGTCAGCGGGGTCGGCAATCGGCGCGTACATCCCGCGCGCGGTTTCGACCTGCGCGGCGGTCAGGCACGATCGATCGTCGCCATGCCGGCATTCCAGGACGGCCGGATCGAATCGACAGGTGGACGGCTTCGCGATCAGGCCGTCGTGCGACGCCGTCGAGCGCATCGCACGCGTTCAGCGCCGCACGGTGAATCGGCCGGGTATTTCTCGGGCGGAATGTAACTGTCGCTGGAGCGGTGCACGAACCTGTTCAACGCCAGCCGCGCCGCGTGCAGCTCCATGTGCGCGATGGCCGGAGCCCCCGCGATGATCGCGTCGAAGTCGGCCGGGTAGCGGATCGCTTCGGTGATGCCTTGACGGCCGCCCTGCGAGCAGCCGTTCCAATACGAGTGGACCGGCGCCGTGCCGTAGAACGCTTCGACGATCGTCTTCGCGTGGACCGTCATCTCGTGAACGGCGCGATAGCCGAAGTCGACGTACTTGTCGCGGTGGCCGAGCGCGAATGCCATGGTGTTGCCGACGTGACCGGTGTCGGTCGAGCTCGTGGCATACCCGCGGCGAATGGCTTCGACCATCGCGGCGTAGCTGATGACGCCGGCGGCGTCGCCGTTGCCGACCGCCTGAAACTTGCGATTCCAGCCGCTGACCGGCAGCCAGACTTCCGCCTTGATGTCGGAATCGGCCGTCGGGCGCAATCGTCACGAACACACGACAGAACGCCCGCGGCGCGAAGAACGGCGCGGTGTTCGACGGGACGGTGCGCGCGTCGGTGACCGTCGCGTCGTCCGCGAGCGTCAGGCCGCGGAGACGTGCGCATGTGCCCGCGGCCTGTCAGCTCGCGTGATCCCGCGAGCAGCGCGACGAGGGTCGCACCGGCGGCAGCTGAGAACACACGTCGCCGCACGGCGGCGGCGACACGGCGAACGTCCATCGGATGGCTCTGCGAATGTTTCTGCTGCGGGGTCGAGCGCCTCTTATTATAGCCGCGTCCGGTTCGCGAAGCCTGGAAAATCGCGTAAAGAGTTCCCGATTGCTGCGTAGCACGTCGCTGCACCTCAGCCGGTCGCGCTGTCCGTAAAGCCGGGCATCGGGCTTGCCCTCTTCGAGATCGTGGGAACGATCCGATTCGGCGAGACGGCTGGCAAGCGCGACGTGCGCATCGACTGGTTGCGCGGACTCGCGATGACCTGCGTGATCGTCAATCACTCGAAGCTTTCGTCGCTGCTCAGCTGGTTCTCGTACGAGCGGCTTTGGGTCGTGACCGCGGCTGAGGTGTTCGTGGTGCTGTCGGGCGTCGTGCTCGGCATGGTCTATGGCCGCCGGCTCGCGCGCGACGGCTGGCAGGCCGTCGTACGCGGCCTTGGCCGCCGCGCGCTGCTCCTTTACGGAACGTTTGTCGGCGTGACGGTGTCGATGCTCGCGCTGGCGGCGATCGGTGTCGATGTCGGGTTCGCTCGTTCCGACGGACGGCGAAACCGCTGAGTGGTTCGTCGCGCCGAGCACGATGACGACGAGCGCATGGCGCGACGTGCTGCTCGATGCGCGCGGGACCGTGGGCGTTCGAAATCATCGGCCTGTACGTGTGGCTCGTCGCCGCGGCGATCCCGTGTCTTCTGATCCTCCATCGCGCCGGCTGGCGCGTGCTGCTGGCCGCGAGCTGGGCGCTCTATCTCTGGTACCGCGTCGAGCCGCATGCCATGACGATCGTCCGGCTTCGAGATCGGCGTTTCCGCTGCTCGCCTGGCAGCTCCTGTTTGTCCACGGCATTGCGATCGGATATCACCGTAAGGACGTCGGCGCCTTCTTCGCGCGCATGCCGTCAATCACACCGCGAGTCGCCGGTGTTCGTCACCGCCGGCTTCACGATCTTCGCGTTCTGCAGTCCGTGGAGTCCGGGCCCTTCGTGGCTTCACCTGCGCGTCGTGTCGCCCGAGCGGTTCGCGGACCTCTACGAACGCTACTTCTCGCTGAGCGACCTTGGTATTGGACGTCTGCTGAACCTGTCGATCGCCCTGCCGGTGGCCTACCTGATGTTGACGCGTGACTGGGCTGTGACGCGTTCGCTCGAAAAGGTCTTCGTCGTGCTCGGGCAGCGTTCGCTGGGCGCGTTCGTCCTTCACGTCTACGGCCTGCTGGTGCTGGCGCATCTGCCGCTCCCGGACGGCATCTGGGTCAACACACTGGCGCAGGTGACGCTCGTGTGTGCCATCGCCACGCTCCTGCTGAGCGCGGAGCATCTGCGCAACCGCAGCCCGCTCGTCGCTCCCGCAGGCTGAACCACTCGCCGCGTGACGGCGCCCGCTGGACGTTTACCAGGGCCAGAATAGCCTCTCGATCGCCGTTCCCAGGCGGCTGGGAGAGCGGTAGAATTCCCTCTGGTTCATGAGTCCGAAGGGCCTGTTCGTCTTTACCTGCGCGCTGCTGCTGTCGCTGGGTGTGCTGCGCGTGCCGGCTTCGTCCCGCCAGGCCGGCACCGCGCGCTCGTCGCCGCGCCGCCGATGCGTTCGAGACGAGCGTCAAGCCCTTCCTCCAGACCTACTGCTATGGCGTGCCACGGCGGCAACCAGCCGGCGGCCGGCTTCGATCTGACGTCGTATGCCACGCAGGATTCCGTCATCGGCGACCAGCGCCGCTGGAATCTCGTGCTCGCGCGGCTCAAGGCCGGCGAGATGCCGCCTAGCCAGTCGCGGCAGCAGCCGACGCGCGGCCCAGCGGCAGTCCGTCATCGACTGGATCGAGGCGATCAGCGCGGAAGATGCGAGGCGCCATCCCAACGATCCGGGCATCGTGCTCGCGCGCCGGTTGAGCAACGCCGAGTACGACTACACCATCCGCGACCTGACCGGCGTCGACATCCGGCCGACGAAGGAGTTCCCCGTCGATCCCGCCAACCAGGCGGGCTTCGACAACTCGGGCGAATCGCTGGCGATGTCGCCGGCGCTGGTGAAGAAGTACCTCGACGCCGCCCGCGCTCGTCGCGGACCACGTCCTGTTCCTGCCCGAGCGGCTTCGTCGTTCGCGCCGTATCCGGTCGTGACCGACCAGGACCGCGACAAGTACGGCGTCAACCGGATCGTCGATTTCTACAAGCGCCAGCCGCTCGATTACGCCGACTACTTCCTCGCCGCGTGGCGGTATCACCACCGCGCGGCGCTGCGCCGGCCGCGGATGACGCTGGCGGATGCGGCCGCCGAGCGCGAAGGTCAGCCCGACGTATCTGAACAGGGTCTGGGCGATGCTGACGGCGCCCGGCGAAGACGTCGGTCCGCTGGCGGCGCTCCAGGCGCGTTGGCGGAGCCTGCCGCCGCCAGTGGATCACCAAGAGCCGGACGGACTCCGCGTCAGGCGGTCGAGCTGGATGCGCGATTTCGTCGTCGGTCTCCGGCCGCGCGTCGCGATGTCGTTCGACAACCTGCCGGCGCGCGGGATCGCAGCCGGCTCGCAGTCGCTGGTGCTCTGGAAGGATCGCCAGTTCGCCGATCATCGAACGACCTATGCGGGCAACGCGCTGAAGCTGGACCTGTCGGCGTACGCGCCAGACCGATCCGGCCGCTGCTGATTCCGGCCACGGACGACGCGCGGGCGCGATACGAGGCGTCCTTCACGCGTTTCTGCGCGCTGTTCCCCGACGGTTCTACGTCTCGGAACGCGGCCGCATGTTCCTGACCAACCCCCGCGAGATCGCATCCGATGCGGAGGGCCACCGTCTGCTGAGCGCCGGCTTCCACAGCCAGATGGGCTATTTCCGCGACGATCGCCCGCTGTACGAGCTGGTGCTCGACGCCAGCGCAGCAGCGTCAGCTGGACGGCCTGTGGAAGGAGCTCGATTTCATCACGCACGCGCCGGTCCGGCAGTTCAAGCAGTTCATCTGGTTCGAGCGCGCCGAGCCGCCAAGCTTCATGGCCACCGCGCAGTTCGACACCTTCCGCTCCGAGGACGAGGACGTCACGTCCGAGGCGAAGATGGCGCAGCTGGCCGAGGTCGTACCTGGCCAAGGCGCGAGAGATCACCAACGACGTCGCGCTGGGAGTGGTCCGCGACTACTTCGAGCAGATGAACGCGAACGTGCGCGCGCTCGAGCAGGCCAGGGCGGCCGCCGAACCGAGTCACCTCGACGCGCTGCTCGCGTTCGCCGGCGCGGGCGTATCGCCGGCCGCTGACGAAGGCGGAAGCGCGACGACCTCCTCGCGTTCTACCGCTCGCTGCGCGAGCAACGCCTCAGTCACGAGGACGCGATCCGCGACGCGGTCGTCAGCGTGCTGATGTCGCCGCACTTCTGCTACCGCGTCGACCCGCTGCCCGACGACACAGGCGTCCGGCGGCAGGACGTGCGGCCGCTGTCGGACTACGAGCTGGCCAGCCGGCTGAGCTACTTCCTCTGGTCGAGCATGCCGGACGAGGAGCTGCTGAAGCACGCCGCGGCCGGCGATCTGCACAAGCCGGAGGTGCTCGCCGCGCAGGCGCGGCGGATGCTGCAGCGACGGCCGCGTCCGGCGGCCTGGCGACCGAGTTCGCCGGCAACTGGCTCGACATCCGCCGGTTCGAGGAACACAACGCCGTCGACCGCGAGCGGTTCCCGGGCTTCACGAACGAGCTGCGCGAAGCGATGTTCGAGGAGCCGATCCGCTTCGTCAGGACGTCATCCAGCGGAATGGCTCGGTGCTCGATTTCCTCTACGGCAACTACACGTTCGTCAACCCGGTCCTGGCCAGGCACTACGGGATGCCGGAGCCGCCGGAGGGCGACGTGGGTCCGCGTCGACGACGCGCAGAAGTACGGGCGCGGCGGACTGCTGCCGATGGCGGTCTTCCTGACCAAGAACGCGCCCGGGCTGCGCACCAGCCCGGTGAAGCGCGGCTACTGGGTCGTGCGCCGGCTGCTCGGCGAGTACATCCCGGCGCCGCCGCCGAACGTGCCCGAGCTGCCGACCGACGAGGCCAAGCTCGGCGACCTGACGCTGCGCGAGACGCTCGCCCAGCACCGCGCGAATCCCGCCTGCGCCAGCTGCCACGCGAGTTCGACTCGTTCGGCCTGGCCTTCGAAGGCTACGGCCCGGTCGGCGAGACGCGCGATCGCGATCTCGGCGGGACGGCCGGTCGAGACCGGCGCCACGTTCCCCGACGGCAGCGCCGGGTCCGGGCTCGACGGACTGCGCGCGTTCATGCGCGCGCGCGGGCAGGATCGAATTCGTCGACAACCTGTGCCGCAAGCTGCTCGTCTACGCCCTGGGCCGCAGCCTGCTGCGCTCGGACGAGCCGCTCCTCGCCGACATGCGCAAGCATCTGACGGCGGGCGGCTACAAGTTCGGCATCCTGGTCCAGGACATCGTCACCAGCCGACAGTTCCTGACGAAACGCGCGACGCTCGAGCTCCGCGAAGGAACGCACGATGACGCATGACGAGCAGCCCGCTGCAGCGAAATTCGCGTGAACTGTCCCGCCGCCGGTTCCTCCGCGGCACCGGCGTGATGATGGCGCTGCCGTGGCTGGAATCGCTGCCGGTCTGGGGCGCCGCAGCCGACGGCCGCTGCGGCCGCGCCGAAGCGGCTCGCGGTCCTGTTCATGGGCAACGGCGTCAACCCGACGCAGTGGTGGGCCAAGGGATCGGGCGCCGAGATGGAACTGGGCCCGAGCCTGGCGCCGCTCGAGCCGCTCAAGGGCAAGTTCAACTACATCAAGGGCCTGTTCAACAAGGCCGCCACCGGCGTCGGCATTCATCCGGGCATGACCGGCAACATGCTCTCGGGCGCGCCGCTGACGAAGGGCGCCGAGCTGCACGGCGGCGTGAGCATGGATCAGGTGCTGGCCAGCCGCATCGGCGAGCAGACGGTGCAGCCCAGCATGGTCCTGGGCTGCGAGCAGCCGGTCACCGGCTACCACGAGACGAACTTCTCGATGGCCTACAGCTCGCACATCTCGTGGTCGAGCCCGACGTCGCCGGTGCCGATGGAGGTCTATCCGTCGCTGGCGTTCGACAGCCTGTTCGAGAACCGCGGCAGCCAGCGCAATCTGAGCATGCTCGATCGCGTGAGGGAGCAGGTCGCCTCGCTCGAGCCGCCGGGTCAGCTCCGCGGACAAGGGGAAGCTCGACGAATATCTCACCAGCGTCCGCGACGTCGAGAAGCGCGCGCAGGACATGCGCGCGGCGAAGGAGAAGGCCGAGGCGAACGCGACGGGCCGCGGCCGGGTCGCGGCGACGATGGCGCGGCCCGACAACGGCCTGCCCGAGGACATCCGCGATCACATGCGGCTGATGTGCGACATCCTGGCGCTCGCCTTCCAGACCGACAAGACGCGCATCGCCACGCTGCTGCTGTGCCGCGACATCTCCGGCCTCTTCTATCCGTTCCTCGACGTCAAGCTGGCGCACCACCTGGCGAGCCACGAAGACACCGGCGACGCCTTCATGCGCATCAACCAGTTCTACGTGAGCCAGTACGCCTACCTGATCGACAAGCTCGCCGCGATGCCCGAAGGCGAGGGCACGGTGCTGGACAACTCCTGTCTCGTGTTCATGTCGAACATGTGGTCCGGCAGCCAGCACGACAGCACAAGGTGCCGGTGCTGACCGCCGGCACGCTGGGCGGGACGCTCGAGACCGGCCGCGTGCTCGACTACACCGACGCCGGCGACGAGAACCGCAAGCTGTGCAGCTTCTACCTCTCGCTGATGGATCGCATGGGCGTGAAGCTCGATCGATTCGGCGACGCCGACCAGCGCCTTGTCCGGCATCTGATCTCCGGTGAGCCCTTCAGAAATCGATCGCGACGACCTCGTGCACGTCGACTGACGGCACGACCACCGTCACAACGTTGCCGGACTCTTCGACGCGAGGCGATGTCCCTGCGGTCAGGAGGCGCACGCGTCTGGCCCGGGTCTGCGCGGGCAGACGGACCCGCACGCGCTGAGGTCCGACCGGGATCGTCTCGCGCAGCGGCCCCTTCATCATCATCGGGTTGGTCAGGTTGACGAGGTGCACCGTCATCGAATCGCGCTGCCGCCAGGCGGTGACGTCCAGGACGCCCGGTCCCTCCACTTCGACCGGCGGCGGTTCGTTCGCCGCCCACGCGATCGCGTTCCGCAGCAGCCGCAGGTGATCGACGCACAGGACGTCCCAGAACGTGCGGTCGATGTCCCACGGGAAGTAGACGACGCGGCTGTCCGGCCGGATCGCGCAGGTAGAGCTCGCGCGTGTCGGTGTGCGTGACGCGCGGGTAGACGTCCTCCATCGGCAGATCGGGATAGCGTCGGGATCAGCGTCAGCGGCGACGGGAACGGCTGCGCGGGGCGGACGTCGAGCCGGAACACGCCGTTGATGATGCGGCGGCGTGTCGTCGAGCCCTTCGAGGATCGCGTGCCGCGCGGCCGGTGTCCGGATCCGCATCGAGAGCTGAGATACGAGTTCTGCATCGGCCCGTCGATCGCGACCGGCGAACGACACGCCGAACAGATCGGCGAGGCCGAAGTCCGCGCGCTGCCGTCCGGACTCGTCGTACAGCGAGGTCGCGAACGTCGCGAGCACGCTGCCGCCGCGGCTCGACGTACCCGCGGATGGCCTCGCACTGCGCGTCCGAGAGCGCCGCCGCGTCGGCGAGGATCAGCAGCTTGAACGGATCGAGCCGTTCGGGCGTCAGCAACGCTTCGTGGACCAGCTCGAACGGCACGCGCGCTTCGACCAGCGCGTGATACATCCCGAGCACGTGGTCGCTCGGCGCGATCGCCCGTGCGCGACGCCGGGGTGGTACGTCGCGGTCTGCTCCGAGTGCAGCAGCGCGACGCGCGCCAGCGGCGCCTCGTTGCGCAGGTAGCGCTCGTGCGCGGTAGTGCCAGTCGTAGATGCGCTCGACCATCGGCAGCCAGCGCCGGTCGTAGAGCACGCCCGAGAACTTCGTCACCCACGGCCGCATGCCGTTGGCCGTCCCCTCGGCGACCCAGAGGCGGATTTCCGGCTCGCTCTGCACCGAGTCCTTCCACCGGTACGGCTCCTCGAGGCCGACGCTGAAGATGCCGCCGATCGGCCGGCGCCCCATGACCGACGCGGAACTCCTTGGCGCGGCGGCCGTTGGCCCACGGCGGCGTGAGGCCGCGGCGCGCCTGGTTGTCGGCGAACTGGATGTCGGCCAGCTCGCCGGCCGTCTTCATGTCGGGCGGGCCGTTGGGGATGAAGCGCGCGTCGGGATTGGCCGCGCGGACCGTCGCGTCCCAGTGCTTCCAGAGCTCCGTCAGCCGCGCGATGCGCCACTCGAGGAACGCGCGCCGCGCCGGGATCGCGGCGGTCGGTCGTGCGCGGCAGAGCTCGCGGCCGGTCGCCGCCTGAAGTTCTGCTGGCAGTGCACGCAGTAGCAGTCGCCGCCCTGCGGCGCCCAGCGGTTGGCGAACACGCCGTCCACCGTGTACTTCGCCACGATTTCGCGGTGCACGCGGTCCATGAACTCGAAGTTGTAGGGACCGAGCGCGCAGGTGACCCACAGCTCGGGGTTGGCCCAGTGCCGCCGCGGCTGGCCGTCGCGCGTCGACGGCGATCCAGTCCGGGATGCGCGGCCCGCACGTCGTCGCGCACCGCGTGCGGATCGGTGCGCGCGACCACGTTCATGCCGAGCGCGCGGCAGCCCGCGACGAGCGTGCCGAACGGATCGCGTGTCGCCGAGCCAGGCGCTGCGATGGTGCAGCGGCACCTCCGTCGGGTAGTAGGCGACGATGCCGCCGGCGCTGAGCGTGGCGGCGTCGGCGTGCAGCCGGCGGAAGTAGTCGAGCCAGAACTGCGGGATCGAAGCGGCCGGGATCGTTTTCGACCAGCGTGAGCTGCACCCACCGCATCGGCCGATCGAACCAGCCGTCCATACCTGCGGGCGCCGCGCCGGACTGCTCCATCGTCGTCGAGACCGTTGGCGGTTCGCCCGGGATTCGGGTCGAGACGAACGCCGCGGCGCCGGTGACGTGGAGGAAGTCCCTGCGACTGAGATTGCGTGCCATGCGCAGATTGTATCGGGGTCGGCGAAGTCCGGCGCTCTAACGCCGAGGGTTTGCTGCGTCGAACTGGGTGAGACTTGCGAGCGATCGGCTGGCCAGTGCGGCATTCGGATCGGTCGGCTGGACCTGGCGCAGATGCGCGGCAGCCGCGCCGACGACGCCGCTTTGCATAGACAGCAGGCCGAGCAGCACGTGCGACTGCGGGTACTGGGTTTCAAGTTGCTCGAGCACCTCTGCCGAGCGCGCGTCGATGACATGGAATCGCGCGGGCGAGGCCGGTGGCACCGGCGCGGTGATCGTTTCAGCGCCGCGATGGGCGGTAACCTGCCACACATACGTCCGGTCGCGCACGAGCGGATCGGTCGGCGACCATCCTGCCGTTGTAACCGTCGGACTCCAGGGACAGCATTGGACTGCTCGTCGAAGATGGTCACCACATAGCCGTCCGACGGCACGACCATCTGCCATTCAAAACGCGGCCGATCGCTGACGATGCCCGTTCCGACCGGCGAGACGAGGTTGAATGTGTCTACTCGTGTTCCTGAGCCCATCAGGGTCTCTCGCGCCGGCGCGATCTCGTTCACGAATGCCGGCAGGGACGCGACGCCGGCGTTGAGCGCCGCGCGGACGCGCGTCTGGTCGTCGGGCGGAAGCGTCTCGAGACCCGCCAACGACGACGACGTCGCGGCCGGGCTGCGGCCCCGCAGTTGCCAGATGACCGCCGGCACGAGAATAGCGAGCAGCACCGCAGCGGCCACGGCGAAGCGCGGCCAGTTCCTCCGCGCCTCAGAATTAGCGGTCCAGCCCCGCAATTTATCGGCCTGCCCGGCGCAGGTCGAGCACTCCTTCAGGTGGCGGAGCGTCGCATCCCGCGCGCCGGCCGGCAGCCAATCCTGGACGAGGAGGACCAGATCCTCCTCCGACACATGCATGGCAGTGGAATCGTTCAGCTGCGCTTGCAAGTCGGCCATTTGGCCGGAGACATCGCTCACGCCCGCCGCCGCCGTCCGACAGCGCTCGCACTCCGACAAGTGATCGTCGGCCCGAAGGAGGGCGTCGGGCGGCAGCGAGCCGGATGCAAAGGCGCGCAACTCGGCGTCGGTCAGGTGTGCATCACGCGCTACCCTTCACAGAGGCGGAAACGGCGGTCAGATTACCTCTGGGTGCCCGATCGCGCGCAGACGACGCGGCCCTCGCGACCCTGTTCGTCAGGCGTTTGCGCGCGGCCATCCGCAGGTTGATGACCTGTTGTCGATCGCAGCCCAACCTTGCGCCAATCGTCGCGTCGTCGATCGGGATGTCACGCCAGAGCTGCGCGAATTCGACGTCGGGAATTTCCAGGAGACGGGCAATTTGCCTGATGGTCGCGATCCCCGCGATCGGCAGCAGCCACAACATGCCGGCGCCCGTCGCGTCCCGAAGATTCAGCAGCAGCGCGACGCGCTGGCGCACGGGAAGCTCGCAGACCTCGTCCCACACCCCAGCGAAGAAACGCCGCTGATTGATGACCGCGTCCTGCGCCGGCTCGCGGGACGGCAGCACCGCGACGTCGTGGATGTCGCGCGGCTCGACGAGGCCGGACGCCGACGCAACGGCTCCGACGAAGGTCTCGCCCTCGAACTGGGGCATCTATCGTGGCCACCAGGTCGATCGTCGCCGCTGTCAGCGCCGACTTCGTCATGTCCATCCATCGGCGCCGGCTCTGCTCGACCGTTCGCGTCAGCGTGCGCTCCGCGGCGGCGTCGATCGGCCGGCCGCGCCAGTCGGCCAAACCGCAGGCGACGTCGCCCTCGATGGTCCACAGCGCCAGTCTCCGGTCGGTCCAGAAGATGTAGCGAAGGCGGTTCTTCAGGCGTGCCCGCTCCGGATAGCGGCGGCGAATCTGGTGCGCGCACGCGGAGTGAATCACGGTCGCCGCGTAGTTGGGGAAGTTCTCGATGGGCGGCAGCGCGGGATCGGCTCGCAGCGTTTGCAGCCGTTCCACCAGCGTCATCATTGCGTCGGCCACCACATCGTCTCGATCCGCGATCGGCGAACGCCCCGGGCCGTCTCCCGAACACGTCCGAAGCTCTGGCGTGCCACGATCGCCTTTGCGAGCGGAAGGGCATGTTCCTCGACGATGACGTCCAACTCCTGCTCCGCGTCGCCGTCGGTCGTGGCGTCGATGAAACGGCGAAGGAGGGGATCCATGGAACGGTGACCTGCGGAAGGAGCGATGGGTAATATCGCACGCCCCTTCAACTCCCTGCAAGAGAGACACAGACTTTCAAGGAGGATCGGTCATGACACGATATAAGCGCCCGATGTTCGCCGTCACCAATTCATCTGGGCAACTCCTCCGCTGTGCCACTCCGCGCCAATCCGACTCCTGCACCTGTCGTGACAAGCCTGTTCGTGCCCATCGAAGGCAACGTGGCCGTGATGAGTGAGGACGGCACGCAGACCATTGACACGGTGCGATTGAGCGGCGAGGTTCACCTCGTCACGCAAGTGCGGATCGCGAACGGCATGTCGAGCGCGAATATCTACGCGAACCTGGTGCGCGTGCGCGGAACGAGTGATGCCACTGGCTTGGTCTATCTCGGGGTTGGCGCGGGAGTAGTGGAAACACCACCGGACCCGATCTGTACCGCCGGACCCGATCATTCCGCAGCAGGTGTTCGAGTTGGGGCTTGTGAGGTTGCAGGGCACACCACCAGACCCCATCACTCCGCCGTCGCCGATTCGTTCCGTGCTACCGGTGTATCTAAGCGGCTTTCAACTCGACGAGACTGGCAAGCTGCTGGCGGTCTCGGCGAGCTTTCGGAATCCGACGTTTTGAGCGCACGGTCACTCTGGTGCAGCGCCGACTCCCGAAGACAGCCAAAGGAATGACCAATAATCAGCGGTGAGACTTGAGAGTTGAAGACTTGAAAGTTGCGGCGATGGTCAGTCCGCGTCCCCGACCAGGATGAATCCGGCCCAGTAATAGGGGTGCGTGTACCGAGGGGTGTGGAGCAGGTCCAGCGCTGCAGCTCGCAGCTGGGCCGCTTTCGACGCGCGCTCCGATGCCAGCCGCCGGTGGAATCCGACGAGCAACGTGGTCGCACTCTTCGATTCGACGCGGAACTGGCTGACCACCATCGAGCGGGCGCCGGCCGCAAAGAGCGCCCACATCGCGCCAATGACGCCTTCGCCCGGCGCGATGCGTCCGCGTCCCGTGTCGCACGCCGCCAGCACCACCACGTCGGCAGCCAGCCTCAGGCGCATGATCTCCCATGCTTCCAGCCTTCCGTCGTCATCCGAACTGCCGGGGGCTGCCGACAGCACCAGGTAGGAGGTACATCGGGCTCGCTTCGTCGAGCACGCCGTGCGTCGCGAGGTGCAGCACCCAGTAGCGCGAGGCTACCGCCTTGAACTGGGTCTCCGTCGGGCGGCGCCGACATAGGTCGCCGACCGGGCGGACCCGTAGACCTGCAATCTCTCGACCTGCGACTCCGCCTCCGGCAACGGGGCGAGTCCCGATTCCGCGTCGCCGAACTGGACTTGCCCATCGCGAGAAGCGTGCGCGCCCCCGCCGGCCGGGCACACGCTCAATCTCGTGAAGCGTAATGATTGACGGGGCGTACGAGACCGCCGCCGTTTTTATCACATAGCCCTCCGGCCCGCGCAACGCCTAAACGGCACGTTCCACAAGGGGCCGTCGGGTATTACGATGATCCGGGATTTCCCGGCGATTCGCTGTTTGAACGGTCCGAGCAGGACGTCGTAGAGCGCCCGGGCGTCGTCAACCACGCCAAAGTCGCGCGAGCTGATTCGTACGCGAAAGCGCTCCGCGCGCGTCGCGAGCTCGCCCTGACCGATCGCCAGGGCGCGGGCATCGACTTTGGCGCGGGAGCCATCGCTTGTGCAGCGTGAACACGAACAGCTGATGCTGGGCGGCCACGATTTTAACCAGGGCCGTCGTGGGGTCCGTGAAGACGCGGTTAGCACCTTGGCCGCCCGCTGCGGCGAGGTGTCTCCGCGCCTCGCGGCCAGCTCCGGATGCTGGGCTGCCGCGGTCGTTCCTGGAATGCGGCGAGCTCTTCGCGCACGGCGTGCCGCGCCGATTCGAG
>CAWBVG010000009.1:0-70310 GCA_963792175.1 uncultured Acidobacteriota bacterium
TCACGTATCGCACCGATCTCCTTCAGGAGGAAACCGCCGCGGAGCTCGCCGGGGAAATCGAGCAGTACAAGCGATACCGCGGCATCATCGCCGTCGCGAACGCGACGCTCCTGACCTTGCAGACGCCATACGACGAGAGCGGCTGGGATGTCCTGCAGGAGGTGGCCGACGACGGGCTCAGCGCGCTGATCTTCGGGTTCAGAAGCGAAGCCGGCAGCGAGGCGCTGCTCGTCCGTCCGCGCGGCCTTCAGCCGGCGGCCACCTACGACGTCTTCTCGCTCGGCGTCGGACCGATCGGCACGGTCCGCGGCGATACTGCTCATGCAGGACGGGATCGAACTGCTGGCCGCGTCGCCGTCACGCGCGCACGTGCTCGTCCTGCAGGGACGATAGCGTCGAGCGACGGCTCATCACGAAGACACGAAGAGACCGAAGGGCACGAAGCCCGGCTACGGCTTGCACTCCGGCGTCACGGCTCTGGGCTTGCGCTCGTTCCACCGGTCGACGAGCCGCTTCAATTCCTTGATCGGCTCGGGGTTGTCGTCGACCTGGAGCCTCAGGACCGTATCGTTGTGCAGCCACACGCCACAGTTCTTCTTGACGATCACGATCGCCGCCGACTGCTGCCCGCGCTTGTCGCCGCCGCCGGCCTGACCACCTTCGAGCGCCGCCACCAGGCGCTGCGACAGGTGCCCGGTCGTGCCTTCGAACCGGCTGATCATGTTGTCGACGACCGCCGGTCCCGCGAGGATGTTGCCCTGCGCGGTCGCAAACGTGCCGCCCTTGTGTCCCGCCCAGTCACTCGCCTTCGGACCGGTGTGCGCCGCGTACGCCCCCTTCAGGTTCATCACCGCGAACTGCCGTCCCTGCTTGCTCCAGTTGTCCGGGAGCGGATCGGCATCCTGCTCGAGAATCGCCTGGACGATTGCCCGAGGCTCGAGACCCTTCCGCAACAGCTCCAGCGCTTTGGGTCCGTAGCCGACGTCGACAATCGCTTGTGTCGCGGCCACCCCGGCGTCGGCATCGGCCCACAGCACGCCGTTGCCCACCGAAAACACGCGCGACTGCACGGCGCCGCCGACTTCGCCGGTCTGCGGATCGAACCCGAGGATGGAAAACGTTCCGGTGTCCCACAGCGGCTCCGCGGCACGCGGCAAGGCGAACAGCGATGCCGCCAGGAGCACGACGAGCGATCCACGCCACAACACCGTCAACAGCCACCTCCATACACATTGATGCGCGCTTCCACCGTCTTCCGTCCGATCTCGACGACCACGAAGCGCTCCTGATCCCACCCCGAAAACTGCGCGAGCCAGAACAGCTTGCCGTTGAGCCGCAACACGCCGAACGGGAACATGTAGCTGGCCCCGTATCGATCGCAGCGCAACAGATCGAGCACGGTCGCGATCGGTCGGGTCGTCTCGCGCTCGCGCGAGAACCAGCCGGTCGCGAACGCCATCTCCACGCACTCCCGCCGTTTGTCCCAGTCTTCGATACGAACGTGACGCCTCGATGTAGTACACGCGCGGCTCGTGGCCGTAGGCGTACACCGCTTCAATCTCCGGCGCGATCCCTTCGCGTGCCTGCCGTTTGATCGAGTGGCCATAGCGGGCCTCGACCTCGCGCTCGGCCTTGTTGAACGCGACGCGGACATCGTCGGCGAGCGCCTGCACCTCGCGATCGGACGCCGCCAGCAGCTCAATCGGCTCGACTGGCTGCGGCGGCGACACGACGAGTCCGTCCTTGGGATACGGTTGAATCGTCGAGCGGCGGGACAGGCTTGTCGGACTGATACGTCGTCTTCAACCCGACCTGACGGACGCAGTGCACGTCCACCCAATCGAGCTTGGTCACGTCCACGGCCTGCGAGGTCGCCCGCCCGATCCAGGCATCCCACGTGCGTGGCGCCGCCGCCGGTCCCCACCAGCCGGACGGCACGGCGCGGAGATCGACGGGGACGATCAGATCGAGCTTCGGCGCCGGCCAGTTCGTCTCCCAGTGGTTCTTGTCGTAGGTGGCGAACGGAATCACGATGCCATCGCGGCGCAGCGCGCCCACGCTGAACACCGGCCGCGACTCGGCGGCAGCCATCACCGCCAGCGACGCGGCCACGACGCCAATCGCGCGCGCAGTTCGAACCGTCACCGCCGCGGAGTATACTCCCGCGTCTGACCAGGAGGATGCGATGACGCAGACCCTCGCTCGCGCCGAACTGCAGGCAGTTTCAGATCGGTTGCAGGACGCGTTCACGCGGCGCGATCCGGTCGCTCTCGCCGCCTGTTACACACCGGATGGCGTCGCCGAAAGTCCGATGTTCGCGACGCTCCGGGGTCGCAAGGCGATCGAAGAGGCGCAGCGTGCCTTCTTCACCTCATTCCCCGACGCGACCATGACCGTCGACGCCACGGTCATCGATCCGCCTTACGTCGCCGTATTCTCGACAGTGCACGGGACGCATAGGAACGAGTTCTTCGGCCTGCCAGGTACGGGACGGCACGTCGACGCACGCTTCTCCCGCCTGCTGAAGATCGAAGGGGACCTCATCGCGCACGAGACGCGGATTTACGACTTCACGGGATTGCTGGTGCAGGTGGGGGTGTTGCGGGCGAAGCCGGCGAAGCCGTAGCTTCGCGGCGTGGGGACTCGGGGACTAGGGACTAGGGACTGCGTTCTTAGTCCCCGAGTCCCTAGCCCCTGACTCTGCTTACTGCTTCTGACCCGCCGTCGGCGGCGCGGGCGCGGGCGCGACGCTCATCGTCAGCGCCGTGAACATCATTTCCTCGAACGTCTGGTCGCCCCACCAGACATCCTTCGTCGGATCGGGGTTCGACTTGTTCGCCGCCGAGTTGTCGTACCACGCCGTCGCGTGAACGACCGTGCCTTTCGGCAGCTTCAGCGGCTCCTTGAAGACGTAATCGGTCTGCCAGTCGAAGTTGTAGTTCGGCACCGACAGCAGCGTTTGCTTCCGGCCGTCCGGGAACGTCGCTTCGTAGGTCCACCGCTTGCCGCGCACGTGCGTGTGCGGCAGGATGCTCCACAACACGAAATCGCGGTTGAGCGTCATCTCGGCGTCGACGCGCGCGTTCGCGTCGCCGGCCGCGATGTGCAGCCCGCCGTTGGCGAGCACCGCTCCGACCAGCGGCGTCGTCGGCGGCGTCTTCGCGAAGACCAGGCCGATCTTCGTACGATCCGTCGCCGGCTTGCCGGTCGTCGTGTAATGAATCTGGAAAATCAGCGTCGATCCGGCGAGGACCTTCGTCGCCGTCCCGGGCTGATAGATGCGATATCCGTTCCCCGGCACGTAGCCGCCGATCGACGGACCAAGCTGCTTCGGCATCGGACGATCGTTCGGGCCGGCGTTCCGCTTCTGGCCGTCGGGCAGCGCGGGCCCGCCCGTCTGTCCGGCCGGAATGTCCATCCCGTCGGCAAACGTGATCGCCGGCTGCGGACGCGGCCGGTTCTGTGGGGCGCCCGCTGGCTGCGCCGACGCCGGCGCCTCGGGAGGCCGCATGTACACGATCACGTGGTGCACGGTGGCGCGGTTACCGGGCCGCACCTCCACCGCCTGCACCCAGCGATCTTCCGTCAGCGTGGTCGGCACTTCGAAGTACTGATAGGCGATCGTGCCCGACGCCGGCAGCGGATAGTCTTCCTGCATCTCGAACACGACGTCGGGCTGGCCAATCGCCCAGCCGTCCGCGTACTTCGGCGGCGCCGGGAGGTCCTTGGGATCGCCCTCCGGCCCTCCAGCGTTGACCCAGCGCAGCAGCGTGTCCTTTTCAGCGGCGCTCAGGCGCCGATCGTTGAGGAACTCGCCGTACGCCGGATCGGCGTGCCACGGCGGCATCGCGCCTTTCGCGACCTGGGTGCCGATCGACTTGATCCACGGACGCGCGTCCTTGAACGTCAGCAGCGACATCGGCGCGATCTCGCCCGGCCGATGACAGCTCGTGCAGTTCTTGTAGAGGATCGGCGCGACGTCCTTGGTGTAAGTCGGCGCGGCGGACTGGGCGCAGCCGTCGCCGGCCAACCGCCAGCGTCATGACCGCCGCCAGAATCGATTTGCTGCATCTTATTTCTCGCCTCCGGGCGCTGAAGTCGTCGCCGGCCGCGCGGCGATGCTGAACGTGAAGGCCGTGAACTGCATCTCCTCCCACGTCTGGTCGCCCCAGTAGACGTCCTTCGTCGGATCCGGATTGGCCTTGTTCGCGGTCGAGTTGTCGTACCACGCCGACGTCTTGAGCTTGGTGCCCTTCGGGAGCAGCAGCGGTTCCTTGTAGATGTAATCCGTCTGCCAGTTGAAGTCGTATCGCGGCACGTCGAGAATCAGTTCCGAGCGGCCGTCCGGATAGATCGCGGTGACTTCCCATTTCTTGCCGCGCATGTGCGTATGCGGCAGCGCGCTCCACAGCGTCACATCGGTGTTCATCGTCATCTCGGCATCGACGCGCGTGTCGGTGCTCCCCGCCTTGAGCACGAAGTTCGCGGTCTGCAGCGGCACGACGAGCACCTCGGTCTTCGGCGGCTCGGAGGCGAACTTCACGCCGATGCGCGTGCGATCGGTCGTTTCCTTTCCGTTGGCCGTGTAGTGCATCGCCACGGTCAGCACCGCGCCCTTCGGTATCTTCAGCGCCGTGCCGGGCTGATAGATGCGAACCGATTGCCCGGGCGCGTATCCGGTGAGCCACGCGCCGGGATCGCGCTTTGGCGCGCGATCGTTGTCGATCGGCGCCTTGTCCTGCTTCGGCGCGTCGGTGGGACGCCGCATGCCCTGTCCAAACGAGAACGGCGGCGTGGGACGCGGGGCGCCTGGTGCGGCCTGTGCGGTCTGACGCGGTTCGGTCTGCTCGCCGCGCATGTACACGATCACGTGATGCACGACGGCGCGAGCGCCGGGCCGCACTTCAACCGCCTGCACCCACTTGTCTTCCGTCAGGTTCGTCGGAACCTCGAAGAACTTGTAGTCGATGGTGCCGCCCGAAGGGACGGGATAGTCCTCCTGCATGGTGAAGATCGCGTCGGGCTGGCCCATCTGCCATCCCTCGGTGAACGCCGGCAGCTTCGGCAGATCCGCGGGATTCCCTTCCGGTGCGCCCGAGTTGGCCCACTTCAGCAGCGCGTCGCGATCGGCGGCCTTCAGGCTTCGGTCGTTCAGGAACTGGCCGTGCGAGGGGTCCGCGTGCCAGGGAGGCATCGTGCCGTTGGCGACCCGGGTCGCGATCGACTTGGCCCAGGGGCGCGCGTCCTTGTAAGTCACCAGCGGCATCGGGCCGATTTCCCCAGGCCGATGGCAATTCGTGCAGTTCTTGTACAGGATGGGAGCGACGTCCTTGCTGAACGTCGGATTGGGCGTCTGCGCGGAAGCCGCCGCAGGCGCAAAGGTCCCAAAGAAGCCCGCCAGGGCCACGGCAGCGATCGTGCGATTCATACTCTCCTCTGCGGAAAACCGGGTTTGGGGAACCATAAAAATGGTACCACGTTTTGACGAGGTTCCCGCCGGAGAGGTTTCAAAACCAGGCTGGACGCTAAGCGCTGACGGCTTAGCGCTTTTTGCCGCTCTTGCGCTGGCGCGGCACCTTGCCGCCGGCACGGCGCGCCTCGCTGAGCCCGATAGCGATCGCCTGTTTGCGGCTGGTGACCTTCTTGCCCGAGCGGCCCGACCGGAGCGTGCCGCGCTTGCGCTCGTGCATCGCCCGCTCCACTTTGCTTTGAGCTTTCTTGCCGTATTTCGCCATGAACGGCGAAAGTGCAAACGACGTACCCCCGCCTCCGCTCGTTCCGAGCTTCCGCCTTCGCACGGCGACACCCGAAATGCTTCGGCGGGACAGGTCGCGAGGCAGCTCGCTGTTAAGGCTTCACCACATCCGAGAACGCGTCGACGAGCGAGCGATCGCGCCATCCCTTCGACGCTTCGTCAGAGACCACGTCGAGCGCAGCATCCGGCGACACGGCGGTGTGGTACGGCCGGTCCGACGTGAGCGCGTCGAACACGTCGACGATGCCGACGATCTGCGCGAGCAGCGGCACTTGCGCGTTCTTCAGCCCATCGGGATAACCCGTGCCATCGAGGTGTTCGTGATGATGCCGGACGATGGGCCGCACCTTC
This sequence comes from uncultured Acidobacteriota bacterium, assembly GCA_963792175.1. Taxonomy (GTDB): domain Bacteria; phylum Acidobacteriota; class Vicinamibacteria; order Vicinamibacterales; family CAVVIG01; genus CAWBVG01. The sequence goes on from CAWBVG010000009.1 coordinate 6,107, forward strand.
TGCAGCGACCGCAGCCCCGTACAAATCGCGTCGCCGACGACGGGATGCTCGCGCATGACGCGCGATTCCTGCGGGTCCAGCTTGCCGCCCTTCAAGAGCACGGAATCCGGCACCGCGACCTTGCCGATGTCGTGAAGAAAGCCGCCGCGTTCGAGCGCCGCGAGATCCGCGGCGTCGAGTCCCAGCGCCCGGCCCATGCGCGTCGCATACGCCGCCAGCCGCTGGCAGTGCCCCTGCGTCAACGGGTCGCGCGCTTCGATTGTCGCGCCCATGCCGAGGATGATGGTCTCCGCCGACTCGAGTTCGTCGGTGTAGCGCTTCAACCGGACCAGGCTCTGGATGCGGGCGTGGAGTTCCAGCGGATCGAACGGCTTGCCCAGGAAATCGTCGGCGCCGGCCATGATCCCCTTCAAGCGATCGTCGCGCTCCGATTGCGCGGTGACGATGACGACAGGCACGAAACGCGTCGACGCCTGCTCCTTGAGTCGGCGGCAAATGTCGAAGCCGTGGCCTCGAGGCGCCACGAAATCGAGAAGCACGATGTCCGGCGATTGCGCCGCGCAGGCCGCCAGCACCTCGTCGGCGGAGCGGACGACAGACACGTGATGTCCTTCACGGGTCAGCAGACGATTCAGGAACCGGGCACTGACGTCGTTGTCATCGGCGACGAGTATCGACGCGGAAGTGGTCACCTTGCTTAGGACGGTGCAAAAGCAGGGCCCGTGAGGTCAGCCGTAGCCCTCTAGTGGTAATCTTGGCAGAGTTTCGGGAACTGACTGCTGCGATGGAGGTATTTCGATGCGCGCACTCATTGCGACTCTTGCTCTTGCGGTGGCGGCAAACTCGGCCACGGCCGCCGATTTGTCCACAAAGGAAGTCAGCCGCGTGAAAGAGGCGGCCACCGTGCTGCGGGAGATTCACGCCGTTCCCGACAAGGACGTGCCCCAGGAGTTGTGGGACAAAGCCGAGTGCGTGATCGTCGTGCCGGGCTTGAAGAAGGCGGCCTTCGTCATCGGGGGCGAATACGGAAAGGGATTGATGAGCTGCCGCCACAACGGCGAGTGGGGCGCTCCGGTGTTCATGGAGGTCGGCAAGGGCAGCTGGGGACTGCAGATCGGCGCGCAGTCGATCGATCTCGTGCTGCTCGTGATGAACGCGAGCGGCGTGGAGAAAATGCTCCGCAACAAAGTGACGCTCGGCGCCGAGGCGTCGATCGCCGGCGGTCCGGTCGGCCGCGATGCGCGCGCCGCGACCGACGCGCAGATGAAAGCGGAGATTCTGTCGGTACTCGCGCACGCAGGGATTGTTTGCCGGGGTGAATCTGTCCGGGGGCGTCGTGAAGCCCGATACCGACGACAACACCGATCTGTACGGTCCCAACGTCGCGCCGCGCGACGTCGTGATGGGTACGTCGGTGAAAGCGCCCGCCGTCACGGAGCCGTTCATGACGGCGCTCAAGCGGGGCAAGTAACGATACATGCCGTCGGGGACATGGGGACTTGGGGACTAGCCGCTGTACCCCTTGGCCAGCTAGTCCCCTAGTCCCGACTCGTTTTTTTCCGCCCGAGCCCCGAGTCGATCCTCTTCTTCTTCGTCGCCTCCAGCTCGTCTGCGCGCCGGCAATCATCACGTGCGTCGCGCGTGGCGGCGCCCTCGGCTTCCGAAATCATGTCGTCGCCTTCCGCGATCAGGTACTGCATGCCTTCGATTTGTTGCCGCGGACCGGGAGGCCGAGCTGTTCGAAGACCTGTTTTTGGCGGGGTTTTCTTGCGGTTGTCGCCTCCCTTCGCCAGGCAAGATTCAAACTCGGCACACAACGTGCACCAGCTTCGCCTCGAGCGACTTGAAGAAGGGGGATAAGCTCATGCGTGTATTGAAAGCGGTGTGCTGCGCGGCGATCGTGACGTTGATGGCCGCACCGGGCGTGCGCGCCGATCAGTGGGACAAGAAAACCATTCTCACGTTCAGCGGTCCAGTTCAGATTCCGGGCGCGACGCTTCCGGCCGGCAGCTACGTGTTCAAGCTGGCCGATCTGAGCGGAAATCGCCACGTCGTCCAGGTGTTCGACAAGGCCGAGAAGAAAATCTTTGCGACGCTGCTCGCGATTCCGAACGATCGGATGGAACCGTCGGATGAACCGGTCGTGATGTTCAGCGAGCGTCCTGCGGGATCGCCCCAGGCCGTGAAAGTGTGGTACTACCCGGGCGAGCGGATCGGCAATGAGTTCGTGTACCCGAAGAGCATGGCGATGAAGATTGCGAAGGCCAATCATCAGTCGGTGCTCGCGATGGACGACACGAGCTCGTCAGACGCGTACAAGACCGCGCAGGTCGGCCGCTTCGACGAGAACGGCACCTGGCAGGTTGAAGGCAACAACGCCGTAGCGACGACAGCACAAGCGACGACCGCGCCCCGTTCGACCACTGCGACCACCGCGCCGCGTTCGACGACCGCGAGCGAGGCGCCGCGATCGACGACTGTGGCCCAGGCCGCGCCGGCGACGGGCACGGCCAACAACGCAACCGGGACGAGCGGGCGCACGCGCCGCCAGCTGCCGCGCACGGCCAGCCCGCTGCCGCTCTACGAGCTGCTCAGCGGTCTGTCGATCGCGGGCGGACTCGTTGTCCGGCGGATGCGCGCGGCCTGACACCCGAACGGAACGGGGGGATGGGCAGGACGGGCGGGACAGGCAGGACCGGAAGCGCGGCGTCAATTGCCGCCGCGCTCGTCCTGCTCTTTCATCCTGCCCTTCCAGCCCATCCAGCCCTTCCTGCCCTTCCAGCCCAGGATCCGCCGAGCTTCCGCAGCACATCGAGTGAGCTCGTCGTGCTGCCGGTTGTCGTCACGGACAAACAGAACCGATACGTCTCGGACCTCGCGCGCGAGCAGTTCGTCGTCTTCGACAACGGCCGCAAGGTACCCATCGAGTTCTTCACCAACGAAGACGCGCCCGCGACGATCGGGCTCGTCGTCGACGCCAGCGGCAGCATGAAAAAAAAGCTGGGCGAAGTCCTGGCGGCAGCGCTGGCGTTCGCGAAAACCAGCAATCCCCAGGACGAGCTGTTCGCGCTTCGCTTCAATGACGATGTGCGTGGTGCGGTCGCCGGGAGGCGGTTTCTCCTCGCCGAGGATCTGGCGGCGCTCGAGCAGGCGATTGGATCGATGCGGGCCGAAGGCCGCACCTCGTTGTACGACGCGCTCATCGCCGGTATGGACCAGCTGCGGGAGGGCTCGCGTGCCAGAAAGGCGTTGGTGGTGATCAGCGACGGCGGCGACAACGCAAGCCGCGCCACGCTGGAGCAAGTGCTCGCGCGCGCGCGCGACTCGAATGCCGCCATCTACACCGTGGGCATTTTCGACGCCGACGACATGGAGAAAAACCCCGGCGTCCTGAAGTCGCTGGCACGGTTGACGGGCGGCGAGCGCTTCCTGCCACGGTCGCCGGGCGAGCTGGTGCAGGCGTGCCTGCAGATCGCCCACGAGATCAGGAGCGGCTACACCCTCGGCTACGCGCCGCCGGATCGGGATGGTGTGTTTCACCGGATCCGCGTCGAAGTCGCGCCCGCCGACACGCGACGCCTCAAGATACGAACGCGGCCCGGCTACTTTGCCGGCGGCCGTTCGTCGCAGCCATGACCAGAGTCCTGTTGAAGTGGCTCGAGCGCAGCTTGCTCGCCTTCGGTCTGGCACTGGGCCTGTGGTGCGCGGTCGTTCTGGTGCGGGCGCACCAGACCCAGAACATGCCGCCGCCGAAAGTGACGGTCACCCAGACGGTGCTGCCGGGCACCACGACCTCGCCGCCGGCCCCGGTTCCCGCCCCTGCGCGCGGCGCGTGGATCGCGCGGCTCGAGGTGCCGTCCGTCAAGCTCGCGACGACCGTACTCGAAGGCACTGACGACGGAACGCTCAGCCGCGGATCCGGCCACATCGAGGACACGCCATTTCCCGGGCAAACGGGCAACGTCGGCATCGCTGGTCATCGCGACACCGTGTTTCGTCCGCTCCGTCATATCCATCTGGGCGATGAGATGAAGCTCACGACCGCCGACCGCGTGTACCACTACAAGATCAGCAAGACGTTGATTGTCACGCCGGACGACGTATACGTGCTGGATCCCACGGCGCAACCGACGCTCACGCTCGTCACCTGCTACCCGTTCGACTTCATCGGCCACGCGCCTCGGCGGTTTATCATCCAGGCTGCCTTGGTCTCGGACGAAGCCAGGGTGGCCGGGTCTGACCTTCCGACGAGGTCCAGATAAAGATCTCTCCCTGCCTGACTTCCCGCCGTGCCGCTCCACCGGTAGTGGTATCCTGATCCTATGGAATCGGTCGATGTGACGCTGCAGCTGTCGGACGAGCTGCGCCAGGGAGAGCTCGATCTGCCATTGGCCGCAGCTGAGTCAGAGCCAGCGGCGCTCGCCGTCGCCGCACCAGCGGTCAGCGAGTTGGTCGTCACCGATGCGGCGCCTGTTCCCACCCTCGAACCGGGCGACCAGGTGGGCGCATGGAGGCGGATGGGGCGAGAGGTCGTCGCCGGCGTCCAGACGCTGCTGTCCGCGGCGGTCTACGCCACGCTCATCGTCACGTTCGGAGTGCAGGTGGCGCGCGTCGATGGCTTGAGCATGGCGCCGACGCTCGAGGATCACGATCGGCTGATCGTCAACAAGCTCGTTTACGAGCTCGGCGAGCCGCGGCCCGGCGACATCGTGATGTTGTATTACCCGCTCAACCCCGAGAAGATGTTCGTGAAGCGGGTCATCGCCCGCGAGGGCGACACGGTGCGCATCGTCGACGGCCGCGTCTACGTCAACGACATCCCGCTGCACGACGAATACGTCCCCGCCGAATTCCGCAGCCACGACGACTGGGGTCCGCAGGTTATCCAGCAGGGCTACTACTTCGTGATGGGCGACCACCGCAACAACAGCTCCGACAGCCGGCACTGGGGCCCCGTGCCGAAGAAGTACATCGTCGGCAAGGTGAAGGTCCGCTGGTGGCCGCTGCAAGACGCCAGGATTTTCTGAAAGTTAGAAGTTAAAAGTTAAAAGTTAGAAAGCCAATCACCGGTCTTCGTCTTTTCAACTTTTAGCTTACTTCTAAGTTTTAACTTTTAACTTTCCCTCGTGCTCCTCGCGGAGCTTATATTTCTGAATCTTTCCTGACGCGGTCATCGGAAAATCCTGGACGAAGCGGACGTATTTCGGCACCTTGAATTTCGCGAGGCCGGTGGCGCACCACGCGATCATGTCCTCCGGACCCGCCTGGCTTTGCGGCTTCAATCGAATCGCCGCGGCCACCGCTTCGCCGAAGAACGCATCCGCCACGCCGTAGACGTACGCATCGGCGACCGCCTGGTGCTCTCGAAGACGATCCTCGATCTCCTTCGGCGCGATGTTCTCGCCGCCGCGGATGATCAGATCCTTGATGCGGCCGGTGATTCGGAAGTAGCCGTCGGCGTCGACGCTGGCCTCGTCGCCGGTGTGCAGCCAGCCATCCACGTCGATCGCCGCACGCGTCGCCTCCGGGTTGTTGTAGTAACCCTTCATCACGTGATATCCGCGCGTGCACAGCTCGCCGCGCTCGCCGGTTGCGAGGACGCGGCCGGTCTCGGGATCGACGATCCGGGCCTCGACTTCCGGAAGCAGGACACCCACCGTCTGCGACCGCTGCTCCACCGACGAGGCGCGCGGCGTCATGGTGATGACCGGCGAGGCTTCGGTCAGCCCGTACGCGATCGTGATTTCCGACAGGTTCATGTCCCTCATCACACGTCGCATCAGCGGCTCGGGGCAGAGCGAGCCGGCCATGACGCCGGTGCGCAGCGACGTGAGGTCGTAGCTGGAGAACTCGGGATGCTCGAGCTCGGCGATGAACATCGTCGGCACACCGTAGAGCGCGGTGCAGCGCTCGCGGTGGATCATTTCGAGCACACGCTTCGGATCGTACGCTTCCACGACACACAGACAGGCGCCGTGCGTGAAGGCCCCCATCACCCCGATGACACAGCCAAAACAATGAAACAGCGGCACACACAGACACAGCCGGTCGTCCGGCGTGTAGCCGAGCACCTCGCCGCACGCAAAGCCATTGTTGAGAATATTGCGGCTCGAGAGCATCACGCCCTTGGGGAACCCGGTCGTGCCCGACGTGTATTGCATGTTGATGACGGTGTCGGGCACGACGGCCTGGCCCAGAGTGTCCAGGTGCGTCTCGGCGGTCCGCGCCGCATGACTGGCGATGTCCGCGTAGCGGACCACGGCGACCGGCTCGGACGGCCCGGCGACGGCGGCCAGCGCCGCAGCCGTCGGCTCCCCGACCGCGATGATCCGCTTCAATGTCGCGATCGTGCCCGCGGTGGCGCCAATCTTGCCCAGCTCGGCGACGTAGTCGACGTCGCGGAAACCGCCGATCGTCACCAGCGTGGCCGCTTCGCTCTGGCGCAGCAGGTAGTCGATGTCGCGCGCGCGCAGCGACGTGTTGGCGGTCACCAGAATCGCGCCGATCTTCGCCAGCGCGAACTGCAGCACGATCCACTCGGGCACGTTCGTCGCCCAGACGACGACGCGCTCGCCGGGCGAGACGCCGAGCGCGACGAGACCGCGCGCGATCGTGCGCGCTTCCTGCTCGAGCTCGCGGAAGGTCCATCGTGGACCCTGCGCGTAGACGACGGCATCGCGATCCGGCAGCGCGCGGCCGAGGCGCGTCAGGAGATCGCCGAGCGTGACGTCGCGGAACGGAGGCTGGTCCATCGCGGCGCCGATTGTATACTGGTGCGCTGTGCCTGAGCCCTGCGTCGTCCTCATCGGTTCCGCTGATCTGCTGCCCGCCCTGCGAGAGCGCGCCGGCTCGTCGAACGGCGAACTGCTCGAGTTTCCGCACCTCGACGCGCTCGCCGCGCTTCAGGCGATCACGGAACGCAAGCCGCAGCAGGTCGCGCTGGAGCGCTTGTTCGCCATGACGTCGCGCGGCGCCGCGCTCATCAATCGCATCAAGGCGGATCCGTCGCTGCGAGACACCGAGATCCGCGTCCTGGCCCACGACAGCGATTACTCGCGCATCGTCCCACGGCACACCGCGCCGGCGATCGCCGATCCGTCCCTCGACCAGCGCGGCACCCGCCGGGCGCCGCGGTTCAAGATGGCAGGCCGTGTCGATGTCATGATCGACGGGCGCACATCGGTGATCGTCGATTTCTCAACGACCGGCGCACAGGTGATGTGCTCGGTGGCGCTGCGGCCGAACCAGGAAGTCGCCATCGCCTGGCCGGGCCAGACCGAGTTCCACGCGAAAGTTGCCTGGACATCGTTCGACATGAACGGGGAAAGCGGACTCCAGTTCCGGGCGGGGATCGATTTCGTCGATGCCGATCCCGCGGCGGTGAGCGCCTTCCTCCAGCACCATAAGGCCTGAAGCCAGCGACGCCATGTCACCGGTCTCCGTCGCCCACTCCGGTGTCGTTTACGATGCGCTGAAGCGGACCGGCATCCGCCTGCTGTCGGCGCTGCCCGAAACGTGGCTCGTCCATCTGATCCGCATGGCCGAAGACGATCCGGAGATGACGCTGGTCCGCCTGGCCAAGGAAGAAGAAGGCGTCGGGATCTCGGCAGGGGCGCATCTGGCCGGCGTCAAGTCGGCGATGTTGATGCAGAACCACGGGTTCCTGGCGTCGATCAACGGCATCGTCTCGTGCGCCCAGCTGTATCACATTCCCCTGTTGATGTTGATTAGCTATCGCGGCGAGTTCGGCGAGCGGGATCCCTGGCAGACCGAAGGCGGTGGTGTCACGGAGGATCTGCTGCGAGCGCTCCGCATCCCCTTCTCGTACCTCGACCGCCCCGATCACGTGGCGCCGCGGATTGCCAAGGCGCAGACGCTGGCGCTGTCGGCGAACAAGCCGGTGGCGCTGCTGCTGTGCCGCGATCTGATGTGGGAAGACGCATGACGCGGCTCGACGCGCTCAACGCAATCTACTCCCGGCTCGAGCAGCAGATCGTCGTCACGATCATGGGCGCGGTCGCGGCGGAGCTGCAGTCGATCGGCCACCGGCCGAACTTCTTCTACCTGCAGCACGCCATGGGACTGGCGTCGTCGATGGGGCTCGGCATCGCCTTGGCGAAGCCGGATCGACGGGTGGTGGTGCTCGACGGCGACGGCTCCGTCCTGATGAATCTCGGCGGCCTCACGACGCTGGCGCGCTACCGGCCGCGCAACCTCGTGCACGTCGTCTTCGACAACGAGAGCCTGCTGTCGGTCGGCGGCTTTCCGACCGCGACCGCAACCGGCAGCGATCTCGCCGGCATCGCTGCCGCGGCCGGCGTGCCGAGAACGGCCACTGTCGGTACCGTCGACGCGTTCCGGAGCGCGTTCGACGAAGCGCTCGGCGCCGGCGATCTGACGACGCTCGTCGCGAAAGTGGAGGCCGTCGGGCCGTCAGGCTACGTCACGGACCTTTCCCTGCTCGAAAACCGGTTTCAGTTTCAGAGGTATCTGCGATCGTGACGTCGATTCTGACGCAGCTCGCCGACGCGCTCGCAAATGGCGCGGTCAAGGTCGTCGATCTCACGCAGCCGCTCGGTCCGGCGACGCCGGTGATCGAGCTGCCGCCGATGTTCGCCGCGTCACCGGGCGCGACGATCGATCAGATTTCGCGGTACGACGAGAAGGGGCCGGCGTGGTACTGGAACACGCTGCGGTTCGGCGAGCACACGGGCACACACTTCGATGCGCCGGTTCACTGGATTACCGGCAAGGACCTGCCCGACAACGCCTGCGACACCATCCCGGCACGACGCTTCATCGGGCCGGCGTGCGTGATTGACGCGGTGACGGAACCGACGTCCGGCTCGGTTGCCGACGACTTTCTCCTGACGCCAGCCGCGATTGAATCGTGGGAGCGCGAGCACGGACGCATTCCGGCCGGCGCCTGGGTGCTGCTTCGCACCGGCTGGAGCCGCCGCACCGATCCGAAGGCGTTTCTCAATGTCGCCGCCGATGGACCGCACAGCCCCGGATTCCACGCGGATGCCTCCCGTCTGCTGGCGCACGATCGGGACGTCCTGGGCGTCGGGGTCGAAACCATCGGCACCGACGCGGGTCAAGCCGGCACGTTCGACCCACCGTTCCCGAACCACACCATCATGCACGGCGCCGGCAAGTTCGGCCTCGCCAGTCTCTGCAATCTGGATCAGCTGCCGCCGACCGGTGCGATCGTCATCGCCGCGCCGCTCAAGATTGTGAATGGGAGCGGCAGTCCGCTGCGCGTGCTGGCGCTCGTGCCCGCATAGGGCATCCCCGATAGCTGCCACGGCTTTTCACGAAGAACGAAGAAGCACGAAGATCACGAAAACAATCTTGTACAAATCGATTTCGTGTTCTTCGTAGGCTTCGTGCCTTCGTGAAAACTCGTCGGACGCCGTCTCAGGCGATCGGCGCCGCTGTCCGCACCGGCAGCTGAAGGACCTCGTCCCGCACGATCGTGTCGTCGCGCTCGGAACCGGTCGAGACGATGGCGGCGCGGACCCCGGACACCTCCTCGAGGCGCGCGATGTACTTGCGGGCTTCTGCCGGCAGCTGATCGAACCTCCGCACGCCTGCCGTCGGCGCACTCCACCCCGGCATCGACTCGTAGACCGGCTCGCAGCTGGCGAGTTGCCCGACATCGGATGGAAACTCGGTGAGCGTGCGTCCACCGCAGGTGTACGACGTGCAGATGTCGATGCGCTCGAGGCCGTCGAGCACGTCGAGCTTCGTCAGCGCCAGGCCGTCGAGGCCGTTGATGCGCGCGGCGTAGCGGACGGCGACCGCGTCATACCAGCCGCATCGGCGCGGGCGCCCGGTGACCGCGCCATACTCGCTCCCGCTCTCCCGCAGCCGGTTGCCCATGTCGCCGGAGAGCTCGGTGGGAAATGGTCCTTCCCCGACGCGCGTCGTATACGCCTTGACCACGCCCAGCACGCGGTCGATGGCGCGCGGTGGCACGCCAAGACCCGTACACACGCCGCCGATGGAGGCATTGGAGGAGGTGACGTACGGATAGGTGCCGTGATCGATGTCGAGGAGCGTGCCCTGCGCGCCTTCGAACATGATCGACTGGCCCGCCCGCATCGCGTCGGTGAGCAGCGCCGACACGTCGCGAATCATCGGCCGCAGGCGTTCGGCGTGCTTCAACAGCTCGTCCAGCACGACCTGCCAATCCATCGTGGTGTCGTGCACCAGCCGGTTGCGGGCGGTGACGTTGTCGCGAACGTTCTGCTCGAGCCCTTTCGGATCGGTCAGGTCGCCGACGCGAATCCCCCGGCGCGCGATCTTGTCCTCGTAGGCCGGACCGATGCCGCGCGACGTCGTGCCGATCTTCCGCTCGCCGCGGCGCGCTTCGGACAACAGATCGAGGTCGCGATGGTACGGCAGAATCAAGTGCGCTTTGTCGCTGATCAACACCCGGTGACCGACGTCGATGCCATTTCTCGTCAGCTCGTCCACTTCGGCGAACAGCGCCTTGGGATCGACGACGACGCCGTTGCCGATGACACAGGTGATGCCGGGATGGAGGATGCCGGACGGGATGAGGCGCAGGATGAACTTGGCGCCGTTGACATACACCGTGTGGCCGGCGTTGTGTCCACCCTGATACCGCGCGACGATGGAAAAGTGCGACGTCAGCAGATCGACGATCTTCCCTTTGCCTTCATCGCCCCATTGAGCGCCGAGAACCGCAAGATTCATATAGAACGGACTAAGATTCTACCCTCAGATGATTCAACTGGACGGTTCGTCCCTGACAATTGAGCAACTTCTGAGGATCGCCGACGATCGCGAGCCGGTCGCGCTGGCGCCCGACGCGCGCGAGCGCGTCCACGCGTCGCGAGCCGTCGTCGAGCGGCGGGCGCTCAGCGACGAGCCCGCGTATGGCATCAATACGGGCTTCGGTTCCTTCGCCGATGTCAAGATCGCGGCGGACGCGCTCGAAGCGCTGCAGCTCAACCTGCTCCGCAGCCATGCCGCCGGCGTGGGGCGTCCGCTGCCCGTGCGCAGCGTGCGCGCGACGATGGCGCTGCGCGCCAACGTGCTGGCCAAAGGATTTTCCGGCATTCGCGTCGACACGCTGGAGGCGCTGATTGCCCTCCTGAATCGCGGCGTCCACCCGTGCGTCCCGTCCCGCGGCTCGGTCGGCGCGAGCGGCGACCTGGCGCCGCTGGCGCATCTGGCGCTCGTGCTGGTCGGCGAGGGCGAGGTGCTCGAGGATGACGAAGACAGAAACCGCCGAGACCGCCACGATCGCGGAGAAGATTCAGATTCTCTGCGATCTCTGCGTGCTTTGCGGGTAAACGTGATCCCGGGCGCGGAGGCGCTCGCCCGCGCCGGACTGAAACCGGTGACGCTCGGCGCCAAGGAGGGACTGGCGCTGATCAACGGCACGCAGCCCTCCACGGCGGTTCTGGCCCTGGCGCTGGCGGCGGCCGAACAGCTGTCGCGGGCGGCCGACATCGCCGCCGCGCTCTCGATCGATGCGCTGCTGGGGTCGATCCACCCGTTCGAGGCGCGCATCCATGACGCCCGTCCGTTCGCCGGACAGCGGACGTCGGCGGCCAACATCGAGGCGCTGATGGCCGGCAGCGGCATCAACAAGTCCCACGAGCACTGCGGCAAGGTGCAGGACGCCTATTCGATGCGCTGCGCCGCCCAGGTGCACGGCGCGGCACGAGAGGCGCTGCGGTTCGTGCGCGACACGGTGACCATCGAAGCCAACAGCGCCACCGACAACCCGATGGTGTTCGCCGACACCGGCGATGTGGTGTCGTGCGGCAATTTCCACGGCGCTCCGATTGCCATCGCCGCCGACCTGCTCGCCGCCGCCGTCGTGCCGCTGGCCACGATCAGCGAACGGCGCACCGGCCGGCTCGTCGATCCGGCGCTGAGCGGGCTGCCGGCGTTCCTGACGACGCGCGGTGGACTGAATTCCGGGCTGATGCTGGCGCAGGTCACGGCGGCGGCGGTCGCGTCCGAACTGAAAACGCTCGCGCATCCGGCCGGCGTCGACACGATTCCGACGTCCGCGAACAAGGAAGACCACGTCAGCATGAGCATGACGGCCGCGCTCAAGGCCGAGCGCGCCGCCGGCCGGGCGCGCGACGTGATCGCCATCGAAATTCTCTGCGCGTGCCAGGCGATCGATCTGCTGGCGCCGCGCACGACGTCGCCGGCGCTCGCGCGCGTGCATGCGCTCGTGCGATCGCACGTGCCGACGCTCGTCGACGATCGCGCGCCGTCGCCTGATATCATCACGATCGCTCAACTGATCGCGTCGCGCGCGCTGGAAAACGTGTGTGGCAATCTAGTCAAGTGAAAAATTTTTTATTTTCAGTTTGACAACGTTCGCGCGGCTTCTTAAGGTCTATCTTTCTTCGCGCGACACCTTCATGGCCACAGCGACACGCATCATTCGAGCGCCACGCGGCACCGCGCTGACCTGCAAAGGCTGGCCGCAGGAAGCGGCGCTCCGGATGCTGATGAACAATCTCGATCCCGACGTCGCGGAACGTCCCGACGACCTCATCGTCTACGGCGGATCCGGAAAAGCGGCACGGAATTGGGAAGCGTTCGATGCGATCGTGCGGTCGCTGACCTCGCTCGAGCATGACGAAACACTGCTGGTCCAGTCGGGCAAGCCGGTTGGTGTCTTCCAGACGCACCCCGGCGCACCTCGTGTGCTCATCGTCAACGCCATGCTCGTGCCGGCGTGGGCGACATGGGAGAACTTCCGCGAACTCGAGCACCGCGGTCTGACCATGTACGGACAGATGACCGCGGGGAGCTGGATCTACATCGGCAGTCAGGGCATCGTGCAAGGCACGTACGAAACGCTGGCCGCCATCGGAAGACGACACTTCGGCGGTTCACTGTCAGGAAAGGTCGTGGTCACGGCCGGACTTGGCGGCATGGGCGGCGCCCAGCCGCTCGCCGCCGCCATGGCCGGCGCGGCCGCGCTGGTCGTCGAAGTGGATCCGCAGCGGATCGCCCGCCGCCTGGCGACGAAGTACCTGGACGAGGCGACCGACAACCTGGACGACGCGCTCGACCGCGTGACCGGCTGGGCGCGCGCGGGCATCGGCCGCTCGATCGGCCTGCGCGGCAATGCCGCCGACGTGCTGCCGGCGCTGGTCGCCCGCGGCGTCGTGCCCGATGTGCTGACGGACCAGACATCCGCGCACGACGCGCTGAATGGGTACGTGCCCAACGGCATGAGCTTCGAAGAGGCCGGGCGGCTGCGCGAACGCAACCCGTCGGACTACATCGCTCGCTCGATGGCGGCGATGGCCGCGCACGTGCGCGCGATGCTGGCGCTGCGATCGCGCGGCGCGGTCACCTTCGACTACGGCAACAACATCCGCGCCCAGGCGCGCCAGGCCGGCGTGGCCGACGCGTTCGACATTCCGGGCTTCGTGCCCGAGTACATCAGGCCGCTGTTCTGCGAAGGCAAGGGTCCGTTCCGCTGGGCTGCGCTGTCCGGCGACCCGGAAGACATCCGTGTCACGGACGACGCCGCGCTGGAACTGTTCGGGCACGACGAATCGCTGGTGCGCTGGATCGGGCTGGCGCGCACGCGCATCGCATTCCAGGGGCTGCCGGCGCGAATCCTGTGGCTCGGCTACGGCGAACGCGCGCGCTTCGGGCTCCGGCTCAACGAGCTCGTGCGCGAGGGACGGCTCAAGGCGCCGATCGTGATCGGCCGCGATCACCTCGACACCGGATCGGTGGCGTCACCGAACCGCGAAACCGAGGGCATGCGCGACGGCAGCGACGCCATCGCGGACTGGCCGATCCTCAATGCGCTCTTGAACGCGTCGAGCGGCGCCACCTGGGTGTCGGTCCACCACGGCGGCGGCGTCGGCATCGGCGCGTCGATCCACGCCGGCATGGTGATCGTCGCCGACGGCAGCGCCGACGCCGACGAGAAGCTCGAACGCGTGTTGTCGTGCGATCCCGGAATCGGTGTCGCGCGTCATGCCGACGCTGGATATCCCGCCGCGATCAGCACGGCAGAGCGTGAAGGTATACGAATCCCGATGCGTGAGGCAGACGCATGTTGACTGCGCGAACCGCTCTATCCCGCCGCGTGACCGCGGCACTCGATGCTTCGCCGTCGCGGATCCCGGTGCTCCTGGGCGGATGCGGCAGCGGCCGGACGACGATGCTGCAGCAGGTCCGCGAGCGGCTGGGACGCACGGCCGTTCAGTACATCGACGTCGAGCGCACCGCGACCACACCGGAACGCTTCCTGCGCGCGATCACGGCGGTATCGCCATTCCCCATCACCGACAGCTCGGCGTCCACGCCGACCGGCGCGCGCGCCGCGTTCGACGCGGCGCTGGGATTTTTCGGCCGCGTGCGATCGGCCGCCAGCGAGCCGGCGACATTTCTCCTCGACGAGTTCCTGGAGCTCCGCACCTTCGAGAGTTTTCCCGGCCTGCGCCGCGTGCAGCACGATTTCGTCGAAGGCCTGTCGTCGAGCACCAACCGCTTCGTGCTGACCAGCCGCTATACCGCTCGCGCGCTGCGGCTGCTGCGCGATCGATCGGCGCGGTTCGAAGTCATCCACATGCCGGCGCTGACCACTGAAGACTCGCTCGACATTCTCGGCCCGACGGCCGCCGGCGACGCCCACGACGCCGACTACCTCGCGCGAACCGTTCAGAGCCTGGCCGACGGCCGCCCAGCCTACGTCCGCGCCCTCGCCGACGAGCTCGGCACGATGCGCGAGCACGGCGGACCGGGCGGCGGCGACGCGATCAGCGCGCTCGCCGCGCTGCTGGCGCCCGAGGGACGCCTGGCGAAGCAGTGCGCGTTCAGCTACGAGCTGCGCCTGCATCGCGCCCGCGGCTACGGCGCGCTCAAGGCGATCCTCGAGATCCTGGCCGAAGACGAAGGGCTGACGCTCACCGAGATTTCTCATCGCCTCCAGCGCACGCCCGGATCGACGAAGGACTATCTGTCGTGGCTCGAGGACGTCGACCTGGTGACCTCGCGGCAGAAGCGCTACAGCTTCACCGATCCGCTGCTGCGCGTCTGGGTGCGCCTGCACTGCCGGCCGTCGGCGCCGACCGAAGACGACCTCGCGCGCGAGGTGCATCGCTACGCGCTGCCGCGGCTGCCGCAGACCGCGGAGCCGCCGCCGGCCGCGCCCGCGCCGCAGAGCGAACCGGCGTTCGCCATGGCGGGCGGGCCTTCGTCTGGGATCATCGAGATCGACTAGAACGGCGGATCTGGGAATTGGGTAATCTGGGAATTGGGTAATCTGGTAAGTGGGTAATTGAAGGCGCCAGACATTTCGCCGTCTGAGATCACCCCGCGAGACACCTACCTTCGCCGGCGCGAGTTTCTGGCGTCTGGCGGCGCGGCCCTCGCGGCGTTGGCGGCCGGCGCGCTCGACGCCACGCTCCTCGCCGCCGACACACTCGTCGTCACGAAAAAGACGGCGACCACGACCGACCCGCCGACGCCGTACAAGGCGGTCACGACCTTCAACAACTTCTACGAATTCGGCAGCGGCAAGGACGATCCCGCAAAACACGCCAAGGGGTTCAAGCCGCGGCCGTGGTCGGTCGCCGTCGAAGGCGCCTGCGGCAAGCCGGGCGTTTACACGCTCGAGGACATCCTCAAGCCGCACCCGCTCGAAGAACGCATCTACCGGCACCGCTGCGTCGAGGGGTGGTCGATCGTCGTGCCGTGGGTCGGATTTTCGCTCGGTGAGCTGCTGAAGCGATTCGAGCCGGCGTCGAACGCCAGGTTCGTCGAGTTCGTCACCGTGAAGCGTCCGGAAGAAATGCCCGCGCAGCGCGCGCGCTTCATGTCGCTCCTGCCGTGGCCGTACAGCGAGGGACTGCGCATGGACGAAGCGCTGCATCCGCTGACGCTGATGGCGGTCGGTTTGTACGGCGAGGAGCTTCCCAACCAGAACGGCGCCCCGCTGCGCCTGGTCGTGCCGTGGAAGTACGGGTTCAAGAGCATCAAGTCGATCGTCGCGATCCGCTTCGTCGAGAAGCAGCCGGGCACGACGTGGATGCGGCAGGCGCCCGAGTACTACGGTTTCTATTCCAACGTGAACCCGGGCCCGACCTACTCGACGTTCCGCGACCAGGCGTCCGAACGGCGTCTCGGGGAATTCTTCATGCGCAAGACGCTGCCGTTCAACGGCTACGCCGACCAGGTCGCCTCGCTCTACTCGCGGGCATGGACCTGCGTAAAGCAGTATCTAGCGGGATTCCAGAGGAGCTAAGACCGACTCTGCCTCGGCACACTGGCAGGACGTGCAAAGAACAGCGATACCATGTGAGAGCCAGCTCCTGCAGGAGCCTCCCATGAGCCGCTCGTTCGGTCGCGTCGCGGCCGTCTTCACCGCCTCGGTCGCTCTCGTCTCTGCGGCGCCGCAGACGCAGCCGCCGTCTTTTCAGACCGGCACCCGCACGGTGGCGGTCTACGCCACCGTGACCAACCCGCGCGGCCGTCTCGTGCCCGACCTGGCGCGCGAGGATTTCGCGGTGGACGACAACGGCAAGCGGCAGACGCTCACGCTGTTCGCCAACGACATCCAGCCGATCACGCTCGTCATGCTGCTCGATCGCAGCGGCAGCATGAAGCCGAACTTCGAGCTCGAGGAGCAGGCGGCGGAGGCGTTCGTCCGCGCGATGCTGCCCAACGACAAGGCCCGCATCGGCAGCTTCGGCAACCGCATCCAGATCGATCCGGCCGAGTTCACGTCGGACCGCGACGCGCTCGTCAGGATTCTCCACACCGAGCTGCAGAAGGACGGCCCGACGCCGTTGTGGAACGCGGTGAATACCGCCATCGACAAGCTGCTGCTCGAGCCGGGCCGCCGGGTGGTGCTGGTGTTCACCGACGGCGTCGACAAGCCGATGAACTTCGGCAATCACAACAAGTCGCTCAAGGACGTGATGAAGCGCGCCGAAGAGGACAACATCATGGTCTACGCGATCGGTCTGGCGGGCCAGAACGGCATGCCGGACTTCGCGGGGCGCGGCGGCGACCGCGGCCGGGGGCTGGGGTCGGGCGGTATCGGCGGGATCGGAGGTCGCGGGCTCGGCGGCTATGGCGGCGGACAGCCGCAGATGGAGAAACCCGACGAAGGACTGCCGAAGATTGCGGCGGCGACTGGCGGCGGGTACTTCGAGCTCACCTCACCCCGCGATCTGGCGTCCACGTTCGCGCGCGTCGCCGACGAGCTCCATCATCAGTACGCGCTCGGCTTCACGCCGGAGAAGCTGGATGGCAAGATGCACGACCTTGCGGTCCATCTCTCGAACCCCGATCTGACCGCGCGCGCCCGCAAGCGCTACATGGCTTCGAAGCCGATGGGCGGTGCTTAGCAGGCCGCTAGTGGCACGTCCACGCGGAATCAGTTGCGCCCGTGGGTTGCCACGAAGACGCGAAATCACGAAACCAAGGCCCTTCAGAATTTTCGTGTCTTCGTGTGCTCGTGGCGATCGTGCGGCGGTACTGCGTCGTCGAGGACAGTTCACGAGGGAGCCGCGACCTCGCGTTCGTATTGCAGACCGCGGGGGCCGATGTAAGTCGACTGCGGCCTGATCAACCTGCCGTCGCGAAGCTGCTCGAGACCATGCGCGGCCCAGCCGACGACCCGGCCGACCGCAAAGGTCGGCGTGAAGAAGGCCGGCGGCAGGTCGAGGCCGTGCAGCAGCAGCGCGGTGTAGAACTCGACGTTGGTGTCGAGCCGCCGATCGGGCTTGCGCTCGCGCAGCAGCCGGAGGGCCGTGGCCTCCACGGATCGAGCGAGATCGTAGAGGCGTCGATCGCCGCCGCGCGCGTAGAACTGCTCGGCCGCTGTGCCCAGCACGTCCGCGCGCGGGTCGCGGACGCGATAGACGCGATGGCCGAATCCCATGAGTCGTTCGCCGCGATCGAGCCTGGCGCGGATCACCGAGTCAGCCCGCTCCGGCGTGCCGATCTCGAACACCATGTCGAGCGCGGGACCGGGCGCGCCGCCGTGGAGCGGACCTTTGAGCGCACCCACGGCGCCGGTGATCGCGGAAATCAGATCCGATCGGGTGGACACGATCACCCGTGCCGTGAACGTCGAGGCGTTGAGGCCGTGGTCGCAGACGGTATTGAGGTAGGTTTCCAGCGCGCGCGCCCGCTCGGCTGACGGCTCAACGCCGAACAGCTGATGCAGGTAGTGAGCGGCGTGCGTGAGGTCCGCGCGCACCGGCACCGGCGGCTCGCCGCTGCGCAGACGCCAGTAGCTGCCGACGATGGTCGGGAACGATGCGATCGCGTTCATGGCGTCTTCGAGCGGCTGTTCGTCGCGCCCGAGGCTGAGGAGTGGCACGGCCATGCGCAGGGCGTCCATCGGCGGCGTTCGGGCGGCGGCGGCCTCCTGCAGGACGCGCATCACCGCGGGCGTCAGCGTGCGCCGGCCTGCCAGATCGCGCGCAAAGCGCGTGTGCTCCTCGGGATCGGGCAGGCGCCCGTGCAGGAACAAGTACGCCACCTCTTCGAACGTGGCGTTCGGCGCCAGATCTTCGACCGCGTAGCCCGCCAGCGTCAGCCGGCCGCGGTCGCCGTCGACTTCGCTGAGTCGCGTCGAGGTCGCCACGACGCCTTCCAAGCCCTCTGCCATGGTTCGATGTTCGACCCGCGCTCTGACATTGTCAATATTGATCGTAGAATCAATCAATGGCGGCTGGAGCACCCCATCACCTGACGGCGGCGCACGCGGCGGATCTGCTCGGCGTGACCCGCGCCACGCTGTACGCGTACGCGAGCCGCGGTCAGCTGCGATCCGAGGCGGTCCCGGGCCGGCCGCGCGAGCGCCGCTACGCCCGCGACGACGTCCAGCGGCTGCTGGACCGGAAAGCCGCGCGGCGCGACCCGGCCGCGGCCGCCGCCCGCGGCCTGCATTGGGGCGGACCGGTGCTGGAGTCGGGCATCACGCTCATTCACGACGGGCGGCTGTATTACCGCGGCCGCGACGCCCTCGCGCTCGCGGAGACGGCAACACTCGAGGACGCGGCCATGGTGCTGTGGGCGGCGGAAGACAGCGACCGGACCCGCCTGTTCGCCCAGTCCTCCGCGCTCACCCCTCGCCAACTCGCCCGACTGCGAGCCTGCGCGACGGATCCGTATACGCTGATGCAGGCGGCCCTGCCGGTTGCCGCGCGCGGTCGATCTGGCGTCCTACGATCTGCGCCCGGCGGCCGTCCGCCTCACCGGCGCGCGCATCGTGAAACTGCTCGCGTCGATCGTGGCGCCTCGTGACGCGCAGGCGCCTCTGCACCGGGCGCTGCAGCGCACGTGGGCGCCGGGGCGCACCGAAGTCGGCGACGCCATTCGAGCGGCGCTGGTCCTGTGCGCGGACCACGAGTTGAATGTCTCGGCGTTTACCGCCCGGTGCGCCGCATCTGCCGGCGCCTCACCCTACGACGTGGTCTCGGCGGCCATCGCCACGCTCCGGGGATACAAGCACGGCGGGGCCGGCGAGCGGGTGCTGGCGCTGCTCGCCGCGTCGGAGACGCCGAGGCACGCGCGCGCGCAGGTCGCCGCCCGCCTGCGGCGCGGTGAACAGGTCCCCGGGTTTGGGCATCCTCTCTACCCGAACGGCGATCCGCGCGCGGCCCTGCTGATGCGTCTCGCCGAATCGAGCGGGCACGAGGCGGCAGGCCGCGCGATGCGAAACCTGCGGAAGGCTGGAACCGAGCTGCTGAACGATCTGCCGAACCTCGATTTCGGCCTGGCGGCGATCACACGCGCGTTTCGCCTGCCGGATCAGGCGCCGGTCCTGCTGTTCGCGCTCGGCCGCACCATCGGGTGGATCGCGCACGCGATCGAAGAATACGCGTCCGGCCACCTGATTCGCCCGCGCGCGCGGTATACCGGACCGATGCCGTAACTTCTGCTACTTGGCCGCCGGCGCGACGCGCCACTGAACGACGTGATACGTCGCCGGCGTCGAGCCAACGTTGCGGATGTTGTGCAGGTCGTTCGACGAGTGGAAGATGATCGATCCCGGTCCGAGCCGGCTCGCCTTGCCGTTCTGCAGCGTCTCGACCGTCCCCTCTCTGACGATCAGCAGCTCTTCTTCCGGATGCTGGTGCGGCGGGTGCGAGACCTGGCCCGGGTTGAGCGTCGTGATGTGAATCTCGAGCTCGTCGAGCGTCGGCGTCGGCGCCCGCATCACGTCGCGCCGGACGCCCGTCTGCGTCGGCTTGGCCTCGAGCGACGCCCACTCGAAGACTGTCGACCGCTGCATCTGTTTCTGGGCGCCGAGCGTCGCCAGCGATCCGCCGAGTGCCGCCACCACCGCGATCGCGCATACATGAAAGCTTCGCATCATCCCCTCTCAACTTTTGACTTTGACTTTTAACTTTTAACTTTTAACTTTTAAGTTTATCGAGAGCCGCCCGTGCCGCGTCCTGCTCCGCTTCCTTCTTGCTCGGCCCCGTCGACTCGGCGAGCGCCTCGCCGTTGACGACGACCTCCACCTGAAACAGCTTTCTGTGATCCGGACCCATCGTGCCGACGAGCCGGTACTCCGGCAGCGGCAGGTCTCGCGCCTGCAGCAGCTCCTGGAGCGCCGACTTGTAGTCCTGCGACCCCGCGATGCCGTGCTGCTGGACCTCCGACAGCAGCGGGGCGAACTCGCGGACGATGAAGGCTCGCACGTGCTCGATGCCGCCGTCGAGATAGATGGCCGCGATCAGCGCCTCGTAGCCGTCGGCGAGCAGCGCCTGCTTCCGTCGCCCGCCGGTCTTCTCCTCGCCGCGCCCGAGCAGCAGATGCTCGCCGAGGTTCAAACGCTCGGCCTGACGCGCCAGCGTGGTGGTCGACACCAGCGCCGCTTTCGTCTTCGACTTTTCGCCCTCGTCGAAGTCCGGGAATTCGCGAAACAGCACGTCGGCGATGACGAACCCGACGACGGCGTCGCCGAGGAACTCCATCGACTCGTTGTCGTGCACGCCGCCGCTGACATCCTCGTTGGCGCGCGAGGTGTGGGTCATCGCGTGCTCGAGCAGTCCGCGATCGCGAAAACGGTAGCCAATCGCCTGCTGCAGCGCGTCGAACTCGTCGCGCAGCCGCACCACTTCGCCGTTTCTCAGCTCGGTGCGGTGGCTCTCGATGATGCGCTCGGCTTCTTCGGCCTCGCTCGGATGCACCGCGAGGCGAATGTTGCCGAGGCCATCGACCGACAACGGAAAAATCGACTGCGGGACGTCGGATGAGACGACGGACATGATCCCGTGGGCCTCGAGAAGGCTGCGGACGATTCCAGCTTCGATGCCAGACGAGGTGCGGAACACCACGACCAGATCAGGCAACGGCCTCACCCACCTCGTCGACCTTCAGCAGGATCATCGTCATGTCGTCGTGTTGAGGCGCGTCGCCCACGAAAGCGGCAATCTCGCGCAGCACCCGCTCCCGCAGCTCGGCGGACGGCAGGTGGGCATGCGCCTGAACCAGCTCGCCCAGCCGCGATTCGCCGAAGCAGTCGTCGTGGGCGTTCATCGCCTCGCTGATCCCGTCCGTGAAGAACAGGTAGAGGTCGCCGGGCCGCAGCGCGATCGTCTCCTCTTGCAGAAGGCGGCTCGAACATCTCGCCGTTGTCCAGCTTGAGACCGACGACCATCCCGTCCGGCACGAGAATGCGCACGTCCCGCGCGCCGACGCCCGCGCCGGGGACGTAGATCAGCGGCGTGTGGCCCGCGCGCGCGTACGTCATGATCCGCTTCCGCAGATCGACGATCGCGTAGGTCATCGTGATGAAACTGCGCGCGTCGAGGTGATGGGCGATGATCCGGTTCGCAGCGATCAGGAGCTCGCGCGGTGACGAGTGGTTTTCGCTCAGGGACAGCATCAATCCCTTGAGCTCGGCCATGTACAGCGCCGCCGAGGTCCCCTTGCCCGACACGTCGGCGATGAGTACGCCGACGCGGTGATCGTCCAGCGGCAGGAAATCGTAGTAGTCGCCGCCGACCTCGCGCGCGGGGACGCACAGCGCCGTGACCGACAGCCCCGGCATCTGCAGCGGACCCTGGGGCAGCAGCGACATCTGGATTTCGTGGGCGATGCGCAGCTCTTCCTCGAGCCGTTTCTTTTCGGCGGCCTGCACCAGCAGATCCTCGATGCTCGCGGTCATCGAGTTGAACGACACCGACAGTTCGCCGAGCTGATCGTCGGTCTTCACCGCAATCTTGTGGGTGAAGTCGCCCTGCCGGACGCGCTCGGTGCCGGCGAAGAGCTGATGCACCGAGCCGGTGATCGACTTCGCCAGCGCCAGGCCGGCAATCAGCGCCATGAACTGGATGATCAGAAACAGCGCGCCGATCGCGAACAGCGCGAGCAGCAACCCCTGTCCCACGCGCCGCCCCACGTTGCCGCCGGCGGAAGAAATCCGATCGTACAGCTCCGCGACCGACAGGGACATCCGGATCGTCAGGCTGCCGGTGGCGCCGGTCAGCCAGTCGCGGAATTCGATCGTCCCGGGCAGATTGCCCATGACGCCGCTTTCGGCGACGACCGCCGGTTGCCCGTCGTGCCCGCCGGCCGCGCCCGGCAGCGGCTTGGCGAACTCCGGATCCGGGCTGTCCGCGGCCGTGACGCTGCGGACGTCGACGCCGGTGTCGCGCCGGAGCTCCTGGCGAACGCGATCGTTGACCACCAGGTCGACGACGACGGCGTATCCCGGTCGCGGCGTGTCAGGAAACGCGACCGACCGCACCAGCAAGTGCGTGTCCGCATCGTCGCCGGCCGACATCTTCTTGTGCGAGTACGCGAATACGCCCGAGTAGCCCGAGCAGCCGATCCAGGCCGGCACGGCTCGAGGCGGTTCCCCGTGCGACCACGGACCGGCCCTCGCGGCTTCAGCCTTCTGACTTCCCGCTTCAGCCTTCTGACTTCCAGCTTCTGACTTCTTCGTGCAGCCCGCCGCGGGCAAAACGGCGATCGAGACGTCCGCAGCGCTCTTGTCGGAGGCGATCGCCTGCCGGTGCGAGATGATGCCGGCCACATCCCGGCCTCCGGCACGCTGAATCTCGAGCGCGGCGTTCTGCGCGACGAATTCGGCGCGGTCGCTCAGCGACTGCAGCCGCGCCTGCACGAGATACGAGCTGAAATTCAGAAACAGCAGGAAGCCGCACAACAGCGAGAAGGCGGCGAGAAAAAATGCCGGGAAGAACCCGATGAAGATGTACGAGACCAGCAGCTTCCGCCTGACGCGCCACAGCAGACGCCGTTTGGCGAGCAGGATGAGCTGGACGAGGAAGTAGCTGACGCCGACCGCCGCCGCCAGCCCCGCCACGCGATCGACGACGCTGAGGAACGGCGACTCGGCGCCGAGCAGGACGCCGGCCGCCAGCACGGCGAGCTTGAGCGCGATGCCGACCACAATCACGCGTCCCGGCAGCGTGTGGAGCAGCGCGCCTCGCACGCCCGCGCGACGATCGACCGTCAGTCTCGCCATGGACTTCGCGATATTAAAACATGTATCGTAACTGGATCGTGAAGCTCACAGCGCGCGCAAGGTTCAGTACCATCTGTCTGCACGCCGGACAGCAACCCGATCCATCGACCGGCGCCATCATCACCCCGATCTATCAAACGTCGACCTACGTGCAGGAGGCGTTGGGCCGCCACAAAGGGTTCGAGTACGGGCGCACGCAGAATCCGACGCGCATGGCGCTCGAGGCCAACCTCGCAGCGATCGAGAAGGGCAACGCCGGGTTCGCCTTTGCCTCCGGCATGGCGGCGATCGGCGCCATCGCCACGCTGCTGAAGTCCGGCGATCACGTCGTCGTGTCCGACAACACGTACGGCGGCACCTTCCGACTGTTCGACAAGGTGCTGCAGCGCTACGGCCTGGCCTTCAGTTACGTGGACACGTCGAAGCTTGACGACGTCGAGCGCGCGTTCACGCCGGCGACACGGATGCTGTTCGTCGAGACGCCCACCAATCCGGTGATGCGCATCACGGACCTGCGGGCGGCGGCGGATCTCGCGCATCGCCACGACGTCCGGCTCGTCGTGGACAACACCTTCGCCAGTCCCTGCATCCAGCGGCCGATCGAGTTCGGCGCCGATCTGGTGACGCACAGCACGACGAAGTACCTCAACGGACATAGCGACAGCGTCGGCGGCATCGTCATCGCGGTCCGCGACGACGACATCGAGTGGCTGAGGTTCGTGCAGAACGCCGAAGGCGCCATCCTGGGGCCGTTCGATTCGTGGCTGGTGCTTCGCGGCACCAAGACGCTGGCGCTGCGGATGCAGCAGCACAGCGCCAACGGCCTTGCCCTGGCGCAGTTCCTGAGCGCCCATCCGAAGGTCACGCGGGTCTACTACCCGGGTCTGCCGACGCATCCTCAACACGAGCTCGCCCGGAAGCAGATGAACGGCTTCGGGGGCATGCTCGCCTTCGACCTCGGCTCCCTGGAGGCGGCGCGGCGGCTCCTGAATGCGGTGCGGCTGCACGCGCTGGCCGAAAGCCTTGGCGGCGTCGAAACGCTCATCTCGCACCCGGCCACCATGACGCACGCGTCGGTCCCCGCCGATCGACGTGCCGCCATCGGCATCACCGACGGCCTGGTCAGGATTTCCGCCGGCATCGAGGACATCGACGACCTCATCGAAGATCTCGTCCAGGCCCTCGATCAGGTATGACCGCTTGATCGACTTCGTCCTCCACTTCGACAAGCACCTGCTCGAGTTCGTTGGCAACTACGGCTCGTGGGTGTACGGGTTGCTGTTCACGATCGTATTCGCCGAAACCGGCTTCATCGTCACGCCGTTCCTCCCGGGCGATTCACTGCTGTTCGCCGCCGGCGCGCTCGGGGCGACGGGCAAGCTGAGCACGCCGGCGCTGTTCGGGCTGCTGGCGTTCGCCGCCTTCGCGGGCAATACGGTCAACTACGCCGTGGGCCGGTTCATTGGACCGCGGGTGTTTCAGACGTCCCATCGCCTGCTGAACCGGGAATACCTGGAACGGGCGCACGCCTTCTTCGAGCAGTACGGCGGAAAGGCGATCATCCTCGGCCGGTTCGTGCCGATCGTTCGGACGTTCGTCCCGTTCGTGGCCGGCGCGGCGCAGATGACGTCCGCGTCGTTCGTCCTGTACAACGCCGCGGGCGCCGTCGCCTGGGTCGGTTTGTGTCTCGGCGCCGGCTTCCTGTTCGGCAACGTCCCGATCGTGAAGGACAACTTCTCGCTCGTGACCATCGGCATCGTCGTCGTGTCGGTCCTGCCGATGGTGTTCGAGCTCGTCAAGAGCCGACGGCGCCGCTGACCCAGCGGCCGTAGGCCTCCCCCGCTTCCGCCGACAACACCACGAATTCGGGCAGCTCGTACGGATGCAGCGCTCGGAGGCGTGTCTCGACGTCGTGCAGCCGTGCCCGCGTCGTCTTGATGACCAGCGGCCGCTCCGTCTCGCGCTCGACCGCATCCTTCCAACGATACGTCGAGGAGATCGGCGCCTGCACGTGGACGCACGCCGCCAGTCGTTCGTCCACGAGCGTTCGCGCCAGCGCATCGGCGCGCTCGTCGTCGGGCATCGTCGTCAGAATAACGATGAGGTCGGTCATCTCTTTACGCTTCCAAGCTTGTACTTTGTAACAACTTGGTGTACTGTTTTCCGCGCGTGCCGAAGGTCGACGCCGCAGTTCCCCGCAAACGCCAGACGCCGAAAGCCAAGCGCCCCGTGCGCAGCCGCCGCATGGTGTCCATCCTGCTGCTGGTCGTCGCCGGCGCCATCCTCGTGGACGGCCTCGTCGGCGAAAAAGGCCTCCTGGCGATGCTCCGCGCCCGTCACCAGTACGAGGTGGTGTCCGCGACCATCGAGCGCAAGCGCGCCGACAACGCGCGCCTGCGCGAGGAAGCCCGCCGCCTCAAGGACGACCCCAGCGCGATCGAGGAAGTCGCCCGCCGCGAGCTCGGCCTGATCAAGCCCGGCGAGAAGGTCTTTATCGTCAAAGACGTTCCGCCAGCGAAACCATAAGAATACGGGGATTGTCGCGGAGTCGGCGCCCAGAAACCGCTGGACGGGAGCGATCCCCGTCCGCGCGATTCCTGGACCTGGGCGATCAGGTCGCCGTCGCAGTTCGGGTCTGCGACCGGCGACCGACCACTAGGCGCGTGCCTTCCGAAGGGCCCGAAGCGCGAAGCCGCCAGCGATCGAGAGACCGCTGAACAGCTCGAACAGCGGGAGCGGGCTCGCCGTCTTGGGCAGGCTGCGACGCGGGCTTGCAGCCTGGCCGGAGGTGGCGACCGGCGTCGGTTCGGTAATGGTCGTTCCGCGCGGAGTCGTCATTGGCTGAGGGGCGATTGTCGCCGGCGGCTCAACGGCCTGCGCGGTCGTCGGCGCGGGGGGCGGCATCGGCGCTGGCGCCGGTGCTGCAGCCGCCGTCGTCGTCGAGGCGGTGGTCGTCGCGGGCGGCGTCACTGGCGCTGGAGCGGGCGCCGCAGCAGTCGTCGTGGATGCCGTGGTGGTGGTCGTCGTTCCCGACGGCGGTGTCGCCGGCGCCGCAGCGGCTGGAGCCGTCGTGGTCGTCGCGGTTGTGGTCGTCGAGGTCGTCGACGTACTCGTGGTCGCACGCTTGGCCGAATCCTTCAACTGCTCGTCGGCCGACAGCGCGCGATCGTTCTCGTCGATACGTGTCGTATCCGTGGCCAGCGTCGTACCGGTCACTTCACCCTTCGCGGTCAACACCGACGTGTGCATCGCCTTCGCGATCTTCAGCGCCTGATCGTGCGGATACACGAACTCATAGCCGGTGGTTTCACCCGGATAGAACCACGCCTTGACGGCTTCCGGCGCGCCTGCGGGTGCCTCTCTGAACATCACGATCGGCTTGTCAGATGGTTCCAGCTTCTGATCGGGAATGCTGAGGAAGATGCCGTGGATCTTGCCACCCTCCTTGTCCGAGATTCGGACGACCCGACGTGTCGCGTCGGGATCCGCCAGCTCGAACTTGTAGCTGCCGGCAGGCAACACCATACCGGGCATCTCGACCGGCGCGCTGAATGTGAAGTACGTCAGCTTGGTCCACTCGTCGGCATGGGCCGCGGGGGCCAGGCAGGCGGCGAGTATCGCCGCGCCACATAACACTCTCACCTTATACATGGGATGTCCTCCTCAGGTTCTTAGTCCCGTCGGAGAAGGTGCAGGTTATGTGCCGGAAGTACCAGATCAGGAAGTACCAGATCAGCTGACGGTCGAGTCGCCGGTCGAGCGGAAGAAGAAGGCGAACAGCAACAGCACAACGGCCGCGCCCGCGGCCGGCACGAGCCAGATGCTCTGCCAGTCGTGGCCCGCGGGCCCCGCGAACGCATCGACCACTCGCCCGGACACCTACGACCCGATGAACATGCCGACCCCGAGCGTGACGAAGGCAATCAGTCCCTGCGCTGCCGCGCGGAGGTCTGCCGGCGCTCGACGGTCGACGTAGATCTGTCCGGTGACGAAGAAAAAGTCGTAACAGATGCCGTGCAACAGGATGCCCGCGTACAGCATCCAGACGAGGTCGCTGCTGTTTCCATAGGCAAACAGCACGTAACGCCCGGTCCACGCCGCCATACCGACGAGCAGCATGTACTTGACGCCGAGGCGGCGGAAGAACCAGGGCATCACGAGCATGAAAAAGATTTCCGACATTTGCCCGAGCGTCATCTTCCCCGCCGCATTCGTCACGTGCAGCTCGTTGAGGAAGAGGTTCGCGAACGCGTAATAGAACTGCAGCGGAATGCAGATGAGGAACGACCCGATCACGAAGATGGCAAACGACCGCTCACCCAGCAGCTTCAGCGCGTCAAGCCCGAGGATGTCGGCGAGCCTGGCGCGGCTCTGTTTCTGCGGCGGCGTATGCGGCAGCGCCAGGCAGAACACACCCAGCACGATTGAACTGGCGGCAGCCAGTTGCAGGGGCGTCGCCGACGCCTCGAGGCCGAGGCCGCCGATGAGAAGACCGGCGACGATCCAGCCGATGGTGCCGAGCACGCGAATGGCCGGGAACTCGCGCCCGGGATCCTTCATCTGGTGAAACGAAATCGAGTTACTGAGCGCCAGCGTCGGCATGAAGCAGAGCGTGTAAATCAGCAGGATCGTGTAGAACGTCCCGAACGTGGTCTGAAGAGACGCCCAGAACATGACGACGCCGCCGATGATGTGCAGCGCCGCCAGGATGCGTTCGGTCGCGAAGAACCGGTCGGCGACCATTCCCATGAAGAACGGCGAGATCATGGCGGCCAGCGCCGTCGTGCCGAAGGCAAGACCGATCTGTTCACCAGAAAAATGCAGCGTCTGACCGAGCCAGGTTCCCATCGTCACGTACCAGGACCCCCAGACGAAATACTCGAGGAACATCAGCACGGACAGTTTCAGGCGCGTCGCTGTGGTCATGCGGATTCGACCTTCGTCCACACGCCGCCGCGGGTGTGGCTGGCCAGGATGGCGTCGACGATGCGGGCGGATTGGTAGCCGTCCTCGAATGTGGCAAAGGCAGGCGGCCGCGGATCGGTCGGTGGCTTTCGCGCGGCAATGAAGCCGTACACGTCACGCATCACATTGCAGAACGCGTCGGCCCAGGCTTCCTGGTGCCCACCCGGCAGGTGGGCATAGGCCCGGGCCGGCGGCCCGAGCAGCGACGGATCCTTGAGGAGCGTGCCGTTCGCGCTGTCGCGGCGCCCGATCCAGAGCTCGTTCTGCCGCTCCTGCAGCCAGCGCAGCGACGCCTGGCGCCCGCTGACCTCGAACCAGAGATCGTTCTTGTGGCCGGCGCAGACCTGCCCGACCGACAACGCGCCCTTGGCGCCACCGTCGAAGTGGACCAGGATGCTGGCCAGATCCTCGCTGCTGACGCTGAACGACTCGCGCGCGGCATCCGACGCGGCGGCGAATGCCTCGGTGGATGCCGACGGCTTGAGCCGGGTGCCGATGACCGTCGTGAAGTCGGCCAGGACTTCGACGATTTTCTGGCCGATGACGTGCTGCACCAGATCGCACCAGTGCGACCCGATATCGCCTACGGCCGATGTGCGACCGCCTTTTTCGGGCTCGAGGCGCCACGAGAAGTCCGTGTCCTGCAGGAGCCAGTCCTGGAGGTACCCGCCGTGAACGAAATGGACACGTCCGAGCTCGCCACCGGCAATCATCTCGCGCGCCTGCTGCACGAGCGGGTTGCCGCGGTAGTTGAAGGTGACGGCGTGCACGACGCCGGCCTTTTTGGCCGCCTCGTACAGCGTCTTCGCATCCGCTGCCGTCATCGCGAGCGGCTTGTCCGAGATGACGTGCTTGCCGCGCTCCAGCGCGGCCAGCACGACGGGCACATGCAGGTAATTCGGCGTCGTGTTGTGGACGACGTGGACGTCGGGATCGGCGACCAGCGCCTCGTAGCTGCCGTAGGCCTTGGGCACGCCGAGCGCGTCGGCTTTCCGCCGCGCAGACGCCTCGGTCGACGCGGAAACGGCGACGACATCGACGAAGCCCAGCCGGCGGACGGCGTCGATGTGGTGAGCGCCGACGAAGCCAGGGCCGACCAGGCCCATTCCAATGCGCGTCACGCCAGCGCCTGCCTGGCGTAGGCGTCGCAGCGCTTCACCTCGTCGACGGGACTGCCGGTGCCTTCGTATTCGTATTCGATGTAGGCGCGAATCGGCCAGCGTTCCTTTTTGAGCAGCTGGAGCACGTCGCGAATCGGGGCGTCGCCCTCGCCCCAGACCGTGTTCGGGCCCTGATTCCTTTTTCGATCCTTCAGGTGGAGATTGGTGATGTCGCCGTGATGCTCGCGGATGTAGCGCCATGGCATCGAAGTTCGCCGCCGTGAAGTGGCCGATGTCGAGGTTGATCTTGAAGAACCGCGACATCTTCATCGCTGCGGCAAAACTGTCGGGCGTGGCGAACTCGTTCGGATCGGTGAGGTTCGAGTGCCCGTGCATCGCGACGACCATCCGATGCTGCTCGGCAAACGGCTTGATCCGGGGCGCCACATCGAGCGTCGTCGACGCCGTCATGATCTCGGCGCCAAGCGCCTTCGCCATCTCGAATCCACGGGCGATTTCGGGATCGGTGTAGCTCTTGTTCGGACTGTAGTTGTAGCCGTAGATCGAAATACCGGCAGCGTCGAAGCGGCTCTTGACTGCGCGGAAGTGATCGAGGGGCGTCTCGAGCCGCCACGCGCGGATCGCCTCGCGGCTGAGCCCTGCGGGCTCCACCTGCGGCGCCCACAACTCG
Source organism: uncultured Acidobacteriota bacterium (assembly GCA_963792175.1). Classification (GTDB taxonomy): domain Bacteria; phylum Acidobacteriota; class Vicinamibacteria; order Vicinamibacterales; family CAVVIG01; genus CAWBVG01. Next base: position 36,354 of record CAWBVG010000009.1, read on the forward strand.
CATTCTTTCAACCCGCAGGCGGTCATCGCGGCAATCAAGGGGCCGACGCCATCGCCGCCGGCAGCGCGAGGGATATCGCGGAAGCTGTAGGTCTGGACGCCGAGCCGGACACCGGCCGTCGCCGGTTGCGCAAATGCCGCGTTCCACTTGAGACCGAGACCGGTCGCGGCGGCCAGTATTCCGAATTCACGTCGTGTCAGCATGGTGTCCTCGCGCGAACTACTGGTAGAGCGCGAACGCGTACAACGTATCGCCGGCGGCGACCAGCACGTGTTGACGTCCTTCCACGAGATACGTTTCCGGAGCGTTCGACACCTGGCCAATCGTGGTGTGCCACAGCGGATTGCCAGTCGCCGGATCGAAGGCGACGAAGTTGCCCGACACGTCGCCGCCGAACAGCAGCTTGCCCGCGGTCGTCAACAGCCCGGACCCTCCGCGACCGCCGCCAATGGTGCGGAACTTGTGCTTCCAGACGGTCTTGCCGGTCTTGTAGTCGATCGCGCTGATGTAGCTGCCCATCGTGCCGACGCTGACTTCGTCCTTTCCGCCGAGCCCCATCGCGCCGCGGGGATCGGTTTCGGTCAGGTAGTACATCGCGTAGGTTTCGGCGGTCGGCACGTACAGCAGGCCGGTATCAGGGCTGTATGCCGGCGGCGGCCAGTTGGTCGCGCCGCCGTTGGCCGCCGACACGAGCGCGCCCGCAACGTGATGATCCTTCGCGGGCTCGCGCACCGGCTGCCCTCTTGAATTCAGCTGCGGCTTCGCCCAGTTCACAGTGTCCGAAAACGTGCTGGTCACCATGTGCTCGCCGGTCCGGCGGTCGAGCGTGAAGTAGTAGCCGTTGCGGCTGGCGGTCAGAACCATCTTGCGCGGGCCGCTGCCACGGAAGTCGCCGTCCACCAGCACCGGCGTCTGCGCCGAGTCCCAGTCGTGCGTGTCGTGCGGCGAGGTCTGGTAGTACCACTCCATCTTGCCGGTGTCGACGTTGATCGCCACGATCGCGCAGGTGAAGAGGTTGGCCAGGCCGTCGCCGCGCGGCAGCGACGTATAGGCCGGCGTCGGGTTGCCGGTGCCGAAGATGTACAGATGCGTTTCCGGATCGTAGACGCCCGGCAGCCACGGATGACCGCCGCCGTGGCGCGCGGCGTCGAGACTCTTCCACGTGTCCAGGCCCGGATCGCCCGGGTTCATCGGCACCGTGTAGAAGCGCCATTGCTCCGCGCCGGTTTCAGGATCGAACGACATCAGGTAGCCGGGCGAGTCGAGATCGTTGCCGGTGCCGACCATGATGTGGTTGCCGACGGTCATCGGCGCCGACGTCAGGAAGTACTGCTGGCTGAACGGCACGATTTCCTTGTGCCACCGCTCCTTGCCGGTCCTGGCGTCCAGCGAGACGAAGTAGTCGTCCGGCGTGACGAAGTAGAGATAGTTGCCCCACATCGCGACGCCACGATTGCCGATGTGCGTCCCGCCCCTGGTTTTCCAGAAGTAGTGCCACAGCTCGTGGCCGTCGTGCGCGTCGAGCGCCCAGACGTGGTCGGGCGACGTCACATACAACACGCCGTTGACCATCAGCACGGCGCCCTTCACATTCGGATTGCCGATGGGAATGTCGCCGGTCCCCTCGCCACCGATGCTGGTCGTCGCCGTCGTCGCGCCCGAGAGCCGCGCCGTCCAGGCGAGGCTCAACTGCTTCACGTTCGCCTGGTTGATTTGCGTCAGCGCGCTGTAGCGCCGGCCGGTGTAGTCGCCGGAGTACGAAGGCCAGGAGTCGGCGAGCGGCTTCAGCAGCTGCGCGGGATCGAGCCCGCCCCGATCGCCCTGGGCCACCAGCGCAACACCCGCCACGGGCGAGCCACGAAAACACGAAAACACGAATGAAGGATTTCATTTCAAGGTCACCAGGTAGGCCGTGACGTTGTGAATGTCCGTGTCGGAGTAGGTGCGCCAGAGGTCGCGATGCGGCTGCAGCGGATCGCGGATTTCGACCTTCGGGGTGTTGCCGGTGGTCTGAAACGAACGCCGCGTCCCGTCGGCCGTCGTCAACGAGACGGTGAAATCGTCGATGCGATCCAGTGTGCCTTCCACTCGCTCCCCGGATGGCAGCGTCACCACCACGGTCGTCGGCGGAACGCGCACGACGGGCGCCGCGCCGCGGCCGCCGCCGGTGCCGGGCATCAGCCACGTCTGCTGCAGCAGCCGGGGATCAGGAATCCGGGTCGCGAGCCCGCGCAAATCGCCGCTGACCGAATGACACGATGCACATTTCGACTGAAAGAACGCTTCGCCCGCCTTCGCGTCGCCGACCACGATGCTCGGCGGCTTCATGCGTGATTCGTCGTAGCCGGCCGCGCGGAAGGTGTGAACGAACGCGGCGATGTCGGCGATCTGCTCGTCGGTCATCGTGAACTTCGGCATGCCGGTGCGGCCGCTCCGCATCACCGGGGCCATCAACTCGCCATGGTCGTCGGCGAGCACCAGCGCCGAACGCAGCAGACTCGGCCCGCCATCGCCGCCGCGCGTGTCCGCGCCGTGACAGAACTGGCAATTCACCCCGTACAGCCCTTTGCCGCGTTCGATCGCCGCGGGATCTCCGGGCGGCCGTACCGGGTAATCCTGACGGCGCTGCGGCGGTGCAGCCGCGCCACGACCACCGCGACCACCGCCTGGCGGGGGCTGCGCGTGAGCCGTGGCAGCGACCAAGTATCAGCAACGCACCGCACGCCGTCGCGCGCACCCGTCTGCGCGTGTGGCGCGCTCGCCGTTCAACGTCGGTCGTCATACCCTCACTCCTACTCACGGGCTTTCAGCTTTCAGCTATCAGCTCTCGGCTCTCAGTGCTCGTCTGTCAGCGGAGCAGGCTGATAGCTGACCGCTGATCAGCTTCATCATGTAATCGTTTGCAGGCAAGTTCGGCGGATGCTAGCAGGGTGTCCGCGCCCGGGGCAAGGGTATCATGGCCGCGTGCCGACCATCTACGAAGTCGCGAGACGGGCTGGCGTCTCGACCGCGACCGTCTCGCGCGTCCTGAGTCAGCCGCAGGTGGTGTCACCCGCGACACGGCGGAAGGTCATGAACGCCGTCGATCGTCTCGGCTATACGCCGAACGCCGCGGCCAAGAACCTGCGCACGCTCAAGACCGGCAAGCTGCTCGTCACGGTGCCCGACATCTCCAACCCGTTTTTCTCGCTGATCCTCCGCGGCATCGAAGACGCCGCGCAGCGCGAGGGCTACTCCGTGCTGCTCGGCGACACGCAGCACGACGAGGCGCGCGAGGACGGCTATGCGACGATGCTGCGGCGGAAGGAGGCGGACGGCTTGATCTTTCTCGGCCACCGTCTGCCGAAGGAGGCCGCCGCGCTGGTGCGCGCGATGCTTCCGCGGTGCGCGCCGGTCGTCAACGGTTGCGAATTCAATCCGCGGCTTGGCGTGCCCAGCGTGCACATCGACAACGCGAAGGCCGCCTCGGAAGCGATGGACCACCTCTATCGTCTGGGTCACCGCCGCGCCGGCGTCATCACCGGGCCGCTGGTCAGTCCGCTGTCGCGCGACCGGCTGCGCGGCGTCACGTCGCGCGCGAAGAAACAGCGGGCCGAGCGCGACCTCATTGTCGTGACCGGCGACTTCTCCATCGAGTCGGGCGCGGCCGAAGGCGAGCGGCTCCTCGGCCGTCGGGAGCGGCCGACGGCCGTCTTTTGTTTCAACGACGAGATGGCGATGGGCGTGATTCAGGCCGCGCGGCGGCGCGGGATCCGGATTCCAGAACAACTGTCGGTCGTCGGCTTCGACGACATCCGCTTCGCGAGTTACATGGATCCGCCGCTGACGACGATCTCGCAGCCGATGCGCGCGATCGGCGAAGGGACCGTCCGCTTGCTCCTCGAGATCCTGAACGGCAACGTCGCGACGGTCGAATCGGTGACCTTGCCCCACACGCTGACCGTGCGATCGAGCACCGCCCCGCCGCCCGGGCGATCGTGACACCAGCGCCGCGACGCTTTGTCACGCAGGCACGAGATACGAAGATCGCGATGGCTTTTTTCATAAGAGATTTCGTGGCTTCGTGTCTTCGAGGCTTCGTGAGAAGCCGCGACTAGCCGTAGAACTCGCGCTTGATGCGGTTCTTCGGCACGCCGATCGCCGCGAGGTCGGCCAGCACGCTTTCGAGGAACCGCGGCTGCGGCGTCTCGCCGCGTTCCTTCGCGGCCGCCACGTCGAACTTCGAGATGCCCGGGCCGCAGACGTAGACATCGCACTCGCCGGGCGTCGGAATGGCCTCGCGCAGCAGCGCGGCGTTGACGCGCCCTTTCCGGACCGACGTCCCGAACAGGCTCGCGTTCTCCTCGCGCGTCAGCGTGTGGACCACCGTCAGCCGATCGGGGTGCTGCGTCGCCAGCCGCGTGAGCTCGTCGCGGAAGATGATGTCGTCCCAGGTCTTGTTGCGAGTAGAGGAACGTGTGCCGGAGCGTCGGATGATTCGCGAGCGCGAACTTGAGCATCGAGAAGTTCGGCACGCTGCCCGATCCCGCACACACATGGACGATGTGATCGGTGCGCGTGCTCACGTCGGCGGGCAGCGTGTACGGACCGGTGAAGCCCGTCACCACCAGACGCATCCCACGCGTCGTGCGTTTGACGAGCAGCGGCGACAGCAGCGGCGGAAACTTGGTCGTCCCGGAGACGTACCGCTCCTCCTTGACCGTGACGGCGAGGTATCGCTCGTGCGGCGACGAGCTCATCGAGTAGGCGCGCGGCGGCTCGCGCTTGCCTTTCAAGTCCTCCAGAAACGACGTGAACCGCTCCAGCGCCTCGAACTGGTGGGGATCGATGGTCAGAAAATGTCCGGCGCTGTAGTCGAGGCGATCGTTGCCGGTGAACAGCACCAGCGTGGTGGTGTCAGGCGCCTCGACGATGACGTCGGCGACCATCACCTCGAGCTCTTTGATGCGTCGGCTATCAGACACGACCAGGCCGCTCACCAAGAACGCAAACGCCGCGAAGGACCATTTTTTGCGCTCACTATTGGAGCGCGAAGGCGTACAACATGTCGCCCGCTCCCACGACGATCAACTGGCGGCCGTCGACCATGAAGGTCTGCGGACCGTTGCTGGTGGTCGCGCCGAGGCCCGCGTGCCACAGCGGTTTACCGCTGCTCGCGTCGTAGGCCACGAAGTTGTTCGTGCCGTCGTTGCCGAACAGCAGGCCGCCCGAGGTGCTGAGAAGACCCATCGGACCGCCCATGCTGCCCGCCGGACCCGTCGCCAGCGGACGCGACCACTTCACCTGGCCGGTCTTGTAGTCGACGGCCTTGAGCGCGTTGCCGACGACCGCGACGTTGCGCTCGGCGGCGGCCCAGCCCTGCGGCCGGCCGTCGGTGTCGGTCAGGTACATCACGCTGAAGCCCTGCCGCGTGCCGAAGTACAGGAGGCCGGTCTCGGGATTGAAGCTGGGCGGCGGCCAGTTGGTGCCGCCGTTCGTATCCGGCGAGACCAGCGTGCCGGGCACGCTGGCGTCCTTTGCCGGATCGTGGGCTGGCTGTCCCTTCGCGTTGATCCCCTTCGTCCAGTTCAGCGAGTCGAGGTACTTGGTCGTCAGGAGATGCTCGCCGGTTGCGCGATCCAGCAGGAAGTAGTGCCCGTTGCGGCTCGCCTGCGCGACCATCTTGCGCGGACGGCCGTTGAACTCGCCGTCGATGAGGATGGGCGTCTGCGCGGCGTCCCAGTCGTGCGTGTCGTGCGGCGTGACCTGGTAGTACCACACCATCTTCCCGGTATTCGGATTCAGCGCGACGATGGTGCACGTATAGAGGTTGTCGCCGGCGCGGCTGTGTCCGGCGAGCACCGGTTGGGGATTGCCCGTGCCGAAGTAATAGAGATTGAGCTCGGGATCGTAGGTGCCCGGAATCCACGGCATGCCGCCGCCGTGCGCCATCGAATCTTCGTCGGGCCAGCTGGTGGCGCCGGCCTCGCCGGCGCGCGGTGTCGTGTTCCAGCGCCAGACCAGGTTGCCGCTCTCCGGATCGCGCGACTCGAGGTAGCCGGGGATGTCGAGCGCGTCGCCGCCGACACCGATGATGATTTGACGGCCGATGACCATGGGCGCGTTGGTCGAGAAGTACTCGCGCTTCATGTTCGCGATCTCGTGGTGCCAGCGCTCCTTGCCGGTCGCCACGTCGAGCGAGACGAAGTAGTTGTCGGGCGTCAGGAAGTACAGCCAGTTGCCGAGGATGCCGACGCCGCGGTTGCCGATGTGGTCGCCGCCGCGCGTCTTCCACGCGTAGTGCCAGATCTCCCGTCCGGTCCGCACATCCAGCGCATAGACGTGATCGGGCACCGAGAAGTACAGGATGCCGTTCAGCATCAGCGGCGTCGACTTGACGGACGGCGTGTTGCCGCCCGGCGGCGGCGTCTCCGGCCCTTCGCCGCCGACGATGGCGCCGGCGCGCGAGGTGTTGAGCCGATAGACCCAGGCCAGCGTCAGGTTCTTGACGTTGGTCGTGTTGATCTGTTTGAGCGTGCTGAATCGCCGTCCCGTGTAGTCGCCGTGATAGGTCGGCCACGCGTCGGTCGGGATCTGGGCGCGCGATCACCGGACGCCAAGGACACAAAGGAAACAAAGGCAGCAGTGCGAAGCAGGCGCTCGACGCGGCGGTTGAGACTCATTTGAGACTCGCCAGATAAGCCGTCATGTTGTGCATCTCGGTGTCCGTCCATTTCGTGAGGTGATCGACGTGGGCCTGCAAGGGATCGGTGACGACGACCTTCGGCACATCGCCATTTCGCAGGAACGATCGCACGCGCCCGGCGGCCGTGTCGTACAGGATCACGTCAAAATCGGTGAGACGCACCAGGCCGCCCGAGGCAGACTCGCCCGACGGTAACGTCACCGTCACTTTGATCGCGGTCGGCTCCACGTACAGCGGACCCGATGGCGGGCCCGAGCCGCGCCCTCCGCGCGGGAGCAGCAGCCGGCCCTGCAGCGCCGTCGGCTCGTATTTCGCGCCGACGCCTTTCAGATCGCCGGTCGGCGAATGGCAGCTGCTGCAACGGCCAGCGCCGTTGAAGTACGCCTGGCCCGCTTTCGGATCGCCGACCACGATGTCGAGGATCTTGTAGAGCCGCCGGTTGGCGTTGAGATAGATCGCCGAGTGCAGGAAGGCCGCGAGGTCGGCCATCTGCGCGTCGGGCAGATCGAACTTCGGCATCCCGCGATCGGGCCGGCCGACGCGGAGAAACGCACCCAGCTGTTTCCCGCCCTCGTCTTCCTGCACGATGACGGACCGCGTGAGATCCGGCCCGCCCGATCCGCCGCGGGCGTTGGCGCCGTGGCAGAAGCCGCACTGTTCGACGAGCAGCGCCTTCCCGCGGTCGACCGCCGCCTGATCGGTCACCGGCGTCAGCGCCTGCTGCTGTGCGCTCGTGACCCCAGAAAGGAAGACAGCCGCGGAGATCGCAAAGCACGCAGAGAAAATGACTGGCTCTGCGATCTCGGCGCGCTCTGCGGTTCCTGTTTTGTTCCATGACGCAAACCTTACCGCAAAACGGCCATTTTGTCGTACCCTGTGCCGCTATGCAGGTAATCCGTCAAACAAAAACCTACGATGTGTGTATCGTCGGATCCGGGGCCGGCGGCGGCATGGCCGCGAAGGTCCTCTGCGAGGCCGGCGCAGACGTCGTGATGCTGGAAGCCGGCGGTATGTGGGACGCCGCCAAAGACTCGAAGATGTCGGCGTGGCCGTACGATTCACCGCGCCGCGGTGCGTCCACGCCTGCCCGGCCGTTCGGCGAATTCGACGGGTGTATCGGCGGCTGGGATCTCGACGGCGAGCCGTATACGCAAGCGCCAGGCTCGCAGTTCGATTGGTTTCGCGGCCGGATGCTCGGCGGGCGCACCAACCACTGGGGCCGCATCTCGCTGCGGATGGGACCCGACGATTTCAAGCGGCGCAGCCTGGATGGTCTCGGCGACGACTGGCCGATTACCTACGACGATATCAAACCGTATTACGACAAGCTGGATCGCCTGGTGGGGATCTTCGGGTCGATGGAAGGCATTCCCAACGAGCCCGACGGCGTGTTTCAGCCGCCGCCGAAGCCGCGATGCTACGAACTGCTGATCAAACAGGCCGCCGACAAGCTCAAGATCACCTGCATCCCCAATCGCCTGTCGATCCTGACGCAGCCCCTCAACGGACGGCCGGCGTGCCACTACTGCGGACAATGCGGACGCGGGTGCGCGACGCATTCCAACTTTTCGTCGCCGTCGGTACTGCTGCCGCCTGCACTCGCCACCGGCAAGCTGCGCATCATTCCGAACGCCATGGCGCGCGAGGTCCTCACCGACGACAGCGGGCTGGCGAGCGGCGTGTCCTACGTCAACCGAACGGATCGCCGCGACTACGCCGTCCGCGCGCGCATCGTCGTGCTGGCGGCCAGCGCGTGCGAGTCGGCCCGGCTGCTGCTCAATTCGAAGACGGGCCGCTTTCCCGATGGCCTGGCGAATTCCAGCGGCGTCGTCGGCCGCTATCTCACCGATTCAACCGGCCTGGGCGTCAGCGGTCACATCCCGAAGATGGAACATGGTGTGCCGCACAACGAGGACGGCGCCGGCGGCGCGCACCTGTACATGCCGTGGTGGCTGGACAACAAGACGCTCGATTTCCCACGCGGGTATCACATCGAACTGGGCGGCGGCAAACGGTCGGCGCCGAGCTTTGGCGTGATGGGCGGCATCCAACGGTTCAACGGCGTCGGCGGCTACGGGAAGTCGCTCAAGGACGACTATCGCCGTTTCTACGGCGCGACCGTGAACTTCGCCGGCCGTGGAGAGATGATTCCGAACGAACACACCTACTGCGAGATCGACCCGAACGTGGTCGATACCTACGGCATTCCGGTGCTGCGATTCCACGCCAGGTTCTCAGAGCACGAGATCAACCAGGCGAAGCACATGCAGGAAACCTTCCGCGAGATCATCCACGAGATGGGCGGCACGCCGATGTCGCCGATGCCGTCGAAGGAAGCGCTCTACGGCCTTGAGCCGGTCGGGCGCATCATCCACGAAGTCGGCACCACGCGGATGGGCAGCGACCCACGCACCTCGGTGTTGAATGCGAACTGCCAGGCGCACGATGTGAAGAACCTGTTCGTGGCGGACGCCGGCCCGTTCGTGTCCAACGCCCACAAGAACTGTACGTGGACGATCCTCGCGCTGGCGATGCGGACCGCCGAAGGCATCGCTCAACAGCGAAACCAGGGGACCCTGTGATGAAGACCATCTCACGTCGAGCCGCGCTGCAAATCGTCACCTCGGCGCCGGTCGCCGCCGCGCTGGCGTGGACGCCGGCCGAGGCGGCGCAGGCGCACGAACACGCGGCGAACGCGCAGGCGCAGGCGGCAAAGACCGCCACGCCATTCAAGCCGAAGTTCTTCACCGCTCACGAATACGCGACGGTTGGCGTGCTGGTCGATCTGATCATCCCGCGCGACGCGCGTTCAGGCAGCGCGACCGACGCCGGCGTGCCGGCGTTCATGGATTTCATGATGATTGATCAGCCGCGGCGCCAGGTCGCGATGCGTGGCGGCCTCGCCCTGCTCGATCGGCTGTCGACGGATCGCGTCGGCAAGTCGTTCCTGACCGCGTCGGACGCGCAACGGCGGCAGGTCCTGGACGAGATCGCCTACACCACGAACCGCGACCCCGGCATGCATCACGCCATCGCCTTCTTCAGCAGTTTCCGCGATCTCACGGCGAGCGGTTTCTGGACCACGAAGATGGGGATCGCGGATCTTCAGTACCAGGGGAACGTGTTCGTCGACGAGTGGGCCGGCTGTCCGGCCGCGGCGCTGGACAAACTGGGCGTCAAGTACCCGAACGCGTGACCGCAGAGCACGCCAGGCACGCAGAGAAATAGATTCTCGGCGAGCTCCGCGCGCTGTGCGGTTGGCGGCTGCCAACTGTGACGCTGTTCCTGTCGTCGTTCCTGGTCCTGTTCCTCGAGATCGCGCTCATTCGCTGGATGCCGGCGTACGTCCGGCTCCTGGCGTACTTCTCCAACTTCATCCTGCTGGCGACCTTCCTCGGCGGCGGGCTCGGCTGCCTGCTCGCGAACCGGCGCCGATCGCTGATCGCGTGGTTTCCCCTCGCGCAGCTGATTGTCATTGTCGCCGTCGATCGGTTGCGGCTCGAGGTGGCGGTCCCGGCCAGCTCGACGAACATCTACTTCACCAGCGGGACGGCGGCACCGGTGGTGTCCGTCGAAAGCACGATGCTGCTGCCGCTGCTCTTCGTGATCGTCGCGCTGCTCTTCCTCACCATCGCCCAGCGCATGGGCCGCGAGCTGACCAAGCGACCGCCGCTTCAGGCCTACACCATCAACCTGCTGGGGAGCATCACCGGTGTGGCCACGTTCGCGCTGCTGTCGTGGCTCGAGTTGCCGCCGGTGGTGTGGTTCGGCGTGGCCTTCGCCGCGGCGTTGCCGTTTCTGGTCGACCACCAGCGATTCCGGCTGTTGTCAGCCGTGAACGTGGTGTTGCTCCTCGCATCCCTCTTCATCGTCTATCGCATGGAGAGCGGCAGCCTGTGGTCGCCGTATTACCGCATCACGCTGTTCCAGGACGGCGCGGACACGGTCGTCGAGGTCAACAACATCTTCCACCAATCGATGGCGCCGGTCGACAAGAAGGAATACTTCTATCAGTGGCCGTATACGGTGTTCGGCGACACGTTCGACGATGTCCTGATCCTCGGCGCCGGCACCGGCACTGACGTCGCGGCGGCGCTGCGGCATGGCGCCAGGCACGTCGATGCCGTCGAGATCGACCCGGTGATCCTGCGCCTCGGCGCCGAGCATCACCCCGACCATCCGTACTCCGATCCGCGCGTCCGCGCGATCAACGACGACGCGCGTCACTATCTGGCGACGACGGACCGGAAGATACGACCTGATCGTGTTCGCGCTGATCGATTCGCTGACCGTGCAATCGAGCTTCTCGAGCGTCAGGCTCGAGAGCTACATGTTCACCGAGGAGTCGTTCCGCGCCGTCCGCGATCACCTGAAGCCGCGCGGGCTGATGGCGCTCTACAACTACTTCCGCGAACAATGGCTGGTCGATCGCCTCGCGAATACGGTCAGCGAGGTGTTCGGACAGGAACCGCTCGCGCACGTCCACCAGGAGCGCGCCTACCTGGCGGTGATGCTGGCGGGACCGCGGCTCGCCGAGCTGACGGCGCCGCCGCCGCTCCCGAAGCTGGTGCTCGCGTACGGCCAGTCGCAGAATCCGAATCCGGCACAGCCGCTGCAACGGGACCCGACGGTGATTCCGGCCACCGACAACTGGCCATTTCTCTACATGCGCGCACCCGAACTGCCGCGGCACTACCTGGCCGCGCTGGCGGTGGTCCTCGCGATCTCGACCATCGCGCTGTTCTCCGTTGCTGGCGCTCGCCGGACCCGGCAGCAGCGGCCGCTCGACGTCGCTCCGCGCTGCCGCGCATTTCTTCTTTCTTGGCGCCGGCTTCATGCTGCTCGAGACGAAATCGATTGTGCAGTTCGCGCTGTTATGGGGATCGACGTGGTCGTCGGCGTCGCTGGCCATCGTGTCGGTGCTGGTCATGGCGCTCGTCAGCGCATTGGTCGCTTCCCGCGTCGACATCCGCCGCCGCTGGCCCATCGCCGCTACCCTCGTCGCGCTGCTGGCGTTGAACTACGTGCTGCCGATTGGGCGCGTGGCGTTCGGCAGCCGGGCCGCGGAGTCGCTGTTCTACGGGGCGCTGGTCTTCAGTCCGGTGCTGTGCGCCGGCCTGCTGTTCAGCACGAGCTACAAACAGTCCTCGTCAACGGCGGGCGATTTCGGCGCGAACCTGTTCGGTGCGATGGTGGGCGGCGTGTGTGAATATTTCTCCCTGCTGACGGGCTATCAGTTCCTGCTGATTCTGGTCGCGGGTTGCTATCTGCTTGCGGTCGTGACCGCGGTGCGAGACGCGCCGAGTTCGCTCCCAGCACGCTCGACCGACACCGGGTGATCGCTTCCCGCGGCTAGGCCGGCCGATGCGCCTTGAGGAAGGAATGGATCTGGCGCACTGCCAGCGGAATCCGTTCTTTGGGTTCCTTCCAGGGGAACATGCTCACCTCGGCGTTCGGCGCGAGCATCGCGCTCTCCATGGCGACCGCGTACGGGTGCGCCGGAGAATCGTCCGGCAACACCAGAATCGGGGTGTGGCAACCACGCACGAAATCCCGCGTCACCGTGAAAACGAAGTCGGGATCGGTCTCGAACATCCTGGTCACGAATCTGTCGACCGTCGGCATGGTGATCTCGGGCCGCCGGGCAATCAGTGCGGGACCCCACGTCTTCCAGAATACGCCCGGGTACTTCGGGTCGCGCATCTCCGGCCGCCACCCCACGGGCTGCGCCAGCACCGCCGCGACCACACGATTGGGCGCGCGCTTCAGGAGGCTCCAGATGAACGGGCCGCCGATGCAGAACCCCATCACCATGAACTTGTCGATGCCGAGATGATCCATCACGCCGAGTTGGTCGTCGGCGTAGGACTCCCACGGCCGATCGGCTTCGACAGGGCCGGTGGACTGGCCGGTCGTGGCGTTGCGCAGGTCCGCCGTGATGCAGCGATACTGTCCCTTGAACTCCTCGATCGCGTTGAAGGGCGAGTTGCCGGTGAAGAACGAGATTGACGCGTTCAATCCGCCGCCCGGAAGCAGCATCAGCGGGAAACCGGCCCCGGCCTCCTGGTAGCGGATGCGAACGGGGCCTCTTTCGTAGAATTTGTCCGTTTCTCCGTTGCCCGCCTGCTGAGCAAATACACGTGGCATCGCGGCCATCGCCGCGGCCGCGGCCCCGCCCTTCAGCAGGTGGCGTCTTGTTGGATCATCCATTCGCGTCCTCCCGAAATGACTGACGGGTCACTCTACACCACGCGATTACTCGCGACTGATCGGGTGACGCTGCCCTCCGCCACGGGTGACGGCCAAGCGTGCGCGGCGTTATGCTGATCGCCCGACTGTTAGTGGGCAGACTCGACGGGTCACGTGATCGCGATCGGTGGTTGTGATCGAGAAGAGGCGTGGATGATGGAAAAGCGACTGAACCATGAACCGCCTGCCGTGACCGCCAAGCTCGGATGGCGGTACCACCACCTCGGGATTCCACACACGCAGCCTCGGGCTCGGGAGCATCATGTCGCGCACCTTGGGGTTCACGTCTCGGGTTTTGAGACGAGTCCTTACGGCATCGAATGGATCCGGTTCGAGCCGCATTGCGACGTGCCCGCGATTGTCCGAACCGTTCCGCACATCGCCTTTGCCGTCGACGACTTGGACGAAGCCCTCAAGGGTCGGGAGATTTTGATCGCACCGACCGAGCCGTCGGTTGGCGTTCGTGTTGCGTTCATACTTGACGATGGAGCCCCCGTTGAGCTCCTGCAGTTCCACGCAGCCAAGCCCTGAGGCGTGTGAACTTTATTGAAAAACTTGCTACTTCTGGCATCTCCAAAGCTGACAAAAGAATGCCGACGGGCAGACCGAGGTAGGTCTTATTGCTCGATCGACGACGAAATGCCTGCGAATCGACGAATCAAGCTCGGCAATATCTTTGCAGAGCTCCGCGGCTCAAAGGAGAACTTGATGCGTCGGTCAACGGCTGTCGCTGCGACTGCGTTCTTATTGGCCCAACTGTTCGCGGCTGCGCCCGCGCACGCCGCGTCGTTTACGTTTGATTCCCTCACCAACAGCGTATACGTACATCGGCGATTTTTTCAACACCTGCGGGTTCGGGTGTCCCGGTCACGCTTCGTCGGATCCACGCGGCGCGGACTTCATCACCGCCACCTTGAACTTTGGCGCACCGCTCGCGGCCAATCTCACGGACAACGCGACGCTAATCCCAATCGACTGGACGATGAAGGATCACTTCTGGGATACGACGGCTGGTACTGACGGGTTCTCGTTTTCAGGTCACAATTCGCAGCCGAATGGCATTCTTTTCGACGGCATTCCCGGCCTGGTGTTGTCGACCGACGCAGTCGGCAATATCACCAACTACATCATGTCGGCCGCGGTCGGCACGGGCGATCCCTCCGACGATCACAACTTCCACGGAACAGTCGTGGCAATCCTCAACCCACCCGTCTTCTGTGGCGAGGAATGCAACAACCAGGGAATAACCGATGCCCTCACCGTCAGGCTCGGGAGCCCGAACGACGCATTAGAGTGGGATGCCTTCCACCTGGTCGATGCGGTATCTGAGCCCGTACCTGAGCCCGCAACGCTGACGCTTACCGCGCTTGGCTTGTCGGGGGCGTTGCTCCGTCGCCGTCGCAGTTCATTGCGGTGAGTGACTGTCGGGTCGGTTGCCGATTGGGTGCCGACCCGCACTGTCGTTTCACCTGACCGCCGTGCCTACTGCTGCTTCTTCGCGGCGTCCTCGGCTTCCTTGAACCGCGCGCCCCTCAGCATGTTCGTCATCGCGTAGTTGCCCTCGTGACAGGCGTACTCGGTACAGCTGCTCCTGGGTCGCCTTCCACGGATACTCGCCGGTCCACGCGCGATCCCACGTCGCCGGATCCTCGATCGTGAAGCGATACAGGAGCGTGTTCGCGTCGACGCGCCTGATGCGTTCGACGACGTGCAGCTGATCGCTCGACCCGTTGAACTGCGTTTTGGCCGTGAAATTCGTGGTGTCCACGACGAGCGTGTCGCCTTCCCACCAGCCGATCGAATCGCCCATCCAGCGGCGGATGGTCGGCGGCAGGTGCTTGCCGCCGATGCGGACGACGCGCGCGTCGTGCACCATCTCGTTCAGGATCAGCACCGTGTCGCGGGTCTGCACGATCTGTTTGAAATTGTTGTAGAAGTAATTCGGCAGCGCGGGAGGACCCGCCGTGGAATTGAAGCCGAGCAGGCATCGCTCCGCCAGCGGGCGCGACTCCGGTCCGTCGAACGCGCCGGGCGGTCCGGAAGCAGTGGCCCCCTCGCCGGCGCTGGGATCCGCGGCGGCCGCGCGCAGCCGGGCAATGCGCTGCCGCGCTTCGGGCTTCATCGGCGGCATCTTGCCGTCCGGCGGATCGATCAGGATGGAGCTGCGCTTCTGGCCGTCGACGCTGATGATCTGCCGGCCCTGCTCGATCCAGAACCGGTTGTACCCGCCCGTCCCGCCGCCGGCGAATTGCTCGACCGCTTCGAGCCACGTCTTCGTCGCGACGCGCTCGCCGCCGACCGAAGGCGCGCCGCGATCGCCGCTGAGTGGCGCGGCGTCCTTGGCCTCGCGCTGACGGTCGTAGGCCTCGGCCGCCGCCGCCTCCTCATCGGTGAGCACCGGGCGGCCGCGGGCTTCCGCCGGCCGCTCGAGCGGCGTCACGGTCGCGACGTCATACAGTCCCTGGAAATCGGGATGGCCATCGGTCGTGCGCGGCCGGGGTAGCGGCTGCGCGCGCTGGCGCGGCCTTCGCGGGTGTTTGGGCAGGCGCTTTGGCGGCCTGCGCGCCGAGCGGCCGGGCGGCGCATACCACCGTAACCGCAACCAGCAGGCCGGAGAGCAAGACAGTGTGCGAGCGATTCCGCATGAGCATCACTCCAGGTTCTACGATTGAACGGCCGCGGGGTTTCACGATGATGTTGGGCACAGGTCGCGCCCTTGTCAAGCCAGACACGCGACATCGTTCGCCCGCGCTTTCCGGCTACAATCGGCGAACTCGTGGCGGAAAGTAACTGGAGACGGCCATGCACGCGAGTCTGATCACCGCAGGCGTCGTGGTGGCGATCGCCGCCGCATCCGGCCGCGCCGCCACGCCGCAAACCACGGTCAGAAACCAGGCGACGTGCGGCTCGCTGAAGGGGCTCGCCATTCCGGCGGCCTCGATTGGGCTGCCCACCACCGGCGCCACGATCGCGGCGGCGGATCTCATCGCCGCGGCGCCGGAGACGGTCGCCGGCGAGCGCGCGGTCCTCGCGACGCCGGAGTACTGCAAGGTCACGGGCAGCATCGCGCCGATAGACTTGTCTGCGCCGCCGATCAACTTCCAGGTCAATCTGCCGGCGTCGTGGAATCGCAAGATCGCGCAGATGGGCGGCAGCGGCAACAACGGTGTGATTCCCGTCGCGCTGACGACCGGCATGCAATGGGGGCCGGAGTCGATTCCGCCGAACGCGCCGTACGCGCTGTCGCGCGGATTCGTGACCTACGGCAGCGACTCGGGTCATCAGAATGCGGGGCCAGGCGCCGCCGGCGCGGCCGCGGCGCCGCCGCCGCCGGACTGGACGACGAATGACGAGGCGCTGACCAACTTCGCGTACGCGCAGATGAAGAAGACGCACGACGTGGCGGTGGCGCTCGTCGCGAAGTTCTATGGCGAGCCGATCCGGCGCAGCTATTACTTCGGGTCGTCGCAGGGCGGGCGCGAGGCGTTGATCGTCGTGCAGCGATTCCCGCAGGACTACGACGGCGTCTTCGCGCAGGTGCCGGCGAACACCTACGTGCAGCTGGCGGTCGGCGGATCCGCTCGCGCGCGCGAAGATGCAGGCCGGCGACGGATGGATTCCGCCCGCGAAGGTCACCGTCGTCGCCCAGGAAGTCCGGCGGCAGTGCGACGCGCTCGACGGCATCGAAGACGGCCTGGTCAGCAACTACGTCGCCTGCAACCGCAGGTTCGATCCGGCGCGTCACGCCGAATCCGCTGGCGGCGGTTCGCTGCGCCGGCGGCGCCGACACCGGCGAGACGTGTCTCTCGGACGCGCAGATCAAGGCGGCCGATGCCCTCCACGCGGCGACGGCGTATCCGTTCGCACTCGACAAGGGGTGGACGACGTTCGCGGGCTGGGGGACCGGCAGCGAGTCCGCGATGAACTGGAAGACATTCCCCGCCAAGCCGACGCCGGCGTCGGCGAACAGCGGCCTGCTGCGTAGCCGCGTCGTCCGCGATGCGAACGTCAACGTGCTCGAGACCGACCTCGGGAAATACGCGAAGGCGATTCAGCAGCTGTCCGCGCTGCTCGACGCCGCCGATCCGGACCTGTCGGCGTTCAGGCGCCGCGGCGGCAAGTTGATCATGAAGGTCAACACCACCGACTACACGGTCAACCCGCGCTGGGTGATGCAGTACTACGACAAGGTCGTGGAGAAGATGGGCGCCGGACCGGTCGACGAGTTTCTGCGCTTCTATGTGGCCGTCGGCTTGTTCCACAACCGCAACATCGGCCGCAATCCGCTGACCGACGCGCCGGTGCCGATGTATGTGGACTTCATCGCCATGCTCGACGACTGGGTCGAGCACGGCAAGGCGCCCGCCGACACGCAGGTGCTGACCGACATGGATCTCACGCCGCCGTTCGCGGTCCGCGCGACGTTCCCGATGTGCCGCTATCCGATGTACCCGCGGTACCAGGGCGCGGGTGATCCGAAGAGCGCCGCCAGCTACCGCTGTGTGAGGTAGGGGCCTCATGATTGTCCGAAGCCCGAGTCCTCCCATCGAGGTTCCTGACGTCACCGTTGGTGCGTTCGTGCTCCGGCAGGCCGAACGCCTCGCGGACAAGCCTGCGATCATCGATGGGCCGACAGGTCGCACGCTCTCCTACGGTCAGTTCGCGGACATGGTGCGCCGGGTTGCCACCGCGCTGGATCGCCGCGGGTTTCGCAAGGGAGACGTGTTCGCGGTTTACAGCCACAACGTTCCGGAATATGCCGTCGTCTTCAACGCGGTCGCGCTCGTCGGCGGCGTCGTCACGACGGCGAATCCGTTGTGTACAGCAGCCGAATTGACCAAGCAGCTGAAAGACAGCCGGCCGCGGCTGATGGTCACGGCGCCGCCGTATCTGGACAAAGCGAAGG
The DNA here is from genome assembly GCA_963792175.1 of uncultured Acidobacteriota bacterium. Lineage (GTDB taxonomy): Bacteria > Acidobacteriota > Vicinamibacteria > Vicinamibacterales > CAVVIG01 > CAWBVG01. The sequence goes on from CAWBVG010000009.1 coordinate 54,194, forward strand.
AAGCTGCTGCGGCCGCCGGCGTCGAGACGCTCTACATGTTCGGCGGCGAAGGCGCTCAAAGAGAAGATGGCGTGCGGCCGTTTGACGAACTGCTCGACGCGCCCCCGAACCCGCCATCGGTCTCGATCACACCGTCCGAAGACGTCGTCGTGCTCCCGTACTCGAGCGGGACGACGGGACTGCCGAAAGGCGTGATGTTGACGCACCGCAATGTGGTGGCGAACCTCTGCCAGATCAACGGAGCCGAGGCGTTCGACGGATTCCAGGAGCGCGATCGGATTCTGGCGGTGCTCCCGCTGTTCCACATCTATGGCATGGTGGTCGTCCTGAAGCTCGGGCTCGCGAACGGCGCCACCATCGTCACGATGCCACGTTTCGATTTCGAGGAGTTTCTCGCGACGATACAGAAGTACCGCATCACGAATCTGCCGATCGTGCCGCCGCTGGTGCTGGCCCTCCTGAAGAGTCCGCTGGTCAGCGGCTACGACCTGTCGAGCGTGCGCATGATATTTTCCGGCGCCGCGCCGCTCGGCGAGGCGCAGGCCATCGAGCTGCAGCAGCGCCTCAATTGTCAGGTGCGTCAGGGTTACGGGATGACGGAGGCGAGCCCGGTGACGCACATCAGCCCGACCGTCGAGGGCGTTCCCGCGAAGATCGGTTCGGTCGGCCGCCCGGTGCCCAACACCGAAGTGAAGATCGTCGACGCGGCAACCGGCGAGCCCGTCGGCGCGCCGCGGGCCGAAGGCGAGCTGCTGATTCGCGGTCCGCAGATCATGAAAGGCTACTTGAACAAGCCCGACGACACGGCCGCGTCGATCGATCCGGAGGGCTGGTATCACACCGGCGACGTCGGCTACGTCGACGAAGAGGGCTGGTTCTACATCGTCGATCGCACGAAGGAACTGATCAAATACAAGGGGATGCAGGTGGCGCCTGCGGAACTCGAGGCGCTGCTGTTGACGCATCCCGCGGTCCTCGACGTCGCGGTGGTGCGGCGGCCGGATGAAGAAGCGGGCGAGATTCCGAAAGCGTTTGTCGTGATGAAGCCCGATGCGGAATCGCGGGCGACAACCGGCGAATCGATCATGGCGTGGGTGAGCGAGCGGGTGTCGCCGCACAAGAAAGTCCGACGGCTCGAGTTCGTCGACCAGATTCCGAAGTCGCCGTCCGGGAAAATCCTGCGCCGGCTGCTCGTCGATGGATCGGGGGAGATTGCGGCGAGGAGCCGGTGATGGCTCTCTGCGCTCATCCCAGCCGCTCGACAATCGTCACGTTGGCCTGGCCGCCGCCTTCGCACATCGTCTGTAGACCGTAGCGCTTGCCACGGGCCTGCAGCGCATGCACCAGCGTCGTCATCAGCCTGGTGCCCGACGCACCGAGCGGGTGGCCGAGCGCGATCGCGCCGCCGTTGACGTTCAGCCGCGCCGGGTCGGCGCCGGTGTCCTGCAGCCAGGCCAGCGGGACCGAGGCGAACGCCTCGTTCACCTCGAAGAGGTCGATGTCGTCGACGGTCATGCCCGCCTTCTTCAGCGCGTGGTGCGTGGCCGGCAGCGGCGCTTCGAGCATGATCACGGGGTCGCCGCCGATCACGGTCATGTGGTGAACGCGCGCCAGTGGGTCCACGCCGATCGCTTTCAGACCGCGATCGTTGACCACGACCACGCCGCTCGCGCCGTCGCAGATCTGGCTGGCGCTCGCGGCCGTGATGCGGCCGCCTTCGCGCAGCAGCTTCACGCCGCGGATGCCTTCGAGCGTCGCGTCCATGCGGATACCTTCGTCCGCGACATGCATCGCATCGACGATCGGGCCCCCGGCGACGCGCACCGCCACCGGCACGATCTCGGCCGTGAACCCTCCGTCCAGCGTGGCCTGCCTCGCGCGCTCATGGCTTTGCAGCGAGTAGCAGTCGAGCGCCTCCCTGGAGAGCTGGTATTTCTCCGCCATCATCTCCGCGCCCATGAACTGGCTGAACTCGGGCCCGGGGTAGCGCGCCCGGATCGTCGGGCTCATGTAGTGACCCAACCCGGCGTCCTTGTAGATCCCCGACAACGTCGCCATCGGAATGCGCGACATGCTTTCCACGCCCGCGGCGATGACGCAGTCCATCGTGCCGGACATGACCGCCTGGGCGGCAAAGTGCAGCGCCTGCTGCGACGAACCGCATTGCCGGTCGATGGTCACGCCCGGCACCGCCTTCGGCAGCTTCGAGGCGAGCACCGCCATGCGGCCAATGCAGCCGCTCTGCTCTCCGGCCTGCAGCACGCAACCCATGATCACGTCGTCCACCAGCGCCGGGTCTGCGTTGGTGCGCTCGAGCAGTGCGTCGATGACCTGTGCGGCCAGGTCCGCCGGATGCCAGCCCGAAAGCCGGCCGCCGCGCCTGCCCCCTGCCGTGCGGGCGGCAGCCACGATATAAGCTTCAGCCATGAAACTCTCCTCCAGCATCTCCGCCGTCATCACCGGCGGCGCCTCCGGCCTGGGCGCGGCCACCGCGCGCCGCCTCGCAGCTCATGGCGTCAGGGTCGCGCTGTTCGACTTGAACGAAGCCGCTGGCGAGGCGCTGGCCGCTGAACTGGGCGGCGTGTTCTGCAAGGTGGACGTCACCAGCGAAGAGCAGGTGGACGCCGGCTTCGCAAAAGCGCGCGCCGCCATCGGCCAGGAGCGTGTCCTCGTCAACTGCGCCGGCACGGGCAACGCTATCAAAACCGCCAGCCGCGACAAGAGCACCGGCGCGATCGTGTCGTTCCCCACCGCCGACTTCGACCGCATCATCCAGATCAACCTCGTGGGGACATTCCGCTGCACCGCGAAATCGGCGGCCGGCATGATGACGCTTCCCGTCCTGGACGACGGCGAACGTGGCGCGATCGTCAACACCGCGTCCGTGGCGGCGCAGGACGGCCAGATTGGCCAGGCATCGTACTCCGCCTCGAAGGCCGGCATCGTCGGCATGACATTGCCGATTGCGCGCGATCTCATGGGCGAGGGCATCCGCGTCAACACGATCCTGCCGGGCATCTTCGACACGCCACTGCTGGCCCGGTTGCCCGAGCATGTGAAGAGCGCGCTGGCTGCGTCAGTGCCGTTCCCCAAGCGGCTGGGCCACCCGGACGAGTACGCCGCACTGGCCGAGTTCATGATCACGACAGGATACGTGAACGGCGAATGCGTGCGGCTGGATGGCGCGATCCGCATGGCGCCGCGTTGAAGGCAGGCCGCGACTACCGGTCGGGGACATGTCCCAATACTTCTGCGGCTCGGCGACGACGATCGCGATGGCGTCACCGCGTGGCGAAACCGCGAGCCGGAGGCGCCCGTGCCCCCCACTGGGCGAAATGATAGTGTTCACGAATTGCGAACGGGGGTCGCCACATGCGTTACGCGGTGTTCGCCATCCTGCTGGGTGTAGCTCTCGCGCGCGCGTCTGGTCCCCAAGCTGACCAACGGCTCGCGGCGGAGCGAGCGAAGATCGACGCGGTCGACCGGCGGGTTGTCGCACTGTTGAACGAGCGGGCGATTCTGGTTCGTGACATCGGCCGCATCAAACAGCAGTCCGGCGCTGCGGTGAACGACCCGACACGTGTCGCGGACGTGCTGCGGCGGGTGACCGGAGCGAATCGAGGTCCGCTGCCGAATGAACATCTGCAGCGAATCTACGAGGTCATCGTGCGGGAGATGACCGCGTTCGAGGCGCAGGAGATGTCGAGGCAGTAGTCTATGGCTGAGGTGCTCGCTTATCGATACCGAATCCTCGCGCGACTCCGCCCGGTCGTGCCGACACTTGCGGTTCTCGGACTGCTGATGGCATACGGCCCAGTGGTTGCCCAGCAGGCGTTGAACTGGGCGGCGGACGATGGCAGTCGCGTCGCGACGTTGGCGAAGGATGGCGCCCGCCTCGAAGGCGAGAATGTGATTCTGTGGTTTCCCAAATCGCTCGCGCTCGCGGATGCCGAGGCGCTGTTGAAGCGGTTGGAGCCCGGTGTGGCGGGTCTCTGGAGCCGAGTCGGCAGGCACGACTGGCAGACCGTGAAGAAGGGCAAGATCACCTATTACCTGAGCGACGATACGTTCGTCTCGCATGCGTCAGGGCGTGCGGCTGTGTTCGTGCCCATGGCGCGCGTGCGGGACGGGCACGCGCCGTTTTTGCACGAGGCGACGCACGAACTGCTCGCCTCGACGCGAACGGACAGAACGCCTGCCGGACCGTCAGGTCGGCGGCCGTTGTGGCTGACTGAAGGACTGCCCGATTACATCGCGCGGCTTGTTGCCGCGAACGCTGGGATGACCGAGGCCGGACCCTTCGACACGCCGACGATTGCGGGCGTCGATAACGTGTGCACGGAGCGCGCTCGAACGGCGAATGGGGCAACGATGATGCCCTACATCGGCGGCGACGGACGACCGGAAGTGCTCTACACCACGGAACGGAGCCGGTTCGCGCCGACGTTCTATGCGTGCTCGTTCTCGTTCGTCAAATACCTGGCCGACCAGGTAGGGTTGAACGAACTGATCAACCTGTTCGCGTTCGGGCCGGCGGATATGAATGCCCGCCTCGATCGACTAAGAGGCAAGAAGCTTTCCGAATGGCGGGCCGAGTGGCTCCGGCTGCTGAATTTGGGCTGACACTCCACAACTAGCCCATTGCGTTTCTACGGTGCGGTCTTTGCGCCGGCGTCCACAACCAACCGTGCCAACCGTTCGCGATGGAACGTGGCGTCGCCGAGCATCGTCTCCGACGCCTTGGCGCGCCGGTAATAGAGATGCAGATCGTTTTCCCACGTGAAACCCATGCCGCCGTGGATCTGAATGGCGCGGTTCCCTACCGTGCGGCACGCGTCGCTGGCATAGAGCTTCGCAATCGACACGGCGGCTGACGCGTCGGCCGCGCCTTCCTGCAGCGCCACGGCGGCGTAGTACACGGCCGAGCGCGCGCTTTCCGTTTCCAGATACATGTCCGCGCACTGATGTTGCACGGCCTGGAACGATCCGATCGGCTTCCCGAACTGCTTTCGCGTCTTCGCGTAGTCCACGGTGATGTCGAGCATCCGCTGCATGCCGCCCACCATCTCGGCCACCAGCGCCGTGGTCGCGATGTCGAGCGCGCGATCGAGTCCCGCGAAAGCGTCCAACTGTTCAGCGGCCACGTCCGTCAGCGACACCGCGTACAGCTTGCGCGTCAAGTCCATGCCAGCCATCGGCGTGATACTCACGCCGGGCGCTTTGGCGTCGACGACGTACACCCCGTCGCGCGCGACGACCACGATCGTGTTCGCGACGCCGGCATCGGGCACGAACAGCTTCTCGCCCGAGAGCCTGCCGTTGTTCGCGGTCAGCTGGACCGCCGCGCGATCCCAGCCGGACTTCGGCTCGACAAACGCGAGCGTCGCGCGCGCATCGCCGTGCGCAATCGGCGCGAGGAATTGGTGCTTGTGCGCGCGGTCTGCACACGCGTCGAGCACGGCGCCCGCCATCGCCACGGTCGCAAACAACGGTCCTGGCAGAAGCGCCCGTCCGGCCTCCTCCATCAGGAGCACGAGTTCGACGATGCCCAGGCCGACGCCACCGTGCGCCTCGTCAACGATGATTCCGGTGTAGCCCTGGGCTGCCAGCTTTGCCCAGAGCTGGGGGTCGTAGGCGGCGGCGGATTCGGCGGCGCGCCGGACGAACGCCATCGGGCACTCGCCGGCAAAGAACTCGCGCGCGCTGTCGCGCAGGATGACCTGGTTCTCGTTCAATCCGAAATGCATCAGTAGCTTCTCGGGAGGCCGAGGACGAAATGGCCGATGATGTTGCGCTGGATTTCCGACGTGCCGGCTTCAATCGTGTTGCCGCGCGCGCGCAGGTAGCCGTACGACCACGCGCCGCGATCGATCGCGTGCCGATCCGCGGCTTCGAGTTGTCCGTACGGGCCCAGGAGCTCCTGCGCGACCTGCTGCAAGCGCTGGTTCAGTTCGCTCCAGAAAATCTTCTGAATCGATCCTTCTGGCCCCGGCACACCGGTGCTGCTGATGCGGCTGAACGCGCGCATCTGGTTCGCCCGCATGATCTGCACTTCGGCGTAGCACTGCGCGAGCTTCTGGCGGATCAGCGGATCCTCCGCCGCCGGGCGGCCGCCGCGCTCGATCGTCCACGACAGCTCGATCAGCCGTTCGATGTTGCGCTGATAGGTGACCTGCAGGCCCGCGCCGAGCGTGCCGCGCTCGTGCATCAGCGTGCCGATCGACACGTCCCAGCCCTGATTCACCTTGCCGACGACGTTCGCCACCGGCACGCGGACGTCGCGGAAGAATACTTCGGTGAATTCCGACTCTCCGGTCATCTGCCGCAGCGGCCGAACCTCGATGCCCGGCGACTTCATGTCCACCAGCATCACCGTGAGGCCCTTGTGCTTCGGCAGGGCGGGATCGGTGCGCACCACGAGCTCGCACCAGTCCGCCGCCCAGCCATAGCTCGTCCAGACCTTCTGCCCGTTGACGACGAAGTGTTCGCCGTCGAGACGCCCGTCGCTCTGCAACCCGGCCAGGTCGGACCCGGCGTTCGGTTCCGAGAAACCCTGGCACCAGATCTCATCGGCGCTGAGAATGCCCGGGAGGAAACGGGCTTTCTGTGCCTCGGTTCCGAACGCGATGATGGTGGGACCGACCATGCCGAGGCCGATGACGTTGGCCATCGGCGGTGCGCCCGCGCGCGCCAGCTCCTGCCAGAAAATCACCTGCTGCATGAGGCTGGCACCGCGCCCGCCGTACTCGCGCGGCCAGGAAATGCCGGCCCAGCCGCCGTCGTACAGCGTCTTCTGCCACGATCTCAGAAACGCAAAATGCTGCTCGATCGACTCGTCGCGGTGATGTTCCCAGTCTTTCGGGGCGTGCTGCTCGAGCCAGGCGCGCAGTTCATCGCGAAACCGTGTCTCTTCGAGTGAAAGGCGCAAATCCATCAGGAACTCCGGTGACTGATCGCTGGCTCATGGTTGCTGACGCAGGGGTTAGACGACCGGCGGGGCGAATGCGTGCTGGATGGCGAGGGCAACCGGCTTGAGCTCGCCGTTCACACGGCGGATGCCGTAACGGTGCTCCATCTGGTTCGGATCCGGACCGTCGTTCAGCTGAAACACGGCGGCAACAGTGACCGCACGCTCTGTGTAGAACTGGATATCCCACATCACGCTAGCGGCCACTTGCCGGTCGGTGCGTGTCTTCGTGATGAATCCGACGATCCTCTCGGGCGCGGTGTGATAGCCAAATTCTGTACACGCCAGCGCGCGGGCGCCAGAGATAGCCATCAGGGCGTTCCATTCGTCGTCTCGCGACCTAAACCCGTCGTGCGGTGCCAAGGCCCCCCTCGCTTTCTCCGGATACCGATGGAAGCCGACGATGACGTCCGCGGGCACCGTGACTACCGCGAGCGTACGTTCCAGGTAGTCGAGGCCACGCTCATTCAGGTTCGATACGCCGCCGCTGATGACCGGACCGTCGAACCCCGCCGTGCGCAGCGCTTCGTGCGATTGTCGGACCGCTTCCGCGAAGTCCTGCGGCCGGCTTGCGTAGTCGTCGTTGGCGATATCCGGTTCGTTGCCGACTTCCACCGCGTACGACACAAGGGCGCAGGCGTTGGCGGCGGCGACCAGCCGGGTCGCTCGCGCGGCGAGCTCGTGCGGCTCGATCCGTCCGGCGCCGTCGTCATGCTCCATCTTTCCGCCAGCCAGCAGGAACAATGGCCGCACTGTCTGGCCGGCGAACTCGGCGACGAGCGCTTCGATGGGCGCGCCGTCGCCATGCGCGAAGAGATCCTGTCGCACGACGGTGAACCCGAGCGAGGCGATGAGTGCCAGCTCGTGCTGGATGGGATCGCCGAAGCCGGCGTTGAGGGCAAGTTCCATACATTCCAGATTGTAGCTGCTGGCGTGCGGCGCGGCGTTCACGAGGAAGCCTGGTGTACAGGTGAGGGAACGTCTACGGCTTCTTGAGGCTGGAGGCCCAGTTCTGGACCACTTGAATGCTCCGCGTATTCGCTTCGTCGAGCGGTACAATCAGCAGGAACCGCTGGCCATCGCGGGTGACGGTCCAGCTGTTGCGCTCGTAGTTGCCGTGCGCCATCCGGCGCTGGAAGAGCTTCACCGGCACACCGATTTCGAATCCCGCACCCGCGGACTTGATCGTGACGGCGTAGAACGTTTCGTCCGGCCCCTGATAGATGATCTCCTTGCCATCGCCTCGCCAATGCGCAACGCTGCCGCCGGCGGTCGAGACCTGCCACTTGCCGCCTGATTTCGGGTACGCCTGGATGAAGATCTCGTACCGTCCGGACTCGTTCGACTGATAGACAAACCACCGTCCATCCGGCGAGAAGCGCGCGTCAATCTCGCGCGTCGGTCCTGGCGTCTTGATGAGATCGCCTGGCCCCGTGCCTCCGGCAGCTGCAATAGTCGCGAGGTCGAAGTTGTCGCCGGACGCCGTCAACGTCGTCAGCAGCACAGTCGTCCCATCCCGCGACCAGTCAGTCGGCAAGAGCGCGAGCTCGGTGGACTCGTAGGTCGTCGATTCGTCACCGCCTCCGCTGGCCAGCTTCTGAAGCATCTTGTAGAACGGCCCGGCCTTTCCGGTGCCCGCATATGCCACGCGGGTGCCGTCCGGTGACCACACCGGAAACGCGCGGAGTCCGTCGCCGAACGTCAATCGTGATGAGACGTTGCGCTTGAGGTCCACGACCCAGATGCTGTCGTCGTTCGCCGTGGCGCCTTTGCCGGAGATGCCGACCGCCGCGCGAGTGTCGTCGGGCGCGAGCGCGGGATTGCGGTAGAGCGCCGGTTCGCCGACCGTGCCCAGCTCCTTGCCGGCCCGATCGAGCCACAGCAGGCGATTGCGCTGTTCCTGCGCGTCGTTGGCGTACGCCAGGTCGCCGGTTTGCGACGTCGAGAAATCGACGAGGCCGAGATTCTGAATCTGAATGCGATCGGTGACCGGGAACGGTTCGCCGCCGAGCGCGAGCCTATCCGCGGAAAACGGCCGTGCCATCAGCGTGTGCTGAGCGACGTAGAAGATGTGGCCGGACGAATACTCGGCGCGCGTTTCGGAGTCGACCAGTGTCGTGACGTCGGACGAGTCGAGCGACGCGACCTTGATCGTGACCGGACCCTTGGCGTTGTTCGACAGAAACAGATAGTGGCGGCCGTCCGGGAGGAAGAACGGCCACGCGGTGCCCACTTCCTGTTTCGTCGTGTCAGGCTTGACGGCGACTGTGGGCACGCCGCCCGAGTCCGCCACGCGACGAACGGGATCGGTGGCCCGGCCATCAAACAGGATGACGCCCTTGCCCCACGAGCCGTCCGATCCGCCCGGCGAATTCGCAGAGGAGCTGCGTCGGTCCGCCTGACGCCAGCACTTTCTTGAGCTGGCCCTGGGCGAAGAACGCGAGGTAACGGCTGTCCGGTGACCAGAACGGCCGCTGCACGTTCTCGGTGCCGTCGAGATGGATCGCGTCGAACGAGTCCATCTGCCGCACCCAGATCGATCGCCGGCCGCGAAGATCGATGCCCACAAACGCGACCGCACGGCCGTCCGGAGAAATGCGCGGCCACTCGATCTTGATGTCCTTCGGCGGCGCGACGGCGAATTTTGTCGTCAGGCGCGGCGCCTCTTGCTGCGTCAGCAGGCGTGCGCCGGTCAGCGCCGAAATGACGGCGAAGAGTCCAGCGGCGGCCCACGCCCAGCGCTCGCGCGACTTCCGCCGCGAGACGACGGGCGCCGGCGCGCCGATCTGCGATCCCCCTTCCGCGATCCATTTCAGCTCGGCCGCGAGATCCTGCGCCGTCTGCCAGCGATCGTCGGGATCCTTGTCCAGGCACGTCCTGATCACGCGCTCGAGCGCGGGCGGCGTCATCGGCTGCAGCGACGATGATCGGCGGCGGCGAGCCTGCCATGATCGAGCTGATCAGGCTCGCCTGGCTCTTGCCCTCGAACGCCTTCCGCCCCGTCATCGTTTCGTAGAGCAGGGCGCCGAACGCGAAGATGTCGGTGCGCGCGTCGGCCTCGCCGCCTTCGAGCTGCTCGGGCGACATGTACTGAAACGTGCCGAGCATCGTGCCCGCCTGCGTCAGCGCGTGCTGCTGCGTCGGCAGGAACGACACCGACGACGTCGTCTTCGGCGCGTCGACGCGCGCGAGGCCGAAGTCGAGCAGCTTCGACGCCCTGCTTCGTCAGCATGATGTTCGCCGGGCTTCAGGTCGCGATGCACGATGCCCTGCCGATGGGCCTTGCTCAGCGCGTCGGCGATCTCGGTGCCGAGCCGCAGCACCTGGTCGAGCGGCAGCGGACCCTTCGTCAGCCGCTGCGCGAGCGACTCGCCCTCGATCAGCTCCATCACGAGGTAGTCGACGCCGTCCTGATGGCCGACGTCGTACAGCGTGCAGATGTGCGGATGGTTCAGCGCGGAGACGGCGCGCGCCTCGCGCTCGAAGCGCTCCTGGCGCTCGGGATCGGCGGCGAGGAGTCGGGCAGAACTTTGATCGCGACCGTCGCGATCGAGCCGCGTGTCGTGCGCGCGGTAGACCTCGCCCATGCCGCCCGCGCCGATCGCCGCGAGGATCTCGTAGGGGCCGAGCCTGATGCCGGGAGTGAGGGCCAAGTGGTTGAATTATATCGGCGAGTGACAGTCGAACGGGATAGGTCCTCGAAAACGCCGAAGTGGTGACCGAGTTGCGTTTTGGCCCTGAGCCAGGCGGATCACTCGCCACTTCGCGACTTTCCGCGAACCGCCGCGAAATGCCTCGAGTAACCGTCGGTATCACCTTTGTTCCACGTCGTGATTTCACTGTCGAGAATCTGGCGAATCGCCGTCTCATCGGGATTGCTTTGGGCACGGATTGCATCCCCCCCAACACCAGGCCGAGAATGGCCGCAACGGTGCCCGCTGCGCGCTCGACACGTCTGTCGCGCAGTTCGAAGCATTTCCATTCTTGTACCTCCGATGTCACGTTACTGGCGAAACCTTCAACTGACCCACGCGGACCGCATCACATCGAGTACCTCGACGTCAGACTCACGAGCGTCCGCGCCAGTCGCGTCCACACCGCAGGATTGCGGCGCGGAACGGCGTATAGTAGCGCCGATCACACGAACGCGATTCCAGGGGATACCGCCATGAATCGTCGCCAGATGATGAAAGCGTTCCCGGCGCTGGCCGCTGCTGCGACCGCCGTGGCGGACGCGAGGCCGGCTGAGGCGCAGGCTGTCACGCAGCAGACGCCCAAAGCACCGCCCGCGTACAAAGGCCGCCTGCGCCCCGGCGTCATCGCGCTCTCCTACCGTCCGCAGCTCGAGGCGAAGGAGATGACCTACGAGGACATCGTTCGCGTCATCGCAGACCTCGGCCTTGAGGGCATCGAGATGACGGGCTACTGGCTGCCACCGATGCTGAATTTTCCGCCTGGCACGCCGTCCACCCAGATTTCCGAGATGGTCCGGAAGACCCCGGCCAATCCGACGCCGCAGTGGCTGGCGTCACTCCGGAATACCGCCTTCAAGAACGGCATCGACATTTACGGCGTCGGCTCGCCGGTGAAGATGGCGCAACCAACGCCGGAGCTGCGCCAGAAGGAAATCGCATTCGGCAAGAAATGGATTGACATCGCCGATGCGGTGGGCGCGAGCAGCGTCCGCGTCTTCGGCGGCGGGATTGCGCAGGGCGCCACCGAGACGCAGGCGGTGGAGTGGGCGGTCGAGGTCTACAAGCCCATCCTCGACTACGCGGCTGCGAAAGGGATCGTGCTCGGCCTCGAGGACGACGATGATTTGACGAGGACGTCGGCGCAGTTACTGACAATCGTGAAGAAGGTCAATCATCCGGCTGCCAGAATTGCGCTGGACTGCGGGAATTTCCGCAAGGACGGCTACAAGGAGTGCGAGATTTGCGCTCCGTACGCCTCGTCGACTCATGTCAAGCCGCAGATGTCCACGCCAGACGGGCAACGGGAGCCGGCGGATTGGGCGAAACTATTCGGCATCCTCGCGAACGCCGGGTATCGCGGGTACGTATCGCTTGAACTGTCAACGCCGGACAATCCGGTGCCGACGTACGCGGCCGAGCTGATTCGGTGCGCGAGGATGTACTCGGGTGCGTAACTGATTCACCCAGGTAACGGTTCGGTAACGAGCAACGGCCTATGGCCCACCGACTACTCCCCGACAGTAACTCCACATTTCGCGAAACAACCAGCGGCCCCCGTCAAAACAAAGGCCGCTGGTCACAGTACGTTGAACTACTGCTTCTCTTAGACCGCGACGCTGTTCACAGTCTGACCGGCAGCGTTCGTCCCCGTGGTCGTGACGGTTCGCGCCTCGCCATCGCTCGACACGGTCATGTCTGCGTAGTCGTGACCTTGCCATTCTTTTTCGAAATCGTTTTCACCGTGTTTGCGTCGATGCGCGCGCGTGCAATCATGTCCGCGTCCGGGTTGTTGCCAATAACAGGGACGTCCTTGCCATCATAGTTGGCCGTAAATTCCCAGTGACGCGTGGAGCCATCCGCCGGGGCTTGGTCAACGATGACCTTCGTTCCCGCACCTGCCGCCTCGATCTTTGTGGTCGCGCTCTTGGCGGCCGGGCCCGGGCTGGACTTCGATTTTGCAAGATTGAGCTTCCAAGTGCCGACCGAGAATCGGTGGGCTGAGCGAGCATCGTGCCTGACAACGCAGCCGCGACGATACCGACGAACGCCACCCAGAGAACGAAGACGCTTCAGTCTTGTCTCCATCGCTTCCTCCTGAGGTGAGCCGAATAACCGAGTCATTGTCGATTCCTCCCGACATATCCGCTCTGACCAGCCCTTCTCGTGCGCCGCCCCCAGGGCTTCCGCCATCTCGGTGTACGATCCTTAGCGTTTCGTTCGCGGGCAGCGCGCCGCGCCCATCCTACCTTCCCCGATCGGCGCGGTGACTTCATCGACGCGCGTACGGGGAGCAAGGGCCAAGTGGTCGGATTATACGGGCCGGGCGGTCTTGCCGGGCGGATAGTTCTTGCTTAACGCCGCACGGTTTAGAACCTTTGGACGGTGACGCCACTGAACCAGGCTTGAGCCGGTCCAACAATCCCCCTCGATTTAGCTCGCACTTCTCGCCGCAGATCGACTGCTCGAAAATCAGTGTCAGCTGAGAGCCCAACAATCACATGATTGTCCCGAGCATCGCCTCGGCGTCGCAGTCGCGACTTGGTTCAGCATTTGCGGGCGAAAGCGGTCAGGCGTCCACGGAGGTTTGTCCCACGCCCGTTGCCGACGTTGGCTACTTGTTCGCAAAGCCGCCGCGTCGTATTGCTTCGCGGCGGAGTCCGCGGTACGCGGGCGGATCGATCCGCGTCGTCCTCGTGTCCAACCTGCGCCGACCATGGTCACACACCGCAACTCAACGGACTTGTTTTGAAGCCTCGCCCAAAATACGCAGCCAACGGCGCGCTACCCAGAGTGACGATGCTGGGTTCGCTCGTTGCCACGTCTCATTCGCAATAAAGCTGAGGTAGCAAACATCGCGGTCAGCGCGACAAGAGCTGAAACGTTGCGCGCCGACCAGCCAACTAGCTCCCGTCGAACAATCCAACAAGAGACGTCAACGCGGCGATAGAGTGCCGTCGCCATTGGTTCGGTCATCGACACGGCGCCTTAGGTCCGCCCATCGGTGTCCTTTCAGGCGGTCGAGATTCGTCGCAACGGGAATCGCCCGGAAAAACCCGTGATGGACATGGCTCCGCTTTTGCGAGCCTGGCGCCACCGCAGGGTCTAGAGTGGCTCAGCCGTCCAAGGAACAACGCTTCCGCCTTTTGGCGGAGCCACCATCCCCGTGTCCCCACTGTAAATGCCCGCGCGTCATCCGTGTCGGGCTGGTGGACGATGTCGTTTTCTTCCGTTGCGCGGACTGTGACGGGATGTTCACGATTCCTCACACCGCGCGAGCGAGCCATGCTGACCATAGCGCTCACGAGGACACCTAGACGCCCGCCGCGCCCGTCACCGCCCGCTCGAGCCACCGGCGGCGTTTCGATTGCCTGCCCGTGAGGCGCATACCGTCCGCGAAATGGCACAGGGCCCTGATCAGAGGAGGCCCGTCGACGTTCGGCGCTCATCCAGCGCCTCTGGATCAACTGAAGGCGGAGCGTCACGACCCCGAGAAATACCACGCCCTGATGAAACGCATCCGCGAAGAAGCCGACGCCTACCGAGACCTGATCGATCCGGAGGCTGCGAACCTAGCGTCTCCGTATCCGCCGTGTCGCCTTCGCTAGCGCCCTTTCCGCGTGTTCCTGAGCGTCTGTTTCGTCAACGCGTTCACGCGCTCTTGCGCCGCGTGTGCGCGACGCCGGAGCGTGCCCGCCTGTTCGCCGGCTGCCTTCGCCTTGTTCCCATCCGAGCACCGTCGGTCGCTGTCGTCGTGGCCTCCTTCGGCGGCACGGGTTGCCGCTGCGTCGCAAGTCCCGGCCGCGTGAGCCACCCAGGCCAACCATATCCGCCATCTCGGAACCGACGCTTTCACGGCGGGATTTATCCGATTGGGGTCGGTCAGTTTTCCGTGTCGGCACCAAAGGGTCCGCGGCACGCGTTGAGGTTCCCATCTCGCGACGGGGATTGCTCGACGCGTTGGGCCATAGTCGCTAGCGCACAATCATCAAGGCGGCTGTGTCGGTCTTGTCAGTGGGGCCGCCGGATGTCGTGCCACTCGAGCCACCCGGCCGGCAACCAGGCCGATTACCACGAGTACCAGACTGGCCCAGTCCGTCACGTCGGCGAACTTATCACGGTCTGGCGAGAATTCGCCTTACTTCAGACGTCACCTTTCTCGACCGGAATCGAACCTGTTCGGAGCGAATCCTTGCGCGCCCTCGGGTTGGATGGCTACGTCGTGAAAAGAGCAGGGAGTGGACCGGAGGGGATCGCGGCGATCAGGCAAGAGGCCCAGGTCGACCTCCTGGCGGCCGACCTCCAGATGCCTGGACTCAGCGGCGACCAGATGGTCCGCCAAATCCGGATGATCCGCCAGACCTTCCCGGCGCTTACGTGACTGGCTATATCGATCGGCTGATGGACGCACGTTCGCTGTGGGAAGGAGAAGCGTTCCCGGAGAAGCCCTTCAGCGTAGCGGCTCTTCGAGAAGCGGTGTCACTCCTGCTCTACGGCACCGTGCGCCGCTAGGTGTTCGTGCCCGTGGCGCCGCCCTCTCAGCGTTCTACGCCTCGAATCTCCAGGTCTCCATGTCCCGTCGGATTAACTCCGCCACATCACTAGCAAGCCTTGCGCTGGTTTTTTCAGCGCCTGGCGCCCACAGGCTCCCTCGCTGGGTCCTTTTTGGGACGGTCGCTGCGAAGGTACCAATCACATCGAGTACGAGTTTGGGGTTGGAGAGCATCGGGACGTGGCTGCTGTCCAGCTCGGTCGTGGCGGCGCCCATGCGCTTCGCGACAAACCGCTCCAACTCGGGATTGACCGTGCGGTCTTTCGTGGCCACGATGTACCAGCTCGGCTTCGACTTCCAGGCGGTCCCTTCAACCTTCTGGTCGAAGACGTCGGCCGCAGGCACCATCTGCGTCGCCCAGACCAGCTTCTGTTCCTGCTCGGACAAGTCTCCCGCGAAGCAGCCGATGCCGTCCGGCCGCAGCCAGATGCGACCGTCCGCGACCTCGATGTAAGAGAAGACGTCCGTCTTGGGAAACTGATTCTGCTGGCTTTGGGATGTCTCGTTCTCGTCGGGTGCGAGCGCAGCGATGTAGACGAGCCCCGCCACACGGTCGTCTGTTCCCGCCGCCGTGATGAGCGTCCCCCCGTACGAGTGCCCGACCAGGATGGCGGGACTGCTGACGCGTCCGAGCGTCCGCTTGACTGTGGCCACGTCACCCTTGAGTGAGTCGAGGCTGTGCTGGCTGGCTATCACTTCATACCCCTCCGCCTGAAGCGGCGGGATCACTTTGCTGAAGCACGACCCGTCGGCCCACAGTCCGTGGACGAAGACGATGCTCGGTTTGTTCTGCATTCCGATCTCTCCGGTGAACGACTTGCCTGTGCTTCGAGTCAGGCTATCGAAGGCCGCGCGGTCATTTTGGGCCAAGTCCGGCTTCTCGATAAACATAGGCGGCGGACCTGG